>CAVQMZ010000013.1:0-100798 GCA_963713725.1 uncultured Bacteroidota bacterium
AAAAGTATTTCTTGGGATAATTACAATTGCCTCAACAAGTCTGTTTTCTATTAGTTTTGGTCGTATTTTGGACTTCCTCTGTAATTTCCATTTAATCTGAGCCTTGATTTCCGCTCCAAAGTGAGCCAATCCCAAATCTAGAGTTTTTCGTCAAATCCTGGCACCAAACTGGCAACAAAGAAAAAACCACCTACAAAATAAATTGTAAGTGGTTGATTATTAAGTGGGCCCAGCTGGGCTCGAACCAGCGACCCCCTGATTATGAGTCAGGTGCTCTAACCAGCTGAGCTATGGGCCCTGAAATCTTCCGGCCTGGTTAATATCCGGAATTTGGGATTGCAATATTACGCAATTTACGAATAATTGACAATAGGCTGGACGAATGTCTATGGTTTAGATTTTTCCACCGTACGGGTCTTGATGGAATAGGCCAATCCCCACTCGATCCAGTCGGAACGTATTCCGTTTCTTGATTTCACACAGATGTGGGCGGCCAGGTGATCGGTAATACGAATCCGGCCACCTGCCCTGGCAAAATAGAAACTCCTGTCGAAGTGACTAGTGCTTGAAATAGGTTCCCAGATTAAACAGCAGGGTAAGTTTATCGATGGTGTACTGGTAACCAATGTGTCCGCCAAGAATAAGTCTGCTGGAATCTGGGTTACCAGCTCTGCGGGATAGTAAGGAATGTCATGCTTCAGGGATGCGTCATACATGACATCCATTCCCAGGGTCACTGCACTCCTGGCGCTGATAGCGAAAGGCATAGTCGGCAGTAAAGGAGGAAGTCAGGTAATGAACTCCATATTCGAGTATTACCGGGTTGCCACTCGGTAACCCCAAAGGAAAGCATCAGTTGGACTTCTTCATAGGGATTAAATTCCGGTATCTCCATTTCAATGAAATTCTGCCCGTTTGAAGGGATCATCCGGACCTCCAAAGATATAGGCCATTCCCACCTGCCAGCCCCAGTTATTCAGTCCTTTCTGTGGCAAATGGATCTGCCCGTTGGAATAGTGGGTCATCCCATATCCCAGGGTCAGGTCCAGACGCTCACTCAGCTTGATTCCCATGTTCAGGTTTAAATCAAAATAGAGGTTGATGTGCGATCCCACCACATCATTGTAGGGATTGCTAACAGGATCGTAAATATGGTTCATATAGCTTAAGCCCGCAGAGATGTTTGTATTGAGGGTGAAGCGGCCAAAGCGAGCCATGGGGATATTGTAGAACATAAAGGCGCTGAAGGGATTCCCCAGGTTGATGGTATCGGGGTCATTCCTTGATTTCATCCGCATAGTGAATTCCCACTGCCATATTTGGGATAGTGATTAAACTGCTGCCAGAGCTCTCCTCCCAGGGTCTGAAAACCCAGTTTTGCTTCAAAGGCTTTAAAGCCACCATCCATCTGGTCCTGCAGGTACAGGGTCCGATTCCAGTGTACTCCCTGGTGATAGATGAACTGAAAAAAGGGCTGACCATTGGTCGATGTCCTTCTTCTGTGCAAAGGCAAATTGCCCGCAGAAGCTAAAGATAGATGATGATGACTAAATAATTTTCTCATACATCCTATCCTTCAAACAAGCCTCTGATTGCCTCTTCTGTAGCAGGGCAGATACCCTTTTCTGTAATCAGGCCGGTAACCAGGCGGGAAGGGGTCACATCAAAGCCCGGATTGAGCACTTCTGAAGCGTCGGGAAGCACCCTGAGTTCCGTGGAGAGTTTTTTGTGCTCTTCATCCCATCCCGGAATATGGCTTACTTCTTCCGCAGCCCTGTTTTCAATTTCAATGTCTTTCCCCTGGCAAGATTCATATCTATGGTGCTGGTGGGCAGAGCCACATAAAAAGGGATGTCATTATCATGGGCTGCCAGGGCCTTCAGATAGGTGCCAATTTTATTGGCCACATCGCCGTTTCGGGTGGTGCGGTCACTTCCCACAATCACCAGGTCCACCTTTCCCTTCTGCATCAGGTGCCCCCCGGCATTATCCACGATTACTGTATGGGCTACTCCATGCTCCCCCAGCTCGTAGGCCGTCAGCCTGGCTCCCTGGTTGCGGGGCCTGGTTTCATCCACCCAAACATGCACCGGGAATCCCTTCATCATGCGCCTGGTAGATGGGGGCTGTGGCCGTTCCGTAATCCACACAGGCCAGCCATCCGGCATTGCAATGGGTTAGAATATTTACGGGGCCTGTTTCTTTTCGTAGCATTCCCTGATCAAACGCAAGACCATGCTCTCCGATCATTCGGCTGCGCTTCACCTCTTTCTCGGCCAGACCCATGGCCAGGTGAAAAAGCCGATCAATCATTCCTTCCCTGGATCCGGCACAATTCAGCTCCCCCAGTCCCAGATCCACGGCATATTTCAGGTTTACTGCGGTGGGCCTGGTGGCCACCAGCCTTTCTGCTGCCTCTTTCACCTCCTCACACCAGTTTTCGGGCTTGCTGTTTAAGTCCGGCCAGGTAAAGACCAAAGGCTGCTGTAACCCCAATCAGGGGAGCTCCCCGCACCACCATATCACTGATGGCAAAACAGGCATCCTCCAGCAGACTTGAGCTCCAGAACCTCAAATTCAAAGGGAAGTTTTCTCTGATCAATCACCCGGATCACTCCAGGATTCATCGTCCACCCAGATGGATCTGTAATGAGTATCTCCTATGCGCATGGCTGTCTGCTTTTTCTCTTATCTTTGAGCCAACGAAGATACAAAATGCTAAAAGAACAACACATCAAAAACATCCTCTTCGACCTGGGGGGCGTAATCCTGGATATCGATGTACATGCCACACTGAAAGGCTTTTATGACTTGGTTTCCCGCCCGAACTGCTTCAGTATCCGAACAACATGACCAGCGATCTTTTTTTCAGGTATGAAACCGGGAAAATCGGCACCACAGAATTCAGGAATGAGATGAGGAAAATTACCGGACTTGATTTTTCAGATGAGGCACTGGATGAGGCATGGAATGCCATGATTGTTCGGATTCCGGAAGAAAGAACCCGCCTTACTGGAGAAGCTGAAGGAACGATATGAGCTCTACATGCTGAGCAATACTTCTCCCCTGCACGTTCCGGTATTTGAGCAGATGTACCTGGAAAAAGCCGGGAAAGCCATGAAGGATGTATTTAAAAAGATTTACTACTCCTATGAAATAGGCTGGCATAAACCGGATAAGGAGGCATGGGAATATGTGATCAAAGATGCGGGCATTGTGCCGGAAGAGACCCTCTTCCTGGACGACAATATCCACAACATCAAAGCTTCACAGGAACTGGGATTCCAGGCCATCCACATCCATGAAAGGACCCGGCTTAACGGACCTGGGTTTCGACCTGTAATACATCGTGGGCTTTTTTATAATTCGGCAAGTGCCATCCGCCGGCTTTCAACTCAACTTGATCCACAAAGCAAAAGCTCAATATCATCTCCTTCCTGGTTTTCGATTTTCACGCTGGCTTTTGTGATCGTCACCTTCAGGGTGCGTCCCCGGTAATAGATTTTAAAGGATAATCCTTCCCATCCACCAGGCAGACGCGGTTCGAAGCTGAGCAGCCCATCCCTGATCTTCATGCCTCCGAAACCGTAGACCACCGACATCCAGGTTCCTCCCATGCTGGTAATGTGCAAACCCTCGCTAACCTCATTGTTGTAGTCATCCAGATCGAGCCTGGAGGTACGCAGGTACATCTCATATGCCTTTTCGGGCATTCCGATCCTGGAAGCCAGGATGGAGTGAACGCAGGGCGACAGGGATGATTCATGAACGGTACGGGGCTCATAAAAGTCGAAATTCCGCTTTACGGTATCCAGATCATACTCTTCGTCGAAGGTATAAATCCCCTGGAGCACATCAGCCTGTTTGATCAGGGTGGACCGAAGAATGCGGTCCCATGACCAGTGCTGGTTAATGGGACGTTGCTCAGGATCAATGTTAGCTGCAAGAATTTGCTTTTTATCCATGTACCCATCCTGCTGGAGAAATACCTGCTTGTTTTCATCAAAAGGAAAATGGAGGTGTTCAATTATGTCTCTCCAGGTGCTGGTTTCCTCCTTAAAGCGAAAACCGGTCCGTTTAGCAATATCATCATAAGCTCCGGGGGCAGAATCCATTACCAGCTCCAGTGCCTCCAGGGTATAACTCAGGGTCCAGCTGGCCATCTTATTTGTGTACCAGTTGTTGTTCACATTGTTCTCATACTCATTGGGACCGGTAACCCCCAGCATCACATATTTTCCACGAACATCTGACCAGTTTACCCTTTGCCGCCAGAAGCGTGAGATTCCGATCAAAACTTCAAGGCCATATTCAGAAAGGTAATCCGAATCGCCGGTATACCTGATATAGTTAAAAATTGCAAAGGCAATGGCACCGTTGCGATGAATCTCCTCAAAAGTGATTTCCCACTCGTTATGGCACTCTTCTCCGTTCATGGTTACCATGGGATAAAGCGCTGCACCATTATTGAATCCAAGCTTTTCACCATTCTCAATTGCCTTTTGCAAATGCTTATAACGATAGATCAACAGGTTCCTGGAAACCTCTTCCGGGGCTGTGCTCAGGTAAAAGGGAATCAGGTAGGCCTCTGTATCCCAGTAGGTGCTTCCACCGTATTTCTCCCCGGTAAAGCCCTTTGGTCCGATATTCAGGCGTTCGTCCTTCCCGGTGTAAGTTTGCTTCAACTGGAAGATATTAAAACGGATGCCCTGCTGGGCAGCTACATCCCCCTCAATAATTATATCCGAATGGGCCCAGTTCTCTTCCCAAACGCCAGTGTGTTCCTGGAAAAGGGTGTCAAACCCACACGCCATTGCTTCCTGCAGCAGCCTGGTGCCCTCCTCAATCATAAGCTCTTCCTTATGATTCAGGCTGGTCAGGACGGATACATATTTATTCAGCACCACCTCATTTCCTGGAGTAAGTTCTGCTTTTATCTGGTTGGCCACATAGTTATTCCTCTCAATTACCACGGGCTCAGGTCCAATGATTTTTTCATCCAAACATAGCTGATAGCCCATGGTCATGCAGGTAAGGAAAGCGGTTTTACGCGTACGGGCCATCAGATGAGCGATCCCCTTTCCTGCACCTGTCTCTATCATATCCCAAAAATGCTCGTTATAATTGGAGTCCCTGTTTACCACATTTCCGTCAATGTAGGGAGTAAAGGAAATGCTCCCGGTAAAATCTTCCGATCTGACAGCATAACGAATGGCCCCGATCTCATCCCTTTCCATGCTTAGAAAACGCCTTGCTGAGACATGAAGTTTCTTTCCCTGGTTTACAAGAGTGAATCTGCGCTCCAGGTAACCCTGCAGCATGTTCAGCTCCCTTCGGAAATTCAGCACTTCACATTTGTGAAGATCCAGCTGCTGCCCGTTTATCTCCACATCAATCCCTATCCAGTTTGGTGCATTGAGAACCTTGGCAAAATATTCGGGATAGCCGTTTTTCCACCAGCCCACCCTGGTTTTATCCGGATAGTATACCCCTGCCAGGTAATTGCCCTGTAAACTTTCCCCACTATACTGTTCTTCAAAATTTGCCCTTTGACCCATGCGGCCATTTCCAAGGCTGAAGATGCTTTCGGAGGCCTCCTGCATCCCGGGGTGGAATCCCTCTTCTATGATGCTCCAGGGATCTTTTATATAGTGCCCATTCATTTCTCTTATCTTTTGACTTTATATACTTTACTCAGCTTCGCTTCGTGAGCTCGGCTTCGCCTCGGTTCAGCTTTTTGGACTCGTTTTGTCTTGTACAAACAGGATCAACACAGCAGCAATCAGCAGGGATATCCCTCCGGCAAGCAGGGCATAAATGCTTTCACCACCAAAGAGGGATTTAACCATAAATCCCAGAATGGTTGCTGCCAGGATCTGGGGGATCACAATGAAAAAATTGAAGATTCCCATATATACTCCCATTTTATCCTGGGGCAGAGATCCGGTGAGAATGGCATACGGCATGGCAAGAATGCTGGCCCAGGCTAATCCCACACCAATCATGGAAAAGATCATGTGCTGTGGATTTTCCAGCAGGATAATGGAAGCCAGACCGATTCCACCCACTAAGAGGGCAATGGAATGGGTGATTTTTCGATTGGTCAGTCTTGACAAAAAGGGAAGCAGCAATAATCCAAATGCTGCTGCAAAAAGGTTGTACCATCCCATCATTCCACTCAGGAGGTTTGCTCCCTCGTTATAGATTTCCGAGGTGGTATCGGTGGTTCCGTATAAGTGCTGTGTTACCCCGGGAATGGTATAAATCCACATGCTGAACATGGCAAACCAGGAAAAAAACTGGACAAGGGCCAGCTGTTTCATGGTCAGTGGCATGCGGTAAAGGTCGGTGATAATAGCCACCAGTCCGTTCTTCTGCTTCTTTCCCGAAATCAGGGCCGCAACCAGAAGCTGAAGTAATCCAAAGAGACCAAAACCCCCGGCTAAAATATATAGTTCTTTTTCAAGCTTAAATCGAATGATAATCAGCAATATAAGCACTCCAACTGCGGTCCAGAGTACACCCCTGCGTAAATATTTGGATAGCGGCTCCACGGTTTCATTTTCCGCCTTCTCTTTCTTTTCTTCGGCATCACTAAAACTCTCAAGTTCTTCGGGTGAATACTCTTTTGTTCTCAGTACGGTCCATAATACAGCCAGGAACAGTACTGCACCTCCAATATAAAATGAAAGCCTCACGGTCTGGGGAATCTCACCTTCGGGTGCTGTATTCGATATATTGAACCACTCCGAGAGGGCATAGGGCAACCAGGAGGCAGCAAAAGCACCAATGCCAATGAAGAAACTTTGCATGGTGAAACCCTGGGTTCTCTGCTCATCCGGTAGCATATCCCCTACAAAAGCCCTGAATGGTTCCATGGATATATTAATGGAGGCATCCATAATCCAGAGCATGCCCACTGCAATCCAGAGTCCCGGAGAATTGGGCATCAGAAAGAGTGCGATAGAGGCCATGATGGCCCCTGCCAGAAAATAGGGCCTGCGTCGCCCCATGCGACCCCAGGTCTTGTCGCTCATATAACCGATGATGGGCTGAATGATCAATCCTGTTACCGGTGCGGCGATCCAGAGTATTGGAATCTGGTCAATTTCAGCACCCAGGGTTTGAAAGATGCGACTCACGTTTCCGTTCTGCAGGGCAAAACCCACCTGAATCCCCAGAAAGCCGAAGCTCATGTTCCAAATTTGCCAGAAACTTAATTTTGGCTTTTTCATAATTTCATATTTAAATAAGCGGAACAGGCTTTGGGAAGGCATAAAAAAATCCCTGGCCGTTAAATCCAAACGGCATCAGAGATCAAAAGCACAAAATTGTTTTATCAGAGTTGGAACAGGTTCCATTGCAAAAATAGAAAAAAAGGGTGATCAAAAACAAATTTTATACCACAAAAATGATTGGCAAAGCGCTGAAAATCAACAAATCTCTTATTGCAAACGTTTGCGGAGGGCTAAAATAATTTGGGAAAATATGGCTCAGAAGCCTGGAAGGGGCCTTGTACTTTCCCGAATAATCAGCTCGGTGGGTATAATTTCCGTTTGAGCCGGGTAATCTTCCTCCCGTACATCGATGCGTTTCAAAAGCATGGCCATGGCCCTTTTACCAATTTCAAATCCATGCTGGCTCACACTGGTGAGGGCGGGGTCGGTTACACTGGCTATGAGGCCATCGGTGAATCCGATCACTGAAACATCCTCCGGTATACGAAAACGAGCCTGTTTCAGTGCCTTTATGGCTCCGGAAGCCGTCATATCATTCACAGCAAAAATAGCATCCGGCGGATTATCCAAACGCATAAGCCGGGGGGTGATCTCAAGGGCTTCCTGGATCGTATCACATTTAACCATCAGCTCCTCATCCGGTTCGATGCCATGCTTTTCCAGGGCAGATATATAGCCTCTTTTTCGCTGGTAGCCAATCTGCAGGTGCTGGGGTGCTTCAAAGTGAACGATCCGCCTGCAACCAGTTCTGATAAGGTATTCCACAGCATGAAGCGCTCCGTTAAAATCATCCACAATCACCTTATCCGCCTCTATTTCATCGCTGGCACGGTCAAAAAACACCAGCGGCATTCCCTCGCTCATCAGCTCTGCAAAATGTCCGTATTTCCTTGACGCTTTGGCAATGGAAACCAGGAGTCCGTCAACCTGGATGGAGGAAAGTGACTCCGCAATGGCAACCTCCCGCTCATGGGATTCGTTGGACTGAAATATCATTACATGATACCCGGCTTCCTGGGCCACATCCTCGATCCCTGAGATTACAGAAGAGAAAAAATGGTGGACAATTTCCGGAACAATCAGGGCAATGGTATTGCTTTTTCGGGAGCGAAGGCTAAGGGCCACCGCATTGGGTTTGTATTTTAGTTTCTCCACCAGATCCCTCACCTGCTGCTTTGTAGCCGGACTGATATCCGGATGATCCTTCAGGGCTCTTGAAACCGTGGAAGGAGAAACCCCCAACTCCCGGGCAATGTCCTTTATGGTAACCTGGTTGCTCCGCATTTTAGTATTAGTAGTAGTAAGGTAAAGATAGAAAAAGGCTTCCAATTTCAATCTTTTAACTACTGCCTGTTCAAAAACATACGGCCGAAACCCCCATTGCAAACGTTTGCGGAACCGTTTGCGGCGATTTTCGGGCTTTTCAGGTCTGAATTATATTAGCTATAAGCTCTCAATTTCCGTAATTAGCACCGCATTTTAAACGAAAACTGTCTCAATCTATACCGGTTTTATCAGAACGCATCAGAGATCAAAGGGTCAGTTTGGACAACAGAACTAATTAAAACACTATTTATGAACCAGAAGAACATTCCCAAATGGAAGTTAATGCTCTTGCTGTTGATGCTGGTACCTGCTGGCCTGTTTGCTCAGACTATTGAGTTGACAGGAACCATCACGGATGCAGAAACAGGAGAAGCGCTGCCGGGAGTTACCGTCATTGTTAAGGGATCTACCCTTGGAGCGGTGACCGACTTTGATGGAAAGTATGAAATTACGGTCACACCCAATGCCACCCTGGTATTCTCTTATGTGGGTTACAGCACCGAGGAGGTGGATGTAGGAACACAGACGATTATTGATCTCCAATTGAGTGAAGCCTCAACCGAACTGGATGAAATTGTGGTCATCGGTTACGGCGTTCAGAAGAAAAGCGACAAAACCGGTGCGGTTGCCAGTATTGAATCTGATGAATTAATCACCGGCGTACTGACCGATCCCATCCAGGGCCTGCAGGGAAAAATTGCAGGTGTCAGTATCAATAAAAAGGGGGGCGACCCCAACGCCGGATTTTCTGTAAAAATAAGGGGCTCATCGGGTTTCAGCTCAAACACCGAGCCTCTTTATGTGGTGGACGGAGTTCCTGGTGTAGATCCCACAACCATCGCCCCGGAGGACATAGAGTCGATGAACGTACTTAAGGACGCCTCCTCAACGGCCATTTATGGCGCAAGGGGTGCAAACGGAATTATTATTATCACAACCAAAAAAGGTAAACAGGGTGAATCGGCCAATATTGAGTTTAACACCTATGTTTCCATCGACCAGGTGGCCAACAGGCTGGATATGCTCTCAGCTAACGACATTCGTAGCTATGTTGCGGAAAATGGCTTGAATTTTACCGATGGTGGAGCAAACACCGACTGGCAGGATGAAATCTACAGGACAGGGATTTCCCAGTCCTATAATCTTGCCGCCTCGGGAGGAAGTGAATCCACCACTTATCGTGTTTCACTCACCCATTCAGACTGGGACGGTGTGATTAAAGGAACCTCCAAGACCAGAACCATTGGTAGGATGAATCTTACCCAGAAAGCGATAAACGATCGCCTGACCCTGAATGCTACCCTGGCAGGAACCTTTGAGAACAACGATTATATCGATTACGGCGCCAGTGGTTCCAATGATGTACTCTACCAGGCCTTCCAGAGGAATCCAACCGATCCGGTATACAATGAGGATGGAACTTTTTATGAAAACCAGAGGGATTTCAACTACTACAACCCCCTGGCATTGATTGAGCAAATACAGAACACCAGGGATGCAAAGCGCTTCCTGGGTAATTTGAAAGCCGATTTTGAAATCATTCAAGGATTGGTGGCGGGTGTAAACCTGGGTTATACCCGAAATGATTCTGAAAGTTTCTATTTCGAACCAACAACGGTTAAGGGTGGTACTACTGCCGGATATGGGAGAAGAGGCTATGACAATTACGAGTCGAAAATTATGGAAACCACCCTGAGCTATAATAAAAGCTTTAACGGCCTTCACAATTTGAATGCTGTCTTGGGCTATTCCTACCAGGCAGACCGGATAGATGCTCTGGGAGCCCAGGGACGGGAACCCTTATCTGACTATGTACAGTCATTTAACCTCAAAACCTTTAATGATGTTACCGTGGGTGATATCTGGTCATCATATGAGACCAATACACTTATCTCCTTTTTCGGAAGAGCAGCTTACAACTACGATAACAGGTATTATGCAACAGCAACCATAAGACGCGACGGATCCTCAAGATTTGGAGCCAATCAAAAATGGGGGTGGTTTCCCTCGGGTTCAGTTGCATGGAATCTGAAAAGAGAAGCCTTCCTGAATGATGTTTCCTTCATGAGCATGTTAAAACTGCGTGTTGGTTTCGGATTATCAGGAAACCAGGAGATCGGAAACTATCATTCCATCTCTGTGGTAAACATCGACGGCACCACGGTTAACTTCGAAACCGGAGAATCGGCTGTGAAATTCTCTCAGCCCTACAATGACAATCCGGATTTGAAATGGGAAGAGAACAGGGAAATCAACATCGGACTCGATTACGGCTTCCTCAACAACAGGATCTCCGGATCTCTGGAATATTACTATAAAACCACCTACGACCTTCTGGCAGAGTATTCAGTGCCGGTGCCTCCGAATATTGTGGGCAGGACCTGGGCCAATGCAGGCGAGATCAGCAACACGGGTTTTGAGTTCAGTATTGACTATGCTGCTGTGAACAGGGCGAAATTTACCTGGAAAACTTCACTGGTTTTTGCCACCAACAAACAGAAAGTGGTCTCACTTTCAAGTGAAGATGGCAGCTTCCAGTGGACTGAAGGAGATAAGAAACGGGCCTGGTTATCCGGGCGCGGACTTGTGGGTGACCAGAACTGGACCCAGTATATTGACGAAGGATATGAGTTGGGAACATTCTACATGCCCGAATATGCTGGTCTTTCGCAGGATGGAAAATTCCTTTTCTGGACCGCCGCCGGCGGGGTTACAAGAAATGTGGAAGATGCTGAAAGGCGCATTGTGGGAACAGCCCTGCCCAAATTTGACCTGGGTTGGTCCAACTACTTCACCTTCCTGAATGGCTTTGATGCCAGCATCCATTTCAGAGCGGTTTATGGAAATGATGTGCTCAACGTAACCAGGATGGTATTCGAAAATCCGACCATTTTACCGACACTCAATACCCTCACCAGCGTTCAGTCTGAGATCGACCGCGGTGTAACTGATGCACCCAAGGTTAACTCCTATTACCTTGAGGATGGCTCCTTTATCAGGATTGATAACATATCCCTGGGTTATAATGTGGGTCTGAATGATAGTAAGTGGATTAAAAAGTTGCGTCTGTATTTCGCATCCAATAACCTGCTTACCATAACCGGATACAGCGGAATTGATCCGGAAACATCCTACGACGGACTGGAATTCGGCTTGGATATGTACAATACCTATCCGAAGACAAGGACTTACACCTTTGGATTACAGGTCACCTTTTAAATTGGACGGAAATGAAAAAGATATATAGTTTATTGATTATAGCGATTGTTTTGTCTTCCTGCACTGACCTGTCGGAAGAGCTCTACGACCGGATACCTGGAGACATGTACCCTGAAAATGAGGTCCAGGGAGCCCTGCTTACCGGTCCCATATATGAACCCATGCGGGAATTTCTCGACAACGCAGGATGGTGGTTCTGCCAGGAGGTTCCCTCCGATGAAATCACCTTCCCCACCCGGCATACCGACTGGGATGATGGTGGAAAATGGAGGGTGCTGCATCAGCATACCTGGACCAATACAACTGAAGCCATTAACAGCATGTGGAGCCGTTACTACCAGGGCATTGGTGAAGCCAACCAGCTTCTTGAATTGCTGGGGGAAGAAAACCAGGATCCTGCAGCCAAGGCAACAGTGGGTAAAATCAAGATCATGAGAGCCTACTATTACTACCTGCTCATCGACAATTATGGCGATGTACCCTTTGTAACCACCTTTTCCGATGCTGAAGAGCAACCAGGGAAGGATGATAAGGCGGATATCTGGGCAGCCATAGTCGCTGATGTGGAAGAGAGTGTTCGCTACCTGGGTCCTGGCAGAAGCAAAACTGCTGTTACCCGGGGAATGGCCTGGTCCTTGCTGGCCAAGCTTTACCTCAATGCGGAGGTTTATACCGGTACACCATACTGGGCTGAAGCTGAAGAGGCCTGTGACAGTGTCATTGAGATGGGATACAGCCTGCAGGCCAATCCACTGGCTCCCTTTATTACTGAAAATCAGGATTCGCCGGAAAACATTTTCACCATTCCCTATGATGAGGATACCTATCAGGGTTTTAATCTTCATATGCGTACCCTCCATTATAACCACAACCTGACCTATGCCATGACGGCCGGACCCTGGAATGGCTGTGCAGCCACAGAGGCGCATTACAACAGCTATGAGGATGGAGATCTTCGTAAAACAGAGGGCTTCCTGGTGGGACAACAGTATACCATCGATGGGCTAGAGATTTTTGATGCTACAGCGGATGCAAACCTGGTCATCAATCCCTATATCCCTGCGCTCCAGATGGACCTGAGCTATACCTACGAGGAAATCCGTATGTCGGGAGCCCGCGTAGCCAAGTTTGAAATCAAAAAGGGAGCCAAGGAAAATTTATCCAATGATTTCCCTATTTTCCGACTGGCTGATATTTACCTGATGAAGGCAGAAGCCATGCTTCGACAAAATAAATCTGCGGCAGAAGCCGTTAACTATGTCAACGAAATCAGGGAGCGGGCCGAGGTGGCTCCATGGTCGGCAGGCGACCTTACCCTGGAATCTCTGCTGGCTGAACGCGGACGGGAGATGTTCTTTGAAGGACACCGCCGCCAGGACCAGATACGATTTGGAACCTTTAACAATGCATGGTGGGAAAAGAGTACTTCCTCGACAGACAGGAATACCTTCCCCATCCCGCAATGGGTCATTGATTCAAACCCCAATCTTGGAAATTAATAACTATTACAAACAATTATTTTAAATCTCAGAATTATGAAAAATCAATTATTTAAAAAATGGGCAAGCTTGCTTACACTGGCTGTTTTTGCTATGCTTACCATGGTAGCATGTAAGGATGATGATCCGGATCCGGATCCACCAATTCTTGTGGAGGACGGTCTTTACATTCAGGGTGCCGGTACAGGACTCACCGATCTGAATGGTAACGGACTGATGTCCAAAGCCAAGAATGAAGTATTGCAGGAAGAACGTGCTACGCTCTATGAAATGTATGTAGCTGTTAAAGCCGGTTCAGAAGGTTTCAATCTTGTGAATGTAGTTGGTGGAGTAGGTACCAAGTGGGGACCCGGATCTGACTTTGCAGAGGTTATGGAAGCCGATCTGGATGTTGAGGAGCCCAAGATGGGTCTGTGGCGCGGTTCATATGGCGAAACAGAAACTCCATTTACAGTGCCTGAAGATGGTCTTTATCACGTAGCCCTTGACACCGACCTTGGTGTGGTTGTGCTTGCAAAAGTGGAATGGGGACTGATCGGTGGAGCAACACCCGGTGGATGGAGTGATGACACTCCCATGACAATGGGTGCCTTTGACCTGAACAGCATTGAATTTATGGTGGAAGACGTTCCCATGCTTGTGAATGAATATAAGTTCCGCTACTCAGGTGGCTGGAAAATTATCCTGGATGCTGACCTTGACCTGGGTGAAGGTAAAACTGGTGTGAAAGTGAACTGTAACTTCGGTGGAAGCCTTACTGCACTGGATGCAGGTGGTGACAATATGACTCCCGACGAGTACGCCGAATACAAATCAACCATGACCTGGTCACTGGCTGATGGACACACTGCCACCATGGTGAAAACCGGCGATCTTGAGCCTCTGCCCGAGTATCCCGAAAATCTCTATATGATCGGTGCAAGTATCGGTGGTTGGGACTGGGAAGCCAACGGAATCCAGATGATTCCTGTTAACTCTCATCCCAATGCATTCTGGAGGATTGTTTGGGTCGAATCAGGTGTTGCTGATGCAGGTATTAAGTTTGCTCCCGGCATGGAGTGGGTTGGTGACTTTGGTGTTGACGATGACACCCAGCCTGGAATAGGTGATCACCTGAAAGGTGGAAGTAATATTCCCGACGTGGGCACATCCGGATACTACATGATATGGGTTGACCTGGAAAGGGACTCCATTTCTGTTGCCGCACCTGAGGTTTACCTTCTGGGTGACGCTGTAGGCACATGGGATACTCCCAATGATTTCATCTTTACCGTTGATAACGACAACGAGAAGCTGAGCATCACTACCGATCTGGTAGCTGCTGCTGAACTCAGGATGTTCGCATGGCACAAGTGGCATTATGACTGGTGGCAGCACGAGTTCATGGTACTCAATGACATGATCGAATACCGTGGTGCAGGCGGTGATCAGGATCGCGTTAATACAGCAGCTGGAACTGTAACGGTAGACCTGAACTTCAAAACAGGAGCTGGTAGCATTACTCAATAATAACTTCAATTACCTTAAGAGGCCGTCCTATACAGGATGGCCTCTTTTTTTAATTTCATTTTATGAGATCCCCCATAGATCTTTTCCTTATTTCCCTGCTCATTCTCCCTTTTTCGGGAATGGCACAGATCATTACTTCCGAACCGGCATTGCCCAATGCGGATAAGGCGGTAAGCATTTATTATGATGCCACCATGGGTACGGCGGGACTGGAAGACTATACCGGGGATGTATATGCACATACAGGTGTGCTGACTGCCGAGAGTTCGGGCAGTAGCGACTGGAAATATGTGAAGACCGATTGGCTTGAAAATACCCCTGAGACCAGACTGACCAGGGTTTCGGCCAATCTTTATTCCCTTGAAATCAGCCCTTCCATAAGGGACTATTATGGAGTTCCCGAAAACGAGGTAATCACTCATCTGGCCTTTGTTTTCAGGAATTCGGATGGGAGTAAGGAGGGGAAAGGTGATGGTGGAAATGATATCCTGGTGGAGGTTTTTGCCGAGGGCCTGGAAGTATCCATTATCAATCCGGATCAAAACCTGGTAATAGAGCCGGGATCAAGTGTGGCCTTTGAAGCAGCAGCCTCCCTTAGCTCGGTGCTTACGCTTTTTCAGGATGGCCAGGAAATTAAATCCCTGAGCGGGGAAAGCATATCTCATTCTTTTAGCTTTCCATCCCCTGGCGATTTCTGGCTGAAAGTGACAGCCGAATCCGGGGGGGAAACTGTTGCCGATTCTGTATTTGTTCATGCTATGGGTGAACAGGTAACAGCACCGGTTCCCGAGGGTCTGGTTGACGGAATTAACTACATTGATGAAAAAACGGTTCAGCTGGTTCTCTATGCTCCAGGGAAGGAAAATGTATTTGTCATTGGAGACTTTAATGGCTGGGTTCCCTGCACCGATCACAGAATGGCTAAATACGGGGATCGCTGGTGGACCACCCTTACGGACCTGGTTCCGGGTAAGGAGTATGGATTTCAGTACCAGGTGGACGGTGATGTGATCATTGCTGATCCCTACACGGAAAAAACACTCGACCCAAAAGACAGGGGGATAGCTGAGTCCACCTACCCCAATTTAAAACCCTACCCTGAAGGACTTACCCGGGGAATTACATCTGTTTTACAGACTGCTCAGGAAAACTACGAATGGGTAAACGCCTCTTTTGATGCTCCCCCGCAGGAGGAACTGGTCATTTATGAGCTGCTGCTGCGTGATTTTATTGCCGCCCACGACTATAAAACCCTCACCGACACCCTGAATTATTTCTCCGACCTGGGGGTTAACGCCATCGAGTTAATGCCCGTTAACGAATTTGAGGACAATGAAAGCTGGGGTTATAACCCTTCCTTCTACTTCGCCCCTGATAAATATTATGGTCCTGCCAGGGATCTGAAAGTATTCATTGACTCCTGTCACGGACGGGGTATTGCTGTTATTATCGACATGGTCCTCAACCACTCCTATGGCCAGTCTCCCCTGGTAAACCTGTATTTTGAAAATGGCAAGGTGAGCGAAGAGAATCCCTGGTACAACGTGGATTCTCCCAACCCGGTTTACTCCTGGGGCTTCGATTTCAACCACGAGAGTCCACAAACCAAAGACTTTGTGGACCGGGTGAATGCCCATTGGATCAATGAATATCATGTGGATGGTTATCGCTTTGATTTTACCAAGGGTTTCACCAATAAATCCGGGGATGGTTGGGCCTATGACGCCTCCCGGATAAGCATCCTGAAAAGAATGGCCACAGCCATCTGGTCCGTGGATAATGACGCCTATGTGATCCTGGAGCACCTGAGCGATAATTCGGAGGAAAAAGAGCTGTCCGCCTTCGGCATGATGTTGTGGGGAAACCAGAATTCCACCTATAATGAGGCTACCATGGGCTACCATGATAATAATAAATCCAACTTTGGGGAGATCTCCTATCTGAGCAGGGGCTGGGAAAACCCTCACCTGGTGGGCTACATGGAAAGTCACGACGAAGAACGGCTCATGTACAAAAACCTGGAGCACGGCAATTCCAATGCCGGCTACAACATCAACGATTTAAATACCGCGCTTGCCCGCATGGAGCTTGCCGGGGCCTTCTTTTTTACGGTTCCCGGTCCGAAAATGATGTGGCAGTTTGGCGAGCTGGGTTATGATTACAGCATTGATGATCCTTGCCGGGTATGCAACAAACCCATCCGCTGGGACTACAACAAGGGTCTGCGGAAAAGGGTTTCCCAGGTATGGGCCTCCCTGATTGAGCTGCGAAAAAACGAAGTTGCTTTTACTTCTGACGATTTCAGGTTGTCTGTGGCCGGCCCGGGTAAACGCATTGAAATCAATCACCCGGATATGGATGTAAGGATCATCGGAAACTTTGATGTGGTACAGCTGGTTCTGGAGGGCAACTTCTCCCGGACGGGATGGTGGTATGAATTTTTCACGGGCGACAGCATCTCCGTTTCTTCTGTACATGAATTACTTCCCCTGGAGGCTGGCGAATACAGGGTCTACACCACCAAACGACTAAGGCCCCCCAGCATTACCGCTTCGCTCCCCGGGATCATCCACGAGCACAAGGATTTTAGTATTTACCCCAACCCCGTAAAAGACCTGGCCTTTGTTGAAGCCTGGGAGAGCGAATCCCGCATTTCGGTGGTGAACCTTGCCGGACTTGAAATGATGAAGGCCTTCCTGCATCCTTTGGAGGAAAAGATCAATCTGGGCAGTCTGCCCGAAGGAATCTACATCATCACACGACTGGGTCCCGGCAGAGCTCCGGAATATGCCAAAATTTTAAAAATTAGCCCATAAATTCAGGCAGGTACTGTTTTTTCCTCACGTCTTGCATATTAGCTCCCACTCATCTATCTTTGGGCAATTTTAATAATCGCTGCAAAAGGAGTGTTGAATGAGTAAGAAATTCCCTGAATATAAGAAGTTTGACCTGTCGCAGATCAACAGGGATGTGAATGCTTTCTGGAAGGAGAAGCAGATCTTTGAGAAATCTGTTAGCACCCGGGAAGGAAGGCCCACCTTTGTATTTAACGAAGGACCTCCATCGGCCAATGGTGTGCCGGGAATTCACCACGTGATGGCTCGTACCATCAAGGACCTTTTTTGCCGTTATAAAACCCAGCAGGGATTCCAGGTAAAGCGGAAAGCCGGATGGGATACCCACGGACTCCCGGTGGAGCTGGCCGTTGAAAGCTCCATGAAGATTACCAAAGAGGATGTGGGAACTAAAATCTCCATTGCAGAATTTAATGCAGCCTGCCGTAAGGATGTCATGAAATACACCGACATCTGGGAGGATCTGACCGAAAAAATGGGTTACTGGATCAACATGGATGATCCCTACATCACCTACGACAATAAATACATCGAGACCGTCTGGTACCTCCTGAAGGAATTGTACAACAAGGGTCTCCTCTATAAGGGATATTCCATCCAACCCTATTCCCCGGCAGCAGGATCGGGACTCAGTACCCATGAGTTAAACCAGCCGGGTTGCTACCGTGACGTGAAAGATACCACCATGGTGGCCCAGTTCAAGGTGATACGCGACAAACAATCAGCTCCGCTGTTTGATGCAAGCGATACGGATGTATATATCCTTGCCTGGACAACCACTCCATGGACCCTTCCTTCAAATACAGCACTCACTGTGGGCGGGAAAATCGAATACTCCCTGGTACGCACCTTTAATCCTTATACAGGAATACCAGTATCGCTTGTGGTTGCCACCGCACTGATGGAACAGTATTTCCCCGAGCAGGATAAAGATCTTCCCCTGGATGAATATGAGCCCGGGAACAAAAAAGTGCCTTTTAAGGTAGTCCAGACCATGAAGGGATCTTCCCTGGAGGGAATATCCTATGAGCAATTACTGGATTGGGTAAAGCCGGAAGGTAAAGCTTTTAAGGTGGTCACGGGCGACTTTGTTACCACAGAAGATGGAACCGGGGTTGTGCATACCGCTCCCACCTTTGGTGCCGACGATTACCGGGTAGCCCAGGCCAACGACATTGCTTCCCTGATGGTTTTGGACAAGGATGGAAACAGACAGCCGCTGGTGGACAAAAAAGGAAGGTTCTACCGGCTTCAGGACCTGGATTCCGATTTTGTTGCTGCACATGTTAATGTGGATAGCTATGGCGACTTCCAGGGAAAGTATGTGAAGAACGCTTACGACGAAAGCAAATCGGACAAGGATCCTTCGGTGGATGTGGATATTGCCGTAAGCCTGAAATTGGAAAACAAAGCCTTCCGCATCGAAAAGCACGTGCACAACTATCCACATTGCTGGAGAACTGACAAACCGGTTCTGTATTATCCGCTTGACTCCTGGTTTGTTCGAACCACAGCCATGAAGGAGCGGATGATGGAGCTGAACGATACCATCAACTGGAAACCTGAATCCACCGGTACAGGGAGGTTTGGAAAGTGGCTGGAGAACCTGCAGGACTGGAACCTTTCAAGGGCTCGTTTCTGGGGAACCCCGCTTCCCATCTGGATGACGGAAGATAAAAAGGATCAAATCTGTATCGGTTCCGTAGCCGAACTGAAAGCCGAAATCGAAAAATCTGTGGCCGCCGGCTTCATGGAAAAAAATGCCCTGGAGGCCTTCACCGAGGGAGACTGGTCAAAGGAGAACTACAATCTTTTTGACCTTCACAGACCTTTCGTGGATGAGATTATCCTGGTGAGCTCAGAGGGAGAAAAGATGTTCCGGGATCCCGTACTCATTGATGTGTGGTTCGATTCAGGAGCCATGCCCTATGCCCAGTATCACTATCCCTTCGAACATAAAGACGATTTCGACCAGCTTTTCCCGGCCGACTTTATTGCCGAGGGAGTGGACCAGACCAGGGGGTGGTTTTTCACCCTTCATGCCATTGCCACCATGTTGTTTGATTCTGTCTCCTATAAGAATATTATTTCCAACGGACTGGTCCTGGATAAGAATGGCAACAAGATGTCCAAGCGACTGGGTAACGGGGTGGATCCCTTTAGCACCATTGATCAACACGGATCAGATCCGCTCAGGTGGTATATGATCACCAACTCCCAGCCCTGGGATAACCTGAAATTTGATGCCACAGGCATTGATGAGGTGAAGCGTAAATTTTTTGGAACCCTGTATAACACCTATTCATTCTTCGCGCTCTATGCCAATGTGGATGGTTTTGACTTTAAGGCCGAAGAGGTCCCGGTAAAGCAGCGCCCCGAGATTGATCAATGGGTTATTTCCCTGCTGAATTCACTGGTCAGGGACGTGGGCGAACAGTACGAAAATTATGAGCCCACCAGGGCAGCAAGACTGATTCAGGATTTTGTCACCGAAAACCTGAGTAACTGGTATGTACGCCTGAACAGAAAACGTTACTGGGGGGGAGAATTCAGTACCGATAAGCTGGCTGCTTACCAGACACTCTATTCCTGCCTGGAGACTGTTGCCCGGCTGGCAGCACCCATCGCCCCCTTCTACATGGATAAATTGTTCAACGACCTGAATGCCGTCACGGGCCGCTTCAGTGAGGAGTCAGTTCACCTGGCGACCTTCCCCGCCTTCGATGCGACCTTGATTGATCCCGAGCTTGAGAAACGTATGGATGTGGCGCAAAAGCTGACTTCCATGGTCCTGGGACTCAGAAGAAAGGTTAATATCAAGGTTCGGCAACCCCTGAACAAAATGATGATTCCTGTCATAGAGCCCTCCTTCAAAGAGCAGGTGGAGAAGGTCAAAACCCTGGTTTTGGGTGAGGTTAACGTGAAGGAGATCGAATACATTACCGACACCCTTGGCATTCTGGTTAAAAGAATCAAGCCAAATTTTAAAACACTTGGTCCCAGGTATGGTAAACTCATGAAAGAAGTTGGAGCCGCCATCAACAGTATGGACCAGAAAGAGATTTCCATCTTTGAAAAAGAGCAGTCCTTCGCCCTCACTGTCGGGGAACAAAAGATCGACCTGACCCTCGAGGATGTGGAAATCCAGTCGGAAGACATTCCAGGCTGGCTGGTGGCAAATGAAGGTTCCATTACCGTGGCACTGGATATTAACATTTCGGAGGCACTGAGGCAGGAAGGAATGGCACGTGAACTGATTAACCGGATTCAGAACATTCGCAAGGAAAGTGGTTTTGATGTAACCGATAAAATCAAGGTGCTGATCGAGCAACATGAACTCATAAATTCTGCCCTTGGAAAACACGGTAAATATATTGGTAATCAAACACTTGCGGAAAGCGTTATGCTAACTGACAAGCTTGAAAATAAGGATAGTAAAAGAATCGAGATAGATGAAAATGTATACGTCAATATCAAGGTGTCAAGGGTATAGGATTTTACGCATGTAATCATAAAATTAATTGTATATTTAGAAAACTAAAGACGATTGGATATGGCTGAAAAGAACAGATATACGGATGCAGAATTGCAGGAGTTCAAGGAGCTCATTCAGTTCAAGCTTGAGAAGGCCAGGGAAGACTATGAATTGTTAAAATCGGCCATTACTCAGAGCGAAAGTAACGATACTCAGGATACTTCACCCACCTTTAAAGTACTTGAAGAAGGTGCTTCCACGCTGTCCAAGGAGGAAGCTGGCAGGCTGGCCACAAGGCAGGCCAAATTCATTCAGCACCTTCAGGCAGCTCTGATCAGGATCGAAAACAAAACCTATGGAATTTGCAGGGAAACCGGGGTTCTGATTTCCAAGGAACGTCTGCGCGCAGTTCCCCATGCCACACTCTGTATTGAAGCAAAATCAAGGCAGTAACCCGATCCTGCATATTCAAATGTCTATTACCAGAAAGTCAATTCTTCTGATCCTCATTATTTTGCTGGCCGACCAGACTCTGAAAATTCTGGTTAAAACCAGCATGCCCCTCTACCAGCAAATCCCCTTGCTGGGGAACTGGGGGATTCTCCATTTCATTGAAAATAACGGAATGGCCTTTGGCATGAGCCTTCCCGGAAGCTGGGGTAAGATTTTACTTACCTCATTCCGTCTGGTCGCGGTGGGGGGCATCATCTTCTATATCCGTCAGCTCATACGCATCAAGGCACACACCGGTTTAATCCTTACCCTGGCCATGGTAATGGCCGGTGCCCTGGGAAATATCATCGACTCGGTGTTTTACGGTGTGATTTTCAGTGAGAGCACCCCCTTCCAGGCAGCCACCATGTTCCCAAAAGATGGAGGTTATGCACCTCTTTTCCAGGGTAAAGTTGTGGATATGTTCTATTTTCCAATGATAAAAGGCAACTACCCGGACTGGTTCAGGGACGGGGCCAGCTATATTTTTTTCAGACCCGTATTCAACATCGCCGATTCCAGCATCACGGTGGCTGTGGCCATTATCCTGTTTAACCAGAAGCGTTTTTTCAGGCATGCTGACCCACCAGGAGGATCCTTCAGAAAGCCCTGAATCCGGGGCTTCCTAGGAGCGTTGTTTCTTCAAAGAATCAAACAGTTCAGCGGATCCTGCCCCACAGGAAATTATGGATTTCATTCCATTGTCCACTGAAGCTCCCGTTTTCATCACCCTATCCTTGTTCAGGTGATAAATATTTCCCGAGGTGGGATTAGGCCCCGTAGGCACAAATACGGTAACTATTTCACCCTGGTCGTCGGTGATAAATCCTGTCATCAGGGCTCCTGTGGAAAATATGTCCACCAGAACCACTTCTTTGAAGAAGGATCGGTTCTTGCCGAAAAACTGTTGCACAGTTTCCTTGGCGAGTTTGTATCCGGGAATCTTCTGCAGGTAAAGATCTTCTGCCTTACTTATAAAGCGATATAACCTTGTACGTACAATCAGTCCAATGATAAAAAAGAAGATCAGGATGGCTGTGAAGGTAATTACATACAGGGCAAACTTGAAGAAGGGATTGGGATCCGGATCCTTCAGGAACGCTTCTACTACCGGAGTCAGATTACGTCCGATTATCGATATCACCCAACGGAAAAGAAGGATGATCAGGGTCAGGGGAGCCAGTGCAACCACACCCCCGATAAGGGTGGTCCGGAGGAAATTTCTGAATCTCTTGAAAAAATTAACTTTCATGATTTTATCTTTTTGATGTTCCTTAGGTCATAATTTAGGATATAAAATTACTCCGAATCTCCGGATATTAAATATACCGGGCCCAAATCATTCTAAATGACTTGCTTTGAACAAATGATTTTTAAATGTGTTTTTTATCTGTCACTGCATTTACCAAAAATAATTCTGCATGAATTCCCCGGCAAAGAGCAGCGAGGGTAATAAACTTGTTCAGGAACTCAACGTCCACATTGGGAAGAATCTCACCAATGAATCCTTTGGTGTGGAAGAGCTGGCTGCTGCCATGGGCTACAGCCGATCCCACCTGCATCGCAAACTTCAGAAGCATCTGGATAAAACCATCAGCCAGTACATCCGGGAATATCGCCTGGAAAAAGCCTCTGCCATCCTCAAAAAAGAAGATTTGAATGTCTCAGAGGTGGCCTACATGGTGGGGTTTGGGAGTGCTACATATTTCAGCAAATCCTTTACCTCTTATTTTGGTTTTCCTCCAAGCGAGATAAAAAAACAAGCACTAAACGCATACGAAGAAGTTCCTGTTTTTAACGGGGCGACAGAAAAAAAACCAAAGCTAGTCAGGAACATCCTCCTATCTGTGATGACTTTTTTCATTCTGGCCAGCTCAGTGTTTTTCATCTGGAGATGGCTTCCTGGAGAAGGTCTGAATAACAGGGAGGCTGATCTTTCAATTGCTCTGATGCCCCTTTCAAACCTGAGTAACGATCCCCTAAATCTCTATCTGGTCCAGGGTGTCGGCGATGCCATAGCCAGAAAACTTTCTGCCCTC
Organism: uncultured Bacteroidota bacterium; assembly: GCA_963713725.1. Classification (GTDB taxonomy): domain Bacteria; phylum Bacteroidota; class Bacteroidia; order Bacteroidales. The sequence continues at coordinate 23,653 of CAVQMZ010000013.1, forward strand.
GATGACCTGAGGGTGGTCTCCCAGCTGTCCACCTCCCACCTCTACGCCGAAAACAGGTCCCTGATACAGATTGCCGATAAACTGAAAACAGCCTATGTGCTTGAGGGAAGCATTCAAAAGATAAGTGATCAGATAAGGATAGAAGTGGGACTGGTGAACGGAAAAACCGGGGTCAGGATCTGGTCCGAGCACTATGACAGGAGCTTTGAGGACATCTTTAATATTGAAAACGAAATTGCAGAACAGGTGGCCTATTCTCTTAAATCGCACCTTTCTCCAGTGGAGATATCAGACCTGAACAGGTCTTATACAGAAAATGCCAGGGCCTATGAGTTGTACCTTAAGGGGGTATTCGAGCTGCGGACCTATACCAGGACGGGCATAAACCGGGCCCTTGATTATTTCATGGAGGCAATTCAGCTGGACTCCACCTTTGCCATGGCCTATAACTGGTTGGGGCATTCGCTCATCGCAAAGGCCTCCATGTTCGGTGCTGAACTGGATGCCCTGGAAGCCCTGGAGCTGGCCATTGTCCCCATAGAGATATCTCTGGAGATCGATCCTGATTTAAGCGAGGCCCGCGCCATCCGGGCCTTTTATTATCTATATCATGACTGGGATTTTAAAAGGGCCGAAAAGGAATATCAACTGGGAATCAACAAAAGGGAGCCGGAAGGTTATGCCCTGTATGCCGATTACCTGAACTTTGTCCGACGGCACGAGGAAGCACTTTCCCTAAGCCGCCAGCAGGAGAAAGATGAGCCCTATTACCCCAATACCCGAATGATACTTTCCCTCTTCTATACAGGACAGGTGGAAGAAGCGCTGTCCTATGCCGAGACCCGCCTCCGCATCATGAAAAATTACTGGACCATGGACAGTTATGGCTTTATATTGCTCAACTCCGGGGAATATCAGCGGGCCATAGAAATATTCCAACAGATCTTTGAAATTGAGGATATCCGCTACCCCCGTATCCTGGGGTGGCTGGGAGCAGCTTATGCCAGATCCGGCCAGGAGGTAAAAGCTGAAGCGCTTCTTAAGGAACTTAGGGAAAAACACGTCATCAGTTCAGCCGGCTCAACGGGTTTTTTTATTGCAGTGATCCATGCTGCCCTGGATAACACCGATGAAGCCCTGCACTGGTTGCGCATTGCCATTGATGGTCATGAAATGGAAATTCCCTGGCTGATCAGCGAACCGCAATTTTTTTCCCTGCATGAACACCCGGAATTTAAAAGGATGGTTAAAGAGGTTGGCTTCCCTGAACTTTGAACCAGATTCAGCATGAACTTTATTACCTTTCTGAAAAAAGATATGCCGCAGGGCAACACCTTTCTGTTTTTGGTGCTATGCCTCTTCTTTCCTGCAGGCGTGCTTTGGGCTGCAGATACAAAGCCGGGGGACCCCGGGAATGATACCATCAGGCTGGATGAAGTGGCCGTGTCAGTCCTTCCCTTTCAAGCAAAGCTACCAGGAGTCGGCCGGAGCCGTGTTCACCCTGAGTCCCGAGAAACTGGGCCTGCAAAACCTGGTGAACACCACTGAATTTTCAACCTGGTCCCGGGTGTATATATGGCCGCCGGAACCTATAATACCAACCGCCTGGTCATTCGTGGCGTGGGTTCACGAACCCCCTATAATACCAACCGGATTAAGGCCTACCTGGATGATATTCCCCTTACCTCGGGCGATGGGGTAAGTACCCTGGAGGACCAGGATCAGCTGGCCATAGGCAGGATGGAGATTCTGAAAGGGCCCGGCTTCCTCCCTTTACGGCTCGGGATTGGGAGGTGTGGTCAGGTTAAATTCCCCCTACCCCTCCAGCAATGGATTCTCAGCCAGGCTCTCTGCGGAGGGCGCATCCTTTGGAACAAGCCGCTATACATTCTCATCATGCCTATAAAAATGAAAAGCTTGCCCTTAGCGGGGGCCTTACAAATACAAACTCGGAAGGATACAGGGATAACAGTGCTTACAGGCGCAGCAATGCCTTCCTGAATATGAAGCTTTTCGGCCAGCGGCACACACTTTCCTTAACCCTTTCCCTGGTGGATCTGAACGCAAAAATTCCCAGCTCCCTCAATGAAACAGACTTTCTGAATGAACCCTGGAAGGCCGGGGGAAGCTGGGGAAGCATGGAGGGATTTGAGGACTACACGCGGATACTGGGTGGCTTAAAGCTGGAATCCAGGCTGGGTACCTATACAAGCAACCAGCTGGTCCTGTTCTCCACCTACGCCGATCCCTATGAATCCAGGCCCTTCAACATCATCGATGACCGGGCCACCAGTGCGGGTTTCAGGGAAATCTATCACGCATGAAAAAAAAACCTGGAAGTTCAGTGCTGGTCTTGAATACTTCCACGAGTGGGTCGACTGGAAGGTTTATGAGACCAATGAAGGTGTACAGGGCTCACTTCTGAGCGAACAGGATGAGATCCGCCAGCATATCAATACCTTTGCCATGGTCCAGTGGAGGCCTTCGGAAAAAATACTGCTTGACGGGGGCCTGAACCTGAATTTCCTTTCCTACAAGCTGGAGACCGGTTATCGATCCGACTCCACCGATCAGTCAGGTCAGTACAACTATCAGCCCGTCCTCTCGCCCAGGATCGGAATTTCCTACCAGCACCATAAAAATCATCACCTCTATGCCTCGGCAGGTCATGGCTTCTCTGCCCCTTCCCTGGAAGAGACCCTCTTACCCGAGGGTGCCGTCAATACAGAGCTTTTGCCCGAGACCGGCTGGAATTTTGAGCTGGGAAACCGGGGTTTTTTCTTCGGGGAAAGAATTTCCTATGATATCACCCTCTACATGGTCCTCCTTGACAACCTCCTGGTTACAGAGCGTCTGGCCGAGGATATCTTCACCGGGGCCAATGCGGGCAAAGCCCGGAATGCAGGTCTGGAGCTGTGGGCTGATTTTGCCATCATTAAGGCAAAAGAGAAACAAAAACCTTTCCCTGAATGCCAGCCTTTCCTACACCCTTTCAAGTAACGTCTTTACCGATTTTGTGGACGATGGAATCTCCTATACGGGTAACAGCTGCCCGGTATCCCTTCCCAGGTTCTAAATGTTTATGTTTTCAGCTGACTGGAGAGGAGTGGATATGAAGCTTCACTATCAATATTTTGGAAGTCAGTGGATGGATGACCTGAACAGCCAGAAATATGAAGCATACCAGCTTGCTGAATCTCCAGGCCGGGTGGAAGATTCAAATTCCCGGGTGATCTTTTTAGCATCCGGATATACGGGGGGATCAGGAATATCCTGAATACCCGGTACTCATCCATGATCCTGGTAAATGCCCCCTCCTTCGGAGGCAGCGACCCCCGTTATTACTACCCGGGAAATCCCAGGCAGTACCACCTGGGAGCCACGCTTTATTTCAGGTAAGGCGCTTAATTTCCTTTTCTGTTTACTGTCCGGCCCTGTCTCCCCCGTAAGAAAGCCTGATGACACGGTCAGGTTGATTTACCACCACATACACATTCCCATCAGGATCAAGCCCGATGTCGCGAACCCGCCCATAATTCTTCATGATGACTTCCTGGTGCATTACCCGGTCTTCTTCAATGTCCAGCAAGCGCACATCTTCAAATTTCAGGGCGCCCACCAGTAATTTGTTTTTCCATTGGGGAAAGGCCTCCCCCTGGTAAAACTCAATGCCGCAAACGGCAATGGAGGGTTTCCAGTAAATACAGGGCTGGGCATACCCTTCCTTGCGGGTGTATTCGGTGATGGGTGTGCCATTATAATTGCTGCCGTAGGTGATCACCGGCCAGCCATAGTTGACTCCCTTTTTTATCAGGTTCAGCTCATCACCCCCCAGGGGGCCATGCTCGGCTGCCCATACCTGGTCCGTTTCCGGATGCACCGATATGCCCTGGGGATTCCGGTTTCCCAGGGTGTAAAGGGTGGGAAGGCCCGACCCGGCAAAGGGATTGTCCCCGGGGATAGCTTCCATCGGGATAGATCCGGTGTATTTTACCATTGGGTTTTGTGGGGTCCTGGGCCATATCTGGGCGCCCCCGATCGCCTATGCTGAAATACAGGTAGCCCTTTTTATCAAATACAATGCGGTTCCCATAGTGGTATCGGGTATCAATGGTAGCTATCATGGGGAGCTTCATAAACAAGCTCTTCATCCACCCATTGCATATCCCTGATTCGGCCCCTGACCAGCCGGGTCATGGCCGGAGTACCGGTCTCCCCTTCGGGCGCCTCAATGGCATGACTGTAGGACAGATATATCCACCCATTCTCTTTGTAAGCCGGATCGATGTTTACATCCATCATGCCACCCTGGCCCTCATGAAGTATCCGAAGGTGTTCCCTCAACAGCTTTGTCCTGCAATTCTCCTTTTACGATAACGCGCAGGCCGCCCGGTCTTTCAGTCACCAGGGCACTGTCCTTGTTTAAAAAGCAAATGGCCCAGGGAATGTCCAGCTCATCAACCCAGATCTCGCTATTAATCGTGTAGTGAATGCTTTCCAGTATGGCTGGCGGATCAGGTTTCACAACCCCTGCATTTGCCTGCTCTTCGTACAAATAGTCCACAAGCAACTTGATTTCATCTTTGGATAGGGAAGCCTCATAGGAGGGCATGCCCAGGTGGGGGATTCCAAACTGAATATTACGGCTTACATAACCCTGCCCGTCACCAAATTGCCAGATGCCATCCACCAGGCTCTGGGCATTGCCCCCCCTCAGGTCAACCCCGTGACAGCTTGAACAGTATTGGGCATACAGTTCAGCGGGACTCTTTGAGTCGGCTTTTGCCTGGGTGCAGGATAAGAGGAACAGAAACCCCACCAGAAGGAGGGCTGAAATCAGAATAATAGATGTGTGTTTCTTCATGTTGTATATTTTGTACATAATATAAGAAAAAAAAAGACGCGTTGTAAGAGTTTGATTTCCTGCATATCTTTATAAAAATCATCTGCCATGATAAAGCCACAACTTCAAATAATGGGCATCCTCCTTATTTTACTTTTTTTGCCTGGCTCTGTCCTCTCTCAAACTGGACAGGAGAAGACCCTAAAAAAAGAGCTTCAATTTGTGGCACACAGGGGAGCCTCCCACCTGGCTCCCCAGAACAGCCTGGCATCCATAAAGCTGGCCTGGGAACTGGGTGCCGATGCCGCCGAATGTGATGTAATGCTGAGTGCCGACAACAGGGTGGTGGTTTTTCATGATAAGAACACCAAAAAAATTACGGGTGAGAAATACGTGGTAGCTGACACTCCCTGGGAGATCCTCCAAAACCTGCGCATCAAACCGGCGGAAACTAACCTGCCCGAATATCAGGATGAGAAAATTCCCCTTCTGAAAGATTTGCTGGAAACCATTCCGCCCGAGCGCACCCTGGTCATTGAGCTCAAAACCGGGACGGAGATTCTTCCCTTTTTAAAAGGAGAGGTTGATCGCTACTGGACCACCGGCAACATTGCCTTCATTTCCTTTGATTTTGATGCCATCAGGCAAACCAAGGCCATCTATCCGGCGGTTCCCTGCTATTATCTCAGCGCCTCTAAATCCGATGCAAAAAAGCACATCATCCCGGCTGTCCAAAACAATCTGGATGGATTAAATCTAGACCACTCCATCATTGATCTGAATCTTTCGGAGGCCATCCGGGAAGCCGGACTGGACCTCTGGTGCTGGACGGTGAATGATCCGGGAACTGCGTGGAAGATGAAAAACCTGGGGGTTTCGGCCATCACCACCGACCGGCCCAAATGGCTGAAGGAACAAATTATCCCCGATGCGGTGGTAAGTGAAGTTCAACAGCACCCTGGCAGATATGAGGCAGAGTTTGGACTGAATGAGCAGATGAGCCTGAAGCCGGACACCGGGGCCTCACGTGGTGTCTGTCTCTCCATTGAAAAAAATTCGCAGGTAAAATGGCAAATCAGGGTGGAAAAGGCTGGATATTACCAGGTGCAAATCTCCTACCGTACCATGGGAGGAGATAAAATGCAGTACCTGCTCAAAAATGATGAGGAAATAGCCTGTGGTTTTGACATGTCCGAAGACTGGAATGTTTTTTCCCGGCCTTTTTACCTGAATCAGGGAATGAATACCCTGGGAATCAGGGATGGATGGGGCGGTATGGACATTGACTGGATTGCCCTTGAGCCGGCCGAACCGGATTATGGGCTCACTCCTCATAAAAACAGATTTTATAAGAGCGAGCCCCATGACCTTGTATTCAAACTTGACAACTTCCATCAGCAGGTCCGTGCGGTACTTATAAAGGGAGGGTCCCTGGATTTTTCAGTCCTCCCCTTCCCCTACCAGGAATCGGCCGTCTGGCTGAGCATTCCAGCCTCCGAACTAATGGCATTGGACAGTGGGGAGCACCTTATCTCCGTTGCCCTGGAGGATGTAATGGTCAGGACACGCATTACTGTACTGCCCGAACCCGGTCTTTCAGAGCTCTTGGTAATCACCCCGGATGTGGAACATGGTTCATCCATGATCCTTCGACTTCCCTCGGGAAAGCAGATGCTCATTGATTGTGGAAAATCCCGGGTACGAGACAGCATTCTTATGCCCATGCTGGACAGGCATAAGATCGACACCCTGCAAACCTTCATTCTTACCCACTACCACGATGACCATGATGGTGGAGATTCGGGCCGGGTCATTAAGGATGCTTATCATGTGGAGAAGGTCATCGACTACAACACTTATCCCACCGGCTATGAATGGGAACAGGACGGTGTAAGCTTTAAAATTCTGAACAGCTATGCCGATGGTGAAGATGAAAACAGGCGTTCCCTGGCCATAAAAATTACCTTCAGGGACTTTACCCTGATGCACGGAGGTGATACCTACGCGGAAAACCAGCAAGCTTATTCTGGAGCGTTTCCCCGAGGATGTCCCTGCACAGGGTATTTTATGCCAACCACCACTTCCATGGCTCAGTTGATCCTGATTACATTATAGCAACCAATCCCGATCTGGTGATTTTACAGGCCCAGGAAGCCATCTATGCCCGGGCTGCATACATGGTAAAGTACAGGGAGGAAACGCTAAAAAGTATTAAATGAAACCAGGTCAATAGCTGTAGAAACACTGCCGGCTCTCGAGGTGGGGACCATCGTGATACGTGTGAATGAAGACGGTGAGTGGGAATTACGAAAGCTACCGCAATCAGGAGGACCTGATTATTCCCGGATATTTCAAGTAGCACTGGCTGAGACATGAACAAGCGGGGGCTTTTCTGTTTTCTTAGGAAGTGTCCGAAACTAATCTTAAGAGAGAAGTTGGGGTCTGGGGCCTCAGCTTCAATATGATCAACATCATGATCGGGGCCGGAATCTTTGTGCTTCCGGCCATTGTGGCTGAAGGCCTTGGGCCGGCCAGCATCTTTGCCTATCTGCTCTGCGGGATCCTGATCAGCCTGGTGATGCTCTGCTTTGCAGAGGTGGGAAGTGTTATTACCGATGACGGCGGTGTATATGCCTACCTGGACCGGACCCTGGGGGACTATTTTGGTTTTAAGGCTGCAAGCCTTTTTTTAGTGGCTGCCATAAGTGCGGATGCAGCTGTGGCCAATGCCCTGGTGAGTATAGCCGATTCCCTCCTTCCCATGGAATTTACCAGGGCCATAAAGGGGCTCTTCTTTTTTCTTATTTTCGGTGGCCTGGCCCTGATCAACATAAGGGGCGTAAAAAGCGGCCTGATGGTGGTGAAAATCATCACCATTGCAAAGCTGGCACCCCTGCTTATCCTGGTGCTTTTTGCCATCAAGGAAATCAACCCGGAATATCTGGCCATTCATGATTTGCCCTCCCTGAAGAATTTCGGACAAATTTCCCTGATTCTATTTTTCGCTTTCATTGGAAGTGAGTCCGGACTTTCCATTAGCGGTGAGGTGAAAAATCCACAGAGGACCATCCCCAGGGCCATTTTTCTGGCCATATCCATTGCTCTGATTGTATATATGCTGATCCAGGGAGCCGCGCTGGGAGTTCTGGGCCCCTCACTCTCCCGGTTCAAGGAAAACCCCCTGGGTGAGCTGGCCAAACAACTGGTTGGTCCGGTGGGGCTTACCCTCATGATCATTGGAGCCGGGGTATCCATGTTGGGGAACCTGAGCAGTGAAATACTCAGTCTGCCCAGAATCCTGTTTTCTGCCTCAAAAGACCGGGTTATTCCGGCAAAAATTTTATCCCGTATACATCCGAAATTTGCCACACCCTATGTGGCCATCCTTGTTATCGCGGGCCTTGATTTTCTGCTGGCAACTTTTGGCGGTTTTAAGCAACTGGCCATCTTATCCACTTCCACCATTTTGCTGGTATATTTCGGTATGGCCATCGCAGTCCTCCGGCTCAGGAAACAACACCCTGTTAAGCCGGCCGGATCCTTCCGGATTCCCGGAGGCTATGCGGTACCCGTTCTGTCAGCCGGAGCAATCATCTGGTTTCTTTCCAACCTGAGCCGCCAGGAGATGCTTGGCATCCTCGCCATCATTGCCTTTCTTTCACTTATCTATTTTATATTTGTGCGAAAAATTAAAACTAAAAAACCTCAAAGCTAATGTTCTCTAAGGCCATTGTCCGTAAGCCTTGTGAGGAGATGATCCATGGAATCACCTCAGCCTCTCTGGGTAAACCCGATTTTTGGCTTGCGCTGAAACAGCACGAAGCTTACACAGATGCCCTGCGTTCCTGTGGACTTGATGTTACCGTTCTGGAAGCAGACCCCTCCTTTCCCGACTCGACCTTTGTGGAGGATGTGGCACTGTGTACATCTCGCTTTGCTGTTTTAACAAACCCCGGGAGCACCCTCCAGCAATGGAGAAAAGAAGAAAATGGCTCCCGTGCTTGATCGCTATTTTTCCACCGTAGAAAATATTACCTTGCCTGGTACCCTTGACGCTGGGGATGTGATGATGGTTGGAGATCATTTTTACATTGGCATATCTGAACGCACCAATAAAAAAGGAGCCGATCAGCTGATCTCCATCCTCGAAAAATACGGAAATGTCAGGAGAGAAAAGTTCCCCTGAAGGAAATGCTTCACCTGAAAACCGGGGTCTCCTACCTTGAAAATAATCACATGCTGGTATGCGGGGAATTTTGCAGGCACAAAGCCTTTGAGGCTTTTAACAAAATTGAAGTGGATGAGGCTGAAAGTTATGCAGCCAACTCCCTGTGGGTCAACAATACGGTTTTGGTCCCCATGGGCTTTCCCTCTACCCTGAATATTATCCAGGAGGCGGGATTTCAGACCCTGGAGCTTGATGTTTCCGAATTCAGGAAACTGGACGGGGGTTTAAGTTGCCTCTCTCTTCGATTTTAAGGGCTTATTTCAGCGCTCGTATTATTAAAAATCATTTACTTTGCGGTTGCATCTACAATAAAATCATGACAAAATACTACCTCTCTTGCATTGCTCCTGATTATCAGCCTATCCTGCTCCTCTTCCCGGAGTGAAAATAACAAGCCTGAAAATCCCACCAACATAATCTTTCTGATCGGGGACGGAATGGGGCTGTCAGCAGTTTCCTCCTCCTTTTATTTCGGTGACGGCCCCTCAGAATTTCAAAAGTTCAAACACATCGGGCTTATAAAAACCTCCTCGGCCACCCACGAGGTAACCGACTCGGGAGCCAGCGGAACAGCCATGGCTGCAGGTCAGAAAACCTACAATGGTGCCATAGGCGTTGATACCCTGGAAACAGCCATTCCCAGTATAGCTGAAATCCTCTCGAAACGTGGCTGGAGTGCGGGTGTGATATCCACGTCCTCCATCACCCATGCCACGCCCGCTTCCTTTTATGCCCACGTGGAAAGGAAAGGAGCATGGAGGAAGAGATTGCCCTTCAGCTTTTGAATTCAGATATCCGTTTTTTTGCCGGCGGAGGTAAAAATTACTTCAACAAACGTAAGGACAGCGCTTAATCTTTTTCCCCTGTCAGCAGAAAAGGGATTTGTGTTGGATACCATGGCCCTTGCTTCTCCGGGTACACTCACCCCGGATCAAAAATATGGCTTCCTGCTGGCCGAAGGAGGAATGCCCTCCATGACTGGCGGAAGAGGAGATTTCCTTCCCCGGGCCACAGGCCTGGCTATTGAACAGCTTTCCCAAAATGAGGATGGCTTTTTCCTGATGGTGGAAGGCTCTCAGATTGACTGGGAAGAGCACGGCAACCGTGCGGAAGGAACAATTGCTGAAGTGCTGGATTTTGAGGATGCCATTGCTGTGGCCATGGAATTTGCAGAAAAGGACGGCTCCACACTTGTGGTGGTCACCGCCGATCATGAAACCGGCGGGTTTTCCCTTTCAGCCAAAGAAGATCCGGAAACCGGAAGCCGCGATTATAAAGTAATCGGTCCTGACTTTGCCACCTCCAGCCATTCAGCCACCCTGATTCCGGTTTTTGCCTACGGCCCCGGTGCAGAGCAATTTATGGGAATTTACGAGAACACCGAAATTTTCCATAAGATGTTCCGTCTCGCCGGACTATCTGCGCCGGATGATGCCGTAGAATAAGACACGCACCAGGTCCTCCAGCAGTTCGGCCCGGTCGGTTTTATGGTCACTGCTGAGCAGCAGGGGAAGTTCCAGACCCTTCATCATGGTGGATATGGCAATGGCGCCTATTTTTGAACTGGAAAGCTGAAAACTTCCATCCTCCATTCCCTCCTCAAGGATATCCTGCACCAGTCTCAGCTCCTCCACGATCAAAGTTTCTCCTGATCTCCAGAATGAAATCCAGGTGGGAAAGGGAGTCCTCATTGAGGGCAGCATAGAAATTTTCCACCGTTCTCACATGGTGTAATCTGAAAAAGATGTAAGCCTTGAGTTTTTCCAGGGGAGTGGCATCCACCCGTATGGCCTGATCCAGCCTTGCCTGCAGCTCACCGGCCTCCTTCTCCACTACGGCCTTAAATATATCTTCCTTCCCGGGAAAATAGTAGTAAATGGAACTCTTTCCCTTCCGGCTGGCCGCAGCAATCTCCTCCATGGTGGTTTTACGGTAACCATACCTGGTAAAGATTTTTCGGGCCACGTCGATTATTTGTGCCCTTACCTCGGATTTGACAACAACCATACTGATTCGAAATTTCTGCAGCACCTAAATTAATGAGTCTTTTAGGCTTAGGCAACTTTTACCGGAAAAAAACTACTCCGGGTCGAATTCTGCCAGCTTATAATCCAGCTGCCTTCTGGACAGATTGGCATTAAGCACTTCAATCTTCAACAGGTCGCCAATTTCAAATTTCCGTCCCGAATGTCGACCGATAATGGCATATTCCTCTTCATCAAACTCATAGAAATCATCCACCAGGCTCTTTATGGAAATCATGCCTTCACACTTATTTTCCACCAGCTCCACATAAATGCCCCATTCGGTAAGACCGGAAACCAAGCCATCGAATTCCTTCCCCACCTTATCGAGCATAAATTCAACCTGCTTATACTTAATGGAAGCGCGCTCTGCCTCCACCGCCCGTCGCTCCATCTCAGATGAATGGACGCATCTGACTTCATATTTCTCGGCATTTTTTGATGCCCCCTGTTCCAGGTAAAAAGCCAACAAGCGGTGCACCATCATATCGGGGTACCTCCTGATGGGCGAGGTGAAATGGCTATAATCCTTAAAGCTCAGACCGTAATGACCAATATTATGGACGGAGTATCGGGCCTTGGCCATGGATCTGAGGGCCATCATCTCCACCACATGCTGTTCCTTGGTACCCTGAACCTGGTCAAGCAACTTATTGAGCGATGAGGAAAGTTTTTGGACCGATTGCTGGGGGTTCAGGCTGTGCCCGAACTTGGTAATGAAGCGGGTGAAATGATTCCAGTTTTTCCGGGTCGGGCCTGTCATGGATGCGGTAAACAAAAGTTTTTCCCTCTACTTTTTTTCCTTTCATTTCAGCGGGATTTACCTCTTTGGCATATTTCCCACCCCTGCTTGCATAAGCAGCCACATGCTGATTGGCCAGCAACATAAATTCTTCGATGAGCCAGTTGGCCTCCTTCTGGACCTTAAAATAAACACCTGTGGGGGTGCCGTCTTCTTCCAGGTGGAACTTCACCTCATCCCTTTCAAAATTGATGGACCCATTCCTGAATCGCTTTTCCTTGAGCAGCTTTGATAGTTCATAAAGCTTCAGGACTTCCTCCTTCATGTCGCCCTCACCATTTTCAATAATCAGCTGAGCCTCTTCATAGCTAAACCTCCGGTCTGAGTAGATAATGGTTCTCCCGAACCACTCATCCAGTACTTCACCGGCATCATTCATGACAAAAACAGCTGAAAAAGTAAGTTTATCCTCCTGAGGTTTCAGGGAACAAACGCCATTTGAGAGTTTTTCAGGCAACATGGGAACCACGCGGTCGACCAGGTAAACCGAAGTGGCCCTGTCGTAGGCCTCTGAGTCCAGGATGGTTTTTGGTTTCACATAATGTGAGACGTCGGCAATGTGAATCCCCACCTCCCAGAGTCCTTTCTCCAGCGGCTTCAGGGAAAGGGCATCATCAAAGTCCTTTGCATCGGCAGGATCAATGGTGAAAGTGGGTGTTTTCCTGAAATCCCGGCGCTTTTTTATCTCTGCTTCGGATATGACTTCCGGTATTTTTTCTGCTGCTGCTTCAACCTCGGCAGAAAATTTGATGGGCAGATCAAATTCAGCCAGGATGGAGTGCATTTCTGTATCGTTTTCCCCGGGATAACCCAGGATATCCACAATTTCTCCAAAGGGATTTTTTACTTTTTCGGGCCAGTCAATGATCCGTGCAATGGCTTTCTGACCATGTTCCACCCCTCCCAGTTTTCCCTTGGGAATGAATATATCAAAGGGCATCTTCCTGCTGTCGGGCAAAAGAAAGGCATAATCCCTTGAAATTTCAACCGTACCCACAAAAGTATCCCTTGCCCTCTCCAGTATTTCATTCACCTCTCCCTCAACGCGGGTACTCTGCCTGCGTTTTGGGTAAACAAATACTTTGACCAGATCACCATCCAGGCCGGTTTTAAGGTTGTTCCGGGCAATAAAAATATCATCCTCCTCACCTTCCACGACCAGGAAGGCATAACCATGCTGGGTCATATCCAGGGTGCCGGTTTTGTACATGGCCCTGCTCAGAAGGCGGAAGCGTCCGGGCTCCACCAGCTCAAGCTGCTTGGTACTCACCAGCTCATCCATGGCATGATTGATCACCCCCCGCTTGTGCTTATCATTTATAGCAAGCTGGGCAGAAACCTGCTTATAGTTCATTACTTTTTTCGGGTTGCGGGCGAAAAGACCTAAAACCAGTGCAACTGCCTGTTCCCTGGTAAATGTGCCCCCTTTTCTATGCTTCTTTTTTGCCATAATATTCAATTTCAGGTAATAGCTAAATTTAACTAATTTTGCGTTATGACCAGCGATTTCAAGATATACAATACCCTTTCCAGACAAAAGGAGACCTTTGAGCCCATAAATCCTCCCTTTGTTGGTCTCTATGCCTGCGGACCTACCGTTTATGGAGATGCCCACCTGGGACATGCCCGTCAGGCCATCACTTTCGATGTGCTTTACCGTACCCTCATGCATCTCGATTATAAAGTAAGGTATGTCCGGAACATCACCGATGTGGGACATCTTGTAGGTGATGCTGATGAGGGGGAGGATAAAATTCAGAAAAAAGCACAACTGGAAGCGCTGGAACCCATGGAGGTTGTCCAGCACTACATGAACAGGTATCAAAAAAACATGGCTACGCTGAATGTGCTTCCTCCCAGCATTGAGCCCCGGGCCAGCGGTCATATGATCGAACAGCAGGAGCTGATTGCTAAGATCATTAAGGCAGGATATGCTTACGAGGTGAATGGATCGGTTTATTTTGATGTGATCCGTTATAACCAGGATCAGCCTTACGGCATCCTTTCAGGAAGAAAAATTGAGGATCTGATTTCAAATACCCGGGCCCTGGACGGACAGTCAGAAAAACGAAATCCCCTGGATTTTTCACTCTGGAAAAAAGCAGATCCCTCACACCTTATGCGGTGGTCATCCCAATGGGGTGAAGGCTATCCGGGATGGCACCTGGAATGCTCAGCCATGAGCACAAAATACCTGGGCATGCAATTTGACATACACGGAGGTGGTCTTGACCTGCTTTTCCCCCACCATGAATGCGAAATTGCCCAGAATGTGGCGGGCTACGGCAAGCCATCGGTGAAATACTGGATGCACAATAATATGATTACCATCAATGGTAAAAAGATGGGGCGTTCGCTGGGAAACTTCATTACCCTGGATCAGCTCTTTACTGGTGATCACGAAATGCTGGATGGTCCATATTCACCTATGACCATCCGTTTTTTCATTTTGCAGGCCCATTATCGAAGTACACTTGATTTTTCAAATGAAGCACTGCGCGCTTCTGAAAAAGGACTGGAGAAACTCATGAAGGCAATGAAGCTGATGGAGGGTATAAAAGCCGGAAGCAGCTCATCTGTATCCGTGGAGGCGCTTAGTAAGAGCTGCGAAGATGCCGTCAGGGATGATATGAATACCCCCATTCTCATTGCCCACCTTTTCGACGGTGTAAAAATCATTCGCGCACTGGCCGATTCAAAGGAAAAAATCTCGGCCACGGATTTGGATCAGTTGAAAACGCTTATACGCTACTATGGTTTATGAGCTTCTTGGTCTGGTCAAAGCCGAAACTAATCCGGATGGTGATAATCTTACAAGCGACCTGGTGGAGCTGATGCTGGAACTGAGAAATGAAGCGAAGGCCTCCAGGGATTTCAGCACTGCAGACAGGATCAGGGAAGGGCTAAGCGCACTGGGAGTGACTCTCAAGGATCACAAGGAGGGAACCGACTGGGAAATCAATTAAGATGCCATTAGCTTATCGATCCCGGACCATCCAAATCGGTTCCCTTGAATTGGGAGGGGATAAAACTGTCGGTGATCCAGTCCATGACAAATACCGATACCAATGAGCTGGATGCATCCGTGGAACAGTGTGTCCGAATGATAGAGTCGGGTGCCCAGCTGCTGCGCCTCACCACCCAGGGTTCCCGGGAGGTACTTAGCCTGGCAAAAATCAGGGATCTTCTTAAGCAACGCGGTTTTGACGTGCCCCTGGCGGCAGATGTTCATTTCAGACCCACAGTGGCCCTTGAAGCTGCCCGGGTAGTTGAAAAGATCCGCATCAATCCGGGCAACTATATGAAGGGCTCCGGTGTGGAAACCCTCCTGCCCCAACTATTAAAGCTCTGCAAGGAAAACCGGACCGCCATCCGCATCGGCGTTAATCATGGTTCCCTGGACGAATCTATTCTCAGGGATTTTGGAGACACGCCGGCCGGCATGGTCGAATCGGCCATGCGCTTCCTCAGGATCTGTAAGCAAGCAGGAGATGGACCGGGTGGTGGTTTCCATGAAATCGAGCAATCCCCGGGTCATGATTCATTCGGTTCGCCTGCTTGCAAAAACCATGCTGGAAGAGGAAATGGACTACCCCTTACACCTGGGTGTTACCGAGGCCGGAGATGGACGGGAGGGTATTATTAAATCCGTGGTTGGGATTGCTCCCCTCCTGCTTGAGGGACTGGGAGATACCATCCGGGTATCGCTTACTGCTCCACCCGAGGATGAACTTCCCATTGCCCGCAGTATTGTTGACCTCTTCCCGAAACCATCTCTGTCACAAACTTCCCCGGCCCTGGATTCAGCCTGGGATCCTTTTTCTTACAGTCGCCGACAATCAAAACCCTTTCTCAGTTTGGGCGGGGGAAGCCCGGTTAAGATTGTCAGCGTGCAGCCTCCCCTGCCAGGGGAGGATCTGCATCCCGGACAACTTGCACTCAGGTCTGGCTGAGGACAGGATCCTGATCATGGAAAAAAAGGGGGAATCCATGGACCGGGTCCTTTCCGGACTGAATGAATTTTGTCTTCTGAACCAGACGACCCCCATCATTTACAAAGTCACTTCCAAAGAGACCGAAGCTGATCTATTCACCATAAAACTGGCTGGCGAGATTGGAAGCATGCTGATTGACGGAGTTATAGACGGCATATGGGTGGAAAATCCAAACTTCTCTGCCAGGTGGATCAATGAAACCTTGCTGATCATCTTCCAGGCAGCGGGTGCCAGGATTACAAAAACCGAGTACATCGCCTGTCCCTCCTGCGGACGAACCCATTTTGATATTATTTCCCGACTGCAGGAGATCAGGAAGGCCACTGCCCACCTGAAACCCATTAAGATCGGGGTAATGGGCTGTATTGTAAACGGACCAGGAGAAATGGCTGATGCAGATTATGGCTACGTGGGAGCCGGTTTGGGCCGGGTATCTCTTTATAAGGGTAAAATTCCAATGGTGAAAAACC
This sequence comes from uncultured Bacteroidota bacterium, assembly GCA_963713725.1. Taxonomy (GTDB): domain Bacteria; phylum Bacteroidota; class Bacteroidia; order Bacteroidales. The sequence continues at coordinate 40,015 of CAVQMZ010000013.1, forward strand.
TTCCCGAGGAAGGAGGCTCTGTCTGCCCTGATTGATCTGATGAAAAGGGAAGGAGACTGGCAGGATCCACCCGTCCGGAATCACTGAGCCATGGGCTTATGCTTTTTCAAGTGAGAAGGTAAAGGTAGAACCTGCACCCACCCTGCTTCGAACATAAATATTCTGTTTGTGTGCCTGGAGGGTGTGCTTCACTATGGATAAACCCAGTCCCGTTCCCCCGGATTCCCTTGAACGGCTTTTATCCACCCTGTAAAAACGCTCAAAAATACGAGGTATGTCCTTTTCAGCAATTCCAATCCCATTGTCACTGACACTCACCACCAGCGTATTTCCCTTACTGCTTACGGAAATACTGGTTTTCCCACCCTCTTTCCCGTACTTAATGGAGTTACTGACCAGGTTTTCGATCACTTCAAAAATTAGCCTTTTGTCGGCCTTCACCCTGGCCGCCCTGCCAGGCGGGCCATCAAGGTTTATTCTTATATTTCGCTGTCTTGCCGGCATCTCATGATCATCAAGAACCTCTTCCATCACCTTCATAAGATTAAAGATCTCGGGGTTCAGTTTAAACTCCCCGGAGTCAAGCCTTGCAATGGAATCCAGATCCTCCACAATGCTGTTCAGCCGGTTAATACTCTTTTCCGCACGTTTCAGGTATAGCCGGTTAATGCCCGGGTCATCAATTCCCCCATCCAGAAGGGTCAGCAGGTAGCCCTGGATATTAAAAATCGGAGTCTTCAGCTCGTGGGAGACATTTCCAAGGAAATCCTTCCGGTATCTTTCCATGTCCTTCAACCTCTTCAGCTCACTCACATGGGTATTTTCTTCCAGGGTTTCATTAAAATCTTCTTCGGCAGCTTCATTGCCCATGGGGCTTATGTGCGCTTTTCGAAAAAAGTGAATCATCAGAAAGCTACCCGATGTAAGTAAAAGTACCAGTATAAAATATGCCAGCAGGCCATGCTCGATCCCAGTAAACTCAAATACAGCAATAAGTGCAGCATTATAAATCAGCAGCAGGCCTGCAAGAAAGGGTGAAGGGGCCTTTACCATTTGTAGAAGGGAGTATTCAAGTGAAAGAAAAATCCATGTTCTCCATAACGATTTATGGCAAAGTCTATTCGCAAAACCTGATCATAATAGGTAACCAGGTCAATCCCCACTCCAGTTGAAAACTGCAGCTTGTTTACCATGGTGTTGGTGGGATTGGGAAACTCATTATTTACATAACCCATGTCGGCAAATGCATTCACATATACTGCATAGTGAATCTTATTAAACTGCTCCATTTTGATCAGGGGAATGGTGCTTATCCGGGGTTTTATAATTTGCACCTTCAGGTTAAATTTTGTGATAATAAAATCGGAGCCATTGATTACATAGGGCTCATAGGCGCTTAACCATTCATTATATCCCAATCCCTGGTTAAAAATGTGGGGCAGTTTCTTTTCGGTATGAACTGTACCCTTATAGGTATTATAAAAATAGAGCCGGTTGGCCAGCTTCTGGTGATACATAAACACACCCGTCAGCCCCATGAAGGAATAGGGGAAAGAAGGGACGAAGCCCAGGCCGGTCTGCTTGGCAGTAAGCTTTAAGAAAAAACCCTCCAGGGGATAGACCTTTGAATCCCTGAAGTCGTAAGAGAACTCATACAAGAGCGTGAAATAATTGGTGTTTGTTTCACCACCCCCCAGATAGTTGGGATTAATCTCTGCAACCAGATCGGTAACCGTAAAATGGTTGTAATCCATGCGCAGGTTATGCTGGGTATAATATTTTGGACGGAAAATATATCTGAAATAAGCATTAGCCCTAATCTGGGCCGGATTTTCCGGCCCCTGAATGTACACAGGTCGATTGTTTACGGTTTGTACATTCACTTCGTTCTGATGATTTATATAAAAAGACGTGGAGATTCCATGCTGCTGCTTTTTTCCAAGATTGGGCAGATCATAAGCCAGAGCATATTCGTTGAGGTAGCCCAGCTTTACCTTTGCGAGAAGCTGGTCGTTCACCCCCCTGAAATTGCTCCACCTCAGCCAGACACCGTAGACCAGCCTGTCCCACTCCGCATTCTTGATAAATTCACTGAAATTTCTCTCCACGTAATCAAGTATGGGAACGGGCCAGATATACCAGCGCTCGGTCACCTTAATCTGGATAATGATTTTATTTCCCGGCAGATGGCTCACATCCAGGCTGACAAAATTGAAAAGAGAAGTGTTCAGAATGTTATCCCTGCTGCGTTGCAGGCCAGGGATCAGGTCCATTTTCAGAAGTGTGTCGCCAAGGCCAAAAACCATTTCCCTGGTGATAATGCGCTCTTTGGTGACTTTATTTCCTGACACTTCAAAGCCCACGACCACAAGGCGGTCTTCGGAAATGATTAGCTGCTCCTGAGCGTAAATTTCAGGCGCCAGGAACAATAATATTCCAATAACTAGGATTGTATGAACCCGAATCATAGCCATACACACAGCTTCACAAGGTAAGAAAATAATCAGATGATCAGGGAAGCCAGCTTGAGGTCAGCGCTGTTTGTAATCTTAATATTCTCCGGGTTTCCCTCAACCAGGGTAAGTTTACCAAAAAAGGCCTCATAAACACTTGCATCGTCGGTAACTGAAGGAGCGAAGCCAGCTTCATATGCTGCCCTGATCTCTTCGGATCTGAACACCTGGGGCGTTTGAACTTTTCGCAGTTTGGAGCGCTCCAGATTCTCGGATCCACCGCTTGTAAGAATCCGTACCGATTCATCCATATCAAGCACCGGGATTCCGCTTCCGGATTCCTCAGCAGCGAGGTAACACTTTTCTATGGTATCCAGGCTTACCATGGGCCTTACCGCATCATGAATACCCACAATGCAGCCATCGGAAATCTGCTTTAATCCATTCCATACAGAATCATACCTGTTTTCTCCCCCTGTAACCACCCTGCTGGCCATGGCCACTTCCGAGCTGCCTGCGATTTCTTTCCAGAATTTTTGATGATGCTCTGCCACAACTACCACAATTTTAATTCCGGGATCAAAGGAATAAAAACGCTCCAGGGTATGAAGAATAATCGCTTTACCCTTGAGTTCAAGGTACTGTTTCGGGACTGCCCCCCCCATTCGCCGGCCCGAGCCACCGGCCACAACGATCAGCGCATTCATACCTTCTTATTGAAGTAGCTGTCGATCAGCTCCATGATTACCGTTCTGTCCAGGGGCTTGGTCACAAAGTGGTTGCACCCCACCTTCTTACTTTCTGCTTTTTCTTCCGCCATTACAAAAGCGGTTTGAGCAATGATGGGCACCGTCTTATTAAACGTGCGGATTTTCCTTGTGGCCTCAATACCATTTAACCCAGGCATTTTAATGTCCATCAAAATAGCATCGGGTTTAAATTTGCGGGTAATCTTTACTGCCTCGTTCCCGTCTTCAGCCCTCAGTATTTCTGCACCGGATTTTCTTAGCATTTCCTTTATAAACATCCAGTTCAGCATCTCATCCTCTGCCACCAGGATTTTTTTGCCCGTCCAGTTATAACTTTTATTGGAGATCAGAATCCGTGGCTCATCACTGGCCAGTTCAGTCACAAGGGGTAAGGTAAAACGAAATACCGAACCCTTGTTCACCTTTGATTCCACCCACATCTCGCCACCCATCAATTTCACCAGGTTTTTGGAAATGGGAAGACCCAGCCCGGTTCCCGATGGTTGAGAATAACTTTCCTGGTTCACCTGGCCAAAACGATCAAAGATGATGTCCAGCATATTTTCCGGAATTCCGGGTCCGGTATCCTTTACAAAGAATTCAATGTGCCTGTTATTCTTAAGCACGTAGCCAAAGGTGATCTTACCATCCTCTGTAAACTTAACGGCATTTCCAATTAGATTATTGAAGACCTGACGAAGCCTGTAATCATCCGTAACAAGTGTAAAATCAGATGACGCCACTCCTTTTTCCAGGTTGAAAGTAACCCTTTTCTGCCCAGGTGCATCCCCGCGTATGCGATGAAAAAAGGAAGAATACATCTCATCCATGATTCCATTAATCCTTACGGGACGGTTGGAAATCTTCAATTGTCCCGATTCAATTTTTGATATATCGATGATGTCGTCGATGATGTTCAACAATTGTTTGGAGGATTGCTCGATGTGCTTCAGGTAAAGATCTCTTTTCTCACCCAGGAGGTCAGGATCCTTTAAGAGGTTGGCAAAACCGAGGATTCCATTCATAGGGGTCCTGATCTCGTGCGACATATTGGCCAGAAAGGAGGTTTTTAAACGATCCGACTCCTCTGCCCTGTCCCTGGCCTCCTTAAGTTCTGTCTCAATCTTCATCATTCCCGACACATCCTTGAATATGCCAATGATCATGGTCACAATCCCCCTTTCATCCCTGATGGGGATCTTATTCTTCTCCATCCAGAAGCCATCCACGCCTTCATCCTCGAAAAAGATGATCCTGTTCAGCATGGCTTCCCCTGTTTCAATGATATTCCGGTCCTCCTCAAGCATTTTCCTGGCCACCCTTCGGGAAAAAAAGGCTTCATTCCCTTTGCCTGTGGCCTCATTGGGGTCAGAAACCCGCAATAGTTTGGCCATTTTACTATTGATGCGAATGTAGCGATGATTCCGGTCAGTGAAGAAAATGTAATAGGGCATGTTTTCCAGTAAGGCCTCCAGGTATTCTCTTTCCATATGGAGTTCCTGCAGGGATCTGGATAAATTGGTTATATCCTCCTGAAATCCGCCCGTCCCAATGATCCCGCCATTGTCATCTATAACCGGAAAGTGTACCGTTTTAAATACACGCTGATTCCGGGAATAGGTAGATTGTGTGATCTTACCCGTCTCCAGGATTTCCCGGTCAATATCTTCATTCAGGCGGGCTTCATCCGCTTCAAAAACTTCATGATTCCTCCGGCCAACAACCTCAAACAGGCCCTTCTGGTAATTGGTTAGCAACATGGCATTTACCATGCTGAAATTCCCCTCTTCATCCTTAAACCAGGATACATAGGGAAGGGCCTCCAACATGGCCCTGAGCTGATTTGCGCTATTTGAATTATTCTCCAAAGGTGCTGAATCCAGTTGATATATTTACCTGCTTGGGTGTAATGTTCAGCAGGGGAACAGGCGATTTGCTAACCATATGCTGCGCATAGCTGCCCAGTAGAACGTTCCACTTATCCACCGAATCTGACATGATTGTAATCAGATCCGCATTTACTGCCTCGGCATAATTACAGGTCATCTGAGCCAGATTCTCTCCCACAAGGCTCTTGCTAACACATTTCAAACCCTTGCTGCTGAAGAAACCTACAACCTGTTTGGCATAAGATTCAAGCCTTGCCATATCGCGTTTATTTTTACTGGTAGTGATGGCTATCACGTGAAGTTCAGCACCAAAAACCTTTGCAATTTCAGCTGTAAGCGGGGCTTTCTGACGTGTGTTTGACACGAGCTTAATGGGAACCACAATTTTCTCGATCTGCTCAGGAACAGGTTTACGAATGGTAAAAACCGGCTGCGCTGTGGCAGCAATAATCTTCAGCGCATTGCTGCCAATAAAAACTTCTTCAAAACCAGAGGCGCCGTGAGTAGAGGCCGAGATAACACCATTTTTATAAGACTGCACCTGGTTAACCACCTCCCTGTAAACTTTCCCCTTTTTAATAATAAAGCGGATCTTGGAGCCATTCCCCAATCTTGGCTCATACTCCTTAATAAGTTTTTCAAACTCAGCCTGGGCATACTTATGCTCCTGGTCCACAACCTTGGATTGGAAATTGGAACCATTGGAAAGCACATAAACCAGCTGAATATTAACAGGCTGTTTCTGGGAAAATAGAATCGCCCAATCCAGGCCCTTCAGTGAATCCACTGAAAAATCAACGGGAACGATAAAATTTGTCATGTTACGGAGTTTTAATGTATCAGCTAATTTAACCAAATCTGTTGTTATTTATTATTTTTGATGCATATAATCAAGTTAAAACCTACACATGGGAAAAGAAGTTGTATTGGGCATTGATATCGGGGGGACTTTCACCAAACTGGGACTTGTGGACAAAACCGGTGCAATTCTTCTTGAAGATGAAATACGTTCTACGGAACACGAAAGCATAGAAACTTTCATTTCTGATATCCACAAACATATTAAAAAACGTATCGGGGAAATGGAAGACGGGGTTCAATTGCTGGGTATAGGCGTGGGGGCTCCAAATGGAAACTTCTATTCGGGAACCATTGAACATGCCCCAAACCTGAACTGGAAAGGAATCATTCCCTTCGTTGAACTCATGGAGGAAGAATTTGGCATCCCTGCCGTGGTTACCAATGATGCCAATGCAGCAGCACTGGGAGAAATGCTTTTTGGTGATGCAGTGGGTCTGGAGAACTTTATTATGATCACCCTGGGAACAGGACTGGGAAGCGGACTGGTGGTTAATGGCGGGCTGATTTATGGCAATGACGGATTTGCCGGTGAACTGGGGCATGTAAGGGCGGTTGATGATGGTCGTCAGTGTGGTTGTGGAAAGCGGGGCTGCCTGGAGACCTATGTATCGGCCACGGGAATTAAAAGAACAGTATTTGAGCTTCTTGCGGATGAAAATGTAGAAAGTGCTTTCCGGAAAATTCCCTTTTCCAAACTAAAACCAAAATTGATTACCAGCCTTGCCGAGGAGGGGGATCCCATTGCCATTAAGGCTTTTGAGAGAACCGGATTCCTGCTCGGAAGATCTCTGGCCGATTCCGTGGCCCACATTAGTCCGGCTAAAATTTTCCTTTTTGGTGGCCTGGCCAAGGCGGGAAGGTGGATTATTGAACCCACCAAAAAGAGCATGGAGGAGCACCTGCTTCCCATTTACAGAAATAAGATTCAGATTCTTCCCTCTGCCCTCCTTCACAAAAATATTGCAGTTCTGGGTGCTGCTGCCCTGAGCTGGAAGCAGCTGGAAAAACTAAGGAGATAGGCCCGGTTTTTTCAGGACCATTTTTACCTCATGGTCCCAGTTGGACCTGACTGTAACTTTTACCGGGGGTATTTCCACCTTTTCCGGCTGAATTTTTTTCAGGTAGTTTCCGGTATCCCATTTTCCATTGTCATTCACATCATGAATGATCTTAATTCCGTATTCCTTGGGCGACAGGTAGCTAAATGTATGCATTCCACTCTCGTAAACCCTTCTCTGTCTGATCACATTATCCTGGTTGTTAATCTGGATGATCACCGGAGAAGAAACGCTGTCCAGGGTCAGCTGAATGGTCCCGTAATATTCACTATCCCGGGTTCGGAAACTTAGATCCAGGGTGTCATGTTCCAGCTCATAGAGGGTGGAAAACGCTCCGGGCAGAATCTGCAGATGATAATTGGATATCTCCTCCCACCTGGTTTCAACCCATGCTCTGTAAGGATTTATTGTATCTGCCCTGACCTTGAAAGGAAGGGGGACCTCCACCGAATCGGGTATTTGCCATAAGTGAATCAGGGTGTCCTGTATGCCCAACAGGGGAAAAGAAAAATCAAGCTTCAGATCTGTATTCAGATCCATTTCGCTATTTGCCCTGATGGTTGAGATCAGGAGTTTTTCCTCCTCAGGCTCAGTGCTTCCCTTTTTGGGAGCCCTTTTTCTGTAGGTCATCAAAAGGGTATCTGTCCTGCTAACATAGCGTTGAGTACTATCTTTTACGGTATAATCCAGCTCCATAATCAGGGTGTCCTTCAGATAATCCACGGAGTCCCTGAGCCAGAGTGTAAGAGAATCTCTTTCCAGGGCAAAAATTTCCAGGAAATCAATTTCAGGGTCCCCTTCTTCCTGGAGAAAGCGATAAGAAAAACTGTCTGTAAGGGGCTGCGAAAAAGCAAAGAGGATTTTCCTGGGATCTTCCCGGTTATCCTCCATAATATATTGATTTTCTATATCTTCTACAAATAATGACAGCTCCAGGTAAACAGCGGTATAATCCGGAACCAGCTTCAGGCTGTCGGATCCCACAAGACTGGTATCGGTAGCTGCGACCAGGCTGTCGGGCTCCTGGAGGGAAATCTCCCCACTCAGGATGGCTGTGTCGCCAATGATAGGCTCCATGATACTCCTGATATAGCTGGTATTCATGATCAGCGTGGAATCCAGGAAGGCAATCTCTTCTGTGGGAAGATCATATCTCAGGTTGTAGTTCCCATCCTTAAGGGCAAATACCTTAAACGTGTCGGCCTTCAGGTTGTTGACACTAAACACCCCACTGTCATCGGACCGGCCCACATAAAGGGGAATTTCAGTCAGGGGTACTGAATCTCTCAGGTCATCGTAAAGCATGATGGTGATTGCCTCCTCGGGGACCTCCAGATCAAAAGCATATATTAAGGTACCACGGATGGACAGGGAATCAAGGACAGCACCGGTTGAAAATACATATTCAAAATTGAGCAGCTTATTTCCCTCGTGCAGGTCTTTAATCGCATTTCCGAAATTCAGCGTATAGGTGGTGTTTTCTTTTAGCTCCTCTTCAAATTCAATGAGCAGGCTTTTTCCCTTAAGCCTTACCTCTGGCTTCTTTTCCATGGGGGGAGAGACCACCAGTTCCTGGTTCACATTATCAAGGACGATATACTCATCAAAGGTGATCTGGATCTTTTTTGCCTTAAAATGAGTGGAGTAATTTTCCGGAGTACTCTCCAGAACCACAGGAGGGTCTTCATCCCTGGGCCCTCCTGAGGGAGAGCCCTGCTGGGCGCAGCTCAGGTAAAGTGCTGTTAGGATGAAAAGAATTATAGATCTGAATGACACCTCTTCAAAATTTTATGCAAACATACAAAGATATATGCTTCAGGGGAAACCGCCGGAATGTTATTATATTTGTAGCTTAAATCTATAAAGCCTCCAAACACATGATTTTTAATGTAATTACCTGGAATGTGGATCCGGAAATTTTCAGCCTGGGAGAATTGAGTATTCGCTGGTATGGTTTGCTTTTTGCTACCGCCTTTCTTTCCGGATACCTGGTTTTTACCCGCTACCTGGCCACAGAGCGTCTGAATTCCGAGATGCTGGATCAACTGCTCATCTACATTGCAGTGGGAACTGTAGTCGGGGCACGTCTCGGACATTGCTTCTTCTACGAACCCGAGTATTTCCTTAAAAACCCTGTGGAAATTATTAAGATATGGAGGGGGGGCCTTGCAAGTCATGGAGCTGCCATCGGAATTCTCCTGTCTTTGTGGCTTTATATCCGTAAAAATAAACTTTCCTTTCTCTGGCTCATAGACAGAATTGTGATTGTGGTAGCCCTTGGTGGGGCATTTATACGCCTTGGAAACCTCTTTAATTCAGAAATTTATGGTGGGCCCACCAGCCTTCCCTGGGGTTTTGAATTTATACGTGACCAGGTATATGATCCCAATACCGGAGCCCTGCTTCCCCCGGTTGCCAGTCATCCTACCCAGATTTATGAAGCCCTTAGCTATTTTCTCATTTTCGGAATTCTGCTGACCTTTTACAGGAAAAATTATACCAAAGTCCGGGATGGTTTCATCTTTGGTGTTTTTATGATCATGCTTTTCACAGCACGCTTTTTCATCGAATTTGTGAAAAACGACCAGGTGGGCTTTGAGTCCGCAATGAAACTCAACATGGGTCAATGGCTCAGTCTCCCCTTTATTCTGGCGGGTTTTTTAATGATAGTGTGGACAAAAAACAATCCGCATTACTTCAACCAGACCCCTATTCCCAAAAGCCCAAAAAAGGCAGATAAAAAGACAGATAAAAAACGCTGATTATGGATCCGGGGAATTTCTGGTTTGCATTCGGACTTACACTTTTTGCAGGGCTTTCGACCGGTATCGGTAGTGCTCTGGCTTTTTTTACAAAAAGTACAAATACCCGTTTCCTTTCTGTAAGTCTTGGCTTTTCTGCGGGGGTAATGGTTTACGTTTCCTTTGTGGAGATACTTCAGAAGGCCAGGCTATCCCTGGTGCCCGATTTTGGAGAAAAGCTTGCTGCCTGGTATGCGGTTCTCGGCTTTTTTGCCGGAATACTGATCATTGCGATCATCGACAAAATGATACCCTCCATGGAAAACCCGCACGAGATCAGGCGGGTTGAGGATATGGATAAAGGAGGGAAAAAAAGAGATCCCAAGCTGGTCAGGATGGGCATGTTCACCGCCCTGGCCATTGGAATCCATAACTTCCCCGAGGGAATTGCCACCTTTATGGCCGGTATGACCGACCCAACGATCGCCATCCCCATTGCGGTGGCAATCGCCATTCATAATATCCCGGAAGGCATTGCTGTTTCCATACCCATCTCCTACGGTACCGGCAGCAAAAGAAAGGGTTTTTATCTTTCTTTTCTTTCGGGTCTTGCCGAACCCATCGGAGCGCTCCTGGCCTGGTTCATTCTCATGCCCTTTCTCAGCGACAAATTATTTGGATTTATTTTTGCCGGAGTGGCGGGCATCATGGTTTTCATTTCCATCGATGAATTGCTGCCCACAGCCCGCGAATACGGACTCCCCCACCATGCTGTTTATGGTTTTCTTGCCGGAATGGCGGTTATGGCACTTAGCCTGCTAATGTTCATCTGATATGGCCGGTGAACAGAATAGCACTAAAAAACACAAACATCACCACCATCCGGTTAATGAAAAAAACCTGCTGGTTGCCACGCTGCTGAACCTGGTCATTACCCTTGTTCAAATTGCCGGAGGCCTTCTCTCGGGCAGTATAGCCCTGCTCTCTGATGCGCTTCATAACCTGAGCGATACCTTTGCAACCTTCATCGCTTACCTGGCAAATCGAATTGGAAAAAGGGGCGCCAATCCAAAAAAGACTTTCGGTTATAAACGGATTGAGATTCTTGCCGCTCTGCTGAATGCTGTGATCCTGATTGTAATGAGTGTCTTTCTGATTCTGGAAGCATACAAAAGGTTAAATGATGTCCGGGAGATCAATTCCATGATCATGATTCTTGTGGCCATGATCGGTTTGCTTTCCAATCTGTTTGCAGCCGCAATATTAAGGGCAGATTCCAAAAAAAGTATCAATGTAAAGGCAGCCTATGTTCACCTGATCGGCGATGCACTGACCTCCCTGATGGTCCTGGCCGGAGGGGTGCTTATTCGCTTCTTTGATCTTTACTGGATTGACCCTGTGATCACCTTTCTCATATCCATATATATTGTGCGTGAAGCTTTTGTCATTCTGAAAGAAGCTGTGAACATACTGATGCAATCTGCTCCCGAGAACCTGGATATCCGGGAAATCAGAAACAGGGTGGAAAGCCACCCTGAAGTCAACAACATGCACCACCTTCATGCCTGGATGCTCAACGACCAGCAGATCCATCTGGAAGCTCATATAGTGCTTGATAAAGATTTGTATATTAGCCAAATAGATGGAGTTAGAGGGGATATTGAAGCCCTCCTAAACAAGGAGTTTTCCATCCGCCACATTACCCTGCAGTTTGAGTATAATCCCGGGCACAAAGCCAGAACAATTTCCCAGGAGGACGAGACATGAGCAGGGAAAAAAAAATCATCAGGGCCTCCTGGTGGGCTGTAAGCATCAATGCATTCCTGGCTGCTCTGAAACTGAGTGTTGGTTTTATTTCCGGTTCTTATGCGGTTATTGCCGATGGCATTGATTCTGCCACCGACATTGTAAGCTCCCTTGTGGTTCTGCTGGCCGCCAGGATCATCAACAAACCTCCGAATATCAAGTTTGCCTATGGTTATCAAAAGGCCGATACGGTGGCGGCAAAGATTCTCTCCTTTGTAATCTTTTTTGCTGGAGCGCAACTTGCCTGGTCTTCGCTCCAGGTACTTTTCTCTGATCTCGACAATGCCGAAACCCCTTCCACGCTGGCCATATGGGTAACCCTGATTTCAATTGCAGGTAAGCTGGCTCTGAGTTCCTTGCTTTATCGTACCGGAAAAAAAGTTGATAGCCCCATGCTCACTGCCAATGCCCGTAACATGCGGAACGACATTCTCATCTCCCTGAGTGTATTAATCAGCCTGGTTTTCACTCTCTGGTTGAAACAGCCCATCATAGACAGGATAATCGCACTGATTATCAGTGGCTTTATTATGTTTAGTGCTTTCAAAATATTTATGAAAAGCAATATTGACCTCATGGATGGCATTGATGATCCCGGCCTGTACAAGGAGATCTTCGAGGCGGTCCGCCAGGTTGACGGGGCTTATAACCCCCACCGGGTAAGGGCAAGAAAAATCGGTTATCATCACATGATCAATCTGGATATTGAAGTAAATGGTTTCCTTTCAGTAAAGGAGGCCCACCAAATTGCCCAGAAAGTGGAAGAGAGTATAAAAATGAACCTGCCAAACGTTTACGATGTTATGGTTCATGTGGAACCTGTTGGAAACGAGGAAGAGGACGAGAAATATGGTCTTACCGAAACGGATATCAATGATGAAACAACTTAGAAATGATCAGTAGGGAAATGGCAATGTGCAGGGCTGTCCTTGAAAACGACAGACTCCTGCCCCTTTTTGCCCGCTTCAAGATAAGGCTCGGATTCGGGGAGAAGAGTGTTGAAGAGGTATGCATGGCCCATGGGGTGGATCCTGATTTCTTCATGGAAATTGCAAATGCCTATCTTGATGAAGATGATATTCCCCGGGAAGACCTGGCCCATTTTCCGCTGAAATCAATGGTTAAATACCTTCTGGCCACCCACGCCTTCTACCTTGAAGTCGCCCTGCCAAGGGTTGAAGATCTGATCGTTCAACTACTCAATCAGCCAGAATTATCTGAAAAAGAGGTGAACCTGCTTTCGGGATTTTTCAACGACTATAAGAAAGATTTCATGCAGCACATCTCCCAGGAGGAGAATGAAGTGCTGCCCTACATCCTGGAACTTGAAAAGGAATCTCTGCAAAAGGATCCCAGCCCGGAGTTTGTAAGCCGCCTGGCAAATTACTCCATCAGAAAATTTGCCCAGGAGCATGACCGACTTGAGTATAGCCTTGAAAATCTTTCCCGCTTAATCATTAAGTACCTCCCTCCCATTGAAGACCAGGAGCTTTGTCTGAAAGTATTAAGCGAACTGGCTGACCTGGTCAAGGACCTTGTGGACCATGCAGATATGGAAGATAAGGTACTGATACCCAGGGTTGCTGATCTGGAACAGCTGGTTATAAGCAGGGGGTGGAGATACATGAAGCGAAGCGGAATCATAGTGGCTGTGGAATCTTACCTGCTCCGTAAGGGAGTGGTAAGCATTCTGAACCGGATCCCGGGAGTCACAGTGATTCGTGAATTTGATTCACTTCCTCCTCTGGAAAAGTTTATGGAAACACGTAAGCGGGATCTCCTGCTTATGAGCCAGACTCTTTTTGAAGAAGCTGAGAACAGCCTTTTCAGGGAGGGAGACCTGCAGGAAAGGTGCATTCTGCTTAAGGAAGGTTCTCCTGAAAAGCAGGATGGCGGATTAGCTGTTATTTATACAGGCCAGGGCAAGGAGGAGATTATGGAAAGGATTCAGAGGCTGCTGGACGCACAACCCCAGGGCCCGAACGAATCCCATTTATTCAATCTTTCCCCCAGGGAAAAAACCATCGTAAGACTGGTGTCCCTTGGATATACAAACAAACAGATCGCTGAAGAGCTTTTTCTCTCGGCTCACACGGTAATTACCCACCGAAAAAATATTGGGCATAAACTGGGCATTAAATCTGTTTCCGGTCTGACGGTTTACGCCATTGTAAACAACATTATCACCATTGAAGAGGTGAACTCAAAACCTCTTTAGGATTGTGTATATTTGTGTAATATATTTGCATAATCATAATATTGAACAGATAAGATATGACTGAGAATAAAACAAATACAGGTATGTTATATGGCATTCTTGGCTTACTGGTAGTAATCCTAGCGGTAGCTGTATATATGTTGCTTGATACGCGGAAAAACCTGAATGTGGTTTCAGCCGACCTGGCTGAAAAAACTGAATTTTTCAGGATGGAAAAGGACTCGCTGGAAGGAGAGCTTCGGAATATCTATTTCAGATACGATACCCTTGAAACGAATAACGTTGAATTACAGGCAGATATGCAAATGCAGCAGGAAAAAATCGAAAAGCTGATTGCCATCCAGAGAGATGATGCCTACAAAATCCGAATGTACCGGAAAGAGATGGAAACCCTGCGCTCGGTCCTGCGCTCCTACATTGTCCAGATCGACTCCCTGAATCTTCAGAATCAGGAGCTGCTTGCTGAAAATAAGCAGTTGAAAAACACCTCCCGTCGTCTGAGCTCTGAAAAAGAACAACTCGAAAAGGATAAGACTCAGCTAGAAGAAATAAAAAATCTTGCCACTTCTTTGCAGTTATCAGATATTGGTCTTGTTCTCCTCTCCAAGCGGGATAAGGAAACATCAAGGATACGCACGGCAAGCAAGGTAAGGGTTGATTTTACGGTCAGGGCCAATAAGGTTGCCCCGGCAGGTGAAAAGACCATTTACCTGCGTCTTATCCGGCCCGACAAGGTGGTGCTGGGCTCTCCGGATATGGAGATGATTGATCTTGGGGAAGAGCAGATTCCCGCTTCCGCCTCGAGGGTCATCACCTATGAAAATACAGATCTGCCCGTTTCCATATTCTGGACCAACGACGGAGAGATTGTTCCCGGTGAGCATATTGTGGAACTATATGCTGAGGGTGAACTTATTGGAAACGCATCATTCATTCTCAAATAAGAGAAGCAGGCATATGCAAATTGCTCTTCCCACTGGATAATGGCCAAATGGATTACTAAAAGCTGTTGTTCAGAAAGGTATTTCCTACCTGCCGGCTGCCAGTAAAATAAATTACTTCTTTCAAAAAAACGTAACGGGAGGGGTACACCTGAGCGACGAATATTTCGGACTGAAAATCGGGCATGCCCTGGATCATTTTCGTTTTTTGCGTGAATATTCAGAGGTAAAAAAGGAAACAAAAATTCTTGAACTCGGAACCGGATGGTATCCGGTTATCCCCATCCTTTTTTACCTCACCACGCCGGGCAGGGTTATTTCCGTGGATATCCAGGATTGGATGACAAGACAAACCCAGCAGGATACAATTCTTAAATTCAGGCAATGGAAAGAAAGCGGAAAGCTGGAAAGCTTCCAGGAACACATTATCCCTGAGCGTTGGAAAAAATTGATGGATGTGGGCCTTAAGCCCGAGGACTATAGCAAAGAGGACATCAACAAGCTGATCGGGCTAAGCCCCCTGCTTGCAGATGCAAGGCAACTTTCCCTTCCGGCGGAATCGGTGGATTTCATCTGTTCCAACAACACCTTTGAGCATATTCCTGAACCCATCCTTTCCGAAATCCTCCTGGAGTTTAAAAGGCTAATGCACCCGGCAGGAATGATGAGTCATTTCATCGACATGTCTGATCACTTTGCCCATTTTGATTCCGGTATAAGCATCTACAATTTCCTGAAATTCAGTAAAAAAACATGGAATCTCCTGGATAACAGCATTCAACCCCAAAATCGTCTTCGACACCGCGATTACCTGGAAATGTACCATCGGGCCGGTTTGCCTGTGAACCATGAGGAGGTCCGCGAGGGAGATCTTCAAGAGCTTAAAAAAATAAAAGTGCACCCCGAATTCTCAGGCTACACCCCGAAAGAACTTGCCATCAGCCATTCCTATATTATCACCTGCGGTCCAGAAACAACTCCCTCATAATGTGATCAGCTAAAAGCCAGCTATCGGGATTTACAGATCGCCTTCCACTGCTTTCAATCATCAATCCATCCCGGATAAAGCGACTGCTTTCCATCATAAAATGATCCAGTATCTTTTCTCCAAAACGAGCCGAAACAACATCCGGATCAGCTCCTTCGACTGGTTCTTAGTGAGGTAATCAGGTAATCGTGATAGCGTTCCGTTTTGCTCAGCTCTTCCCTTTCGCTCAAGCCCTTTTCCCTCCTCAAGCGCCAGCATGTATTTCTTTAGTGAGCTCACATTCCAGGAGCGTGAGCTTCCGTCAAAGGAATGGGCTGCAGGCCCAAAACCCAGGTAGGCCTCTCCCGACCAGTAAAGTTGATTGTGCCGGGACCGGTAACCCGGCCTGGCGAAATTAGAAATTTCATAGTGCTCAAAACCGGCCCCACCAAGTTCTTCTCTGAGCAGCCGGAACATCTGAACACTTTGTTCTTCTGCCAGAGGAATAATTTTCCCCCGCTTTCTCCAGTGATCAAAAACAGTACCCGCCTCAAAGCTAAGATGATAGGCAGAGATGTGATTTACCGGAAGCTCTATGGCTTTCAAAATATTATCCTTCCAATCCAAAAGTGTCTGACCGGGAACGCCATATATGAGATCCACCGTAATGTTTTCAAAACCGGCAGATGCTGCCATTTGAACAGAGCGGGCAGCCTGCCCAGCGCTGTGTGAGCGTCGCATCAGGCCCAGATCCTGCTCACGGAAAGACTGAATGCCTATGCTGATGCGCTTAAATCCCAGCTCCCTGAAAAGATCAAGTTTTACTGCATCCAGATCATCCGGATTGCATTCGATGGTAAGCTCGGCCTCTTCTGATATCCGGTAACTGGTCCTGAGCTGTTCCATGATAAGCTGAAGATTGCCGGCCGATAAAAGTGAAGGTGTTCCACCCCCAAGGTAAAGGCTTTTTATATCCACAAACGCTTGATTATATGAGCGCTGCTTTATTTCTTTTATAAGGCTTGCTGTAAACTGATCCTGGTATTGTGTGCTGACCACAAAATAAAAATCGCAGTAGCGGCACGCCTGGCGGCAAAATGGAATATGAATATAAATGCCCCCCATCTGGCTTATCCTTAAGTAAAATTTTTTAATCTTTGTGCCTTCATTGAAGGGCATATTATGCTAAAGTACTTGATACAATACAAATTTTCCATTCTTCTTGCAGCTTTTATTGTAATACTCAGCCTGATACCCAGCTCAAGCATGCCTCAAAGCAGACTCTATTCCATACCCTACCTGGATAAGCTGGTCCATATTTGTATGTACGGATCCCTGGGGCTGGTGACACTTTTTGAAAGGCATTGTAAAAAATTGTGCTTCCCAAAAGAATTTCTCCAGCTGTTTCTTATTTTTTCCCTTAGCATCCTGATGGAGGTCCTTCAGGCAACGTTGATAGAATCCCGGGGAGCGGAGTGGTTTGATCTGGCTGCAAATTTTATTGGTTTGGCCGGCGCCTGGCTGAGTTACTCTTTCTTCAGGCGTTTTATATCCTGATCCGCTCGTTTCCCTTTCTGAATTCGGATACCAGATCGGCAATTGTTTCGGTGATAAGGGTCGTTCTCAAGCCTTTTCGATAGCCCTCCACTGCATCATGTAAACTGCATGGATTATCCTCACTGCAGGTTTCGGTCCTGATAAGACAGAGATTAAAAGCATCTGAGCCATCAATAATGTCCACAATATCCATGATGGAAATATCCACGGCGGCTTTCTTCAGGGCAAAACCACCATGAGGCCCCTTACTTGAATCAAGGATTTTCTGACGACTAAGCATCTGAAGAATCTTTCCCAGAAAGGGAGTCGGAATACCCAGATCTGAGGAAATTTCCTTCAGTCCTTTTTTCTTTTCCGCTGTGGCATACAATGCCAGATATATCACAGCCCTGATTGCATATTTACTGGTATTGGACAACATTTCCTAAAGGGAAATTTTCTCTATTCTTTTCTGATGCCGGCCCCCTTCATAACTTGTATTCAAAAAGAGATCCACAATTTCAAGTGCCATATCCAAATCCACAAAGCGCGCGGGAATAGAACAGATATTTGCATCATTATGCTTTCTTGCCAGGATGGTAATTTCCGGGTTCCAGCAGAGCGCTCCCCTTATTCCCATGTGTTTGTTGGTTACCATGTTAATTCCGTTGCCGCTTCCGCACAGAGAGAATCCCACATCACATTTAGCACTTTCAACAGCCTCGGCAAGAGGGTGCCCGTAATCAGGATAATCCACACTTTCTTCCGAAGTGGTTCCAAAATCACACAATTCATAACCCTTTCTATCAAGGTGTTGAATGATACTTTCCTTCATTTTAAAGCCCGCATGATCCGAGGCTATTGCAATTTTTATTTTCATTCCTTTCTCCTTTTTTTTAACATGCGAGCGGTTAATTTGTTGTTAAATCATTTTGAAAAACTATACCTTTTTACCAAATCTCCTTCATACTCTCTTTTTTCCCAATAAATACCAGAATTGATAAACAGATTGTCAACAGTCATTATCTTTGAAAAGTCAAAGAAATTTTAAAGGTAGCATACTATCAACAGTTGTTGAATGTTTTTCTAAAATTCGGGAAGTCAGAACTTAAGAACATCAACCTTTGTTAATATAATGTGATTATCATTTCATTTATCAAAATTGCAAAGATATAATCTGTTTTTTTAAAACAGAATAAACCGAATAACATCATCATTTAAGATTAGATTTAAACTTTTTATAATATAAATGTAAATATGACTGTTGTTAATAAGCTAAAAATAGATAAGCTTGGGTTTATTGACATGGATGTGGATAAATCCATCGATATGCTTGAGGAAATCAAGCGAATGAAGATAGAAAAAAATGCGGTTATTCTGGCTCATTTTTACCAGGACGCAGAGATACAGGATATCGCTGATTTTGTGGGAGATAGTCTGGGATTATCCCAACAGGCTGCAGCTACAGATGCGGATATTATTCTCTTTGCGGGTGTTCATTTTATGGCCGAAACTGCTAAGATTCTTGCTCCCGCTAAAAAGGTATTAATTCCTGATTTGCAGGCGGGATGTTCGCTTGCCGATTCCTGTCCACCGGATGCTTTCGCCGCATTTAAGAAAAAACATCCAGGTCATACGGTGATTTCCTATGTAAATACTACGGCAGAGATCAAAGCTATGACCGACATTATTTGTACTTCAACTAACGCTCTTGAAATCGTAAAAAGCCTTCCGGAGGATGAAAAGATTATTTTTGCTCCTGACCGGAATCTGGGTGCTTATATCAAAAGTGAAACGGGAAGGGAAATGGTGATCTGGGATGGAGCCTGCCATGTTCATGAGGAATTCAGCCTGGAGAGAATACTGGAATTGAAAAGGCAACATCCTGATGCACAGATTATTGCGCATCCTGAATGTGAAAAACACATTCTGCTTGTGTCCGATCATATCGGATCAACAACTTCTCTTTTAAATTACAGCATAAGCAATGAGGGAAAAAAATTTATTGTAGCGACTGAATCGGGCATCCTTCACCAGATGAGACTCAGGAGTCCGGAAAAAACTTTCATTGCTGCCCCTCCCAAGGATTCAACGTGTGCATGCAACGATTGTGCCTTTATGAAGTTGATTTCACTGAAAAAGGTTTATAATACTTTGAAGTATGAGCTTCCGGAGATAACTTTGGAAACTGAATTGATGGATAAGGCCAGGGGTTCCATCGTAAGAATGCTTGATATTTCACGCAAATTGAATTTGTAGTTGCAAATGAAAGTCTCTTGTTTTACCAGAGTTTGCCTGAGCATACTGATTAGTATGACGGGATTGTTGTCTTCAACTGCACAGCAAAATAACCCTGATAGCACCTTTGTTCAGTTTTATTACCCAAACAAACAGGTTTCCAGCGAGGGGATCATGAAAAATGGCAAGCCCGATGGATATTGGACCACCTATTATGTTACAGGTGTAATCAAATCGGAGGGAAAAAGAACTAACTTTCTCCTGGACAGTGTATGGAACTTTTATAACCAGGCCGGAGAGCTCAACCAGAGTATCAGTTATAACCTGGGAGAAAAGAACGGATTTTCTATTGCTTATGTCTACGATAATCCACTGAACCCCGGTCAGCCCACAATTATTTCAAAGGAACTCTATGTGAATGGCAAAAAGGAGGGTTTTTCATATTACTATTATCCCACGGGTGAATTACAGGAAATGATTTACTTCAAAAATAACCAGAAACATGGGTTGGCAAGGGAATTTAATAAAGACAGTGTGATCATTTCAGTACTGGAATATAAGGATAACTACCTGGTAAACAGGGAACGTATCAATCGAAGCGATAAACAGGGCCGAAAACAGGGTACCTACAGGGAGTATTATGAGAACGGAGCCGTAAAAATTGAAGAAAATTATCTGGATGACCAGCTTCATGGTTATTATCGTGAGTTTGATGGAAGAGGGGTACTTGTGACCGCCATCAGATATGAACGAGGAGAGATCAAGGAAGAGATTGATGAGGATATGAGAGAATTGCTGGACATGAAAAGTACATATGACGAGCAGGGCAGGCTTATTTTTACCGGTGGATACAGAGAAGGTGTTCCCATTGGGATCCATCGCTTTTATGATACAACAGGAGTGGTGGAGAATGCCTACCTATATAATCAGATTGGACAGAAAATAGGTGAGGGAGTGATAGATGAACAGGGCAGGCGAATAGGTACATGGAAGGATATTTATCCCGGGGGAGAGATCAGGGCAACAGGTGATTATCTGGATAATTTAAAATCAGGATCGTGGAGCTACTATTTTATGAACGGAAGTCTTGAACAAAAAGGAAGATTTGACAAGGGACGTTTCCAGGGGCTCTGGGTATGGTATTATCCCAATGGAAGTATCTGGAGGGAAGAGAGTTACTTCAATGGAAGGGAAGATGGTTTATTCACGGAGTACGATCAGGCTGGTAATATACTGGCAAATGGTGATTATATTAGCGGGGAAAGGGACGGGGAATGGATTTACCAAGTGGGTGATCATCAGGAAAGAGGGTCCTATGTTATCGGGCTCAGGGAAGGAGAATGGAAGTATTTTTTCAGGGATGGTCAGTTAAAATACGAAGGAAATTATTCACAGGGTAATCCGGATAAAAAACACAAATTCTATTACCCCAGCGGAGTGTTGAAAGAGGAACAATATTACGAAATGGGCATCAGGGAAAAAAACTGGAAAAAATATGATGAAGAGGGAAACCTTGTGATGACCATTACCTATCGAAACAATGTGGAATACAGAATCAACGGTACCCGAATCGGGCTTCCTGAGAGTGATGTTACTTTAATACGCTGAGCTTCATGGAAGAAGATTTCGAATTCAGGGGAAAGGACCTGACAGATGGAGAGCTGGAGATAGAGGCCAGTTTAAGACCCCGCCAGTTTCATGATTTTGATGGTCAGCTGAAGGTTGTGGATAACCTGAAGGTGTTTGTGGAGGCTGCAAGGTTGCGGGACGAGGCCCTGGATCACGTTCTGCTCCACGGGCCTCCTGGTTTGGGCAAAACCACCCTGGCACATATTATTGCCAATGAGATGGAGGTTGGTATAAAGATTACTTCGGGACCTGTTCTGGATAAACCTGGTGATCTGGCCGGACTTCTCACGGGTCTGGAGGAAGGTGATGTTCTTTTCATCGATGAGATACACCGCCTCTCCCCCATTGTGGAAGAATATCTATACTCGGCCATGGAGGACTATTGTATCGATATTATGATCGACAAAGGGCCTTCGGCACGATCTGTACAATTAACCCTTCAACCCTTTACCCTGATTGGGGCCACCACCCGTTCAGGACTTCTAACCGGTCCCCTCAGAGCTCGCTTCGGGATAAAATCTTTGCTTGAGTATTATGATACCGAGGTTCTTACCGGTATTGTAAAACGATCGTCAGGAATTTTAAAAGTTGATGTTAAGGCTGATGCAGCTGCAGAAATTGCTTCCAGGAGCAGAGGAACACCCAGAATTGCCAATGCCCTTCTCAGACGCATCAGGGATTTTGCCCAGGTTAAGGGTAATGGACGAATTGATATGGAAATCACCCGCTTTGGTCTTGATGCCCTCAATATAGACAAATCAGGACTGGATGAGATGGACAACAAAATACTACATACCATCATTGAGAAATTTAAGGGTGGCCCGGTGGGATTAAATACAATTGCCACCGCTGTTGGCGAGGAAGCGGGCACCATCGAGGAAGTTTATGAGCCTTTTCTTATTAAGCAGGGATTTATAAAGCGAACTCCCAGAGGCAGGGAGGTCACGGAAAATGCATATGATCACCTGGGTAAATATAGGGATCATCAAAACTCATTATTCTGATAATTTATTATATTTGTGGCGAACTGAATTTACAAGCAACCTGACATGGGAAAAGAGTTACTAAAAAATGCGGGACTACTGATCATCCTGATCGGAGTAATAATTCTTGGTGTGGTAGTATTTACCGGAGTTCAAACCAACTCTTATCTTGGATTAAGTTTGGGCCTGATCATTGGTGGCCTGCTGACACATATCGTGATCGGCAAAATGGTAAGACTGATATATTTTACAAGCCTGCAATGAATTTTAGTCCTGGTTTATCCAGGATTTTTATTTTCCTGCCGCTGAGCTCGATTAGCCCCTTGCTCCTGAATTCGGAGAGTAACCTGATGATGGATTCAGTGGCCGTACCCACAATATTGGATAACTCCTCCCGGGTAAGGGAAATGTTCAGGGTATTTTCCCCATCAACCCCAAAATCATTCTCAAGGTGAATCAGTATTTCGGCCAGCCTTCCCTTAACCGTTTTCTGCGCTATGTCTGTAATATATGCGTTGGCCTCACCAAGTTCCTTGCAGATCAGTTTCATTAATTCAGCGGCAAAATCCCCGTTTGTTTTAACCAGCTTCATTAATATATCCGCCGGAATATGGCATAAGTCCGTGTCCTCCAGCACCTCAGTGGTGGTACAGGCCGGTTCATTGCTCAAAACAGAGCGATAACCAATGATGTCTCCCGCTTGAGCAAAGCGAACAATTTGTTCCTTTCCATCAATTCCTGTTTTGTATATCTTTACAATTCCTTTTTGAACACAAAAGAAACCCTTCATACGGGTTCCTTCCAGGTAGATGATTGATCCTCTTTTATGGGATTCAGATATTTTGTTTAAAGAGATCTCCTGTATTTCTTCTTCTTCAAGATGGCGAAACAGGTGATGGGTACTTAACATGCAAGAATCACAAGAGATATGGTCCTGGTCATTGATCATGATTGAAGATTGAGACCCAAATGTAATAATAGAATTAATAATTACGATTGAAAACTTAAAATCTGATGAAAGAATCAATTAAAGCAACCTGGCTCAACGATTTGTCCTTTGAAGCAGAGGTTGACGGACACAAAATTTACCTGGATTCAGCTGCTGAGCATGGGGGTAAAAACCTCGGTCCCAGGCCCAAGCCTATGATGATGGTTGCTCTCGCGGGTTGTACCGGCATGGACGTAGCGGCCATTCTGAAAAAGATGAGGGTGGAAATAGAGTCCTTTAGCGTCGAGGTGGAAGGAGACGTAACTGAAGAACATCCCAAGCGCTTTGAGGCAATGAAAGTGATTTACAGGTTTAAAGGAAAGAATATTCCACCGGAGAGTGTTGAAAAGGCAGTTATGCTATCCAAGAATAGGTATTGTGGCGTATCAGCCAACTATGCCGAGGCCTTCCCCATAGCCCACGAAATCATCATCGAGGAATAGAAATTTAATTTTTCTTCCTGTTATCCAGATATTTCAAAACGGACTTCGGAGTATTCTGGAATTTGTTGGTGAAGCCAATTAACCACTTCTTGACTGAATACCCCTGTGATAGTTTATGAATCGGGCTTAATAAGCTGCCCTGAACTGTTCCAGGAAACGAAGGTCGTTTTCGAAATAGAGCCTGAGGTCTTTAACCTGGTACTTAAGCATCGCAATTCGCTCAACCCCCATACCAAAGGCAAAGCCAGTATATATATTAGAATCTATATTATTGAAATCCAATACGTTGGGGTCAACCATTCCACATCCTAAAATTTCAAGCCAGCCGGTGTATTTGCAAACATTACAGCCCTTTCCTCCACAGATCTGACAGGAGATATCCATTTCTGCCGAAGGCTCAGTAAAGGGAAAGAATGATGGGCGCAGCCTGATTTCCACCTCCGGACCAAACATTTCACGAACGAAGAAGAGCAGGGTTTGTTTCAGGTCGGCAAAGGAAACATTCTCATCAATGTAGAGACCCTCCACTTGATGAAAAATGCAGTGAGCCCTTGCGGAAATTGCTTCATTTCGAAAAACCCGACCTGGTGAAATGGTGCGAATGGGAGCTTCAGAATTTTCCATAACCCGAACCTGTACCGAGGAGGTATGGGTTCGCAGAAGGATATCCGGATTCTTTTCAATGAAGAAAGTATCCTGCATGTCCCTGGCCGGGTGTTCCGGCGGGAAATTAAGTGCAGAGAAAACATGCCAGTCATCTTCAATCTCGGGTCCCTCTGAAATGGTAAAGCCCAGTCTGCCGAAAACGTCAATTATCTGGTTTCGTACAATACTGATGGGGTGCCTGGCGCCAAGCTGTATGGGTTCGCCTGGAAGTGTTAGATCAATAGATTCATCCTTGCCTTTTCCTGAATCCAGTGATTGGCTCAGGGTATCGATTTTTTCTGTTATAAAGCTCTTGAGCTGATTTATCTTTTGTCCAAGCTCCTTTTTTTGTTCTGCCGGAACCTGCTTGAAAGAGCTGAAGAGGTCTGTGAGAACACCCTTTTTTCCCAGATATTTTATTCTGAAATTTTCAATCTCCTCACGGGTTTCAGCCCTGAATTCACGGGCCTCCTGTAAGAGCTTGTCGATATTATGATCCATATCCTTTTGAATTTGAGCTACAAAAGTAACAAATGCACGGTTTATTTTACAAGACTCATGTGATATACCACATCTTCAAGGGGCCTGTTATTTGAATCGCAGGGCATGGCGGCAATTCTATCAAGGACGTCGAGCCCTTCAACCACCTCTCCGAATACCGTATACCCTCCGTCAAGGTGGGGGGTTCCACCTATGGTAGTATAGGCTTCAATGGCCTCTGGGGTAAAGGTTGTGGACCTGTCCTGTTCCATCATCTTAAGCATATCGGGTGTGAATACACGACCCTGTACAAGGTAAAACTGGGAACCCGAAGAGGCTTTTTCCGGGTTGACCCGGTCTCCTTTCCTTGCTGCGGCCAGGGCTCCTTTTTTATGAAAGAGCTTATTATTGAACTCAGCAGGAAGCGTATAACCTGGTCCGCCCTGCCCCAGTTGCTGACCTCGGGCTGCACCCACTGAGTTTGGGTCTCCGCCCTGGATCATAAAATCCTTTATCACCCTGTGGAACAATTGTCCCTCATAAAAGCCCTCATTGATTAGTTTGATCATGTTGTCTCTGTGCCCCGGAGTCTCATTGTAAAGCTTGACAATTATATTACCGTGCAGGGTTGAAATTTTTATTAGCTGTTCTTTGTTGGCCGATTGTCCCTTCATGGATGATACTGCGACCAAAAGAATGATCGTTACATAAAGTAGCCTGGAAATCTTCATTTTCTTCATCTTTTTTGGTGTAACTTTAATACAAAGATAGAATGAATGTTGAGAAAATATTTCTTCATATTAGTCCTGGTGACAGGCTGGGCGGCAATAACAGCTCAGTCGGTTGGACTTGTACTAAGCGGAGGAGGGTCAAAGGGTCTGGCTCATATTGGGGTAATCAAGGCCCTGGAAGAGAACCGTATTCCCATTGATTATATCGGTGGTTCTTCCATGGGGGCCATAATCGGAAGCCTTTATGCCATGGGTCTTAGTTGTGATGATATGCTTGCCATTGTCTCATCTGATGAATTTAAATACTGGATGACCGGAGAGCTTTTGGATGAGGATAAATACTTTTTCAAGGAAGAGAAAGCGGGTCCGGAACTTTTGAATATCTCAATCGATACAAAAGACAGCATTACAAGACCCAGGTTTCCCCTGAGTTTCATTTCAAGCCATTTGATGGATTTCGCTTTTATGGAGATTTACTCCAGGGCCAGTGCTGCTGCGGGCTATAATTTTGATAGCCTTTTTGTCCCCTTTTTATGCATAGGTGCTGATATCAGCAACAGCAGAGAAGTGATATTCAGAGAGGGCGATCTGGCCCAGGCAGTCAGGGCTTCCATGACCGTTCCTCTTGTGTTCAGGCCCATTGTCATGGACGGCAATATCATGTATGATGGAGGCATATATAACAATTTCCCGACCAACAGGGTAAAAGAGGCCTTTAAGCCGGATGTGATTATAGGAAGCAAGGCGGCCAAAGGCAATCAGCATGTGGATGAATTTGATGTGGTAAGCCAGATAGAAAAAATTGTAATGACTCCATCCGATTATCATATTCCCGCAGATGAGGGCGTATTGCTGGATATGGATTTCGAAAACCAGGACCTTCTCGCCTTCGACAAGATGGATGAATTTGTAAGAATAGGCTATGAGGCTACCATTTTGAAACTGGACAGCATAAAAATGTTAGTAGAACGTGTGGCAGAAGATTCCCTGGCCCTTATGAATCGAAGAAAGGATTTTGTGGAGAGCTGGCCTGAATTCAGGTTCCGGGATGTGGAGCTTGAGGGGCTGAATGAGAACCAGGAAGTTTATGTTCAGCGGAGTTTTTATCACTCAGATTCGATAGTTGGCCTGGAAACAATGAGGAGGGAATATCTTAAACTGGTGAATGACAAAAGCTTTACATATCTCTATCCCAGGGCGGATTACTCTAAAGAGGACAGTCTTTTCACCTTAAAGATGCGGATCATACCTGAAGCTCCACTGGAGACAAAGTTCGGCCTGTTCATTTCAACTACCGGCCTGGCCCAAACCTACCTTGGATTGAGCTTCAGAGAGATACAGGAAGTGAGCATCCACCTTAAGGGAAGCCTTCAGTTCGGCAGGTTGTATGATGGTGTGAACCTGGGTTTTCGCTTTGATTATCCTTCCAGGACTCCGGTGTTTTTTCAGGGTAATTTTAACTACAATCGCTTGGATTATAATACCACAAACCCCAGTATTTTTTATGAGGACATTAAGCCCTCTTACATTGTTGAGAATGAAATAAATGGCCGTTTTGATGCGGGTATTCCTTATTCCAATAATAGTATACTGCTGGCAGGCCTGGGGATAGGTCGAAACCGGGAAGTGTATTATATGACCAGGGATTTCTCCTCGAGCGATACATCGGATGTTTCCCTGGTGAATCTTATCTCCCTTTACACCGCATTTGAACGAAACTCATTGAATAACAGACAGTTTGCTACAAAGGGATCTTTTCTCAAGTTTTCCCTCAGGGCCGGTTATGGATCTGAGTATTATCAACCCGGATCGACTACAGAGCAGGTACTGGATGAAAAGATGAATTATTACTGGTTTTCAGCCAGGCTTGAAAACACCAGATATCTTCGCCTGGACAAGGGTTTCAGCCTTGGTTATCACTATGAACTTCATGCCGGATTCAAACCCATGCTGAGCAACTATTTTTCAAGCATTCTTAGCGCTCCGGCCTTTCAACCAAATTTGATTACAAAGTCCCTCTTTATGGAAAACTACAGGGCGAATCAATACATTGGCGTTGGACTGATGCCCGTATATTCCATTGGGCAGAATATGCATGCCAAGCTGGAAATATATGGTTATTTCCCTGTACAGGAGATACTTAGGGATTATGAAAATAATGCTTACCTGGGAGATTATTTCTCTACCATGAATTACATTTTTAATGCCTCGGTGAATTATCTTTCGGTAGTGGGCCCGCTTGGCTTCCATGTGGGATATATTTCAGACACGGAAAAACCCTGGATAGTGCAACTCAGTTTTGGCTATTTGCTGTTCAACCAGAAATCGGATGAGGACTAAAAAATAGTACTTTTACGATCAGCTTGAAGAATCCTATTAAACAGTTGTTTGGTCAGACGGCCGTATATGGTCTGGGTATTGTTTTACCCAGGCTTTTAAATTATGTGCTGCTCACCCCCTTTTATACCCGGGTATTTGACCGGGCAAATTATGGAATCATTACTGAGCTTTATGCCTATGTGGTTTTTTTACTGGTGATTCTCACCTATGGCATGGAGACGGGTTATTTCCGCTTTGCCAGTAATTCAAAGGATAGCGGGAAGATTTATACCACTGTTCTGGGTGCTCTGTTCTTTAGCTCAACAGCCTTCATTCTGCTTGTGATTTTTACAGCTGGTTCCCTGGGATCCATGATTGGTTACGCTGATCATCCGGAGTACATCCGCTGGCTTGCTATTATTGTGGGCGTGGATGCCTTCACCGCCATTCCCTTTGCCAGGATTCGACTGAACAACCAACCGGGAAAATATGCGATCATCCGGATTATGGAGGTGTCTGTAAACATTATCCTGAACTTGTTTTTCCTCTGGTACTGTCCAAATCACCCTGAGTCGCCGCTGGTTTCAATACTTTACAACGAGCAGATCGGTGTGGGTTATGTATTGATCTCCAACATGGTTGCTACCCTGTTTAAACTGCTCTTGTTATCTGGAGAGCTTGTTTCTGCTTTCAGGTTTTCATTTAATGCAAGCATCCTTCGAAAGGTATTAAAGTATTCCTATCCCCTCCTGGTTGCAGGTTTGGCCGGTACGGTAAATGAAGCTCTGGACCGAATTCTGCTCAAACACCTCATACCTGCCGAACAGCTTCCCATGGAGCAGCTTGGTGTTTACGGGGCTAATTTCAAACTGGCCGTATTAATGACTCTTTTTGTCCAGATGTTTAAATATGCCGCAGAACCCTTTTTCTTTTCACGTTCAGGTGAAAAGAACGCAAAGGAGCTCTATGCCGATGTGATGAATTTTTTCGTGGGGGCCGGACTGATCATCTTCCTGATGGTAACGCTCTATATGGAGTATTTCGTACTCTTCATTGGTCAGGGCTTCAGGGAGGGTGGACAAATAGTCCCGGTAATTCTGCTTGCAAATCTGGTGATGGGCATCTTTTTCAACCTTTCAATCTGGTATAAGTTGAGCAACAAGACTATGTATGGGGCGGTACTGGTTATTATTGGTGCACTGGTAACCGTTGTAGTAAACGTAATGTTTATTCCCCGTTATGGTTATGTGGCTTCGGCATGGGCCCACCTTTTATGTTATAGCCTGATGGTCTTTCTTTCCTATCTCTGGTCACGAAAACACTATGCTGTCCCTTATAAAACAGGCAGAATCATACTGTATATAATCATGGCACTACTGATTTATTATTTCAATGAATTACTTTTGCAGAATATTGGGCCCCTCAGGGATCTCACCAGCGTATTATTATTGGCTGGTTTCATCCTTTTCCTATGGTATATGGAGCGACCGGTATTTTTTAAATATAAAAACATGAGTTAAGATGGAAGTGAAAATTGTAAATCGTTCGGAGAATTCACTGCCCGAATACAGTACCCCCCTGTCGGCTGGAATGGATTTGAGGGCAAACCTGGATGAGTCCTTTATACTTAAACCCCTGGAGCGCAGACTGGTACCCACTGGCCTCTTTATTGAATTGCCCGCGGGATTTGAAGCACAGATCAGGCCAAGAAGTGGACTGGCTCTTAAGAAGGGAATTTCAGTGGTGAATACACCCGGAACCATTGATGCGGATTACCGGGGGGAAATAGGGGTTATTCTGATTAATCTTTCTGGCGAGGATTTTGTTGTGAATCATGGAGAGAGGATTTGCCAGATGGTGATTAACAGGGTTGAAATGATTGCCTGGAGTGAAGTGGACAGCCTCGAGGAATCTCAGCGCGGTGCCGGAGGATTCGGACATACCGGCAATAAGTAAAGTTACGTTATCATTAAGGAAGGAGTGTTTTTCACATGAGGGGAATCGTATATATATCAGGGCTTATTCTCATCTTATTCTCGTGGCAGGATGGCCTTGCTCAGCAGAATGAGGATAACAATGATTACCAGTATGCCTTGATTGAGGCTGTAAAACAGAAAAATCTGGGAAATCTCTCAGAAGCCGTTAAACTATACAGGCTGGTGATCAAGGAGCGGCCTACCTGTGAGGTGGCTTACTATGAGCTTGGAAGTATCTATTTAATGTCCAACCAGGTGGATCTGTCTATTTCCAATCTTAAAACAGCCTATGAGATGGATCCGGTCAACCGCTGGTATGTTATGGCTTATTTGAATGCACTGGATGCAGGCAAGCGCTATGATGAGATGGAGGAAATCCTGAAGGAAAAGGTCCGTTTGGAGCCTGATGAGGTTGAGTGGGAGTATCAGCTGGCCACCGTGTATTTCAACCAGGATAAGCACAAAAAGGCCATTAAAACTCTTGAAAAGATAGAAGAGGAGAAAGGGTTCAGTGAAAAAGTTACCCTCTTGAAGGCTTCCATTTATGAGAGCGATGCGGAATATGAGCTGGCCCTTGTCGAGCTGGAAAAGGTAATGGTTATTTTTCCGGAGGCTATTCAGTTTAGAATCGTGGCCGCTGAGCTTTGCATGAAAAACGGACAGGAGGATAAAGCGGCACAATATTATCTGGAAATGC
This sequence comes from uncultured Bacteroidota bacterium, assembly GCA_963713725.1. GTDB lineage: Bacteria > Bacteroidota > Bacteroidia > Bacteroidales. The sequence continues at coordinate 70,363 of CAVQMZ010000013.1, forward strand.
TGGAAGTGGACAGCACCAATATTTTTGCCCTTTCCAACCTGACGGATTACTACAGGAAGAAGGAGGATTATGCCAGTAGTTTTAAGTATCTGAATAAAAGCTTTGCCAGCCCCATGATCGACGCAAAAAGGAAAATGGCGATTCTTTCATTTTATCTGTCCGACGAAAAGTTTTTGAACGATTACCCGGAAGAGCTGGCGAGTCTGCTGGATGTATTAATTGAAGTTCATCCTGAAGCCTATGATGCAAAACTCCTGGCTTCAGATTTTTACATTCAGCGAAGGGAGTATGACAAGGCCTACTGGAATTTGAGGGCTTATATAGGAAAGGGAGGAAGCAGCTATGCCCTTTATATGCAGGCCATCCTGCTGGCCAATGCAGGAGGCTTAAATGAGGAGTTGGTGAATATTAGCGGGGAGGCTATGCTAAGCTATCCCGATAGTCTGGATCTCAGGTTTTTCAGGGGAATTGGCTTATATGAAGGGGGAGAGTATCAGGCCTTACTGAATAATTTTGAGGATATAGACATGGAGGGTTTTTCCTCTACGGATTACTCCTCTCAGGCTAAAATGCTGTTGGCTGAGGCATATTACAGGCTGGATGATTATGTAAGCTCTGATGCCATATTTGAGGTCTTAATAAAGAGCGAACCCGATAATTACATGGTATTAAACAATTATAGTTATTACCTGGCCGAACGGGGCGAAAAACTGGAACAGGCTGAGGCCTGGAGTAAGAAGGCCATCGATAACAATCCAGACAATGCTACATTTCTGGATACCTATGCATGGGTTCTGTATCGCATGGGTGAGTTTGAAAAGGCTGAAAAGTATATCCTGATTGCCATGGAAAAGGGAGGTAAAAATGATCCGGAAGTAAATGAGCATGCCGGGGATATTCAGCATGCTCTGAATAGCCTGGAGTTGGCCCGGTCTTATTACCAGAAAGCCATTATGGTTGGCGGAGACAGGCAGAAGCTCGAAGCTAAAATAGAAAAGCTTGATAAAAAGGGTGGTGAATAGGTATTATCATATTGCACTATTTATACTGGCCGGAATCCTGCTCACACAGTGTGGTGTGAAACACAATCTTAGCAACGCCGGAACTGATCCCGTGGCCGAAAAAAAGACTTCGGTACCTGGCCTTGAGGGATTCGGCTTGCTGTGTCAGGCTAGTGACAGTATCTCTTCAGTTTATATCAGTAAGGCAGAGGCTGTATTTTCTAGTAATGAGGAGCGTTATGAAGCGTTTGTAAGTATTTATGCACTTAGGGATTCGCTTATTTATATGTCGGTTGTAAACAGTGGTTTTGAGCTTATCAGAGCTACCGTTGATCAGGATAGCATCATGGTTATTGATCGTCTTAATAAAGTGGTATATTGCTCACCGGTGCAAAAGAGACTGGGTTATCAGAATCCGGTAAATTTTTCGGATATTCAGAACCTGGTTTCAAGGTATTATCTTTGTGAAGAGATAGACCGGGGCAATGAAATTGATTTCACCCGCCTGGGCTTTGCCTTCGATGAAGCTCTTATACAAAAGCGTATCGTATTGAACAGAGAATCACTGTTGATGGATCGTTTTGAGTTTGTGCACAGCCAGACGAAACGATATTTTATGGGCGAAAGGAGCGACGAGGGCTTTAAAATCTACTCAAATTTCATGGTAGATGAGTTTGAAGTTGTCGCCAAAGGGGGTAGTGTTATTTATAACCAGGCAATTGAAGTGAAGATGAATGTGAACAGGAGGAAGTATACCTTTGTTAATTTCTAATGGTGAAGCAAATTTCCATATGGCTGGTTCTATTGTTTGCTGCTTTGTGCCTGAATGCACAGACAAAGGAGGAGCTGCAGGCGCAAAAGCAAAGAGCTTTTGATGAGATAAAACTTGCCCGTGAGTTGATGGAAAAAACCACCAAGGAAAGGGTTGGATCAGTTCAGCAATTAAGTTTATTACAAAAGGGGATTAATTCAAGGGCGAAACTGATTTCAGCCCTTGACAGGGAAGTAAAAATTCTGGATGAACAAATTGTTTCCACAAGGGATGAAATCCTTAAGCTGGATGCTGAAAATGAGTTGAATAAAAAGGAGTATGCCCGACTGATCTATTTCGCCTACCGCAATCATACCTCCTATGAGAAAATGATGTACATCCTGGCCAGCTCTACTATCTCGCAATCCTATCAGCGCTATAAGTACATGAAATATATCAGTGAATACAGGGTTAAAAAAGCCGGTCAGATTGAGCAGCTCAAAAGAGAACTGGAAATCAAGCGAGCTTCCCTTGAGACTTTGCGGGAAGAGAAGCTGGAGGTGATGGAGTTAAAGGATGAAGAGCAGGAAAAACTGATCGGGCAAAGAAGTAAAAAGGCTGAAATAATTAGAGATTTACAGCAGCAGGAAGCAAGGTTGAAAAAACAGATTCAGGAGAAAGAGCGTATTGCCCGCGAGCTCGAGGCAGAAATTCGGAAAATCATAGAGGAAGAAGCCCGAAAGACAAGTGCAGGTAATATTTATGCTGCCCTGACACCCGAGCAGGAGCTTGTGGGGAATGATTTTCGGAAGAACAAAGGTAAACTGCCCTGGCCTGTGGAGCAGGGCATAATTACCACCGGTTTTGGTAAGAATGAATTTCCGGGACTGGTTGGTTCCAGTGTAATGAATAACGGGATTGATATTAATAGTGCGCCCGGGACTAAAGTCAGGGCTGTTTTTGATGGTGAGGTTACAAAAGTGCTGGCCATCAAAGGGGCAAACTATACCGTACTGGTCAGGCATGGCCAATTCCTGTCGGTATATCTGAACCTCGTTAATGTGAGGGTCAAAGGTGGAGATAAAGTCCTCACCAAGGAGATTCTTGGAGATGCTTTTACCGATGAGGAACATCAGGTTTCCATGGTTCATTTCGAAGTTTGGCAGGAGAAAAATTGTCTGAATCCGGAGGACTGGCTGAGCAAATAATTGTTTTTTGGAACATTTCCGGGGGATCGCCGTATAAGAAGAATCCATTGGAATTAGTTATGACAAAAGACTTAAATTTTCCTTCAGATATTGGTAATCTGAGACTCGTTGAGAAGGCGATTGATGAACTCTCCCTTGAGCTGGATCTGAGTGATGAAGTATATGGAAATGTACTTGTGGCAACCATGGAAGCAACCAACAATGCCATCATTCATGGAAATCGCTCAAATCCTGAGAAGGAGGTAAAAATAAAAATGCAAATCGAAGATAAGGAGTTGAGGGTTCATATAGAGGATCAGGGTGATGGTTTTGACCATATGAATATTCCTGATCCCACAGCACCCGAGAACCTTGAAAAGATTAATGGAAGGGGTATTTTCCTTATGGAGCGTCTTTCCGATGAAATCCTGTATATTGAAGAAGGCAGAATTGTAGAGCTTAAGTTCAAACTGTAGTGGCTGTTCGATTTCATAGCCTTCAAATAAAATTCAATCTTAAGAATAAAAATCTCCACAAATCCTGGATAAAATCCTGCATTGAAGCCCAGGGCTGCAGGAGGGGTGATATTAATTTCATCTTTAGCTCAAATCTCTCTCTCAGGGAGATGAACCGGGAGTATTTAAACCACGATTATTTTACCGATGTGATCACTTTTGATTATTCAGAAGGGGATCTGATTTCCGGTGATGTTTTCATCTCTGTTGATCAGGTGAAGATCAATGCCGGAATTTATGGGGCTGAGATCGATGATGAACTGAGGAGAGTAATGATCCATGGAGTTCTTCATCTGCTTGGTTTCGAGGATTCTACGGAGGCAGAGAAAGCCCAGATGCGGAAATTGGAGAATGATGCATTACATTTGTGGTTGAAAGGGGAATAAAATGATTCAGGAATATGATGTGATTGTAGTTGGCGGAGGGCATGCCGGCTGTGAGGCTGCTGCTGCTGCTGGCAATATGGGCAGCAGGACCCTGTTGATTACCATGGACATGACAAAATTTGCGTCAATGTCATGTAATCCGGCTATGGGAGGAGTGGCTAAAGGACAGATAGTCAGAGAGATAGACGCAATTGGCGGCTACTCCGGCATCGTCACTGACCGATCAATGATTCAATACAGGCTTTTAAACAGAAGCAAGGGACCAGCCATGTGGAGCCCAAGAGCACAATGTGACAGGGCCGTGTTTACACTGGAGTGGCGAAACGTTCTTGAGGAAATTCCTTTGCTGGAATTCTGGCAGGACAAGGTAACAAGTTTGCTTATTGAGAATTCAGAAGTGAAGGGGGTGGTGACACTCATGGGTATAGAATTCAGGGCAAAAAAAGTTATCCTTACAGCAGGCACTTTTATTAATGGTTTGATGCATGTTGGTGGCGTAAAAATGCAAGGTGGCAGAATGGGAGAGCCACCAGCATTCGGCATCAGTGAACAGTTAAAAAAGCACGGCTTTGAAGTGGGTCGTATGAAAACCGGTACGCCGGCAAGAATTGATGGAAGAAGTGTAGACTTTACGAAATTAGCTGAGCAGGAGGGAGAGCAGGAAGGGCGTAAGTTTTCCTTTCTGGAATACAAAATGGATTATTCTGTGCACAGATCCTGTTATATCGCTTATACGAATCTGTCTGTTCATTCAGAACTGGAGAAAGGTTTTAATGAGAGCCCTATGTTTAATGGCACCATCGAAAGTATTGGGCCCAGATATTGTCCCAGTATCGAAGATAAGATTGTGACATTCGCTGAAAAGCAACAGCATCAGTTGTTTCTTGAACCTGAGGGCCTGACCACAGTAGAATATTATATTAATGGATTTTCTTCATCGCTGCCATGGGATGTTCAGTATAAGGCCATGTCGGAAATCGAGGGTCTGGAAAAGGTGAAGATATTCCGACCCGGCTATGCCATCGAATATGACTATTATCCTCCGACCCAGCTGCATCATACCCTGGAGACAAAGAACCTGAAAAATCTTTTTTTCGCTGGCCAGATTAATGGAACCACGGGTTATGAGGAGGCTGCCGCGCAGGGGCTCATGGCTGGTATTAATGCCAGTTTGAAAATTAAAGGGGATGAGGAATTTGTGCTTGGTCGAGACCAGGCTTATATAGGTGTTTTAATAGATGATCTTGTTACCAAGGGTGTTGATGAACCCTACAGGATGTTTACCTCCAGGGCTGAATACAGGATCCTGCTCAGGCAGGATAATGCGGATGAAAGGCTTACCGAATTAAGTGCCGGAATTGGTTTGGCAGGCGAAATAAGGTTAGACCTGCTCAATAAGAAAAGAAACTTGATTGCCGATTTTCTTGGTGCTATGAGGAGTACCAGTGTAGCTCCTGATGAGGTCAATGGATTTTTGGAAAAGGCAGGGACCTCACCCTTAAAACAAAAAATGAAATTGTATGATCTTGCAAAGCGACCGCAGGTTTCATTAAAAGATTTAATTGCCCTTATTCCTGAGCTGGAAAAAAAAGCTGAGGCTTGTGGAAGCAGGAGAGAGGAGGTACTTGAATCGGTCGAGATTTTCATCAAGTACGAGGGTTATATTAGTCGTGAAAAGCAAATGGCAGATAAGATTAAGCGCCTTGAGAATATTAAGCTTGATGAGAATTTTGATTATGCTAAACTAAAAAGCCTTTCCACGGAGGCCAGGCAAAAACTGTCCCGCATTCACCCGCGAAGCATTGGGCAGGCATCGAGGATCTCGGGTGTTTCCCCAAGTGATATTAGTGTTCTTTTAATATATATGGGCAGATAGTTCCACGTGGAACGTTTTAAACATTTTTTGAAATGAGTCGGGAAGAAAAAATAAAATATCTAAAAGGGATAACCCGTTCGATCAAAGATTACCCTAAAGAGGGAATTGTGTTTCGGGATCTTACCAGTGTTTTTCAGGATGAAAAGGGAATGCTTTTTTTGACCGATCTTCTTTCGGATGCCATTACTGATGATGTTCGCGCCGGGATTATAAGAAAACTTGTGGCTGTTGAATCGAGGGGCTTTATTTTGGCTGGGGCAATTTCCGGCAGAATAGGTGGCGGTCTTGTTCTTGTGAGAAAGCCAGGCAAACTACCTTCCAGGAAAATTAGTGTTTCCTATGAGTTGGAATATGGTGAAGATGTTTTGGAAATACACCAGGATGCAATTTTGAAAAATGAAGAAGTTGTGGTAATCGACGATTTGTTGGCAACTGGGGGTACCGCTGAGGCAGCGTGTAAGTTGGTTGAGTCTCTTGGGGGTGTTGTAAGGAAAATTTTATTTCTTGTGGAATTACCTGACCTGGGTGGTAGAGAAAGATTGAAAAAGTATCAGGTAGATGCTATTTTTGCCTTTGAAGGTGAATAGTTCTCCTGTTTGTTCCTGTAGCCTTGTTCTTGGATATTAAAAATTATGGGACTCGAACTCTGTGAATACGAGAGTCTTACAACTCATTTTTATCTGTTTTTCGAGCCATTTAAGCCCCTTAGAATTGCATATTTTGCATATTTGTGGGCCATGGGCTTATGTTTACAGGCCTCAGAAGCTATAAAAAATGGAAAAACACCCTTTAGATGCTCACTTAAAATCCTTGCCTGAGGAACCTGGCATTTATCAATTTTTTGATAAGCGGGGAGAGATCATCTATATTGGGAAAGCAAAGAATTTGAAAAAAAGGGTTTCGTCCTATTTTGGTAAAACAAAATACGATTCTTACAAAGTGAAGGTTCTTGTGGATCGGATTGAGGCTCTTAAATGGATCGTGGTAGGAAGTGAATCTGATGCCCTTCTCCTGGAGAACAACCTGATCAAAAAACATCAGCCCAAATATAACATCCTCCTTAAGGATGATAAAACCTTTCCGTGGATCTGTATTAAGAACGAAAGTTTTCCAAGGGTATTTTCTACCAGGACGGTTTTGCAGGATGGCTCTAAATATTTTGGTCCTTATACATCGGCCTATGCAGTTAAAGTGCTTTTGACTTTAATCAGGCAGATTTACCAGTTGAGAACTTGTAAACTTTCCCTTACAGAAGAAAATATCCTCCAGGGAAAATATAAGGTATGTCTCGAATATCACATAGGCAATTGTCTTGGCCCCTGTGAAGGAAAGCAGGAAGCGGAATCCTATGACAGGAATATTGAACAGATTAAAGCAATTATCGGAGGCAGCCTTTATGAAGTTCTTGATTTTTTAAAGACAGAAATGCAAAAGCATGCAGAGGCCTACCGTTATGAAGAAGCCGCTTCTTTTAAAGACAAGATTGAAATCCTGTCCCGCTATCAGGCTAAGTCAACCATTGTTAATCCCTCCATACATAATGTGGATGTATTCAGCATTGTCAGCGAGGAGAAGGAGGCATATGTAAATTTTCTAAAAGTAGTTAAGGGGGCGGTAATTCAGGCCCACACCGTTGAGTTAAAAAAGAAACTTGATGAAGAGGATCTTGATCTCCTGTCCTTTGTTATCGCTGATTTGCGACAGCGAATCGAAAGCAGTGCAAAGGAAATTATTGTCCCTATGGAATTGAGTCACCTTTTTCCTGACAACCGGATTACAGTACCGAAGAGGGGAGATAAAAAAAAGCTTCTGGACCTTTCGGAACGAAACGCAAAAAGCTTCAGGCTGGAAAAGAAGAAGCATAAAAGCAATCTAAAGGGCCAGGGATCCTCCCAAAGGATTCTTTCCACCCTGCAGGAAGATTTGAGACTCTCTCAATTTCCCTTACATATTGAATGTTTTGACAATAGTAATTTCCAGGGTTCTAATCCTGTGGCTGCCTGCGTGGTGTTTAAAAATGCAAAGCCCAGCAAAAAGGAGTACCGACATTATCATATTAGGGATGTTCAGGGTGCAGATGATTTTGCGTCCATGGAGGAAGTAGTCTTTCGAAGATACAGGCGCCTGAAGAAAGAGCAAGCCTCTCTTCCCCAGTTAATTGTTATTGATGGTGGTAAGGGGCAATTAAGTGCAGCTTTAAAAAGTCTGGATCGGCTTGATCTGAGAGGCAAAATCGCCATTATTGGTATTGCAAAAAAGCTGGAGGAGATATATTTTCCCGGAGATTCGGTTCCCCTTTACATTGATAAAAATTCCGAATCACTTAAATTAATTCAAAATCTTAGGAATGAGGCCCACCGTTTTGGTATTAATTTTCACAGACAATTGCGGTCGGGAAGCATGATTAAGTCTGCAATGGGAGATATCCCGGGAGTGGGTTTAAAATCTGTTGAACGATTATATACGAGGTTTAAGTCTATGGAAGGAATAAGCAAAGCCAGCGAGGAGGAACTGATAGAAGAGATTGGTAAAACCAGGGCCCGCTTAATCAGGGAACATTTTGATAAAATGGGATAAGGGCTATTTCTTCCTGGCAACGGTATACTCCACCAGGTCGATCAAAGATTTTCTTGCTGCTGTATCGGGAAAGGATTCCAGGATATCTATGGCTTCCTGTTTAAATTCATGCATTTTTTTAGTGGCATATTCAATCCCGCCGTTGTCCTTTACAAAGTGGATGACCTCGTTCACTACCTGCTGACTTTTATTGCCATTTTTGATTTTCCGAATAATGGCTTTTCTGCGACTTTTTTCCGACTGATTCAGGGCATAGATCAGGGGAAGGGTGAATTTTTTCTCCTTAATATCATTCCCGGCGGGCTTGCCGATCAGCCCATTGTCCTGATAATCAAAGAGATCGTCTTTTATTTGAAAGGCCATCCCAATCTTAATACCCATATCATAGGTTTTATCTACAACCTCCTGTCCGGCTCCTGAGGCCCTGGCCCCACTTGTGGTGCACGAGGCAATAAGGGTGGCTGTTTTTTTACGGATTACTTCATAATAGGTCTCGATATCGGTGTTTAAACTTCTTGATTTTTGAAGTTGTAGTAATTCGCCTTCACTCATCTCCCGGGAAGCATTTGATACAATTTCAAGGAGATCATATTCTTTTTCCTGGACCGCGAGTATGAGCCCTTTAGCAAGCAGGAAATCTCCCAGCAACACGGCAATCTTTGATTTCCAAATGGCTTTAACCGAAAATGCCCCCCTTCTTTCATTGGAATCATCCACAATATCGTCGTGTACCAGCGTAGCTGTATGCATGAGTTCGATCAGTGAAGCGGCAGTGTAGGAAGAGGGTGTAATCTCGCCTGTCATTTTGGAAGTTAAAAAGACAAACAGGGGACGCATTTGCTTACCCTTTCTTTTCAGAACGTAGGCGGTAACAAGGTTGACCAGGGGAATATTGCTGGAAATTGAATCTTTGAATCGCTTATTGAATTCTTTCATTTCCAGCCTGACAGGCTCTCGAATGTCATCAAGTTTGATCATCTTTAAAGTGGAATGATCAAAGGTAGAAAAATAAGCCAATTCAATGATGGGGATGGAACATATTAAAAACCTTAAATATGATTATATTTGCATAAATGTCGATTGTTCAAGTTTTCCAGATTCTTACTCAATGGAGTTTACCGATTTAAAGCCCGAAGAAATAGAAAGAGCCGCGAATATGCTGAAGGCCATATCTCACCCCATGCGCCTGGCTATTTTAGGCTACCTGAGTGATGGTAATAAATTAAATGTTACCCAGATTCATGAGCTTCTCGGAATTGAGCAATCCACCGCATCTCATCATCTTGGGATCCTCAAGGATAAGGGAATCCTGGCATCTGAAAGACAGGGAAAAAACACCCATTATTATCTAAAGCGCAAAAACCTTAGCCAACTGGTGTCTTGCATCAGTCAGTGTGCATGTACCGATTAAATTAGCATTTAAAAATGGGGAAGATAAGGGTAACAAAAGAGTTCGATTTTGAGATGGCCCATGCACTCTGGAATTACGATGGAGCATGCCGGAATATTCACGGACACTCCTACAGGCTATTTGTCACCATCATCGGCGAGCCGAATGGTGATTCAGAGGATCCGAAATTCGGAATGGTTCTGGATTTTAAGGATCTGAAAGCCCTGGTAAAGGGGCCCATTGTGGATTTTTTTGACCATGCCCTGGTCCTGTACAGGGAAGTGGACGGAGAGGGCCTTTCCCATATCCGAAACATGTACGAAAAGGTGCATCTATTTGATTTTCAGCCTACTTGCGAGAATCTTGTACTCTATATAGTGGATACAATCCGGGCCAAATTACCCCCTTTCCTGGAGCTCCATTCAGTTAAATTATATGAAACAGCCACCTCTTATGGAGAGTGGTTCGCTGATGACAATCCTTAATAAGAAAGCTGGAATGGAGAAAAAACTATTTCTATTGGATGCCTATGCCTTGATTTTCAGGGCTTATTATGCCTTTATTTCGAATCCGATGACCAATTCAAAGGGGATACCAACCTCCACCGTCTTTGGTTTCACCCTCGCTCTTGATGAGTTGTTAAGAAAAGAAAACCCCACCCATATTGCTGTGGCCTTTGATCCACCCGGGCCTACTTTCCGGAATGAAATGTATCCCCTTTACAAGGCCAATCGCGATGCAACTCCCGAGGATATTAAAAGCGCCATTCCCTATATTAAACGCTTGCTCCAGGGCTTCAATATTCCCATAATTGAGGTGGCTGGATTTGAAGCGGATGATGTGATTGGTACTCTTTCAAAAAAAGCGGAGAAGGAGGGATATACGGTTTATATGATGACACCTGATAAGGATTTTGCCCAGCTTGTTTCGGACAATATCTACATGTATAAGCCAGGAAGGGGCGGAGCACAGGCAGAAGTTCTAGGGGTAGAAGAGATCAGGGAAAGGTTCCTCGTGGAACAACCAAATCAGGTTATTGATATCCTGGCCCTTTGGGGGGACGCATCAGATAATATTCCGGGAGCACCCGGAATTGGTGAGAAAACCGCCAAGAAGCTTATTGGACAATTCGCTTCGGTGGAGGGGGTATATGAAAATATTGAGCAGCTAAAGGGCAAACAGAAGGAGAATCTTGAAAACTCTCTTGAACAGGTAAAGCTTTCAAAGGAGCTGGCTACCATTGCCCTGGATGTACCGCTTCAGATTAGTACAGAGGAAATGCTCAGAGTCCCCCTTAATCCCCAGGCCCTGACAGAATTGTTTAATGAGCTGGAATTCAAGAATATAGCGACTCGAGTACTGGCACAACAAGGACATGAGCCTGTGGAGGCCGGCACAAAAGCAAAAAGTGCGGCTCCTGCTGCAATGCCGGGCACCCTGTTTGGACCTCCGGCTGAGAATCCCGGAGAGGAAGCAGAAAATCGCCTTCAAAGTATTAAAACGGTGGATCACCAGTATCAGCTGGTAAATAACACCGAGGATCTTAAGAAGCTGGCAGAAGAGCTGTCCGGGCAGAAGAGTTTTTGTTTTGATACTGAAACAACAGGCATAGACCCCATAGAAGCCCAACTTGTGGGAATAGCCTTTAGCTGGGAGGCAACAAAAGCTTATTATGTGGCCCTGAGCGAAAACAGGAAAGAGGTTTTAGAATGCTTAGAAATTTTGGTTATACCCTTTTCCAATCCCGAAATTGAAAAAATTGGTCAGAATCTGAAGTATGATCTTCACATCTTAAAGAACTATGATTTAGATGTGAAGGGTCCATTATTTGATACGATGGTTGCACACTTCCTTCTAAAGCCTGAGCAAAAGCATAATCTCACGGTTATGGCCGAGCAGTATCTGGATTATTCCATGGTGGATATCGAGGACTTGATCGGTAAAAAGGGTGGAAGGCAGAATTCCTTCAGGAGTGTTGAGCTGGAAAAAGCTAAGGAATATGCCTGTGAGGATGCCGATATATGCTGGCAGTTGTCTCTGTTATTTAAGAAGCTATTGAAGGAGGAAGGGATTGAATCACTGTCTTCCGGGATGGAAATGCCACTGGTAAAGGTCCTGATGGAAATGGAACACCAGGGTGTGAAGCTGGATGTTGAAGCGCTGCGGATTTTTGCCGGGGAGCTAAGGAGTGATATCATCAAAGTTGAAGGCGAAATTTATGAACTGGCAGGAGTGGAGTTCAATATTGGCTCACCCAAACAGCTGGGGGAAGTACTCTTTGACAGGATGAAGATTGTTGAATCGGCTGCAAAGACAAAAACAAAACAGTACGCCACCGGAGAAGAAGTACTTGTTCGCTTGAGAGACAAGCACGAAATTATAGATAAGATCCTTGATTATAGATCATTAAAAAAACTTTTATCCACCTATGTAGATGCGCTTCCACTGCTTGTAAAGCAGGGAACAGATAAGATTCATACTTCCTTCAACCAGACTGTCGTTAGTACGGGGCGCCTGTCTTCCAATAATCCGAACTTGCAGAACATTCCCATCAGGGAGGAAAGGGGCAGGGAGATAAGGCGGGCCTTCATTCCGGAAAGGAAGGAAAATTTCTTTTTATCGGCCGACTATTCCCAGATCGAGTTAAGACTGATGGCCCATCTCAGTGAGGATCCGGTAATGATCGAAGCCTTTGTCAATGATGCTGATATACATACTGCAACAGCGGCAAAGATTTATAAGATAGAGCATGAGGCCGTTAGCAAAGAAATGAGGGGCCGGGCCAAGACTGCCAATTTTGGGATTATATATGGAATATCAGCCTTCGGTCTTGCTCAAAGGATGCGGATTCCCAGGGCTGAGGCAAAAATGCTGATAGATGGATATTTTGAAACTTATCCCGGTGTTAAAGCTTTCATGGACAAATGCATTTCCACGGCACGTGATCAGGGTTATGTGGAAACCATGTATGGGAGGCGAAGATTCCTCCCCGACATCCTTTCCAGGAATTCTGTGGTAAGGGGTAATGCCGAGCGCAATGCCATTAATTCACCCATTCAGGGATCTGCTGCGGACATCATAAAAATTGCCATGATCCGGATTTCTGAGGCCATGAAGAAAGAGAAGCTGAAGAGTTCAATGATTCTGCAGGTGCATGACGAACTCAATTTTGACGTATTACCAGACGAGATAGAAATCCTTCGTGCTATCGTTAAGGATCAAATGGAAAATGTTGCACAACTGCGCGTGCCTCTCACGATAGATATGGGAGCTGGAGGAAACTGGCTGGAGGCTCACTAATCCTTGACAATAATCCCCGCTAGTCTTCAGTATTCAGGGCGCTGACCAGAGCTCCCTGATGACCCAGAAGAACCTCCTTCAGAACGCCCGGTTCATCCAGAACCTCCAGGGCTTTGTTAAGCTGTGGATCATCCTGAATCTGGGCCAGAATTCTTCCTTGCTGGTAATAGTAGCGGTTAATGATTTCCTCACTGAGAATTTGACTGATCTCTTTTCCAAATGTCTCCAGGTCCTTCAGGTTATTATGAGAAAGCTTTTTCTCAAGACTGGAAAACTCTTCACTGGCAATCTCATAGTACTTTTCCTTTTTGGCAGTTGTTACAAGTTTTTCAAAAGCTTGCTCGCTGGAAGTTTTGAATTCGAAATCCTTACTTTCAACAAAAACTTCAAATGACTTATATTCTTCGTCTGATAATTTGAAATTTATGGGGTCTGCAATTTCCGAATGTTCAGCTCTGTATTTGGTAGCAAAATCAAAAAACATGTTCTGGGTGTAGAGCTGAAGGGTAATCTCAGAAAGCATTTCCGGGATGACTTCAAAATCAGGCTGAACACCACCACCATCATAAACAAGCCTGCCACTTCGGGTTTTGTATTCACTGATCAGGGAGTCGGGAATGGTTCCCACACTGCCGTCCTCATTACGATTCGAGTAGTCAAGCGCCTGGATGCATCGTCCACTGGGGATGTAGTATTTGGCTGTTGTCACTTTCAATTGGGCATTGTACTTCAATGGACGGGATGTCTGAACCAGGCCTTTTCCAAAAGTTCTCTGTCCAATCACCACGGCCCTGTCGAGGTCCTGAAGCGCACCCGCAACAATCTCAGATGCGGAAGCGGAACCACGGTTTGCAAGGACTATCAGGGGGATTTCCTTATCCAGGGGTTCTTTCTGGGTAATATATTCCGAGTCCCATTGTTTGACCTTGCCTTTGGTGCTGACAATCAGCTCACCCTTATCCACGAAAAGGTTGCAAATACGAACAGCCTCAATGAGCAAACCTCCCGGGTTGGAACGAAGGTCAAGAACCAATGATTTCATACCATGCTCTTTTTTCAATTCCTTCACTGCATTTTCAACTTCCAAACCCGCACCTGTGGTAAAATTGGCCAGCCTGATATATCCTGTTTCTTCGTCCAGCATTCCGTAATAGGGAACATTGGATATGGAAATCTTTTCTCTGACCAGACTGAATTCAAGTTCTTTTTCTGCGCCATAGCGTTCAATTGTCAGAAGCATTTCGGTACCGGGCTTTCCCTTCAGCAGGTCGCTTACTTTCTGAACATCCGCATCTTTAATGCTTTTGCCATCCACCTCCAGAATCTTGTCTCCGGCTCTCAGTCCAGCCTTATCAGCAGGAAAACCTTCGTAAGGTTCGGCAATCATCGTGTAAGATCCCGACCGGCGAATAAGTGATCCAATTCCCCCATATTCGCCGGTTGTCTGGAATTGGAAGTCGTCCATATCAGACTCTGGTATATAGGTGGTATAAGGATCCAGGGAAGAGAGCATGGAATTGATGCTGGTGGTAACCAGTTCCTCCGGATCGGTTTCATCCACATAAAACATATTGAGTTCCCTGAACATGGTATAATATATATCCAGGTTTTTGACCAGCTCCATGTCCTTGTTTCCAATGGTGGTATATCCTACACTGAATAAGAGGACGAGGGAGGCGGCTATAATGATGTTTCTTTTTGACTTTTTCATGATTGCAAAGATTGAACTTCCATAAAATACTGTTATAAAGGAACTACAAAGAATTCAAATATCCCCACATATTAACTTTTTTTAAGAATGGACGATATGTATCTTTGTCTCCTGAAATAACTCAAAAGTCAGGCCAGGAAATGCAAATCCTCATTATAGCTGCTGAAAGTCTGAAGTGGACCGATAAGATTCAGGTTCATCATCCGGCCTGGTTATTTATCTCCCTGATGGTACTTCTTGGTTTTTTTGCCGGAATTCGCCTCCGTTATGCATCCTTATTAAAACAGACCCTGGAATCCATGGTAAGCTTTCAGGTGGCTGTAAGGATCTTCGGGGATAATAGTGGATTGCAGAAACAGCTGGATATCATTCTTTATGTGTGCTATATCTTTTGCGGAGGTATACTCCTTTATATGGCTGAAATCCGCTTTGGACTTGCACCCTATGGATTTTCAGGGGCTCAGCTTTTTCTATTCAACCTGGGACTTCTTATTGGCCTTTTTTTGGCACGGCTGTTTTTACTCAACCTTGCCGGCTTCCTATTTAACAAAATCAGCGTCTTTCGGGAGTACCTTTACAATATATTTATATTCAATAAGTTAATAGGAGTCTTGTTGTTACCCCTTTTAATGTTCATTATTTATACGGATGGCATCCTGATGATCGTGTTTCAATGGTTGGCTATTACAGCAGTTTTTGCCATTCTTATTTTACGTTTGATAAGGGGTTTTATATTTTCTTTTCGAAGGGGGGTTTCAATATTCTATATGTTTTTGTACCTTTGTGCCCTTGAAATGGCCCCTCTCATTCTATTTTACAGATGGTTAGGGGACATCCTTTAAGTTGAGACCAAAGAAAGAAGAATTATATGGGAAGGATAAGGAAAATTCTAGTTTCTCAGCCTGAGCCGGAGAACAACAAATCACCCTATTTTGATTTAGCGACCAAACACAATCTGAAGATTGACTTCAGACCCTTTATTCATGTTGAAGGGGTATCGGCTCGTGAATTCAGGCAGGATAAAATTGATATGAGCACGCACACAGCGGTCATATTTACAAGTAAAACATCCATTGACCATTACTTCAGGATGGCCGAGGAAACCCGGACCACAATTCCGGACACCATGAAATATTTCTGTATTTCGGAAGCAACGGCTTACTACCTTCAGAAGTACATTGTTTACAGGAAGAGGAAGATCTTTTATGCTAACGGAATCATCCAGGACCTGGTTGAGATTATGAACAAGCATAAGAGTGAGAAATTCCTTTTACCCATTTCAGCTGCCCATAAGGAAGAGATTCCCCTGCTTCTGCAAAAGAACAATTTTGATTATACAAAGGCGGTTCTTTACAGGACAGAGTGCAGTGACCTTTCTGATCTGGCTGATGTAAACTACGACATTCTCGTATTTTTCAGCCCCTCGGGTATTAAATCACTTTTCCAGAATTTTCCGGATTTCGAGCAGAACGAAACCAAAATTGCCTCATTTGGTGCTAAAACAGCCAAGGCGGCTGAGGAAGCAGGATTAAGACTTGATATAACTGCTCCACAGCCAAAGGCGCCCTCGATGACCATGGCCCTGGAAGATTTCATAAAGGATTACAATAAAAACAACGGGAAGGCCTAGGCTATATACTTTAAGCAGGGAAGAACGGCTGACCAGCCGGAAATCCATTTCCAGCTTGTTTGACTCGGGAAAGCGGATCGATTGCTATCCGCTGAGGATCATATTTATTTCTTATGAAAGGGTGGCTGGCGGGCACCCCGATTTAAAAATGGCCGTATCCGTTCCAAAAAGGCTATTTAAAAGGGCTGTGGACCGCAACCTGTTAAAAAGAAGAATCCGGGAAGCTTATCGCTTGCAAAAACCAGGTCTTCGGGAAGATCTCAATAAAAGTGGAATTGGAGTTGAAATGGTGATTCAATACAAGGGCCGCGAGATTGAATCCTACCAGCATATTGAGAAAAAAATAAGTGAGGCACTGGTGGCCCTGAAGGAAAAGCTCCAGGGATAACTACCTTATAATGGTACGCCCTCCCAGACCCTTGGAAAGGGCAATTTTTACGGATCCGAGGCTTTGAATTCTTAAAATCAGCTTATTAAGTTGTTCAAGATCATTCTTTTTCTCTGCAGTATCCAGTTCTGTCCGGAGTTGGCCCAGGGCCTTTTCAACCACCATCATTTTATAGGATAATAAGGACTTGGGTACCTCATAACCCAGGTTTTCTCCAGGTAATTCAACATAGGATTCCTTACGTTTCCAAACATTACTCAATTCATAGCGGGAGGTGAAAATATCCACAGCCAGTTCCCGTACCCCTGCATTGTCGTGGTAAATAAAATGACGCTCGGTGAGCTCCTTTTCCTTTTCTATGAGGTCCTTGACATCCTCGAAGACCTGTTTGTATATCAGGTTGTTAAATTCCAATTCATCATTCTGTATCTCCCTGATGATGTAATCAGCCACGGATACCCGGGTATTCTCTTCCCCACCCAGGTGGAGAATCTTATTCCCGAACTTCAGGAGAAAATAAATAATTTCCCGCTCCTCGACTTCAGAGTAAATATTCTCAACAAAAGCGGGAACAAGGGGTTGTTGAGGTGGAGCCAAGGGGGACTGGAAGGCCTGTTTCCTTTGAGAACTTTGCTCCCTTTTCCAATTTTGCTCCTGTTTTTGTGCCCTGATTTTATTAACCTCGGTATAGAGTACCTGTTCTTCAACGCCAAGTAGAAGACCGCAGTCTTTCAGATAAACACTGCGCATAATTCCATCGGGAATCACCGCCACTGATTTTACAATATCGCTGATCAACTGTCCCCTTTTAAAGGGATCATGTTGAGCGTCGGAAAGCAGGATTTCGGTCTTAAAGGAGATAAAATCCTTTTCGTTGGCAGCAATGTATTCAAGGAATTCGGTGGAAGAGTGTGCCTTTGCATAGGAATCCGGATCCTCTCCGGCCGGAAGCATCACCACCTTCACATTCATCCCTTCCTCAAGGATCATATCTATCCCCCTGAAGGAAGCTTTTATTCCGGCCTCATCCCCGTCATAAAGGATGTAGATATTTTCGGTGAAGCGCTTAATCAGGCGAATCTGCTCGGTGGTTAAGGCGGTACCCGATGAGGCAACCACGTTTTCGATTCCAGCCTGGTGCATGGCAATTACATCGGTGTAGCCTTCCACGAGGAAACACTGGTCTTTGGAAACAATGACCTTCTTTGCCTGGAAGAGTCCGTAAAGCACCCGGCTTTTGTGATAAATATCCGATTCGGGGGAATTCAGGTATTTGGCAATTTTCTTATCACTTTTTAGGGTACGGCCCCCGAAGCCAATTACACTGCCCGAAAGAGCGTGAATTGGAAAAATAACCCGTCCGGCAAAGCGGTCAAAGAGATAATCTTCCCGTTCTATGGAGAGCCCGGTGCCCACCAGGTATTGTTTTTTATATCCGTTTTTACCTGCCTCCGTTGAAAAGGCTGTTCTTTCCTCGGGACTATAACCCAGATTAAATTTCTGAATGATATCATCCCTGAAACCGCGATTACGGTAGTAACTCAAGCCAATGGCCTTGCCCTCCTCAGTCTGCAATTGCTTTACAAAATATTTTGCGGCAAAATCGGTGATAGCCAGGAGACTTTCCCTTTCATTCTTTTGTTGTATCTCCTCTGCACTCAGTTCCTTTTCCTCAAAGGCAATATTGTATTTTTGGGCCAGGTATCTGAGTGCTTCAGGATAGGAAAGTTTTTCATGTTCCATGAGGAAGCCTACCACATTACCACCCTTCCCGGAACTGAAGTCCTTGTAAATTCCCTTGGCCGGAGAAACCATGAAGGAGGGGGTTTTTTCATTGCTGAAAGGGCTAAGCCCTTTGAAGTTGGTTCCGCTCTTTTTCAGGGTTACAAAATCAGAGATCACATCGACAATGTCGGCGGTTTCAAAAATCTGATTTATAGTCTGTTGATCAATCATCTTCTTTCTATTATCTACCCTGAACGTTCTTCCCTTCCAGATGTCTTAAAAGTAGCGAAAGTAATTGTTCAGCCAAAATCTTATATTTACGTAAAATGCTGCATATTCAATGGTGAAAATGAAAAAAGGTACGGTAATTAATTGCATTGACGGACGCATCCAGTATCCGGTAATGGATTTTTTAAGACAGAATTATAAGCTCGATTATTTTGATTCCCTTACCGAAGCGGGTCCGATTAAGATACTCACCGAAAGGACCGATAAGTGCAGGTTATTTTCCCTGAAGGAGCAAATTTCTACCTCCCTGGAGGAGAATGGATCCGGGTTTATAGCCATTGTGGGGCATCACGACTGCAAGGATAATCCGGAAGACAGGGCCGGGCAGGAAAAGCAAATAAAAGCGGTCATTGATTATCTTCAAAAAGCTTATGGAAAGGATCTTACTTATGTGGGATTATATGTTAACGATAAGTGGGAAGTGGAAGAAATATTAAAGAAGGGATGAAGAAGCTGGTTGTGCTTTCCGGGGCGGGCATGAGTGCTGAAAGCGGCCTCAGAACCTTTCGTGAAATGGGAGGTTTATGGGAAGAATATGATGTCTACGAGGTGGCCAGTCCTCAGGGTTGGGAAAAGGACATGGAACTGGTGCTGCGATTTTATAACGATCGCAGAAAACAATTGCTGGATGCCCATCCCAACAGGGGTCACCTGGCCCTGGCTGAAATGGAAAAGGACTTTGATGTGTGCATTGTAACCCAGAATGTGGATGATCTTCACGAAAGGGCAGGCTCATCAAAGATCATTCATCTTCATGGAGAATTGGGCAAGTCCCGCAGTACCCTGGATCCTGATCTGGTGTATGAAATTGAGGGTTGGGAGCTGAATCCCGGAGATTTATGTGAAAAGGGATCACAGCTCAGACCCCACATCGTGTGGTTTGGAGAGGCGGTGCCCGCCATCGAAGAGGCTGTTGTGGAGGTGTCAGAGGCCGATATAATGGTGATCATTGGTACTTCCATGAATGTATACCCTGCCGCCGGTTTAATCAATTATGCCCGCCCGGGTGTCCCCATTTACCTGATTGATCCCAATGAGGTGCTTGTTGCCGGTCATTCGGGGATCACTGTGATCCAAAAAGGAGCGGCAGAAGGGGTGGACGAACTTATTAAAATACTATCAGATGCATAGACTAAACATTTACAGACTGACAGGAACAATGCTTGTCCTGCTGACTTTATTTCCCATGGTGAAACTCAGTGCGCAGGAGTTTAATTCCGGCGTCTTTGCAGGGATGAACGCTTCGCAGGTTGACCGGGATGGCTATGGGGGATATCACAACTTAAGCTTTACCGGGGGTGTGTATGTGAACCGCGAGTTCCATACGGATTTCTACTGGCAGCTGGAATTGAAATATGAGGGCAGGGGTGCATATTATGCGAATAGTGAAACGGTTGAGGATTTTAATAAGACCAGCTTTCAATATATTTCACTACCGCTTTCGGTACATTATCTTATTAAAGAAAAGGCGCAAATAGAACTCGGATTTTCACCCAATGTGCTATTAGGTTTTCAGGCCTACGACTATCAGCGAAATAAGTTGCCCCAGACCGAACCTTTGGGTGGGAACCGTCGTTTCGGGCTCGATGGTTTTGCAGGATTTCATTATTGGCTTCACCCCAGCGTCAGTATTGGATTAAGATTTACGTATTCTGTTATACCTTACAGCCTCAGGGAGGGGGCGGCTGTTCGTTATCTGGATAGCGGCTATTTTCACAATGTACTTAGCCTTACTGCTTCATATAAGTTTCATCATCGTTAATCAGGCCACAGATACGGTGGCAATGTAGATGAGACAATTGTAGGCATTAAGCAGCTCCCGACTGCAGGCCTCAAGAGTTGATCCGGTGGTCATTACATCATCAATCAGCAGGATTTTCATTCCGGAGACATCCGGGGCACCTGGAAAAATCCCAAAATTTCCCCTGGTATTCTGGTAGCGCTCATATCTGCCCAAACTTGTCTGGGAGGGGTGATGTATTGATCGCATCAGTAATCCTGTCATCACGGGAATGCGGGTGATTTCCGAGGCTCCTCGGGCAATAATTTCACTCTGATTAAATCCCCGGGTTTTTAGTTTTTTTTTATGGAGGGGAACCGGAACCAGAATGTCACAGCCTGAAAAGGAGGAATGGAGCAAGAGCTTGCCAAGCATTTTTCCTAAATAAAGTCCTGCTGCCTGGTTTCCCCTGTACTTCAATTCATGAAGAAGCTTCTGGTAGGGAGAGCCCTTTTCGAAACGAAGCAGGGAGGTGCACATTTCAAAGGGTACCCGACCCCAGAAGGCCTGGCTAAATGGATTATTCGGAGAATTCCTGATGTTTGTAAGCGGGAGATTATATTCGCAAGCCAGGCATAAAACAGCTCCTGGTTCTGACATTCTACGACCGCAGACCAGACATAATTCGGGAAAAAAATACAGACGGAGGCCCTTTAACCACATAAATAGGCTTTTTTATGCTTTATGTGATAAAGGGGTCCGGAATCGCAGACCCTTATTCTTTTTCCATCAGTTTTTTTGTGGAAAGCAGTCCGCAGGCTGCCCAGATATCCTGTCCGCGGCTTGCCCGGATGGTGCATGTAATACCCTTGGCATTCAGGCGGTCCCTAAAGGCCAGTATACTTTTTTCATCGGGAGATTCAAGGGGAGTGTTTGGAATCGGGTGAAAGCGAATCAGGTTGATCCTGCATTTAATGCCGTACAGGATCTTTGAAAGCTCATTGACATGAGCTGCTTTATCATTGAAATCCTTAAAAAGGATGTATTCGAAGGAAACCCTTCTCTGGCGCCCGAAATCCCAGGACCGGATCTCACTTAATACTTCCTGTAGGGGGTAAACCTGTTGAATGGGCATCAGTTTTCGGCGCTCCTCATCAAAGGGCGTATGTAGACTGATGGCAAGGTGTGCTTCGGAGTTTTCAAGGAACCTGAGCATGGCAGGGGTAATGCCTATGGTTGAAACCGTAATTCGCCTTGGGCTCATGGCAAAACCCCAGGGAGCTGTAAGTATTTCAAGGCTTTTTAAAACCTCATCCAGATTGTCCAGGGGTTCACCCATGCCCATGTAAACAATGTTGGTGAGCTTTCTCCATTCGGGTATGCTCCGGTACTGGTTGAGGATCTCCCCGGCAGTAAGGTTACCCTGGAAGCCCTGTTTGCCGGTCATGCAGAACAGGCAGCCCATTTTGCACCCCACCTGGGATGAAACGCAAACAGTAGCCCTCTCCCTGTCAGGAATATAGGCGGTTTCAATATATTTTCCTGGGAGCCCCGGGAAAAGATATTTTTTGGTACCGTCGACCGATTCCTGGACATCTTCCGGTTCCTTTAAACCAAGGGTGTATCCGGAAGCCAGTTGCTCCCGGGCTTTTTTAGAAAGATTGCTCATCTCTTCAAAGGAAGAGATCTCTTTCTGATAAAGCCATTCAGCAAGTTGTTTTCCGGTATAGGAAGGCAGTCCCAGCTCATTCGAGATGACTTTCAGTTCCTCCAGGGTCTTTCCAAAGAGAGCTTCAGGCATGGTTTAAAAGTAAATTTCAGAAATGATCCGATCAAATGCTACCCCTTTTGCTATGAGGATATCCCTAGTTTCCACAACCATTTCGGCACTGCCACAAAGATAGTACTTTAAACCCGGGCCTGGGAGGGGGTTTTCCTCCAGGAAGGATGTTACCCTGCCATGATACACCCCTTCATCTTCTTCGGCACTGCAGCACCTGGTATAATTGTCCCCAAGTTGATTCCTGAAATAATCATAAAAATGAAATTGTTCCAGGTAGCGATTGCCATGAATCAGTATTTTGTTGGCTGCCCGCCCGGATTTCAGCATGGAATAAAAGGGTGCAATTCCAGTTCCGGTGGCGATCCATACAGCCGGATCATCATCAGCGGTAAACTCCCCGCGTGCACCGGTAATCCAGATGGTATCGCCTTCTTCAAGATCTGCAAGGCGTGGTGTAAGATATCCTTCATCAATTACATTGTAGAGGATCTGCACTTCTCCTTCCTTCTCGCCGCTGCAGATGCTGTAAAGTCGCCTTGCACCATCGCTGGCAAGTGCAATCCCTATCACCTGTCCGGCTTCGAATTCAAAATTTCTTTTAAAACCCAAGAGGAAAATACCAGAGGAAAGTTCCTCGGTAAATGTCAAAATTACCGGTGTGAGTCCATGGCTTTTTCCGGCTACCATACGGTTCTCATTTTACCGCCATCAATAATGAAGGTTTCACCTGTAACATAGGAAGCGGCACCCGAGAGCAGGAAAGCGGCGGCTTTTCCAAATTCCTTTGGGTCGCCATATCTGCCCATGGGGATTTTATCATGATTAATCTTCCTGACATTTTCAAGGCTGATCCGCCATTCTCTCGAATTGCGAAGATCCAGGTCCTTAAGCCTGTCGGTATCGAAGAAACCAGGAACCAGGTTATTAATGCGGATATTATCAGCAGCCACCTGGAAGGAAAGGCTTTTTACAAGGCTGGTTATTCCGGACCTGTAAACATTTGAAAGAATCAGGTTATCAATGGGCTCCTTTATGGAACTTGAAGTAACCGTTAAAATAGAACCGGATTTTTTTCTTCGCATTTCGGGGAGCACTCCCCTGATCAGCCTCACTGCACTCATGAGGGTATTTTCAAATCCGGCCGTCCATTGTTGATCGTCCGTTTCATCGAAGGTGCCCGGGGGTGGGCCTCCACCGTTTACAACCAGGCAATCGATGGTTTTCTCTTCATTCAGGGTAAATTGTACCCACTTTTCAATGGAAGCTGCATCGGCCACATCCAGAGGAGAACTGATTATCCGGGCTCCGGGAACCTCCTTCTGAATTTCCTTAACTGCCGATAAGAGACTCTTCTGGTTCCGGCTGCCCATGGAGAGAATGGCCCCTTCGCGGGCCACCTCAAGGGCAATCCCATAACCCAGCCCCTTGCTTGAGGCGGCTACCATTACTACCTTATCCTTTAATCCCAGATCCATTTTCTTCTTTTTATTTTTTAGTACCCATGAACCTGACAACTTTTGCCGGTCCGCCATGGAAGAGTCCCTCATTGAGATCCACCTCAATTTCCTCCAATACATCAATCTCCATGCCCTGGAAATCTTCCTGCAGAATTTCTTTGGTATAAAGCAAGTCCAGATTTTGAGGGCCACCGCTGTCTCTTCCCAGCTGGGAAATATGAAAGCCCTCAAGAATCACCCTTCCTCCAGGTTTTAAAGACTCCACAACCTTTCTGTGAAGCTCTTTTCTGAGGGGTTCTGGTGCATGAAAATAGACCAGGCCAATGGCATCATAGATGTCCTTCTCAAAGGGAAATGCCTCCACTCCGGATACCGTATAAGAAATTTGTACCCCCATTTCCCTTGCGAGGCTTTCTGCTTTTTCAGCCCCCACCTTGCTCTGGTCAAAGGCATCTACTTCCCATCCAAGGCTGGCGGCATATACTGCATTTCGGCCCTCTCCTTCTCCAGGAAGAAGTAGTTTTCCCGGGGAAAGCGGCCCAAGGCTTCTGGCAAAAAACACATTTGGATCCCTGCCATACACATATTCCTCGGTGTTATATCTTTCATTCCACATATTCTGCATGGGTCTTATCTATTTATCTTATTGCTTAGTCTTATTATTTTAGAGTGTCCCTTCATCTGCAGGTTCCCAGAGTTCAATTTTGTTCCCTCAGGATCCATGATCCAGCCGAACTTACCGTAAGGATAGCTCTCCATCTTTCCAACAATTTCCACCCCTTCCTCTTTCAGTACCTTCAATAAGCTCCTCCAGTTTTTCAACCCGGTAGTTAAACATAAAATCCTTTTTTGCCGGTTGGAAATAAGAAGTATCCTCCGGAAAGGTGACTCCACACCGTATTTCCTTCCTTCTCAGGATCACTATGGTCGCGCCATTTGAACATGGCGCCGTATTCTCCCGCATCCAGATGCAGGTGCTTATTGTACCAGGCTTTCATTCCTTCAGGATCCCTGGTTTTAAAAAAGACTCCGCCGAGTCCGCTTACTCTCTTTTTCATGGTATAGTAATAACCAAGTCGGGCAAAAAAAGTTGAAATTCATTTTTTTTTCTTTTCTTAGCGTCGCTAACTAAATCACAATCATATGAAAAGACTGAATCTTTTTGCTCTATCCTTGTTGATGGGAGCCACTTCTGTATTTGCAGGCGGACTGGTTACAAACACCAATGGTAGTGCTGCCTGGGTGCGTACCTTAACCCGGGACGCTGCTTTAGGCGTTGACGCGGTTTACTTTAATCCGGCCGGTACCGTTCATCTGGGTACGGGTCTTCATCTTTCTCTTTCTAACCAGACAATTTTTCAGACCAGGACAGTCACCAGTAACTTTCCAACACTTATTCCAAGCCCCAAGACTTATGAGGCAGAGCTTTCTGCCCCGATCTTCCCCACCTTTTATGCGGCCTATAATCTGGACAAATGGTCCTTCTCAGCCGGTTTTAATATCATAGGTGGCGGCGGGACTGCCGATTTTACAACGGGCTTACCCGATTTTGAAATTCCGGTTTCATCGATGGTTCCCTACATGCAAAGTCAATTGGCCCCACTGGATGCTTTTATTGAAGGAGCCACCCAACAAAATCCTGGTTTTGCCAATATCACAGGATATAACATGGATGCTTCCTTTACAGGAGCTTCTACTTACTATGGTATCCAGGTGGGAGCAGCCTATAAAATTACTGAGATGATCTCCGTTTCCCTGGGTGGTCGTTATGTGATCGCCAATAATTCGTACGAGGGTGCTCTGACCAATATCACCATTGATGCTCCTGCTGCCTATGGAGGTGCGCAGCCAGCGGGCGATTACATGAGGGTTATTAGCAGCGTAATTACTCCTATGGATGCTGATATCGGGGCAATGATTGGTGCAGCTGCCGATCAGCTTGACGCCCAGACAGCCGATCAGTTTCTGAAATCCAGCCAGTCAGGTTCCGGCTTCACGCCCATCATTGGTTTGAACGTACACCTGTCAGACAGGATTAACCTGGCTGCCAAATATGAGCATCACACAAAAATCGAACTCACCAAACGAAGACCGAGGATATGATACTGCGCATGTTTCCCGACGGGGAAAAAGTCAGAGGAGACCTTCCCGGCATGTTTGCAGTGGGAGCTCAGGTGAGCCCATTGGAAAAGCTGACACTGAGTCTGGGGTATAACTATTTCCTTGATAAGGGTGCTTATTATGGAAACACTAATGTAGACGGAGAGCAGATCGATAATGAAACGACCATCGATCAAAACTCCTGGACCCTGGCCATCGCTGCAGAATATAAATTTCTGGGCATACTGGGTGTAAGTGTTGGTTATAACTTCGGGAACCTGGGTGTGAATGACAACTACCAGTCTGGTATC
This sequence comes from uncultured Bacteroidota bacterium, assembly GCA_963713725.1. Lineage (GTDB taxonomy): Bacteria > Bacteroidota > Bacteroidia > Bacteroidales. The sequence goes on from CAVQMZ010000013.1 coordinate 96,459, forward strand.
TCTTATGCCAATAAAAACAGCTCCATTGGTGGTGGTGTTTTTGTTGAACTTGGGGAGATGGTCACATTGAATGCAGGATACATTCATGTAATGTATGATGACTACACTGAAAATTTTGAAGGTCCTCCACCATCATCAACCATTTATGGCAAGAAAACAGATATGTTTGGCATCGGGATTGACCTGAGCTTCTAATTTGCCTTAAAATATTATTTATGGCCGTCCTGCCTCATAAGGCAGGGCGGTTTTTTTTATGCCGGGGCCGGCAATTAATAAATCTATTACACTATTTTTGAGGTCCAGAGCAAGCTTTTGGCCGCACCAAAAAATATCGTTGAGACGCCTTTGATGAAACAGTATTATGCTGTGAAGGCAAAAAACCCTGATGCAATTCTACTTTTCAGGGTGGGCGATTTTTATGAAACCTTCGGAGAAGATGCGATTCAGGCAGCAGGCATCCTGGGGATTACACTGACCCGCAGGGCCAATGGTGCTGCTTCTTTTGTGGAACTGGCTGGGTTTCCCCACCATGCCCTGGATACTTATCTCCCCAAGCTGGTCCGTGCCGGCGAGCGGGTGGCCATCTGTGAGCAGCTGGAAGATCCCAAGCTCACTAAAAAGATTGTGAAGCGGGGAATTACGGAATTGGTGACCCCGGGCCTGACCTACAACGATCATGTCCTGGAGAACCGCGAGAATAATTTTCTGGCCAGCGTCTATCTGGATCGACAGATGAGCGGAATTGCTTTCCTGGATATATCCACCGGGGAGTTTTTATGCACCCAGGGAGACCGGGCCTTTATTGATAAACTCTTGAGTTCTTTTTCACCCAGGGAGGTATTGGTTCAGCGAAGTTTTCAGAAGGAGTTTTATGAGTCTTTTGGGGATGGCTACCAGAGCTTTCTGCTGGACGATTGGGTTTATACGGAAGATAATGCCAGGGAAAAGCTGCAGCATCAGTTTGGAACCAAAAACCTGAAGGGTTTTGGAGTGCAGGATATGCTGCATGGGATCATTGCCAGTGGCTCCATCCTCCAGTACCTGGATCTGACCCAGCATTCGAAAACGGGTCATATTTCAAGGCTTGCAAGAATTGAGCGAGACCATTATGTATGGCTTGATCGTTTCACATTACGAAACCTGGAGGTGTTTTCAGCCTTGTATGATGGAGCACGTACCCTCATTGATGTGATGGACCAGACTGTGACCCCCATGGGTGCCCGCCTTCTCAAAAGATGGCTTTCCCTGCCCCTGAAAGATGTGCTCCTTATCCGGGAGCGCCACAACATGGTTGAGCAGATCAAAGATGATGAGGAGCTGAGGGTTTTTCTTTCTGAAAAGATCAAACAAATCGGCGATCTGGAACGAATCATTTCAAAGGTTGCCGTGGGCAGGATCCAACCCAGGGAGTTGATCCAGCTGAAAAATTCCCTATTGGCCATTGAGCCACTGAAGGAGCGCTGTGCCCAGTCCGGAGAGCTTTCCCTGGAAAAGCTGGCCTCACAGCTGGATCCCTGTGTTGAGGTGAGGGATAGGATTGAAAAAGAGATTATGGACGAGCCGCCTGCCCAGCTTAATAAGGGAGGGGTAATTGCCGAAGGGGTTTCCCAGGAACTGGACGAACTACGGGAGATTATGCATTCGGGCAAGGACTACCTTTTGAAAATGCAGAAAAGGGAGATGGAGCGTACCGGAATCAGCAGCCTTAAGATTGCCTTCAACAATGTATTCGGTTACTATATTGAGGTGCGTAATACCCATAAGGATAAGGTTCCGGAAGAATGGATCAGGAAACAAACCCTGGTCAGCGCCGAGCGTTATATAACAGAGGAACTTAAGTCCTATGAAGAAAAAATACTGGGGGCCGAAGAAAAAAGCCTTGTCCTTGAAGCAAAGATTTTCCAGGAACTCATTCTGGGCATTTCCACTTCTGTGGAAGTAATCCAGATGGATGCTTCTCTCATTGCCAGGCTTGACTGCTTGCTTTCATTTGCAAAGATTGCTCTGGATTACAATTATTGCAGACCCGAGGTGAATGAATCCACCACCATAGAAATTTCTGATGGAAGGCACCCCGTAATTGAACGACAGCTCGCAGATGATGAGGACTACGTGGCCAATGATGTAAAGCTTAATCACGAAGATCAGCAAATCGTGATACTCACCGGGCCTAATATGTCGGGTAAGTCAGCCTTTCTGAGACAGACAGCCCTGATCACCCTGATGGCCCAGGTGGGCAGTTTTGTGCCTGCCTCATCTGCCCGTATAGGCTGGGTGGATAAGATCTTTACACGGGTGGGCGCATCCGATAATATTTCCCTTGGAGAGTCAACCTTCATGGTGGAGATGCTGGAGGCAGCCAGCATTTTAAATAACCTGTCGGAGCGCAGCCTTGTTATCCTTGATGAAATCGGTCGGGGTACCAGTACCTATGATGGCATTTCCATAGCCTGGGCCATGGTGGAGTATATTCACGAACATCCGGAGGGTAAGGCAAAAACCCTTTTTGCCACCCATTACCACGAATTGAACGAAATGGCTGCCCACTTTTCCCGAGTCCGGAATTTTAATGTTTCCATTAAGGAGCTGAATGACCGGGTTATATTTCTGAGAAAGCTGGTTCCAGGCGGCAGTGAGCATAGTTTTGGTATTCATGTGGCCCAAATGGCCGGCATGCCCCGCAGCGTTGTAAAACGGGCCAATGAAATTCTTTTGGAGCTTGAAAAAACCGGAGGGGAGAAGAACCTCAGCAAACCTGTGAAAGAGATTGCAGGTCAGCGCGAAGGTATGCAAATGAGTTTCTTCCAGCTTGATGATCCGGTTCTGAAGCAGATACGCGATCAGATTGCCGATCTGGATATTAACAACCTGACTCCGGTTGAGGCTCTTAATAAGCTGAATGAGATTAAAAAGCTGTCCGGATTGTAGTTAAAATTGCAGAAATCAATTTTCAGTATTATATTTGCAATCCATTTGCGGGAATAGCTCAGTTGGTAGAGCACGACCTTGCCAAGGTCGGGGTCGCGGGTCCGAGTCCCGTTTCCCGCTCAAAGGTTCAAAGAGGGCATCCATTTTCGGATGCCCTCTTTTCATTTACACCCCTCACATCCATGCCATCAACTGATATATCATCAGGTGAATTTCTTCCCCCATGGGCATATGACTTATATTTGACCAATACCATAAATACTTAAGATACACAGATTTGAAACGGACATTAATTTTCAGTTTATTACTCTTTTCAGGCTTCAGCCTGATTTTTGGAATTGCTCCCTATATTCAAATTGCCGAGTTCCAGGGATCTGCTCCGGATGCCAGGGAAACAGTGATTTCAGCCTTGAAAAAAAGCGGCTATGAAATACTTGGGGAATACCAGCCCGGATCCATTGAGGAAATATATGTGATTGCTTTCACCAATGAGGATCTTATTAAACTTTGCCAGCAATCTGCAAAGCAGGGCATGCTGGCTGCCGCCATGAAAGTGGGTCTGCAGCAGGAAGGCGATGTGGTAAAAATTTCAGTTTTGAATCCGGAATACCTCTTTTATGCTTATTTCAGGGATTTAATGGAAGACACGGATTTCCAGAGCACTGCGATTTCCCTTTCAAATGCTGTTAAAATGGACCTTAAGTCAGTGGGAGATTTATCGGTACCCTTCGGCGGTGACGAAAAGGTCCAGGATCTGATGAAATACCGCTACATGGCAGGAATGCCAAGTTTTGAAAAACAGGTTGAACTTGGAGAATTTGAATCCTTTGCCAAGGGTGTTTCACATATTCAGGAAAGCCTCGATGCCGGGATAGCTGTATTTGGAGTGGGCCTTTCGGACCCTGAAACAGGAGAAGCTTATTTTCTACCCATCATAGGTGAAGGACATGTTGCCGCCATGCCCTATGAGATTATTATAGAACATAATAAGGCCTCAATGCTTCATGGCCGTTTTCGCTTTGCCGTCCACTGGCCTGAACTGAAAATGGGTACTTTTACAAAAATTATGAGTTCTCCCGGTGATGTTGAGGAAGCCATGAAGGCCCTGATGGAATAGTTTCGCTTTTTTGTTTAAATTTGCATCGCAAATCACAACTACCGTTGTTGATGCCCGGATGGCCGGGCCGACCGTTAAGAAATGCTCCGGTGGAGCATTTTAGGGAGGAGCCAGCTTGAGGGGAGCCCAATTCCGGCTATATGGAATGAGGTTTAGAACCTGGTAGAAGAGACAAAGAAGTTTTAGTAGCTATAGTCTACTTGATGCCCGGATGGCGGAATTGGTAGACGCGCTGGACTTAAAATCCAGTGGCCAGTAATGGCCGTGCCGGTTCGATCCCGGCCCCGGGTACAGA
>CAVQMZ010000014.1:0-137366 GCA_963713725.1 uncultured Bacteroidota bacterium
AAAGGTAAAGGCTTCTATGGCTTTTACCTTTTTTTATTATAAGTGACTGAATCGAGGCTTACAAATTGGCCGAGCACAAGAGGGATGACGGTAGGAAGCGCAAATAATTGGTTTAATAATTCTCAATAGTACCTAATGCATTGCTAAGAGTAGTAAGGGATTATTATGCCCCGATTTTTCGGTTAGTATTATAAGAAGCAAGAAAGAAAAGCGGTTCGAGTCTATTCCCGAACCGCTACTTTTGTTAGCTACAAGGCACAATAGGTTTAATTCAAATTTCTATATTCTCTCGGACTGTATCCAGTTTTTGACTTGAATAAATTGCTGAAATGTTGAGGATATTCAAATCCTAAAGCATATCCAATTTCACTTACTGAATCCGTAGTATTAAGTAGGTTGTTTTTTGCTTTCTCTATTATATGCAGATGAATGTGCTCTTGTGCTGTTTTCCCCGTTTCCCTTTTAAGCATATCACTTAAATAATTGGAGGATAAATTAAGTTTATCTGAACAATAATTAACACTCAACAGACCGATTTCATTTTCTTTGGTTCCCTGGAAATATGAAATGAGCAACTTCTCAAACCTTGATACAATGTCGCTGTTAAGATTAGTCCGTGTGTAGAACTGTCTATCATAAAACCTGACACAATAATCTAAAAATAATTCAATATTTGAAATGATCAGGTTTTGACTATGCTGATCTAAATTTTGGCTATATTCTTTAATTATTTTATCTAAAAGATCTTCAACAGTATTTCTTTCATCATCCGAAAGATGTAAAGCTTCACTGATATCATAGCTAAAAAAAGTGTATCGGCTCATTTTGTCAGCGAGGCTAGATTTCCGTATCAAGTCAGGATGAAAAGCCAATGTCCAACCATCAATATTTTCAGATTCGGCCTGCATATCACCATCAAATTGGGTTACTTGACCCGGGGCAGTAAAAACCAATGTTCCTTGTTGATAATCATATGAGTTTTTACCATATAATAGGGTACCACAACCAGTCTGCTTAAGGGTAATCTGATAAAGATTGTTTACTACCTTAACATTTTGAAAATCTGAAATGGATTTAATGTCTCTGCTATGTACGACCGACACCAAAGGATGTTTAGGTTTGGCCAAACCCAAGGATTGGTGAGCCTGACTGATTGAATCTATTATAAAAGTGTTTGACATATTATAAATTTACTAATAGGCTAAAATCTATTTTAATTGACTAAGTATCAATTTATCAAAGGTTCTATCGCTCACCCATTTACGCATACGAACCATTGGTTTTGCCATAAAACCCTTAAGATATCTCGTTTTAGGCTTATCAACCGTGGCTGCTTTAGCTATTTCTTTACCTAAAACATCAACGGGAGTTAATTTAGATTTCATTTTTTCATTTCCTTCGATGAGTTTCTTTCCAAAATCAGCGTAAGGACCATCACCTGAAACTTTCACAAAGTTGTCCATGGCAATATCTCCCCATTCGGTTTGTATTCCTCCTGGCTCAACTACAACAACATCAATTCCAAATTGTTTGAGTTCAAGACGCAAGCAATCGCTCCATCCTTCTAATGCGAATTTGGTGGCATGGTACCATGCTCCAAAGGGTGTGTAAATTTTCCCGCCCATTGAAGAAATATTTACAATACGACCAGATTTTTGCTCTCGCATTTTTGGAATAATCAATTGGGTAATTCGGGCCAATCCAAATATATTGACATCAAACTGCCTTTTAGCTTCTTCCATAGTCACTTCTTCAACAGAGCCATAAGATCCGTACCCGGCATTATTAATCAATACATCAATACGCCCTTCCTTTTCCAGGACTGTATCTACCGCTTTAACTATGGAGGCATCATTAGTTAAATCTAATGATATGACTCCCATTCCTTGATCTTCAAGGTCTTTCATTCTTTCTGTACGTCTGGCTGCACAATAAACCTTGTGTCCTTGCTTGTGCAATATATTGGCTGTGGATTTTCCCATGCCCGAACTTGCACCTGTTATTAATATTGTTTTACTCATTTTATTTATGTTTTAATTTCAGTACAAAACTATGCCTATTAAAGTTGGGCAACTTAAAGATTTTACGGAAAGACTAAATGATATTACTGAACCAGGCAAAAAGAAGTTAATTCTTCCAGCTTTATGTCATCAGCAAATCTTACAGCATCCCAAATTACCGGAGCCATTTGCCATTTATCAAGAAGCAAGAGTGGGTCACCTTCCACCAGAACCGCTCCAGTCGATTGAAGTAAAACCTTTTGCAGTTTATCATTGACACGAGATTTGTAATTCGAAGCATTCAATTATAATAATTCGATTTTTACCTAAGGTGCTCATATTAAGGGACTTTAGATATATATTTCGAACTTTGGCGATATTTTACTCCGAACTTCGGCAGTAATCTACCTTCAAGATCAACTCCGAGAAGTAAAAAAACTCTGTACCATTGTTACCGAAAACCCTGTATTCCTATTTACCGAAAGTTGTGTATACAGGCAATTTGTCATTAATACAGGTGTTTTGGTGGGTTCCAATTTTACTATAGATGATGATGATTATGCCAGTGACAATCCAACGTCAATAGCTTTTGATGACACCAAATATCTTGCAGCATACATATTTACAAATGGAACGTTCGATATAGTCTGAAGATATTTTACAACTTCAGGAACAGCAAAAGAAATGGTTTGTATTTTCCGCTGCTAACGTATTTTTTGCAGGGAGTGAAGCAGCAATAAACAAAACTGTTTTTCTTCATTAATGGTATTTCTTTCTGAATTCCCGGGGTGTGCATTTGTTGATTTTACGAAATGCAGCATTAAAACTGCTTATAGAATTATATCCGCATTCATATAGAATCTCAGCGATACTCATATCAGTTGAAACTAGTTTTCGCTGGGCATGTGATATCCTTTCCTGGATAAGATATTCATTCAGGGACATCCCAAAAGTCTTCTTAAATACAACATTGGCATAATCGGGATGTAAGCCAACTGCGTTTCCGATATCAACAATTTTGATCGACCGGGTATAATTTTGCGCTATATACATCGCAATTCGTTCAACCTGGCTTATTTCGCTTGAATGTATTTGTACATGCTCACATTCTTTATGTGACAATATTCTATCTGCCATACGTAATAATCGTGCCCGCATTTCAAGTAAAGTGGCCATGTGGCCTTCCTTTGTAGAGAGGTCTTTGATCCAATTGTTTAAAAGAAATTCATCAAAAAATGAGTGCTCTCCTGAATTTTCAATGATTATTTCTCCTTTCAATACCCGGTCAACAAACCTGGAAGGAAGTCTCCATTCTAAAAATAGCGTTAATGGTATCGTAGAAACAAAATAAGGAGTGGAGCCTGTATGTTCAATAATTTGATGAGGAACGAGGCCCCAAAACACAGTTAAACTGTTTGCAGGTATTGTTATTTTAGAGCCTTGGAAAAAGTATGTTAAACTTCCTTCAACTAGATAATTGATCTCAATTTCATTGTGCCTGTCGGGTTTTTTCATGGGAGAGGGTAGCCAATATTCGGAAGTTAATCCATATGGCCTAAATTCACTTCTTTGTTCATTAAAGGCATGAAATATCTCGGGATCCCGCATGTTTATCTCTAAAATCAGATTAGTTTACGCAATAAATTGAGATTAAATTTACAATTATAATTCAATATGCGGTTCTGAAAATGACGTGAATTGTTCTGAATACTTTATCTTATGCATCAATAGCTTAGTTGGGCTCAGCAGCAAGAAAAAAATGAAACATATCTGAAATTGATATCAAGAGGAATGAAGAAATATATCATTTCAATAGATCAGAGTACTTCGGCATCAAAAGTAGTCCTTTTCAATACGCGATGCAGAGATGGCTTCACAGATCACTATACCTCACCGTCAATTTTATCCTCAGCCTGGTTTCGTGGAACATGATGCCCTGGAGATTTTTAACAATGTGGTTTTGGGATTGAAATCAGCTGATTAGCGAAACAAAAATCACAGAATCGGAAATTGCCGCGATAGCTATTACCAACCAAAGGGAAACTTCGCTTAATGTGGGATAAAAATACTGGTTTGCCCATTGCAAATGCAGCAGTCTGGCAATGCCAGCGTGGAAAAGATTTCTGCAGCGCAACTGAAGAAAAATGCGCTTGGTCCGAAGATCCGGGAAAAAACGGGCCTGGTGATTGATCCTTATTTTTCTGCGAGTAAATTACGATGGCTCATTACTAATGTGCCGGGAGCAAAAGAAAAAGCTGAAAAAGGAGAACTGCTTCTCGGCACCATGGACAGCTGGCTATTATGGAAACTCACCGGCGGGAAAATTCATGCCACTGATTATTCAAATGCCTGTCGGACCATGCTTTTCAATATCCACACGCTTGAATGGGATAATGAGTTGCTCGATCTTTTCGGGCTGCATGAATCCATGTTCCCTGAGGTAAAATTTAGCGATGAGATCTTTGGATTTACCGAACCGGATATCGTCTTTGGATCGCCTCTTCCTGTTTCAGGACTAATTGGCGATTCGCATGGTGCATTTTTTGGCCAGAACTGTTTTGAACCAGGTATTGGTAAGACAACCTATGGAACCGGCTCGTCGGTGATGATCAACATTGGGAATTCACCTCTCGATCCGCCTGAAGGATTGGTCACTTCAATAGGTTTCGGCAGGAACTAAAAAATCGATTACGTCTTCGAAGGAAATATCCATTGTACGGGTGACGCCCTGAACTGGTTAAAGAACGAGCTTGAACTTATCAATGATATTTCAGAGGCAGAACCGCTGGCTACTTCAGTAACCAGCAATAAAGGGGTTTACCTGGTCCCTGCCTTTGTCGGGCTGGGAGCTCCTTATTGGGATAACGAAGCCCGGGCAGTTGTAGTGGGTTTGTCGCGTGATTCAAAAAAGGCACATATTGTAAGGGCTGCAATTGAAAGTATTGCTTACCAGGTGAAAGACCTCATCGATTTAATGGCTGTAAACAACACGCTTTTTTTAAGCAGTCTTCGTGTTGACGGAGGACCCACCCGGAATGATTTTCTTATGCAATTTCAGGCTGATGTGCTCCATGTAAGGGTGGAAAGATCCGATATAGAAGAAATTTCAGCCCTTGGGTCTGCATTCCTGGCAGGGCTGGCAACTGGGTTCTGGAGCACCCTTGAAGAAATCGAAAACCTAAGGAAAACAGACAAGACATTCTACCCGGCAATGGCAAGAGAAGAAACTTGCGCTTTATATAAAGGCTGGAAATCAGCTGTAGCTAAATCAAGACTAAGAGATTAATCCAACACTTTTCAAAAATGATCAGAAAAAAACACATTCTATTTATTGTCCCTGGGTCTGATAATGGCGTGCTCTGGGGGCTGAGAAAAATCAAGTCGAAAAATGGGGCGTTTATGAAATTGTATTAAACGGAACAGAGGAAGGAAATCCGTATATGGATATTGAGCTTGAAGCCATTTTTCAAAGCGGGGATGTGAAAGTTAAAGTCACAGGTTTTTATGATGGCAAGGGAGTTTATAAAATAAGGTTTTCGCCTGATATCACAGGCAGATGGAGTTACCAGACGATCAGCAATTCAGAAACACTGAACAATAAAAAGGGTTCATTTACCTGCATTGAACCGGGGCCGGAAAATCATGGACCGCTAAAGGATAATTAATACCTATTACCTGAAGTATGCTGACGGAACTCCCTTTTATTCTATAGGTACAACAGCCTATCAATGGACCAGTGTATCGCAAAAAATTCAGGAACAGACGATCAATACACTCAAAAATGCCCCGTTTAACAAAATCAGAATGTGTGTCTTTCCAAAATCATACATATATGGGAACGATACCGAGCCATGGCGATATCCTTATAAAAGAGAAGGTGAACAGAATGATTTCACTCAACCCGATTATGAGTTTTTTCAAAATTTCGATAAAAGAATTGAGCAGCTGCGTGACCATGGGAATTCAGGCGGATGTTATTCTATTTCACCCCTATGACAGATGGGGTTATAGCCGGATAGGTGCAGAAATGAATGAAAAATATGTACGTTACATGATCGCCCGGATTTCCGCTTACCGTAATGTTTGGTGGTCACTGGCCAATGAATGGGACGTACCGAGCATAAAAGAAACGATAGACTGGGAAGGGATAGGAAATTTGCTGATGAATGAGGATCCATATCAATCGATTCAGGGGAATCCATAACTGGTACAATTCGGAAGATCACTTTTATGACCACAGTCGCCCCTGGATTACACATATTTGCGCTCAAACTTCACAATTTTACAATGCTATCAGATGGCGAAACCGTTATAAGAAACCGCTTCTTTTTGATGAAATGCGCTATGAAGGAGATGTCCCAAGCGGGTGGGGAAACCTGAGTGCCGAAGAGATGACCAGCTACTTCTGGATGGCCGGATTAAGCGGAGGGTATCCAACACATGGAGATACTTTTCAAAACAAGGCAGATGATTCAACAGAGGTACGTTGGTGGGCAAAAGGTGGATTATTGCCCGGAAAAAGTCCGGAAAGAATTTCCTATTTTAAGTCAATAATGGAAGAAGCACCGGTATCCGAAATGTCACCCTTGTTAATTGATAACGGAGATCCTGAGAATTTAAATAATAACATCTATCTGTTTTCAAAGGAAGACGAATTATTATTTGATGTATACAGCAGAAAATGTACCCTCATTGACCTTGGAACTACCAGAGAAAGATAAATTTAGTGTTGAAATACTGGACACCTGGAATATGGAAACCCTTCCGTTGGAAGGTGAATTTTCAGGAAGAGTAACTATTCCACTTCCCGATAAAGCATATATTGGAATTCGGGTAATAAAACAAACAGATGAAAAATAGTAAACATGAATAATTTGCAAATATCCTTCGGGATAATCATCGCCACCCGCAACATTTTCAATGCCAAACTAGCAGTTGAAGCCCGTGCCAATGTGCTCGACAAACTCGATAAAATGGGGTTTGGTACGTGTTATATTGCCTCCTGGAAGAAACACCAAACCGGAAACATCGAAGGTTATGAAGATGCAGTAAAATGTGCCGATTACTTTAAAAAGAATGCTGAAAAAATTGACGGGATCATCGTTGTACTTACCCAATTTCGGAGACGAACTGGGAGTTGTAAATAGTATAAAAATGGCGAGCTTAAATGTTCCGGTCCTGGTGCAGGCCATTGATGATGAAAATGATAAAGTGGATGTAAAAAGCCGTCGCGATGCTTTTTGCGGAAAGCTTTCTGTTTGTAACAATTTTTACCAGTATGGCATCAAATTTACAGACTCCGAATATCATACCTACAGTCTGAAAAGTGAGTCCTTTACCCGGGACATCATCAAATTTGCAGGCATATGCAGGGTTGTAAAAGGATTAAAAGGACTGCGTGTCGGCGCCATCGGAACCCGCCCAATCGGATTTCAGACCATGCGTTTCAGCGAAAAAATATTGCAACAGGCCGACATTACCGTCGTGCCGGTTGACATGTCGGAAATTATTGCTGCAGCGGAAAAAATTGATGTAAATGCACCGGAAGTTGTGAAAAAAGTTAAAGCAATTCAGGAGTACGGAACGTGCAAGATTCTTCACAAAGGACAACTATCCAGGCAGGCCCGATTCGGCCTGGCGGTTGAAAACTGGATCGCAGATAACAACATCGATATATCTGCCCTGCAGTGCTGGGAATCCATTGAAAAGAATTATGGATGTGCAGCCTGTGTTACCATGAGTATGATGGGAGAAAAACTGATGCCCTCGGCCTGCGAAGTGGATGTTATGGGAACCATCGGAATGTATGCACTGGCATTGGCAGCACAAAAACCATCTGCCCTGCTTGACTGGAACAACAATTTCGGCGAAGATCGAAATAAAGTGGTTTGTACGCATTGCAGCAACTACCCAAAATCATTCTTTGAAAACGAAATTGAAATCGGAAGCCTCGATATTCTTGGAACCGTGCTCGGACAGGAAGATACATTTGGTGCCGTAAAGGGAAAAGTAGCTGAAGGTGATATGACCTACTTCCGGGTTTCTACTGACGATACAAGAGGAAGTATCAAGTCATACCTGGGTGAAGGCAAAATTACGGATGATCCATATGGAATGGATGGAGGAATCGCAGTGTGTGAAATTCCAAACCTGCAAAAGCTGATGAAATACATGTGCAAAAATGGTTTCGAACACCACGTTGGAATGGTTCGCGGCCATGTTTCCGATATTCTTGAAGAAGCCATTGGTAATTACCTGGGATGGGAATTGTACAAACATGAATAAAATGAATGAATATAGCGATCTGGAACTCCGGATGAAATCTGTAAAATACCGGAAAGCACTTTTAAAATACATTAAAAATGCACGGGCGGGTCATACGGGCGGGAGCCTGTCCTGCATAGACATTTTGAATGTATTGTATAACGATGTTTTGAATGTTTCGCCTGAGAATTTTACAGATCCTTTCCGTGATCGCTACATTCAAAGCAAGGGGCATTCTGTTGAGGCACTATATGTGGTTCTGGCCGACCGGGGTTTTTTCCCGGAAGCTGACCTTGAAACACTTTGTGCATACAAATCAAATTACATCGGCCATCCAACCCGAAAAGTCAGGGGAATTGAATTTAATACAGGTGCCCTTGGACATGGATTGTCCTTAAGCGCCGGGGTTGCTCTTGCCGGGAAAATTGACAAAGCCAATTATAAAGTGTATACGTTGATTGGCGATGGCGAACTGGCTGAAGGTTCGAACTGGGAAGCTGCAATGATGGCAGCGCATTATAAATTGGACAATCTTGTAGCAATTCTTGATCATAATTCACTGCAAATTACGGGCCCTAACCGGGAAGTATGCAGTCCTTATCCTATCGATCAAAAATTCAAAGCCTTTGGCTGGGAGCTTATTGAAACCGACGGAAACAGTATCACTCAATTACGGGAAACATTCCGGAGTTTCCCTTTAAAGAAAGGGAAACCAACCCTTGTTATAGCCAATACAATAAAAGGGAAAGGGGTAAGCTTTATGGAGAATGAAAAAAAATGGCATCACGGAGTTCCATCAGACGAGCAGTACGAGCAGGCCATTAATGAATTAAATGCCGAATTAGGAAGGTTACAATCATGACAATACCAAAAATAACTATGGGTAAGGCTAACCTTGAAATTTTTTCTGAAACATTAATAGAACTGGGGAAAATCAACAGGGATATCATTGTCGTAACCAGTGATTCAAGGGGTTCAGGAAAATTGGTCCCGTTTGGAGAACAACTACCCAGGCAACTGGTGGAAGTCGGGATTGCTGAACAAAATCTTGTTGGTGTAGCCGCCGGACTGGCTTCCACAGGAAAAAATGTTTTCGCTGTGTCTCCGGCTTGTTTTCTTTCAGCTCGTTCCTTGGAGCAGGTAAAAAACGATGTAGCTTATTCAAATATGCCTGTTACTTTAATAGGTATTAGTGCAGGAGTGAGTTATGGTGCACTGGGATTGACGCATCACTCAACGCATGATGTTGCAGTATTTCGTGCCATTCATAATATCGACATTATCATTCCTGCCGATAATTTTGAAACACGACAAGCTATTATTGCTGCTTCCGAATCTCGAAAACCAGCATTTATAAAATTAGGAAAAAAGAAAATGCCAACCCTTCCCCGTTACGAAAAAAACTTTGAAATTGGAAAAGCTTCAGTCATCTGCCAGGGAAATGATGTGACATTTATTGCCTGCGGTGAAACCGTTACACCAGCATATGAAGCTTCCCTGTTGCTGGAAAAAAAGGGTATTAGCACGGAAGTTATCAGTATGCACACTGTTAAGCCGCTTGATAAAGAAGCTGTCATGAAATCAGCAAAAAAATGCAGGGTAATCATTACCGTAGAAGAACACAGTATTAATGGAGGCCTGGGTGAAGCCTGTGCTTCTCTATTGATGGAAGAGAAAATATACAAACCATTCAAAATTGCAGGTTTCCCGGATGAAGAAACGGTGGCGGGTTCACAAATTGAAATTTTTAACCACTACGGAATTACGGGAGAAGGACTTGCTGACAACAGCAATGAAACTTCTGTAATTCTTGATGAAGTAATAGGGAAAATTAAACCTGCTGCAAAGTTACCATATCGCATTAGCATATAATTATTTGAGCAAAAACATAAGATGAAACGAACGAATCCAATTAAATATATTCTCCTCCTGGTCCTCATTTATGGAATGGCCGGATGTACCGATAAAAACCAGAAGGAAGCAACAAATAAAATTGCGATAGTCATTTCAACTCTGAATAATCCATGGTTCGTTGTGCTGGCCGAGTCGGCTGCAGGCAGGGCAAAGGAACTGGGTTACGATGCGCAGATTTTCGATTCACAAAACGATCCGGCAAAAGAGGCTGAGCATTTTGAAAATATAGTGGCTATGGGGTACAAGGCCATTCTTTTTAATCCGACTGATGCCGATGGTTCTGTGTTAAATGTAAAACGCGCTAAAGCTGCCCGTATACCAACCTTTTGTATGGACCGGGAGATTAATTCCCGAGATGCTGCCACAACACAGCTGCTTTCAGATAATTTTACCGGATGCGTAAAACTGGGGCAGTATTTCGTTAGGCAACTGAATAAAACCGGAAATTATGTTGAAATACTCGGCCTGGTTGGTGACAATAACACCTGGAACCGGTCCGACGGTTTTCACAGCGTGGTTGATGAATTTCCCGGGTTAAAAATGCTTGCACAACAAACTGCAGATTTCGACCGGAATAAAGCCATGGATGTGATGGAAACCATTATGCAGGCACAACGCCTCAATTGACGCAGTATTCTGTGGGAACGATGCCATGGCCATGGGCGCATACCAGGCTGTACTTGCCGCGGGAAAAGCAGATAAAATAAAAGTGTTTGGATTCGATGGTGCCGATGATGCGGTGCGGGGAGTTGCCGAAGGAAAAATTGCAGCAACGGTTATGCAATTCCCTGTATTGATGGCACGAACTTCAGCCGATCTTGCTGATGAATACATTAAAGGAAAACGCGACTTTAAAACGAAAACTCCCGTTGAAGTGGTATTGATTACCCCTGAAAATGTTAAAAAATTCCTGCCAAAAAATTGAATGGCTATGAATAAAACATTAAAAATCATCATCGGGTTTTTAGCCATACTTGCAGTGGTCTATTTTTCGCTCGACATCCGGAAATTGGATGAATACCGGGCTGAAAATACTGACCAAAAATTCGATGCCACCGAATTCGCCAGGCAATTCTGGGATTCGCAACTTGCCGAATTTATAATTGATGCACCTGATGCAAATGTTGTAATTCCACAACTGGAACTTAACCCGGAGGTAATTTTTGAAAAATATGGACATAAACTGGGTATCTCGAAAACATACTACCTGATTTTCAAAGGTTCAGGCCTTATAGAGTCAGTTGAAGAAGAATTTTTGCTGGTCAGAATTGATGAAAACATAAAAATCCAGGTGGCTACCGACTTCATCTTTGGCAATGCCATTCGCGATGGTTCAGGGAAAGTGGATATCAACCAGTTCATAAACATGACTGATTTTAACAATGTCTCTGTTGCACTCAATAAAATGGCAAAAGAAAAAGTTGTTTCACGGTTAAAGAAATCAGCCAGGGCAGGAATGCGAATTGAATTTACGGGCGCTGCAGAGTTGAATATAGATAATATAGATTTAAGCAACATCAGAGTTATACCGATAGCTGCAAAATTGATCGATGGATAAACCGGACCAAATAAAACCGTTGTTAAAAGTTAAGAATATATCGAAAGATTTTTCGGGAGGTTACGCCCTGAAAAATGTGGATTTACAGATTTACCCTGGCGAAGTTACTGCAATAATTGGTGAAAACGGTGCTGGCAAATCGACCCTAATGAAGATTGTTTCGGGGGTTCACACCCAATATGAGGGAACGGTTGAGTTAAATGGGAAAGCAATACACTTTAAAAATCCGAAAGATGCTGCTGAAAAGGGGATCGTAATTATTCACCAGGAATTAAATTTAATACCCTATCTGAGTATTACCGAAAATCTGTTTCTGGGAAAGGAATTAACCAACAGATTTGGACTGCTTGATTATCCTAAAATGAATAAAAAGGCAAAAGAATTACTATCCAGATTGCAATTGGATATCAATCCTTCCACGACATTAAATCAGCTGCGGGTAGGCCATCAACAAATCGTTGAAATAGCAAAAGCACTCCTGCTGGAATCGAAGGTCCTTATCATGGACGAACCAAGCTCTGCGATCAGCGACAACGAGGTGAAATTGCTTTTTGAAATTATTCGTAATCTAAAATCAAAAGGAGTGGCTATCGTGTATATTTCTCACAAAATCAATGAACTCTTTGAAATAGCAGACCGTTTCGCTGTTTTACGCGACGGTAAAAATGCCGGTTCAGGGTCAATGGGAGACACTACGCACGATCAGCTTATCCAAATGATGGTAGGCAGGGATCTGAAAGACAGTTTTGAGAAAAAGAGAGTGCAACATGGAAAGGAACTGTTACGGGTGGAAAACCTCAGCTTGCAAAATCCAAAAAATAAAAATGATTTCCTTGTTCACGACGTTAGTTTTACATTACATAAGGGAGAGGTGTTGGGGATTGCAGGGTTAATGGGAGCCGGAAGAACCGAAGTACTGGAAGCTATTTTTGGCTTATTCCCAAAACAAGTCAGCGGAAAAATTTATATTGAAGAACAAGCGATTCAAATAAAGAGTATAAGCGATGCCATTGCTGCAGGAATTGGATTTGTACCCGAAGACCGAAAATTACAGGGATTGATCCTGGGAATGAGCGTAGAGATGAACACTACCTTAGCCAATCTGGAAGAGGTTTCCAGGTTCGGGTTCCTCAGTAAAAAAAAGGAGGCCTCTATAAGCAGTTATTACATCAATACTTTAAATACAAAAGTTGCATCTCCAAAAATGGACGTTCAGACGCTGAGCGGCGGAAATCAACAAAAAATAGTCATTGCAAAGTGGCTGGCAACCAAACCAAAAATTCTGTTGCTTGATGAACCAACCCGGGGGATTGATGTTGGAGCAAAATCAGAAATCTACAAACTTATTGGAGAACTGGCAGCCCGGGGAATAGGGATCATAGTGGTTTCTTCTGAACTTCCTGAAATCCTGGCCATAGCTGACAACATTTTTGTTTTATCCGAATCGAAATTAACAGCAACTCTCAACCGGAACGAAGCCAATGAAGAGAATATTATGCGCGCTGCACTTATAGAAAAAGAATAAAAAACCTATGAATACTCAACAGATCAAAAAGTACCTGATCAAGTCCCAGTCGATCATTGCACTCCTGCTCATGTGCATCGTACTAAGTCTGCTTTCCGACAGCTTTCTTTCGAGTGAAAATGCCTGGAACGTGATGCGCCAGATCTCGGTCAACGTTATCATCTCGGTGGGAATGACCCTGGTTATATTAACCGGAGGGATTGATCTTTCTGTTGGTTCTTTGCTTGCTTTTTCGGGAGCGGTTACTGCCGGAATGCTGAAATTTGGTACAGAAATTACCGACATGAACCTGTTTATTGGTTTTTCCCTTGTAGGAGCATTGATTGGAGGAACAGTATCCGGAACACTTTTAGGGTGGTTCAACGGTTTCACAATTACCCGGTTTAAAGTGCCCCCTTTTGTGGCAACGCTCGCCATGCTTACCATAGCCCGAGGCCTGACAATGCTTCTGACCGGCGGCTTTCCAATTACTTCCATGGGAGATCAAATGGCTTTTATCGGAACAGGTTGGTTTCTTAGGAATCCCAATGCCGGTATGGATCTCAGCAATGATTGTGGTGGCAGCCATAGTGTTAACTAAAAAAACCACGCTTGGACGCCATATTTATGCTATAGGAGGAAATGAAACAGCCGCTGTACTGTCAGGTATAAAAATCAAAAAGGTGAAAATGACTGTTTACGCTATTGCAGGTGCCCTTGCAGGAATTGGCGGTATTATTGTCACTTCCCGGCTCGACTCTGCGCAACCCAACGCAGGTTTTGGTTTCGAGCTTGATTCCATTGCGGCAGTCGTAATTGGCGGCACTTCCTTATCCGGAGGCAAAGGCACGATTATGGGAACTGTTCAGGGTGCCCTGATCATTGGTATTTTGAACAACGGACTCGTACTTCTGAATGTCTCACCATTCTGGCAGCAGGTTATTAAGGGCTTCGTAATTCTCCTGGCAGTAGTAATTGAAAAATTCAATTCCAGGGAAGAATAGTAAACAATGATAATAACTGTATAAAAAACTAACTATGAAAACTTCGTTTCCCAAAATCCTCCTGTTATTGATTCTAAGTTCTCTTTCGATAAATTCTGTATCTGCTCAGCCCAAACCCCGGATGGTCGTATTGACCGATGTATCCACCTGGGAAACCGACGACAGTGAATCACTGGTAAGGCTGCTTGTACATGCCGACCTTTTTGAAATCGAAGCACTGATCTTTACAACCGGCTGGAGCCTGGATAAAACACGGGATGATTTTTTTGGGTTGATTCACGACGCGATAGATGCGTACGAAAAAGATGTGCCAAATCTTATGAAACGTTCGAACCAGCAGGAGTTTTCCAGGGATGAAAACCGGCAGGAAATCGGATATTGGCCCAGTCCGGATTATTTAAGAGAGCTCACAGTTTTTGGCAGCATAAACCGGGGATTCAAATTTATCGGAGAAGAGAATGATTCCCGCGGCAGTGAACTGATTATTAAACTTGCCGATGAAGATGACGACCGTCCGCTCTGGGTGACAATCTGGGGTGGCGGAAACACTCTGGCCCAGGCAATCTGGCGTGTTCAGCAGGATCGTTCTCCGGACCAACTTAAAACCTTCCTACAGAAGCTCAGGGTGTATACCATAACAGACCAGGACAGAGACCAGCGAACCGATTTTGCCATCAGCTCTCATCAATGGATGCGCCGGGAATTTGAAAAAGACCTGTTCTTCATCTGGGATGAGTGCGCCTGGAAATTCCAGAACGGAACCGGCCGCAAAAACTGGGAGGAATATGCAACACATATCCAGGACCATGGAAACCTTGGTAAGGTCTATCCAAAGTACAAGTACGGGGTTGAAGGGGATACCCCATCATTTCTGTATTTATTACCAAACGGATTGAATGATCCTGAAATTCCCAACCAGGTTAGCTGGGGGGGGTACTTCGAATGGGGAAAATGCGAGGATGGCTCAACCAATGCCTACACAAATTTCGAAGGTTCGGCATACAAAATCTGTAACTACTACGAGACTTTTTTCTACCCTGCAACCTTTAACAATTTCGCCGCCCGGATGGACTGGGCAAAGGAAGGAAAGGGAAATCGAAATCCGGTGCTGGTTCTCAATGACGATAAAGGATATCTTCCTATTCACATTGAAAAGAAAGAGGGAAAATATCTTACGCTTGATGCCTCCGGGTCTTCCGATCCTGAAAATGACACATTGCAATATACATGGTGGATATTGCCTGAAGCTGGAAGCTATATGGAGGAAATACCCATTCCCGACAATACTTCAGACAAAATCAGGGTCAAGCTGCCTTCGGGTTCGGCAGGGAAGAATTTTCATATAATATGTGAAGTTACAGACGATGGAGAACCCGCACTCACAAGTTATAAGAGAATCATCGTTTATTCCACAAATTAAATGAGTTAATTTTTGTACTGACCCCCCAGATCAACTCCAAATCCCTCAGAAATGGTTCGTAAAAGCGTCCGGCTGCGGGTACAGAAACGGAAGAAAGAGATTTTATATCTTGATCTTCCGTTTTTTCATTTTGTAAGTCCTTGGTATTCTGGAAACATCGCACCAATCTAAAGTATTTTGTGACCTCAAATGCATTTTTTAATAGCGCATACACTATTGGCAGCAGTTTTACAGTTATTCTTTCAAATAAACCAAAATCATCTTTGTAGATTTATTACCTAAATTTGTAACTGAATGTGTTTCAGCTTCAAACCAAATAGATGTTCCAGACTTAAGCTCCACAATTTGAGACTCTCCTTTTTCAGGTGTAATTTGAACTTTAGCATCAGAAAGTAAAACGGTCAAATGGGGTTCATGGTGATGCATTCCGTCTCCGCAAACATCACTCTAGAAGGCAAGCCAAAATGCTCAATGACCTTCAATTTGTCATTTTCAATAATAACTTTTTCTCCATGATTGCATGAGATTCTGCATTTTATGCCACAATTGAGCCGCAAAACAAACAACTGAGTCAATACCAATAAATTCTTCATGATGTAAATTTTAATGAATAATAAATACATCACAAAGTTAGGTGCTAATAATACGATAATATTTTTCTCAGAGAAGTCAATCTATTTGCTTTCCCGTTCAATAAGAAAATAGAGTGACTGTTATTTTCAATCTCGGTATTTTGTAGGGTGAAGCATTGAATTGATCCTTAAAAATACGGCTAAAGTGGGACACATTCTTGAATCCACATTCAAAGTTAATATCACCGATTGATTTCTTTGAACTTATCAGAAGCAATTCGGCTTTTTCAAGTCTTTTGTTCTGTTAACCATTTCCCCGGAGTTGTACCATAATGTTCTTCAAAATCACGCCTGAAAGTACTTGTACTTCGATTTGCAATTTCCGCAAATTCTGAGATTTTCAAATCATAGTAATAATTCGCTTCCATTACTTCCCAAATTGGAACCAAATAATCTTCAGTTATCTGATTAATATAGGCAAGGATTTGTTTATTATTTGGATGAATGAGAATATTAAATAGCAGTTCTTTAAATTTCCCCTCGAAAATTGAATCGGGCAATAAATGTGGATTAGAAAAATATGGTAGCAGGCTTTGGCAACTATTTAGAATCTTATCGTTGAGGGTAAAATCCAGAATCATTTTCAAATCAACTTTAGGTAAATTCCCTAATGAAAAATGTGGTCTGAATTCCTCAAAAACTTTCTTTAGATAATCGTCCTTCAGGTATATAACCAAAACTTCCCAATCTGAATAACTTTCAGGATGTTCTTGAAAAAAAGCACCCCTCTTTACCAAAAATCCATTTTCTTGACTGAGTGTCCATTTATTATCTCCTTGTCGTAATATTCTTTTTCCGCTTAATGTAAATGACAACTGGTTGTGATTAGAATACAGCTGAACAATTTTTTCCTTTTGTGGACATTGGTAATAACAGAATAACTGGTCTCTTAATGTCAATTGAGTAAAAATATTCGGATTTGCTTTATGTACTTCGTAGATATTCATTCAATCAAGCTTTACAGGGATTAACAGCGTCGGATTCAAATTGTTGCCAAGGTAGCTGAGCGTACACCTATGAATATATTCTCAAATCACGTGTACAAAGGGATTCAAATAAAAAGCCAAATGTCTTATCTGTAATAGATGCCTCGTTAACCTGCATATCATCCATTATTGTTTTGGCTGTTGCCAGTGTAGAAATATTTCGAGCCAGTGATTGTAGCAGGAGACGTTTCATTGTCATTTGGTGATGCAGACCCAGTAAGAATAAACTGACCTATTAGTCCTCGTTTGTCGACAGCAAATCTTACAGCGTCCCAGATAACAGGAGCCATTTTGCCCCCTCCACAAGAACCGCTCCAGTCGATTCAGGCAAGCTTTTTAAAAGCCTATCACTAATACGAATGATGTAATTTGAAAAGTCATTCCGTATTTTGGCGCTGTTTCATTCCGTATTTTGGCAGATCTTTGTCCTAGGCTGGAATAAATCGGAAAAAAGTCCTGTTAGGGGTACCGAGCCTCTCAAAAATGGGGGTCTTTGTTATTTTCTACCAATCTGATGGCGGAACCGAGGATCCGCCTCGGGCGGAGACGGGGTCCGATATTTTTCCCATGCCTTGCCTTTATATCTCAATATTTAAGATTTAAAAGGGTTTTTGCTATTTCATCTCTTAAGGTGATCTTTACATTCACGTCATCGGCAAATATTTTCCATTGATTTACAGTGTCGTTAATTTCATCAATAATCTCCGATGCCTTTTTACACCGAATGGATTCCCCAATGACCAGTAAATCTGCTTTGGTAATTTCTTTTCTCTTGCCATTGATGCTTAAAGCATGCTGACTGACCCATTCACTGCCTGGGCGATACGCATGACATAGGTCATAAGCAGGGGACAACTCCCATCTGCCTCCTTGTTTCAATATAAAGGAAAAATTCTTGGAGTGGTCATCACAATTCCGTGCAATAACGTTGAACGCCATTCTTCTGAACATCTGCTCAGCATCAGCATAGCTAAGTTTCAACTCTCTCATGCACTGAAAGAGCTGCTCATAACTGAAACTATTTACAAGGCTGTAGTCAAAATGCTTTAGTGCGCAGAAGGTTTGTACGTGATGTTTCACTTCAGAACCCTCCCGGTCAAAACGTTTGGTCATGAAGTGCGCTCTGCCGTTTTCTTCGAGCAGCCGTGAAGGCATCATCTCTATACCACAAGCTTAGGCCATGTTGTAATAGGCCATTTCTACTCTGCCGTATCCCTGGCTGCTGCCTAACTGTACATCGCTTACCCCATCGAGCTTAATGAGCCAATGTTCAAATCCTTTAGGCGCTTTGGTTTGTCCCGATTTTACTTCTCCGCTTTTTTCATTCCAGGCTATCACGGCTTTTGGACGGGCACCACCGGCAGAGGTGCCAATCTTTAAAATCTCCAAAACCGCCTGTTCTTCTTCCTTATTAAGATTGGTCGTAAATGCTTCACGTTTGTCCAGCATTTTTTGTGCAGTATCAACAAGGCTATCGATTTCAATGGAAAATGACCGCTTGGTTTCCTTAAGTACAGTCGGCTCAAATTCAAGAGCACCCATGCCACGGGTTCCAATAAAACAGAGCATTTCTACGGGATTCATGCTGTCCTGTGGCCGTCCTTGTTGTGCCAACCAAAGGTTAATTAACTGGTTTCCGTATTTATCGGGCAATGCATCTGCCAACAACCCGGGTAAACCCTTGAAGGTGTCGTATTCCGAATTTTTGTCTCTTTCGAAGTTCAGGAAATGAAAAGAGGCGAATCGCCGAGGTCACTGGCATTTTTAAGGGAGACAAGTCCCAGCCAAGTTGCCTGAAGCCTGGATCATATTCAAAGGTGGCAAAACTCGTTTCTTCATCCCAGGCCACGGCTCCAACAAGCTTCCCCCATATTTTTACTTCTGCTACAGTCATTAATCTACCAGTCTGTACTTTCTGAATGATCTTCTGTTTTTCCTGACTTACTCCTTACTCGTTGTCGTTTTTCTTTTTGCAGTTTAGCCAATGCCAAAGGGCTTAGTGTCTCTTTTACTTCAAATATGGACAGTACCGGCAATTGATCTAAAACCCGCAATACCTGTAATAGCGTGGTGACAGTTACCGTTTCCCCTCTTTCCAGCAAGCTAAGGGTAGAACGACTGATACCGGCTGCTGCTGACAGTTCATCCTGCGTTTTATTTTGTTCCATGCGATGATGCCTGACAAATGTCCCAAGATATTCGGCCAAAGCTTTATCGCTCATAGAAGCCCATTCTTTGAATGAATTATCAGTCATAAAACCATATTATACTAATTAGCGAATGATTTATCATTCAAAGATAGAGTTATTTTGTTAAATCACAACTGATGTGAACGAAATATCATTCATTAAGGTGTTGCATTGATGATAGCGAATGATAAATCACTCGCTAAACCAGCGGGTGAGATATATTATAGGACTTCACAGGGTCCCCATATTCCATTAGGAGCTTGTTGGGAAAGTGTTTGCCTATTTGCACGATGGATTTAAAGGCTATTCCGAACTTAGGCAGTGTTATTCCCTGGCCTAAATTGAATCAGCTTGAAATGGATTGAAACCGGCAGAACTATTTGAGGTTTTTCAAAACTGATATCAGTAGTTCTGCACTCATTCGCTCCTTGTAGTTCGGACTAATATATTCGAACAGTATCGTTCCATCAAGGTCACATATAAAAACAGAAGGGACGGGTAAATAACCTTTATTTAAGCCTGCCGAGTATTCTAACAATCTTGATGTTTGTCTTTCCGAAGACTGAAATGCGATACCAACAGCTTTGCTAAATGTTCCATCACTATCAGAATAAAGCTCGTAGTTGAGCTGATTTTCATCATTAGATATAAGAAGTTTCTCAGGAGAATCCGGACTGATTGCAATTATTTGATAACCCAAAGCCAGGATTTCACTTTCAGCATCCTGAATTTCTGCAAGATGCGCATTGCAGTATGGACACCATCCACCCCGATAGAACAATACAACAGTTTGCTTTTTGCTTAATATTTCTAATACTGAATGCTCACTGGCATCAGTCGCTTTTAATGTAGCATCTGGCATCAATTCTCCTATAAGTAAGGGACATATGTCTGGAGCCGTTTGGGGAATTTGCGCTTTTAATGAATTAACTGCCATAAGAACACTTACTACTAATACCATTTTATATTTCATAAATGATAAACAAAGCCTAGTATCCAATGTTCAATCATGAAAGAAAATGATAAGCTCAAATTCCATCCAATAAATCCAGGACTGCCTGCCAGATTTCTTCATTTACAGGTATTCCTTTTTCCAAATTTCTTTTTCGTATTTGGGCCCTTCTTTCACCGGGATAATAGGTCTTGTCGCCCGGCTGCATTGAATCTACATCGTGCGTATAGTCTATAATTTCATTAAGAAACTTTTCTTGTAAACTCTTATCCTGAAATCTCTCAGGGTCAATGCATACATATATTTGAGAAATGCCTGTTTCAGTATCCTTCTGGCCGATTTTAAAAGTTGAATCTCCAGCTGACAATATGGTAGCCAGCATATCTAAGATCATAGAAAGAGCAGAGCCCTTCCAATAACCAATGGGTAATCCCCGCTCTTTTTTTAAAATTCTTTCAGGATCCTTTGATAGTTCATTGTTTTCATCCCAACCACCAGGATAAGGGAGTACTTCATCCTTTAGTTTATACTCATGAATTTTCCCGAATGAAAACTGTGATATGGCCATATCCAGAACAATATGGCCTTCCTTTCTTGGTATTGAAACAATAAATGGATTATTCCCAATGCGACTATCTTTTCCACCCCATGGAGGCATATTTGGTTGAGTGTTTGTAAATAAGATTGAAATGCACCCTTCATCTGCTGCCATCCACCCGTATGTGCCGCCTCTCATCCAGTGATTAGTATTTCGCAAAGCCACCATACCCATTCCATGAAGCCTGGCTAATTCTATGGCTCGGGATGTACACTTTTTTGCATTGATAATTCCAGGGCCAAGATTCCCATCCCATCTTTCGATACTCCCAAAAGATTCTACCTTCTCCGCTTCAGCATCGATTTTGATCGTACCTTTTTTCACATATTCAATAAAAAGAGGTACCCGGTTGATCCCATGAGAATTTACTCCCACCAGGGTATTTTCAGTAAACACTTCTGATAAGGATGAAGCAGTTTCTTCAGAGAATTTATATTTAGTAAATAGTTTCTCCAGAATGTTCTGCATCTCTTCAAGTGCTATTTGCATAATAAAAGATTTTTGATAAGTCGATCATTGAAAAAACTCGTCGGGAATATCTTCCGCGCAACTGAGCAATACACAAGCTGAAGCCCAGGATAAAGAAGCTGCCCAGATCCCACCATCCCAGGGACCGGGCCAGGGAAGAACCAGTCCGTCAGTGTAGAAAAATTGCTCGGTAGCCTGGCCTTCTTTCCCAAAACCAAAATCATTGTCCTTTGTATTGTAGGTTCCCAGTCCCCAAACGCAGGTGTCATGCAGCCTTTGGCCTATGTATTTACTTCCGGTTTTCTGGTAGAGATAATACATCTCACCAGCGATCAGGTTCCCCATCTGGTGAATGCTCACATTATAGTTGCTGGTTATGGATCCTCCGCTACTTGACCAGTTCATACTTTTCAGGGGTTCGGCGGAATGCAGGGTATTGTATGGAAATTTCCAGGAAAACTCCCAACTCAGGCCATCCAAACCCAGTTCCAGGTAGCGAGGATCATTGCTTAGTTTGTGTAATTCCACACAGGCCACCACAAATGCCAGGTTCCCTTCCTGGTCTACACCACGATGGATATCCATGGGGGTATTATAAAGTTCGCCCTTCAGGTGATGACCATAGTAATGCTCGAGGCCTTTTTGAGCACTCTCCAGATATTTTTGTTCTCCGGTATATTTATGCAGGAGGGCCAGCGCCGGAACAAACCAGCATGGCTGGAATCCGTCGTAATCAAGCCCCTTGCCCGTGTCTGGATCAAAGAAGACTGGAAAGGCCCCGTCTTCCCGCTGATTTCGAAGTGCTGTCTCCAGCACAAGCTGTGCAGTTTCCAGCCACCTTGGATGCTGTGCGCCTTCCAGTTCAAAGGATTTCATCAAATAGTATGAGGCCTGTCCGTTTAAATAGGCCGAATGCAGGGGATTGTCACCAAAATTGAAGCAATCTTCGCGCACGCCCCACCAACCCGTTACATTCCACTGACCATCCCGGTATTCCTCGTTCAGGAGATTTGCCTTTTTATTCATGGCTGTTTCACATAAATGGTTGATATAGGTATAGGCAATCTCACGGATCTCCTTATCTCCTGTTCTTTTGGCTGTTTTCAAAAGAGGATAGGCTACCTGCATTCCACCTGTCCAGGCAATATCTGCACCGGTCTCTTCTTCGTCTACCAATACAAATCCTTTGATGTCCGGATCCCATGAAAAGTTACATATGGCATGGCTGATTTTATTTATAGCTTCATTGCGCTCTGATCGTTTCACAGGCGCCTGATGAAGCACGGGGTAGTATAGTTCGAGCAACTTTCCATAGTCAGGAATCTTTTTTGCTTCAGTGAAAGCGTAGAACGTTTCTGTTTTTAATATTTCTCCTTTGCGACCCTCAATCCATGCATATAGATGCTCATTTTCTTTTGGGACCTCTTCTTCCCGGGTCCATGAATATCTTCCTGGAGCATTTTCATAACCAAGCTGAAAACCGATGATGTCCTTGTCTTCATGGTGTGAATCCAGCAAAAGCCCATTGTACAGATAGGCCGGATCCCATCTGCTGGTAGCGTCTATTTCAATATCTTCTCCGGAAGGATCCTTCATACTTTCTTTCACCCCAACAATAAAAGCCACTTTATTCTTTATGGTAATAACTCCGGGATGGGTACTTCGGTCGGCACGAATATAGAATTTGGAACTGTTTGGCCAGGCAATTTCACCTCCGTAATCAAACTTGGGTTGTTGCCCGTCGGAACCGGCAAGATTATTGGTCCCATATAAGAATCCAGGGATCATAAAATAAGGTTGTTCACCTTTTTTTGGAAGCCAAAACGGACATTGAACGATAAATGGTTCTTCAGTGGTGACGGCTAGTTCTACTGATCCTTTGATTGTGCCATCATTTGCGAAAACCAACTTTTCCGTGTAGGTCCCATATTTGCCCAAAGAAGCTTTAAAAACACCCTTATTATAGCTAAGAGGAAAAGAAAACACCTGCATTTCTTTTGATTTCACCAGGATGCTGTCCCGCTGGCAAAGGTGCTTATCCATAAAAAGGAAGGTAGTGTGTCCATTTTTTGTAAGGACCCTTGCTTGTGTTCTCATATTTTCAGTTTTAGCACATCCATAAATTGAGAATAGCAATGCGCTCAGGAAATATAAAATAAGCCATGTCTTCCTTTTCTTAGTTAGCATTGGAATTATTTTTGTTAGTGATGAACGCTGCAATTTTTTTCAGGATACAATATAGAAATTCAAATCCCTCAGAAGTGGGAGCTTTGTTTTTTTTTATCTCCGCTGGCATTGTGCCAAAATGGTATTAACTTCATGTCATCAATGATGAACATCGATAGCAATACCATTGGAAATGCTGCGCCGGTTCTGGATTGGATCTCAGCCATGGAGGATGCCCTGCGGGATACTGCCAATGGTCTGGTGGAGGTTCCTCCCAGGAATCATTTGGACAGGGGCCCGAATACCTTACTCTTAATGCCCTGTTTCGGGGAAAAGTATTTTTCAACCAAGCTTGTTTCCGTTTTCCCGGAGAATTTGAAGAAGCAAAAACCAATGATCTATGGTACCGTGGTTTTAAATGACGGGACAACAGGAGAACCTCTCGCAGTACTTGATGGCGGCAAGCTGACTGCCATGCGGACAGCAGCCGTAGGTTCTCTCGGGATCAAATATCTGGCACCTGAAAGTGCAAATACCCTTGGAATTATTGGCCTTGGAATTCAGGGCCTTCATCAGGCCCTCTTTGCCTGTGCAATCAGGCCCATCCAGGAGTTAAGGATTCTGGATCGATCGATGCTAAACATGAAACTTTTTGAAAAGAGGATCAAAAGTTATTTCAGGGATTTAAAAGTAATTAAATGTAAAAGTGCAGCGGAATTATGTAAGTCCTCTTCGATCATTATTACCGCCACCGGATCCACTCAAGCTGTAGTGCCAAAGTCAGGCGGGTGGTGGCATGGAAAAACGCTGGTGGGTATCGGATCTTACAAGCCTGATATGAGAGAGTTTCCCGACGAAATCCTGACTGACCTTAAGAGGATTTATGTGGATACATTACATGGGCTTGAGGAGTCGGGAGATTTGCTTTCTCCATTGAAGAACGGAGTGATTAAAAGAGAGCAGATTACACCTCTTTCTGAACTTATTTGTGGGAACGCTGTTTTGGAGGAGGGGACACAATTTTTCAAATCGGTTGGTATGGCAGCCTTTGATCTTTACGGGGCCAGACTGGTTTATGAGAATATGACACAAAGAGAATTATAATCATTATGCATCGAAAGCTTCGAAAGCTAAAATGGGGCCCTTCAGCTGAGTGGATAAAAATCTCCACTATCGATATGCATACCGGAGGTGAGCCATTGAGAATTCTGATGGACGGCTATCCGGAAATTAAGGGAAAAACCATTCTGGAAAAGAGAAAGTATTTCCGGGATAACCTTGATTATATCCGTATGGGATGTTTGTGGGAGCCCAGAGGGCATGCAGACATGTATGGGGCAGTAATTACAGAAGCCTGTACAGAGGGAGCCGATTTTGGCACTTTCTTTCTGCACAATGAAGGTTATAGCACCATGTGCGGACATGCCATCATTGCCCTTACAAAGTTCGTGCTTGATTCAAGGTTGATCAAGAAGAGGGGCGATTTGGTCACCCTTCAGATTGATGCTCCGCCCGGTCGGATTGTTGCCAAAGCCAGGAGAGAAGAGGGGGTGGTCAAATACGTTACCTTCACCAATGTCCCTTCCTTTGTGCTACACAGGGACCAGCAGGTGCACGTTCCCGGCATAGGAAGGGTGAAGTATGATGTAGCCTATGGTGGGGCCTTTTATGCCATCGTGGAAGCCGAAAAGCTGGGCCTCTCCCTGGAAACATTTGAATATGCCACCCTGGTGGACCTGGGTCGGAAGATCAAACAAAGCGTAATGAATAATCAAAAGATTGTTCATCCCTTTGAAGAGGATCTAAGTTTCCTGTACGGAACGATTTTTACAGGAAAGGCGCATCATCCCAACCGGCACAGTCGCAATGTCTGCATCTTTGCCGATGGAGAACTGGACCGCTCAGCTACCGGTTCCGGCGTAAGCGCCAGGGCTGCACTCCACCATGCACGAGGAGAGATGAGAATGGGTGAAAGGGTTGTGATTGAGAGTATCCTGGGCACCATTATGGAAGTTGAAGTATCGGGTATTACTACCTTTGGTCCACATAAGGCGGTTGTTCCCAAGGTGAGTGGTACAGCCGCATTTACAGGGAAAAGTCAATTCTGGTTTGATCCTGAGGACCCGCTGAAAGACGGATTCATTTTTCGCTGATTTTTTATTATTATCTTTGCAAAATTCTAAGGCTGTTCAATAACATGATGTTATTGGTCAGAAGGAGGTAGCATGCATCCACACTCTTTGTAATTTTGGGTATTAGTTTCTACAAAAACCCAATACCATGTCGAAAATTACTAAAGAGGACGCGCTGAATTATCACAGTAGCGGCCGTCCCGGGAAAATCGAAGTCATCCCCACCAAACCTCATTCCACCCAGAGGGATCTTTCCCTGGCTTACTCTCCCGGAGTTGCAGATCCCTGCCTGGCCATCCAGGAGAATCCCGAAGATGCTTATAAATATACAGCCAAGGGTAACCTGGTCGCAGTTATGTCTAATGGTACTGCCGTTCTCGGCCTTGGCGATATAGGCGCCCTGGCAGGCAAACCTGTTATGGAGGGAAAGGGCTTGCTCTTTAAGATATTCGCAGATGTGGATGTGTTCGATATTGAGATTGACCGGAAAGATGTCGATCAGTTTATCGAGGCAGCAAAAGCGATCTCTCCCACTTTTGGGGGGATCAATCTTGAAGATATTAAAGCTCCCGAGTGTTTTGAGATAGAGGAGAGACTGAAGAAGGAGCTGGATATACCTGTTTTTCATGACGATCAGCACGGAACGGCTATTATTTCAGCAGCAGGATTAATCAATGCCCTGGAACTGGTAAATAAGAAGGCCGGGGATGTGAAGGTGGTAGTAAACGGAGCCGGGGCATCTGCCATCTCCTGTGCAAAGCTTTATATAGCCCTGGGCGTAAAGGCAGAGAATGTACTGATGTGCGATTCTAAGGGAGTACTCAATACCCGTCGTACCGGTCTGAATAAATACAAACAGGTGTTTGTCAGAGAAACGGATGCTGAAACGCTGGAAGATGCATTAGTAGGTGCGGATGTCTTTCTGGGGCTATCCGTTGCAGATGTTTTAACCGAAGGCATGCTCAAATCCATGAATCGGGATCCCCTCGTATTCGCCATGGCCAACCCCAATCCTGAAATTGCCTATGAAAAGGCTGTAGCCGCCAGGGAAGATATTATTTTTGCGACTGGGAGGTCTGATTATCCCAACCAGATCAACAATGTTTTAGGATTTCCCTTTATTTTCAGAGGGGCATTGGATGTCCGGGCCACCGGTATTAACGAAGAAATGAAAATTGCTGCCGTAAATGCCCTGGCAACACTCACCAAGGAGGCTGTTCCCGAAGTGGTTAATAAGGCTTATAAGGTTGATAATCTCCGTTTCAACAAGAACTATATTATTCCGAAACCCCTGGATCCCAGGTTGATTTATCGTGTTGCTCCGGCTGTGGCAAGGGCGGCTATGGAGACCGGTGTAGCCAGGTCACCCATCGCTGATTGGGATGCCTATGAGGAATACCTGAAAGAGCGGATGGGTGTTGATAACCGACTGATTGATGAAGTCAGGATGAAAGCACAACAAAAACCTAAAAGGCTGGTTTTTAGTGAAGCCGCCAATTTCAAGATGCTTAAAGCCATCCAGACCGTTGTTCAGGAAAACATTGCGATACCGGTACTGTTGGGAAATAAAAAAGAGATCAAGGAGATGATCAAAGAGCATCTCCTTGATCTGGATTCGGTAGAGATTATCGATCAGGCAGCTTCATCTATGAATTCCCTGAGAAGAAAATATGCTAAAAGACTTTACGAGTCTCGTCAGAGGAAAGGGATGACCTATGAAGATGCCCTTCATGAAATGCTACTTCCCAATCAGTTTGGAATGATGATGGTGGAAGCAGGAGATGCAGACGCTTTCCTTTCAGGTTTTTCAAGCAAATATGCTGATGTAATACAGGCCAGCCATTCAGATTGTTGGAACGACTGCCCAGAAGCGTGTGGCCGGAATGTACATTGTGCATACAAAAAGAGGACCCTATTTTTTCGCTGATACAACGGTAAATAAAACGCCCGATGCCCGAACCTTGGCCGAAATAGCCCTGCTTGTGGCAGAACAGGTTGAGCATTTTAATATAAAACCTGTATTAGCCTTTGTTTCCTATTCCAACTTTGGGGCAATTAAAGGAGAAAGTTCAGACAGGGCACATGAGGCTGTGGAAATACTGCATAAAGAACATCCCAAACTCATCGTGGATGGCGAAATGCAAATGAATTATGCCCTGAATACAGAGCTGAGAATGCAGAAGTTTCCTTTTAATAAAATTGGTAAGAAAAAGGTTAATACCATTATCTTCCCCAATCTGAGTTCCGGAAATATTGCCTATAAAATGATGCAGGAAATTGGGGGTAGCCAGGTAACAGGCCCCATCCTGCTGGGTATCGGAAAACCCATACAGATTCTTCAGATGGAAAGTGACGTGAGGGAGATTGTGGACATGGCTGCCTTCGCGGTTGTGGATGCTCAGCACAGGGGATGATTTTTATCCATAAAAAAAGGGTGGTATAGCCCACCCTTTTTTTCAACTAACCTAAAACTATACTATTGCTTTTCTATGCGTAATCCACCAGGGATTCCATCAATTTTTTCCGTGTAAAGAAGATACGGCTTTTAACGGTGCCAATTTTGAGGTCCAGCTCTTCGGCGATCTCCTTATATTTAAAACCCTGAGTGTGCATGAGGAAAGGAACCTTAAGCTCATCTTGTAGCTTATCAATGTGCTTATTGATCTCTTTTTGCTGCATACTGGAATCAGGCTTTATATGGCTTGATTCTTTCGAATTATTCAGGTAGTAAAGATCCTGGGTTGTATCCACGATGGTATTTTGCCTGACAGCCTTCCTGTAATTGTTAATGAAAGTGTTCTTCATAATGGTATAAGCCCAGGCTTCAAAATTTGTAAACTCAATAAACTTATCTTTCGAAGAAAGCGCCTTTAAATAAGTCTCCTGCAATAAATCCTTTGCAGCTTCACGGTTCGAGGTTAAACTCATGGCAAATCTTTCCAATCTGCCTTCCATGCTTATCAGTCTGTTATTGAAATCCATTGTTGTCATAATATATAGAGCTTTAAAAGTTTTGCATCGTTTAATTGTTTAACAAATATACGTTGCAATTAAACACAAGTCAAGGGGTGAATTAGTCTAAATGACTGAAAAAGGGGAGAATCCAAATAAGGGAGAAGTCCGAAACCCTTATGAATAAAAGAGTAAAAGGTGTTTTATTCCTGCCTATTCTAAATTACGAAAAAATACGATTTTGTTGATCCCGATCCGGGATTTATTAAACATAAGTTTACTTAGATCTAATAAATAAGGAAACTACAGGTCGTTTAATAGATCTGTCAGATCCTGGATCTTGTTCAGGGGTAGGTGGTTATCGGATATACTGGCATGAGGAAGGTCAAGCATTCCTGAAAAATATAGAATTTTCTTATCCGGAAAGGCACCTCCCAAATCCTTCAGGCAGACCATCATATCAAATCCTGGACGATTTGTCGTGAAGGAGATCATAATATAATCGAAATTCATGGACGCCCCGGTGGCGAGTACATCCGAATAGGGTACAGATTGTCCCAGGTAGATTACCTGCTGCCCCGCTTCTTTTATTAAATATTGTGCAAAGAGCAATGCAATTTCATGCCACTCTCCTTCGGGCAGCATCAATAAGAACTTTTTTGAGCCGGGTTGAAAAGTGTTGGGTAATTTATCCGTTGCGGCAATAATCTTTTGCCGGATCATGGATGAGATCAGGTGCTCCTGTGCCGGATTAACTTCTTCGGACTGCCACAAGACTCCAACCTTATTAAGGAAAGGGGTAGAGTACTTCAGTTACTGTTTCTTTGAAACCGATCTTTGATATGGATTTTTCAATGATGGAATCGAGCATGTATGGATCCAGATCGATCATAGCTACCACAAGAGAATCCACCAGAGTTTCATGCGATGTTGCAGCGCTTGTTTCCCTCATGATGGCCTCCCTGAGCTCAAGGTCACTTAACATGGCAATCTGAGAGATTTTTATCCCCTGCCTGTTCAGACCAGCAACATTGAGTATTTTTTTGAGGTTTGCATCCGTGTAATACCGGATATTGGTATTGGTACGGTGAGGCTCAATCAGGCCATACCGTTTTTCCCAAATCCTGATGGTATGGGCCTTGATGCCTGAGAGTTTTTCTAATTCCTTTATAGAGTATACTGCCATCTTAACTTTTTCCTTATAAAACTAGGTACTAGGAGATAACAAATAAAGGTTTTTTTTGTTTATTTATTCGAATAAATAAATAAACAATCATTGCTTTTTTAGCAGCATTAATCCATCCCTTATGGGAAGGAGGAGGTTTTCTACCCTGGGATCAAGGGTAACCATCTGATTAAATTTTTGGATCGCCAGGGTGGAACTGTCTGTTTCCTCATTATCCAGCACCTTACCTCCCCATAGGACATTATCAGCCAGAATTATGCCTCCTTTTGCGACCATTGGGACAATCATTTCGTAATATGCGGGATAACTCTCCTTATTGGCGTCAATAAAGACCAGGTCAAAGGGACCCTGCAGTTTTGGAATGATTTCCATGGCATCCCCGTTAATCAGTTCAATGACTTCGCTCACTCCTGCCTTCTCAAAGAAGCTGAGTGCAGTTTGCCTCAGTTCATCATTGAGGTCCAGCGTGATCAGTTTTCCTCCGGGTTTTAAACCTTTTGAAAGGCATATGGCTGAATAACCCGTATAAGTTCCCACCTCCAGAATTTTCTTTGGGGCCTTCAACTGGCTTATAAAGCTTAGAAAACCACCCAGAATGCTTCCCGATAACATCTGGGGATGCACCTCCTTCAGATGAGTATGCCTGGAGAGTTCGGTAAGAACGGGATCTTCGGGGGAGGAATGATTTTCCAGGTAGCGCTCCAGTATTTCGGGTTGAGAGAATAGTTCCATTATTCGAAGATCAAAAGATTAAGGTTTTTTGATTGAAGGACTTCATTGGCACTTTCCATGAGCTGGACGGCCGTAATCTCTTCCAGGTTTTTACGGATAGTGCCAAGTGAGTCAACCCTGTTAAATACAAGCAAACGCTTTCCGGCTGCGAGCATCAGGTGCTCATTGTTTTCGTATGAGATAGCCAGCTGACCCATGAGTTGTTTCCTTGCATTGATCAAGCGTTTTTCTGAGATCAAACGGTTCCTTAGCCTGGATATTTCCTCCCTTGTCACTTCCATGGATTGCTGATATTTTTCCGGATCACAACTGAAATAGATCATCACGGCTCCGGTATCGGTGTAGGGAGCATAGTGCGACTCTGCACTGTAGGAATAACCTCTCCGCTCCCGTAATGCCAAATTAAGCCTTGAATTCATCCCGGGTCCCCCAAGAATATTATTCAGGAGATAGAGCTGCAAGCGCCTCTTGTCTGTTAAGGGATATGCTTCACCAAGCAGCATGACATGTTTCTGAAAGGTATCCCGCTTCTCACGTACCCTGAGTCCCGAAGTAGCTTCAGGTTTAATACGCTTCCTGCTTCTGCTTTTAAAAGGAATCTCTCCGAAATACCTTTCACCGGCTTTACGGATCAGTTCGAAGGGTATGTTACCGGCAAAGGATAGCGCCATTTCCTCCGTAGCATAATTGTCTTTGAGGAAGCGGCTGAGCATGTTTGTATCAAAGCGGGCGAGGGAATCTTCCGAACCCAATATATTTCTTCCAATGGAGTGAGAGGGGAAGAGCATTTCTTCGGCCCGGTCGAATATCAGTTCCGATGGGGAGTCATCATAGCTCTGAATTTCATTTAAAATCACTTCGGCCTCCATTTTTCTTTCCTTTTCAGGAAAGGTGGAGTGGAGAAAAATATCCTGGATCAACTCCATGGACCTGAGATAATCCTCTTTTAGAAAGGAAGCGTGAAGTGCGGTCTCCTCCTTGGTGGTGTAGGCATTCACCTCACCACCCACATCTTCGAGACGCGAAATGATCTGGTAGGCTGACCTTTTATGGGTTCCCTTGAAGAACATATGCTCCATAAAATGAGCAAGTCCGTGCTCTTCGGGAAGCTCTTCTCGTGTACCGGTTTGAATAATGAGCCCGAAATGGGCCACGGCCGACTGGTTGAGCCTGTGGATCAACCGAATGCCGTTTTTATAGGTGTAAGTTTGTATATCAGATGTCATTCTCGGGACAAATGTATAAAAACAAAAAAAAAATTATTAAATTTGCATCGCTTTTATAGGCAGAGCTTATAAAAAGCCTCGGTGCCATAGCTCAGTTGGTAGAGCACAGGACTGAAAATCCTGGTGTCCCTGGTTCAATTCCTGGTGGCACCACCGCCAAACCGCGAAAGCCCCCGTTTATCTTCGGATATCGGGGGCTTTCCATTTGATGTTGACTGGAGGTGTTGATGGATTATTGATCGGCTAATTTGGAATCAATCCCCTTCTGACGAGCATGGCATCAATGGTGGGTTCACTTCCTCTAAAACGTTTATAAAGTACCATCGGGTCCTCAGAGGCCCCTTTTTCAAGAATGTTTTTACGAAAAGAGGTGGCAGTTGTTTTATCAAATATACCCTTCTCCTGGAAAAGAGCATATGCATCTGCGTCCAGCACATTGGCCCAGTGATAACTGTAATACCCGGCTGCATATCCCCCTGCGAAAATGTGTGAAAACCGAGTGCTGATGGAGGCTTCTTCCAAACGCGGGATTAAATTATAATCCGATATTGCCCGATCTTCAAATTCCTTAACTCCTTCTTCCGGCAACTCACTTAAAAGATGCCAGGCCATATCCAGTTTATCCAGCGCAATCATATTAAATTCACTGTACCCAGAGAAGAAATTTTTACTGGCTATGATCTTATCAACCAGGTCATCAGGTATTTTCTCTCCGGTTTTGTAGTGTTTTGCCCATTGTTCCAGCCATGCTTTTTCCACGGCCCAGTTTTCCATGATTTGTGAGGGGAGCTCTACAAAATCCCAATAAACGGATCCGGATCCGATAATTGCATAATCTACCTGTGAAAACAGCATGTGCAATGCATGCCCGAATTCATGAATGAAAGTATTCATCTCGCCAAAGGTCAACAGGGCTGGTTTATCTTCTGTGGGTTTGCTGAAGTTAGTCACAATGGCAGTATGAGGTCTGATATTATTGCCATTTCGTATTTTCTGACTTCTATAATTTGTGTTCCATGCGCCTGCTCTTTTTCCTTCCCGTGGAAAAAAATCCATATAGAGTACTCCAAGGAAGCTAAGGTCATCATCAAACACTTCATAGGCTTCAACATCCTCATGATAAACCTGGATATCCTGATTTCTCTGAAATGTGATACCATACAGGGTGGTAGATAAATCAAATATGCCCTGTTTAACATTGTTCAGAGCAAAATATGGTCTCGTTTCTTCCTCTTTGTAACCGTATCTTTCTTCCTTCAGTTTTGTGATGTAATAAGGATAGTCCCATGCTTGTGGTAAACCCTCTACACCCTGTTTTGCCATGTATGCGCTTATTTCTTCCATATCCTTTTCAGCAAAGGGCCTTACTGCAAGGTCAAGCTTCTGCAGGAACTGATCAACATTTTCAGGTGTTGAGGCCATCCGCTCACGCAATGCAAAATCCGCATAGGTTTCGTATCCCAGCAATTGTGAACTTTTCATGCGTAGCTTGATGGTCTTTTTGATGAGGTTCTTGTTGTCAAAGTCATTATTTTGATTTCCTCGAACCGCATATGCCCGATAAATCTTTTCACGTAAATCTCGGTTCTGTGCATACCGAATCACAGGTGTGTAGCTTGGCCGGTGAAGCGTAAAGACCCACCCCTCTTTTTCCCTTTCTCTGGCTGTTTCTGCAGCTGACTCCATGGCCAGGTGAGGGATGCCCCTTAGTTCAGTGCTGTCTGTATAGTGAAGTTCGAATGAATTGGCTTCAGCCAAAAGATTTCTTGAGAACTTGCTGGATAGGCTCGAGCCTTTAATTTCAAAGCTTGCAAACTTTAGCTTTTTCAAAAAACCCAGTTCAACAAAGTCCTGGAACATGACGTAAATTTTTTCTGTGGCTGCCTTCTGACCAAGTGTTGGAAGCTGATCCCGATGATCGTATACAGATTTTACACGTCGAATCAATTTCTTGATTGAAGACAACCCGGGCTACACCAATCCCAAGTTTTGTTTCCATTTTCTGCGTGGCTTCTTGAATCTCATTGTTGGTATTTGCCGAATTAAGATTGTATGTGACAGTGAATAAATTTGTTATGCGATCTACCTCATTCTCTATGGGAAGGATTGTATTCTCAAATGAAGGAGCTTCTTTTAATCTTGAAACTCGCTTTAGCTCTTTAAGAAGGTTCTTAAAAGAGATTTTGAATGCAGGCAATAGATGTTCGGGCATTATCTCATTAAATGGCAAGGTCTGATGGGGAGTTTGAAACTCATTCAGGAGCGGATTCTTTTCAATTTGTTCCTGCCTTGAATTACAGGATTGAGCGAATAGGAATAGCAGGAATAATAATTTGTAAAACGATCTCATTTTGAATGGCTTTTATCCGAATAATTAACGTATTCTAATCAAGAGAGTTCAAATAGCTACTATTTGATCTTGTTTTCTGCCAAATCAAACCGGAAAATTCTTTCATGGAAAGCCTTGAGCTATATTCCAGTAATCCTTAGATTTATCGGACCTAAACCCCAACAAAAATGGGTGACTGGCAAGCTACGAAATGCGTTTTGTCCACCCTTGGTCGGAATCCTAGATACAATGAACAACTAGAACCCAATAGTATTGAGCAAAGAAAGTAGGTATTAAGAATTGGTAATAACTATAATAGAGTTTTAACCAGGTACTTTAGCTCCTTCCATATATATTTATTTACCCTTATCAGCGAATCTTTCAATGTCTGACCAAGTGTTACATATCGCAGCATAACTATCAAGTAAGAATCAATTTTATAGAGCCAGATATTAAGTTCAGTATTATGGGGATACTTATTAGATTTGATTGCTCTTTGTTATCCATTATCCCGTTCTGCTGGATGTATTTTCTCGCCCGTAGCAAACACAATCCTGTCGTTATTAAATCGTAAATTACAATAAATTGAAGTTGGCTTATTGTTGTTTGGCTCTCTTAACAGGAACCTTGGATGAGGATTATTTATGATCTTTTTTTTTGGTGCTTCACAAAGGTGCACCAGGAGACTCTGGAGACCAAAGAGTGGCACCAAAGGGCTTTACATAAATTCATAGAATTCCCCATCTATTCTTTCTACAACTGAGATAGTGGAAATTTGAAAATCCATTTTGGAGATTGTTTTGTTAACTAAATCGATGGTACATTAAAAACTATAAGTTATGGCAGAGAAGTTTATTTTTACGAAATATGATAATGAGGAATTGATCTCTACGATTAAGGAAACATTGAGAACTGAATTTGCTGAAATATTAGCAATATAGGAAAAGGAGAGTGATTCCGATGCTCAAAGTTTCTATTGTAACTGTAAGTAAATATCAAAAGCAGGGGAGGTTTAAATTTTACAGAATTGGAAATCGTGTTTACTTCAAGAAGGGAGATATTTTGGAGGCAATTGAGGCTTACATGAAGTATAGGTATCGTAGAATCAACGTGTGAAATTCTTTCTTTAATACCCACATGTTGACGGATCTCATGTCGGAGATTTCAATCATCAAAACCATGCTTGGATTACGCATATTCAGTCGCTTATACTGCACTAAAATCGCATCCATCAACAAGATCCAGGAATCCTTGAATTTCTATGTCAAGACATCTGAATCATGGAAAGCTCGATAACAATCATTTACGGTAAGATTTCCGCCGGATCATGCCTTAAATCATTGGGACTGGTGGCACCACCGCCAATTTTAGCTGACGGGAATGTTGACCTTATTACTAAATCAACTCGCTGCTGTTCATGGAGGTGCTTAAAACCTCAAGTTTTGAGGTTAGGGAAATGGGTACGCCTCGTTTAATGGTCTGGTAGATAATGCAACTTTGCTCGGCTGCTCCCAATAAAATTTTCATTAATTTTTGATTTGGGGCATGAGATACCAATACCACGTCAAGACTCATTGACTGATATCCCACGGGAACAGATTTGTCAATCATAAGGGTTCCTCGTACATCAACCTGGGCAGATGCGGTTACTCGTGTTTCTGTTAATTGAATATCTAAACGATTCGCTATCAGACGGACTGTGCTTTCAAAACAGCTAGCCAGGGCAGCACATAACATATCGCTCGGATTCGGGAGATCATGATCACCACCAACAGCTCTGTGAATTCCAACCTTGAAAGGCACTTGCATATCGTCACTTACTGTAACGGAAGTTCTGAATGGATCATGAAGGTTTGCCCCAATGACTTCTGAAGAATGTTTAATAAAGGCCAAAGATGGATTATCTAAGTATAGATCAGTGAGAGCATTTTGGCGTTGCTTTACTTCGGATTGATTTTTCATATCATTGTATTTTAGTTAATGATACAAAGGTCCATTATCTATTTCCTAATTAATTTGTTTTAAGGCCCAAATAATGTACTTTCGGGCCCAACTGCGATATTGACAAAAGATGAGTTTATTATACCAGATATTTTGCTTTAAACTGACCAGGAGGCAATTTATATTTGCTTTTAAACGCACTGACAAAATGAGAGTTATTTTTGAAGCCACTTTCATAGCAAACCTCATTGATATTCATGTCGCTTCCCAGTAACAGTGTTTTTGCATAATCAAGTCTTTTGGACTTTAACCAACTGGAAGGTGTAGTATTGAAGTGAATAGTAAAATCTCTCTTGAAAGTGGAAATGCTTCGTCCGCATAGTCGGGCAAACTCAGTCATATTTAGATCGGACCGAAAATGCTTCGTCATTATTTCCTCCATACTTGTTTTGGCGGAAATACTTATAGTGTTAAAGATTTCAACAATGTCCTTATTTTCAGGATTCTGTGAAATATTATATAGCAATTCCTTAAACTTTAATTCAACCAGTCTGCGGGGAATGGATTCTTTTTGCTTTAGATAGTGAAATATGCTTTCTACGAGGGAATGAAAACCTATCGGTGGAGTGAATTGGAAAGACTTGCGCCTGATTCTTTTTCCTGTCAATTTTATGTGAGAATTCACTGTATTCGGAAATAAATCTTTTAATAAAATCATCATTCAGAAAGAACAGGATTACGCAGTATTCCTCCTCAAGATACTGTTTTGTCAGATACACTCCTTTTCTAATAAATAGAGAGTCTCCAGCACTTATTTTATAGGTTCTGGTATCAGTAATCCAATCTTTTCTTCCGTTAATCACATATGTAATGAGATGAGATTCTGTCCATAATTCAAATTCCTCTGCATTTATAGGACATTTATACTCCACAAAAAGGTAATCATCTCCAACCAGTTTATTGTATTTGGGATGATGCTTAAAATATGTGTAAATATCGACTATCACTGGTCAATTTGTAATCCCGGCCCAACAACTATCATGTCGTGATCCTCAAACACTTTTTCTATTTCCTTCTTCGTGGGAGGTGAAGTCCATTCGTCAGTTGTTCTAAAGAATTCTTCCATTTTACCCGCTGGCATATAGGATACAATTACTTTCCCTGTTTCCGTCAATTGTGCAAAAGCATGCTGTACGTTTCTTGGAAGAAAAATCGTATCACCTGGTTTCATGGGATATTTGTCTTCACCAACTTGAAAAAGATATTCACCCTCAACTATATAAAAGAATTCGTCCTGATAAAGATGAATATGCAATGGAGGACCTCCTTTGGGGGTGAATCCATTTTGCTCAAAAACTGCCAGGTCGCCATCCGTATCTTTTGAGGATATTTTAATGTCTAAAACATTTAATGTAACACCTTTCATTTTATAGTGTTTGCCATACCGCGCTTCACCGGATTTAACTTTAAACCCTTTTTTTGTTCTCTCCATAATATTAGTACTCATCCTGGCAAAAGAGGATAAAGGGAATAAGGCCAGGGCTGTCCAGATATATCTTCTACGTCTCATTATTTCTCGAGTATTCATAACACTAAACAGATAACAAATTTTTATGATTTTAGTTATACACAGAGTAAATTATATTGAAGGAAGTATTATGAATAAAATAAAATATCAAATGAAAGAAGGGCATATAAGGTTGGGTAACTATGGATAGATTTCTGAAAGATTTCATCTGTTGACGGCTCGGCTGAGAGAGATCTCAATTTACTCAAACCTCTTTGGAGCCCCAGTATTCAGCATCTGGACCACTAAAAAACGTACAATCCATCAACAGGAAACGGGTATTTCTGGATTTCAACTTCATATAGACGAATTCTTAGCAAGCTCTATCGCAAACATTTATGGCTGGGTTTCCGCCTGATCATACCACGAAACATTGGGGCTGGTGGCATCCGCCAAACCGCGCCCCCCCTGATAAAGCCCTGGCTTTTGAGGGGGGGGCGTTTTTTACAACGCCCCTATTGATCAATGGATCGGCGGTTTTTTCCATTTTCTATTGATGGAGGTGTTGGCAGAATTATCAAAAATGTTTTATTCATAACGCAACGATACTACCGTTTACCTCATCATAATCATATAACATGATTAAAATGAAAATTATCAGAAATTGTATACTGACCCTTTTTTCAATTGTCCTGTTCTCTAATTTTCAGTGTGAGAAAGAAGAGGTGGCCAATCCCATGAGGGTTGAGTACCTTTCCTATGGAACCTCTTTTGGAGAATGCCTGGGTTATTGTGTCCGGGAAATCGTTGTGAGCGGGGATATTACTTTTACGAAAAGTGGTTGGAGTATTGAAGGGAGTCTTCCGGACTCCTCTTGCAGCCTTGTGTTTATAAAGAGCCCTCTACCGGATTATCTCGATGATATTAACCTTGATGTTTTCCTTGAAATGGACGAAACTATTGGCTGTCCGGACTGTGCTGACGGTGGAGCTGAATGGTTGGAACTCGGATTCGAAAACGAAATTAAACGAGTAAGCTTTGAATACATGAATGAACCGGAGGAGCTAAAAAACATTATTCCCTCCCTCAGGGAACTTATGGAAGGTTTTAATGACTGCAGGTCAGAGTAATGATTCATTTTCCCCATCCTTCTGTGTCCCTTTCAAGCAGAAAAAGGCTATCCGCATTAGCGAATAGCCTTCCATAAATCCGGTAAATAATCCTCAATTTATACCCCTAATCCTATCTCACCAGACTATTGCCGGATAAATTTTACTTATCAGCCAATTTGCTACTTGAACATCCGTCAGCAGCACTTGCAG
Organism: uncultured Bacteroidota bacterium; assembly: GCA_963713725.1. Classification (GTDB taxonomy): domain Bacteria; phylum Bacteroidota; class Bacteroidia; order Bacteroidales. The sequence goes on from CAVQMZ010000014.1 coordinate 38,983, forward strand.
ATTTGGGAGCGGGTATAATTACTGCATCGATCACATGTACAACGCCATTATCAGCTTTAATATCAGCAATCGAGATTTTAGCATTGTCCACATAGAAACTTCCTCCCTCCGAGCTGATCGTGATTTTTTCGCCATTAAGAGTGGCCACTCTTTCGCCGCTGACCAAGTCCTTCGACATAATTTCAGATCCTACAACGTGATATAGGAGTATTTGAGCCAGATCGCCTGTGGGATCTTCGAGCAGGGTCGCAACTAATCCCTCAGGTAGTGCGGCAAAAGCGGCATCGGTTGGGGCAAAAACGGCAAATGGACCCTCGCCAGAGAGGTCGTCTGCCAGTTCAGCGGCAACTACTGCTGCTTCGAGGGTGTTGTGGTTTTCACTGCTGATTACGATATCCACAACGGTGGTTTGAGCAAAAGCAGTGCCGGCAAAAAACACCAATATTAAAGCAAATAGAGATTTTGTGATTGTGCTAAGGGCACTGTTGAATTTTGAATTTTGTTTTTGTGATTTCATGATTATATGTTTAAGTTATTTGAATCAAATATTAAACACAAATTAGCGCGCAATGTTTAATATTTAACATTAAATCTTAAACATAAATTGTTAATCCACTATTAAACAAGAACATAAAAATTATGTTCTTCTTCTCGTTTAACAAATGGAAGAATTTAAGCTCACAAGCTATTAAGAGATCCTGGTATTGAAGGAGGATATAAATATTAATTGCCTTTTTCACCCAGCTTCAGGACATATTGCAGCATCACCGAGCGCATTTGTTCGGCCTTTAAGGGCCTTAAGGAATACCAGCGATTGAGTACATTATTGCAGATGAGTGAAAGTTTATGTTTTTCCTTAAACTCATATGCTATTCTTAAGTCAATGACTGTATGACCGTTGTTGTGATTATTGAAATAATCCATATAACGAATCGGCTGGACCGTTCCGCCTGAGGCGGAAGTGGCATTTTCAAAATCTTCAATGGCTTTGTCCAGGTTCACCATCCTGCTGAAATACTTAAGGGATACGCCTGCTTGAAAAATGTTCTGTATAAAACTCCACGTCAGCTTTAAAGGTATGCAGGAACCTGTATTTAAGGATATTTTCGGAAGGATCAAGGCTGGTTGTTCTGTATGAAAATTCAGTGTTTATGGCATCTGTGGCATAAACCAGGTCCGGTTCAAGGGTTTTGGGTAAGATGTAGTTGTAACCTGCCATGGTCCTGATTCCAGACTTTTGACCAATTTTACCCGCACCTGTCATGGAGATGTCAACTCCCGAAATCCTTGAATCGCCTGTGTTCAGGAACTTAAATCCGGCAAGGGCAAAGGAAGGCTCCCAGAATCCAAACAGATATTCGATCGTATTGCTGTATTCCTGAATAAAAGCAGCAGCATCGAGATAGCCATAGAAGTTTCGGAACTTAAACATCTGTTTTAATCCAATCTCCACATTCCAGCTACTCTCAGGCTCCAGGCCCGGATTATCAAATACTGCAAAGCTACCCGCTGAGGTTTTTATGTAGCGTTCTGTGATACTCGGGAAGCGGTAACCCTGTCCGTAGGAAACCCTTAAGAAGGTGCTGGGGTAGAGTTTAAAATTAATCCCGGCTCTGAAGATGGGTTTCAGGGCGGTAATGGAATCATTAAGCTGATAATATTCTCCCCTTATCCCGATGGAGGTAAATACCACATCCTTGATTTCGTTTTCTGCCTGCAGGTAGGCAGAGATATTCAGAAGATCGTTAAATGCCGAACCGGAACTTTTATACATATCGGCAGTAACCAGGTTCTTTGTCACAGAAATTCCCCCAAGCAGATCAAATCCCTTAATAAACTCATAGGAGCGTTTAACAAGGTAATCGCCATAGATCAGGGTGCTGTTGACCGACTGATTGTTGGTCATGTTGGAACTGTTATGCAGAACCCTGGCTTTAATGCTGTGCTTTGTTCCATTTCCGGAATAGATATTCACAAAAGGATCCAGGTAGAAGATGAACTGGTCCTGAAGGTAAACAGCTCCCGGGTAGGCCCTGTAAAAGCCACTGGAATCATTGAGCCATGCCAGGGTCATGGGCGACTCATGCAGCATGAAGTTGCCATTGATTCCATAATTCAGGCCCCTGTGTTTTTTGGAATGCTTTTTCAGGCTGAAATTAAACCGGTATTTCCGTGCCCTCATTTGCTGGTCGGTAAAGTCGGAAATGGTGTCAACGACCAGGGGGTCAGGCCTGGGAGCACCGGTATAACCATGATCCCAGTCAGCATTTCCACCAATAACAAGGTCCAGGCTTCCGTATTTTTTTGAATGCAGAAAACTTAAACCGGTAATGTAGGGATAGTCACTCCACCATTTCATGGAGGGATCTTTGGGGGTGGAATAGAAGCCTGAATAAGCTGTGATCCGGGTATAGGGTTTGATGTTTGGGGAGGCGGTTTTGATATGTATGGCTCCACTCAGGGCAGAGGTTCCTGATAAAACACTTGAGGCGCCCTTGATCACCTCAATGTGTTCAATATTTTCCACCGGAATGAGATCCCAGTAAGGCCTGCCCCCTTCCCCGGACAACATGGGCATATCATCAACCAGCACCGCGACCTTGCTTCCCACACCAAAGGTAAATCCGCTGCCTCCCCTGATCTGTGGTTCATTATCCATGACATTTAATCCAGGTGTCAGATCCAGAACACTTGTAATATTCCGGGTGCCCTTATTTTCCACCAGGATGGGTTTAATTACCTGCATGGAAATGGTGATCTCTTCGATGGGTTTTTCAAATTTACTCACCTTTACCTCCACCTCATCCAGTTCCTGCCACAGGGGTAGCAGCTGGAAATCTTTTTCAGCACTTTCACCGGGACCCAGGCTAATGGTAAATAATTCGCTTTCCATTCCCACGAAAGAAATCACAAAGGTATAGGTGCCCGGATCCACCAGGATGGAAAACTGTCCCTGGCGATCGGATATGGTTCCGGTTGAGAAATCCTTATCCACCTTTATGCTGGCTGCCACGAGTGGACTTCCATTTGTGGCATCGGTGATCACGCCTCTGAAAACAGCTTTATGCTGTGCCCGCAGAGGGGTGGATGGTAAAAAAAGAAGATAAAGCGTAACTAGCAAGCACAAATATTTCATTCTTGGCTCGTGTTTTTTGGAGCTTAGCCTTCATTCCACCGCAAAGAGGGACGAAGGGGACCGGGACTTAACGCAATACAACTTTCTGTGTAAAAACTCTGTTTTTCCCTGAGAGTTTTACCAGGTAAAGCCCTTTATTTAATTGTGCAGATGCAATATTGATTTGATCAGAAGTCAGCTCATTTGCCCAAAGCAGCTTACCGGAAATATCATATACCTGAACATTCTGGAAAAGAGAGTGATCCAGGTCCTTAAGCAAAATTTGATGATTGTCCACCACATAGAGGAAGCCTTCCGATTGCAGAAGCAAACTCAGATTGGATTGGGGTGAGTTATAGATCATTTCCAGATCATCCACAAGCAATACACTGCCAGCAACAGGTGAAAAGCCATTTCCCGAATTCAATACAACCAGGATGTATTCGGGTATAGTCTCGTGCATATAGTTAAAGGGTGCGGAAAAGCGAACCCACTCTCCTCCCGAATGAGCCGGTGTTTTATAAACAGCTTCACCGATCCAGTTTTGCAGGTAATCAGGATCGGGCCGTTTTCCAAAACCCTGATGAAGGATAGCCTGGACCTGTAGCGTATCATTCTCCTGTGGGGCGTACTTGATCCAGCCAGAAATACTGTCGGGCCTTCCGGTAAAGGGGGTGTTCCACTTGCCATCCTCGGGATCGGTATACATATAGGCCAGAGCCGTATTAATGTTCGGATGTATACGGCCGTTGGTGGCCACACCGTTTGCAACAATAGAAAATGATTTGACATTTGTGAGTTTAATGGAGTAAGATCCCTGTATGTGCATCATGGCTTCTTTGTAATACTAACCGGCGCAAAGGGAATTAAGGCAGGATCATCGAAGTCTTTCAAGGAACTCCAGTCCATGGGTTCACGGATGGTGTCCGGGCACTTACCAGAATGTCTTCCCATTGCTCAAAGCCGGGGTTTTCAAGTTGCGTCTGGGCTGTGACCATAGCGCTCAGGGCAGCAATAAACAGAAATAATATTTGTATTCTTTTCATTGGACGAGGTATTAGATTAGCAGCAATAATTTCTTTCTTCTCCGAAAGTTATGACATTTCGGTAAACAGGGAGGCAATTTAACCCGTTTTAACTTAATATTTTGTGATTTCAGCCTTGCGTGGAATCCATAAATATTGATTACTCTTGCAGCACATTTTCAGGTTTTTTTGCCTGAATTTCAAACAATACAGATCAAATTATGATATCAAAACACTTCTGATCGCCCCATGTATTCTATAGTATATTTCAGTCCGACGGGAAATGCCCTGCATCTGGCCAAAAAACTGGCCGGCCATCTGGATGCAGATCCTGCCGAATTAATTCCGCTTGAATTTGTTGATGTAAAACTGCTTAAGCCTGATAAGCATTTGGTTTTAATCTATCCTGTACATGGTTTTAATGCCCCAAGAACCGTAAAAAATTTTGTAAAGGTCTTGCCGTCGGGATTATATGATTCCATTAGTTTAATTGGAGTGGGTAGCATGACGGCCTGGTTAAATGGAGCTGTTTCCCTGGAATTGCGAAAAAAACTCATTGGGAAAGCTTATACCATTGTTGTGGATGAAATTCTTGCCATGCCCCTCACCTTTATTATGTCCTTTCCCGATAAGCTGGCTTACCAGCTCATCGAGGAGTCGGAGAGGAGAATCAAGGAGCTTGGTACAGCTATTGTTGAGGGAAAAGCATCCCTGTCAAAGGTAGCCCGGAGATCCAGGGTGGTGAATTTCCTGGGTAAAATAGAACAACCCGCAGCCCGCCTCTTTGGACTGGAGCTTCACGCCAACAAAGATTGCACTTCCTGTGGTACATGCTGGGAGAATTGTCCGGAGAAAAACATAAAAAAGAATAGTAAGGGTAAACCACATTTTGGCTTTGACTGCATCATGTGCATGCGATGCATTTATAACTGTCCTGAGAAGGCAATCTCGCCCCGGGTATCGAAATTTATTCCCATAAGGCAGGGCTACGACCTGAGGAAATTCAGGCCCCGGGCTTGAGCTTTTGGAGACCGTTTAAACAGGCTGAATGGCCCTCCTCTTTTTTTTGTTGCATCAGGGAGTCGTTATACCGGGCATCATCTTTTGTGGAATTTTTTGGATGATAGAGGTGATATACGATGGCTTTATTTTTGATGGATTCCATTTTGATGCCCTTTGATTTGAGTCGCCATTCAATATCATGATCCTCTCCAACTCCGGGCCGGACATAATCCTCGTCAAAACCATTGACGCTCATCAAATCCTCCTTCTTTATCCCCCAGTTGCAGCCTGAAAGTTTCCTCTCCTTGTAGTGCAAATCAAACCAGGGCCAGTAAATTCCCTCCTTCAGTAGTTTTGAATCGGAAAGTATCAAGGAGGGGAAGCGGAGAGCGCTGAGTGTTTTTTCTTTATAAATAGTCCCGGTAATCTTTTCCCCCAGCAGGACCCTTCTGCCAAAATGGAAGATTCCCTTTCTGGAATTATTATGATACTCCTTCAGGAATTCCTTATGCGGGATGCAGTCGGCATCGATAAATACCAGGATCTCGCCTGTGGTAATCTGTACGGCTTTATTGAGCATGCTGCACTTTCGAAAACCAATCTTTTTCTCCTGATTGACATGATGAATGGGAAAGGAACACTTGTCTTTTTGAGCGTCCAGGAAGCTAATGGTTTTTGGATCATTATTATCCTCAGCGATAATAATTTCAAAATCCTTAAAGCTTTGCTCCTCAAATGCAGCCAGGAGAATCTCAAGGTTCGGGACATTGTCATAATAGGCGATAATTACTGATATTTCCATTGCTGCCACAGTTTCCCGCAAGTTAAGAAATTACTTTTCCTCCGGGATTATTGAAAACTGACCATCTTTATGAGAAAGCCATTTGGGATCAAAATCGAAGCCGGAATTTTCGTTATTTACCATGATGGGTCCGTACTTCAGATAGTGTTCTTTTATTATTTTTTCCTCTGGCTTTGTAATAAAGAAAAATATTCCCGGCTTTATAAGCTCACTTAAGCCTCCCGATTCGGCAATCACCACATGATCCTGGAGCTCACGGGCGATCATGGAGAATGCCTCTTCAAGGAAATCCTGTTTGGCCATAATCAGAAAAACTTTTTTTGCACCCGCCTGCAGCATAAGGGAACTGTCTTTCCTGCTTCGCCCTTTTTCCCGGGTAATCAAATAATCTGATGTTTTCAAAATAAGTTCAAGATCCTCGTTAAGATCATGTAAATGAGGAGATACCTTAAGCCCAATTACAGTATTACTTTCGGATAAATGAGAAATTATTTTTCTGGCGAACGTTGTCTTTCCTACATTTCTTCCATTACCGGCAATGAGGATCATATTTGGATACTTCAAGCGCATACTCGTGATCCTTAAAAAAGAAATAATTTTACACTGGCCATGAATAATACCAGGGCAAGGGTATAGCGGAGGTAGGTCTCCTTAATGCGAAAACTCCCCAGCCAGGAACCCAGCAGTCCGCCAAGTATTCCGGCAAGCACCATATAGATTATCTGTACATCTGGCATTTCACTTTTAACTATAAATCCACTTAATCCGGCAATGGAATTTACCAGGATGAAGGCCGCCGAAACAGCAGCTGTTTGTTTTACTGAAGCCCATCCAAGGAGAATGATGATGGGGCTCAGAATAATTCCGCCTCCAATCCCGATTAAACCGCTGAAGAATCCAAGAATCGCCCCTATGATGATTGCTAGGAGAATTTTCGGCTCCTTATAAGCACCTTTATCATCTTTAAGTTTAAGGAGCATTCGGGCAATGGCAAATAAGAGAAAAACGCCCAGGATAATTTTATAAATTCTTGAATCAATATTAAAGGTACCTCCGAGGAAAGCAAGCGGGACTGAGGCGAGGATGAAGGGCCAGAGCAGTTTAAATTTGAAGTGCCCGTTCCTGGTGAAAGTGATAAAAGCGATGGAGGAGACAAAAATATTCAGGATCAGGGCTGCAGGTCGCATAACTTCTGGAGCAAAGCCCAACAGGGCCATAAAAGCCAGGTAGCCGCTGGCTCCCCCGTGCCCGACAGAAGAATACAATATAGCAATCAGGAATATACCCCCTAAAAATAGAATATCTGTCATCTTTCTCCTTTCCAATTCATCCCGTATGTGTTTGCGGGAATCGGGAGGACCAGCTGTTTCCGGCTAATCCCATAGGCTGGTATTCCATCATCCAGGAATACGGGCTCGAAGATTATTACGGATGCAAAGTTGCGAAAAAGGAATCAGATTTTCTCCTTAAATTTTTTGAGATCCTCAGAGTCGGGCTCAACTTTCTCATATATCCAGAGAAGCCTGGGAATAATTTCGCTGGAAGGCTGATTCTGCAGCAATCCGTTTATCTGTGAATAGAGGTATATTCCCAGGAACCCTTTTAGTCGATAATAATAGTCTGTTTCAGCAGGATCGCTGCAGAGGTCAATTTGCTTGAGCAGGGTGCTTAATTCATTTGACCACCAGCTTGTCCCGGACCTGCGCCAAACATAACAATGCCATGTACAGGATGTTTCATACCATAATAATAAGCCATCCTGGCTCCGCCGGAGAAACCGGCCACAATTATTTGCTGAGGGTCAGCGGGGTATTTTGTAAGCAGATCATTTTTAAATTTTCCAGGGAAACCTCGAAGCCGGAATAATTATTCCTCAGCTTTTGTGACCCGGCTATTACCACAGGTAAATCTTTCAGGGCTTCTTTAAACTTTTGCATGGCTGGGATCTGTGAATGTTCCCGGCATGGTTTTTCTGTGATCCAAATTGCAGCTGAACAGGGCCACACTGGCTAAAACCAGGGCTATTTGGGGAAGGGATCTCATAAAATTGTGCTTGTCAAGGATCTTTTTATTCAAAATACCGGCTGGCATATCTGATGAAATAGGGCCAGTTCGGCCCGGCGGTGTGTCCGCCCTCATGCTGCCGGAAGGCAATCTCTCCATCTGTTAGAGTTGTTTCCTGGGCCGGAAATTGTTTGGCTCCCATGTCATTTTTCCCCAGCAGCCTGTAAACCGGTCCGGCATAAAGCCCCCCTAAAAACATCCCCTTGGCATCCACCCATTGACCTTCCACTGTGGCTGACCCGGAACTTATAAATACAGGTCTTGGAGCGCATAAGGCTACCAGTTCATGTGCATCCACCGGCAGGTCATTCTTTGTAAGCGGACCTGCATATTTGATGAAATTTCCGGCAAACCAGTGATACTCTCCCGACGATGCCAGGTTTTCCACCTGCTCGCCCAGGTTTCTGCGAAGCAGTTTTGTGCCTCCCGCGCCGGAAGATGCTACAAAGGCAATGGCAAAACGGGGCTCATAGGCCATGGCCACAATGGCTGCTTTGCCATACCTTGAAAGGCCCTCAATTCCAAGGCGACTTGCATCCACATCCGGATCCGTTTCGAAATAGTCTACAGCACAGCTGGCCCCCCAGGCCCATGCTCTAAGCGTACCCCACTGTTCAGGGGTTCTTGATTTGCCCTTGTTGGCAAGCCCGATGATACCTTTTGTCAGCCCGGCTCCATTGTCAGCCTGGATGCTGCTGGGGACCAGGATGGCATATCCCCAACCTTTTGCCAGGAGTTGTTCTTTCCAGCCCGGCCCTGTGGGTGCACCTCTTCTGAAACGTGCAAGCTGAGCCGGGGTCCAGTTGTATCCAAATTCAGTGATCACCGGTACTGCTTTTTTAGATTGAGCTGGAGTACCCAGTACCAATTCAATATCCACACTGATTTCAGGGAAGGAGGAGTTGTCCACGTGGCCCTTCAGGTGTTTGATGCGAACAGCCTGATCACCTTCCATCGTATCTGTTAAACTGACGACTTCCCATCTCACCCCTGGTATGTTTTCAGGAATCCTTCCATAAATCTCCCGGTCAAAAAGTTCCATAATTTCAGCCCGGCGAATGCTTTCCCATTCAAGAGCTGTCCGAACTGTATCTCCTGTGTTGAATACCAAAGGATCCGGAAGCACCTTATAGGTTTTTGCCTTTGCTTCGTCGGTATTGGCTGCATTGGCATCTGCAGGATTTCCAGAGGGACCGGGACGCATTTCTGAAGGATCAACTCCCAGCTGGTCGAGCATAAGCTTATGATCAGCCTGAGAAAGGGCGCGAATACTGTCCCAGGAGGCTCTTGAAAACTGTGCGCTAAGAGATAAGGGAAGAAGCAGGAACAGGACAATACTCTGGGTGGTCTTCATCATTTATTTCAAAGATATGGTAAATAAACAAATATGGATTTTTATTGTTTTGTTTCATATATCTTTCACCTTGATAAACTCCATTACTTTAGTAATTTCTGGGAGTAACTCCCTGTCCCTTTGGCTGTACGGAGCCTTTCTTCTGGTAATCCTTATGCTTCTTTTTGTAGTTAGAAGGTATGAGAAGATGCGCCAGAATCTGAAAATGAGCCTGGAGAAAAGCCGTGTTTTAAAAGCAGAATCTGAATTTCAAAAGGCACGCCGGGATTACCTGGAGATCCTGGATACTTTGCACGACGGATATGTGGAGACTGACCACGAGGGGATTATAACACATGTGAATCTTCCTTTCCTTAATGAATTGGGCTTCCAAAACAGGGAGGAGGTAATGGGCAAAACTTTCTGGCATTTCATCCAGAAGAAATTTGCTGCTGATGTGGCGGATAAATTCAAGATGCTTTTCGAGAGCGGGCAGCATCCCGGACGTTTTGAGACCAGATTTTTCGGGAAAGATGGCTTAGGATTTATTGGAGAGGCTGCGCTTTCGCCTGTGTTTGACGGGGAGGATATTATTGGGACAAAAGCCACCATCCGAAACAATACCCAGCGATTTAAAGCAGAAAAAGATCTGGCAGTTCAAAAAGATTTCCTGGATGAACTTCTGCAGCAAACTCCTGTTGCCGTGGTCATAATCGGGACTGATCATCATATTTCTTTTGTAAACGCAGCCTTTGAAAAACTCTATGGCTATGTCCGTGAAGAAGTGATTGGAAAGAAGCTGGAGGAATTATTGTCCACTCCTGAAATCGCCGTTGATATGAAGGAATGTGCCACAAGCTATCCGGACGAAAGGTTATTTATGAGTGCTCGCCGAAAGACAAAAGAAGGTAAGCTGACAGATGTAGAGGTTTATGCGCAGCGATTTTTTGTGGGTAGTCAGAATTACGGGCGTCTTATTTTCTACCACGACATTTCTCTCAGGATGAGGGCAGAGGAGGTCTTGAGGATGGCCAAAGATGTGGCTGAGCGAGACCTGGAAATGGGCCGGGAAATGCAGGCTGGATTTTTCCCGGGGGTTCTGCCTGAAATAGAGGCCTGGGATGTGTTCGCATATTTTAAAGCCGCCCGGCAGGTTTCAGGCGATTTTTATGACTTTTTTCCCATAGGTAAAAGGGGATTATATGGTATTGTAATAGCCGATGTCTGCGACAAGGGTGTAGGTGCAGCCCTTTTTATGGTACTCCTGCGCTCCCTGATCCGATCATACAGTGAGCAATACCAGGATGAGAAAAGGGCAGGTGTCCTGGTACATCAAGTAGCAGTCCATGTAAATGCTTACATCGTAAATACTCACGGTCAGTCAAATATGTTTGCCACCCTTATTCTGGGCGTACTGGACCCTGAAACAAACAGGCTGTCCTATATCAATGGCGGCCATGATGCACCGCTACTGTTGGATGCCAGCGGTTCTATCAGGATGGAACTTGAACCGGGTGGTCCGGCCTTTGGATTTTCCACTGACCTGGACTTTGATGTGGAAGAGCTGGTCTTTATGCCGGGCGATCTCCTGCTATGCCATACTGACGGACTCACCGAAGCTAAAAATGCTGAGGGAGAATTCTATGGTGAAGAGCGGATGGCCAGGGAGCTGTCAGTCCGGTGGACATCTGCATTCAGTGCAGTGAAACACATGGAAGCAGATGTAAACAGGCACATTGGAGAGCAGGTTCAGTTTGATGATATCACTTTGATTGGTCTGCGCAGGGGCCTGCCTGAAGAAGTGACCTGTCACAGCTTTGTGCTAAAGGCTGAAATGTCAAATCTGCCCCTTTTCAGAAACTTTATTCTTGAAGCCTGCGGACTTATGAAAGTGGATGCGAAAGTCTCTGAAAATCTTCAACTGGCCATCGATGAGGTCTGTTCAAACCTGATTATTCATGGGTATAAGAATATGGAAGCCGGAGACATCAGCCTGGTGGTTCGGCAAGAGAAGACGGGAATTGAGATTCTTGTGGAAGACTCTGGAAGGCCCTTCGATCCGACAAAGCTCGAAGCACCCGATTTAAGCGATAGCATCGATGAGCGTGAGATTGGTGGGCTTGGAGTATTCATGGTAAAAGAAATGGTGGATGAAGTGAGCTATGAGAGCCGGAATGGCAGGAACAGGCTGTCCCTGAAAATGAAAATACAAATAGAAAAATAACTAAAGAGATAGACAGATGAAAATAGAAATGAAGGAAGTGGAGGGCATAGGTGTCATTCGAATTGAGGGGGAGCTGGATGCTTTAACCGCACCTGAGCTTACCCGTTTTTTTGAAACCCAGGTGGGGGATAAGTACCTGAACCTGGTGACTGACCTGAAGGGTTTAAGCTATTCAAGCAGTGCCGGCATCCGTGTGTTTCTGGGGCTGGCCAGGTCTTGCAGGCAGAGGGGTGGCGATCTCCGCATTGCCGGGGTTCAGCCTCGTGTGGAGAAGGTTTTTAAGCTGAGCAAATTCGACAGAATTGTAAGGATTTTTCAATCGCTAGACGAAGCTATTAATAGTTATAAGGACTGAGATGACAAATACAAAGAAAAAAGTGGCGCTGGTAATCGGATCAGGAGCCATTAAATGTGCTGCTTCAATTGGCATGTTCCAGGTGCTTGAAGAAGAGAATATTGAGGTAGATCTGGTGGTGGGCTGCAGTGGCGGAGCCATATATGGTGTAGGGATTGCTGCAGGATTAGGCCTGGACGAAATCAAGAACTTATCTGATACCACATGGACAAAGGATTTGATGCAGGATTACCTGGTGAACCTTAAGGCTTCCAAAGACGGAAGCCTGAAATTTAACGAACGAAGCGGCCTGGTCAATGATACCTACCTGAACGAAAAACTCAGGAGCATATCCGGGGGCAGGCTTTTTTCGGACCTTGAAACGCCCCTCATTGTTGTGGCAACGGATATGCAGGATGGTGAGCCAGTGGAATTGTCGGAGGGTGATATTTTTTCTTCGGTCCGTGCGAGCCTTGCCATCCCCATGATTTTCCCGCCCTGGGAAATTGATGGTCGTTTGCTCGTGGATGGAGCGGCTTCAAATCCCTTGCCCATAGATGTGGCGATTCAGCATGGTGCAGATATCGTTTTGGCCATGGGCTTCACCATCGATTATCGCAGTCGCTTTCGTTCAATCACTGCTGTCCAGGAACAAATGACCAGCATCTATATGAACAATATTTTTAAGAATGCCTTCGCCTTTCATAACCTGGCCCATCATTCAGAGATATTTCCGATTATTCCCGAATTCGACAGTACCATCTCCATGTTTGATATTCATAAAATGCCCCATATTATTGAACGGGGCCGTGAGGCTACACTTGAACAGCTTCCCCATATAAAACGCTTAATGGGAAGTTAACATCTTTATTATTTTAGGCTATATTTGGATTCCAACAATTCAGATATGGCATGAGAAATTTGTCAAAATTCCCCGTGAGGATATTCGGGTTTTTCCTTGCAGTCCTTATACTTGCATTTACCCATGAAAGCTCAGCTCAACACAGGACAGTTGAAGCACAAGGAGACCTGGTCTGGTCGGATGAATTTGAAGGCAGCGGGGCACCGGATGCTTCCAAGTGGGAAAGGCAGGAGTACAACAGGCGAAATAATGATGATGGTCCCGATGGATGGTGGAGTAAAGAGGATTCATATCTTGACGGGATGGGGAATCTGGTAATTCGTGTCCGGGAGATCGACAATAAAAATGACGATAATGATTCCCTTGATTACAGTGTGGGGGCTTTAAGGACCAAGGGAAGATTTTATAAGAAATACGGAAGGTTTGAAATCAGATGTCAGTTGCCCACCCAGCCCGGCTGGTGGGTTGCATTCTGGATGATGCAGGGAAATGTGGGTTCTGTGGGTAATGGAGCTGTGGATGGTGTTGAGGTGGATATTATGGAGGGTTTTGGATGGACCGATTTGATCAATTATGCTTTTCACTGGGATGGATATGGCGATGAGCATAAAAGCCTGGGCAAGAAAGTAACACCAGCAGGTATCCGCGAAGGTTTCCACACTTTCGCAATGGAGTGGTATCCGGAAATGTATGTTTTTTACATTGACGGGCAGGAGACCTGGCGCTCCGAAGGAGGAGGAATATGTGATCAACAGGGTTACATCAAGGTAACCGGTGAAATCTCCACTCAGGATTGGGCCATAAATAATTGGTGGGCAAACGACCCGGCGGATGCCTCTTATCCGGACTCATTTCTTGTGGATTATGTGAGGGTATATGAAGTTGGCGATTATCAATATCCTGAAAGCACAAAGGCTGTGACCAGGGCCGTAACTCATAAACTCTACCCTAACCCCGTAAAAAATCAGCTCATGGTGGAATGGGATCCAAAGCTATATGAGGAGCTGCCCACCATCAACATCATAAATGTTGCCGGGCAACGCACAAGGACATTTCAAGATGTACCGAACCAATCAAATATCTCCATGGAAGGCCTCTCCGGGGGTATCTACTGTCTTTCCATACAGCACGGCGAAGCACTTGAGTACTGGAAGTTTATTAAAGAATAATTTTTAAATTGCACTAAAGAATTCACAAACTAAACCAAATAAGCAGATCTATTATGGAAAATCAATCCCGACGCAGATTTATTAAACAGACATTCATAGGAGCAGCGGGTCTTGCCGCCATGCCTCTTTTCCAAAGCTTTAAGCCCGGGCCGAACGACACCATAAGATTTGGAATCATCGGACTCGGTCAGCAGGCCATGAACCTGATGATGGGATTTGCCCGGATTCCGGGAATTGAAATTGTGGCGGGTTCTGATGTTTATGGCGTTAAGCGGGATCGTTTCCATCTACGTATGAAGAAGTTTTACTCGGATAAAGGTGAATCGGTGGAGGTGAAGACCTATAAGAACTATCAGGATCTGCTGGAAAGAAAGGACATCGATGCTGTGGTTATTGCCACGCCCGATCACTGGCATGCCCTGATGGCCATTGATGCCTGTAAGGCCGGAAAAGATATTTATCTGGAGAAGCCCATAACATTTACCATAAAAGAGGGCCTGGAGGTTGTAAAGGCCGTTCGTGAGCATAATGTCATTCTTGGAGTTGGAAGTCAGCAGCGCTCCGACCATAACTTCCAGCATGCTGTGAAAATGGTTCAGGAAAGTGCCCTTGGAGATTTAAAAACCATCGATGCCTATGTGGGCCCGGCTCCGGCACCCTACAATTTGCCTGAAGAACCCATTCCGGCAGATCTTGACTGGAACCAGTGGACCGGCCCCAACCAGTATGTACATTACAATTCAAAACTGAATCCTCCCGTAACACTTGACCCACCCACCAATGAGAAATACTGGGCACAGTGGCGTTATTTCAAGGAAACAGGCGGTGGTTTTACCTGTGACTGGGGAGCACACAATTTCGATATCGGACAATGGGGGCTGGGCATGGACCGTAGTGGCCCGGTTGAGATCATCCCTGCAGGTTTTATTGAGACAGAATACCTGACCTATATCTATGAGAATGGTGTTACCATGTCAAATAAACCATGGGATGAAGGAAAGACCCGTGGAATAAAATTCTGGGGAAGTGATGGTTGGATTGAAGTATCACGTGGAAGGTATGCTGCGTCGGACGACTCACTGCTTCCTGCCGGATATAACGACAAGAACAAGGGTTTGAAATACGAATCAGGAACCTCACACCTGGATAATTTTGTTGAATCGGTGAGGGCGAGGAAAGAGCCCATTGCCAATGTGGAAACCGGTCATAGAACCTGTACCACCTGCCTTCTGGGGAATATCGCCACCGAACTGGGAAGACCGGTGAAGTGGGATCCCGCAGCACAGTATTTTGTAAATGATCCCGAGGCAGCACAGTATTTTCACAGAGACTACAGGGTCGGTTATAAACTATAAGCAGATCAGATCTCAGTATAAAAATGAGGCCTCGAATCTTTGGATTTGGGGCCTTTCTATTTATGCTTAGCTTCTTCTCTCTTACCTGGAATCCAGTTCGAATTCTTCCAACTGCGTCAACTTTGCATTCCCATAGTTTCCCGAAAAATGCCTGTGTTTTTTAGCCAGTAAGCACACAACTATAATAAATAGTTGTATAACTAAAAAATATAGTTTACCTTTACATGAAACAATAGGAAAAACATGAAATTGACAAACAGGGAAGAGCAGATCATGGACTATTTGTGGGTGAATGGCCCGTCTTTTGTGAAGGATATAAAGGCCTGCTTCGGTAAACCGGAGCCTCATTATAATACGGTTTCCACCCTGGTGAGAAATCTTGAACAAAAGGGCATGATTGATCACGAGGATTTTGGAACCACGTATCGTTATTATGCGCTTATCTCCAAGGAGGAGTTTGTCAAACTAAATCTAAAAAGGGATGTGAAGAAGTATTTCGGAAACTCCTATAAAACTCTGATTTCGTCCCTTGTTGAATCCAAGGATCTGACGCTTGATGAAATAAAAGAATTGATTGAACTGGCAAAAAAATAAAAGGCAATGACACCGATTCAATATTATTTGTTCGCAAATGTGTACATCCTTATAAGCTGGCTCTTTTACAGGTATTTTTTGAAAAATCTGGTCCTTTTCCGGGCCATCAGGATTTATCTGAACGCTGCGCTTGTTTTATCCCTCCTGCTTCCGCTTATTCAAATTGGCATAAGCTCACTCTTAAACAGCACAAATCTTTTATATAGTTCAAATATCCCTGATCTGCCAGCTCTCGGAATTATCTTTCAGTATGAGGAGGCTTTAAACCCTGCAGCTTCTTCAGCGCTGAATTGGCCATATATGCTTGGAGGCCTTTTTTTCCTGGGCAGTTTTATTACGGTCCTCTTATACCTGGTAAATCATTTCAGAATAAAAACCATCCTAAGGAAATCGGAAGAGTACTTTGACCCGGGTATTCAGCTCAGGGTGGTGAAGTCGGATGAAGTGAATGTGCCCTTTATATATAATAATACGGTTGTGCTTCCTTCTGCAATCCTGCCTGAAGAAATTCCTATTATTTTACATCATGAGGTTCTGCATTACAAGCATGGACATCGTTATGACAACCTGTTTTTTTCCTTGTGTCATATTCTGTTCTGGGTCAACCCCTTCTATCTCTTATTAAAAGCTTCGCTTAAATTAAACCACGAATACCAGGTGGATGGGCAGATGCTTTCCTCGGGAGCCGACCCCACATTCTATAAATATCGCTCATGGTAAATACAGTGTGGGCTTGCAGAAATTTTCTCTGGCCAATGGAATGTCTTCCAGTAAGATCAAATCCAGGCTTCTGAAAATCAATGCTTATGGATCACAAAAAGGTAAGTGGAGGTTCTTTCTCCTGCTTCCATTGCTTATTTTTTCCCTGGCTCTATTCTCCCTGGCCTGTACTCAGAAGGATGAAGTGGGGGAACATTCAGAACTTCCAACAAGCGAAATTTCAGCAAATGAAAGCCCTGTCGATTCCGTCCACATGAAGATTATTGAAGTAAGCATTGACAATATAGACGAGCTTAAGAAAAATGAAGGAATCGTTGTTCTCATGAATCGAAGGTCGCAAATATATATTGCTGGTGAAAAAAATATTCTTCCTGAGGATGTGGAGGGAAAGATTATTACTGAATACAACAAACTTTTGGTAAGCAGTTCAGATATCCGGATAGTAGTTCAGAAGGATGTTGATGCAGATCCGGAGGCATATCAGAAGCTTCTTGACAGCATTGCCATGGCCCTGTATAAACTGCGCAAGGCCCAATCAGAAGATGCGCAGCTTAATGAAGCTGTCCCCTTTGAAATTTACCGCTTGCTCCCAGACAAGGAAATGGGACGAAGGAACTAGAATGGATAACCAATGGCCAGGTAGAACTGGGTACCTTTGAATGCCCTGCTTGTTCCTAATTGCCAGTTTTTACCTTCGGTGCTATAGGCTGTTCTTATGGGGAAACCCAGGTCGGTTCTTAAAACAAAGAAGGAGAAATCAAATCGCAAACCAAAGCCGGCCCCCACTGCCAGTTGATCATAGAAGGTGCTGAATGAGAATTTTGAACCGGGCCTGTTCTCATCCTCATTTATCAGCCAGATATTTCCGGTTTCGATGAAAAGGGCTCCTTTCAAAATCTTTGAAAGGCCAAAGCGGTATTCCAGGTTTGCCTCCAGCTTTATGTCGCCGGACTGGTCAATGTATCCGTCAGTCTCCTCGCGGTAGGAGCCCGGACCCACATAGCGGGCGGTAAAGCCTCGAATACTGTATGCCCCTCCGCTAAAAAACTGTTCCACATAAGGAATCACACTTGAATTTCCATAGGGAAGACCCACTCCGGCAAACAAGCGGGTTACGATGGTCCTGTTTGGGCCATGGAAGTAGTATTTAAATTCAGAGGTGACTTTCGTAAACTGGGAATAGATGGTGTTAAATACCGTATAGGGTCTGTCGTCCTCAGTCTTTCCCATACCTGCAAAAAGGTCGAAGAGGTTACCCGAGAGGTTTAGCCCCGTTTGAAAGAATAGATTACGTGGTTTGATTTGATGGGTGTCATCAATGGTAATGCCATACCTCGTTCCAAAAATAAACTGCTCCTCGAAACTTTTCCGGATGTAGATATTGTCAATTACCACTGAATCGAATTCCGGCGTTGTTTCCAGCAGGGTTACCGAATTCAGGTATAGTGGGGAAACGGAGTATTGGACCTTCTTTGTCTGGCCCCAGGTATAATTTACATGCATCCTGGAGGAGAACATTCTGTAATAGGCGATGCGGTTCAGAAGGTTAAAATCGAGATTCAGGGATGTTTGTTGCACCATGAAGGGCTTGCTCACTTTTCCAGCTCTCGGGGATAAGTCTCTGGGGCAGGGTAATACCAGTGGATAATCCGACGTCATAGGAAAAGGTGCCCAGCTCATTACCCGATTTATCTCCCCATTGCCATTCCATACCCCCGGTCAGGCCAACACTCACCTTTTCAGCACCCTTAAAGGTATTGCTGTTGGAAACCCCCACCAGTAAATGTGGACCTGCATATCCGGTGGACTTGCTTACCAGATCGGCCTGGATATCCAGGTTAATGTTTTTAGCCATGGTCAGGTCAAGGCTGACATCTACCTGCCTGAGCAGGCTGTCCAACATTGATTGTTTAACAGTTACCCTCACATAGCTGAAGACGCCCAGGTTATTCAGACGCGAGATGGTGTTTTGATAAGCCTTGTATGTGTATTTCTCTCCCTTTTTGAAATATATGGCCCTTGCAAGTGCTTCAGGTTTCAGATGCATGCCCGCAGAAGTGATCTGCAAATCTTCATAGTTGATTGTTTGCAGTACTGAGTCTTCTGAACCGTCTGGTTTGGTGATCTGAACAAAAATCTGATCAATGGTATACACGGAAAGAACAGCCTCGGCAGGTCCATCTTTCTGCCCACCACCAGGTCGAGTTTCTTCTCTGCCACAGATGTATCGGCAGTTAATGTGATATGGTCAGGCGAAAAGAAAAAATAGCCCTCATTTTGTATGTCTGTGAATAGTTCTTCTCTTGCTTTTTTCAGGGGATCCAGCTTGTATTGCTTTCCCGGCTGTATGTCGCTTTTAAATTTATATTGAGTAATGAGGCTGTCAATTTTTTCCCGGGGCGGATTGAAGAGGATCTGATTGTAGAAGTAGGGTGGATCAACTTCAACGAAATAGCTTATGCGGGCTTTTTTCGGATTCTTCTTCTTCAGCTCTACCTCCGACCAGGCATGGTTGCTGAAATACCCCAGGTCAAATAATTCACTTTCGATCTTTTGGGCCCTGAGTTCGGGATTAACTTCGGAGACCAGGACTGGATCAGAAGCGAGGGTATTATGGAGCCAGTTCCCGAACTTGCTGCTGTCCTTAACGTTCCAGTAGTTATGGACCCAAAGCCCCACTGGAGGAAGAATACGCTTCCCGAGAATCGCATTATTCACTTTATAATCAGTGATGGACTTAACCTGTCCTTTAATTATTTTAGTTCCTTCTACCTTTTCCTTCTCAATGATTTCAATCTTATTCTTGCCTGTATAAAGAAGCTCTTCATCGGCAAGGAAGCGTGTGTTTGAACAGGCGCCCAAAAACAGGATCGATATAATCGGCCATATGTATCTCCCTGCTCTCATTCCTTCTTTTTCTTTCGCCTCCAGATTTCTTTAAGGTTCCAGTACCTTTTCCTGAAAGTGATGCCCACTCCGGTTTTTACAACCTCACCTTCAAAAACATCTTCATAGGAACGCTCATTATATACTTTCAGATACCTGGAGGCAGCAGAATCAAGCTGGTATTCCAGGGAAATATTATTCAGTGAAAAATTTGAAGCCCCCGGCTGATTGTAAAGATCATTCATTCGGCCCGAAACCCTCATTTGTGCCCTGTCGTCAGCAAATGTTTTCCTGACATCGTAAGAAAGGCTCGTTTTTGTTTCTTCTCCTCCCCCCTCAGTGGCTTCAACGTAGGTATTTACCCCGAAAGAAATATCGATTCCGCTTATGGTGGTTTTGGTCAATGAGTTTAACTGGGCGGCGACCAGCTGATTAACCTGCTGGGTCATATAGTTGGTTGAGCTGGAAATTCCCGGCAAATCAATGGTTTCGAAAAGCAAAATGGTGATGGCCTGCCGCATTTGTTCTTCCGGACTAAGGGTAGAGATGATGCTCATCAGGTACTGGTCGGTGGTAAATATGGTGAACTCAATATTGAGGTCGGAGAGATGATTGGAAAGCTTCAGGAATACATCAATGTCCACATTTCGCACCTGACCATCCACCGGGTTTGTATAGGAACTGGCCACCCTGTTGGATGCCTCAAACTTTAAATCCGGATCCTCCATTCTCCCGTCCCACCGGATGAAGCCCCCCTTTGCAATCCGAAAGGCCTTATTTGGCCAGCCGATCAGCTTCAAATTGGCATCACCCTCATTGATCAGATAACTTCCGGACAGGGAGTACTGGTTGTTGTTCAGCATCTGGAAACTTAAGTCTCCGCCACCACTAATGGCTAAATCGATGTCAAAGGCCCATTTTGAAAGGGTGAAATTGATCCTGGTAGCGGGATCAATTTTAAGAGTGGTTTCAATGGACGATTCGAAAAGCTTGCTGTGTTTTGAATATAAATGAGAAGTCTCTGTTTCATCCTGGTCAGCGCTCACAAAACTCACATATTTTGCACTCTCAGAAATTGACAGGTCCTCCTTATAACGGTAATTTAACTCAGACCCCCTGGAAAGAAGTAAATTACCTTTAATAACTGGCTTTTTTACCGGACCTATAAGAGAAAGATGTGAATCCAGGAAAATATCTCCATAGAATGATTCCTGGTTTTCTCCAGAGGTATTCATTACCTGGATTCCCGATGATCCTATATCCAGATTTGTATATACCTTCCACTCATTGTCAATTTCAATATATCCATTGATGTCCAGGGTATTATTAAGAGAGTCCAGTACATGAAACTCATCAAATACGACGCGGTTTCCGGAGAACTGTATTTGCTCATCTGGCAGGCTGAATTTGGAATTTAATGCGTTTATTCTTGTGGAAGCATTTTTAAAATTAAGGGTCCCGTCTATATCTCCGTCACCTTCACTGGATATGTGGAAATTACCCGAAATACTTCCTCTCAAATCTGAAACTTGTTTTTTGAGAAAGGGCTGGATAATAGCAAGCGGAAAAGAGCTAAACTCGGTTGAGAGCTTCCTGGACTCTTCCGCAAGCTGCGTGAATTCTACCTTTATTTTGGAAGAATCGATCCGGGTCAGCATATTCAGTTTCATAGCTTCCTGCAGTGTCGGAGTTAAGATAGCCATCGAGGCTTATCACACCAAAGCCCACATCATTCCATTCTATATTGTTGAAGTGCAGATCGGTATTGATATTTCCTTTCTGCATCCTCATTCATGCCATAGCTAAGCTGACCGGAAATAATGCCACTGGGATACCCGGGTATAATGGATGTCCGGATCAATGATTCAAAAAAGACCTTATCAAACTCGCAGATATATTGATGCAGACTGTCCACTTCATTGGAATAGAAATGGAGGCTTGCACTGTCGGTTTGCATCGTCAGGCTGGGATTGACTTTTTTATCCAGAAGATTGTATGTAAGCAACATAGGATCCTCCACCTCCCAGAGCTGACTATTCAGGATGATTTGTTGTTTTGGAATGTTTAAAACGAACATATTGCTATCCAGATCCGATGCCAGCCCAATGTTGTAAATGATCTTGCCGCTATCATCAATAACCGAGAACTCTGCTTCGCTTTGCCAGTTGTCATAATGGCCCGTCAGCAATATGTCGTGAGCAGGATTATCAAAAAAGATGTTCTTCTTGGTAAGTAAATGGGCCTCCATTAACACCGGCAGAATCAATGGCACTCAGATTCAATTCGCCTACTTCAATTCCCCTGATACATGAGATCATTTCCTGTTACATCATAATTCAAACTTAGATCTGATTTACTATTTGCTAAGTGAAAAGTCAATATTGCTGAAACTGTATCCCTGTATCCTGAATGATCATCCCAAGGGCCTCATGGTATGAAATGTTTCCGGTAATATTGGTAGTAGGCAGTTTTGAAATACGTGTATCCGCCTCCACACCAGATGAATCTATAAAGGTCATCAGGTAACTCTGGAATTTTTTCATAAAGCTGCCCACCTGCTCCAGGGGTTCACCGATGCTGATGTCCGTTTTGAGAAAGTCAGCATCTGCCTGAAGTTGGGTTTCGCTGGAGTCTATGCTTATAAGGGCAGATAATTGCTGGATGTTGGCCTGTTCATAGGGGCTTATAAGCTCAATGTTCTTAAGGCTCATTTCAGCATCAAGGTTTCGGGGGGTTTTGCTATAGCTTGCTGTTACTGTGGTCTCTACAGATAACGTGTCTTTTGTGAGATGAATTTTTTCAAGCTGGGCGAAAAGCTTTCCATTGGCGATCAGTGTCAAACTCGAATCTTTGCGATCTATGGTGGAGTAAAGTCCCGTTTTCAGGCCTGGATCATCTACCAGAAGGTTGAATTCATAGAGGCCAGGTTGAAGCTCAGCTGTAATGCTGAAATTGGTAAACCGGTAGTCATTAAGGATAAGGGAATCGAGCAAAAGGGAAGCCCTGGCGGACAGAGAATCAGGATGAAACCCTCTTCCGGTAAATGCCGCTGTTCCACTGAAGGCCCCCAGGGCCTCCATCTGTAGTAAGTCACCCGGTTTTAAGTCACTGAATGTGGTATTTAAATCAAAATCTTCATTTTTTAAGTTGATGATGCCTGATAAATCCAACACACCCAGGTTGCTTTCCAGGGCCACATTAAGAACTGAATTTCCCATTGTGCCCGATACTGATCCACTCAGAGTGAAGGATCTAAGCGCCGAATAGGCAAGTTCATCATCAAAATCCTTTATGATCTCCTGAAGCCACAGGGAGTCCTGAGCTGAAATGTCAAAGGTCAGGTTCCCGTTTGCTTTTTTAAGCTGAAGAGGCAAGCTGGCATTTCCATCCACGGCTATACTGAAATTATTATCCTGGGATACACTGATATCTGAAAGTACGATTTTGGATAGGTCAAGACCAAAATCTCCATCTATTTCAAGTGGAGCTTTAGAAAGGGTCGAAAGGGTCGGAACATCCTTCAGGTCCTCTTTGAAGTAAAAGAGATCCAGCAGGGAAATGCGGTTTTTTTGAAATGAAACAATGGCATTCCGGATTTTATCCGGATCTTTCATCATTTCAAAAATGTTTCCATCCGCCTTAGCGACCAGTTCAGATTGGCTGTGTTCAGTTTCAATCTTAAAATCGAGTTGGGTCAATTCCTGAGATGAAGCAAAGGCTCCTTTCATTTGCTTAAGCGCGAATCCATTGTCCAATTCAAAACCAAGCTTTTTCACAAGTACTTCTGCACTTTTTTTGTTTAGCCGGGTGTCAATCAGGTGCATATCATGCAGCTTAATCAGGGGGGGGAGGCTGAATCGGAAGTTTCGGGCATGGAATACATGCCCCTTAATATTTTCACCTCCTGTAAATCAGTCTCATCAATGATAATATCCCAGGGGAAAGCTGAGGGCGGCTGCTTTTTAATGTTTTCGGGGGCTTTAACAGCCAGACCGGTGCGTATGGTGGCATCAGCCCCTTCAAGCTTAATGATATCGGCATCTATTTTTTTGTTGCCAAAATCGGTCACCCTGGTCCGGATCAGTCCTTCCTGAAGATGCAGGTTCAATAACAAGCTGTCAGTCTCCTGATTAAATGTGAAATCCAGCTCACTCATTTGCACCTTCTTAAATCCGAAAGAAAAGGGTGCTCCCTCTACTTGTTTGGACGGAATTAGTCGTGGTGAGATTTTTATTCCACCGATCCCGCCCTCCAGGTCGATCCCTTTAAAATCAAGGGACCTGTTTTGTAATGATAAATTAAAGCCGGTCAGCTTGAGATCCTCAATCTCTTCCTTAATATGAATTCCAATGGATGGATCATCGAATTTAAAGCTGGTATTTTGCAACACTCCCCTCTGGATATCTATCACCCAGGCGCCCTTTTTTTCTTGTGGTAAGACTGCCTCTGTTTTGCCTTTTTTGGAAAAAGCCCGGCCTATGTTTATGCCTGTGTTGATTGAGTCATTTTTCAGATCCACCAGGATGCCCCCCAGGTAAACCTGCTTCAGCTTTACTTTCTGTTTCAAAAGGGCCTGTATGCTTATATGGGCATCCACATCCATGACCCAGATGATGGTATCTCCCTCGGTGCTTACAATGGTGACCCCTTCAACTTTGACCTTGTTTGGCAGAACGGTCCTGATGTTTTGAATATGGAGGGGGAGCTCCAGTTTATTAAATAAGCCATTTACCTGCCTGGAAACAAAGCGGTCGGAAAAAGGAAGGTTGATGAAAATAAAGAGCAGGAATACCAGCCCGATGCATGAGATCAGAAAAAGTGCTAATATCCTTATGAATTTTCTCAATCTTTTCAACGAGGAAGCTTTCTGCTAAAAATACGAAATCAAAGAGTAATGATACCTGTCCGCACTATTATTTAGACAACAATTTGAAGCGTTCATCGTATATAAGAAGACATAATTAAAATTTAGCGCATGAAAAGTTTCATAAAGTATTTCGTAGTTCCAGTGTTTCTGGCAGCATTTATCAGCTCCTGTTCCGAATCGGAACCTGCCGATGGCGCTGCAAATATTCAGTTCAGGCTCACCGATATGCCCGGTGAGTATCAAGAGGTAAATATTGATGTGATGGAGGTTGAGGTAATGATGAACGACAGCCTTGTGAGCCTTACTACAAACCAGGGAATCTATAATCTACTTGAGTTTGTGAATGGAAAAGACACCCTTCTGGTGGATGATCAGCTGCCTTCTGGTTATATGAGTCAGATTCGCCTGATCCTGGGAGAAGAGAATTCCGTGATGATCGACAGTGTACTCTATGACCTGAAAACACCCAGCGCACAACAGTCCGGATTAAAGCTGAATGTACATGAAGATATTGTTGCCGGGGAAGCTTACACCTATGTAATCGATTTTGTGGTGGAAAAGTCCATCGTGGAAACCGGAAATGGGAAGTACATATTGAAGCCGGTAATAAAAGTCTTTGCTGAAGCTGTATCGGGTTCAATTCAGGGTGTGGTTTTGCCTCCCGAATCAGAGTCCAGGGTCATGGCCATTATGGAAGATGATACGGTGAGTACTTATGCTGACACACTCTCAGGAGCATTTTTAATCAGGGGCCTTTATGAGGGCAGCTATGATTTGCTATTTTCTCCCCTTGGAGGGTTCCAGGATACCACAATTTCAAGTGTGGGCGTAATGGCAGGTCAGACAACGGTATTGGATACGGTTTTTATTCAGCCGCTGAACTAATTACAAGACGGATACCGTCGCTTTCCAGGGAGATAATTTTCTGCTTATAGAGATCTCCGACGGTTTTCTTGAAAGCTTTTTTACTGATACCCAAAGTGGCATAAATATCTTCTGGTGAGCTCTTGTCTGTGAGTGAAAGGAAGCCCCCTTTTTCCTGAAGCTTTTCCAGAACCAGGCTGCTGTTTACATCCTTTGTTTTCCAGTATCCTGCAGCCTGAATGGCTACATCAATTTTTCCGTCGTCTCTTATTTTTTTTATGTAACCGGTGATTTTGTCCCCGATTCTCAGGCTGGTAAAAATTTCGTTTTCAAAGATTAGTCCTTTGTGTATATTATTGATAATCACTGTATAACCAAGGTCTGTTTTTTGCCAGATCAGCAGTGAAACCTCTTCATCTTCTTTTACAGAGATAAGGTCGTTCTGAAGAAAGCGCTCGATCCTGTTGCTGGCATAGAGGCGGTCTGTTTTTTTGTCCAGATCCATATATACAATATACCAGCGACCTTCCTCCATATTTTGTTTCTGCTCCCTGAAAGGAACCATGAGGTCCTTATCAAGGCCCCAGTCCATAAAGGCCCCGACCGAGGAAACGGCATTAACCTTGAGCAGAGCAAATTCACAAAGGCCAATAAGCGGTTTTTTTGTAACGGCCACCTTTCTGCCTTCGGAGTCCCTGTAAATAAAGACTTCCACTTCGCCCTCGGGCTTCATTTCATCAGTGCAGTATTTGTTTGGCAAAAGAACCTCTTCCCCGGAATCATCACCCAGGTAGAGCCCGAAGGAGGAGCGTTTGATGATTTTTAGCTTACATGTTTTTCCCTGTTCGATCATGGCATAAGAATATTTTACAAGATAGTTATCCTGTGATTTTTGCAAGGTCCGGTAAACAATATTAAATTACAATATGTTAAATACTTATAGATTACGACGATTCCAAAATATTTTTAGATTAAAGCTATGAAAAGAAGACATTTTTTAAAAGCATCTGTCGCAGCTTCAGCCCTGCTTTCAGCCTTTCCCTACGAAATGCTTGCAGGTGATAAAAAGCTCTATCCCTATGACCGGGTGAAGCTGGGAGATACGGGCATTGAAATGTCCAGAATGGCTATGGGAACAGGTACCCGTGGTTTTGGTGGTAGTTCTAACCAGACACGTCAGCTTGGAATTAAGGGTGTTTCAGACATGCTCTGGGCAGCTTTTGACAATGGGATTAATTTCTGGGAGACTGCCGATCAGTATGGATCTCATCCCCATATTAAGGAGGCTTTGAAAAAGACAAAGCGTGAGGAGGTGGTAATTTTAACCAAAACTAACTCCTCCACCTATGAGGATGTTAAAAAAGACCTGGACAGGTTCCGGCAGGAACTGGGGACCGACTACCTGGATGTTGTATTGCTTCATGCGGTAACTGACGGTAACTGGAATGTGAATATGAAAGGAGCAATGGAGGCAATGTCTGAGGCCAAAGAGGAGGGATTGATACGGGCACATGGTATTTCCTGTCATTCCCTTGAAGCCCTGGAGACCGCTGCCGACGAGCCCTGGGTTGAGGTCGATCTGGCCAGGTATAATCCGGGTGGGGCCCGAATGGATGCCGATGTGGATACGGTGCAGAAGGTGCTGACCCGAATGAAACAGAATGGTAAGGCGATAATTCAAATGAAGGTTTATGGCGCGGGTCAACTGGTGGATAAGAAAGATGAATGCCTTCAGTTTCATACCGGTTCCGGTTTCATAGATGCCTTCACCCTGGGTATTGAAAGTATTGAGCAATTAAGGGATGTGGAGAGGAGGCTGCCTGAGGCCAGTGTAAGGGGATAAGCCATATGGAAGAACTCACTTTAACCACCCCGGCGCTGTTATTTTCTGCGATTTCTCTTTTGCTGCTTGCCTATACCAACCGTTTTCTGGCCTATGCCAGCATCGTAAGGGGACTTCATGCACGCTACAAGGAAAATCCTGACGGTCTGATTGTTGGACAAATTCAGAACCTGAGAAAAAGATTGGTGCTAACGCGCTCAATGCAAATGCTTGGCATTGGAAGCCTCCTGCTTTGTGTGCTATGTATGTTCCTGGTTTATATCGACCAGCAGCTGGCGGCCGAGATTATTTTTGGGATTGCCCTGATTATGCTCATTATCTCTCTGGGCATATCGGTGAGGGAAATCCAGATTTCAGTGAAGGCCCTTGACCTGCACCTGAGCGATATGGAAATCTAACAAACGCTCAGACGCCCAAAGACTTAAGAGCTTCAAAAACAAGTATGGCGGGCCATACTATTGCCTTAAGCAGGCCCAGTACACCCATCCAGAATCCCTCAGCATTTGGAATAAAGTAGACTGCGGCTCCAATAAGGCCAATACCATAGAGCGCACCGGTCGGGGCATTGCATTGAAAGTCTTTTTTCATCGTTGTTTTTTTTAAATTACAGGCGATACTTCATTACTAATTTAGATAATTTTGCAACATGCAGGAAAACCGGATGAAATTTTACTTCTGTGGATCCATTCGCGGAGGAAGACAACTGGCTGATGATTACCAGAGAATCATTGAAATGCTTAAGCTTCATGGGCGGGTTCTGACCGAGCATCTGGGCAGCAACCAGGAGATTGAGAGTAAGGACAGAATCCTTAGCGATGTACAGATTCACGATCGTGATATGGATTGGATCCGGGAATCGGATATTGTCGTGGCCGAAGTCACCATACCCAGTCTTGGAGTTGGTTACGAAATAGGAAGGGCCATTGAACTGGGTAAGCCCGTCCTCTGCCTGTTTCGTTCCGGCCTTGATTATACCCTTTCAGCCATGATATCAGGTAGCGATGGCCTTAGCTCGTTTAACTATGAAAGCCTTGATGATTTACCGGGACTCATCGAAGATTTTATCTCAGCTTATGCTCCTGGTCGCACATATCCCGGATAGATTGTGGATTAATTAGCATATTTATCAAAAATTTCACGACATGATCAGTAAGCAGGTGATTCTGGATATTAAGAATGTGTACACGGCCAATGCATTTTTAAAGGGTGGCCGAACTTTTGTGGGAGCAGGATCAGAAACCGAGCCTGTGGTAAAATTATATGATCTGGCTTCAGGAAACATTGAGTCAATGAAGGATTGTCCGGGAGGAATGATGAGCCTGATTCCGGTGCCCGGACATCCTGAAAGCCTGGTTTCGGTGATGGGTCTTTTCCCTCCCTTTCTCGGGAAGGAAGCGGGGCTTTTTCTTCATCAGAAAAAGGATGAACTTGGAAGACTTCCCGGGCCATGGACCTGCCTTTTGCTCATCGCTGCGAGTTTCTTCCTTCTTCGGAAAAAAGCATATTGATTGCCGCTTCGGTAAGCAAATTCAAAGAAAACCCGGCCGATTGGAGCAATCCAGGGGTACTTGTATGCAATTAAAATGGATGGGCGACCCATCAGCTTTGTGGGATCCAGAAGTGATCGACTCTTCCATTTACAGAAATCATGGCATGGGAAGATACCTGGATTGATGGTGAGGAATGTCTTTGTATTTCAGGCGTGGAGGGGATATTTTCCATTAAACTTTTCGCGGATGGAACTTTGGGCCTTAATCCCATATTCCAAAAGGAGGTGAGTGAACTTACTTTCCTTGACCTGGATGGAGATGGCCAGTCTGAGCTGATTACCATCGAACCCTTTCATGGCAATGTGCTGAATATGTATAAAAGGGTGAAGGGAGATTGGAAACTAAAGTTTTCAGCCCCCCTTTCCTTTGGTCATGGCTTAAGCAGTGGCTTTTTTAATGGAGAACCCATTGTGCTTGCCGGGAACAGACGAGACTCATTGAATCTTGAAATGTTTACTATAAGATGATTTTGATAAAGGTATTGTTAATAAGCACATTATAGAAGAAGGTGTAGGTCCAACTCAAACCCAGGTATTCTCTTTTGGGGAACGTGATTATCTGCTAAGTGCCAACCAGGTAAAAAATGAAGTAGCTCTCTACAGCGGATCCCTGACAGATGTTTGAAAGTTCAGGTTTAAGGTTTTCGTTTGACGGTAAGACCAGCCAGTTTTTCGTGATACTGGATTAATCCGCCATGGTCATCCTCGCCCTTACCATCGGCTTTAAGGGCCTTCATAAATTCCATCACCTGTGCGGTAAGGGGAATGGGCGCATCTGTTTCAAAAGCTGTATCCCTGACATTAACGAGGTCCTTGGTATGCATGCGGATGGGTCCTCCAGGTTTGAAATTTCTTTCGAGGATCAGTGGCATCTTGGCATCCAGGACTGTACTTCCGGCCAGTCCGCCGCGTATGGCCTGGTAGACCTTTTCGCTATCCACCCCTGCTTTTTCAGCAAAAACCATGGCCTCCGACATGGCAGCCAGGTGCACCGCAACCATGATCTGGTTGGCCAGCTTGGTGATGTTCCCGGCACCAATCTCACCCATTAAAAGGCTGATGCACCCATGCTCAGAAGAATTTCCTTCGCTTGCTCAAAAACTTCTTCTTTTCCACCCACCATAATGGAGAGCGTTCCATCCATGGCCTTGGGTTCCCCTCCGCTCACAGGAGCATCAAGCATCTGAATTCCTTTCAGGGAGGCTTCTGCCGCGATCTTCACCGCCGTTTTCGGGGCAATGGAACTCATATCAATGATCAGGGAGCCTGACTTTGCTCCGGCCAGTACCCCATTTGTTCCCAGGATAACTTCCTCGACCTGGGGGGAGTCTGGAAGCATGGTAATGATCACTTCACTTCGGGAAGCTACATCTTCAGCGACATATCGCCTCTGCGCACCCATTTTCACAAGGGCATCTACTGCTTCACTTCGAATGTCATATACTATCAGGGAATATCCTGCTTTGATCAGGTTCGCCGCCATGGGTAGGCCCATCACTCCCAGACCCAGGAAGCCGATGGCTCGTTTTACCTGAGTCATGATTTTTTCAGTTTCATCAGGTCGTTGTGGTGGGAGATAACCAGTTTTTCATACTTCTCCCTTGAGCTTTTCCGGTATTCTTCGAAGTCCCCCATGTATGGTATCCAATTCACTTTTAGTTTGCTTGGTTACTGCATAACTGCGCTTAAAGAGGAGGAAGAGAAAGACGCTGCCCACAAGTAGTACAATTACGATAATCCACATGATGGTATTGTAAACCCCTTTCTGCATCTCCATTCCGAAGAACACAAAGCTATCTTTTGTTCGAATGGCCTGGTCCTTCTCACTTTTTGTCCTGCTGAGGTTTGTGTTGAGTGTCTCAATCTGAAACTCCCTTTCACTGAGCTCACTGTTCAGCCGGGCCACTTCGAGTTTTTGCTTATTGAGGGAATCGAGGGCATTTTTATTGGCTTTCTGAAACACATCCTCCCTGATGGCACGAAATCCGTCATATACCCTGGTCTTCTGTGTTAAATAGTCAAGCTGCGTTTCCAGCGTGGCAGAGTCCAGAACGGCCAGAATTGTGGTGGATTGAGCTTTCAGCGATGGCGTTGCAGCGAAAAGCACTAAAATAATGATCATGCTGGATATGGATGTGCGACCGGACTTGTTCATAACGATAGTTTATGGTTATACTAACATAAACGAAGTTATGAAATAATTGTGATGCAACACCCGAAAAAAACATGGATATCTGGCTCTACTCATATTTCAGGGTTTCAGCCGGATTTAAAAGGGATGCCCGGTAGGCATGTATGGAGGTTACCAGCTGGGTGATCACAAGGGTAACAAGGGCAGAGATAACAAATACAAACCATTGTATATCAATGTGCTTACTGAAGCTATTCAACCACTTGCTGATTCCAAACCAGGCCAGGGGCCAGCTCACAGCGATGGCGATCAGGATCAGCCATAGGAATTCTCTGGAAAGCAGGGAGTTTACATCCTTAACCGTGGCGCCATGTACCCTTCTTACACTGATCTCCTTTGTTTTTCGTTCCACCATGAATGAAGTAAGTCCGATGAGTCCCAGGCAGGCAATCACAATGGCCAGGATGGTGAGGATGATAGAGAGCTTACTGAATTTGCTTTCATCCATGTATAAAGTGCGTTTAGTTCTTCATCCAAAAATGAGTATTCGAATGGGCGGGTGGGGGCAAAATGCTCCCAGGAATCCCGGATATATTCCAGAACGGGTCATAGTTGTCTGTATTTACCCTGATGGCCATGTAGCGGGTCAGGGCAGCAGCTCCAAGGGGGTTTTGAAGCATATCAAGTACAAAATTATCAACGGGTTTATGCAGAGAGAGGGCATTAAAGTCGCTGAATACCCCGATTACACGCTCATTTCCGTCAGAACGTATGGCCTTTCCGATGGCTTCCTGATTTGTCCAACCCAGGTGTTTTACCATGCTTTCATTAATCATAATAGCCTCTGAAGTATCCGAAGGGAAAGTCCCTGGAGAATCCCCGTCCTTCTACTACCTCAATGCCAAAGGTTTCGATGAACTCATAGCGGACAAGAAAAGCCGGGTACCAGAAGGGCTTGTCCTCAAACATCCCTTCAATGGTAAAACTCCGGGTATTGTGGTTGGCTCCAAGCACATCCTCCATACCCGTTACATTGATGATATCGGGATGTTGCTTTAGATCCTCTGCAAAGGCATCAAATTCATGGCCAGGTTAAATTTGGTGGGAAGTAAAATCACATTGTCCCTGTTAAATCCCAGGTCGGCATTCTTTAGATAATTTAACTGGCTATAGGCGCTGATGGTTCCAATAATAAGAGCAATGGAAATCAGGAACTGAACCACAACCAGGGCCTTTCTGGCCACTCCTCTTCCTCCCCCCGAGGAAAGGGTATCCTTCAGGTGACTGGTGTTCTGGGAGGAAAGGAAAAAGGCAGGGTAGGAGCCCGAAAGCAGACCAACGAAAAAAAGGAGCCCAAGGCCCAGAAGGATGCTTCCGGGTTTCAATAATTATCCCGGTATCGATTTCTTTGCCGGTGAAATTATTAAAAAGAGGGAAGTAGAAGCTCCACCATTATGGCTGCCAGCAAGGAGGGCAATCAGAGTAAGCATAATGGCTTCTCCGAGGAACTGCAGGACCAGGGATCTTTTTCGGGCTCCGATCACCTTCTTCATTCCAATCTCCTTTCCCCTTCCCGCAGAGCTGGCCGTTGCCAGGTTCATAAAATTGATGCAGGCAAGGATCAGGACGATCAGACCAATTGCTCCGAGAATTTTAATATAGGAGAGTTTTCCGTTGGGATGCATCTCATATTCATGGTGCGAATTCAGATGAATATCCGTCAGGGCCTGAAGATAGAGGGTAATGTCCTGGTCCTGGAAGTCGGGGTAATGGGCCAGGTAAAAATCGGGCATGCGGGCTTCCAGCTGTTCGGGTGTGATATGATCATGCAGGCTAATGTAGGTCCAGCACGGATTCCATATCCAGGTATCGGGCATATGACCGCCTCCCCTTTGTCTGAAGGTGGACATGGATCCCAGGATGTCAATTTTAAAGTGGCTCTGAGAAGGAAGATCTTTCATTATTCCGGTGATCTCCATACCTGGTCCCTCCTCCACATTCAGGGTTTTACCCATGGCCGGTTCATCTCCAAAATATCTCTTCGCTGTGGATTCTGTAAGCACAATTGTATTGGGCTCTGCCAGGGCTGTATGCGGATCCCCCTCAAGCAGGGGGAAGGTGAACATTTCAAATACATTGGAATCGGCAAGGAAAAACCACTCCTCATTAAACTTAATGATATGCAGGCTATCTTCACGGTTTTCAAAAAGAAGCTCAGATACCTGGAAGTCAAAGAAGCGGACCATGGACTTCACCATGTCGGGATAGTCCTCGGCCAGGGCCGGACCAAAGGGAAAAGAACAGGTGGCGGCATCTTCATTGATGTCGTTTGAATTGTATAGCCGGTTCATACGATAGATCTGCTCATGGCCTTCATGAAAGCGGTCGTATTTCAATTCATCGCTGACATAGATCAGGATGAAAAGAAAACTGGCAATTCCGATGGCCAGTCCTGCTATGTTCAGCAGGGAATAATTCAGATGCTTCAGGGTGTTCCTGATGGCAATGGTTAGGAAATGTCGGAGCATGGAAAATGGCTGTTTATTACATAAACCAGCCTTCAAAAGCCTTACCAACAAAACTAAATAACACTAAATCAGTCAGATGGGGGTTTTGTTATCCCCTGTAAAGTGCACTAATTCGCACACGAGCTGTACGATATCGCACACAATTATTATCCCTATTCCTGCTGTGTTCCCAGGAAGCCCCCGGTAATTCGGGTCAGTCTGGTTCTGGAATCGATCAGGTTGTAAATGGACTGGAGGCGCCTAAGGGCCGCGCTCAGGTAGATTAACTGAACATCCCGGAAATTGAAGGAGTTAATCACCCCCGTCCGATATTTTTCTTCAGAGATGGAGAGGTTCAGTTCGGCTGCAGCCATATTCTCATTGGCCACATTCAGCAATTCCACCCTGACCCCGTAGTAATCGGCCAGGTTGAATAACTCATTGGTAAGCGCGTGCTCCATTTGTGAGATCTCAATCTGTGCGATTTCCTCATTGATGCGGGCGATCTCCACTGATCTTTTCCTGACGCCGGCACTATAAATGTCGAAACCGAGCCTCAGATTCCCATAGGCTGTCGGGTTTCCGGTGAGGGCCTGACCAACCGTGTTGGGCCAGGATTCACCAATTTCCATTCCTGCACCCAGTGTGAGGGTGGGTGAATAGTTCGCCCTTTTCAGTGAAGTTTCATTCTCCATCAGTAAAAGGTTGGTGTATTGATTTTTCAGAACCTGGTTGCTGGCTTTCATCCTGGCCAGCAGGTCGGCCAGAATATACTCAGTGGTATCAGCTTCAAAGGGTTCACTAAAGGTCCATCTTGATGTGGGCTCCTCTCCAAGGAAAAAGTTGAAGTTTCTAATGCTGTTTCTTAAGACCACTTCCTGATTCATGTAGTTTGCCTTGTCGGTGAGGTAGACATTCTGGGCCTGCAAGACATTGTAGGTAACTGATCCTCCCAGCGATTTTCGATCCAGTTCATAAGCGTAACGATCTTCTGAAAGCTTCATTACAGATTCAAGGACCTTGAGCTGTTCCTGTTGCAATAATACATGGTAGTATCCCAGGATTACTTCCTCAATGGTGCTTTCAATCTCAACACCCAATCTGCCCTCGGAGAGCGCTTCCATGTTCTCCAGCTTATCCAGGGTGATGTTCACGCGCATACCGTCAAAAAGCACCCAGTTTAGACCAACTGCTGCTGCAAAGCGACCCGAGTAGCTGGAAGAGTTTATATCATAAAAGTTGCTGTTATGAAGCGTCAAATCCAATGGTCGGGTAACGTCCGGCTGTTCCCGGATTGTTGTTGATCCCTGCAATTTCATTGCTTGCACGGGAGATGATCAGTCCGTAATTGTTCGCCAGGGCCTTTTCCAGTGCACTGGAAAGGCTAAGTATGTCCTGGGCCGGAACCTGTTGGAAAATCAGGATTCCCGCGAGTATTAACAGGATATTATTTATTCTCTTCATCTTCATCTTTCATTATTTCAAGGGCATTAACATTAGCCCATCTGCCCCTGTTTCCTTCGAATCTCTCCTTCCTCTTGTTTTGAATAATGGCAGTTTCCACCTCTTCTGGCGTGGGTTTGACACCTGTCCATAAGAAGCGGGTATATACCCTGAAATCGTTGAGCAGCATAATCAGCACCGGGAAAAACAAGCAGGATAAATACGGTTCCCAGTGCCACTCCGTATGCCAGGCTAATGGCCATGGGGATGAGGAACTGGGCCTGCACACTTTTTTCAAACAGCATGGGGAAAAGGCCCACGCAGGTGGTGATGGAGGTGAGGATAATGGGTCTCAATCTTACTTTCCCAGCCTCCTTCACGGCTTCGGTCACGGTTTTTCCCTCCAGCAGCAGTCCGTCGAATTTGGCAAAGTAAACAATGGCATCGTTGATGATGACCCCTGTCAGAGCCACAGCCCCCCACATACTCATCATGGAAAGGGGTTGTCCGTGCAGACCATGCCCCCAGGCAACTCCCAGCAGGGAGATGGGTATCATCAGGATAATGATGAGGGCTTTGGGCACACTTTTAAAATGAAG
Source organism: uncultured Bacteroidota bacterium (assembly GCA_963713725.1). Classification (GTDB taxonomy): domain Bacteria; phylum Bacteroidota; class Bacteroidia; order Bacteroidales. Next base: position 74,271 of record CAVQMZ010000014.1, read on the forward strand.
CACCAGGATAAAAAACATAATCACAAAGGCAAAGAGGTAATACTTCCCGGCCTTTCCCATGGCTTCCTTGGAGTATTTCTGTTGACCCTGGTAAATGTAGCGTATGCCGGCAAACTGGGCCTCCAGCTCGGGCATAATTTCGTGTTCAACCTGTTGCAGGATTTCCGGTACCGAGGCCAGGGGATCGATGGTTTCCGCCTCTACCCTGATTTCCCGTGATCCGTTAAAGCGGTTAATAGCCACCGGTCCGCGCTCCATATGGTAATCGGCCAGCTCGGAAAGGGGATATTCACCCGAAGCGGTTTTGATTTTCATGTTCTCCAGCTGTCCCAGGGTCACCCGGTCCGATTTGGGATAACGAACCCAGACACGGAGTTCATCCCTTCCCACCTGAAGACGTTGTGCCTGGGCGCCATAAAAACCCTGCCTGACCTGGCGGGCAATGGTGCCTTCATCAAGCCCAAGGAAATAGGCCCTGGGTTTAAGATCCAGCCTGATTTCCTGCTTTCCCAGGGCGATATTTTCATTCACATCTTTCAGCTGGGGCATCTCACTCAGCCGCTCAAGCATAAAGTCTTTGGCCTCCTCCAGTTCACGAAGGTTTTTGACATGAGACCAATGGATACTGGTGATCCCCAGCGGTTTCTGCCAGCCACCGTAAATTTCTGGCTTCCGGAACCTGACCGATCTTCTGGTTTACACGTGTGGAGATGTCTCTGCCCGAGAGCGGATAGCCTTCCAGGTCCACCGGGTATACATTGATGCTGCCTGCGTGTGCCCCTCTTTCCTGTCCGTCAAAGGCACTGCCAAGTCTTTTGCTGGTTCTTTCAATGATGTCATGATCCAGGCCAAGCTCTTCACCAATTTCATCATTCACCTCCCAGATTGCCTTTTCAAATTTCTCCAGGAAATCCAGGGTCTGTTTCTCCCCGTCGCCCGGGGTAAAAGCCACATTCAGGGAGAAAGCAGTCAAAATCCACCATGGGGAAAAAGGTGGTTCTGATATGCCCACCCAAGAACAGGCCGGCTGTGATCAGGACAAGCGCTATGGGGATACTCACTGCAATATAGCGCCATCTGACCACCCAGTTGAGGAAGTGGGAGTAAATATTGTCCCTGAGCCAGGTGATGAATTTTTCAAAGTACTTCTTCAGGCCCTTATTCTTGGCCTCAAGACTTTTCCGGTTCAGCACCCTGTCACTGGCCAGGTGAGCCGGCAATACCAGGAAGGCTTCAAAGAGGGAGAAAAAGAGGGATGCAACAACCACAACAGCCACATCAAACATCATTTCCATCCGGGTTCCTGTCAGAAGGAGAAGGGGAGAAAAAGCAACAATGGTGGTTGCCACCGATGTCAATACCGCCGGAGCTACCTCCATGGTGCCATCCACTGCAGCATGCATGGGGCTTTTACCCTTTTCGAAGTGGAGGTAGATATTTTCTGCGATGACAATCCCGTCATCCACCAGGATCCCGATCACCAGGATCATGCCGAAAAGCGATTGCAGGTTGATGGTGATCCCTATAAAATGAGCCGCAATAAACATGGCCAGAAAGCTGAAAGGAATACCCCAGCTATACCCATAGGGATAGCTTGAAATTCAGGAACATGGACAGGGCAATGATGACCAGCACAAGGCCCAGTAAACCATTCCTTGTAAGCAGATCAAGCCGGCTTTGAAGGATCTCCAGATAGGCACGGGAGACGATGATCTCAACCCCCTGGTTACGGCTGTTGAACTCCTCAATATAGGCAAGGGCATACTCCGTAATTTCATCCAGGTCCTCTTCCGGCAATTTTTCGATGCTGATGGCGACAGAGGGTTTGCCGTTGGTCCACCGCTTATCGGGAGAATCAGCAAATTTTATTTTTACATCGGCCACATCCCTGATGTGGATAAAGCACCATTGCTTTCACCTTTTAAAATAATATTCCCGATTTTATTGGGATCGGCACTCCTTGATCGCAATCGAATCAGGTACTCCTCCTCCTCCGATTTGATCTCACCACCCGAAACATCCTGGTTATTATTCTGGATGGCCCTTACGATCTCGTCAAAGGTCATGTTGTAGCGAAGCAGCTCCTCTTCCTTGATCTCTACAGAAATTTCAGGTCTGTGCAAATCCTGAGATGCCGATCTGGCTCATCACACCCGAGTTCAGAAAATCCTCCTCAATGCGCTGAGCATACTCCTTCAGCGCCATCAGACCGACTTCATGTTCATCCAGGGTACAAGCTCCAGGCGCATGGCTCCTGCCCTGGAGCGACTGTTTGGAGACGATGGGTCTTTCGGCAGCCGATGGCAGGGAGGAGATTCCATCCACTGCATTTTTTACTTCCTGCAATATTTCATTGATGGGATACTCGCCGGTTGGTTTCGATGGAGACCCTGCAGCTGTTTTCACTGGAGGTGGAAGTGATCTCTTTGATTCCGATCAGGCCTCTTACGGCCTCTTCAATCCGGGTGGTCACGCCCTCTTCCATCTCCACCGGGAGATGCACCGGGGTAAAATACAGAAACCGAAAGATAGCGGCTTTCTGTTTCAGGGAAAAAGGATTTTTTCAAAGAGAGCATGCTCACTCCGCCGGCAAGGATTACCACCGCAATAAGCAGGTTGGCATAAACCGGGAACTCAACAAATTTTTCGATTATTTTCCTCATGATCAGCTCCTGGATTTCCTTTTGTCACCCGCCTCTTTTTTGTCAGATCCTGCTGCCTGGTCACCTCCGGGTTTTCCCTGGGGCTTAGCTCCTGGATTTTCGCCTTCAATCTGGACCATGGTTCCTTCCGATACATTGATCAGTTGTTGCACCACCACTGAATCTCCCTCCGAGAGGCCGTTGAAAATAAGGGTACGGTCGTTTTCTTTGATCACATTGATCTGCCGCTTTGCAAGCCGGCTGTTTTTAATGACAAATACCTCATTGGAGTTAAAGACTGAATTTCTGGGGATCTCCATGACTCCCAGGATGGGTCTTACAGGGAAGGTAGCCTTCAGGTACTCACCCGCGAGAAGGGGCTTTCTTTTGTCGAATGGAATTTGAACAAATATTTCCTGGGATTGTGTACCCTCATCCACATAGGGGCTGATCCTGATTACTTTCCCTTTCCAGCTCAGGGCTCTTTTTTCAGATTGAACCAGAACCGGATCTCCAACCCTGATCCATGCTGCATCTACCCGCTTCAGGGGTACCTCAAGTTCCATTTCGTCGGTACGGATGGCACGGGCCACTCTTCCGCCGGTATTGGTATACGCGCCAGCCTCCAGGTAAACTTCCTTATAGGTTCCGTTAAAGGGGGCCCTAACGGTGCGACGCTGTAATTGCAATTCATCCCTTTGTATGCTGTAATACTCACTGATTACATTTCGGCTTGCCAGAAAAATTTTCAGCTGATCATCGCTTATTTCCGGGAGTGGGGGCAGCGCTTTATCAACAGAGATGGAGTTGAAAAAGGCTCTGTAGCTATCCACCGCTTCAGGGAAATCGATATTCATATCCGGTAGAATGGTAGCCAGGGTATTCTGATACTGGCTTTTCCGGGCTTTCAGTGAGAGAATGGCTTCGTCGGGGTAGACTACAAAAAGCACATCACCTTTTGAGAAGGAGGCTCCTTTTTTCAGGGCTACTTTTCCAGCCTCGATGCTCCCCGATGCTTCAGCTATGATATCCACTTCTGCCACGGAAGCAAGACGCCCAGTCTCTGAAACTTCTGACTGGATATTGGTGTACCTGACGGGTTCAAATTTTACAAATCTCCGCGCTTCAACGGAGCGGCGAACCGGTGGGGCTTCCTTTCTGGGCTTCTAAAAATTTCATTAATCCATAAGCCAGGCCAATAATGAAAATTACACTGACTACGATGACAATTCTCCTGTCTATTTTTCTCATTTTCTGATGTTAAGGGCAAATAATTCGCAAAGATAGATATTTAGACCATTGAAAAGCTTAAAAGTTTAATCTATGTCAATTGAAATGTATCTTTGGGTATGATCATCCGGCCAGCAATAGAAGAAGATTTAGCTGCCATTAACGCCATATATAATCAGGCTGTGGAGCAGCGTTTTTGTACCGCCCACCTCTCTCCCGTGGATATGGATTACAGGCGGGCCTGGTTTTCAGCTCATGCCGGGGATCGTTACCCGGTTTATGTTTCCGAGGAGGATGAACAGTTGAGCGGCTGGCTATCTCTGGGACCCTATCGTTCAGACAGGCAGGCTCTTGCCCATGTGGGTGAGGTGAGTTATTACGTGCATAAGGATTGCCGGGGGAGGGGTGTGGGCAGCCGTTTAATGGAACATGCCCTGGAGCTTGCCCCCTCTTGCGATCTGACCATACTGGTGGCCATCCTCCTGGATAAAAATCCCGGAAGTATCGCCCTTTTAAAGAAATTTGGATTCGCCTTGTGGGGTTCCATGCCCGGAATTGCCATCATAGGCGAAGAGCATGCAGATCACCTTTACTATGGTCTGAAACTTTGAAAGCTCCCGTATTTTAGCTTATTTTGCACTATCGTATAATTAGTCTAAATAAGAATAAGCATGAGTTGTAGTGGAGGGAATTGTACTTGCGGGAAGAATAAGGAGTCTGTGGCAGAGGAGCATATTCATCTTGTACAGCGCCCTGTCGGCAGCGCCCCGCTTCCCACTTTTGATCTAAAAAATAGTCTCAATCATCTTTCCCTTGAACCAGAGCTTGTGGAGCTGAGGTTTAAAAATGGCCGAAAGGCTTTTTTCAGAAATATGGGAGCTCTGGAGCTTGCAAAGGATGATCGCGTAATTGTGGAGTCAGGTGATGGCTATGATCTTGGGACCGTAGTCCTGACAGGGAAAAAAGCAGGTAATAAATTTTCTGATTCAGGGATGGATCAATCCTCCGTGGAAAGGGTAGTCCGAAAGGCCACACTTCAGGACCTTGAAAAGTGGCTTAATGCTAAAAAAACAGAGTACACCGTATTGCTAAAGGCAAGGGAAATTGCGGCTGAGCAGGGGATTGATATAAGTATCAGGGATGCTGAACTGATGGTCGACGGACAAAAAGTGAGCATTTATTTTACCGCTTCCGAGGGTTTAGACACCAGAGATCTCCAACGGAAGTATGCTTCTGTTCTTGGGATGCGAGTAGACATGCGTCCCACAGAATATTCTTAAGCCAGGCTGAGTATCAATCACAAGCTGAAGATGTTCCGCCCTTGTTCATGTACCAGCTTTTTTAAAGAAGGGTGGCGATCATTGTGGGTGAATCACCCTTTTCAAGCCCCGAGAGTTTAACATCTGCAAACCAGTTCCGGGTGGTCTTTTCGGTGGTAAAAGTTACAGGCAGATAGTGTTCTCCGTAACCCCGGGCCACTCCCCTCTCATCCACCCTTTCAACAAGAACCCGCTGCTGTTTTCCAAGCATGGATTGCATGTAGGCCAGGCGTGTCTCTTCCGTTAGTTTCCTGATCATCTCACTTCTTTCCTGCTTAATCCTTTCCTTCATCTGGTCTTCCATCCGGTCGGCCCTGGTGCCTTTGCGCCTGGAGTAGCGGAAGGTATGAACATGGCTGAATTGTGCTTTTTTTACCAGGTCCAGGGTAAGTTGAAAATCATGCTCGCTTTCACCCGGGAAACCCACGATCACATCGGTGGTGAAATTAAAATCAGGAATGGCGGACCTGAATTTTTCCACAATGTCCATAAAGGATTTCACTGTATACATGCGTCTCATTTTCAATAAAATCGGGTCCGATCCGCTCTGTATGCAAAGGTGCATATGAGGTGTCATCTTCGGGTGTTCAAAGAGGCGGTGGAACTCGGGTCCGAAACCATCCGGCTCCAGGGAAGAAATCCTCACCCGGAAGTCACCCGGAAGCTCAAGAATTTTTTCCAGGGCAGCTTCCAGTTTCAGGCCCTCATAGTCATAACGCCCGATATTTACCCCGGTGATTACAATTTCCTTAAATCCGTTATCAATCACCCGGCTCACATTGTCCAGGATCTGGTCTATGGGGCGGCTTACGGCCTTTCCCCTTACCGAGGGAACAATGCAATAGGTACAGAAATTGTCGCATCCATCCTGGACTTTTATTGCAGTTCTTGTATGCAGACTCTGATCCACGGTTTCAAAGCCAAAAACATCCCTTGAAAATGAATCAGGATGCACCATCTCTCCCTTAAAGTGGGCATCAATCAGGGGGACAATCTGACTCTTCCTTTCATTGTCAACCACGTAGGTTACCTGCTGGTTTGATTCAAGTTGTTCCTTATGGTTGTTGGCCATACAACCAGTTACCACCACCAGTCCGTTCTGGTTCTTACGGGCTGCGTGGTTAATGGTATTCCTGGACTTCTGGTCACTCTGGTTGGTAACGGTGCAGGTATTGATCACTGTTATATCTGCGGGATTGGAAAAATCCACCACCTTGTAACCTGCCTGGTGAAACTGGGTGACCAGCGCATCGGTTTCGTACTGGTTCAGCCGGCACCCCAGGGTTTTAAATGAAACGGTTTTCATAGCTGCAAAGCTAAGAAATCTAGAAATAGACTTCCGTAAATATCTGTTTCTGTGGAATACCCCTGGCATGAAGGATGTCCATGGCATCAAAAATCATGTTACTGTTGCCACAGAGGAAGACCCTTGCCTCAGGATTAAGATCATTTTGCAGAAGATAGTCGGTTAGCCTACCTGGAAAATCACCCTGCTCTCCCCTGGATGTGCATACGGTAAACTCATCCCGTTTGTAATCTTCCAGTTCGTAGGCTTCGCTGATATTTCTGACGCCGTGAACTATGCTGTAATCACTGTCCGGGTAGGATTTCACAAAGCTGTGAAAGGGTGCCAGACCTGTTCCACTGGAAATAAACAGGAGCTTTCCGGGATCGGCCTGTACTGCATTTGTGAGAAAAAACCCACGGGGACCCCTGACCTGAATCTCATCTCCCCTTTTAATACTTTTCAGTTGTCTGCTCACCAATCCATCATCCACTTCCTTAATAAGAACCTCGAGGAAATCCTCATGAATTCCACTGTAAATGGAGTACTCCCTGAATTCCTTTGCTCCGGGCAGGCCCAGGAGCAGGTGCTGTCCGGGTTAAAATTCATTTCGTTTCTCGAAAATCTCAACACATATGTGGATTCCGTGAGGTGCCTGACCTGGTCAACCACAAAAACCGATTTTTCAACTTCTACGTTCATCATTATCATTATTTTGGACTAAATACTCATAACAAATGGAAATGGATTTTGTGCTATGTATTATCTTGGTCTTTTTAAAACTTCATATTATGCATACTGGATCCTGGATATTCATAGCCCTTTTTGCAGGTCTGATTCTGACCGGCTGTGGAGCCGGAAAGAACTCTGGAACAGAGGAGGAGCATCCCAATATTATCTATATTCTTGCCGATGATCTGGGCTATGGGGATCTTGGATCTTACGGCCAGGAAAGGTTCTCCACACCCAACCTTGATAAACTGGCCCTGGAAGGGCTTCGGTTCACCAGGCACTATTCGGGATCAACGGTTTGCGCCCCATCCCGTTCGGTGTTAATGACCGGGCTGCACACCGGGCATACACCCATCAGGGGCAATCAGGAGGTAAAACCGGAAGGTCAGAGTCCGCTGCCAGCGTCCAGTTTTACCCTGGCTGAGATGCTTCAGTCGGCCGGTTATGTCACCGGAGCTTTTGGAAAATGGGGCCTGGGATTTCCAGGATCGGAGGGTGATCCCCTCGAGCAGGGTTTTGACACCTTCTTTGGCTACAATTGTCAACGATTTGCCCATCGTTATTATCCCGAATACCTGTGGGAGGATGACAGGAAAGTATTTCTGGAAGGCAACGACTGGACCCAAGCCGTCACCTATGCACCTGATCTCATCCAGGAGAAAACCCTCCAGTTTATCAGGCAGCATAAGGACAGCACTTTTTTTGCCTATGTGCCCTTTGTATTACCTCATGCCGAGTTGATCGTTCCTGACGATGAGGTTTTCAAAAGCTACCTCGGCCGTTATCCCGAAGAGCCATATCCTTCACGATCGGGATCGGATTATGGTCCCGGACTTGTGATTCCCATGTATTGCAGCCAGGAAAATCCCCGGGCCACCTTTGCATCCATGGTACATCGCATGGATGCCTATGTGGGAGAGATTATAGCCACTCTTGAGGAGCTTGGAATAGAGGAGAAGACCCTGATTATTTTTACCAGTGACAACGGCCCTCACATGGAGGGAGGAGCTGATCCGGATTTTTTTAACAGCAACGGCGGTTTGAGGGGAGTGAAAAGGGATTTATACGAAGGAGGGGTGAGGGTACCTATGATTGTGAGCTGGCCGGGTACCATAAAAGGAAACAGGACTTCAGAGCACATTTCTGCATTCTGGGATGTATTCCCGACCATGGCAGAGCTCAGCGGAACTGAAGCCCCCGTGGGCGACGGGCTTTCTTTTCTTCCCGAACTTTACGGGGGTGAGCAGGCCAAACATGATTTTCTTTACTGGGAATTTCACGAACAGGGTGGAAAACAGGCCATGCTGATGGATCCCTGGAAGGCCGTGAGGCTTGGGGTGGGAAAAAATCCATCGGCTGCTCTTGAATTATACAATCTGGAAGAGGATCCAAAGGAAGAACACAATGTGGCAGCCGCGCATCCCGACCTTGTGGAGAAGTTCGAAAAAGCCATGATGGAAGCACGGGTTCCTTCTGAGCGCTTTAATTTTGGTAGAAAAAGTCAATAAGTACAATGAATAAGAAGCCCATCACACTTACCCTGGTCTTTGTTATTTTCACCCTGCTTTCCTGTGGGCGTGTGGAAAGGCAGCTCCCTAATATCATAATGATTGTGGCCGATGACATGGGATGGAGGGATCTGGGTTTCATGGGATCCGATTATTATGAAACTCCCAATATTGATAAACTGGCTTCCGAAAGCCAGGGTATTTATGCAGGCTTATTCGGCAGCCGCCAATTGTGCTCCCAGCCGTGCCTGTCTGATGAGTGGAAGGTATACCCCGGCCCATGGCATTTATACTGTGGGTTCTGCGAAAGGGGGAGCAGCTGAGACACGCAGGATTATACCTGCAAAGAACAACAGCGTACTTGCCCAGAGTTCAAAACCCTTGCTGAAACTTTGCAGGAGCTGGGATATACCACCGGCAACATCGGAAAATGGCATCTGGGAGATGATCCGCTCAGTCAGGGTATGAGTGAAAATATTGGAGGGGGAAGATGGGGACATCCCGGGAGCTATTTTGCTCCTTACAGGCAACCCGAGCTTCCTGCTCCTGAAGGAGAATACCTCACCGATAGATTGACTAGGAAGCCACGGAGTTTATAAGGCGTCACAGGGATAAGCCTTTTTTTCTTTACCTGCCCTACTATGCTGTGCACACTCCCATTCAGGCTAAACGAGCCCTGGAACAAAAATACCTGGATAAGGGCGGGATCGCTTGCCAGGCAAGGCCGACTTATGCTGGCATGGTTGAGAATCTGGACCGGTGTATTGGATGATAATAAAAGAATTAAACTTACTTGATCTGAGAGAGAATACCCTTGTGATTTTTACCTCAGATAATGGGGGAATCCGTAAGGTTTCCTGCCAGGATCCGCTCAGGGCAGGCAAAGGTTCTTATTATGAAGGTGGGATCAGGGTTCCCTTAATATTCAGTTTCCCAAAAAGGATCAAGCCGGCGATAGTTGACAATTGCCGGTAATCAACCTGGATTTCTATCCCACCATCCTTGATATGGTCCAAAAAAGTACCGGGGTTGATTTACAAATGGAAAAGAAGGTTTTGGAGCTCGATGGGATTTCTTTATGGCCCCTGCTTGCGGAGGGAAAAATTCCCCCTGCCCGTTCACTATATTTTCATTTTCCTGTCTACCTTCAGGCCTATAGCCCTGGTAATGATGATGGTCGCGATCCTCTTTTCAGAACGCGACCCGGATCGGTCATTATTGAAGCTCCCATGGAAGCTTCATTACTATTATGAGGACAGCGGATTGGAGCTGTATAACCTGGAGGAGGATCCCGGAGAGAGCATAAATCTTGCTGAATCGAATGTCAATCAAACAAGGGAAATAGTGGCAAAGCTTCAGAAATGGCTTTCAGCCAATGACGCAGCTCAATATTTCGAAATAAATCCGCTGTACGATTCCATCTCGAAAGCCGGCTGATAAGAAAGTTTAAGCTTTAGTATGCCTCGTTTTCCTAAAGCTGCAATCTTTCATGGAGCATAGCTCACAGGTATAGTCCCGGAAGCTACCTCTGGTCCTGCGCCCACCACACCACTCACCGATTTGATGGGAGACATGAGGGATGATTCCGACAGGGTGATTCCGCAACTTCCTTCCGGGAAGAGACTGAAAAGCTTTTGCTGTTCATCGACTTTCCAGCCGCAATAACCCGGACTGTAGCGGTTGGTGATTTTATACCTTTCGAGGCAGCCCAGCTCTCTGAGATGATCGTGAAGAATTGTGCAGCTGCTTCTGCCAAGGGATGAAGCAATCAGGTCCACAATATAAGCCTTCAAGGTATTGACCCTCCGCTATCAGGGCTTTGGCCATTTTTTCTGGTCCGGGACCGACTGTGGCCATAAAGAAGACATACTGTTCGGCCCCCCTGAGCATTTTCACAATGGTTTTACCGGTATGGAAACTGTTCCCGGAACGGCAATTTCCTCTGGCCCCATGGCTGGCAGGGCATCCATGTGCACAAATCCTCCCTGTGGCACCATGATCTTCCGGCACTTTCCAGTTAGATCTGTGTACAGATCAAGGGTGTGTTCATCAAGTTCTTCCCCATTGCCGGAAAGATGGCCCAGGAGATCAGCCTGGTCGGGATATAATGGCCGTTTTTTCAATATTCAGCGCAGTGTAAATCAAAGGTCAGTGATAAGAAATTTGCGAAAGCAAAGCTAAATGATTACAACACAGATTCTGTTAAAAAGATCCTAAAAAAGGACAGCAGAGTCGTAACTTGGGGGCGCGGGTCTACCTTTGCCCTTCAATTGAGATGTAAGGCTGCCAGCATCAAGCGTCTAATAAAGCAGAACAATATAATGGAGGAAGAAGATGGCAAAATTAAATCAACTGGTTTGCCCGATTTCCACGGAAAGAGTGGATGAGAACAGGGTACGGACCACCGCCTTTGGTACATTAACCATTATGGGGCTGTTTTTTATGACCAATAATCCGGTTTTCCCTGGTATATTAATGCTTGATTTTTACATCAGGGCATTTACCCGGCTGAAATACAGTCCGCTTAGTTTCCTGGCCCATCTTTTTGTGAAGGTAATTGGAACGGAGCCGGTATGGATTGATAAGGCTCCGAAGATGTTCGCTGCAAGGGTTGGTTTTTTACTTACCACGCTCACCACGGCAGCAGCATTGCTGAATTTACCACTCCTGGCTCTTATCACAGGATCGACTCTCGTACTTTTCTCTTTCCTTGAGTGCGGATTGAATTTCTGCGCAGGTTGCTGGGTATATACCTTTGTGGTATATCCCCTGGTGCGGAAAAAGTAATCCTTTAGCCTACCTTTAGCCTTACATTAATAAGCTGATGATCATGAAGATCTTGAGATGGATTGTGCTATCTTGTATGTTGATATTGGTCCTTGCGGCCGAAGTTAATGCACAAAGTATGGAAGAAAAATCAGATAAACTGGCGGTGTTATGGGTTTCGGGCGACCGGGATGTGGCGGAGAAGTCCTGCCTGATGTATACCCATGCAGCTAAAAAAAATGGGTGGTTTGATGAAGTTGTGCTCATTGTTTGGGGTTCCTCCTCAAAACTATTGGCCGGGGATGAGGCCCTTCAGGAAAAAGTTAAGGCAATGATAAGCGATGGAGTGATTCTTGAAGCTTGTATTGCCTGTTCCAATGGTTTTGGCGTAACTGAGGAGCTAAAGGCCCTGGGTATTGATGTGAAAGGAATGGGTGTTCCACTTACATCTTATCTCAAAAGTGGTTACCATGTGCTGACCTACTGATGATTCTGCCATTCTGTCCGCTTCAGTCGATTGGCTTGATTATTGGACAGTTTCCTGAAACCGAGATAGAATGATCAATGTCCCTCAGATAAATACCCGCTATAAGCGACTATGTTTTCTTGTGGCAGCCCGACGGGTTAAAGATGCACTTGATGTGCTTAACGACCTGGTAGGTGAATCGGGTTTCAGCGATTTTTTTATTCAGCAGGAGCACCTTGCACACACTTATGAGCAAATGCTGAATTATATGCTTGAAGGTGTTCAGGATCCCGAAAGGGATAAGGTCTATCATAAATTACTTACATCCATACTGGAGCTCGCAGATCGCGTAAGGGATTATCTTATGGAAAAGCACTCCAACTGGCATACCTATATTCTGAAGAAGGAGCTGGACAGAAAACAGGAGCTTACCGGTAAAAAGGTGATAGAGACCATGGACGACCTTTCCTTCAAGCGGGAGCTGGATGAAATCATCGATGATAAGAGGCTTAGCCCGGGTGCCAATGAGGCCCGAAGGAAAGAATTATCCATGGAGATTTTCAGGCATCTCTGGTTAAGCAACACCTATAACGAAGCTGAAAACAGCCTTTCATCAGCAATCCTTTCGTGCCGGGAATTTCTCTGGTATGAAAAAGCCCTTTACATCAGTGGTATATTACTGTCCGGACTCAGGTACTGGGATGAGAAAAAAGTACAGCGACTCATCGATTTTGCCGAAGAGGAGGACCAGGAAGTGGCAGCCAGAGCTACTGTAGCGCTGGTGATTATGTTATACAGGTACGATGATCGTATCGAGTTTTATCCGAACATCATTAACAGACTGAAGCTGCTGAAGGATGACTTAAATTTTGAACAGAGTTTTGAGAAGATTGCTCTTCAATTGATCCGGACCCGCGATACTTTGGAAATTGGCAGGAAATTACAAGAGGATCTGATGCCTGAGATGGCTAAGTTGAGGCCCAAACTTGAGGATAAACTGAAAATGGACGACATCAGTGACGAAATGTTGGAGGGGGGGCGAAATCCCGATTGGGAATCCATGTTCAGCGAGTCGGATGATCTTTACAAAAAGGTCGATGAGTTTATGAAATTGCAGATGGAGGGTTCGGATGTGTACATGACCACTTTTGCCCACCTTAAACAATTTCCTTTCTTCACTGAGCTTACCAACTGGTTGGTTCCCTTTCACAAGGATAATTCAGATTTATCTGAAATTTATGCGGATCGAAGCGATGATTTTGATCCTGATATTTTCATCGACGGATTAAAAAAGACTCCCTTTCTGTGCAACAGTGATAAATACAGTTTTATTCTGAATTTGAAATACCTTCCCCCGGAGCAAAAGAAAATGCTTTCCACCGCTTTTTTAATGGAGATGGAAGGTATGCAGGAGATGCTGGCCGATGAAAAACTTACTTCGGGCGACTTTACAAGGAGAACAGTTTATATTCAGTATATCCAGGATCTTTACCGCTTTTTTAAGATATCGCCCTTTAAAAACGAGTTTGAAGATGTCTTCGACGCAAAGCTGGATCTGTATCGGTCCTATTTCTTCAGGGAAATTGCCGAAGACCAATCTATCACCGGGAATATAGCTGAGTTTCTTTTTGAGAAGGAGCACTTTGAAGAGGCCCTTGACATATTCAAGATGTTGTTAAAGGCAGAGCCCAATGATCGGGAGTTACTGGAAAAGGCTGGATATTCATATCAGAAGCTTGGAAATTTCAGGAAAGCCATTGCTTACTATTCCAGGATTTCATTCACAAGTGAGCAAAATCTCTGGACCCTCAAGAACCTTGGTATTTGCCACCGGAAAGAGAATGATTATAAAGCTGCCCTTGAGGTGTATGGGCAGGCTGCCATACTTCAGCCCGATGATACCACCATTGAATCGCTTACCGGGTATTGTCAGCTCAAACTGGGAGAGTACCAGACAGCCCTGAAGCACTATTTCAAGATCGAGTATCTGAATCCCGGAAATCAAAATATTCTGCGCCCCATTGCCTGGTGTTATTTTGCCCTGGGTGAGCTGGATAAATCGGAGAAATACTTTCAACAGGTATTTGAACTAAAGCCGGGACACTATGACTATATCAATTATGGGCATGTTCTATGGGCACAGGGAAAGAAAAGAGAGGCCATTGAGCTTTACATTCAGTCTCTCAGGGATCTGAAATTTGGAATGGAAGGATTTCTGAGGACCATGGAGGAGGACCGTGCTCTGCTGATCAGCAATGGTATCAATGAAAAAGACATCCCGCTGATGCTGGATTTTCTACACTATCGTCTTGTAAATTAGGGGAATAAAAAAAGCGGCCCGATATTGAAGAAAAAAAGCCATGGAATTCAACCCGTCTCTATGAGAATGGAATGTTATCGGAACCGCTCTGGACAAATATAGGGTATTTTGTCCTAGGTTGTATGTCTAAAAATAAACAAAATCGGGCCCTTGGTCAAAAATAAGGGACATTAGATTGTTTGCGAGGCGGCTGGCACCTATTCTGAACCTTTCTGAATTCAACCAGTCTTCCCCCAGAATTTCTCTGACGATGGAATAATACAGAATGGCTGTTTCAGCGTCTGAAATACCTCCCGCAGGTTTAATCCCGATCTTCTTTCCGGTCTTGTTATAATACTCATTTATGACCGTACACATGATAACCATTGCCTCAGGTGTGGCACCCACTGGTATTTTCCCGGTGGATGTTTTAATAAAATCGGCTCCTGAGCTAATGGCCAGAAATGAGGCCTTTCTGATCAGGGAGAAATCTTTCAGGCTTCCGGTTTCCAGGATCACCTTCAGGTGTACATCACGGATGCGTTCCTTGATTACCTGGATTTCGTACTCCACGTACTCAAAGTCCTCCATAAGAAATTTTCCAATGGGAAGCACAATGTCTATTTCATCAGCTCCCTGGCCAATGGCCTGCTCGATTTCCATCACCTTAATATTGGTGAAAGTTTGAGATGCCGGGAAACCGCCTCCAACAGAGGCAATATTTACCAGGGGGTTAATCAGGTGCTCCTTCACAACCTGCACCAACTCCGGGTAGATGCAAATTGCTGCCACCGGAGGCATGGAGGGGTAGGCATCGTTGAGCATGTTCACCTTCTCGCACAGATGGGTGACGTTATCAATATTGTCTCTTTCACTCAGGGTGGTTAGATCGATAAAGCTGAATAGCTTTTTTAAAAGCTCTTTATCGCCCGTGGAAGGGAGATTTGCCCTGATTTTTTCAAGGAGGGAATTGACTTTGTCGGGATCGACAGTCATATTAAAGTCGCTAAAGATCTTCATACGGGGGAAGTTCGTTAGCTCAATTTATCATTTTGTTGATGACGGTCAAAATCCCTGGTGCTTTTTTTGCTCAGATTTTTCAGAAAAGCATCTTCCATATCGATGCCAGTCTGATTGGCAATGCAGATCAGGACAAACATCACATCGGCCAGCTCGTCGGCCAGAGCGATCTTCCCCACGGTGGCCGAGCCTGCGGATTGTTCCCCATAATCCCTGGCCATGATACGGGCCACCTCACCAACCTCCTCTGTGAGAATGGCCATGTTGGTGAGTTCGTTAAAGTAGCGGACTCCATATTTCCGGATCCACTGGTCAACTTTAGACTGAGCTTCCTGAATTGTCATCACTCTTTGTTTTTAGTGTCAATAAGAATGGTTACCGGTCCGTCATTGCAAAGATTCACCTGCATATTTGCCCCGAATTCTCCACAAAGCACTTTTTTGTCAAGGTCGGATTCCATTTGAAGGATAAATTTTTCATACAAAGGGATGGCTTTGTCGGGATTTGCGGCTTTAATATAAGAGGGGCGGTTCCCTTTACGGGTACTGGCATGAAGGGTAAACTGACTAATGATCATCACATCGCCGCCCTCTTCCTTTACTGAAAGGTTCATTACCCCATTATGATCATTGAAGATTCTCAGCCTGCTGATCTTCCCGCTTAACCACTGGATGTCGGATTCTTCATCAGAGGCCTCTATACCCAGCAGGATGACCAGTCCGGGGCCCATGGAATGTTTGGTTTCCCCGTTGATGGTCAGGTGGGCATTGGAAGCCCGCTGAATAACAGCCCTCATGAGAGATTTTCCTTGACCAGCCTGAAAAGGGCAACGCGGTTAATGGGTTTAGAGATGTAATCGTTGAAACCTGCCTTCAGGCACTTATTGCGATCCTCAGAAAGGGTATAAGCTGTTTGTGCGATAATCGGTATTTCGGGATGTTGTGACTTGATGATTTTCATGGCCTCATATCCATCCATTACCGGCATGTTCAGGTCCATAAGCACAAGGTCTATAGCTCCACCATGGTCCCTGATCAGATCAACGGCCTCCTTGCCATTTTTAGCCCGGAGAATCTTTGCTTCAGTTTTCTTAAAGATGGTTTTCAGGTAATAAAAATTAACCTCTTCATCTTCGGTGATGAGAACCACTCGGTTTTCCCACTTGTAATTATTATAATCCGGCTTTGCAATTAGCTGCCCCTGACTTATATATTCCATGACACATTATTTTCTAAGGTGTTGACACTTACTAATTAATAGTAAAATGGAATGTGAGTGCGGGAGAGTTTTTAACAATTTGCCTAAAGTCAGAAACCCGGGTGTGAAAGATTAAAAATTCCACTTTAAACGCAAAAATGCGAAGGTATTGCTTTCCCTGGATATGGCTCCGAGGGGGTCAGTATACTCAAATGTGAAGTACTGAAGCATCAGTGAGAGTACCAGGTTGTCCAGAATGGAGAGGTCAAAGGCGGGTCCCAGGTAGGCTCCTTTTAGTTCCGGGTACCATATGGCAGCAAAACTTCCGGTGAATAAAGGTGTGATTGGGTAGGAGATGTTTCCCAGGAATGACCACTCTGTAAAGGCCAGGTGTTTTACATCAAGGTTTCCGGCATAAAACTGAAGAAAATTGGCGGGATCCATCTCTTTTGCAAAGCCCGAGTATATACCCTCGAATTGTAACATCAGAGAGTTGGAGAAGGTGTAATCAAAGCCCATGGAGGCCAGAAGGTAGCCCGTGGTATCCACAAAGCGCTCAAGATCCCGAAAATAACTCATCTCACCCCGGAAGGAGGTGGGTCCGAGGTTCCCGCTCCAGCCTGTTCCCAGAACCAGGTCTTCCTGTTGGTACAGCCCACCTAAAAACTGAATATCAAATCCCAGGGTATTGAAGCGGTAATAAGCGGCAGCTGTGACCCGGTTCGCACTATCGATTTTGGCTGCCAGTTCGATGGTGGATGCATCACCGGTGTAGTACTGGAAACGCACGGCATCACTTCCGGGCCGTTCGGGATAATCCACCTCGAAATAGGAATAGGAGTTAAAAATGTCATTTGGATTCCAGACCAGGGTTTGAGCCCAGTTAATACGCTGCCTGCCCAGTGTGATCTCCAGCTTATCAAAGGAGAATTGTAGCCACAGGCGGTCCAGGGTCGTGGTGGTGGCCCAACCCGAAGAAGAGCCAAGATTTCCACTCCTTAATAATGTCATGTCCAGCCAGCCCGGATCCTGTCCAAGCGCTTCCGTGTAACCGGGAATTGTGGTGAGTGTCTGGCCTGTGATTATCCTGCTGCGAAACTGCATATTGGCAGTCAGCCAGGAGCTTGGATAATAGTTAAAATTGAATCTGTCCATAAAAGTATTCTCCCATAACCAGGTGTCATCGATTTTATAGAAGGCCTGCAGATCGGAAAGGTAACCCACCGTGGTAAATTTTTTCTGGGCATTCAGAAAAACCGTTCCCAAAAAAAGGAAGGGCAGAAGGAGTAGATATTTTTTCAAGAGATTTTCAGTTTTTTCTTTCATCGGAGATTACCTGGCCGTCTTCAACCGTAATCACACGGCGGGCCTTTTTAACCACCCTGGCATCATGGGTGGAGAAGATAAAGGTAATTCCTTCATTTCGATTTAGCTCCTCCATAATATCCAGCAGGGTTTCGGTGGATTTGGAATCCAGGTTGGCAGTGGGTTCGTCAGCCAGCACAAATTTAGGCTTGGAGGCCAGGGCCCTGGCAACAGCTACCCTTTGTTGCTGTCCACCGGATAACTTTGAGGGCCTGCTGTTCACCCGCTCTTCCAAACCAACAGCCTTCAGCAACTCCAGGGTTCGCGCATCGCGTTTCTTCTTATCCCATTTCTGAAGACTCATGATAAACTCCACATTCTCCTTGGCTGTTAAAACCGGGATCAGGTTGTAGGACTGAAACACAAAACCAATATTTCGCATTCGGAAATCGATGAGGGCCGAAGATTTTAGTCCGGCCAGGTTAGTCTGATCAACCCTGATCTCTCCCGAGGTGGGATTATCCAGTCCCCCGATCATATTCAACAGGGTGGTTTTTCCCGACCCCGACGGTCCCACTATAGCGGCAAATTCACCCTTTTCAAAATCCAGGGAAACTCCGTTTACAGCATGGACCTTAACTTCGGAACTGTTGTATATTTTATGTACATTTTTAAGCTCTAGTACTTTCATCTCTTTTTATCTTTTGACTTTCAACTAACTATTAACTCGCTAACTTCTAACTTCTAACTTCTAACTTCTAACTTATTAACCATTAACCTATTCTGTTCTCAGCGCTTCCGATGGATCCAGACGGAGGGCTTTCAGTGCGGGATAAATGGACGACAGAATTCCGGTTAAAACAATCAATACCGCAACCATGATTGAGAATGACAGGGAAATAACCGGATAAATATGAGCGGTAAATCCCATGGCTTCAAGTCCTTCGGCATAGGAGGCAAAATTAATTCCCTTTCTGGAACTCAGCCCGATGATCACTTCACTGATGAACATTCCTGCCACTCCGCCAACCAGGGAAAGAAAGACCGACTCCAGCATAATCATTTTAAATACCCGTTTTTTATTCATGCCAATGGCAGTGAGCATGCCCAGTTCTTTGGTTCTTTCCAATACCACCATCAACATGGTATTGACAATGCCGAAGGCAAGGGCTGCCAGGATAATGACCATAAAAATTGCATAGAACTGTTGTACCATATCGGTCATCATGGCCAGGTCGGGCTGAATTTCCTTCCAATGCATTACTTCCAGCCCCGGCAGCTCTTCTTTTAATACATCAGCCACTTCTTTGCTTGCCTGGGGATCATTGAGCCTGATGATCATCTGGTGACATTCGCCCGGTGCCATGCCTGTCAGGGATATCAGGTCACTGTTTCTGACCAGGACCTGGCTCATTTCGAACATTGAATTTTTTATGTCGTATATCCCGGCGATCCGGAAGACAGCCCCGGTCTGAACCTGGTTTTTGTCCAGGAAGGTGAGGGTCATTTTGGAACGTGCCCTGAATGACCAGGCCTCAGCCAGGATCATGCGACCCCACCTGCGTTGTTCTTTCAGGCATAGTAAATGCTTTTCAGCTCCTTTTTAAATGCTTTTTCACTTTTAAACCTTTCTCCGGAAAATGGACGAAGCTTTATAATAATTTCTTCGGGGACCTCCATTGCCGCAAGGTTTTCAAGATCCTCATCCTCGATGATGAAACGGATAATATTCAGCTCTTTGGCCAGTTCCTGACCAATATATGCCTGGAGGTACCTGCTTTCGGTTTCGAAAAAGTCGCCCGTTCCCGGGATGGTGGTTTCATAAAGGCGAAATACCTCCTTTTCTCCCTCCGGATCGATTCCCTGGATCTGTACACCTGCACTTTTGCTTGCCGTATTGGCCATCCCGGTAATGAGGGTGCGACTTGTTACTGCTTCCACCCCTTTTGTTTTCTCAATAATGCTCAGTACCTGCTCGGGATTATCAATGGTGAGCTGGATGTCATAATTGTCTCTGAAGTCGGGATCATTGATATGTATGTGTGCAATTTCATCATTCAGGGCAGCATCAACGCGTTGTGCAATGGCCCCGTTCATCACAGCCACGGCGAAGATGCCTCCGAAGATTCCGATGGTGACTGAGATAATCACTACGAGGCTTCGGACTTTGTTTCGCCAGACGTTTTTCCAAGCTGTTTTCCAGATCATCATTTCTATTTTATGCCCTTAAAGCGTTAACAACTTTTAATCCCAATGATCTTTCTGATGGGATAGCCTATGGCCATGAGAACCATGGCCAGTACAATAATGATTTGGGAGATATAATAGCGGTCGATGCCCCAGAATGCCATTTTGGGTTCCATCCCATATTCTTCAAACATGAGGGCCATCTCTCCCTTAAATATAATCGGGTGGTCTACTCCGTAGAGAATTACAAGGGTCGCAACAGCAGATCCGGCCAGCACTCCCATTAATCCGATCAGTAGCATTTCCATGGTCATGATCGACGATAGTTTTTTCTTCTGCATCCCAATGGCCACAAGTACTCCGAATTCCCTTTTCCTCTCGGCAGTGAGCATCAGCACAGTTCCAAACACCCCAAAAGCAATGACCATGTAGAGGATCCCAAGCATGATCTGTCCGCTCTTATCATCGGCATCCATCTGAGAGACCATCACCTCGTTCATCTCCCTCCATTCCATGATTCGATGCTGACCATATAAGTTGCTATTCAGTCTTCTTACTGTCTCTGCAATGGCTTTGTCCTTGTTGTTGTCAACGGCCAGTGCCAGGGATGTGATATTATTTTCCGCATTATAAAGTTCCTGGCACACATCAAGTGGCAGGTAAACAATCTTATTGTCCATATCGGGCAGAGGGATTTTAACAATTCCCTTGATTTCATATTTACCGGCTGCCGTAGAGGCGTGGTAACCCTGACCGATCAGAACAATGGTATCGCCGATTCCAAGCTCCATGTAACTGGCAAGTTTATCGCCCAACCAGACTCCCGGCTCACCCATATTGATGCTTCCATTATCGTATGAAGCATATTTTTCTATCAAAGGCATCCACTGGGAAGCCTCCTTGTCTTTTATTCCCAGGTCCAGTTGAAGCCTGGAGGAGTGGGTATAGGCACTATTTTCGAAGAGCACTGCCAGCTCTTTTATTTTTTGAGGGAGATCAGGATTCTGACCAATCTTCTCAAGCACTTCGGGCGTGAGACGGTATTTGACCATTTTATCACTTACCTTCGAGAGGTGTTTTTCCTTTTCCGGATCCACACCCATAACCAGAACTCCCTTGGTTCGCGGGCCATTGGAGGCCAGGGCAAAGGATTCAAAACGAGGAATTGTAGCGCTTACATTTTCATCGGCCAGGGCCTGTTGTTCCATTTCGGGCTCGAAGGAGAAAGTATTATCCACTGTTTTTTCATCCCAGAAATCCGGGTGTTGTATCTGTATATATCCCGAGTAGGATTCGATGGCATTTTTGTACATATGGTCATATGAGCCCAGTTGGATCGACCGCATCACCAGGGCAAAAAAGACGGCAAAGAAGATGGATGCCGAAGTAATCATTGTTCGGCGACGGTTTCGCCAGAGGTTTCTCCATGCAAGTTTTAAATTGTTCATAAACAAGAATTATAATATATTACTTAACGAAGTCGTTTCATATTCTGCTGAGAAAAAAAGCTGTCTTCGATGGGCTGGTTGAACTGCACCTCCTTTATTTCAATCACAGTTTTATGCCCCTCCTCCTCGGCCGGAACCAGCTCTATGCGGCAGGGAATCAGACGTCCGTCCATCTCTTTGATATCACTTCCGGTTTCGCTTCGGACCAGGTAACCATCCTCGTCGTAAAGTTCGGATTTCATGAAGAGGAAATCCTTTTTATCAATCCATCGGATCTGGTGTCCCCATATGACCGCAGCCTCCTCTTTTGCAAGCATCTTGATTTTAAAGCAAAGCCGGCCATCCATCTCCTCTTCGCCGATAAGCTCATGGTTATAATCGTTAACTATGGAGGACTCCTTCAAAATATCATCGTTGGTATAATCAGATCCCATCCAGCCCTGTGACATCATGGAAGGGGGAAGCTTGATCAGACGGCTGATGGTGGGATTCCAGTTCCACATTTCCTGTTCTCTTTTCAGGAAGGACTGTCCCTTGTCCTTAGCCGGAGCCGTAATCAGGGTCATGGAATATATCTTTCCGCTGTTCCAGGTTTTAAATTCAATGGTCCTGTCCCATGTGGGCCTTACGATGGTCATGGACATGATGGAGGTCGAGGTTTTTTCGCCGTTGAATTTTTCATCGGCTTTGCGGATGATCTCTTTGGGCGATAAGTCCTGGCCCAGGGCGGGAAGAAAAATCCCTGTGGAAAGTATAATTAAAGAGAGGACTGCTAATTTTTTCATGGTTTTTGACTTTACATTATGCTTTTTTCTGGGTCAGCATTCCTATGACGCGTTCTTCATAGCTTCGTACCAGTTCTTCCGGCAATTCATAGCCGCTTTCAGTATAAACCAGCAAAACGCCAAATCCTTCTATCAGTGCTGAAAAGGTGAGCATTTCCAGGGCAGGATTCTCAAATCCCTGATCGGTGAAATAGTTCATCATCATAGGGCCATATTGATCCATAATATTGCTGAAGGGTTTTCCTGCAAGGAGTTCTTTAACCCTGGGCTGAAAAATAATGTTGATATATAGAATCCAGAATTGCTGATTGTCCAGCATAGATCTGAATACTTCCCTGATAAATCCTTCTAACTCTTCGGTGGTAAGAATCCCGTCGTGATCAGGATCAAAAAATGCCATGATATCACTCATGCCTTCTTCAATAAGGGCTATCAGGAGGGCTTCTTTGCTGTGAAAGTAATTGTACATCAGGCCCTTGGATATGCCGGCATGAGAGGCTAACCTGGAAATGGAACAATGGCTGTATCCTTCCGTGGCAAATAGTTCAAGGGCAGCATTCATGATCTGCTCCCTTCTTGATTCGCGCATCTCTTCGAACTGTTCCTTTGTGCGTGGTGACATAATTTATGACTGACCGTTCGGTCAAAGATAAAACACGATAGCACATATTTCCAAATCTTTTTTAGTTTATTTTGATTTAACTGTAACTTTCACCTGAGCAGATCGTCCTATTAAGCAAGCAAAGCGTATTCATGACGGTAGAGGAGTACAATAAGGCAGTAGACACATATGCCGATAATCTTTACAGGTTCGTTTTAAAAAACCTGAAGGATGAGCATATGTCGGGCGATATTGTACAGGAAACTTACGAAAAGTTATGGGTGAAGCTGGAGGGAGTAAGCTTTCTTAAGGTAAAGACCTATCTCTTCACAAGTGCCTATCACACCATGATTGATTATATCAGGAAAGAGAAACGCTATGCCAGCGTGGATCCTGCTGAATTTATCGAGCCTTCCCATTCGGCTCATTATTCGGACCTCTCGGAAGTGCTTGAAAAAGCAGTGGATTCTTTGCCGGAAGACCAAAAATCAGTAGTAATGCTGAGGGACTATGAAGGATACTCCTATCGGGAGATTGCTGAAATAACCGGTCTTTCGGAATCGCAGGTAAAGGTATACATATACAGGGCCAGAATTTTCCTGAAGAATTATATTGGTAGCATGGAAACGGTAATTTAAGTTAAGGGATGGATATCAACAGAAATAATTATGAAGCATGGCTTCTGGATCTTATGGAGGGCAGATTGTCTTCCCGGGAGGCTCAGGAAGTGCGTGATTTTATTTCGCTGAATCCGGATTGTGCCGTGGGTCAGGAGAATTTTGAGCCTTTGATTCTCGAAGCGGGGAATCTTTCCTTTTCTGGAAAGACTGCACTCCGAAAAGAGCTCCCCGATTTTAACTCTCCTGTTTCAGAAAAGGATTTTGATCTTTTTTCCATCGCCAGCATGGAAGGCGATTTAAGTGAAGTCCAGCAGAAGGACTATCAACAAATCCTGGACGGGGATGAGGAAAAAATGAAGGAATGGCTTCGCTGGAAGCAAATGAAACTAAGGGGAAAAGTCATTTTGTTTCCGCGAAAAAATTCTTTGAAAAAGCGGGTCCTTCCTCCTTCAGGGCTAATCTGGATTGGTGTCGCCTCTGCAGCTGCTGCGCTCATATTGTTTTTTACCCTCTTCAGCCCCGACCAGACGTATAAATTCCACAGCTCCCGTGGCCCAGGAGACTCCCCAAAGCATTGTATCTCCTGCTCAGCAGGAGGGCCTGGATGTTGTCGGAGAAGACATCATTACAGAAGCTCCCACAGAGGAAGCCGTGATACTGGAAGAGCCTTCAAATACTTCGGCTCGAATGGCCGGTGAAACTTCCATTCTCACCATAAGAAAATACCAGAATCCTCCTGAATTAAGTGGTGAAAAGATGGATAGCAGCATCCAGGAACTAAAGGAGGCCGAGCTGCAGGAAAGACCCATCAGAATGGCCGTGCTGGAGTCTAATTTGATGAGACCTCCCCTTGAGGGGAGTTATGACAAAATAGAGAAGCTCGATTTTGCATCCGAGGCAGTAAATACAGAAAGTCGGAGGGTGGATGAGTATGCAGAAGAGGGATTAAAGGAAAGCTATCGGACGTTTTTGGAGGAGAAGGATATTTCTTTGCTTAGCATAGCCAGTGCCAGTGTGGATGGAATCAACCGCGTTTCCGGTTCGGATCTTAAATTAAATGTAGCCAGGGATGAAGAGGGCGAAGTAAGAGGATTCAGGTTCAGATCCGCATTAATTTCAATTGACGCTCCGGTAAAAAAGCGAAATAATTCCCAATAAATGCAACCTGCTCTTAGCTTGCTTGTCTTTAAAGCAAAATCAATCGCCTGAATCATGAAAAAATTTACACTCGCAGGATTAATCCTGCTTTTTGCAATCACATCCTGGTCACAGGACAAGGAATATAAAACCATTGTCGATTTTAATGATGCAAGAATCTCAGGAATGGGAGGACTGATGATGCAGTTTACTGCAGTGGATGGGAATTTCGCCCATATGCTGGGTGGGGGCGGAGCAGTCCTGATTGGTGACTTCTTTTTTGGGGCATACGGACTGGGCCTTACCAACTCGATTTATGTGGACCGGCCTGACTATTCTGATTATCAGGCAGGCGACAAACTCAGTTTAGGCCATGGAGGTTTCTGGTTGGGCTACTCCCTATTTGGTGAAAAAGCAATTCACCTGACCTTCTCTTCCCTGATTGGTTGGGGAACCCTTGGCATTCGTTCGGATTATTACCCGGAACCTCTTTATCCGGATGGTGTTTTTGTGATCAGTCCGACCATTGAGGCTGAAATCAATATGACTCAGTTTTTCAGGATTGGTGTGGGTGCAAGCTATAACATCTTTAGCTTTGTAGATCTTCCGGGATACAGTTCATCGGATATCTCGGCTCCGGGAGGCTTCCTCGCTTTTAAGTTCGGTTGGTTCTAATCTGTCAGATTATTCTTCATTTTCCTTCCATCAATTTTCCTTACTTTTGAGTAAAATCATGATGTTTGGAAGAGGGAGTTGTTATAAAATCCACGGGTAGCCGCTATACAGTAAAAACAGCTGATGGAGCAATTGTTCCCTGCGGTATCCGGGGCAAATTCAGAATAAAGGGAATTCGGGCTACCAATCCTGTGGCTGTAGGCGACAGGGTGCGTTTCGAAATGAGTGTGGATAAGGAAGCAGGAACCATTGTTTCCATCGGAGAGCGTTCCAACTACATCATACGCCGCTCATCAAATCTCTCAAAGGAGTACCAGCTACTGGCATGCAATGTGGATCTGACATGGCTCATGGTATCTCTGGTCTCACCCAGAACCCACACGGCTTTTATTGACCGTTTCCTGGCTTCAGCCGAAGCATACAGGATACCCGTGATTCTCCTTTTTAATAAGACGGATCTTTATGGGGAAGTTGAGTTAGAGGAAATGCAGGAGCTGGAGGAAATATATTCCCGTATTGGTTACCGTACAATGAGATTATCCCTGCAAACCAGAGAGGGCCTCGATGAGCTGGCCCTGGAAATGAAGGGAAAGTTGAATGTAATTGCCGGGAATTCCGGTGTGGGGAAATCAACCCTGATAAATATCCTTGATCCAAGCTTCAGGCTGAAGACGGGTTTTATTTCTGATTCCCATCAAACCGGAAAACACACCACTACCTTTGCAGAAATGTTTGAACTTAAATCGGGCATCAAGATTATTGATACTCCGGGAATCAGGGGGTTCGGGACCATTGACATCGAGCGTAGTGAGCTCTTTCATTTTTTCCCTGAAATATTTCTGTCCAGCAAAAAATGTAAATATCATAACTGCATTCATTTTAATGAACCCGGATGCAGTGTTAAAGCGGATGTGGATGCCGGAATTATCAGTGAATCAAGGTATCTGAACTATTTGATGATGCTTGAGGAGGAAGATGGAAAATATCGATAACTTTTCTGAGGCATATGGAAAATAGTTTATAAGTTTATGAGCCAACTCTCAGCGATTTATGATTAAGAATAATGTCATATCGGGCCTGATCCTGCTTCTCATTCTTGCCCTTAACGGACTTACCATTTACAATATCAATAAGCGATATGTGGGTTTCCTTAGTGAAACCCTTGAGATGCAGGCCCAGAAATGCGGGGAGTATATGGAGAATACCCTGCTTCTGTTTTCAAGTGACATTAACCAGGAGCTTGACCGCTACACTTATTCCGAGATTTTCGGAAATCCGGACAAGTTCAGGGAAGCCACACAGAGTCTGCGTCTTTTCTACACCAAATACAGGGATCTTATCACCAATATTTCGGTGTATGATGACAAAAGAAATTTTTATGCCCTCTATCTCGATACGGAGGATAAGTTTGGGAAACGGGACTATTTTCTGGTAGACAGTTTTCCCCGAAGATACCAGCTGGACCTTAATTCCCGTCACCGGGTCGAGCAAAAGGGCTCCGTCCTGAAATACTTCTATCCCTATTTCGGTGATGATGTGGTTAATGGCAATGTGATGGTCGAAGTGGATATTGAACGTTTTGCCAATAAAGTATTTGATCTCTACCCGGTGGGTAAAACGGTAACCTGGCAATGGATTCTGGATGCCGGCGGCAATGTAATCATTGACAATTTTGACTCAGATTCGGTTTCCATCACTAATCTTGCGGAGTTAAGCGACAGTGTGGCCCATGAGTCGGTGGGAATTCTGGAACATACTTTTGTGAGTCCGGAGGGGAAAGATAAAGTTTATACTGCCTACTATCCCCTTTCTATCTATTCCAAGAAAATGGGCATCATGTTTTCCATTGCCCGAAGTCATTATTTTCAATTCTTCCTGCACTGGAACCTTTTTGTGGCCATAATAATACAGCTGATATTCACCGGACTGGTCATATTTTTGCTTCTGAATATGGGGAAACAAAAGAAGAAGGAGAAGCGACTCAAACTTTCGGAAATCATCCTCAGACAGATTCTTGAACACTATCCTGTGGGGATTATGATTATTGATGAGAATCATATTATCCGCAATATTAACGGCGCTGCCCAAAAGATGCTGTTCCTGGGTAAATCTGATAACCTGGTTGGAAAGGATTTCAACAAGCAATTCCTGATCTCAAATAAATACCTGCTCAGTGATGGCCCCAGTCCGTTTCTGGACGATTCTCATTATCTCTACTATGAAAAAGATGGGATTGAAACCGTTATTTTCCGGACCGAAAAGGTGACAAATATTGGGGGTGAAGAGTTAAAACTGATTGCCCTGATCGATGTTTCACCGCTTGAAAAATCAAGAAAGGGAGAAGTTGCAGCCAACAGGGCGAAATCGGATTTCCTGGCAGCCATGAGTCATGAGATCAGGACACCCATGAATGGCATTCTCGGAATGGTAAATACAGTTCTGGAGCAGGATAATCCTAAGGAGTTGCAGGGGAAAATCGAGGTTATAAAAAGCTCGGCAGAATTATTGATGACCATCATCAATGATATTCTGGACTTCTCGAAGATAGAAGCCGGCCGGATGATGCTTGAGGAAATACCTTTCACCCTTTCGGATGAGCTGGAACTGGTGGGTGAGCTTTTCCGACCACTTGCCGAGGAAAAAGGTCTCAAACTGGAAATTGGGATGAAACCCGATGTTCCCAATAAGTTGATCGGGGATCCCTTCCGTTTAAGGCAGGTCATCTCAAACCTTGTGAGCAATGCCGTGAAGTTCACAGAACAGGGAAAAATTGTTATTGGATGCACACTGACTGAATCCTATAAAACCCAGGTAAATCTGCTTTTTACAGTGGAAGATTCCGGGATTGGAATCCCCCAGGACCGTATCAAGGAAATTTTCGGATCCTATACCCAGGCTCGGGGATCTGTACAACGAAAGTTTGGTGGAACCGGACTGGGCACTGCCATTTCAAAACAGCTGGTTGAGCTCATGCATGGAGAGATCTGGGTGGAGAGCCCCTCATCCATTTCCTCAGGACAGGAATTCCCTGGATCTAAGTTCAGCTTTACCATCGACGCATATTCCAACGAAAGGATTCCCAAAGCATTCAATTTTGAGGAGATTGCCCATTTACGCGATATCAATGTGCTGATCCTTACCAAAGAGTCAGATCCTTCCAGGAACACCATGGCCAGAATGCTGGACAAATTCGGACTGAAGGTGGTTACCAAGATTTACCAGGACAGTACAATGGATAGTGTGATTCACCATCTTCAAATGAAGGAGGGGGTATACCAGCTGGTTATCCTGGTGGATAAAAATCAGCTGGATGGCTTTGCGGTCGCCCAGGAGATGCAGAATAAGGAGCTTACCAACAAGTATCCCATTGTGCTTGTAAGTTCCAACGACAAAACAGGGAATTATAAAACCTGTCGGAAACTGGGAATTGATTTCTACCTTATTGAACCCTTCGAAACCAAGGAAGTTTTCGATGTGCTGTCAGAAATATTCCCGGGCATTGTTGACTTGAAAAACTTCGAACCCATGCTAAATGCCTTGCCAGAAGATCTTTCTATTCTACTGGCCGAGGATAACCTTATCAATCAGAAGGTGGCCCAGTCTATTTTCAAAAATATTGGTTATGAAATTGATATTGCCAAAAATGGAAAAGAGGCCGTTGATATGATGGAAAATGGAAAATATGATGTGCTCTTCATGGATCTTTTAATGCCCGAAATGGACGGATACCAGGCCACCTCCCAGATCCGGAAATCGGGCCACACCCTTCCCATCATTGCCATGTCGGCAGATGAAGATGATATTACAAGGAAAGCTGCTTTTGAGGCAGGGATGAATGAATATGTCAGAAAACCCGCCCGGGTAGAAAACGTCAAGCAGCTGCTGATCAAACTATTTTCAACCAGTATTTAGTAAGATGCATTCACACGATTTGGAATACAGGATTATCGGAGACGATATCCAGCTAGTAGAGATTGAACTGGATCCCATGGAAACTGTCATTGCCGAAGCCGGTTCAATGATGTATATGGATTCGGGAATCGCTTTTGAAACAAAAATGGGTGATGGCTCTGATCCCAACCAGGGAATGATGAGTAAGCTTCTGTCTGCGGGTACCAGGATACTCACCGGTGAATCCCTGTTTGTTACCCACTTTACCAATCGTGAGGGAAGGAAACAGCGTGTTGCCTTTGCTGCCCCCTACCCGGGAAAAATTGTTCCCATAGACCTGGGCATGCTGGGTGGTTCTCTGATTGTTCAAAAGGATGGCTTTCTATGCGCGGCAAAAGGAACCCGCATTAGCATTACACTGAACCGTAAGATTGGTGCCGGCCTGGTTGGAGGTGAAGGCTTCATTCTTCAAAAGCTTGAAGGAGATGGTAAGGCTTTTATGCATGCCGGGGGAACTGTGATTGAGCGCCGCCTGAACAATGAGTCACTGAAAATCGATACAGGATGTGTTGTGGGCTATACGCCCGGAATAGAATTTAATATTGAGGCTTCCGGCAGCCTGCGATCCATGGTATTTGGCGGTGAAGGCATCTTCCTGGCGACCCTGAGGGGAACAGGGACCGTATGGCTTCAATCCATGCCCATCAGGAAGCTTATTCAGGCCATATCCCCCTATGGAAAAAATGTACGCAAGGAAAGCCAGTCGATTCTTGGTAATTTCCTTGACCGCTAAACAAACACTTTAGGGGTATGGCAGAAGTTATCAAAATAGAACGCTTTCTTACCCTGGCAGAAAATTTTCCGCTAATTGATGTGCGTGCTCCCCTGGAATTCGACCAGGGGCATATCCCCGGAGCCCTGAATGTCCCCCTCTTTTCAGATGAGGAACGCAAGGTGGTAGGCACTGCTTACAAGCAGATTAATAAGGAGGCAGCCATGTACCTGGGTCTGGATTTTGCGGGCAAAAAACTTGTTGAACTGGCTAAACATGGCGAGAAGATAGCTGGCAGGGGAAAGACCCTTCTGGTGCATTGCTGGAGGGGAGGGATGAGAAGTAAAAGTATGGTTTGGCTTTTCGAAACCATGGGGATTAACTGTTATCTGCTGGAAGGGGGATATAAGTCCTATCGAAATTATCTTCATAAACAACTGGAGGTACCCTTAAAACTATTGGTGGTTGGCGGAAGAACCGGGAGTGGGAAGACCGATATTCTGTTTCACCTTCAGGGTAAAGGGGAGCAAATCATCGATCTTGAGGGCCTGGCTCACCACAAAGGTTCTGCATTCGGAGCACTTGGAGAGAATCCCCAGCCCACCACCGAGCAGTTCGAAAATAACCTGCTTTGGGCCCTTAACAGGCTTGACCGCAGCAGGCTGATCTGGATCGAGGATGAGAGTCGGAATGTGGGCAGGTGTGTAATTCCCGG
Source organism: uncultured Bacteroidota bacterium (assembly GCA_963713725.1). GTDB lineage: Bacteria > Bacteroidota > Bacteroidia > Bacteroidales. The sequence continues at coordinate 104,871 of CAVQMZ010000014.1, forward strand.
GCCTTTTTACCAACAGATGAAGGAGGCTGAGATATTATTTCTGGATATTTCCAGGGAGCTGAGAGCCACTCACCTGGTTAAACATTATGCCGGGTATGAAAAGGAGGAACTGAAGACCTGCATACACAAAATTTCAAAGAAGTTGGGTGGTGACAGGACCAGGGATGCCCTCGAATCAGTGGATAATTCGGATTTCCGGAGTACAGCGATGATCACCCTGCATTATTATGATAAGACCTATATGTTCTCTCTGGAGAAAAACCACGAAGCACATGAGGTTCTTGTTTCTGACCGGATTGACCCAGAGTATAACGCAAGTATTTTGCTAAAATATATCCATGAAAAAAAGAGCTGATTATGAACTCCTGGCTCCTGCCGGAAGTTATGAGTCCCTGGTAGCAGCAGCTCAGGGTGGTGCGGATGCAATCTATTTCGGGATCGAACAACTCAATATGCGTGCCCGGTCATCGGCCAATTTTACCGGAGAGGATTTAGCCCGGATTGTGTCAGAATCCGGGGCTTTTGGCATGAAGAGCTATCTGACGGTGAATACGGTGATTTTTAATCACGAGTTGATCCAGATGCGAAAAATAGTGGACCGGGCCATGGAGCAGGGTGTAACAGCCATCATCGCTTCCGACCAGTCGGTTCTGCAGTATTGTAACAGCGTGGGGGCAAAGGTTCACCTTTCCACTCAACTGAATATAAGCAATATAGAGACATTAAAATTTTATGCAAAGTTCGCCGATGTAGCAGTACTGGCCCGGGAACTGGACCTGAAACAGGTAAAGGAAATTTATGATGCCATCCAACTTGAGGATGTCAGGGGAGTTTCGGGTGAGCCCTTTCGGATCGAGATTTTTGTTCATGGAGCCCTCTGCATGGCCACTTCCGGAAAGTGTTACCTGAGCCTGCATGAGCACAATCACTCGGCCAACCGGGGAGATTGTTTTCAGGTATGCCGTCGTGGATACCGGGTGACGGATAAGGACCGGGAGGTAGAGCTGGATATAGACAATGAATACATCATGTCTCCCAAGGACCTGAAAACCATTCACTTTCTGAACAAGGTTCTGGATGCAGGTGTATCCATACTCAAGATTGAGGGCAGGGCACGGTCGGCCGAATACGTAAAAACGGTGACTTCCTGTTATGATGAGGCCATTCAGGCCTATGTGGATGGGGACTTTAGCCCTGGAAAAATTGAGGCCTGGGATGCCAGACTTACATCGGTATTTAACCGGGGTTTCTGGAACGGATACTACCTGGGTCAGCGGCTGGGTGAATGGAGTGATGTACATGGTTCAAAGGCCACCCGAAAGAAGGTATTTGTGGGCAAGGGGACCAACTACTTTGATCGCATTAAAGTGGCAGAAGTGAGCATTCAGGCCGGCACCTTGAAAGTGGGTGATGAGATCGTCATTACCGGACCCACAACCGGCGTTATCGAGACTACAGTGAAGGAACTCAGGGTGGATGAGAAAAGTGTTGATGAGGCTGTCAAGGGCGATCAGTGCTCCTTCCCGCTGGATCAGGTACTTCGCCGGTCCGACCAGGTATATAAGATGCTTCCTATTTCTTCAACATGATACGGATAATGGTACTTTCCCCGGGATCGGAGGAGAGGACAAAGATTTTTCCGTTGTGGTAGGTCTCAATGATCCTTTTGGACAGTGAAAGCCCTAGTCCCCAGCCGCGCTTCTTAGTCGTATATCCGGGTTTGAAGATGGTCTTGAATTTGGATTTGATGATTCCCTTTCCCGTATCCTCCACATCGATGATCACATGGTTGTCTGTCTCAACGGCATGAACAATCACCCGGCCCTTAGCACCAATGGCATCGGTGGCGTTTTTGCACAGATTTTCAATTACCCATTCAAAAAGGGTCTCATTATAGGAAGCGATGATGGGCTCATCGGGAAGGTCAAGCAGGTACTCTATATTGGCAGGCCCCCTGTTTTTGATATAATCCAGGCTACCGGCCAGGACATTTGAAAGCTTACCTTCAGTCAGGGTGGGTTTTGAGCCTATTTTTGAAAAACGGTCGGTGATCTTCTCCAGCCTGTGAGCATCCTTTTGTAATTCGGCCACCGTTTCTGGTGGCAGCGTACTTTCTTTCAGTATCTCCATCCATCCCAGCAGGGAAGAAATGGGTGTGCCAAGCTGGTGTGCTGTTTCCTTTGACATCCCGGTCCACACCTCGTTCTGCTCGGCCGTTCGGGAAATGTTAAAGGCAATGTAGGAGACCAGGATGAAGAGAATGATCACACCCAGCTGTACATAGGGGAAGTAGATCAGGGTACGCAGCAGAATGGAATCCCGGTAATGAAGGTATTGTTTCTCATCCGGTCCGAGGTTAATCACCAGGGATTCATTTTCCTCCATGGCATGCTCGAGCTGGCGCTGCATATAAACCGGATCCTTCGTTTTAAGGGTATCCAGGTTTTTGTGCCCCAGGATCGTACCCAAAGAATCAGTGAGAATCACCGGAATGTGTGTATTGCTTTCTATTACAGAGAATGGAAAAGCCAGATCAGCATCGAAGTCGGCCTGGTCCATAATTCTGACCGCTTCAGCCCAAAGCTCCATTTTCTGCCTTTCGGTAGTTTGAATTTGTTTAACCAGAGTGTTGGTGTACCACAGAGATCCAACACCAATAAACACTGCTGCAAAAAACAGGATTTGCTTCCATCTTTGTCGTTTCCGGTATATATCCAAATCTGGTGAGCTTAAGGGTTATTCATCAATAACGAACTTAGTGGCCGGTTTATTCTGAACCGTGTCTTTTTTTTGTCTTCTTCTGCGCCATTTACCTTTATCCGGGACCTGATCGTCAAGGCTAATGGTATCCTGATCCTCAGAAAAGTCAAACTGAAAAGACTCTTCTTTTTCAGGAGTTACAATAAGACCAGTGTCTTTTTTAAACCAACCCAGCTCCTCGTTCAGAATTTTTTTGAGCTCTAGTTTTTCCTGTTTCATGTCCTCCCTTACCTTCTCCGCAGCCTTTTCCCGGTCCATCTCTACCTTGCTGCCCGATCCGTCGTCATAAATTTTCAGAAAAAGAATGCGGGTGTCACTTTCATCTTCAGCAATTACAAATTCACTGTTTTTGGATTTGCGTGCTTTTCCATACAGCAAATGAGAAAGCTTCAGCTTCAAACGATAGTCATACAGATTATTGAAAGAGTGAATTCCTGAGGCAGACAAATCCAGGGCATTGGACTGAATATCCATGCCTGGTATACTCACCTGGCTGTCCTTTATCAGGATGGTATTTTCCAGTGTAGAAAAGCGGATGTTCTCCAACTCTTCCACTTCAATAAATCTGGATAATGCCATTATCGGAGTAAAATTGTTTAATTCCCCATCTCTGATAATAATATCACTTTCACTGATTATGGATTCCGGAATAATGGAAAAGGTGCTGTCGAAACGGGAGGAAAAGGCAGTTGTTCCGGATATGCTACCTTTCAGGTGCTCGTGGGTAAGTTGTTTCTGCCCAAAGTTATTAAAGGCCTCGAAAAGCGATCCTATATCCAGATTGTAGAGCAATGCCTCCACCTTAGAGAATATACCCTTATCATCTGCCTGAACCAATCCAAAGGAGCCCTGAAGGGTTCCTTCCATGCTTTGCAAACTAAGACTTTCCACTAAAAGGGAAGGAGAATCGTAAAGAGCAACCCCCCTTACATTTTCTGCAAGCAGAATCTTCTTGTTTAAATTGTCAATGACAAAATCAAGTTTCAGATCCATGTTTTTGGGAAAACTGACAGCTTTTTTCTCAGGCGAGCGCTTCCCGGGAAGTTGATCAAGGATCTCCTGGAGGTCCATTTGATGGGATCTGAATGTGGCAGATGCCACCAGTTTCTCTTCACCCTGAATATAGGATAGGAGGTTTAAACCGCTTCCGTTTACTTCAAAATCTGTGGAGCCATACATTCCGCTAAAGGAAGGTTCCCAAAAATCATTATCGATTCGTACAGAGCCATTGAGGTTGGTGAATGGGGTCATCTTGGGTTTAATTCCCAATAACACATCCTCCAGGGCTATTCCCCCGGAAATATCGAAGCTTGGGAATTTCTCTCCTCTGGGCTTCTGGCGGTCATAGGAGCCCTTTACCCGGATATCTGTAATCACAGAACCATCTGCCTGGTCCAGCGGTATGCTTGGGTACCAGTTGAGCCATTGTTTTGGATGCAGGTCTCCCTTTAGATCGAAGGAGAAGTCGGGCTCAAAGAAATTATAAATCTGACCTTTACCTGAGAAATGGTCTTTACCGATTACAGCACTGATCTGGTCTATGGTCAAGCGGGTGGTCACCGGGGAGAATTGTCCACCGTTGGAATAGGACCCGGAAAGATTCAGGTTTTTAAGGGAAAAGGGAACTTTTTCCCAGAAAAGATTGGCATTGCTGGTTTGAAAATCTGCTTCAATACTGGGTTTTAATGTGGAGCTGACCCTGCCTGATATCCGGGTATATAGTTGTAGAATTCCATTTCCCCTGATTTGTTGTACAGGCTTACTTAGATGAATGGGTAGAAGGTCCAGAATCTCATGGATTTCAAGATTCCTTGCTTCGGCAATCAGGTCCAGATCAACACCCTGCCCCCGGTATATGGAAATCATTCCATCCACATCGGCCAGAATCCGGTCTATCTGAATTTGGCCGTCATTGATGTTCAGGATTGAGTCCTGAACATCCATGTTCAGTCTGACCTCTACATCCCGCTGGGAGCCGTACAGGATTCCCTTGTTGGAAACCCGCTCCAGGTAGCCCTTCAAAGATCCCTTGATCTGGGTATTGCGTTTTGTAAAACGGCCGTTTAATTCAAAATCATCCAGCCGGGCCTCGGCTTCAATTTGTTTTGAAAGGTTAATCACGCGGACGTGAAAATCCGAAATCCTGAATTGAGAGAGGTCGACTGCACCCCCCTTGTTTTCTTTGTCTTTCGGATCCTTTCTAAGGCGGTAGTTTCCCTCACCCTCTGAATCGGTGAGCAGGTTCAGTGAACCCTCCCTGATCTCAACCTCCCTGATCTCAAATTTCCTGCGAACCATGCCCAGCAGATTAAAACTGATGCTTACCGATCGGGCAGTGAGCAGGGTATCTGCTCCGGCTTGTTCAAATTCCTGGATATTGCAATTATGGCTGGACCAGATCGTCACATCTTTCAGGAGGAGGGAGGTATTTGGAAATTTATGTAAGACCTTAACGGATACTTCACCTACTTCGGCCTTGGTATCGAGACGCTTATTGACCAGCTCCATCACATACTCCTGCATTTCATCACCATAAAACTTAACCACCACCACTCCGGTAATGGTGATCAAAAGCAGAATGATCACTACAAATGCCAGAAAATACTCAAGTATGATCCGCGCCGGCTTTTTCATTTTTAATTCAGGAATGAACTGAAATCATATTTGTTGTCAAGTTCCGCCGGGGTTACCTGGTATCGAAACAGCCGTACACTGCGCTCGCCGATTAGTTTCATGGATGATCCCTCCACCAGGAACATACAGCCTTCACGTAAGCCCAATACTGTGTCTCCCTGATTTGCTGCAAGGTATTCCATGATGCGGTCTTCCCTGGTCTCTCCGGCATGACCAGGAGGATTTTTGTCTGTATAGTGGGGATTTATCTGGAAAGGAATCAGATTAAAGGCCTTAAAGCTATCGGGTTCAAGAATGGGCATATCATTGGTGGTGCGTATGGTGGGGCAGCAAACGTTACTCCCAGCACTCCAGCCCACATAGGGTGTTCCTGCAAGGACCTTATTTCTGACCGCTTCGATGAGTCCCTTATCCTGGATCATCTTTATAAGCTGGAAGGTGTTTCCGCCTCCCACGACGATGGCCTCTGCCTCTTCAACCGCTTTTACAGGATCTTCAAAATGGTGTATGGATCTAATGGAATGACCCACCTCCGCAAAACGCTCCTTTACGCGGGCCTCATAGTCATCAAAGTTGATGGTAACACCTGCATAGGGAATGAAAATACAGGACAGGGGTTTTTTGCCCAGGAAATCCCGGATCTGATATTTTGGGTAGTCAAGATATGCTTCACCGGCGTTGGTGGAATTGCTGATCAGTAAGAGCCTCATGGATTGAAACAAATTGATTCATTGGCAAAGTTAATATTTTCGTCATGCGGTCAATCCATAAAAAAACCGGTCGTCAGGGACAAATCCCCGGGCGACCGGCCTGACGGTAGAGGAAAACTTCTTTTACCAGGTGAAGGCAACACCTACTGCGAAGGGGTATAATTCGGGTCCCATAGTGGGTTTAAACAGGGATGTCATGTAGTAGTTTGCAAAAACGCCAAACCACTTGTATCCAACCCTGGCGGTTACACCCCAGCGTAATGGAGAGATGTTGAAATCACTTTTATTCTTCTCCTTTGATTTATCGCCGGCCTCGGTATATTTAATTTTTGCATTGGACCAGAGTTTTAATCCGCCGATTACCCCGGTTGAGATATAGACCCTACCCCTGTCAGTGGGAATTTGGAATTCAAATAGAAGGGGTATGGTCATATAGCTTATGTTCAATTTAGATTTTGTGATGAATCCTGCATAAGTAGGAATATATTCCCCCGTTACACCCGTATCGGGGTTCTTCATAATGCTGTTCTGGCCATTAAAATTATAGTTGATAAATTCAAAGCCGAGTCCGGAAACAAGTCCCACATAAGAGGTGCCCAGGGGAATCCCGAAATCGATGACGTTTATGTTCCAGTTCCAGGATTTTCCGGTGTTCAGATCCATATAATACTGATCAGTTGGCAGTACCATGGAAAAATCAGGAGTCAGGTAGTTGTTCAGGCCCACTTCGAGACCGGCCCAGTGGGGATTGAATTTTTTCTTTCGGGGTTTGCTTCTTCTTTCATCCATATCAAGCACATTGATCCTTACTCCGTCGCCATCTTCCACAATGCTGATACCCTTATTTCCCAGCCCCACGATAACCGAGTCGCCATTTTCTTCCACAATGATAACCTCATTTGAGCCCAGGGTTACCCTTGTCTTATCAGGACTCTCTATGACCTCTACTTTGCCGATAACATTGGTGGTATCTCCACTCCATTGATGGTTGGGTTTAGCGATGGCTTCGTCAATGACTTGATCAACAGCTTCTTCATCAGAAATTTGAGAGCCTTTTTCAGGCCTCGGGGCTTCAGCTCGGGTGTCTCGGGTGCCTCTGCCGCTTTAGCTGCTTTAGCTGCTTCTTCTGCTTTGTTCTCTTCCGGAACCACAGGTTCCTGGGATATGGCCGGTAAAGTCAGTGAAAAGGCCAGTAGCAGGGTAAATATTCTTTTCATCCTTATTGTTTTTAGTGAATTTGGTGGTAGGACGGAGTAAGGCCACGGAAAGTTACACCCCCCTCTAGTAAATAGCCGGATTTCCTGATCGCTTATTGCTAAAGATAGGTCTAGAGCTCAAAAAATTCCTTCAGACTTCCGAAATAGAAGGTGTTCCAACCGTGCTCCATCTCTTCATAGACTTCATCGGGAATATTGCTGTGGTGAAGCTCAATCTTGGTAAAGTGCCTGTCGGGTCTCAGGGTGATGGTGACAATGGATTTGGCCTCCTGATCACCAAAAAACCATTCCTGTACAATTTTTTTGTCCTTTTCAAATTCCAGGTTAATTCCGGAGATATCTCCGTCGAATAAGGAGAATTCACTTCCCACCTCCTCACTCATAAGGGCCTCGGCACCCGTCCAGAGGGTAATGGAAAATGGATTGGTCAAAGCTGCATAAACCTCTTCTGCAGTTCCTTTGATGCGGAAATATTTGCGTAGCTCTTTCATTGTACAGGAATCTAATCAAAAATAGGGCTTTTTTTCAGGGAAAAGGAAATCCACGCAACCCTTTGTTCCAAATACCCATCATTTTTATGTTAATCTTCATCTATTCAGTATATTGCTAATATATCTCCGAGTTATGAAAAAAATCCTGCTACCCATACTGTCCGCCATAATATTCATATCATCTTCGGATATGATAAAGGCTCAAAGCTCTTTTTCCGGCGATGCTTATATGCAATTCCGGGACATGCATAAAGACTATTCAGCAAATGAGCTGATTGCTGACTATCCGGCTAAAACCACTTACTTTTCCTCCAGGCAATATCCTGCTGATCTCAGGCTTATTCCCTGGTATGATTCGCTTAACAGCCATTTTTCTTTTACTGATGATGAACAGGACATGTTGAAGAAGAATTTTTTCATGGTTTCGGAGCGACTGGAGTCTATGGACTGGGCAGCGGCTTTTATTGGTCTCTACAGCAAGGATCTTCCACTTTTTTTAAGCAGCGATTTTATTCTTTCCACCCTGCATAATTCCTATGATGCCATTCTCCAGACCGTGGAATGGCAGTTCCTGGAACCCAATCTGAAGGAGCTGCTACATTCTTTATACGACGACCTCCAGTCGATGGCTGCAAAATATGAAGATGATGAGCGACTGGGTGATGCGCTGAAGGATGTGGACCTTTATGTTTCCGTGGCCCTTTCCCTTGCTGAGGGCGGGGAGTTCAAACCCCAATTGGATACTCCGGAAAAATTCAATACAGTGATGGCCGCCGTGGCTGCAGAAAACCAGGTGGACATGACCCTCTTTACAGAGAGCAAACAAAGACACCTGGATTTCAGTCAGTTTACCCCCAGGGGTCATTATAATAAACCCATCTATTCAGGGGGCGCGGAGTTCACCCTGGAAAACTATTTCAGGGCTATGATGTGGCTGGGACGAATCGATTTTCTAATGACTGCTCCTCCGGAAAATCCATGGGAAGAGGGTTGGACTGATGATGAGTTAAGGAGAATGCAAGTGGGAGCTTTGCTTTTAAATGAGCTATTACACGGCTCTGACAAATTTGGGAATTTACTTAAGCATGAGCAAATTATTTCCTTCATGGTGGGACCCGATGATAATATGACCCCCGTGGAATTAAAGATGCTGACAGAAGCTGAACTATCTTCCCCCGGCGATCTGTTTGAAGCAGCTCAGTTCGCCTCATTTAAGGAACAACTGAATGCTTCAGATGATTACGGTCAGAAAATTATGTCCAATTTCTTTTATGTGGATCCGGATGCTTCAGATCCGGGGAAGCTGCCGGTATCATTCAAGCTGCTGGGTCAGAAATTTCTTGTGGATTCCTATGTTTTTAGTGAAGTGGTCTTTGACCGGATTGTTTTTGAAGGGAAAAAAATCTGGAGGCCCCTTCCGGACCCGCTTGATGCCATGGCTGCACTTGGAAATGAAGATGCCCTGGCTCTTCTGGAAGATGAAATGGAGACCTATAAGTATGCCTCCAATATGGCTTCCCAAAAATACCTGATCGAGTCCTATGATGACGATTTCTGGGAACAGTCCCTCTATAATACCTGGCTTGGAGCCCTTCGCGCCCTCAATCCACCGGCCTCCTCAGGAGACTTACCCTATTTTATGCAAACCACCGCCTGGCATCATAAAAAACTGAATACCCAGCTGACTTCATGGGCCCAGTTGAGGCATGATAATATCCTCTACGGAAAGCAATCTTACACGGGAGGCACAGGATGTTCTTATCCCTATACTTATGTGGAGCCCTATCCCGAATTATATGGTCAGCTGGCGTATTTTGCTGAGAAGGCCGGTGATTTTTTCGATGATGTATTTAAGGATAGTCAGGTGGAAAGTAAGGAGCGTATCCGTTTATATTATGAGGGATATGCGGAAATTATGAAAAAGCTTGAAAGTATTGCCCGGAAGGAGCTGGACCGCCAGGTGCTATCAGAAGATGAAATTACCTTTTTGAAAACCATGATCAATGGCTATATGGCCTCCGGGCCCTCCATATCGGGTTGGTATATGGATCTCTTTTTCGACGGGCAGAAGGCCCTTTGGATGGATTTTACTGTAGCTGATGTGCATACCCAGCCAACCGATGCTGGTGGGGCCCGTGTGGGTAATGTCCTGCATGTTGGGAATGGAAAAATCAACATGGGTGTTTTCCTTGCAGAGAATACCTGTACCCCGGGTCAGTATATGGCCTACGCGGGTCCGGTGTCATCCTTCCACACAGATGTTCAGCCTAATTTTAAAAGACTGACCGACCAGGAGTGGGAGGACAGATTTCTTGGCGGTCCCATACCCGGACGGCCCGACTGGGTCTCCAGCTACCTGCTGAACAAAGACGGAAAATATTATGCTGAGGGAAGAGAGCTGAAAGGCTCGGTCTATACAGGAACCGGGATATCTCCGGACAGGCAGCCAGAGCAAGTCGACTACCTGATCCTATTCCCTAACCCGGCTTCGGGTGAAACGGCCCTCCGCTTTATTTTAAACCAGGGAGGAGATCTTTGCCTTGAAGTATATGATGCCTCGGGGAGGCTAAAATATAAAAGGGTTTATGATGGACTGACTCCTGCCGAACATCACATTCCCCTGCCCCTTGAGAACTGGCAGAGCGGACTCTATCTTGTGAGATGCCGTATGGGAAATCAGACTTTGGTTAAGCAACTTATGGTAAGATAAGCTCCTTACTCCATGGGTTTGTAGACTTCTGAAATTTCAATCTTTACAATGCGGTACCCCTTCCATACCTCGATGGCAGCAAAGATAATTCCCACAAAAACGGCAAGCATGCCTGCATAGAAAAAGGCAACAATCAACCAGTCGAAGGTGGGTGTGTTCTTGTTAATGGTCATCCCAATGAGAACCGAGCTGACAATAAAAAGTGCCACAGCTACTGAGTAGGAAAATACAGCTGTGCGCACAAGGGATATTCTTTCGATCAGGTGACTGATCTGCAACTCGATATTGCTGAGCCGGCTGACTTCAATTTCATCCATTTTTACCATATGGAAAATTTTCCTCTTCTCTTCATTGAGCAGGCGGATGCGGTTTACCACCAGGCTGTATTTGTTATTCATTCCAAGTAAGAGCAGTCCGCAGGCTGAGATCATAAGCCCCGGAGCAAGCATTCCCTGAATCACTTGAACAATGGGTATATCCATAACAAAAATTTTGTTGGTGCAAATGTTAAGAATTATTATGGATTAAGCAAGATGACTGCTCCGGACAGGGACAGGTGAGCTGAATATGGGATGTTTATTTTTCGTCCAGGAAGAATAACTCCTCATTCAGGGCTATGATCCGGTCTTCCACAATTACCCTGATGGATATCCCCTGATTGCTTTCCTGTTTTTCCGGAAGCTGATCCAGGGCTTCTATATAACGTTGATAATCCACCAGGGCTTCCCTGGATTTATGCATGCTGTTGTCCAGAATGGAGGCCATGAAATAAAGCGCTATCACATTTGTACTATCGGTTTCATAGGCCATTTTGTAGAGGGAATATGCCTCTTCATATTCCATTTCCAGATCGTTTGAGGTTTCCCTGTTCAGAATATATACGTGCGGTGATGCCCGGATCAGGCTGCATGAGCTTCAAAGATTGATTCAGAAGATGCATGGCCCTGGTTTTTTCCTTGGTGGTGGCCAGGCTTGCCCCAAGGAAAAAGCATATTTCAGCATCGAGCGTATCTTTTTCTCTTGCAATCTCAAGAGACTCTATAGCTGCTGCAAAGTCCGTTCGGAGGTAATGAGAGATTCCTTTAAACTTAAAAGTAAATATGGTCGAATCACCCAGCTGGTTTGCGTACTCAAAATACCTGACCGCAAAGTCTGGTCCTGCTTGTTTGTAGTAGGCATAACCCAGCAGCTTGGCGAATTTTATACTTGTGGTATCGATGGTGAGCATGTGCTCGCAGATGGGGATGGCCTTCCATGCTTCTTTGGCCTGGATATTCAGGTTCCCCAGCGCAAAAGCAGCCTGCTGGTTATCGGGATAGAGGCGGTAGGCCTTTTCATAATAGGTAATGGCTCCTTTGTGCTTGTGCTTGTGGAGGATATCACCCATTTTCATCAGGCCTGTCAGGTTGAGGGAGTCTATCCTTAAAACCTGGTTCAGCGCATCGAGTACCTGATTGTCGTTTTGTCGGAAAGTTGCAATTTCTGCAAGCTTCAGCCAGGAGCTTACATCCAGGCTATCTCCCTGTACCAGGTTTGTGTAGCCCTCCTGTGCCCGAACATAGTAGCCGGCCTCAAAGAGTTGTCCGGCCAGCATCCTTAGAACGCGGGGGTCCTCCGGATGAGTGTTCAGGGCAAGTTCCAGGGTCTTTATGGCCTCTGCGGTCTGGCCCAACTGGGCCTCCGAAAGCGCCTGCAGGTAGAATGTATTGAAGGCTGTATCGCCCGCCTGTATCATCGCCCCGGTTTGTTCCCGCACCTTTTGGTATGCTCCGGAGTAATAAAGGTCAAGTGTTTTATCCTGACCATGGATAAAGGAGCCCGAAAAAGGACAGAGGATAATAAGCAGGCTGAAAAGGAGGCGCTGTTTCATGGAAAAAATGCAAACACCGGGGAAAAGGCCCGGTGTTTGCAGTATTTTGGTCTATTGAAGAACAAAGTTTATGGGGAAGGTAAACATCACTTTTACATTCTTTCCCCTCTGTTTTCCGGGAGTCCAGTCTGGTGAAGTGGAAACGACCCTGACGGCTTCATCCTTAAGCATCTGGATGTATTTTTCATCAGGTGTCTCAGCATCCTTCTCGAGGGTGCGGTAAGTAACCACAACTACTTCATCGATAGGCTTTCCTTCCATCTTTGCCACTGTTTCCTGATCAGGAATCACAACCTTTCCTTCTTTGTCTACAATGAATCTGATAAAGATTTTTCCGCTAACTCCATTTGCTGCAGCCTCCTTGGGATACATAAGGTTTTTAGCAATGTACTTTCTGAACTCGATGGGCTCACCACCATTAAAGGTGGGCATCTCTTCAACTACAAAGAATACTTCAGATTCAGCGCTTGCTTCCACTTCGGGAGCAGCAGGATCGTCGCCTTTCACACCCTCTTTTTCAGTACATGAAACGAAAAGAAGTGCAATGGCTGTTACGGGGAGAAGCAAGGCGAGTTTCCACCGGCTTCCCAATTTATAATTTTTGTTTAACATGGTGATTCGTTTTTTAATTTGACTACTGAATTGATTGGAAATAGAAGCGCTTCCCAGGTATTGATTTAAAATTGATAATTGATATTTCAGGGGATCTGTCCCCTTTCGCAGTACGGCCGAGTCTGCGAGGTATTCAAGATTTTGTATCACCGCCCTGCGAAATAGCCATGCCACGGGATTGAACCAGTTGATCATGACAAAGAGTTCGGTGAGGATACGGTCTAAGGAGTGCCACTCTTTTTTGTGGGTGCTCTCGTGTTCCAGGATATGATTGAAATTATCATCTTTCATAGTCTCCGGATCGATAAAAATATAGCCAAAAAAGGAGCTGGCATGAAGAGCTCTGTTTTCCAGCAAGGAGGTTCCGTTTACCTCAAGACGATGTGAGGAAAACGCTGCGATGCTAATCCGGGCCATCTGGTGGAGTAATTTCAGGATGCCCAGGCCCAGGACCAACAAATAGATGATCATGGCAACGCGACCCACAAGAAGGGGAGTGGAAGCCTGGCTATCGGAGCCTTCACCGACGATGGTGACACCTTCAAGCTGAAGTGAGATGGGTGCAATGTTACCCACCGGCATCTGAACTGAGTCAGGGAGCAGGGGAAGGATGAAGGGCAGGATTACCACACCAAGCAGATATATCCTTCGGACCAGGAAATTACTGTCCCTCTCGAAAAAGAGCTTATAGGCCACAAAGAGAATGATCAGGGCAATATTTAGCTCCAGCAGATATATGAATAAGATTATTCATTTTTGTCGCTTTGTTTTTTTAACTCCTCTATCATGGATATAATATCATCAGCCTCCTTTATATCTATTGAACCATCTTTGCCAAAGTGGGAGAGAACCTGTTTCATGGAGTTATTGAAGTAGTTCTTCATCAGGCTTGAAAATCGCTCGTTGCGATACTCATCCCTGCTTACCAGTGGATAATACTGGTGGGACTTTCCAAAGCTGCGGTGATCCACAAAACCTTTTTTCTCCAGTATCCTGATAATGGTGGAGACCGTATTGTATGCCGGTTTAGGTTCCGGAAATTTCTGAAGCAGATCTTTCACAAACCCCTCCTCTTCGTCCCAGAGGATTTGCATAACCTGCTCTTCTGCTTTTGTAAGTGTGCTCATTTTTTATTGCTTTCTGTCAAATCTGCTCTACAAACATAAAACTAAATATTTAGTTCACCAACTAAAAGCTTAGTTTATTTTTAATTATTTCGTTTTCCTTATTTAGAAAGGTATTGTCCTAAACCATTCTATTACAGCAAAAACCGTGCTATAATTATTTAGAATGAATCTTTATTTCGCAGCGTTATATAAAATACTTAATTCATTGTTATAGAAATCACACAAAAATTCTAATTTTAATCTTTCATTATGTGAATGAAATAACAATAGCGCCTTAAACAACTAAAAAACAAAGAATTACACTTAATTATTTTTGAGCTCATGGAGATGATAATTGAAAATGAACTAGTAAAGGAGCTGGCCAACAAGCATGGCCGGTCCCGTGAGAGCCTCATTCCCATCTTGCAGGATCTGGTTGTTCGTAACCGCTTCCTTTCCAAACAGGATATGATCGATGTGGCCAGAGAACTGGATATGTCAGCAGCTGATGTATTTGGAACAGCAACCTTTTACTACTTTCCTTGATACCCAGCCCAGGGGTAAATATGTGATCAGGATTTGCAAAACCATCTCCTGTGCCATGAAAGGAAAGAATGAAATCCTCGCTACCATTGAGGAAATTCTGAAGGTAAAATTGGGAGAAACCACCCCCGATCGAAGTTCAGTCTGCTTGAGGCCAATTGCATAGGATGGTGTCATAAGGCGCCTGCCATGCTGATCAACGATACACCTTACACAGAGCTGACTCCACCAAAGGTAACGGAGATACTAAGGGAATACATTAAGCAATAGTCACTGAAAACATCATAAGCATGAAATCAAAACATATTAAAAGAGTAGATCTGATTTTCGAAAAGATCGAATGCAAGGATGTCCTGAAAAAGGTCGCTGGTATGGATCCCGATGCCATTTGCCAGGAGATTCTGGATTCGGACCTGAAAGGCGTGGTGGTGCCGGATTTCCAACAGGATTAAAATGGCGGTTCACCGCACAGGAAGAAGGAGCCTGTAAAATATATCGTTTGTAATGCGGATGAAGGAGAGCCGGGAACATTTAAGGATCGTGAAATCCTTGACCAGGTACCCGGAAAAGTTTTCTGTGGTATGGCCATTGCCGGAAGGGCGGTGGGTGCAAAAAAGGGATATGTATACCTGAGGGGGGAATATAAATTCCTTGATTCCAAAGCTGAATGAGGAATTGATTGAAGTTCCATAATACCATGGATGAATTCGATCAGAATTTCCACATTGAGATTCGGCTGGGAAGCGGGGCATATATCTGTGGTGAGGAGAGTGCACTTATTTGAATCCATTGAAGGAAAAAGGGGAGAACCCCGAAATAAACCTCCCTATCCGACCACTTCCGGACTTTTTGGTAAACCCACTTCCATAAATAATGTGGAAACCCTGGTGCATACGGTAATGATTATGAAATATGGGGCAGACCATTTAAGGAGCTTGGAACTAAAGATTCAAGGGGCTCAAAGGTATTCTCCATTTCAGGAGATACACCCAAAGCGGGCATTTATGAACTGGAACTGGGAATGACTGTCGATCAGTTTGTGAATGATTTTGGTGATGGAGATACCAAGGCTGTTCAGGTTGGAGGAGCATCAGGATTCTGTGTTCCCAGGAAGCGATTTGGCGAGACCATTATCGGATTTGAAGGAGTTCCCACCGGAGGTTCCATGAAGCTGTTTAATTCTTCGCGTTCCATGTACAATGTGCTTCACAATTACCTTGATTTCTTTACCGAGGAGTCCTGTGGACAATGCACACCCTGCCGTGTAGGATGCCAGCAACTCCTGAAGGGGGTTGAGGCTGTAAAGCGCGGGGAAAAGAACTCCAAATACCTGGATGAGCTTGTGAAACTGGCAAAGACCATGAAACGGGCTTCCAAGTGCGGACTGGGTCAGTCGGTTGGAAATGCTTTTGGATCCATCGTGGAGAACTTCAAGGAAGAAATCATTTACTAAGAATAAACGAAAAACTAGATATCATGGTAAGTTTATCCATAAATGGCATGCTGGTAAAAGTTCCTGAAGGAACTACCATTCTTGAGGCAGCCAAACAATTAAATTTCAGAATACCCACCCTCTGTCATCACGACGACCTTTGTGTGGCTGGAAATTGCAGGGTTTGTGTGGTGGAACAGCTGGGAGCGAAATCCCTGGTTGCAGCCTGTGCTGCTCCGGTTAGTGATGGGATGCAGATACTGACCAACTCGTTAAAGGTACGTTCAGCACGGAAGCATATTATTGAGTTACTGCTTTCGGAGCACAATGCCGATTGTACCAAATGTTATAAAAATGGAAAATGTGAACTGCAGAATCTCTCCAATGAGTTTGCAGTGGGCGATCATATTTTCCTGGATCTGACATACCATAAAGGACTATACCATTGACCGCTTTTCACCTTCCATTCAGAAGGACGACAGCAAGTGCATTCGTTGCCAGAGGTGCGTAAGAACCTGCGAACAACTGCAGGGGGTCAATGCCCTTACAGTAGCACATAAGGGAGAGCATCAGAAGATCAGCACCTTTGAGGATCTTTCCATGGCTGAGGTAATTTGTACCAATTGCGGACAGTGCATCAACCGTTGTCCCACCGGAGCCCTTGTGGAAAGAACCTATCTGGATGAAGTCTGGGATGCCATCCTGGATCCTGACAAACATGTGGTGGTTCAGACTGCTCCTGCAGTGAGGGTTGGTCTGGGTGAAGAACTTGGTCTGGAACCAGGGAACAGGGTGACCGGTCAAATGGTTGCCGCTTTGAAGCGGCTTGGTTTTAATTCTGTGCTGGACACAGATTTTACAGCCGATCTTGACCATAATGGAAGAGGGCACAGAGCTGCTGACCAGGTTGAAGAGGGCGCTGGTGGATAAGGATCCCGATGTGGCCCTGCCCATGACTACCTCCTGTTCACCGGGATGGATCAAATTTATTGAACACACCTTTCCCGAATTCCTGCCCAATGTTTCCACCTGTAAATCTCCCCAGCAGATGTTCGGGGCACTGGCTAAAACCTATTATGCGCAAGACCAGGAAACTGAATCCCAAGGATATTGTGAGTGTCTCCATCATGCCCTGTACAGCTAAAAAATATGAGGCAAATCGTCCTGAAATGCGTTCAAGTGGATACAAGGATGTGGATTTTGTACTGACTACCAGGGAGCTGGCCAGGATGATCAAACAGGCTGGTGTGGAGTTTGAAAAGTTGAAGGAAGATAAGTACGACAGCATCATGGGTGAGTCTTCAAGCGGAGCTGCCGTAATCTTTGGTGCCACAGGCGGGGTGATGGAAGCAGCGCTGAGGACGGCCTACGAAATTGTGACCGGAAGGGAGGTTCCCTTTAAAGGTCTGAACATTACCCCGGTTCGTGGAATGGAGGGTGTAAGACAGGCTTCTGTGTTGATTGAAGACTGCCTGGAAGAATGGAGTTTTCTCAACGGAGTGGAGTTGAAGTGTGCAGTGGCTCACGGTCTTGTGAATGCCAGAGAACTTATGGATGGTGTAAAAAGCGGAGAGATCAATGTTCACTTCATCGAGGTAATGGCCTGTCCGGGCGGCTGCCTTGGCGGTGGAGGACAACCCATCCCCACAAATGAGGAGATTCGCAAAAAACGAACCGAAGCCATATATGCTGAGGACATGTCAATGGCCATACGAAAGTCCCATGAGAATCCAGAGGTTATCGGAATTTACAGAGACTTTTTAGGTGAACCGCTCGGTCATAAATCCCACGAATTACTTCATACCCATTATTCAGAGCGGGTCAGGTATTAGTAGCACAACTCTAAGTAAATGTTGAAAAGGAGGCTGTCCAGGAGGGGCAGCCTCCTTTTCAAATTTCTTGCTGGATCCAGGAAAGGATGAGGTTCAGGACTTCATCGGGAATCAGGACTGATGAGATTTTTCCATAGCTTGAATCAGGGCCCGTGGAATCTTCTTTCAGTAGGGCATGGTTATAGCCGGGTAAGATATGCAGACTTACCTGCTCATTTCCGGCCTTGATAAGGGTCTCTTCAAGCAGGCAGGCATCCGTAAAGGGGACCCTTCTGTCTGTTTGACCATGAATAATCAGTACAGCCTGAGTAAGCAGCCTGATGCTTTCGAGGGGATCAAATTCATTCAAAAAGCGCATATTCGGATCTCTTCTTAAAATCTTCTGCAGGTCTTCTTCAGGCAGGAGACCATTTTGAACCTGGTAAGCTATAATATCCTTTCCTTTGGTTCCAATGCCCGAGAGTAGCACAATACCGCTTATGGATGTATCCCTGGAAGCGATTAAATGTGCAATGGATGCTCCTTCGCTCAGCCCCACAAGGCATATCCTTGCAGGATCAATATCCGGCCTGGATTTGATCCAGGTGATACACTGTTTAATATCGGCTGCCCTTTCCAGGGTATTCATTTTATTGATATCCCCACCTTTTGATCTGCCCACACCGTGGTCATCCATTCTTAAGACTGCAATGCCATTTGAAGACAGGATGTGTGCGATTTGCCGAAAGGGCCGATAAACCTCAAGTGGCTTGCCGGGCTTTGAGTTATCCCGGTCATGGGCAGAGCTTCCCGTAATAAGAATCGCAATGGGACTGGCCCTGCTTTCTTTGCCCGGGATAGTCAGGGAGCCTGCCAGTTGATCTCCATTTTCCAGTTTAATATTCACTTCCTCATGCAGGTAGGTGGCATTTACCGGCGGGTCATAGTTCACCTCTGTTTCCGGGCCATTGTGACAGCCTGAAAGAAGGAGGAAAACTATGATAAGTGTCTGATTCCGCATATCTGAATAAGCAGACCGGGGATCAGGCCTGTTCAAAGAGTTCCAAGGTCTCTTTTTGCATCAGGACCCAGATCGAGTATACTCCCTTGGCTGTTCCGATGGGTATATTCAGGCAATTGATTGCTGATACAATCATTACCAGGATACGGGCCCAGGGCTTGTATGAGAAAAGCCCGATTCCACCAATGATGCCCAGGGCTGCAAAGAACATGATCACAAGAGAGAGAGTACCGCCAAGGAAGGAGAGGATTTCCTCGGCCAGAGGTTCGTCCATAACAAAACCCTGGGCGAAGTTAAAGATGATAAACACGGTCAGGGCTCCAAGAAGGCCCAGAACTCCAAAACCAATGTGAATAGCCCCCACGAAGGAGACATGCTGCTTCATATTTCTATTTTCCATTTTTCAAGTAATTTTAATTCATTTAATCGGTGTCGTAAAGCTTAATAAATTCATAAGAGTTTCCACTCCACTGGAGAAAGCTCAGGAAGTCTGGCTTGCTTATTACCAGTGTTGAGGTGTTTTCATTGGGATGAAAGGATATGGACTCAGCCTTTTCCAGGGCTTCATCCAGGAAGAGGTGGACATGGTTTTCTTGATCATTTATTAGTCCGAATACAGATACTGACCCTCCAGAAAGAGCAAGGTATTTTTCCATCCTCTTCGGGGAGGCAAAGGATATTTTTCCCTGCCGAAGACGCTGTTCCAGGTCACGGATATTCAGGAGGCGGTCATGGCGCAAAATTACCAGGTAATGCCGGTTTCCCTTATGGTTTCTGAAAAAGAGATTTTTACAATGGGTGGCATCAATCTTATTCCAGTATGGTAATGCTTCCTCTACGGTAGGAACCGGTGGATGTTCATGAAGATCATATTCAATCTTCAGCTCATCCAGGACCTCAAGTACTTTCTCTCTTTTATTCTTCTCTTCACTCATTTGGACGGATCAGGTTTGTTAATTGAACACGGTTTTTCACACCTGTTTTAGTGAAAATCCGATGGGTATGGTCTTTGACGGTTTGCAGGGAAATAAAAAGCGCATCACTGATCTCCTGGTTGGACAGGCCTTTGCTGATCAGCTGGATCACTTCCTTTTCCCGTTTTGAAATTTCATATTTCCTGGCAAAAGAATCCAGTGAAGCCGCATAATCCCTTTGGAGTGTGGTCTTTTCTCCATGATATTTACCCAGATAAAGACTTATATGCAGAATGGGAATCAGATGCCAGGAGAGAAAGAACAAAATAAATACAAAGGGAAGAAGGGGATGCAGGTCCGAAAGCAGAAAAGCTGCCACGGTAAGTAGCATATATATGAGGTAAAGCACGGCAGAAATTATGGCAAATCTGCGTTCGTGGAAAACCAGTTTTCGTGAAAAACCCAGCGACATCATAAATATTGACAGGTAGAGTAACATCAGGATACCTGCAAATACCCAGCGCTGAACCAGGATAAAAAGCTGGTGGTCTCCCTGCTCAAGTCTGGTAATTCTGAAAGCCCAGAATCCATATAAAACAAGCCCCAGGAAGGAAAGGATGAAATATATCGCGGTAAATGATTTCCAGATCTTTCTGGAAAGTAGCTCGGTAAAACTCCGGATGATTGCGTAAAGTGAAAGGGATAAAAGAGGGATGCCCGGAAGGGTTGCAAAAAACCTGCTGGTTCGGATGGTATCCTGATCGGCTTCCATGGTGGCCAGAAGGTGTTCGAGAATGCCGGCTCCGATCAGACTGTAGGAACCAAAAATATATAGGAAGACCAGGAAATAGAAATAAGAGCTCACAAATGCCAGGTGGTATTTTCGCATCAACTGATACGCAAGAAATATACCTATGGCTCCGGCCACCAGCGGTATAAAAATGAGTATGAGTTTGAGCGATTCTGCCATAACTTTTGCTTGATGGGTCAATATACAAAATCCAACTTTCGTAGAGGGTAGCCGCCAGGGCAACTTAGGTAGGAAAAATGAAATCACTACTTAAGTCTGTAGGATGAGGAAGCCCCGCATCTTACATTTGAACATACAATTTAAATCCAAAAGATATGGTTACAATTTATAATAATCCGGAAACAGAATTTATACCCGAAGCTTCGAAAAGTTACAATGCCGGGTGGAGAACAATTGGTATCTACTTTATGGAGTTGCTGGTGATCGGAATTATCTATTCCATTCTATCGGGACCCATGAGTATCATACAAATTCGGGATGGTGGTTTTGAATGGTACATGATTCCCCTCATCCTGTTTGGGATGATGTATGGCATTTTTGTGGCTGGCCCCATAGGTTATGGTGCAAACTGGGTTTTCCTGAAGGCCGTTCGGGGAGAGCGTGTTGAAATCAGGGATATGTTTGCAGTTTTTCAGCGTAATTACTGGAATGCCGTGGTGGCCAATGTGGTGGTAGCAGTGATTGTGGGTATGGGATTTGTCATGTTGATAGTACCGGGGATTATCTTCGCCTGTCGTTTGGCTTTCGTTCCCTACCTGGTTGTGGATAAGCAGATGGATGTCATGGAAGCTCTCAGGGTGAGCTGGAATATGACCCGTGGTTACGGGGGACAAATATTCCTGATGGGGCTGATGGCCTTTTTTATTTGCATCGGTGGTCTGATCTTATTGGTTGTGGGAATATTTGTCTCCATCATGTGGATCAAAGCATCCTTTGCAGCCATGTACTATGCGGTCGAACAAAAGGATGGAATTCCCGAGTACAATTATCCCGGGCAATAGATCCTAATAAAGACCCGGGAAAATTTTCCGGGTCCTTTTCATAGATAAGTCTTTATTGACTAAATCAGTGCCTTAAGAGCAATCGAAAGATTCAAGGCGAAAACCACCTGTTTTTCTAAAGCTGATCATCCCGATTCACAACCAATATTCAATAGAAGCACATTTCCTGCTTTTAAAAAACCCTGCTTATCTCATCAAGAGCAAACGCAAAAACTTCTGAAGGTTTTCCAAGAGTCTCCGGCATAACTTCATGGGGATCTGAAGTATTTGGAAACCACATCTCCTCGTAATTGGTCTGGGGATATACCCGGCAATAAATGGTACCGGTATAATCATTCAGAAAATTATACCAACCGCCCCACCACACCCAATTAATATCGTATAAATTGATGGGTGAATAGTCAGGTAGGAATTCAATAAAACTATTGGTAAAATTCTCAGCGGAAACGTCAGGTGACTGACTGAAAAAAACATGTATATAATGAATTGGCGGAGATATGTTTGTTGCAAAAGGTTTATTTACCTCATATGCCTGTAAATAGATGTTAAGCTTGAAGGATCCGTTATAAGCAAGGCTGTCAATACCAAACCAGAATTCAGGAATCTGGTTCATGGTTTGGCTGGTCAAGGTAGCGGCAGCACCTCCAACATGCCTGAACTGAAAATCTTGAATACTTTCAATATAATTTTCCTTGATCAGGTTAATTCGATAATTTCCAAAAGGCAGATCTTCAAACAAATAACGTCCCTCCGCATCAGTGAACTGTTCCATAAAGACGGTTTCATTGCTAAGCTGAACCTGAACACCGGATTTATCCTGCAAAGCGTATCCATAACAATCATTAAGCGACACAATACCTTTAACATCTCCTTTTAAAATGGGCACCTCATCTTTTTTACAGGCAAAAAAGGCACCAATCCCTACGAAAAAACAGATATACAAAAGTTTGATTTTCATACATCAAGGTGCTATAATTTTTATTACCTGGGAATGCTGTTGCTCATCAACAGTAGAAAATATGGGTACTCCATAATATTCGCTAAATTCTCCTATTTCTTCGTAGATGCTACAAACATATGCAATTAAATAAAGTGTTTGTCCCTTATCGTATAAATGTTCATTTTCACTATTAACTATCCCTGGATTAGCACAAAAGACCATAAGCCTGGTATTATTTTCTCTTTCATATGCATAAGCCTGATCACTGTGTGTATAATTTTTATTACTTACATTCTCTGTAACATCAACGAACACTCTAATTTGCATTCTATCATTATTATCCCAAGGTATATCTGTTACAATGGCAACCGAATTTTCATCCATGTTTGAAAATGAAGGATAATACAATACCGAGCTTAATACTGGTATTTTATAGTCAGCTTTTTTATGCAATTCGATATCAAGAAAGACGGTATCATTCCCAAAAACCTGTACTCCCTGCCTGAATTTACTCCCATATCCTTCCTTGGAGAATTCGATTTCATAAGTTCCATTACCTAAACCTGGTAATTTAAATTTACCATCAAAGTCCGATAAGGTCGATTGACTGCCATACGGTCCATGTGCAATGATAATTGTATTTGTTGCATCAGTATTGTCATGCATCTGAACCGTACCGGTAATCATACCGCTGGAATAAAGTGGTTCGGGCTCTTTATTGCAACTACTGCTCAAAAAACCTGTAATAAGTACTATGATTGTGAATTTACAATTCATGCTAAGGCATAATAAATGAAAGCTCCTCTGATGCATTGCCTAGGTTTGGGTATATGGTAATATTGTTTTCATAGTCAAAGTAAGTGTCTGTTCCCGTTATGTAGTAGTAATTGTATACCATTTGAGCAGAAGGGGCCGTGTAAATGCTTGCTTTTAAGTATACCGTATTACCACGATCAAATGGAAGGCCTTCAGTCACTGATGTATGGGATCTATAAATATCATAATCATAATACTCAATTAAAGTCAAATTTTTAGTAGCCTTGGCAGATTCAATGGAAAAATTTTCTTCAGTAGAAAAGAACATACGAAGTTTAAGGAGATAAGGTTTATATTGACCGGAAAAAGATACACTTACCCTAATTGAATCATTAATAAATTCAAGATTTATTAGTTGTGTGGTGATGTATTGACATATGAAAGGTGCATCAGAATAATCTATTACTGTTGGATAACCACCCAAATGCTTCACACTGTGCAATTTCATCGTCCCAAAACCCTCTTTTTCGAAACTCATATCGTAGGTTCCATTAATCACATTTTTAATTACATATCTTCCATCTTCGTTCGTAATAGCATTGGACTTCCTATCAGGTTCTATAAATACATGTAATACCGCTACAGTCTTCAAGTTGACTTCCATATTCATCGAAACAGAAAGCATAACCAACCATATCCCCTTGAAGATATGGTCTGAATTCATCTTCTTCGGAACATGCCGAAAAGAAAGGCACAACAAGAATAAAAACGACGGACAGGATTTTTAATGGATCCATGTGTTTTTATGTTATTATAAATACAAGAGATACAATTATTAAAGATATATTTTACTCTCTGAAATCAGACCTTATTCCTCTCTTTTGTTCTTTCTGATTAATAAATTAGAATATAAGTAATGTAAACTTAGGGCGTGACAGGCAGAATGGCGTATGACACAATGTTGTGTGCTTTAATGTAATATTTGAGTTGCAATTTCCTTTGCAATTTTATCGGCGATTAAGAACCTCCTGGCATTACAAAGCACAACTATGTGCAGGTTTGAAGCTGGAACAGAAAAGATACAGGTTGAAAACCCTCTTCCAGCTCCCGGAGTCCAAACAACTTTTTGTCCATTCAATTCACTAATAAACCATCCCATCCCATAAGAAGCTTTTTCATCGTAATATATTATCCGACCGACATTTACGGGCTCTCCATTATTTTTATTGGCCTTCGTCCAGGCTCGATTTAGTTGTTTCTTGGAAATGATCTTTCCAGAAAACAACGCCAATGCCCAATTATTTAAATCATCAAGTGTGGCAACAATATCTGCATCTCCTTCTGCCAGATGGTTTTCGTCCAGATATCTTGTAGAATTATTAGGAATACCATTAACATTGCGATAGCCGTTAACCCGGTTTTTGATAATACTGAAATAATCCATCCTTTTAGCATTTATCATATTAAATGGGGTGAAGTACACGCTTTTAAGGTATTCCTGATATTTTTGACCGCTTACAGATTCTACAATTTTGGCTAACACCCAATACCCTGTATTGGTATAACTCCAGTCTTCACCTGGTGGGAATTTTAAAACTGCTGTGGAATCTCTTACAATTTCGAAAGGCGTACTGTGCAATTTTTGACCTTCCTTAAAATCATTGAGATAATCCTTTATTCCTCCTGTTTGATTTAATAATTGTTCTATTGTTATTTTATTCCATGCTGAGGGAATGGAATCAAGATATTTACTTATTGGGTCACTAAGTGCCAGCTTTCCCGCTGCCTCCAATTTGAGTATGGAAACAGCGCAGAATTGTTTTGAAACTGACCAAATTCGATAAACTGAAGAATTTGTCATCGGAGCATCCAATTCTAAGTTTGCATAGCCATAGGATTTTTTGATCTTAATGTCATCATCGTGAATAACGGATACGGACATTCCAACAATTCCAAGGCTATCCATATATCGAATTACCGTTTCTTCAACTCCCGCTTTGATGTCACTGGAAAACTGAGCAAGTATTGAATTTGAACAACAGCTAATTGTTAAGATTAGTATGAAATAAAATCTATTCATAATTTGTTCTTTTTATTGCAAACAACGGTTCGGGTAAATAAACTGTTTGCCAATGGCGCAACATTTTGCGTACGAGATTGCTCTCAATCTAGTTTTGTTACGGGGCGCAAAATGTGTGACATGGCAAATGGAATTTACCACAGTTCATTGTTAGCGCCTGTACACTAAATATCGATCGAAATATTTACTTTGCCGCCCAACCCCTTTTCAACAATATCGTATAAGGTTTTAAGGGTGAGGTTACTCCCATTATTTTCTACCCTGGAAATATAGGTTCTCTTCTTGTCCACAAGATCCGCCAATTGGGCCTGTGTAAGATTCTTCTCCTCTCTTGCTTTTCGAAGAAGAAGACCAATTTTAATTGATTCAAGATCTCGATCAAGTTCATCTCTTCTTTCTGTTCCTGGGTTCCCATAAACAGAATCCTTAATTTCCTTCCAGCTTTTAGTCTCCATTTTCTTGCTCTTTTTCTTTGTAATAATTCTTCATCAAGCGGACTGCCTTATCAATCTCTTTCTGTGGGGTCTTCTGAGTCTTCTTTGTAAAGCCATTGAGCAGAATAACAAGTTTTCCTTTGTCGAAAAAGCAAAACACCCTCCAGATATCTGATCCAAGCTTAACCCTAGCTTCGTACAGTCCTTTTGTTCCCTTTAGGAATCTGAGATAGTTTGAGGGAACACGCTCGTAAGTCTCGATTATCTCGATTACCTTATAGATCTTATCCTGCACTTTCGTGTTTTGCTTTCGCAGGAAAGATTCGAAATAATGCTTATATGCAATTACTTCCCTTACTTTCTCTATAGCACAAAGGTAACTTATAAGTTACATATATCAAAGTAGTGAAATTCGGAATATTGTTTCCGTATTGGCAAACCGGGTTAACGGTTTGGGTAAACGTACTGTTTGCTAATGACACTACTTTTTGCTTGTAAGGGTACCTGGTCTCTATCGTTTGGTTTGAAATGCAAAAAGAGTGACATAGCAAATGGAGTTTACCCTTTGTTGAAGCTTTAGTATATGGACTGTTCTTTTTCTGTTTCTATATCTCATCATTAACCAAGCTAAAGGTTTGGTTTTCAAATTTTATCTGAATTATCCCATACTCATATGAAAAAATTGCGAATTCTGCATCTCCCAATGAAACGCCAAAGATCTTTATCGTGTTCTCATAAGTTTGTCCAAGAATTTCTACTGTTGATTTCGCACTCCCTGTATAGGATGCTTTCATAAGGTCATCGTACCCCAAGAAATCTATATTAGCCATCACATTTTCACCGTTATTAATGTGGGGAGAGATTTTTACTCGCAATATGTTATCACTTTCCCAACCATCCGTACTAAGCCAATAGGTGACAAAATTGTAATTGGATACTGTCCCGCATCTGTTTTCGTGTATATCAACCATACTACCAAAAGTTCTATCCAAGACTTGAAAAGTAATAAAGGAATCGTTTTCAGGGCAGTAAAAAGTAATTGAGTCATTGTCATTGTAATACCTTACTGCATTAGGGGGAGTCCTGTAGGTGATATCATCTGGGCAACACGACCAGAGAGCTACAATCAAAAGGGGAAATATAAAAGGAAACGATTTATGTGAATATCGGTTTAATCTGGCTGTCAATATTTTGTAAATCAATTTCAATTTTGTGGCGATTTGAACACTATTGCTTCTAACGGAGGTGTTAGGTGTATCGGTTATATATATTTTGTTTCATTCTGGTTTTAAAACGCTGTTATGCTGTCAGTAATTGTCAGTAATTACTAATCTCAGAGCTTATTATTTGCAAAATATATTGCACACCAAGTATCCCCAATATCCTTTAATATGGTAAAAAAGGGATAGAGGATACGTGTTATTCAAATGATGTCATGAAGTTGTTGGGGTCCATGGCATGATAAATCTAATGATAATTGACTTATATGCAAGTGTTAGAAATTATCATATACTCCAGGGCATTAAAGTTGGGCAGGAAATCGACTTCATATAAAGCTTATGTATGGATTATCTCAACACCCTCTATATAAGTTGTGCCTGGGAAGAGCTGCCTTAGATGAGGCTTAATTGAAGCCCTTAAGTCAGCAGGCGTAAAATAAAGAATTGTTTCAGTAGTGTTTCAGTAGACTGTAAAAAAATAGGCGCAAACCCTTGTCAGTGCTGGGTAATGCGCCTTTATCCTTGTGGGATGTACTGGAATCGAACCTATTCTTTTCCGTTCATTCTATTTCATCCTAAATCTCTGATAACTTTCTAATTAGCTCATTTACAGCGCGAATTAAAATGTGCTTAAATGAACCGATATGAAAGATTTGTTTTCGTAATGTTTTCGCAATATCTTTACTAAAAGCTTTGTCCTATGCCAAGTTACCATATACAATTGAATGACAAACCAATTTCAGGAACAAAAGAACATACGCTTCATTTTAGGATTACTGTGGATCGTATCCATGCCAAGATTAAGTTGGATTATTCCGTTACTAAAAAATATTTCAATCCAAAACCTCAGCAAAATAGGTATATAAGATCAATCACCCAAGGCATGCTATAATAAACTCAGAAATCGAGAGAAAAATTCAGGAAGCCAAGGATGCTGCAAAAGAATTATATGATGAAGGGAAAATGGTAACTGCCAAAGCAATAAAGGCTCGTTTGTTAAGGCCAAAGTCCTCAAGTTTTCTGCTCTATGCCGAGGATTACATAAGCAATTAAAACGTAAGAATAAAATTGCAAATGCAAAAAAGCATAATGTTGTACTGAATAAATTGGAGGAATACCTGGAAGGTGAAGATCTGATGTTCCAGGAAGATGAATCTTGAATTTCTAAATCATTTCAGGAATTTCTCGTAAAGAAGGGTAATAATCCTAATACTATCCATAATAATTTCACGGCCTTCAGGACAATATTTTATAAGGCGATTGAAGAAGGAAAGGTTAAGCAGGAACAAAATCCTTTCTTCAGTTTTAAACTAAAGTTGGCTTCGATTGAACGGTCCCGATTAAATTGTAGGAAATTGAAGCAATCGAAAATCTGGTGTTAAAGGAAGGATCATTGACCTGGAATGTCAGAAATGCATTCTTGTTTTCATTCTACTGTGCAGGGATAAGGGCAAGTGATATCTTAATGATGAAATGGAAGAATATTGGTTGATGGAAGATTAATTTACCAAATGCATAAGACTAAAATGCACCATTCAATCAAACTGGTTGAAAAGGCTAACGGTATACTTGAGCTTTATAAGAAAACCGATTCTAAGCATTTTATTTTCCCATTCTTTAATAATGAATTTGACTATTCAGATCCACAATTTCTCTTTAACCAGATCAGTGCCAAAGACAGCCTTACTTAACAAGTACCTCAAGATAATTGCAACTAAGGCAGGAATTGAAAAGAAGATCTCAACCCATACAGCCAGACATAGTTTTGCAGATATAGCACGTCAGAAGACAGATAATATCTATAACTTAAGCTAAAACTTTAGGTCATTCCAGCATTAAGATCACTGAAGCTTACCTGGCTTCATTTGATGAGAAGGCTGTGGATGATACTATGGATGAGGTATTTAGTTAGTTTTATGATGCATGTTATATGGAGTTCACGTACACAGAGTTTAAGAAATTTAAGAGTAGGATTCTCAATATAGAAATTGTGGCAGCTGAAGCTCATAATTTTGATGTAAGTGATCAGTTTGATCCTCCGAATCCTGAAGGGTCAATTCTAGCATCTGCTATTTGGCCACACTTTAAGAATGGTAAGTCGATATTTGCTTCAAGTGCCGGTTGGCTTTTCGCTTCAATTAATATAGAGATAAATGAAAATCTCTTATTGCCAGTGAATGATAAACAGAAGTTGACTTATCTAAAAGAAGTGAAAGAATTTTGCATGTCAATAGAAAATAGAATAATTGAAGACAAGGATGGTAAATTCAGTACGGATTTATACACTATAGATTATTCTTTATATGAAACAGGACTTTTCGATCCAAGTTCAATGATGTATAAATTTCTCTTGAATATTAGGGCCCACTGTAGGAAATTGATAATATTCTTGCATGATCAGATTGATCTTCTTGAAAAACCGCCTTTATTGGCTAGAAAATCAGTGCCTCCATCAAAAATACCTAGGTCGTTCACATTAATAAAAAAGCCTGGTGCTGTCTACGATAAAAGATTACCTGATGTGTACGAAATGCTAGTAGAAAAAGGGTTCCTATCAAATGAATCTTCTAAGAAGAGCTTTCTGAATTTATTCTTTGGGAAAGAAGTATCAAATCCAATTATCTGGTTGGAGTCAAATGGATCATTACGATATTTTTTAACCAAAATTGAGGGCGTGGTTGTTGAAGACCCGGGAGTAAATAAGTGGAAGCTCTATTGCGATGTCTTTCATTCTCAACAGAAAGGGGCTAAGTTTGATCTGCCTTCATTAAGAGGGGCGAAATCGGATGAGATTTCAATGTTAAATAAGAAAAAGCTCAATACAATAATTGAGTTCCTTATTTCATAAATGATCCTCTAAGTTTCATTTTTCTTTCATTAAAGCTTTCGTTTAGAGGCTCGACGACTTTTATTTACAATTCGGGCCGTGTATAGATATTTCCTCTAACTTCTCCTCTAACTGGTCCTCTAAAGAGGTTTAAAAGGCTGGTAAACAGCTATATAGAAACATACATTTGGTTCATATTAATCAACACATATTTAGTATGAATCAAATTAATTTTAACATTCCGGCGCTCAATGAGATTGAGTTGAAACTGGAAAGAATTGAATCCAAGCTTCAAGAGATTCACAAAGAAAAGGCCAACGATCAACCTGGCTATTAACCACCATCGATGCGGCCAAGGCCCTTCAAATTACTCCCAGACACCTACAGAACCTCAGAGACCGAGGGGATATTGGATTCGTCCAATGTGGAAGAGTATGAGATTAAGCCTGAAGACATACAGGCCTATATCGACGAGTTTTATATAGGCCTCGTAATGAGGAAGGAGGTGAATAATGAAACCGATAGATGAAGATCTCATTAAAGAGTTACTAAAGGCGATAATATCGGTAGCAACTAATGAACCTGGACCGTCAAAATCTAGCACATCTCCAATAGAACTGTACAATTCAGAGAAAGCAGCCCCTAAAATATGAAGTCGCTCCTGCTGATGAAATCTTACAATGGAAGGCGAAACTTGACCGAGTCTTGTTGATCCACTTTTTCCAAGGCAGGGACTAGTTCGATTGCTGGAAGTAGCGATATTGGTAAGAGTACATTTCTGAAACAATAGCAGTAGCGATTACCCGAAATGAAGCAGAGTTTTTTGGGTTTCCACTACATGTGAAGCATCGTTCTGTAATATATGTTAGTACAGAGGATGATATTCATGCAGTGAAACTGTTTTGAAAACAGAAAAGAAACAAGTCAGTAGATCTCAGCGGTTAAGGGATTAAGTTTTACGTTAGATTCTGAAAAGATATCCCAACAGGTGAGGTCAAAAACTAAAAGACAACCAGCTGATGCTGCTATTATTGATGCTTTTTCAGACATTGCTCCAGGGATCTTAATCAGTCGAACGTTATTAGACCATTCCTAGATAAGTTTTTAGATTTGTTAAAAGAGCATGGATGCTTGATGTTTTTCTCCGCCATTACTAGTGTCATGTCAACTTGAATATGTCTGTTTTAATGATTAACTTGCCATCAAAAACGATGGTACGGTATAAAGTAACTTTAACTCAAGATGAGCATGAGTTGTGCAAGAGCACATTGGGCAAAGGGAAGCATAGCTCACAGCAGTATCGAAATGCCTGCATTCTGATAAATACAGATGAAGGGCCTTTCGGCCAGAAATTGTCCAACGAGCAGGTTGCTCAGGTATTGCAAATAAACACCAAGACTGTTGAGCGTGTGAAACAACGATTTGTAGAGGAAGGCTTTGATGCCTGTATGGATCGCAAGCCATACCCAAAGAAGGGGCCAAAGAAGGCGGATGGTGATTTTGAAGCTCATTTGGTAGCCCTAAGCTGTAGTGAAGCCCCGGAAGGCTATGCACGATGGTCCTTACGAATGCTGGCAGACAAGATGGTAGAACTGGAATTTGCCGAAACAATCTCTCATGAAACTGTTCGTCAGGTGTTAAAAAAAACGAAATCAAACCGTGGCGGGTCAAAGGTTGGGTGATCCCGCCATTGGCAAATAGCAACTTTGTAGCCCATATGGAATCTGTACTGGATATATACAAAATGCCTTATGACAAGCGATACCCGGTTGTATGCATGGATGAGTCGCCGAAACAACTGATTAAACAGACGCGTATTCCTATTGCTAGAAAGCCAGGGCATGATGCCAAAGAGGATTATGAATACTCCAGACAGGGTGTTGCAAATATCTTTATGGCTAACGAACCTTTGAAGGGCAAACGGTATATCAGGATCAAGAAAAGCAAAACGAAGAAGGACTGGGCGTATTTTGTCAGGTATATTGCAGACCAATTGTATCCCAAAGCGGAGAAGATCCGGTTGATAATGGACAACCTGAATACCCACACACCCTCAGCGTTGTATGAAACTTTTTCTCCGGAAGAAGCCAAGCGAATCTGGGACAGGTTTGAGTTTATCTATACTCCTAAACACGGCAGTTGGTTGAATATGGCTGAAATAGAACTGAATGTTTTGATGGGGCAGTGCTTAAACCGGAGAATAGACAACACAGTTACCATCAGAAAAGAGACAAGGGCTTGGGAAAAAGACAGAAACAATAAAAAGGCCAAGATAAACTGGCAATTTAAAACCGATGATGCTCGAATAAAGCTGAAAAGACTCTATCCGACAATATCATCTTGACATGACACTAGTAAGAAAACTGGAAAAGGTCAGGGTGCCAAAGAAGGGAATTTTTTAGGCTCCCAAGGGTTCGAAGCTAAATGCAGGATGCGTTGCTTTACTCGTACGAGATCCCAATGGAGGAAGGGATCCGGCACCTTTGTCTCGTGAAAGGAATTACCTATCTGATGAGCTAAAGACGAAGAGTTATGCGCTCAGCTTCAAGGAGGATCTAACGTTTGAATATACTGGAGAACGGATAGATCTTGAAGA
>CAVQMZ010000015.1:0-1003141 GCA_963713725.1 uncultured Bacteroidota bacterium
GGCGAAAAACATGCCAGCAGGTCTCAATGGAAGACCTGTCAGGATGAATGTACATTCCAGGTCCAGACAGAATTAAGTGAATAGGTGATTACTGTACCTATCAAAATGCCAATCAGATTTGATAGCAGATCGTGTAATCCAAAGCTGTTTACAAGCAGCAATAGTATTCCGTAATTCACCAGTCCGGCCAGTCCGGTTACCAGATGGTATCTGAAAATCCTTCCCCAGAAGGGAATATGGGTATCTCTCTTTCTAAAAGTCCACAGATTATTCAGCGTGAAGTTGCTCAGAATGGATAACTCAATGGCAATGGGAGAGGCAAGCTCGAGCCGAAGGTCAAAGTAGCGGGTGAGTAAAAAGAGGAGGCCCATATTAACCACTACTCCTGAACCTCCCACAAAAGCGAACTTTATAAATTCCTCCAGTTTACCCTGTTCGATATTTAAGTGCTTCAAATTCACCTTTTTCTCGGAAAATGTAAAGTTAGAATTATTTTTCAGCCCCTTCGACTTCAGGGTGCGGGAACTATTCTACCCTATGCTTTCAAAAGATTCATATTTTGTAATGTGTTACAAAGCAGGGATATAAGTGCCTGATTATTTTGCTTTTATGTGAAATGAGGCTTAACTTATTCAGTCGTTCACATCACAAAAGGAGCCAGCTATGAAAAAGGTTTACATGATTATTTTGCTTTTTGCATTTTTATCAGCCGGAGCCCTGGCACAGGAGGGCTGGACCAGGCAATCATCTCCATTTCCATTAGGGCTGACCTCAGTCTTTGCAGTGGATTCTCTTGATATCTGGGCTGGAGGCAGGGATGGATTGCTTATTCATTCCACCGACGGTGGTCAAACCTGGGATAGCATCCCCAACGGATCACTGAAGTCAATTCTTGCAGTAGAATTTGTCAATGCGGATACGGGTTTTATTGCTGGTCGCGATAACGGGCCAGGCGAAAGCCCGGCATCAAATACGCTTATTCAGCGCACAACAAATGGTGGTCTTAGCTGGGAGTGGCAAACTCTGCCAGGGGCTTCACAAAATACCCTTATGGATATCGATTTTGTGGAAGGTCCTCCAGGAGAAACCATGCGTGGTTTTTGTGTGGGCGGGCTTGCCCATGTATGGACGACAGTTGATTACGGGGAAACATGGGAGGCTGCCAGTGGCGATTGCGGTGAGGGCAATTTTAATTCATGTTACTTTACCGATTCCATTACCGGCTGGTTTGTGGGGACTCCAAGCAATGTAAAACCATATACCGTTATGTTTACAAGTGATGCCTGCAGATCGTTTATAGAGCAAACGGAGCCCAATGAAATAAAATTAAACGGGGTGAGTTTTGCGAATAGCATGAATGGGCTTGCGGTGGGAAACAACGGGGTTATCATTTATACCAGTGATGGGGGTTTAACATGGGAGAATAGCAGCGATGATGATATAAAATCCACCATGTGGAATTCAGTTTATCTACATGAAAGTGGTGCTGCCTGGGCCGCTGACAGGTATGGTAAGATCATTTATTCATCGGATTGGGGGCACAGCTGGGAGCTCCAGGAAAGCGGAGTAAACGAGCCTTTATGGGAGTTATTTTTTCTAAATGACAGAGAGGGCTGGGTGGTTGGTGGTATGGCAGAAAGTGTGGTTCTACATACCACAAACGGAGGAGTTACCAGCACGGGAATTAAGAATTTTGATGATAAGGTCAGTGAAATCACAAAACTGGAACAAAATTTTCCCAATCCCTTTTCCTCCTCAACACAAATAAGCTATAAACTGAAGCGCTCCGGCAATATCACCCTTTCAGTCTTTGACCTTTCCGGCCGAAAAATTCAAACCCTGGTGAATGAATTTCAGACAGCGGGGGAGTACACAGCAGACTGGGATGCCAGTGATTTCAGCGATGGTCTATACTTTTACCGGCTAAAGGCTGGCGATGATCCAGAGGAAACCAGAAAAATGTTGTTGACACGATAAGAGGTGTTTTATTCCATTTGTTTATCCAGGATCTTCTCAATCTCATCCATTACCTCATTCATTGCTGTAATGGCTGAATTAAAAACCTCGGATCCTGTCATATCTACTCCTGTATTCTTTAGCAATTCAACGGGATAATCTGAATCCCCTGCACTCAGGAATTCAATATATCTTTCCCTCATTCCCTTCTCGCCATCAAGCAGGCGCTTTGCCAAAGCAATGGAAGCGGTAAAGGATGTGCTATACTGGTATACATAGTAATTGTAATAGAAATGGGGTATGTATGCCCACTCCATATGTATGTAGTCATCCACAAAACAAACACCCTGATCATGCCCGTAATACTTTTTTACAATCTCGAAGTATAGTTCAGAAAGGAATTTCCCGGTTAAGGGAGTCCCTTTTTCAACGGCTTCATGAATTCTCAATTCAAATTCTGCAAATTGAGTCTGGCGAAAAATTGTTCCTTTGAAGCCATCCAGCCATTCCATCAGGAGTGAAAGTTTAGTTTCAGCATCCTTAATCTCATTTATGGTATAGTCAAAAAGAAGTACTTCATTGAAAGTTGAGGCTACCTCTGCTACAAAGGTGGAATACCCTGTAGAAGGATAGGGCTGCGTTTTATTTGTATAATAGCTGTGCATGGCATGGCCAAGTTCATGGCTAGCCGTGCTTACATCATTATATAAATCATTATAATTCAGTAGAATATATGGATGTCCCTCATAATCAGCTCCATTACAATAGGCCCCGGAGACTTTCCCGGTTGAAGGATAAACATCAATCCAGCGTTCATCAAAAGCTTTTTTAATTACAGAGACATAATCCGGGCCGAGAGGGGCCAGTGAAGAGATGAGTATTTCTTTTCCCTCCTCAAAATTGTAAGAAAGACTGACCTCTTTTACCACGGGCGCATAAAGATCCAGATACCTCAAAGTATCAAGCCCCATCATGCGTTTTTTTAGATTCAAGTAGCGGTGAAATGCAGCGAGGTTGCTGTTTACATTGTTAATGAGTGCATGATAAACCTTCTCTGGAATCTTATTCACGTCCAGTACGGCCTCCAGGGAAGTATCATAATTGCGTGCTTTGGACCGGTAAACATCTTTTTTCACACCCCCGTATAGCAGTTCTCCAAGGGTTGCCTGGTAGTTTTCCATATTCTCAAAAAAGGATTGAAAAACAAGAGCCCGGTCATTCCTGTTGGGCAATGCCCTGTATTTCGCATATCCCGATGCATCCAGGATAACCTTTTCACCGTTGCTCAGGGTAAGCTCCGGGTTTGGCATTTCTGCGTTTGTAAAAGTGTTGTAAACCGATCCCGGCACCCGATAAACCATGCTTGATAAAGCAAAAATACGGCCTTCGGCCTCCCCAAGCGTATGTTCTTTCAAACGAAACATATCGTTTAGTATTTTTTCATAGGGCTTAAGTCCTGGTTCCTCTTCCAGAAAGCTTTTAATTACAGACCACTCTGCAGAGAGTATCTCGGGTTCTACATAAGCAGTTCTTGCTGTAAAATCCGAGAAAATCTGTTGACATTCCTGCTTCATTCCTAAATAGTTCATATTGCGGGTATCCAGGTCTGCATTAAAACTGGCATAATTACTAAGCTTGCTTGCCTCTTTCCAGAAGTTGGATCTGAATTCCAGTGCCTGCAGCAATTGTTTTGCCGATTGGTTTAGTGTTCCTTTAAAGGCATCCACTTTATCTATCTCCTGGATCAATGCCTCCTTGGCTTCATTCCAGGCTTCATCCGATAAATAGATATCAGTAAGATCCCATTTGTAGACGTTATCAATTTTATCCCTTTCATGTTGTCCGAAAACTATGGTGATAATTGCCAGTAATGAAATGGATAGAATAGCTTTTTTCATGATATTCGGGTTTTAGATGTTAGTATTCAAGTTACCACTAGATTAGCATAAATGAAATTTTTTTGATATAAATTCAGTGTTGATTATTTAGGAGAGTATTATGGGTCTTTG
This sequence comes from uncultured Bacteroidota bacterium, assembly GCA_963713725.1. Taxonomy (GTDB): domain Bacteria; phylum Bacteroidota; class Bacteroidia; order Bacteroidales. The sequence continues at coordinate 3,966 of CAVQMZ010000015.1, forward strand.
AAACAGAATATCTAAAATTTTGAAATGTTCTTTCGAAATGTCCTTTTGCGACAGGTGGGCAATTAAATAATGACATACCAAAAAACAGGAATGGCTTATTGATCTTTTGATGAAAAGAAATGGGGAATCTGGAGAAGATCTGAAGGGCGCCTTTGGAAAAAGCCAAGGCCAGGTAATCTCCGAGTCTTGATCCGATATATTACCAGAAATCATGCAAAAGAAGTCATATAGTTGTTAGTATAATACATTTTAAACGGGTAATTTATTTAGTGTTCTTGTTTAATTAAAACTATCAATTATGAGACTAAAACATTATTTCCTGATTTCATGCCTGTTTGGCGCTGTTCTTACATTAAATGCTCAAAGTGATACCAGATCTCTTGCATATTGGGGTGATCCTGTTGTTTGGAACATGTTTGTCGACTGTGACGGAGATGGAACCCCGGATGATTGGGTTCAGGGAGAAATTAAGCATCATCAAATATTTCACATAAAAGATGGGAAACCTGACTGGAAGATAGACCAGGTAAGAGGAGAAGCGATTAGTGTGGTCACAGGGGAGATTTTTAAATACAGAGAACTCAACAAGCTGGACATTACGAACATGGTAAGAACAGTCAAGTTTGTTCTTCAGGGTAACGATGGTACCAAATACATTGGAACATACACATTGGTCTTTGATCCATTTCAATTTACAGTTAACCACCTGATTTGTAAATAAGCCACAGATTCAATTCGAGATTCTCATTTGAATTCAGTTTGCCCCTCTCCGGAGGGGTTTTTTATACCTGCCCTGCATCGATTAGCTCAAAGTAAAAGATTAACCAGGAAATTTAAGTGTGCGAAAAAGCCTTGTAACTAACGCATTAGCAGGTATCGAGAGGCAGAGTTACTCGGCCTGTGGCCTCGTGATTCTGTAAGGGGGTGCTTTACAAAACAAAGCCCTTGTTCGCTGCGCTCTCAATGGTCTTTTTCCGTTCTGCCCTTACAAAAGCAAGCTTTTGACGGCCAAAACGAAAAAAGCCCTCCAGACTTTCGTCTGTGGGCTTTCTTTTGTAGCGAGAGGCAGAATTGAACTCCCGACCTCATGATTATGAATCATGCGCTCTAACCATCTGAGCTACCTCGCCATAGTTTCGGGCTGCAAATATAGTTTTTTTTTGATATTTCAACAATACGGGAATAGAACTAAGGATACATTTGCTGGCGAACATCAAAAGGTTTCATTGGTTTATTGTATATTACAATGAGACCTAATGCAAAGGATATCTTATGGAGATGGAGTCAATAGCAATGTCGGGTATTCTTAAAGTGCTTGTATACCTGGGGGCTTTCGGTATTGTGGCAGTTGCCTCCGGGAGAATTGCCGGAGTTTTTGCAAAGCTGAAGCTACCACAAATTACAGGTTTCCTTATGATTGGCCTTGTTTCCGGACCAGAGGTGCTTGGATTGATTGATACCGAAGGTATCCAGAAGCTCAATTTCCTGAACGGTATCGCACTTGCTTTTATCGCCTTTGTGGTCGGATCTGAGCTTTTTATTAAGGATTTAAGAAGCAGAATGAAGAGTATTATCTCACTGATTTTAAGTCAGTCAATATTGCTCTTCCTAATTGTCGGTCTGGCTGCATTTTTTACCACTGAGCTGATTCCTTTCATGGATAACCTGACACTGGCAGCACGGATCGCGATCTCCCTTCTTACAGGTACCATTGCCATTGCCACATCACCTGCTGCATCCATAGCTGTCATTGATGAACTCCGGGCAAGGGGGCCCTTTACCCAAACCTCCATCGGGGTTATTGTAGTAAAAGACTTTGTGGTGATCATTCTCTTTTCTGTCGTTTTCACCTTATCCAAATCCCTGATACTTGATGCTGAATTTTCTTTTCTTTTCATCGGGCAGGTGGTGGCGGAACTCTTGCTGGCATTTGGACTGGGATTTATTTTCTGGCTATTGTTGAGGCTATTTCTCTCCATAAAAGGAGCAATGTTATTGAAAAAGCTGCTGATCCTCTTCGCCGGATTTCTGGCCTATATGATCACAAATATTACTTCAGCTCACTCTTCAGAATATCTGGGATTTGAATTGCATGTTGAACCACTTCTGATCTGTATCATAGGAAGTTTCCTTATCACCAATTACTCCATTTACCGGAATGATTTTATTAAGCTGCTTAAAGAATTAGCGCCTTATGTTTATGTGGTATTCTTTACCCTGACTGGATTCAGGATTTCAATGGAGGTGGTAGCCTCCCTTTGGTATATTACACTGATCCTTTTTGGAGTAAGAGTTTTTTCCCTCATGCTGGCTGGTGCGGCAGGAAGCAGGATTGCCGGTGATCCGCCAAACTTTCACAGGCTTTCATGGATGCCTTACGTTACACAGGCTGGGATAAGCCTTGGTCTGGCAACAATTATTGCAACAGCTTTTCCTGGCTGGGGAGAAGGGTTTGCAACCATCCTTATTTCGATGATTGTTCTCAATGAAATAGTGGGTCCGCCCTTATTCAAATGGGCGCTGCAACTTGTTGGAGAGGTGCATGTGAAGTCTGATGGTAGCTTTGATGTGGAGCGAAAGATTCTGATTTTTGGTTGGGAAAATCAGTCGAAAGCACTGGCCGGGCAGTTAAAAAAACAAAATTGGGAGGTTCAGTTTGTGGTTACCAATCCAACGGAAGAGATATTAAACAATGGAGATTATCAGGTCCATGTTTACAATGGGGCTCACCACCTCGCCCTGAGACAGATCGGAGCCGAAACTGCCGATACCATCGTTTGTTTGCTTTCGGACGAGGAGAATTATGCCATCTGTGAAACCGCATATGAGCATTTCGGAACAAAACATTTAATTACCCGTTTGCATGAGCGTGAATATTATAAGCGTTTTGTAAAGATTAAGGTAATGGTGATGGATCCAAATATGGCCATGGTATCGCTGATGGAACACTTTATCAGGGCTCCAATAGCAACTTCTCTTTTGCTGGGCATGGACGAAACCCAGGATTCCATCGATATCGAACTTCGCAATAATGATTACCATGGCTTAACGCTGAGGGATCTTCGGTTGCCGGCAGATGTGATCATTCTTTCTGTAACCAGGGGGGATCATCCCATCATATCGCATGGATATACCAGGCTGCGATTGGGAGATATAGTAACCCTGGTAGGTTCCCATGCAAGCCTTGATACTGTGAGGCTGAATCTGCAGGGTTATTAGATATAAGCTGAACTTTTTTATTCGAAAGTGGTTTCTCTAGGTAGCTTTGACCCAAATTCAAGAACGATGATAGTAAACTTTTCCCGGATGAAATTTTCCCCAGTCTGGCTTGTGATGCTTTTTACCTGGTCCTGTAGCCATGATTATAATTCCGATACGCTGGATCTTGTTAAATACCAGTGGAATATGTGGCCCGATGTGGGGGCGGAGCCCGGAAATGATGCCGATTACAAGGCAGGAGCAGATCTCGCTTCACTACCAATTAATGCTCCCTCATGTGGATGGGATGACCTGGACAGGGGCATGGGTAAACTGGTGAGAATACCGGCCATCCAGGAATCTCATTTTAAACCTGAAGAACAGAGTTCGGTTGTCTGGTTTCATGTCCGGCACACCCTGCCAGAATTATGGGCCGAAAGGGATATTACACTTCATTTTGGTGGAGTAAGTCACAGTGCCGAGATTTATCTGAATGGAGAACTGGTGGGAGCTTACCTGGGTGCAAACACTCCCTTCAGCTTGGATATCACCGAAAAGGTATATTACGTTCGGGATAATCACCTGGCCATCAGGGTCTATGATCCCGATCCCGGATCCTGTGGGATTACAGGTAAGATCCTGGTTGTTTCGACAGCCGCTTGATCAGGCTCCCAAAAATTGATCGTAGTTGGAGTTGGGGACAATCTCAGTCTGGTGGTCAGGATAGCTTTCAGTGAATGCTTTTGGAAATCGATAGCTCGCCTTTGGATTCCATTTCATTTCAAATGCATATGGCAAACCTTCCCTTTCTTCAATAAGGTCAATTTCCTGTTTTGTTTTGCTTCGCCAGAATTAACAGTTTAGATTGGAATTGATTCCAAAATATCCATTGTTTTTTTGGAGTTTATTCCAAAAAATCACATTTTACAATGGAGCCTAAAGCCTGTAAATCTCCTTATTGACCAGCTTCATCAGTTCAATGTAGTTCTCCTCGGCCATAAGCTGACGGTATTTTTTATGATCCAGTTTTGAGGCCAGGTTATATACTCCTCTTGTAACTTCCGAATGGCGTTCGAAGAAATCCACCATGCCAAAAATCCTTGGAGAGGCGTCGGTGGTGAAGTACTTGTCATACTTACACTCCTGGGCCCAGAACATCAGCTCCACATAATGCAGGAGGTGCCGGCTTGCACCCACCAGGTCCCAGTCTGCCTTGGTGTCATTGTCGTTTGTATGAATATAAGCATCAAATCCCGATTCGTAAACAGTAACCAGCGACTGGGCAGGATTCTCCTGGCTCTGAAGGGAGTGTCCCATGTCCAGGGTGATTCCGGTGTTGGGATTACCCACTTCTTTGAGCAGTAGCAGTGCCTTGGCTGTACTGTCCAGCTGGCAATGGACACGGGTTTCTGAATATTTGGGTTCAATAAAAAGGGGTATCTCCGGCTTATATTCGGCAGCTTCACCCACGGTTTCGATCATGTATTTCCATGTGGTACTGTAGTCAATCTGAAACAGGACATCATAACCATCGGCAAGGGGGCAGCAACTCACATGGGGAGCACCCACAGCCTCCGCATAATCTTTACCCCGCTTGATCATATCCACTGCTCGATCACGTATCCCCTTGTCGGGCCTGGAGAGGGCACCCGGTACCCATTCGGCCTCTTTTTTGATATTTACATTCACCGCAGCAAAGTTAAGCCCTAGCTCTTTCATCCAGCCTTTGGTCTCTGCTGCATCGCCGGTTTCGTATGGAAAGACAATTTCCACACCGTCAAAGCCATCAATTTGCCTGACAATTTCCAGTTTCTCTTTAACACCTACAGGCGCCTGGTATTCTGAAAACCTGTCCTGGGTTTTCCCCAGGAATCCAATGATTACTCCCTGTTTCATAACTGTATCTTTATTTTAATATTTCTGTAATCGTATCAGCCAAAACGCCGATTAATAAGGCACAGGAGGCGGCTCCTGCATCAATCACTCCCCGGGATCTTTCTCCCAGTCTGCTTGAACGGCCCAGTTTGGCCACCATATCCTCGGTGGCGTCCCTGCCTTCTTCTGCAGCTTTTTTCATGGCCAGCAGTGCGGCTCTGAAATCAGCTCCCGATTCGACCGAGGTCTCAAAGGCATCGATTGCCGGGTATAGCGCATCCACAAGGGTTTTATCACCCACCTTTGCTGGGGAAAGGGCCGACATACTTTCTTTTGCCCCCAGCAGAGCTTTGGCGAAGAGTTCTGCGTCAATTTCTTCCTGATCAGCAAGAGTCTTGCCTATTACTTTAAAAGTTTTTCCGTAAAGTGGCCCCATGGAGCCCCCGATGCGCATCATCAGTACCCTGGCGAGAGTCAGCAGGCCGTGCGACAGATCTCCAGGATCCTTATCAAGAGCCTCACGGGTCATGGAAAATCCCTTATTCATATTAATCCCATGGTCGCCATCTGCAATGGCACCATCGATGTCGCTCAGGTATTGTTTGTTTTCCTGTATGGCTGTAATCATGCGGTCCACCACCAGTGCACCTTCCTTGTTACTGAATGTACTCATTGTTTATCCCCTTTGAAATTGTCTTAGTCCTACCGAATCAGCCTCATAATCCATGCATGTCTTCAACTCCTCATCCAGTTTCATCACGGTAAGTGTTGCACCCGCCATTTCAAGGGAAGTAAAGTAATTTCCCACATAGGATACGTGAACCTTGATTCCTTTCTCTTCCAGAAGAGTGTGCACATCACGGTAAAGAATATACAGTTCCATCACTGGTGTTGATCCCAGTCCGGAAATCAGAAGTGCTACCTCATCACCTCCCTCAAAGGGGAGATCCGGAAGTACAACATCCACCATTCTTTTGGCCACCCGGGCGGCAGATTCCAGATCGGCAATCTCTATACCCGGTTCACCATGGTGTCCGATTCCCACCTCCATCTTTCCTCCATCAACGCTGAAATTGGCATGACCCACCTCGGGGATGGTGCAGCCGCTTAATCCCACTCCGATACTGCGTGTGGAATCTATGGCTTTCTGAGCCGTGGCAATTACCTCGTCCAGGGATCCGCCCATGGCAGCCCTGGCTGCTCCTGCCTTCCACATAAAGATCTCACCGGCAACGCCCCTGCGTTTCTCCCGCTCAGTTATGGGAGCTGAAGGTACATCATCATTGGCCACCACCTTTTTAACTTCTATACCCTCGTCTTCGGCTTCCTCCATGGCCATGGCCACATTCATATTGTCACCGGCATAGTTCCCGTAGAGGATGGCAACACCCTTTCCGCCATCGGCTGCCTTGATGGCATCAAAGAACATCTGGGCAGGTGGTGAGGTGAAGATTTCGCCCACCGCCACTGCATCGCACATGTTTTTTCCGATATAACCCAAAAAAGCCGGCTTGTGTCCCGATCCGCCGCCGGTTACAATACCCACCTTACCCCGAATGGGGGCGTCCTTATATTTTAACACACGGTCGTTGTCTGTGTTGGCCACAAGATCGCTGTGTGCCATTACAAAGCCCTCTAGCATCTCATCCACTACAAGTGAGGGGTCATTGATAAACTTTTGCATCAGATATTATTTTTTAAAGGATTCTTTTTCCAGTTTGTGCATGGTGTCCACTTTGGGGGCTGAACCGCCTCCCTGGAATTCGGCTTTGAGCCAGGCATCCACAATGGTTTTAGCCAGTTCAACGCCCACAACTCTTTCCCCCATGGTCAGTACCTGGGCATTGTTACTTGCCCTCAGCCTCTGGGCGGAGAAAACATCGTGGCACACACCCGCATATACACCTTCCACCTTGTTGGCAATCATGGCCATTCCCAGTCCGGTTCCACAAATCAGGATGGCGCGGTCAAGTTTCTCGGCCTGAACCTTCAGGGCCAGGTTATATCCCACTTCCGGGTAGGTGGCATCGGGTTTGGTCCCGTTATAATCCAGATCCTCCACCTCAATGCCCTTACTTTTCAGGTGGGCCACCAGTTCTTTTTTCAGATTAAATGCAGCATCATCTGCATCGATTACAATTCTCATACTCATTTTACTTTATACTTTATGACTATTTTTCAAGATAGGGCATGATTTTAGCCAGGTAATCCAGACTTTCCTGCACCCATCGGTCAGGGTCCTCCACAAATCCACCACTGGCTTCGCTGCCCATCTCAATCCCTGCAACACAGGGTTCTCCATATTTCTTACAATTCTCTTCTATGCCCAGTTCCAGCAGCCTGTCCACATAGGCTTTGAAATCCACCGCACCGGTTCCCAGGATGCTGTTGGTATGGGCGAAGGATTCGGTCTCGCTCAAATGGACATGCAATAACCTGTCCTTTAGCTTGTCAAGACTGCTGGGATCTTCCCGGGTGATTACCAGGTGCCCCACATCGATATTGGGATAAACATTGGGGAGCCCCAGGTCTGCTACCACCTTGGCCAGCTTCCATGTGCTGTTCACGATGAAGTAGACATGGGGGTCCAGCTCAAAGCCCACCAGAAGGTCCTTGTCCAGGCACCACTCGGCAAAACGACCCACATTATCGAGCATGTATAGCCATGACTGCTCCGGGCTGACACCCAGTTCATAGAGCCCACCGCCCCAGCAAACCAGCAACTGCCTTCCTCCCAGTTCCATCTGGAATTCAGCACACTTTTTCATGTACTCAAAAACGGCATCCCGCCTTTTTTTATCCGGATGGGCAGTGTCCTTGGTAGCTACCAGTAACATCTGTGAACTTACCAGTCCATTATCCTTTACGATTCTTACCGCTTCCTTCTTTTGTTCTATGGTCATGGTGGCTGGATTGCCCTTACGGATTCCCGCATACTCGATGTACTTAAATCCGAATTTGGCGGCAGCCCGAAGGGACTCTTCCGGCCCCCTGTTACCCACCTCATATACCAGTGTATTTAATGCTAATTTCATACTTTAATCTTTTGACGTTACGACTTACGACTTAATAGCTTTGTTGGGCTTCATTAATAGCCAGGCTACAATGGAAAGTAAACTTAAACCTGCACAGATATAGAAGAACATGTCATTTCCGGCCAGAGCCATTTTAGCATCTACACCTGACTTAATCAGACCATCGGCCAGGTAACCAAAGGCCAGAATGGAGGTGAATGCTCCCAGGTTTCCGGCCATATTCATGGTGCCTGAAACGGCTCCTGCATTTTCTTTACCGATATCGATGCAGAAGGCCCATGAAGGACTTAAAGTCATATCGGCACCAAAAATGGCAAGGGTAAGGAACAATACTTTATGTATATCAGAATCTGCATTGGTCATCAATATTACCCCAATGGCTGCCAGGGAAAAACCGATAATCGCGGGCAACCTTCTGGATAAAGTAAGATTACCTGATTTATAGATTCTGTCCACCAGGATGCCCGAAACCCAATTTCCAATAGCGCCTCCGATCAGGGGAGCCATGGCCCAGAAACTCGCTGCGGTTCCGGTACTTTGCATGGCCTCTTTCAGATAAGGAAACATCCAGGTCAGGGTGAAATAGAATGTAAAATTGCTGCCTATGTATTGTACCATGGCCAGCAACACATTTTTCGATTTGATTATCTTGGCAAAAGTTAAGGGGCTCTTTTTTCTACCCTCATCTTTCTGACGGTTTTTCAGGATGTAGTTAAGCTCTTCTTTGCTTACCAGCCTTGATTCTTCCGGTGTATTCCGGAAATATAGCCACCATCCCAGGGCAAATATCAGTCCGACTGCACCGAAGATCAAAAAACTGCCACGCCAGCCCAATGAGGCAATCAAAGCCACAACGATGGGATATGCCACTGCACCACCAATACGTGAACCAGAAAAATTAATTCCCTGGATAATTCCTCTTTCTTTTACAGGGTACCACTTGTAAACCACCTTTGCCAGTGTTGGAAAAGCTCCGGCCTCACCTGCTCCAAACAGGAAACGAATGACTACCATTGAAATAAAATTCCATGCCGCACCGGTGATTGCAGTTAAAACAGACCAGATTGAAATAATAAAAGTCATGACAATTCTGGGCCCTTTTTTATCCGCAAGGCGGCCTCCCGGATTTTGCAGTAAGGCATAGCCGAGGGTAAATGCAGCCATGACCCAGGCCCACTGTATATTACTTAATCCAAATTCATCACTAACACTCCCTTTGGCTGCCCCGATACATGCCCGGTCGACATACATTAATACCGAGATAAAAAAGGTAAAAGTTACTAGGACAAAACGTTGAGGGAAAATTGGTCTTTTCATAAGAGAGCAAACTTATCGCCTGGTTTGAATATGTGAAAATAGTAATTAGAATTAAACAAGCCCTGCAGAATGGATCATCTTTTTTGTCCGGATGTAACCTGGATATGTTGTAATGCAACCATCTCTTTCACATAAGCAATTTTGATGTTATATTGCATTATAGATCAAAATACCGTATTGCGCTTAAAATTGCGAAGCATATTAACGAACAGGTAAACCATAAAACAGACTATCCCATGAGTGAAAAAAGCAAAATTGGAAGGCGTGCCTTTCTTGGCACCGGACTCACAGCAGCGGCCTCTGTGGCTGTTGGAAACACTTATTATGGAAGCCCGGCCCCGGGAGGCCTGGATCTTCAAAAACTGAAAGATGAACATCCCTATAATGAGCGGACCCATCTGGCCATGCCCACCAGGGCATTTGGGAAAACTGGTTTCAAGGTGGGTATACTCAGCCTGGGCGGTCAGGCTACCCTGGAGCAAGAGGGTAAGGAGGAGATTTCTGAAAAAATGATAAACAGGGCCATTGACCTGGGTGTGAATTATATTGATACAGCTGCCTCCTATGGAGGTGGTGTGAGCCAGAAGCATATCGGGATGGTCATGAAAACCAGGCGGAAAGAGGTCTGGCTATCCACCAAAACCCATGACCGCAGCTATGACGGTTCCATGCGCCTGCTGGAGGAGAGCCTCAATAGCCTGCAGACCGACCACCTTGATATGTGGCAATTGCATAATGTGCAACGCCAGGATCAGGTGGACCAGATTTTTGCAGATGACGGTGCCATCAAAGCCCTTATCAAAGCAAAGGAGGAAGGCGTGGTCAGGCATCTGGGGATTACGGGGCATTACGAGCCCATCATACTCCTGGATTGTATCAAGCGTTTCCCCTTTGATGGCATTCTGATGGCCCTCAATGCAGCGGATGTGCACTACCTGAGTTTCAAGAATTACCTGCTGCCTGAGGCTCAAAAACAGGGAATTGCCATTATTGGAATGAAGGTGGCAACACGGGGAAGGATGATCTCCACATGGACTCCACCGCCCCTTGATGAGCAACCTGCAAGAATGAGGACCCCTCTGCCAGGAACGCTGACCATCCAGGAAGCTCTTTCCTACAACATGTCACTTCCGGTGAGTACAACCATACTTGGGGTGGATAATCTTGAGCAAATTGAGGAGAATATGCAAATTGCATCCCAGTTTTCGCCTCTTCCAGATAATGAAATGCAGGCTCTTGAATATAAGACCCTTCCCATTGTAAGGCAGGGACTCTATTTCAGGCGTTGGGAGCTGGGCACCTGATAGCTACTTTCTAAAAACCGGATTATGATATTGATTAAGCGTTTACTGATTTCCACGGCACTTTTTACTTTCTCTTTGGCACTCCTGGCTCAGGATGCACAGTGGTGGTTAAATGAACCATACCGTCTGGTGCAAACCAACCTGCGGGAGATTGATGCGAGGGATTTTGACATTGATGTTTATGTGAAATCCCTGCAGGACCTTGGTGCCAATACAGTTTTGATTAATGTGGGTGGGATTGTGGCTAATTACTACACCGACCTGGAATTCCAGTACAGGAATCCCAATCTGAAATTTGATCTCATCGAGGAAGTGATTGGCGTACTTCAGGATTCGGGAATCCGGGTAATGGGACGCTTCGATTTCAGCAAGCTGAACGAGGAGATGGCTGCTAAAAAGCCTGAATGGCTCTATGTGAGTATTAATGGGGAAAACGTGAACTACAATGGTCAGGTTCATACAAGCGTAAATGGCGGCTACCAGCAGGAGTATTCCTTTAAGATTCTCAGTGAGGCCCTGGAGCGCTTTCCCCTGGATGGTGTGTTTTTTAATATGATTGGCTACCAGACCAGGGATTACAGCCAGACCTACCATGGGATTGACCAGTCGGATGCCGACAGGGAAGCCTTTAAAAAATGGTCGGGAGGTCTTGATCTTCCTGTTGAAGAAGACGATGCCGATCCGGTATTCAGAAAATACAGGCAATTCAGGGAGGAATCGGCCCGGGATCTATTTTACAGAATCAGTGAGCACATTAAATCCTACGGTGAGCATATTGCACTTTGCACATACACCCATGCAGGTATAGATCTTTACAGGAAGGAATCACACTCCAATATTTGGAGTGGCCGGCCGGCCTGGGAGTATTCGGCTTCTCACAATGTGAAGAGTGCCCTTGGTTCCTGGAAGGATATGCAGGTGAGCAATGCTGCGGTGCATTTTATCGACTATCCCGCCAGGCATGCAGCCGATGCGCATTTTTTTACTGAAAAAAGACTGGCCCAGGATATGATGCAGGGTGCAGGACTTGATTTCTATTGCATAGGCCGCCTGGATAACCTGGAGGACCGCCTGGTTCTGGACAATGTGCAGCGGGTTTTCCAGTTCCATAAAAAAAATGAGGCCTGGCTTCACAACACAGGTTCTGTAGCCGATGTGCTTCTTTTGCATGACGGTCAATCGGGCCAGGAATACCAGGGGCTTTATGAGTTTTTAAGCGAGAATCATATCCTCTTTGATGTGATGGAACACTGGAGGATTACCGATGAGGATCTGCCCAGGGAGCTGACTGACTACCAGCTTGTAATTCTTCCGGGCATAGAGAGAATGAGTGAGGAGGCTTGCGATTTAGTGGATGAGTACGTTTCCGGGGGAGGCAAAATTCTGGTAACCGGGTTTACTTCCACTTCTGATGAGATTGGAAATCCACTGGAGCGTTTCAGGCTTAATAGTCTGGGCGTTGAGGCTGAATTTGAAAGGTTTCCTAAGACCCAGGGCTGCTATTTCAGGATCTTTGAAATCGATAAGAGCCAGCTTCAAATTCCCGTTCTTGATCGCCTTGACCTGGTTTATGTTTGGGAGGATATTGCACTATGCAAGGCAAAGGAGGGAGCCACAATGAATCTTGGCTACATCCCTCCGGCCATGATTGGTCCGCCCGAAAAATGCTACTACACAGAAGTTACCAGCATCCCGGGTATGATTTCCATGGATTTTGGTGAGGGTAAGTCCACCCTCATAAGCTTTCCCATTGGTTCCATGTATGACCACACCAGGCACTATGGTCATGCGGCCCTTATGCAGGCAGCCATAAACAGCCTGCTGGAGTATGAGGCCGATGTGACAACTGATGCGCCCCCCATGCTTGAGCTAAGCCACCAGGTAAGCAAGAACGGAAATTTTGAGTGGTTTGGACTACTGAATCATACGGGGCAACTGGGGTCTGCCTTCCACGAGCCCGTTCCGCTTCCCGGATTTACCATTAGTTTCAAACCCTTGAGGGAAGTGGAAAGTGTAAGGTTGCTGGGGAAGAATCAGACGGTTTCCATCAGCAATATCAAGGATGGGACAATTTCCCTGGAGGTGGATGGACTTGATTTTTATGATGTGTTGCTGGTGGAGTATATGGATAATAAAAAGAACGAATAATAAAGAGAAGGAGAGATAATGGGGAAGCTTACAGATAAAATTGCAGAGGGAAGGATTCTTATCTCAGACGGGGCCTGGGGAACCTTTTTACATAAGAAGGGATTAAAAGTGCAGGAGTGTCCGGAGTCCTGGAACATTGAACGCGCTGATGATGTACTTGAGATCGCACAAAGCTATGTGGATGCAGGAGCAGATATCATTCTGACCAACAGTTTTGGAGGGAGTCCGCAGAAATTGGCAGGGTACGGACTTCAGGACAGGACTTTTGAGTTTAATAAGGCTGCAGCTGAGATTTCTAAAAAGGCTGCTGGTGAGAGGGCCCTGGTTCTGGGTTCCATTGGCCCCACGGGGAAAATGGTAATGATGGGTGAAATTCCTGAAGATGAGTTGATTGAGGGCTTCATGGAGCAAGCCAGGGGCCTGGTGGCCGGAGGTGTGGATGGCATCGTGCTGGAAACCATGTCGGATCTTGAGGAGGCCAGGATTGGCATAAAGGCCGTAAAAGAGCTAAGCGACCTGGATGTGGCCTGCACTTTCACCTTCTCCAAAACACAAACGGGCGAATACCGGACTATGATGGGTGCCGGGGTGGCCGATGTGCTTGCCATGTGCAGTGAAGCAGGAGCCGATGTGGTGGGAGCCAATTGTGGTAACGGCACTGCGGGGATGATTGAAATTGTAAAGGAAATCAGGACCATTGACGGAAATATCCCCATCCTGGTTCATGCCAATGCCGGTTTGCCCGAGTATCTCGACGGGGATACTGTATTCCCCGAGTCTCCCGGTGAGATGGCACCCCAGATGAAAGAACTTGTGGCAGCTGGTGCAAATATTGTTGGGGGCTGCTGTGGAACCACTCCGGAGCACATTCGGCTTATCGCTGAAATTTTACAGGTATGAATGTCTTAAGTTTATCCTTCAGGTTTATATTACTACTGGCCTGCCTCAGCTGCTTTTGTCCGGACAGCCTGGGGCAGGAATGGACCTTAGTGGAGGCTTCCGGTGAGCCTAGTGCCCGAATGGATAATGGTTTTATGTCCTGTAAAGGCAAGTTTTATCTGCTTGGGGGCAGGGGGCTGCATCCCGTGGATATCTTTGACCCCACCGAGGGAAGCTGGAGCCGGGGAGCAATTCCTCCTGTTGAGATGCACCATTTCCAGGCAGTAAGAATTGAAGATGAAATATGGGTTATGGGAGCTTTTACAGGCGAGCCCCCCAATGAAAAACCCCTCGAGCATATTTATATTTACGACACGGTAACCGACCAGTGGAGACAGGGTGCAAGCATTCCTCAGGACAGGCTCCGGGGATCGGCCGGTGTGGCTGTTTACCGGGAAAGAATATATCTGATTGGTGGTGTAACCGACATGCAAAATTCAGAGACCTGCTCCTGGCTTGACCGCTACGATCCCAAAAAAGGAAAATGGAAGAAGCTGGCGAATGCACCCCGTGAGCGTGGCCATTTTCATGCTGGAATCTGTAATGGGATTATATATGCAGCCGGAGGAAACAGCCCTTTGCCTGATATGAATGATCACTCGGAAAATCTTATATATGAGGTGGATATGTTCGAAATTGAGTCTGGAAAATGGAAAAGTCTTCCCCCTGAGCTCAAGCTTCCCACGCCAAGAGTAGCCTGTGCCACTGTAAACATTCTGGACCACATTGTGGTTATTGGAGGGGAAAGTCCGGATCAGTCAGAGGCCCTTACCAGGGTTGAGGCCTATGATACGGAGAACGGATCCTGGGAGAGGTGGGATAGTCTTGAAAATGGCAGGTTGGGTACCCAGGCCTTTATGTGCGTGGGTGCGGTTTTTATCACAGCAGGAGGCAGCGATAACAAGGGCACGCTGGCCCCCACCTCTTTGGAAATGTTTGCTTTTTGAATCAAAGAACATCAAAAATAGGACTATGAATTACAGAAGATTAGGCAAGACAGGATTTGATATTTCGGAGATCAGTCTGGGTACCTGGCAGGTTGGCGGTCGCTGGGGAGAACCCTTCAGCAAAGAAAATGCTGAAAAAATCATCAACAGTGCCATAGACGCCGGAATTAATTTCATTGATACGGCCGATGTATATGGCAATGGTCTGAGTGAAAGAATGGTGGGTAAGGTGGTCATGGACCGGAGTGAACGAATCTACGTGGGGACCAAATGTGGAAGGAGACTGAATCCCCACAATAACGAAGCCTACATACCCAAAGCCCTGAGAATTTTTGTGGAGCAAAGCCTTCGCAATACCGGCCTGGAAACACTGGACCTGATCCAGTTACATTGTCCGCCCCCGGAGGTATATGAGCGCCCCGAGATATTCGGGCTTTTTGAGGATCTGAAGGAGGAAGGCAAAATCCTGAATATGGGGGTAAGTGTGGAGAAGGTGGATGAGGCGCTGAAGGCCATGCATTTTGATAATGTCACCACCGTTCAGATTATCTTCAATATGTTCAGGCATAAGCCGGCTGAGGTTTTTTTCCAGGAGGCTGCCGATAGGGATGTGGGGATCATTGTAAGGGTCCCACTGGCAAGCGGACTGCTTTCCGGAAAATATAGTAAATCCACTGAGTTCGGGAAAGAGGATCACCGGACTTTCAACCGGGATGGAGAGATGTTTGATAAAGGAGAGACCTTTTCCGGTGTGAATTATGAAACAGGACTACAGGCAGTTGAAGAGCTAAAGGCCTTATTCCCAGGACGGGAAAACCTTGCCGTCATTGCGCTTCGCTGGATCCTGATGTTCGACCAGGTGAGTTGTGTAATTCCAGGAGCCTCAAAGGTAAGCCAGCTTCAATCTAACCTGAGCGCCCTGGATGAGGAGGCACTCAGTGCTGAGGAGATGAGAGGCGTTGAGGGAATTTATAATCGACTCATTAAGCAGGATGTGAATCATCTCTGGTAAAAATTCTTCCTTGCGAATAGCTATGAATAAAGTCAAGACACTTCTGACCTATCATGACCTCACCGTTGAGGTCGAGACAGCACCGACCCAGGAGCTTATTGATCATGTTCATAGTACTACCCTTGGTCAGCCCGGGGGATTCAGATACCAGCATGTGGATCTGGTGGACAGGCTGAATGCACCGGGTGAGAACTACTTTATGTTTCTCAGGAAAAATGGAAAAATGATGGGCTCCGTTGGCTTCGTGGGAAGGCATACCCAAACGGGTGGTCAGGAACATGACAGCTGGATGATTCGCTATTTTTCCATCAAAGCACCCCTGCGTGCAGTTCCTAAAAAGCGCAAGGGAAAGGCCGATTTGAAGGATGAGAATAAGCGGACCACTGTACTTGGACGTTTCATTCAACCCATCTTTGCCCATCCTTCACAACTTCGGGGAGAGGAAGATGCAAATAAACCCTCCATCGTTTATGCCCTGATTGAGAAAAAGAACCTGCGGAGTATGAATTTCAGTTCCCAGATGGGCCTGGAAACCATTGGAGAGGTGGCCAGCTTCAGCTTCAGCCGCTTAACTCCGAAACCTTCCTCCAGGGTGGAGCTTTTGCCTGACTCGGAAAAGGAAGTAATGGAGGTTTTGTTACAGGACTTTTACCGTGACTACAACCTTTTCTATTCAAACTCTCTTTTTAAGGATGAAGGCTATTTTGTGATTCGTGATTCGGGAAGGATAGTGGCAGGAATCCAGGAGTACCCGGTTACCTGGCGCATTATGGATTTTGGATCTAAGTTTGCCAATGCGCTGGTTCGGATGGGGACAAAGATTCCCTGGGTCAGGAAAAGGGTTGATCCTGATGAAGCCAGAATGCTGGCCTTTGATGGAATCTACTGTGAACCAGGATATGAAGAAAGCCTCTATGAGTTGATGGAGGGGGTACTGGCCAAAAGACAGCGTTACCTGGCCATGCTCATGATGGATCAGAAATCGAGTCTGTACAAAATTTTCAGTGAAAGAGGTAAACTTGGTCCCCTGCATAAGGTGCTGGGTAGTTTTGAAGCAGATATCCGGGTGCGTTTTATCAATATTCCTGACCCGGTCAGGAAGCTTTTTTTGGAGCGGCCCACCTATATTCCCTCATACGATAATTCTTAAAATAAGCATGAAAACAAAGATTGACGGATTCCGGATCAGTAAGGCAGAGCGCTCAGATGTACCGGTGATATTGGATTTTATTAAGAAACTGGCCGAATATGAGAAACTCTCCCATGAGGTGGTGGCCACAGAGGAAAATTTGGATGAACACCTCTTTGGAGAAAAGGCCTCTGCCGAAGTGGTGATTGCTTATGAAAAAAACAGGGCAGTAGGTTTTGCTCTTTATTTCAAAAGTTTTTCAACTTTTCTGGCCAAACCCGGGATCTACCTGGAAGACCTCTTTGTACTGGAGGAGGACAGGGGCAAAGGATACGGAAAGGCATTGCTTACCTACCTTGCCAAACTGGCCGTAGACAATGGCTATGGTCGCTTGGAGTGGGCAGTGCTGGACTGGAATGAGCCATCGATTAACTTCTATAAATCACTGGGTGCTAAAATGTTGGATGACTGGATTGTAAACAGGGTGAGCGGCGATACGCTCACAAATCTGGCCAGTCAGCACTAGTTTAATAAAAAAGTGTATTTTCGCTCCATAGCTGCTACTAAACTATGCTCTTATGGACATCCGTGTGAAACCTGTTTGCACCAAGCAGGATATGAAGCTTTTCATTCACCTGCCTGCAAAGATCCACAAGCAACACTCTAATTGGATACCGCCTCTTTATTCGGATGACTGGTCATTCTTTTCTTCCAAAAAGAACAAAGCCTTTGAATACAGTGATGTGATTTTGTTGCTGGCTTACCGTGGAGATGAAGTTGTGGGTCGCATCATGGGTGTGATAAACCGGAAGTACAATGAGCAGCACCGGGAGAAACATGCCCGCTTTAATTACCTTGAAAGCTGGGACGACAGAGAGGTGATTGAAGTATTGATCAGGCATGTGGAGAGCTGGGCCCGGATAAAGGGAATGGTAAAGGTTGTGGGGCCACTGGCTTTTTCCGACAAGGATCCCCAGGGATATTTGATCAGTGGATTTGATGAACCCATCTCCATTGCCACCCACTGTAATTATGAATACCTGGTGAATCATCTTGATGCACTTGGGTATACCAAGGATATTGACCTGGTGGTCTACAAAATTCAGATTCCGGAAAGAACTCCGGAACTTTATCTTAAGATTGCCGAAAGGGCCAGGCGAAATAATCCCGGCCTTAAACTCCTTGAATTCACACGCCGCAAGGATCTGAAGCCCTGGGTCAGGCCCATCTTCACCCTCATCAACGAGACCTTCACCGATATTTATGGCTTTATGCCTTTTACCCTGGAGGAGATGGATGACTTTGCCAATCGCTACCTGCTTTTGATGGATGCACGTTACATTAAGGCTGTTCTGAATGAACGCAACGAGGTCGTGGCCTTTGTGATTGCCATGCCCGATATCAGTGAGGGGATCAAAAAATCAAAGGGTTATATACTTCCCATTGGCATTCTTCAGATTCTGATGGCGGGGAAGCGCTCCAAACAGCTGAACCTCCTACTTGGTGCTGTTCATCCGGAATATCAGAACCGGGGACTTGATTCAATCATGGGATCGGCCATGCTGGAATCGGCCAGAAAGGGCGGTCTTAAATATATCGATAGTCACCTGGAAATGGAAGGGAACTCCAAGGTAAGGGCTGAGATGGAATATATGGGAGGTGAAGTTTACAAGACTTACAGGATTTTTGGCAAGGCCCTGAAAAAGCGCTCTAAGGGGAGCGCAAAAGAAAAAGAAATAGAACTGGCAGAGCTTATTTGCGGTTAATTACGAGTTCTTGTGCCAATTATTTTGATTTTAAGGGGGAAGCCTTTACTTTTGTTCCAAATTATTCGGAAAACATGAGGATTATTGAAAATATGATTGTGACCCCTCTCCCGCTAAATTTCTAAAGCGGGCGCGTCACTCTGTTTTCTTTTCTAACCGATAATTCTCAGTTCAATGTCACATATTAGTTTAAGTTCAAAGTTTTCAAGCTCTTGGTTGCGCCGGTTTTTTCGTGATTTACGTGAAGCAATTGGAGGATCTGAAAGAGATTTTACACAAATACCCTTAAGCAAAGCCATCATTCTGCTCAGCATACCCATGGTGCTGGAGATGATAATGGAATCGGTTTTTGCCCTGGTGGATATTTTTTTTGTCTCCCGCCTTGGAGCCGAAGCGGTTGCGGTTGTGGGTATTACCGAATCCCTGATGACCATAATTTATGCCATTGGCATAGGCTTAAGTGTGGGGACCACTGCACTGGTCTCCCGAAGAATTGGAGAGAAGAAACCAGAAGAGGCAGCTGTATCGGCTGTGCAGGCAATTTTTACAGGACTGGCCGTATCTACCCTTTTTACTGCTGCGGGCATCTTCTTTGCCAGGGACCTCCTGCGCCTGATGGGTGCCTCGGAATCCACCATTGAAATGGGCTACATGTATCCGGCCATTATGCTGGGTGGAAATGGAGTCATCATGCTTCTTTTTATAATCAATGCAGTTTTCCGAAGCAGCGGTGATGCAGCTATTTCCATGCGGGTACTCTGGTTTGCCAATATTCTGAACATCATTCTCGATCCCCTGCTCATATTCGGGATTGGTCCTTTTCCAGAGATGGGGGTAAAGGGAGCTGCTGTGGCCACAAACATTGGCAGGGGTCTTGCTGTGCTTTACCAGCTATACCTGCTGGGCAAGGGCAACTACCGGGTAAAGGTAAGGGCAAAACAGATTGTGGTGAAGGTGGGGGAGATGATCAAACTTGTGAAGCTCTCACTTGGGGCCATAGGTCAGTACCTGATTGCTACCTCATCCTGGGTTTTCCTGGT
This sequence comes from uncultured Bacteroidota bacterium, assembly GCA_963713725.1. GTDB lineage: Bacteria > Bacteroidota > Bacteroidia > Bacteroidales. The sequence goes on from CAVQMZ010000015.1 coordinate 23,676, forward strand.
ATGGGTAGTCACCGGTCTGGGTGAAGAGGTGGTGGCTGGCTATACCATTGCCATCCGGATTCTTCTGTTTGCCCTGCTTCCTTCATGGGGACTGGCGAATGCTGCTGCCACCCTGGTGGGGCAGAACCTGGGTGCCAAGCAGCCTGATCGGGCTGAACGCTCCGCCTGGATCGTAGGGATCGCCAATATGGTATTCCTGGGACTTGTTTCCATTCTTTTCATTGCTGTTCCTGATCGTTTCATCTCCTTTTTTGTAAGTGCAGCAGATGAACCAGTGGTGATGGCCAGTGGCATTACCTGCCTTCGGATTGTGAGTTTTGGCTTCCTGGTTTATGCCATGGGACAGGTCATGATTAACTCCATCAATGGTGCTGGCGATACTGCCACACCTGTGTGGATCAACTTCATTGCCTTCTGGCTGCTGGAAATTCCCCTGGCCTACATTTTCACCAATGTACTGGACTTGCATATTAACGGGGTTTGTTATGCCATCCTGATCGGCGAGGCTGCCATGACCATCATTGCCATTGCCATCTTCCGGCAGGGTAAATGGAAACTGAAAATTGTCTAAAGCTAAAAGTCTGTAAATCTAAAAGTCTGTAAAGCGTAAAGCTGAAAGAAAAAAGTATTAAATTGCAGGTTCAATGGGAACCTGCAATTTTACTTTAAGCCCTGGCCACCTCTTTGGTAAGTGCCTCTACGAGTGCTGGATGTTCTATCATCTCAGGGCGTAGTCGGGAGAGTTAATTTCCGGAATCCAATCTCCGATTCCCCTAACTCAATAACCCCTAACCCCTAACCCCTAACCCCTAACCCCTAACCCCTAACCCCTAACCCACTAACCCCTAACCCCTAACCCCTAACCCCTAACCCATTAACTTTTTGCTTTACCCATGTCCACTGTAGACATTTTTGATATCAAACGTTTCGCTGTACACGACGGGCCGGGCATACGCACCACGGTTTTTATGAAGGGATGTCCCCTGAGGTGCTGGTGGTGCCATAATCCTGAAAGCCAGTCCATACAGCCGGTGACGGTTGCGGTTGAGAGAAAGCTGAACGGAAAAAGCCTGATCGCAAGCAAGACCTACGGAGAGCGTATAGAAATAGATCAGCTGATGGAGACGGTTTTAAGGGACAGGCACTTTTATGAGGAGTCGGGAGGAGGGGTCACTTTTTCAGGTGGTGAACCCATGATGCAATTTCAGGCCCTGGAAGTACTCCTGAAGTTGAGTAAGGAAAACGGACTGCATACCTCATTGGATACCAGTGGATTCGGAAGGCGCGATCATTTTGAAAGGATTGCTGCGCACACGGATCTTTTCCTTTATGACCTGAAGAATATCGATCCGGATCTTCACCGGGAACACACCGGAGTTGACAATAAGCTGATACTTTCTAATGCAGATTTTCTGCTTGAAAAAGGAGCGAAGGTGATTTTCCGGATTCCGGTTATCCCGGGGATCAATACCCCTGAGGAGGAGATGCAGAAGATTTTTTCCTTTGTGGAAGAGCGAAAGGGAAGACTGGAGGAAGTGCATCTTTTGCCCTATCACCGGATTGCAGAGAGCAAATACGCCAGATTGAAAATGAAAAAACAACTGGGGAATGTAGAAGAGCCAGCTCCGGATTATATGGAAGGGCTTAGAGACAAATTTGAAAAAACAGGACTTAAAGTCTCCATCGGAGGCTAAAATATTGATCGCTATGACTGAAAGAATAGAAAAGTTAAGAGAGGCCAGCCTGAAAGCGGTGAACCAACTTTCCGCGGAACGCGGACTTCTGATTACAGAATTCTACAAGGAACTTTCCGCAGCCCAGTATTCCATACCCGTTCAGCGGGCCATGGCCTTTGAATACATCCTTGCACATAAGCAGATCTGCATCAATGAGGGAGAACTCATTGTTGGGGAACGCGGACCGGCTCCAAAGGCTACCCCTACATATCCTGAGATCAACCTGCATTCCTTGAAGGATTTGGATATTCTGAACAGCAGAAAGAAGGTTAGTTTTAAGGTCGATGAGGAGACAAGGAGAGCTTTTGAGGAGGTAATTATTCCCTACTGGACCGGTAGAACCAACCGCGAACGGGTTTTTGAAAATGTGGGAGAGGAATGGAAGACGGCTTATGAAGCGGGAATCTTTACCGAATTCCAGGAGCAAAGGGCCCCTGGCCACACCGTACTGGGGAAAAAGATTTATGGCAAAGGCATGAAGGATATCATCGGGGACATTCATGTTGCCCTTGAGCGTCTCGATTTTCTGGCAGATCCCAGGGCCTACGACAGGCGTGAGGAGCTGAAGGCCATGGAGATCACTGCTAAAACATTGATAATGTTTGCTGAAAGGCATGCAGATGAATTGGAAAAACTGGCCTCGGCAGAATCTGATCCCGGGAGAAAGACTGAACTGGAAGCGATGGCTGCGGTTTGCCGGAAAGTGCCTGCAGAGGCTCCCGGCAGTTTACATGAGGCCTTACAGTATTACTGGTTTGTTCACCTGGGTGTGATCACCGAATTAAACCCTTGGGACTCTTTTAATCCCGGTAGGCTTGATCAGCATCTATACCCCTTTTACATGGATGATCTCAAGGAAGGAAGGCTGGATGAGGGTGGAGTAAAGGAATTATTACATTCCTTCTGGATCAAGTTTAATAACCATCCTTCTCCACCAAAGGTGGGGGTTACAGCCGAAGAGAGCAATACCTATACGGATTTTTGCCTGATTAATGTGGGCGGACTCAAGATGGATGGATCCGATGCGGTGAATGAATTCTCTTTTGTTCTGCTGGATGTCATTGAAGAGATGCGGCTTCTGCAGCCTTCTTCCATGGTGCAGATATCAAAGAAGAATCCCGATGCCTTTGTGGACCGGGCGGTGAGGATCGTAAAGACCGGCTTTGGTCAACCTTCCATTTTTAATACCGATGCCATCATACAGGAATTGATAAGGCAGGGAAAAAGCCTTGAGGATGCACGAAATGGCGGGGCATCTGGCTGTGTGGAAAGTGGTGCCTTTGGTACCGAGGCCTATATTCTGACGGGTTATTTTAACCTGGTAAAAGTACTTGAAGTTACCCTGCATAATGGTACTGATCCCCTTACAGGAAAGCAAATTGGAATAAAAAGCGGGGACCCCTTATCCTTTTCGAGCTTCCGGGACTTGCAGGCTGCCTTTTTGAAGCAGCTGGATCATTTTATCGATATCAAGATCAGGGGAAACAACATCATTGAAAGGATCTTTGGAACTCACCTGCCGGTACCCTTTCTTTCCATGCTGATTGATGACTGTATCGATAATGGAAAGGATTATAATGCTGGCGGAGCACGTTATAACACTTCCTATATCCAGGGAGTTGGGCTGGGATCCATTACCGATATGCTGACTGCCCTTGAGTATCATGTCTTTGATAAAAAAAGTCTGAGTCTGACCACCTTCCTGAAAGTAATGGGAGATAATTTTGAGGGACATGATGAATTGAGGAGCGCCCTGTTGTTTGATACACCCAAATATGGAAATGATGATGACGGAGCTGATGTCCATGCCACCTGGGTTTTTGATGCTTTTTACAATGCGGTGAATGGCCGTCCAACTCCCAGGGGAGGGACCTACCGCATCAATATGTTGCCTACAACCAGCCATGTTTATTTTGGAAAGGTGGTCGGAGCCACACCCGATGGAAGGCTGGCACATGAGCCCCTTTCGGAGGGGATTTCTCCTTTCCAGGGAATGGATCGTAAAGGTCCGACTGCAGTTTTAAATTCAGCCCTTAAAATCGATCATCTGAAGACGGGAGGAACCCTTCTGAACCAGAAATTTACACCTGATTTCTTCAAGGATGAACAGAGCATCCGTAAGGTAAGTCAACTGATCAGAAGTTACTTCCGCATGGACGGGCACCATATTCAGTTTAATGTGGTTTCGGCCGATACCCTGCGCGATGCACAAAAGCATCCTGAGAAGTACCAGGATCTGATCGTAAGGGTGGCAGGATACAGCGATTACTTTAATGACCTGGGGCCGGAGCTGCAGGAGGAAATTATCCGGCGTACGGAGCATCTCAGTGCATAGTCTAAAAGAAAAGGCGGGCAACAGGTTTTACTCCCCGATGCCCGCCTTTATTTTCTTGTGTTTGTTACTGCTATTTCTTTTTTAGAATTTTATTCAGAACAGTATCCTTATCGAGTTTTTTTGTGCAGAAGAACCAGTCTTTACAGTCAAGTTCACTATCATCCATCCGGTCTTTTGCTTTTCCACATGAGCCCGCTGGTCCAATAATCACATCATCACCCGGACGCCAGTCGGCAGGAGTGGCAATTTCAAATTCATCAGCAGCTTGCAGGGCAATAATCACACGGTAGAGTTCATCAAAGTTTCTGCCAAGGCTCAGAGGATAATAAATAATTGTCCGAATGATTCCTTTAGGGTCAATGAAAAATACAGCGCGAACGGCTTTGGTTGAGTCCTCATTCGGCTGGATCATGCCATATTTTTTGGCAACATTCATGGTGATGTCTTCAATCAGAGGGAAGGTTACCTCTACATCTTTCATGCCTTTATACTCTATTTTTTCTTTGATCGTACGCAACCATGCAATATGGCTGTATAAGCCATCAATAGATAAGCCAACAAGTTTGCAGTTTGCCTCATTAAATTGTTTTTCCATTGTGGCAAAAGTCATAAACTCGGATGTACATACGGGGGTAAAATCTGCCGGGTGGCTAAATAAAATCACCCAACTACCCTTATAATCAGAGGGGAAATTGATGTCCCCCTGAGTGGTCACCGCCTTAAATTCCGGGGCTGCATCTCCAATGCGAGGCATTGAAATTACTTGTTCATTTTGATCTTGTTCCATAAGTATTTGTTTTTAAGGGTTGAAAATATTGAATTTTTATATTGATTAACTGGAGTTTTCCGGCACTAACATTTGTCAAATGTTCCTCTTATTTGAAGGACAATGTCATCCATTTTAAAACCAGGAAAACTCTTCTTCTTAAAATATTCTTTGAGCAGTATATTTAACTCCTCATCGTAATAGTCTTCTATTAAATCACATTCTGAGCAGTACAGATGATGATGGTGCTCCATCACTGCATCGTATCTCATAATATCCTTTTCTGTTTTTACCTTTTTCACTAATTTGGCTGATACCAGGGCATCAAGAACTTTATAGACAGTAGCTGTTGAAATATTCGGATGGTTGTTTCTGATATACTCTATAATGTTATCAGCTGTGGGATGATTGTTGAGCTTAATAATCGCCTCAAGAATGGCTATTCTTTGAGGGGTTACTTTTAAGCCTTTCTCATTCAGTTTTGCACTTATTTTTTCCGCCTTCATGGATATAGAGTATTAAAAGAGAATTATTCTCATTAAAGAATAAACAAATTTACACTTTTTTTTAACAAAAGAGAGTTTTTTATGCTCTGATTTATGCTCTGATTTTTGCTTTGAATAAGGCGCGGGTGACAAAGGTGGCAAAGGCCACCACGGAGACCGAACTGACGGGCATCAGGATGGCAGCCACTATGGGGGAGAGGTTCCCGGAGATGGCAAAGGAAAGGCCTACGATATTGTAGAGAAAGGAAATCAGGAAGGCCGCTTTCACGATATTCAGGGAGCGGGAGCTGAAGCGGATAAAGCGGTCCAGTTTTTGGAATTCTCCGGCTTCAAGGACCGCATCGCTGGCCGGTGAGAAATGATAAACCTGGTTGGCAATGGTCAGGGCTACATCACTTTGCATCAGTGCTCCTGCATCATTAAGCCCATCGCCCGTCATTAAAACCGTATGTCCCTTTTCCTGTAGCGATCCTGATCAGTTCAGCCTTATCTCCCGGTTTCTGATTAAAGAGCATATGGTCCCGGTCGAAATGTGCGGAGAGGGTTTCGGCCTCCGAGCTGTTATCGCCCGATACCATGTAAAGGGTGAAATGCTCCTTCAGTGAGCTCAGCACATTTTCATATCCTTCCCGGTAGAGATTGCTGATGGTGAAGTGGCCCATTGGAGTGTTATTAATGGCCACATAAACCTCTGATGAGCCCTTTGCGGGTGCCTCTGCCTTTGTCACGTATTCGGCAGATCCCAGTTTGACTTCCATTTGATTTACCTTTCCGAAGATGCCTCGACCGGCCACTTCCACAAAATGTTCGGGCCGATGGTATTCAGCTTCCTTAAGGTCCTTAGCCAGGGCTATGCTCAGGGGATGGGTGGATTGCCGGGCCAGGGAAAAGATGGCACTCTTCATTTGCTCTGAAAGCGTTTTCCCCGAATAAGCTATGCTGTTTTCATTGGGACGGGTGAGGGTGCCGGTTTTATCAAAAACAATGGTGTCCACATGGGAAAGCCTTTCGATGACGGCGGTGTTTTTGATGTATAGTCCGCTCCGGCCAAACACCCGCATGGTGTTTCCAAAGGTGAAGGGTATGGAAAGGGCCAGGGCACAGGGACAGGCGACGATGAGTACCGCTGTAAATACGAATATGGCGGTTTGGCTTTCTCCTTTAAACATCCAGAAGCCAAAGCCCAGGAGGGCGATGGCGATGATGGCAATGGTAAAGTATTTACTCACCCTGTCGGACAGGGTCTTCATGCTTTCACTGGGTTTTTCATAGCTCTGGTCCTGGTTCCAGAGCTTGGTGAGATGACTCTGGCTGACTTCTTTCTCAACCCTGATCCGTAATACTTCTCCCATCTGCCTTCCCCCGGCATAGATAAAATCTCCTTCTTGTTTCTGGACGGGTGTTGATTCACCGGTAACAAAGCTGTAGTCGATTCGCCCTTCTCCCTCCATAAGAATGGAATCGGCGGGAATCAGCTCCTTGCTTCGAATAATCAGTTCATCGCCTTCCCGGATGTGTTCCAGCAATACACTTTCCTCGATCTGCCTGTTGATTTTAGTAACGGCGATGGGGAAGTAGGACTTGTAGTTTCGATCGAAGGATAATGCCTCATAGGTTTTTCCCTGGTACCATTTTCCCACCAGCAGGAAAAAGATAAGGCCGGAGAGGCTGTCACAATATCCGGCACCCCCGGCAAAAAGAATCTCATAAGCACTCACTATAAAAAGAACGGTAATGCCCAGGGCTATGGGCAGGTCAATGCTGATGTTTTTCTTCAGAATACTTTTTACCGAGGAGACAAAATAATCGCTACCGCTATAGAAGACCACGGGTATTACCAGAACAAAGCTGAGAATACTGAAAAGCCTTTGCAGGTTGCTCTCCAGGGGAGCCCCGTTGAAGTAGGCGGGAAGGCTGTAGGTCATTACATTGATAAATACAAAGCCTGCCACCCCGATTTTAATGAGTAATTTTTTATAGGAAGGCCCTTCCTCTTTTTTATCTGACAGGTTCACCGAAAGGTCCGGGATATAATGTATGGATGAGAGCAGTTCGACTACCTGGCGCAGGCTGATGGATGCCTCATCGAAGGTAATATCCACTTCCTTGCGTGTGAAATTTACAAATGAGTGTTTGATCCCCCTGTTGAGCATATGTAGTTTTTCCAGCAGCCAGATGCAGGAGGCACAATGGATCACAGGGACAAAGAATTTTACCTTTGCGATGCCTCCCTCGGAAAAGGAAATTATTTTATCCCTGATTTCCTCCTTGTCCAGGAAGGCGTATTTATTTCCAAAGGCTGTGGTTTCAACCTTGATCCCGGGATTGTCCTCCAGCTTGTAATAGTTGTAAAGCTTGTTTTCGTTCAGTAGCTGGTATACGGTCAGGCAGCCATTGCAGCAGAAGTTTAGTTCATTCCAGGTGATGGGGCTTTTCCCGCAATCGGCACCGCAGTGTTCGCAACTATTAGAGTTTTCCTTTACCATGGCTGATAAAAGAAACAACAGCCCCCGGTTTTGCTTTGCTCACCGGAATCGCCTTCCTCCGTGGAGGGCGCCTCTTTATCAAGGCTTTTTTCAAACTTCTTCTCAATCTTTTCTTTTGGAGGACTCAGATAGGGGATGCCCAGGCTCAGTCCGCGCAGAATAAAGAGGATGCCCACTATTACCACCAGGACAGGGATGAGCTTGTTGATGCGTTTCCGGATGGTATAGCTCATCAGATTGCCGGCCAGGGTAATGCCCAGCAGCATGGGGATGGTGCCCAGTCCGAAGAGAATCATATAAAGGGTTCCGGTAAGCACTTCACCGGTTCCGATGGCTCCGGCGATGGCCATGTAAACCAGACCGCAGGGCAGTAAGCCGTTCAGCATTCCAATAAAAAAAAGGCTGGAGTAAGATCTGATGGAGAACATTTTTCCGATGGTGGCCTTGAGTTTTCCCACAAAGGAAAACCATGATCTCTCCAGGCTGTACTGATTTTTAAAGAGGGCAGGGAAGAGGACTGAAATGATCATAATGCCTCCCATGATGATCGATACCTTCTGCTGGAATCCAATCATGGCCACACCCTGGCCCAGAAGACCGAAAATGGCACCCATAATTCCATAGGTTATGGTACGCCCCAGGTTATAAAGGGTTCCGCCCAGGATCTTGCCGGGTACAGTGTTTCCCTGGAGGGGGAGGGCTATGGCAATGGGACCGCACATTCCGGCGCAATGGAAACTTCCCATAAAACCCAGAACCAGTGCAGATATTAAAATGGACATGCGATCGGTTATATGCTATTTGATGACCACTGTATTTTCGGTCTCGTATTTGAGTCCCCCGGAAGACCAGTTTAACTTCAGGATGTAGCGACCTGCCTTAAGCTCTTCCATGGGAATGACCAGCTCCCCCCTTGAGGGATCGAAGGGATAATCGAGGTCAAGGTTCTGATCTGATGGTCGGTAGAGTACCAGGAAGGCCGAGTCCATGAACGCAGCCTGTTCCTCCTTTACTCCCACAAAGAGTGAGGACTCGTCCTGCCGGGTGTAGAGGGCATCGGCAAAGGGAGCTGATCTTTCCTGCACTTTGATCTGATCGCTGTGGTCTACACCCCTTTCGTAATAATCCTCATGTACAAGACTCACATCCTGGCGCATGGCGAAAGCAATGAAAAATCCTGCTGCAAGCAGAAACATGATCAGGAATATCAGTATACCTGTTCCCCAGTGAAACTTCATCTCTGTTTTTTTCAGGGACCTACAAAAGAAACTTTGTAGGTCTCAATGATCTCGTTATTACTATAAATTCCGAATTCAACCTCCATCCGGTCCGATGTGATTTGGTCCCTGTGAAGATAAAGAATAAAGGTGGATTCGTACATGGCCTGGTCATTTATTTCCATTTTACCACCTGCCATCTTAATCTCACCTTCAGGGGAAATCAGTTTAAGTTCCAGGGGTAAGCTATCGTGTGTTTTATTGACAATCTTGATGTTGTAAACATTGGAGATGGTCTGGTCCGGATTTTCCTGGTAAAGCAGGCCCGGGGTCCGCAGGATGGTGGTCTCGATGACCGGGCGGGTAAGCAGGGTGTATATGAAGAAGGAAAAAAGGATGAGCAATACCACTGAATAAGCCCTGTTTCTGGCATTCCAAATGGATTTATGTCCCTCCCTGATGCCCATCTCAGAATCAAAACGAATGAGGCCGGGATCTTTTTTTGTGGCTTTCATCACCTGGTTACACTGGTCGATGCAGGCTGTACAGTTAATACACTCCAGCTGGGTGCCATTGCGAATATCGATGGCCGTTGGACAAACTGCGATGCATTGCTTACAGTCTATGCAGTCTCCTTCACTTTTTGCACCCCTGGGTTCACCCCTTTTATAATCGTAGCTTACCACCACCGATCTGGAATCCAGCAGTACACCCTGCATGCGTCCGTAGGGACAAACCATGGTGCAGATCTGCTCGCGGAACCAGCTGTATACCCAGTAGAAAAAAGCCGAGACGAGCAACATAATCAGAAAGCCCGACAGATTGGCCGAGATAGGTTGCGAAAAAAGTTCCAGCCATTTTTCGGAGCCGATGAACCACATCAGAAAGGTGTTGGTCATGGCTATGGAGATCAGGATGAAAATCAGGTGCTTTACGGATTTTTTCAGGACTTTTTCACCCGTCCAGGGCCCCTTATCCAGCGCCATTCGTTTGCGGTAGTCGCCTTCAATAAGAAATTCCACCTTTCTGAAAACCATTTCCAGGAAGATGGTTTGCGGACAGGCCCATCCGCACCACAGGCGCCCGAAGGTTACGGTAAAGAGAATGATGAAGAGGATGAAGGAGAGCATAAGCAGGGCCAGGATCAGGGTGTCCTGTGCCCAGAAAATGGCTCCGAATAAAATGAATTTTCTGCCGGCTATATCCAGCAGTATAAAGGGGTTTCCATTGATTCTGATGAAGGGAACAGCCACAAAGAACAGGAGTACAAACCAGCTGAAGATGGTCCGCCGCCTGTACCACTTTCCTTTTGGCTTTTTTGCATAAACCCACTTACGGCTCCCGCTCTCGTCGAGGTTGATGGGCTTGTCCCGGAATGACAGATCCTCCTTACTCACAAACTTCCCCCTGTGCCGCTTTTGCATTTGGAGGATTGCTGCCCTTCAAACTCAATACATAACTGGATACCTTCTGTATCCTTGAATCACTGAGCTGGGTCTTAAAAGCGGTCATTCCCTTGGCCGGGTTTCCGTTTTTTATGATGGAAACCACACTGGCAAAATCACAGCCGTTTAGCCATGCATCATCGGTGAGGTTGGGACCAATGGCATTTCCCTCCCCAAGCATGCCATGACACGCAAAGCAGCTCATATCATTATAGATCTTTTTGCCTTCCTCTAAGTCTGCAGGATCGGTCAGGGCCACAAGTTCATCGCTGGACGCATTGGCCAGCTGGTACTTTGCCTCATGAATCTCCGATTTCTTAGCATACCTGGCATCCTGGTGGTCGCCCACATCCAGCCAGAAGAAATAGGCTGCATAGATGATGGAAAATCCGATGGTAAGATAGAATATCATCATGATCCACCTGGGAGGCGGATTATCCAGCTCCTGGATTCCATCGTAATTATGCTCATTCAAATGCTCATCCAAATGCTCATCCACATTTTTATTCTCTTCCATACCCTTATGTTTAAGATCCTGATCCTTCCGGGTCGTTGTCGTTAAAAATCATCTCTTTATACTCATTCATCTCAGCGGCCGGCCTTCGCATGGTCCGGACGAAAATAATGATGAAGAGTGCTATAAATATGAGCAGGCCAATCACATAGAATATGTGAATGCCTGTCATGCTTTCCAATACATTACTCACCATTTTCATGGCTCTCGGTGTTTTGGTTCATATTGGGCTCTATGTCTCTTCCCAGCTTATGCAGGTAGGCAATCATGGCCACCATCTCTTTGGTAGGTTCTATGTCGATTCCCGAGGCTTTGAGTTCGGCCACTATCTGTTCGGCCTGCCACAGGAGGTCTTCCACGGCCTGCTCGTCATATCCTTCCGGGTAAGGGACCCCCAGGGTTTGCATGGCCCGGATCTTATTGGGCGTCATATCCAGGTTGATATCGTCTTTTGCAAACCAGTCGTAACGTGGCATGATGGATTGCTCATTCATTTTCTGAGGATCCATAAAATGGTTATAGTGCCAGGCTGCGTTTTTATACATGGTTCCGTTTACATAGCCGGCCCTCGCAAGGTCGGGTCCTGTGCGGCGGGAACCCCATAAAAAGGGATGGTCGTAGACAAATTCTCCAATCTTGGAATATTCCCCGTAACGGTCCGTTTCCCAGCGGAAAGGACGAATTTGCTGTGAGTGACAGGTGTAGCACCCCTCTTTTACATATACATCGCGCCCCTCCAGCTCCAGGGGAGTATATGGCGTGACGGTATCAATGGTGGGGATGTTGGACTTGATAAAAATCATGGGGATAATCTGTATGGCCCCACCAATGAAGAGGGCGATAAATACCCAGATGGAGAAACGAACAGCCTTTCTTTCCATCCAGCGGTGAATGGTCTCACTCACCGGGTTGCGGGAGCCTGCCGGTACCAGTGCCGGAGCTTCGGCAGCTTCATTTTCATCAACCGAACCGGCAGCCATGGTTTTAAAGAGGTTGTATACCATGAGCAGGAAGCCCGTGAGGAACATCACACCTGAGATAATCCTCAGGGTGTACATGGGCAGAATCTGGGTCAGGGTTTCCAGGAAATTTGGATAGGCCAGGAATCCTTCGGGTGTATATTCCCTGAGCATGAGAAACTGGGTTACGGCCGACCAGTAAAGGGGGATGGCATAAACAAGTATGGAGAGTGTGGCAATCCAGAAGTGGGCATTGGCCAGTTTTTCTGAGTAGAGTTTGGTTCTGAAGATCCTGGGCAGCAGCCAGTAAAGCATGCCAAAGGCAATTCCGCCGTTCCATGCCATCCCTGCAATGTGCGTGTGGGCAATGGTCCAGTCGGTGAAGTGGGTCATCTGGTTCACATTCTTCAGCGACATCATGGGCCCTTCGAAGGTTGACATTCCATAGGCGGTTACAGCCACCACAAAAAACTTCAGGACCGCACTGTCACGAACCTTGTCCCAGGCTCCCCTGAGGGTTAAAAGACCATTGATCATTCCTCCCCAGGAGGGTGCGATAAGCATGATCGAAAAGGTGACACCCAATGCCTGTACCCAGTCGGGAAGTGCCTGGTAAAGAAGGTGATGGGGTCCGGCCCACATATAAAGAAAGATAAGGGACCAGAAGTGAATGATGGATAACCTGTATGAGTAGATGGGGCGGCCAGCAGCCTTGGGAAGATAATAGTACATCAGGCCCAGGAAGGGGGTGGTCAGGAAAAAAGCCACCGCATTGTGTCCGTACCACCATTGAACAACCGCATCCTGTGCTCCGGCATAAATGGGATAGCTTTTAATCAGCGAAATGGGAAGTTCAAAGGAATTGACCACATGGAGAAGGGCTACTCCCAGGAAGGTGGCCAGGTACCACCAGATGGCTGCATAAATATGTTGTACCCTTCTTTTGAGGATGGTTCCGATCATGTTCCATCCGAATATCACCCAGACCACGGCAACCAGGATGTCGATGGGCCATTCCAATTCTGCATACTCCTTTGAGGTAGTGATGCCCAGGGTAAAAGTCACAGCCGCAAGCACAATGATGAGCTGCCATCCCCAGAAATGAATTTTACTGAGCACATCGCTGAACATGCGTGCCTTCAGAAGCTTTTGCATGGAGTAGTAAACCCCTGCAAAAATGGCATTTCCCACGAAGGCAAAAATCACAGCATTGGTGTGCAGGGGCCTCATTCTCCCAAATGTGGTATACTCCAGTCCGAAGTTAAACCAGGGGAAGGCAAGCTGACAGGCAATCAGTACCCCAACCAGCACTGCCACCACACCCCAGATTATGGTGGCAAGGAGGAAGAGCTTAACTGTTTTATTATCGTAGAAGAATTTTTGGTTTTCCATAATTCAGGTCTTAATGCGTTTGTTCGGTTCAGCTTTGGTTTTCTTCACCTTCAATAATATCATCATCAAAAAGAATACGTCTTGCCGGAGTATCATTGTCGTCAAACTGACCGTTTCGAACAGCCCAGATAAAGGCCCCCAGAAAAATGAGTGCGGCAAGCAGACTGACTCCGATTAAGAGGTAAAAAATATTCATTTGCTGTCCTCTGATAATTTACTGTACCGTTTAATTTTAATTATCTGGAATATGACATAGCCAATGACAAACCAGGACCCCCCGGTGGCCAGAATGTATGAAAGCAATAACCAGGTTGCAACGTTTTCATTGGTTGACCAGAGCACTTCCGGCTGGATCAGCTGGGGAACTACCTTGGGCTTGCCGACCAGGGCCTTTTCAAGTGCTACCTCCTGGGCTTCGTAATTTTCATCCAGTGATACCACCACACTAATGTTTCCGTCCTCATCGCCGATGACATCATCGGGTATGGTGAACTCGGCCCTTCCAATATCATTGGTAATGGCCTGGCCGATCCATATATTGCCAAATGCTTTGCTGGCACTAATGGAAACGGGAACATCGGCAAGACTCAGGTATTCGCCATTTTCGCTTTCATATTCCGCAAGGATCTCAACGGATCCCTTTTCCTGGCTTACTGAAGCCAGCAGTTTTGCCTTAATGGGAGGAGCATCAATCCAGAGCGCCTCCCGATCGGGACTGTAATTCATGATGAAATTGACCAGGTTCCAGCGGTCCTTCGCCGAAAGGGTCGGACTGGAAGGGAGGCATTACGCCCTTTCCATTGCTGATCTTATAAAACAGTTGCCCTTCGTTATTGGCCTGCATCCTTTCGGAAGAAATATCAACGGGCAGGGGAACCAGGGCCAGTGGATTGTTTTTGCCCGGGTCTCCATGGCAGGATTTACAATTCAGGGTATAGATCGCCTTCCCGCTTTTTACATTTTCCAGGGTATAGGCCTGTGGATTTGTCTTTGCTGCTTCCTCAGCCGGAACCAGCCAGTCCTGAGCCATGGACAGGGGAGCCATAAAAAGAAGCAGTAGAACCGGAAAAATATATAGTCGTTTTTTTCATGGCTATTCAGTTTCGGTTTTTTCAGTGAGGTATTTGGGGTCAATCCCCTTCTCTTCGGCAACTTCCCAGATGGTGATGACCGGGAAGAGCTTGGCCATGACAGAAATAATCAGAAGCGATGCGAAGAAAGAGAAGAGCATGATCATAATCTCTGTGCTGGTAGGATGATAGTGGTGGAAATGCTCGGGCACATTTTGAACGGGCAGGAAAGGGTGCTCGAGGGTGGGGATCACAATCAGGTACCTTTTAAACCATGCGCAAACCAGGACCACCAGTGATATGATAGCCAGGGGCAGGGGCTTTCGGAAAAATTTCAGCACGATAAGCAGGATGGGCAATATCAGTCCTACGATCTGCACAAACCAGAAGAGAAAGCCGTAGTTACCCGAGAAAAGGTTTCTCAGGTGAATCCCTTCGGCCAGCTTCATTTTGTAGCCCGGTACCAAAAATTCATTGACGTTGAAGTAGAGGTAGACCAATAGGACCAGCACCAGTAGTTTACCCATGTTATCAAAATGTACGGCCTCATAATAATCTTTCAGACCATACCTCTGGCGGTATACGTACATCAGGACGATCAGGGCAGCAGTCCCGGCCACAAAGGCTCCAATTACAAAGTAGGGTCCGAAAATGGTGCTGTCCCAGCCGGGACGAAGGGTGGCCGCAAACAACCAGGATGTGACCGTATGGATGGTCAGACCGATGGGGATGATCAGGATCATAAGTACCCTAAGGGAATGGGCCACGGTTTTGTACTGCTTATCATTTCCCTTCCAGCCCAGTGCCAGTATTTTATAAAGCTTTAATTTCCACTTTTGAATGCCCGGTGCAGGTCTGTCCCTGAGCAGGGCCATGTCGGGAATCAGTGGGATGTAGAAAAGCAGGATGGAAATGGCCAGGTAGGTTCCAACCACAGTCAGGTCCCATACAATGGGGGAAGCAAAACGGCCATGGAAAAATACATTGAGCAGGCGATCTGGCCGACCCATATCCATTACAATAACGATCCCTGCAAGCCCCACGGCAGCAATTGCAATTTGTTCTGCAGCCCTCGAGATGGGTTTGGCCCATGACAGTTTGAGTAATTGTAGAACTGAGCTGATGAGCAGCCCCACCAGGCTTACGGCCACAAAGAAGACAAAATTGGCCAGGTAGAGGCCCCAGGATACATAGTCGTTCATCCCGGTGACGCCCAGTCCGTTTTTAATCTGGATGCCCCAGCCCCATAAGCCCACTCCCACAAACATGATCAGGATGAAAAACCAGAAGCGGGTCAGTTCATCTTTTTTTGTAATGGAACGGGTGAGGTCGGAAATAATCTTATCCAGCGCTTTCCTTGATTCTTCAGGGGATTCGATTTTATTCATCTTGCTGATTTTTTAACTCGGTTAGCTTTGGTCGCCCTCGAATGGAAATGCACGATCTTTTTGGCGGAAGGTAGTAGACTCTGGGTTTGGTGCCCAGCTCCTTCATCAGGGTATATCCTGCGCCCTTTTCGATCAGTTCGCTAAAAGATACAGTCTCCTTGGTGGTTCCGTTGGTAACCGCATCTTCATTCCGGTCACCGAACCAGTATACTCCATTGGGACAGGCAGATACACAGGAGGGTAGCTTGCCATCCCTTAAACGGTCGGCACTGAAGAGGCACTTGGATATGGTTCCTTTTTTTTGTGGAACATTGGCCTCAATATTATAGGTCACGCCTTCGTATTTTTCCGCATCCCTGGGTTCAAGCCAGTTGAATACCCTGGCCGAATAGGGGCAGGCTGCAATACAGAACCTGCAACCGATGCACCTTTCATTGTCAATGAGCACAATGCCGTCTTCTCTTTTGAAGGTGGCATTTACAGGACAAACTTTCGTACAGGGGGGATTGTCACAGTGCTGGCAGGGTTTGGGCATGTAATAGGGTGCAGTGCTTTCCGAATCCTGCATCTGCAGTACATTAATGTGATGCTGTTCCGGACGCAATTGATGGTGGCTCTGACAGGCTTTCATGCACTCCCTGGCATTCCGGCATTTTGAGAGATCGATTACCATCACCCAGCTTCTGCCTGGCATCCCTTTCCTTCCCCTCTTCTGGTTTTCGGACAGGGATGGCATCTCGGCAGGCTTTAGCTGACTTTTATCAACTTCCACCAGTTCACCGCTGGAGGTTAGCAGTGTTATTTTATCACCTGAAACACCCTCCACCTGGTTGCAGGCACTAAGGATGGAACTACCTCCCAGAACACCGGCTGCCCCAAGAGAAGCCCCCAGTGTTTTCATGAAGTTTCTTCTGGATTTACTTTCCATATATGCTAGTTTGAAGTGTCATTTTAGACCGCTAATATAGCTAAGAGTGGGCTTGTTTATTGACAAATGAAATTAGGATTTCCGCTATTGAGAATCAAACTAAATACCTATCCGATAAATTGGTTATTTTTGATTGTTTCGAAGCCTTATATTTCTTCGAAAGCATGATTAACATCTATGAAAAAATTCAGTAAAGCGGCCATTCCTGTTCTGATTGTTCTGGTATTTCTAGCGTCCTGCACATTCAAGAGTGGACCGTGAGCTTGCGGCCCTGGAGGTACTCCTTGATTCCCTGGAGCAGCAATTTGCTCCCGATCTCAGGGTGGAACTCTGGGCCATGTCCATTAAGAAAACCAACCGGAACCTGAGCCTGGAGGGGGAGGTGGCCAGCAAAGCAGCCTATGATGCCATATCATCGGCATTGGATGAGAACTTTCCAGAGCTGGCATGGCAGCTCAGGCTGCTGCCCGAAGATGATCCCGACCGGCTTGTGAATGCGCTGGTCAATAATTCTGTGGCTCATTTGCGCAAAAAACCCAGCAGTAAAACAGAGCTTGTGAGTCAGGCCCTGCTTGGAGCACCGGTCCGAATCCTGAAGGAGGCCGAAGGCATGTATCTGGTCCAGGTGCCGGATGGATATATGGGCTGGCTGAATGTCAACGAGGTCCATTTTCATGGAGCCTGCAGAACTTGATCTTTATAAAAGCAGAGACAAAATAATCTATGGCTCACAATATGGTTTTTCCTATTCAGAGCCGGATGAAAGCTCCCTGCCCGTGGCAGACCTGGTGATCGGATGTATTTTGCCCGTGCTTTCAGAAAAAGGAGCATTTTATGAAACGGAATATCCCGACGGACGCCTGGCCTGGGTGAAAAAGGCAGAGGTGATCCCGGCTGGAGAAATTTTCCATAAGGAGGCCCATGCTAATGAGCTGCTGGAAACTGCCATGGGCTTTCACGGGATTCCCTACCTGTGGGGCGGGGCCTCGGCCAAGAACCTCGATTGCAGTGGCTTTGTATCCAATGTTTTCTTTATGAACGGAATACAGATGCCCAGGGATGCTGATCAGCAGGCGCTATGCGGAAGGGAGATCACCACCCGTTTTGAGGCTTCTGCCCTTGAGGAGGGCGACCTTTTGTTTTTTGGAAGAAAAGCCGGTCCGGAAGGGGAGGAAAGAGTGAGTCATGTGGCCATATATATGGGGGACGGGGAATTTATTCATGCTGCGGGCTTTCGTGATCGTGTAAGTATTAACAGCATGGATAGCACCCGGGCAAATTTTATAGAAACTTATCCTGAAATTTTTGTCAGGGCAAGCCGCATCATCGGAGAGGAGCCTGAAGGTTTTTTACCCCTGAGCAGCAACCCTTATTACCAGGAAATTATACAATCTAACAGAGAATGGGAATAAAAGCAGGAAGAAGAACTTTTTTAAAGCAGGTGGGAGCTGCCTCTCTGGCCACAACTCTGCCTCTGGCAGGCATGCACCTCGTCGGGTAAGCCATCCGGGAATTCAGCACCTGCCGTGATTGGAAACGGAAAAATGCAGCTGAGCTTCAGGCCTTATGAGTTGCAATTGAATCACACCTTTACAGTGGCCGGATCTTCACGGAATACCACCCCGGTGGTGCTTACCGAGATAGCTTATGAAGGAATGGTTGGCTATGGTGAGGCTTCCATGCCTCCTTACCTTGGAGAGTCCCAGGAAAGTGTGATTCGCTTCCTGAACAAGGTAAATCTGGAGCAGTTCAGGGATCCCTTCATGCTGGATGATATTCTGGCTTATGTAGACGGACTGGCTGAAGGGAACCGTGCAGCCAAGGCCTGCGTGGACATTGCCCTGCATGACCTGATTGGCAAGCTGGTGGATCAGCCCCTATACAGGCTATGGGGGATTAATCCGGAGAACACCCCCATGACCTCTTTTACCATTGGCATGGATACGGCTGAGGTGGTAAGGGAAAAAACCATCGAAGCGGCCCGCTTTAAGGTGCTAAAGGTGAAGCTGGGGGGAGGAAACGACAGGGAGATGATCTCCACTGTACGTTCGGTAAGTAATGTTCCCATTTACGTGGATGTGAACCAGGGATGGACAGACAAACATGAGGCCCTGGATATGACCCACTGGCTGGATGAACAGGGAGTTGTATTTGTGGAACAGCCCCTTTCCAAAACCGCCATTGATGATATTGCCTGGCTCACGGAGCGTAGTCCCCTTCCCATCATTGCCGATGAAGCCTTTCAGAGGCTGTCCGATGTGGCTGCTTTCAAGGGCATCTATTCGGGTATAAATATCAAACTGATGAAGAGTACGGGTTTGCGTGAGGCTCATAAAATGATTACCGTGGCCCGGGCCCTGGATATGAAGGTGATGATGGGCTGTATGGTGGAGACCTCCTGTGCCGTATCGGCGGCTTCCCAACTCTCCCCACTTGTGGACTGGGCCGATCTGGACGGCAACCTCTTAATCGGCAATGACCTTTATGAGGGAGTTCTGGTGGTGGATGGCAAGGTTACATTAAATCAACTACCCGGAATCGGCATCAAAAAAATTACATCCTAAATTTTAGCTGCATGGCGGACAGGAGAAGCTTTATTAAAAAAACAGGAGCCCTGGCAGCCCTGGCGATGGTTCCTCTTACGGGAGTGCAAGCAATGGGTGGATATACTCCCGGCGCGTGAATGTCCGAGATGCCCGATCCCGAGATGCTGAATCCGGGAATAGCAGAAATGCGGAATGCAGAAGTGCGGATTTTGCCCAAACGCTTAAAGAAGGGCGATTTAATTGGCCTGGTGACCCCGGGAAGTTCCATTACTGAGGAGCAACTTAGCGCCTGCAAATCCAAACTGGAAGACCTGGGATTCCGGACCACGCATAAAAAGACCGTTCTTTCGGAATACGGCTATTTCGCCGGACCCGACCAGGAGCGGGCCGATGAATTAATGGATATGTTCACACGGGAGGATGTGGATGGCATTATGTGCGTTAGGGGAGGTTATGGCTCCATCCGGATTCTTGATTTGCTGGATTACAAACAGATCCAGCTTAAGCCCAAGGCCTTCATCGGATACAGTGATATCACTGCTCTGCTTACAGCCATATACCAGGAGACGGGACTGGTGACTTTCCACGGACTCATGGGCGTTTCAGATTTTAATAAGTTCAGTGTAAAATCCTTTCAGAAAGTGCTGATGGATCCACAGGAGTCCTACAAGTATCCTTATAAAAGGGAGAAGGATACCCGGGATAACTCTGAATATGAGCGATATACCATCATGCCTGGGAGTGCAGAAGGGGTCTTGATCGGAGGTAATATAAGCGTTCTGGATTCTTTGATTGGTACACGCTTTGAACCTGATTTCGAGGGTAAGATTGTTTATCTGGAAGATGTGGAAGAGAAAACCTATCGCATGGATAAGATGCTTTTCCACCTGCTTAGCGGGACCAATCTCAAGAAGGCTGCCGGAATCATCCTGGGAGCCTGTGATGAGTGCAATGCCGGGGATGAGCCAAAACTAGCGCTTGATGTGGCCCTGCATGATTTGCTTAAGCCCCTGGGAATACCGGTCTCCTATGGACTTTCTTTTGGCCATATTAAAAGGATGATCACCATTCCAACGGGTATCAGGGCGGCTATGGATGCTGATAAGAACAGTTTTGAACTGATTGAAGCGGCGGTTATTTAAAGGCTTTCGCTAATTTAGGGCAATGGAAGATTTTGGATTCCTTTCTGTTTTACCCCCACTGGTGGCCATTGTTCTGGCCCTCCTGACCCGGCAGGTCTACATTTCCCTGGTCGTAGGGATCTTCCTGGCCTGGCTGATCATCAGTGACTGGAATATCCTTCAGGGCAGCATAGCTACCCTTGAGGGTTTTGTGGATGTCTTTAAGGATGCGGGAAATACCAGGACCATCATGTTCTCTGCCCTTGTGGGTGCCCTTCTGATCTTCATTCAGTATTCAGGAGGTGTCCAGGGATTTATTTTAAGGATCGACCGCCTGATCCAGTCCATCGAAAAAAAGGGAACAGGCAGGAGCAGGGTTGTGGTGGAGCTTCTGGCACTTGCCACAGGCGTGCTTTTGTTTATCGAAACTTCCATCTCCTCCCTGACGGTCGGAACGCTCTATCGTCCTGTATTCGACCGTTTGAGCATTCCCAGGGAAAAACTGGCTTACATTGCCGATTCCAGTTCAGCGCCCTCTTCCATCCTGATACCGTTTAATGCCTGGGGAGCATTCATTATGGGCTTATTACTGGCCCAGGGTATTGAGGCTCCTTTCTCCACCATGCTTTCAGCCATGGTCTATAATTTTTACCCCATGCTGGCCCTGCTGATGGTTTTCCTTGTGATTATAAGCCGCAGGGATTTTGGCCCCATGGCCAGGGCGGAAAAAAGAACACGGGAGACAGGCCTGTTATTGAACGAGGGGGCAAGGCCCATGGTATCGGAGGAAATTACTTCCTGTGAAATGAAGGAAGGGATTAAACCCAGGGCTTTAAATATGATCGTACCCCTGGCTACCATGATCGTGATGATGATCGTGAGCCTGGTCTATACCGGCTGGGGAAAGGTTGAGGAGTCTCACTCCTTCCTGAATCATATGAGTCAGGCCATGGGGAAGGGATCCGGTTCCTCGGCCGTACTGTATGCTGTGACCTCCTCCATCCTGGTGGCCATGGTTTTATACCGGGCACAGGGAATTATGAAGATCCGGAAAATGGTTGAACTGATCCTGAAAGGAATCTCTGAACTGATGCCCCTGGCCCTTCTGATGATGCTGGCCTTCGCCATCTCTCATGTGTGTAATACACTGGGAACCGGAATCTACGTGGCAGGCATCACCGAAGGCTGGCTTTCTCCTCAGCTGCTTCCGGCTGTTGTTTTTGTGCTTTCCTCTTTCATTGCATTTTCAACCGGAACATCCTGGGGCACCTTTGCCATTATGATTTCCATCGCGCTTCCCATGGCGCAGGTACATGATGCAAATATTTACCTTGTTATCGCCGCAACCATGGGTGGGGGTGTATTCGGAGATCACTGTTCGCCCATATCTGACACCACCATCATCTCTTCCATGGCTTCGGCCTCCGACCACATTGACCATGTGCGTACCCAGTTACCCTATGCCCTGGTCACCGGTCTGGCAACCACCCTCATTTATCTGGTCCTGGGCTTTGCCTTTGGCTAGTCACTTGGTCTGAATTTCCTTACAAATCGAGCAGGGATGGATATTTATTATGCAATTATTACCAAATAGATGTTGTTTTTACTATTAAATGTCTATCGATAGATATTTAATATGCAGAAAACCACCAAAAACATACCATTCACAACTATTGGATATCTATTTCCATAATTAAAGGGGCCGGGCGACCATAATCCCGGAAGCTGATTTATTATTGGCCAGGTAGACTTCAAGCGGCTCGGTCGAAATCAAAACCCTCTTATATTTGGAAGAGGCGTGCTGGAGATGAACAGATCCATCTGGCTTCTTCCAAATTACGCCCACATGGATGATGTCCAGCCCCTTAATATCTGTGGTGATGCCCACAATGTCACCTGTTTTTAAGTCAGCTTCCACTTCCCGGACGCGATCCTTAGGAATATAGAGCATCGCCCGTTTTGAAAGTTCCTGCTCCTGTATGGCGATGATCTCTACAAGTTCTTCGTCTTTAATCAGTTGAGTGTATGAATCCGGGTGGGTACTCATGAAATTTATTTCCTTGCGAAGTGCTGTACCGCCAAGGTCCTGTGAAACATCCATGATACGCTGCTTCTGATTATTCAGGTAGATCCAGTCGCTGAAATAATGAATTCTGGAGGCATAACCATCGATTTTACCCGTTCGGTACCTGATATCTTTCAATTCTTTTGCGAACTGCTCAAAATCCAGGCTTCCTGATCGAATGGTACCGGCGATGGCCAGGCAGCTCTCCACAAATGTAGTACAATCGAATTCCCGAAGGTTTACCACCAGCACCTCGGGTTCATATTCCAGGCTTTGCTCCACATAGGGGCATTTCATGAAAAAGCCTCCAAGCAAGAGCATTAAGTCAGCTGTGGACCCCTCCACCTCTCCATACTCGCTGAATATTTCTTCCAGGATTTCCAGGTCTTTTTCCTTATAAATGATCCTGGTTCCTGCCATGGAATCCGTCCTGAACGTGCTACCTGCCGCCTCCCGGGCGAAGCTTCCTGAAAAAGGCATCAGGATCAAAAAAACCGCAATCAGAAGGGATGAAGGAAAGTTCATATGATGTGCTTATTCCAGGTGCACGGATTTTTCACCAGCCTCAATGGCCACCGGGAGGAAATTTTCCCTGGGTGGCATGGGACAGGTGGCATAGGGGCTAAAAGCACAGGGTGGATTATAAGCCCTGTTGAAATCAAGGATAATGCGGCCAGTGGAGTCGGGCTGGCTGTACATGAAGCGACCGGCCCCATAGGTCTCAAGGCCTGTGGTTTCATCCGCAATGATTAAGAAATAACCATCTCCCGCGCTGAAAGGGT
This sequence comes from uncultured Bacteroidota bacterium, assembly GCA_963713725.1. Taxonomy (GTDB): domain Bacteria; phylum Bacteroidota; class Bacteroidia; order Bacteroidales. The sequence goes on from CAVQMZ010000015.1 coordinate 46,932, forward strand.
AAAGGACCAGGTCTTTACCCCTGATGGAGAAATGAAGTTCGCCCGGACTCTGGTAGGTTTCAGTAAAGCCTTCCACGGGAGTGGCAACCGTAAATTCCATGGCTTCGTCAAAGGCATGCAGTTGGGCTTCCACCACATAATCCGTATTGATGGGGTAGGCCGGGATATGATCAAGTTCATCGATGCGTGGATGCTTATGATCCCTGAGCCGGATTCCGTACTTATCAGTCCTTTTGATAATATACCAGGCCAGGTCACCCTGCTGGAGATAAGTGGTGGGATTCTGGAAATCATCATTTAAGACCCGCGCTGTCACCGGGCTTCCTTCACTGGTAATTTTCACCCCATCTTTCACTTCAATTTTCACCTCCCCATTGTCAAGGGTTAGGGTTCCGCAAAAGGCATCTGCTTTTTCAGGGAAGACAATATCATTGGAGGGGTCTGATCCAAAGCTGTTTTCCCCTTCCTTAAGCCATAACAGTCCGGCCAGGTTGAGCCAGCCATTTTTTCCCTTTAGCCGCTCCAGCCTGGATTCCTGCCACTCTTCGATTTCCTGGATATAAGCTTCTTCATCCTCGATGATAGCCTGTGAATGATTGCATCCGTTTAACAGAATCGCTGCTGCGGCAAAAGGAATAAACAAATGAGTCAGGCGCATGAGGTATCGGTTTAATTGAGTTGCCAAATATCGCTAAAAAAATTATACTTTTGCACAAGAACGGAGAGATGCCGGAGTGGTCGAACGGGGCGGTCTCGAAAACCGTTGTGCTCTTACGGGCACCGGGGGTTCGAATCCCTTTCTCTCCGCAATATCAGAAAGAATCCTCATGTTAAAGCAGGGGCGAGTTTAGCTTGTATGGCGGTTCACGACTGTTTCAGGGATCCCGTTCGCTCCGCAAGTCTATTCTAAAGGGACTTATTATGGTTAGGCGAGTTAACCACCGAATGGCGATCACAACTGAGGTTTCGAGTAATCCCTTTCTCTCCGCAATGTCCTTATTTTAAAGGGACAGTTTATTTTATGGTTAGAGTCAGGGGCTCATCGAGTCGCCCTGCAGCTGATCTCATTCAACAATTCTCTTGCACTTTTGACCAGGGTATCCACTTCATCTGATTGACCTGAAGAGGCCGTGAATGCTTCAATTTTATTCAATAAGCGTTTATATGCAAGTTGATTCTCGTCCGAATCGGAGTCCTTCAGGAAATTCTTAAGGATGTTGATCTTTTCAAAGTCTTCTATGCCCTCACGGATCAATTCAAGTCTTACGCTGGAGCTGATTTCCATATCCATCATGTTGGAGCTTCTGTAGCATAAGGCAAAATCACCGGAAGTGTGAGTCCCAACTCTTTGCTCATAGGGATCATCAATGTTCCAGTAATCAAAAGCCCACCTTAAATATCCGGTGTAATTCATTTTTTGGGCATGCCAGCCCAACCATATATTTTCCGACAGGTGTGCATCACCCACTACAAAATTATTTGGGCGGGGGGGATTACAACTGCAGTAAAAAGTTGATGGCTTTTTGGATACCGTGCTCCTGGCCGCTATCTTCTGTTCCGACCATCAGGCTCAGATCATATACATTGGAATTGACAAAATCCGAAGGGGTGTGGAATCCTGCCATGCCGATTTTCCAGCCCGGATGATTATTCTTGATTAATTGGATAACTGCTTTTGAGTTCTTCCGGCCCAACTTCATCCAGGTAAAGTACAGTTCTGTTAAACCATCCCTTTTCGTCAAGGTGCCGTTTAAAATCTGTAAGGAAATCGTTCCAGGTCTTCGAATATATGACTGAGCCCACTGGTGTATTAAGCTCAGCCCATGAATGCGCAGGTTCATCCCAAAAGGGTAGAATGTCGCTGTTCCATCCTACCGGAGACTGGCAGCTGATCTGTTTGGATATACCCCAGGCTGAGAGGCTATCCACATATTTGTCAAAAATGGAGTAATCGTATATCCCACTGGCCATTTGAATTCCTGATCCACTTTATCATGGATGGTGATCCTAGAGCCCCTTCTTTGATGTGGGCGGTGATCACCTTTTGTCCCATGTCAGCAAGCAGGCTATACGCTTTCTTAAGAAGCATAAAGTGTTCAGCAGACCAGTAATCCATTTTGTTTGAAGGATTGCTTTGATTGAATCTGTCAGCCACAGAAGTGGGGAACTGCCAGAGGTCAAGATGAAAATTCCAATCCCCGCTTCCGGGAAGTAAATGATCCACAACCTGAATATGAATATCGAAGGTCATCTTTATTTTTCCCGATGTCAGCACCTTGATCTGTCCTGAGTAAGTTCCTGGTTCAGATTCAGTAGGAATATCAATGGTCAGCCAGTATATGGAATGGCAATCCGGAATCAAAGTACTTTCCAGGGACATCGACAGGATATCACCCAATTCCAGGAAGGATGTTGAATCCCTGTATTTATATCCTTCACATGCTAAGGATTCGTGATCGGATCGTGCAAAATTTACTGATCTTAGTTTTGCATTTCCGGAAAAGATGGTATCACTGATATTGCTTAGATCCGATATTTCAAAGTCCAGGTTTTTAATTGTATCCAGCTCTGTCCACAGTAGAATTGGTTTGGAGATCCGTTCACCCTTCCAGGCGATTTCCGAATAAGTGGTCTGTATTTCTCCTTCGAATGGATCGCACTTAATAATAAATCGTGAGTTTGCTCCAAATGATCCTTGCAATTCTTGAGCAACACCAGGCTGAAGTCTTAGTAAAAGCAGAATTATGGACAGTGCTATTTTCATTTTGACAGCTGGTGCAATACTTGCCTCCCTTCATTAAGCGTTTCGTATGCAGGGATAGTTGACAGGCTCTGTATGTCAAATTTTGCCAGTGCAGTATTGAGATGTTCTCAGATTTTCTTTGGAGCTTTCCGAACCTTCTGCCAGTAACTCTCTTTTCAGGATTGATATTTTTTCAAAATCCTGAATGCCCTCTCTCAGGCGCTCAAACCTCACAGAGCTGAGTCCCGCCCGGGTAAACCATATAGGTGTCGCCGGCGGGGAAGCGCCTGAACCTGGAATCATAAAGGGGATTCTTTGTCCATGAATTATAGCTCCATCTTAGCATCCCATCAAAATTCCGGTTTGCCGCATACCATCCCAGATAGGTGGCTTCAGCAGAATTTGAAAAGGAAAATGTATTGGGTTGTTCTTCCACACAGCAAACATAGAAGGTGGTTTTGAATCCCGAATCTTTCCTTGCAAGGAGATTCTCTTCGGGTATAATATGGGCAGAGGCAACACTCAGATCAAACAGGTCCTCATCTAGTTCCGGATGATAGCCTCCGGCGAATGCTATTTTTAATCCCGGAGCCTCCTTTTCCATAAGCTTGATTACCTCCAGCAGGTCTTCCAATGAACGTTCATCCATCGAAATGGTGGTAATGTCCTGCCATTTTTTTTGCTGAAGGTGATCGTAGAAATTCTGAAGAAAGGGAGTCCATATTTCAGTATATTTCTTTTCTCCGGGATTGCATGAAACTGAAATTTCCTTTCCTTTTGCTTCATCAAAAAAGGTATACTCTTTACTCCATGACACCATTGAATAACAGTTAATTTGCTGATCAATTCCACACTCCATGGCAAAATGAACCCAGGCATCAAAATCAGAATAGTCGTAAGTCCAGGTTCCATTCTTTTTCCTGGTTTTTTTGATCATCGATTGGAAGGGATCAAAGGTCTGGCCTCCCCAGGGCTTTTCAGTCAGGGTGGCGGTGATGCATTTCTGACCTGCAGTTCGCCAGCATCTCCATGGTGGGTCTCATTTTCTCAAGATGTTCTTCTGACCATGGCTCTACCTCGAAATACCTGGCTACAGAATATGGATTCTGCCACAGATCGAGATGAAAATTCCATTTTGCAGGAGGAGGTAGATTCTGGGAAAGAACTTCCAATTCAATTTGAAATTTTGCAGCTTTTGTTCCATTAGCTGATGCTGTGATCAGGCCGGTATAATTTCCGGGCTTTGTTTCAGAAGGAATATCAATGGAGATCCAGATCATTCTGGCTTCTTCGGGTGTAAGCAATAAAGGGGCACTGATGGGTGCAAGTAAATCAGCAACAAGGGAAGAATCGTAATTTACAATCCCGGTTTTTTCACAACCCTCTGCAAATACATCGGTTTTTACAGGTTTTATTTCAAATAATTTTATCTGATCTGCCGGGATAAGGGTGTTTTTCTTACCGTTGAGACCGGATGCCGATAGTTCGATCTCCCCTTCGGTTTCTGGCATCCATATCAGAAGCTGACTGCTGATCCGCTCGCCTGTCCATGCGCTGTTTTCCAGGATTTTATTTGATTATGAATTGCCGGAATCTGAGCCCGGTCTATGGTATCAATATTGAAAAAAGATGCTTGAATGACACCACCTGGAGATTTTTGATCAACACAGGCCCCACAAGCCAACAAAGGCGATAAGTGTCAGGAATCCCAGGAGAGGAACAGTATACCGGTATTTTTTTCATAAGGCTTATTAGTTTGCAGGAATCATAAAGATTTTCGATTCATGCCTGAAATGTTTGGTGTAATCCAGGTTTAACAAATAGGTGCCCTGGGCTAAATGTTGCAGATCAATGGGCTGTGCTTCCCCGGACAAACAAATCAGTTTCTTCTCAAGTAATAAGTCGGCCCTGAAGATCGTTAATGGATAAATTTGCTTCACCATCAAAATTGAGTGAAAGGTTTAAGAGTTTGTTTTGAATGGGATTTGGGGAAATATCAAATAAGGAATGATTCGAAGCAGCATCCGGGTTTTTGGTGGAAGCAGGCCTGATTTCTTCACAGCTGGACCACACATAGGCGAAAGTTTGCACTGTCAGAACCGGCGGGAATTTCATATCCCCGGTCCAGTCCCCAGTAGACAACACATTCGGCCGGAACCTTCTCCCTGGCACCCCAATCATCATCATTTAAAAAGTAATAGGCTCCTGCTGACCCAACAGGCATTTCTGTGGTATAACTATATACATTGTTCCCTTCTGCAGACATGCGGTTAAATTTCCACTCCTCGCCCTGCTCATTGGGAAACTCTCCTGTCACATATACCCCGTTTGAAACATCAATGCCGCTCATATCCACCTTAAATGTGACAGGTACTTTATTGCCTATGGATTTCATCCAGTTTATGCCATCGTGGAGGTTGTAGTCAAAATCCCAGTATGCTTTATTCTCCCAGGAGGAACCTTTTCCCCACTGATCTGCGTAGATATAGCAATCGCAGCCCACCCATTCGTTTCCCCAGGTAATGACACCCGAACCTCCATTGTTGATCACTTCCAGGGTGAGGTCGGCCAGGTAGTTCTTCTGCGTTTCCGTTGTAGGCGGATTGGGATATCCGGGGGGATGTTTTCTCTCCCAAGGATATCCACATGATTGTCGTTCCCTCCATCTCTGAAAAGCTGAGCAGTCTCCATCACAAGGAGCTCCACCTGATATTTGCTTACGATATAAGCCACATAATCACCAAGGGAAGAAAACCCGGCATAATCATCCTCATTCCAACCATGGTAAAGGGAAATGCCGATAATATCATAATCAAGTCCATAGGGTGTATGTTCTTCAAGCCACCATTTGGTATTGGATGGTCCCATCATGTGGAAGCATACTTTAATATTTGTCTCGTATTTTGCTGATATATCACGAACGGCCTTTGATCCCGCGTTGTGTACTGCTGCACTTCTCTCAGGGTCATAGGGAGGTAGTTCAGATTCAGGGACATTAGGCATGAATCTGTGCCAGACACTCTCATTACCAATGGATACGATTTCAGGGATTAGTCCGTCGCCGCAATACTCATCAAGCACATTGTAGGTAAAAGTATATACCGAATCGATGATCTTATCCAGATCCAGCGCAATCTCCTGCCAGGCCAGGGGGGCCACATAGGGATTTAACTTCTGACTGTCCTCCAGTGCCCATGAAGTATAGCCGAATGTGAGAAGTGTGTTCAGACCCGCATCTTTTGACCTTTGCATCCCTGTTTTTACATTTTCAACAGAGTGATGATCAACCATCTCACCCTCGGAGTAGCTGCTGGAGAAGGGAGGGTGATCCACCCGGAGCCGGGCAATGGTGGCGCCATGATCGGCCAGGCTTTGAAAAGGATCTGTGGGAACCCCGTTTTCCTTATAAACAATACCACATCTGTTTTCGAGATAGTCTGTAAATCCCATCGTTCCTCCCACGTAAAGCTCCTGTGACCAGACAGCCAGGTTCGATACCAATATGCCAATGATCAATAATGTCTTTCTTTTCATTCTCTAATCAAAATTAACTGTCTAACCATCTTTACGTTCCTGGATTGGATTTTCACTGAATATATACCGCTTGGAAATTCAGACAGATCACATTGGACGATTTCATAAGCGCGGTAAGCAGGTAAAGTTTCATTCAGGACCTTCTGCCCGGTAGCGTTATATATCTCGAGATGTACCCTGTCTCCTGAAAGCCCATCAATCTGTACATTGAATGTTCCCGCTGCTGGGGTTGGGATAAATTTTCATTGCTGGATTTTCATAAACCCTGACTGAATTTGCCTGGATGAAGAGGGGAGTCAGTGTTCTATCTTCGCTGGCAATAAAATCAATCTCCGGATTTGGATCATCAATCTCCAGCCATTTATGAAAGGCATAACCTTCATCCGCTTGCGCATACAGCTTCAGGGGAACATTTTGAAAATAATCTGCAGCAAATCCGTTTGGAAGCTCTTTCCTGTTGCTGTTGACATATACTTTGCCTCGGGTATTTTGGTCCGTTCCTAGATTCAATCGATAACTTCCCTGGAAACGACAGTATTCTGCGATAAACTTTTTCATATAAAAAGGCCTCTCCACAAAGAAATCCTTGTAAAGCTGGATATTCTCCTCCCATTTCTCCCTTGATCCTCCCATGGCCTGTCCCCATCCCAGTTCCGGAATATTCTCACCCCATTTGTCAAGGGTCTCATCCACAAAAGGATCTATTAAATCTGGCAATGCTATCGGTAATCTGATTCACCCGCTGGGGATGGAAAAGCAATTCCATATAAGTACAGGCACGCTGGGCAAACTCGTTTTTGAAACCTTCGTTTTCCAGTAGTTTTCTGAGAAAAAGGGTACTCTCTTCCGAGTTTGGCCATCGTTCAAACATGGGCATTGTGGCATGCATGAGAGAGTTGTAGGAGGGATAGGTATCATAAAATAGATCGAAGTTGGTCGATCCGTCTGTATCAAATAATATCCATCTCCATTTTCCTTCATTATAGGGTTTCCAGATGTAGGTGTTAATGGAGGGCCAGTCGTAGTTGGCCAGGTAGATCTGGGCAATGTTGTAGTTGAGATATTCATTGATGTCAATAAGAGCTTCAATCTGACGGTAGTTCTCAGGGTCAGCAAGGTCGTTGGATTCAATGAAAGTATTTAATTCCCGAAAGGCACTGTCGTTGCCTGCCTTAATGTCGATCCATGAGAAGGGGCTCTTTATCAGGTCAAATTCATCATCCTTTATACCCGTAATGGGAATAGATATAATCTTCATTGATGAATTCGCGAATACCATACATACCCCAGAATTCGCTATTCAGGTATAAAACGGCCGGCCGGTAATCCATCAGGTCAATATCGATTTCGTCCCTGAAAAGGACCTGGTTAATACCATCCCGCAACATCATGGAACCATTATCTGTACCGGCATTTCTTATTTTTAGTCGGTGGAACTCGCTGATCTCATTTCCGGGAAAGATCTGGTAGGGAATATATGGATCACCGTATTTATCGCGGAGATAGAGGTTGAAGCTCTTCATATTCAGTCCCCGTGAACATCCCCCTCCGATTTGTATGCCCGTATTGCAGGTAAAAGCTCGCCGGCCATCGGTCTCGAACATGGTGATTCGCCCCGGTTTTTCCCAGTCCTGGTTCCAGTTGGCCGGGTAGTCAACACATCCCCCGGCAATCCCGTTTGTGCCCCTTACATAGATTCCCTTGTTATCGTCAAACAGGTCTTCCCGGTCAAGTTCAAGTGATAGTACGGGTATGCCCCCGGGAGGTGGCAGAATATATGACGCTCTTGATATGGCCCCGGCATAACCTGTTTTATATGCCTTTGCATTTACCTGAAGGGTACTGTCGATGATAAAAGGCCCCAAATATAATGTGGACAGGGTGTCAGGCTCAGAACCATCAAGGGTATAGAAGATCCTGGAGGATGCATCATTTGCACTCAGGGTAATCTGTTGAGGCCCTTCCAGAATTTTTCCCTCCGGTTGGATTGTTGGTGCTCCCATATACTGGAGGGCCCCATTATTTGAGGATCCAGGGCTTATATCGCGTTAATAAGTGTAAAGTTTGGATTGCCATCACTGATCCTTCCCAGTGAAGTATTAGGTAGTACCTGGCCAAAGGTGAGAGAGTCAATCCAGACAATGTCTTCCCCGATCACCTGGGTAATGGCAATCTGTTCTCCGCCCGATTTCAGTTTAAATGGTGCATGCAGTTCCCCCTGGTGTATTTGTCCGTCACACCAGATGACAAGAAAACCACCGGGCTGCATCTTATACGGACCATCAATTTTCCATTTCAGAGGTTCATCAAAGTCGTCTGTCAGGTAAATATCGTCAAGCCAGACAGTGTTTACATCAGCATTATATATTTCTATCCAATCATCAAACTCACCATATTCATCTGCAAAATGGTCGTTAATCGGGGCAATTTCATTGATCATATATAGCTGCCCCTGTGCATTAAGGGAAAATAAAAGAAATAAAACAATTGTCAGATATCCAGGTCTTCTCACATGTCCTCCTTTTTGTAAACCATTCTATTCCGTACTAATTCCAAAAGGATCCGATTTCAGATCTCCAGAGACAGCTGAAATGATGATATCATCAGGATCTTCGCCTGCCATCACAAGCACTGTTGCAATACCACCTTCTGCGCGGGGCTTATGTTCTCCAATGATGGCTGCATCTCCAGCAAGCTCAAATTTGATATGATCGGAAAACCCACGGACCACCTGCATATTTTTGTCCACAACCCTGGCATAAACAAATATGGCGTCCTTTACGCCACTCTCCCATGATCTGCCTGAAATATCAGCTTCAAGTATAATTTTGTAGGGCTCCTCAGGACTGGTGACTTTATGTTCAGCCACAATCTTTCCCCCAATTTTTCCAAGCGCTTTCAAATTGCCGGGACTAAATGGTATATCCCTGAAAGTAAACGGTGGGTGATTAAGATGGGTGGATATCCTGTCCTGGTCGGGCATTTGTGTACCCAGGGTTTCTCCATTCACCTGTAATTCAACCTCTTCACAGTTACTGTAAATCCTGATGTTTTTGGATGAAGATTGGGAAAATTCAGAGGCAATATAGACCATGGGCTCATGGGCTTTTCCGGCAACGATTTCTCCTACAGATCTCTGACTCCGGAAAAAATGGTAACTGTATTTTGGCAGCCGGAAAATGCCCATAATCCCGGACATTTCAAGGTCATCTGCATAACCCCGGTTGTAATCATACATGACCCAGTAATTGTCAGCCACAGCTGGGGTCTGGAGATTGTCATTGTGTGCTTCCTGGATATTTGTTGCCTGCTGAAGTAATCTCTTTTCACCACTTCCGGGATGTTGCCTGCTGGAGCGTTCTTCTTCCATAAGCTCTCCCCAGGCATCCTGGTTCAGGCCCGCATTCATGGCATAATACTCCCAGTCGCCATACTCCGATACGATATAAGGTTTGTCGGGATATTTTTCAGCATGTCCCAGACGATGCTGCCTGGCCTGCAGGTAAATATCATAGCCATATTCCTGCCATCCTGCAGTATAACAGTGTTCTCCCGGATATTCATTACGGGCAGCCCCGATCAGGGAATCAATAAAGGGTTCAGGCATCCAGGATTCATTCAGAGAGACCTCCCAGGCAAGTACACTTGGGATGGTTCCTGTCACGGCGGATGAGGTCACGACAGGTTTGAACAACATGGGATTTGAATTTTTCATCCTCATTGTAATATTGCCATCCAAGAATTGCGTCAATGTTGATAATTCCAAGCTCATCACAGGCATCCATAAAGGATTTTGAATGGGGGTAATGTGAGAGCCGTACACAGTCAAATCCTGCCTTTTTTATTTTTAATGCATCGCGATACTGGGCATTGTTCGACAGTGCATAACCAATATAGGGATACTCCTGGTGGCGGTTGATGCCCCGAAGGAGAGTCTCCTTATCATTTATATACAGTTTGTTTTCCCGGAATTCGAATTTCCGGATTCCTATGCGTGTGATTTCCTGGTCGAGTACCACCTCCTTATTGAAAAGAGTGGTTTCCAGTTGATAAAGGTCAGGAGTATCCGGAGACCATAAACGGGGATGGGAAACTTCAATTTCCTGCCGAAATTCTTTAGATTCTCCCGGGCCAAACTTGATTTTCTCCGAGACGCCTGCCTTTGATGCCCCTTCATGTTCCAGAGATTGCTTCAGCTCTACCTGAACGCTTTTATCTCCTGAATTCAGAATGTGGGTTTTTATGGAAACGATGGCCCGTTCCTTACTTACTTCAGGATAAGATACGAAGATCCCTCCCCCGGCTACAATATTTGCATGCTGCACATCGCTTATATGTACCGGGTTTTTTACCTGCAGGAACACATCCCTGTACAATCCACCGTACATGTTAAAATCAAGTATCGAAAGAGGCTTGGGTCCGGTTTCAGCATTATCCTCGTTATTCAGCTTTACGTAAACTGAGTTTAGCTCGTCGGTGAGGATTTCATCTGTTATATTTACCACAAAAGGAAGATACCCTCCCAGGTGTTTGATTTTTTTCTTCCCGTTTACCCATACCTCAGCTACATTCATAGCCCCCTCAAACCTGAGAAAAAGTATTTTTCCGGACCAGTTTTTTTTATGGGAAAAGGTTTTGCGGTACCAGCAATTTCCCTGCCACTGCTGGTTAACAACTAAGGGTTCCAAATGGGCCGAATGAGGAAGGGATACTTCCTCCCAGGCATTGTTGTCAGGCTTATTCTCAAAATATTCCGGGCTTGCCAATCCCGAGGAATCAATCTGAAACTCCCATGCATCATTAAATAGAAAACTCCCCGTATCTAATTTAACTTCCTTCATGCCTGTACAAGCAAAAGAGAACATTGTGAAAAACAGTAAAACAGGAAGGTTCTTGTACATGCTAAGGTATTTTAGTGTATCTAAAAAAAAGAGAAAAAGCCCATACCTTTCAGGAACGTATGAAATGTATGGGCTTTTAATGGGCGAAATAATTTATTTAACCTGAACTTTCCTATTGATAATTCCGCTCTCCGTTGTTATGGAAATAATGTAGAGACCGGTCTGGAGCTCTTCTAGATTGATTTGTTTTATTTCTTCTCCATCGACGGTCTTCCTGAGGGCACCCAGAACTGAATAAACATTAACCTTTGATACGCCTAAATCGCCATCAAAATAGAGCATGCCAGTTGTCGGGTTTGGATAAACACTCAGATTTTTCACTGCATCTGATCCAATACCGATAACAACTTCTTTAACCAGTGACACGAATTTTAATTCACACCAGCCGTCATCATTTCCGTCATCAAAGGCAATGTTGTCAAATTCAATGATCAGCTTTTTGCCTGCATGTTCCGAGTTGGCTGGTATAGCCAGGACATGTTTATAAGTAGCATCCTCTGATGTACTGATTCCTCCATCGGGATCAATTCCAGTCAGGTTTTCCTGCATGGCAATCTCTGTCCGAATTGAGGAATCCGCATCTGAAACACTGAATATGGAATTAATGGACACTGAATTCCAGGAGCTTCTTCCTGTAAATGCCAGGGAGTAGGTCGCTGCTTCAGTTCCGATAACATCCACCACCTGGTAGATATTAGGATCGAATGAAGCCAGCCAGATCAGACCTGCGGCATTTCCTCCGGAAAGGGAATCTCTTAATTCATCAACGTTCCAGTATGCAATATCCTTCAGGTTGTCTGATTCTGGATCTGCTTCCGGAACCCTCATTGTGAAGTCGTTGTTCCTGACCAATTCCGCTGCAGGTATCACGGTGACATTTGTCAAGAGTGTATCAGAGTTTACTGTTCCATCATTGACATAGAGCGCAAATGAAAAGGTGGATAACTCGGTTACATCCGGAGCAGTGAATGTTGGCATTGCTGCAGTTGGATCAGACAAAACGATACCCGGGTAGGTGCTGATCCAGGTATAAGTTATCTCGTCACCATCGGGATCGTAACTGGCGGATCCATCAAGTGTTACCTCTTCGGTTCCTCGTGCAGTCTGATACGGTCCCGGATCACAGATTGGCGGATTATTCACTCCCGGCAATCTCTTGACCATATAAACATCATCTAAATGTGTCCAGGCTGCATCTCCTTCCAGCTGGGTAGAGGTGAATTCCACAATGAGATTTTTACCAGCGTATTCGGAATTTGCTGAGAATCCAAATGTAAGAGCCAGTGGGTCTGTATCTATAATCAGGGAGTCGCTAAGCAAAATGGTCCGCATGGTAGTATCAGCGTCCGAAGTACTTATGATCACAACTACTTTTTCAGTATTCCAGCTATCCGCAGCATAAAAAGTAAGGTCATATAGCACTGAATCTGCAGAAATGACTTCCACCACCTGGTAGAGGGTAGCTGAATCTCCGGAGGTTAATGTAACGCGGCGGTTTGTTGCATCTCCCCACCATCCTGAGCCGGGGGCCTCTTTATCCATGTGCCATTCGGCAAGACCGGCAATGGTTTGGGTGTCATCTCCCAGCTGAAAATCGCCGTTTCTGATCACATTATCCTGGGCTGAAAGCGCCAGGATAGCGAACAATAAAAATGATAATGTAAAAATTTTTCTCATAGCTTAAAGTGTTTGTTAATAATAGATTATGTTAAGTTAAAGTTTTCTTTTCAGGTATATTTCATCAATGGCAACGAAGCTTTCCGCCCAGATTGGATTGGCAGCATCCCATGTGTGCTTCTGTATAAAATCAATGGCTACATTTTTTCCAATGGATGCAGAAATGGCATCAATGGAGACTGTCTGGGTCAAATCCATAAAAACACCCGGATTTATACCAAGGGTGTCATAGGATTCACTGAGGATGGTCACAAAATTATAATCACCTTCCTTCTGTTCAAAGACAATGATTCGGCTGCGAATGATTGCAGGGAATTTCTTACCCTGCCAGTCAGGTTCGTTAGATTGGAGGGAAACCTTAAAGTTTAGGGTGTAGTCTGCACCGGGATTGATTAATTCCTGCAGATTCTGGTACATACCCTGTGTATAGGATCCTATTCTGGCAACATATGAGCCTTCAGGGGCAGTTTCAAGGTCGAAAACTGAGGCTTTTGGAGCCCACTCCTCTACATTTCCAAACAAAAACCATCCGGGCACTTCATCGAAGTCTTCTGTCTCATAACCGGGTAATTCGAACCCGGGATTTGTCATTACAATGCTGGCCTGTCCTATTATTTCTCCGTTAAAGAAATAAATGGCCTCAGTAAGATCTGTTGTGGCCTGGTCCAGGGCAGATTGTGTCAGGTCTTCACTTTCAATGGTTTGCTCGGCAATATCTATGGCCTCCTTTAGTTGATTCTTATTTCCTGGTATTACATTTCCTTCCAAATCACCTTCCTCCGTATTCTCAAGTACAAACTCTGCGTAGTCAATCCAAACCTGGAAAGCGCTACGGAAGGGGACCATTTTGTCTGAGAAATCATCGGAAGCCTGAAGCAGGTCTGCATAAGCCCTGTCGATCTCTTCCTGGGAAGCATCACTTTTCTCATCCACCGGTTTTGCATCATCAATTACAAGCTGATAGGTTTGTTTTGAACCAGCTTCATACTCCCCTTCAGCTGTCCCTTCTTCTGTGGTTTCCAGAAATCTTTCTGCCCTGTTTATTTCATAGTTGAGGTAATTCTTGTACACTATGTCGGAATAGTCTTCCGTTTTGGTACAAGCATTGAACGATAGCAGCGATGCCATGGCAAGTAGAAGCATCGCGGTATAAGCCAGCTTATTGATCATCGTTTGTTTTTTATATTTTCTGAGCATCATTCCTTAGTTTTAATCCGAATCAGAATCCAGGATTTTGAACAAGTCCGGGATTCGAAGCAAGTGCATTGGAGGGCAGGGGCAGCAGGAGATAACGCTCAGCTGTATAGGTTTCCCAGTCGGCCGATTGGGATTTTATATACTCCAGCAGGCCCTCACGGTCCATTCTGATCATATCACGTTTGTTGTGTCCTTCGAAGTAGAGCTCCCACCTGCGTTCCTCGAGAATGTGGTTCAATAGCGAGACACTGGTAAAATTTGAAGCGTCAAGACCAGCAAGTCCTGCGCGCGCTCTTACCTTATTAATATCCTTTACAGATCCTTCAAGATCCTCCAGATGAGCTAGTGCTTCTGCCCTGGTTAAAAGAATATCAGCCAAACGAATAAAGGGATAGTCGGTTCCGGACATGGCTCCTTCTGTGGCCGGATCAGGAGGATATTTAATCATCATTATCGGGTTATCAATGGCATCAGATGATGCAAAAAGAAGATTCTTTGCGGCGATCACCGGATTCAAATGAATTGTAGAAAGCTGGTGGTGGCCCTGATCTCTCCGTTCCACTCGTAATACTTGGAATAATCGGTATTTTCAGGTGCTCTCCAGATGTAAACCTGAAAAACGTTTGCATCCACGTTAGGGCTTGTTCCCGTAATGAAGGGGAGGACCCAGATTACCTCGCTATTGCCAAAACCTTCATTTTGAAGGGAGAAAATGTCCTTATAGTCTGGCTCCAGCGAATACAATCCAGAGGAGATCACCTCCTGGGCCATAGCCGCACATTCTGTCCATTTGCCCTGTTGCTGGTAAACCTTTGCAAGCAGGGCACGTGCAGCCCCACTGGACAACCTGCCGTAATCCTCCTCGCCCATCCCCATCAGTTCCGATTTATCGGGGAGAAGTTGGATTGCAGTGTTCAAATCATTTTCAATGAGTGTGTAATTGCTTTCAACACTCTGCCGGGGTATCTCAAATGAAGGCTCTTTTGTTGTGGTGATTTCCGGCATGCCACCAAACCAGTTTACAAGGTAGAAATACACCATGGCCCTTATGGCATATGCTTCACCGATAACCCTGTTTTTTACGTCTTCATCAATATCCATTTCTGGAACTTTATCGAGAACGGTATTGGCATAATTGATACTCTTCCAAAAATCCCCCCATATTCCCCAATCCACAAAGTCAGGTGTGGTGCCCGACCAGCCGGTGTATGCTATGTAATCATTCACGGCAAAGTAGCCTCCGGTGGAAATATCAGTACCCATATCTTCCACGCAAAACTGCCAGAAGGACAGCCCCTGCCATCCACCCCTTGTAGAGGCATATGCCGCTTTAATTCCAGTAACAGCATCGGTTTCGGTGTTCCAGTAATCACTATCAGCAATCTGGCCGTAATTTTTCTCCACAAGGACATCATCACAGCTATGATAAAGAGGAAGCGCTAACAGTATAAGTATAAGTGACAGATTTTTCATTTTCAGCATATTTAAAATGATACGTTAACACCCAGTGTGAATACCCGTGAAAAAGGCATCAGGTTGTATTCTGCGTCGGTTGCCCACACATCCGGGTTTATTCCCGAATATTCCGTAATGGTAAAGAGGTTTGATGCGCTGATAAATACTCTCAGATTTTTTATACTCCGGTCATCAAAAAAGAGCTTATAGGTAAGGGTAACATCCCTTAGCCTGATAAATGAGCCATCCTCAATGGTCCAGTCGCTTCGTACCATTTGTTCGGTGAGATTTTTTGTAAGTGAGGGCACCTCGTTTGTGGGATTTGATGGCGTCCACCTGTTCAGGGCCCTGGTTTCTTTATTATTTCCATATTGGAAACTGGGAAATGTATAGGTTGCCTTATTAACATTCACAACTGCTTTGTCAAATACCCCTTCAAAGAAAAAGGAGAATTCAAAGGCCTTATAGTTGAACTGGTTCCTGAATCCACCTGTAAATGTCGGACTTGCATCTCCCAGGAAGGTCCTGTCATGTTCAGTAATTTTCCCATCGGGCCCCGATACAATATCTCCATTCTCATCCACACCATTTATATCTGCAAATCTGGGATCACCAGGAGCAGAATTGTAAATGGCTGCCTCCTCTGCTTCACTTTCCTGCCAGACTCCCACAAAATCATAACCCCAGATTGAGTTCAGAGGATAGCCCTTCTGTTTGATCCCGGCATAGCCATAATTGGTTCTGTTAATCCAGATGTCCTTATCAAGTATAACATCTCCGTCAAGATCCGTAATTTCATTTTTGTTATAGGAAAACCATATTCCTGGTTTCCACTTAAGTTCGTTGTTAAAGAAACTCAGGAAAAGGTCGATCTTGGCTTCAATCCCTCTATTCAGCATGGTTCCTTTATTTACTGTGATATTGGTATAGCCCAGCTCCGTCGGAACTTGCCTGTCAAGAATCAGATCATCATGGTTTGTGGAATAGAAGTTCACTTCGGCGTAAAACATTGGATTGCCAAGCTCGAGCCCTAAATTAAAGGTATAGGTACTCTCCCAATGAAGATCGGGATTAGGGATATAGGTACTTCCCCAGATGATAGCATTGCTAATACCCCCACCTTCGTGCACCGGTCTGAAATCTAAAAGGTTCTGCGTCCTGAAACCCGGGATATTAGAATTCCCTGCAATACCATATCCGGCACGCAGCTTGAGAGTAGAAATGGATTGTACATTTTTAAAATAATCTTCCTGGTCAATCCTGTAGGCCAATCCAAAAGAGGGGAAATGGCCCCACTTATTATTGTCGCCAAAAACGGTTGCCCCATCAAGTCGATAATTTATGGTTAGCAGGTACTTACTCTTGTAATCATAGTTAATTCTTCCCAGCCCGGATACCACTGTTCTTTCATACCAGCTACTGCCCATTTGTCTTTCCAGCAGTCCTGCATCGATATTATAGTAGCCTATATTGGTATAAGGAAAATCCACCGATGATGCCCAATGGCCGCGGTTCCTGGTGTCCTGGTAGGAGCCACCGGCCAGAATTGAGAATTTGTGATCCTGTATCTGTTTTGTGTATTGCAGATAGTAATCTGCATAGATTTGCCTGCTGCTGCTTGTACTGATACTCGCCTCCGTCTCCTTTTGAGACTCATACAGGGGTTTAAATCTCTGGTAGAATCCTTCCATGGAATTTTGGGTGATCCCGCCCTTTACGGAGGCTCTGAGGCCGGGAATGATTTCATACTCAACTCCTCCTGATATCCTCGTTGTATTTGTTTCGGAAAAGCTTTCTTCGGCCTGTGAGGGAAATAGTGGATTGTAGTACCATGTTGAGTTGGGTTCAAAGGCATGAATCGAAAGATTTCCTTCACTATCATAAACCGGCGAGGACGGAGAAAATCCCAATGACCTTTCAAAGGAGTTTAATACCCTGTTCCTGTTTTCATTTGTATAATTGATGTTGATATTAAAGGAGAACTTTTTATAGTCATAATCCAGTTTGGCGACAGTATTTATTCGCTTATAATCAGACGGCGATATAATGCCATTTCCATCATAATAGTTTGCGGCAGCCCTGTATTTAACACCTTCCTTGACACCGGAAAGAGCCAGATTCTGCTCGGTGGTAAAATTTCCCTTATTAATTACTTCATTTTGCCAGTTGGTATTAGGGAGCGTATCCCAGGTTCCAAAGGGATGTGGATAGCCATTATCTGGTCCCCAGTCACCCAATTGCAGCGAAGGATCATGGGCAAGGTCGTAATAGAATCTTGCATATTGCTGTCCATTCATCATGTCCACTGTTCTTGCTCCTGACTGGGTATAAAATTTTGCTCCGTAATCTACCTGTATCCCCTGTTTGTTTCCCTGCTTGGTCGTGATCATAATGACACCATTCGCCCCCCTGGATCCGTAGATAGCAGTTGCCGATGCATCCTTGAGTACATCTATCTGCTCAATGTCGCTGGGATTGATGGTATTTATATAGGATGCATTATCCATTGGGAAGCCATCAATTACGACCAGAGGCTGACCCGCTTCACCCTCCTGGAAGGAAGCAGCTCCCCTGAGAATAAATTCGGGTGTTGCCCCCGGATTCTGGTTTGCACTGCTGATATAGAGACCGGTCACCCTCCCCTGAAGCATTTGCGCAGCATTTGAGATCCCGGAAATGTTAAGCTCGTTTGGTTTTACCGATGAAATTGACCCTGTGAGATCGCTCTTTTTTGCAGTACCATAGCCTACAACCACTACCTCTTCAAGGTTTACCAGATCCTCACTCAATGAAATATTCACCTCATTCTTATCCCCGATGGAAATCTCCTGTGTAATATACCCCAGGTAGGAAACAATTATTATTGGTTCAGGAGTTGTCAGGCCAAGTGTAAAATTACCATCGAGATCAGTAATGGTTCCATTTGCAGTGCCCTTTTCCACAATATTAACACCAGGAAGTGATTCCCCCTCAGCTCCTATAACCTCTCCCGAAATGGTGACTTGCTGGGAGATCAGGTTTGCAGTAACGAAGGACAAAAAAAGAATGAGAATAGAAGATTTCATCATAATTATAAAGTATTAATGCCCTATGTAGAATTTTACAAAAATCACAACAATCAGTGCAGCCAGAATTAATGCAAGAGACAGAAGGGCTACAAATCCTTTATTGTTTTTCATAGGATGTAAATTAGGCAGAATTGAGGGAGTATTTGAGTTCAGTTTCAATTGTTATCATAGCAGAATGGATAAAAAACAAAATAAATCGGGCAGAAATAGAAGTGAATTCGACATTGAAATTTCTAAAAATCCAGAATAGGTCCTATATTGCTGAAAATTTATTTATGAAGATTTCCTTCATAATATTATTGTTTTCCGCCTGCTTTAAGGCCCTTTTTTGTATTGCTCCCAACTCAGAAACCCTTCTTTTTGAAACCGTTTCAGCAAACGGAACCCATATAAATTCAAGGATTTACAAGATTGTTCAGGATCCCTATGGTTTCATGTGGTTTGGAACTGATTATGGACTCCTGCGATTTGATGGCTACCGTACAATGAGGGTGCATTCGCCAGACCCTGAGAATTCGGAACTGATAGGGACGGCTGGAACTGAAGCATTAGCTCTTGCATCGGATACTTCTCTCTGGATCGGGACAAAAATGGGAGTCTTTAATCTATGTTTGAAAAGCTGGAAGATAAATAGGCCCCATGAATTTCGCCAGCATATTGTTCGGGCCCTGCTTTATCAAAATGATACAACTGTCTGGTTGGGAACCACCCAGGGACTTTACAAATACAATCCAAACACTGATGAATCGGTCCTTTACAACCATATTAATTCTAACCTGAGTCAAAATATAGTACTGGCATTGTATCTTGATCAGAGTGGTAATTTATGGGTTGGAACGGAAGATAAACTGAATATTCTGTATAATGGTAAGGAGGTTTTTGAATCTCTGGATCTTAAGGGGAGTTACAAACCCAACATCAAGCATAACCTGGTTCTTGATATCAAACCCTATTCGCATGGGAATGATTCATTGCTGTTTATAGGTACAGAGACGGGTCTGACAATCCTGAACCGATTCTCAAATGAAATCAGAAAATTTAATGAGGCAAACTGTGACCTGACCAATGAGGTGGTGAAGACCATTTATGCAAGGAGCCAGGAGGAGGTTTTTTTTGGCAGCGACCTGGGATTAAATAAACTAAACCTTAAAAGTGGAGTGATAGAGAAATATTACCACAACCCTTTTAACCAATATTCCATCATTAATAACCAGATTTGGAACATTTTTGGAGATAATAAGGGGAACCTGTGGCTGGCAAGCTCAAATGGGATTAGCAGGCTTAACCTTTCCCAGGAGTTGTTTAGTTATTTCCCGGTCTCTGTAGGAGATGAGCAGAATCCAGTGGGAACCCGGGTAGCTGATGTTCTTTTTGATAAGGACCAAAAATATTGGATTGCAACTTCCAATGGACTTCTCTCCTCGAAGGGACAGAAAGGAAGCCAGAAAAACTTCTCCCTGGTATTGGATGAAGCTCCCCTGTCAATAAATAATATTAATACCATATCAATTGATAACAATAAGAGGATGTGGATCGGCAGTGTGGCTGGAATCAACATCTGGGACCCGGTAAAGAAGCGGATTGTTATTCCCCCGATTGATGATGGAGCAGGTACAAGGGTTTCATCAAATTATATCAGCACCATCATTAAGGGTTATAATGACATATTGTGGATTGGCACCTGGGGAGGGGGCCTGTATAAAGCCAATTCCGGACTTGCTGATACGGAAAGTATAGAACTTAATTATGCGGCAGATTTAAATGGTCATATTGTGAGCGGTAAAGATCATTTATGGGTCCTGGATGGGAATTCACTTTTCAATTTTAATTTCAGCACAGAGAAAGTTGTTGAGATTGAAAGCCTTGAGCGGATAAGGGGAAATTCTGTTCTGACCGCTTTATCCTACTCCGCAAACGAAAGCCTCTGGCTTGGGTCTAAGAACAAGCTGCTTAAATATGATATTCCAGGGGATACATTTTCAGTGGTTGAGATGCCCATCGATGAGGACTTTATTGTTACCGGGATCACTGAAGATGAGGAGGGGATTATCTGGGGGAGCAGCAATAACATCATATTCCGTTTCGATTCCTCGACAGAAGAGTTCAATTATTTTCATATCCCCGGCAGGATTCCGCTGAATAAATTTATACTGTCTCCTTTCAGGAAAACCCCGAATGGGGATATCATTGTATGTGGTTTTGACGGATTCCTTCAGTTTAACCCCCGGGATATAAACATGAAAGATAAAAAGAGCCAGGTGCTGGTAACATCTTTGAGCGTTAATGGAGAGCCTTTATTTCCCCGGATGAACATAGCCGGGAGGGAAATTCTGAACACCACTGTTTCAAATATTAAAAGCCTGGAGTTTCCACATACAAGCCGGAATATTCGATTGGAATATTCGTCCTTCCAATACGGTAACCTGGGGGACGAACAGTATGCATGCCTGCTTGACGGATTTGAAACTTCATGGAGGGTGAATGAGCCCGGTTCCAATTCCATAGATTATATCAATCTGCCTCCGGGAAAATATACATTTAAGGTAAGAAGTTTGTCCGGGAATTCTGATAATCAACTTACCAGCCTGGATATTCGGATCAGGTTGCCCTTCTGGGCCAGCCCGCCACTTTTTGCCTCCTATATCGTTCTCCTCCTGTTGATTATTGTGCTTATTGTCTACCAGTATCGCAACAGGTTAAAAGACAGGGCACGCATGAATCTGATACAGCTGGAAAAAGAACAGGGGGAGTTGCGTAATTCATCAAAAATCAGGTTCTATATCAATATATCACATGAACTTCTTACCTCCATAAGTTTGATTATAGATCCGGTTAAAAATATTCTATCCCGGAAAGAGATCAGGGATGATACGAGGAAAACATTAAAACTTATTGAGCGGAATGCCCATTTCCTGAAAGTCTATATTGACCAGTTACTGAACTTTCGAAAAATTGAAATCGGACAGGGACAGGAGCAATTAAACGATCAGCTGGAGT
The DNA here is from genome assembly GCA_963713725.1 of uncultured Bacteroidota bacterium. Taxonomy (GTDB): domain Bacteria; phylum Bacteroidota; class Bacteroidia; order Bacteroidales. Next base: position 68,504 of record CAVQMZ010000015.1, read on the forward strand.
TGATCAACTTTGCCAGAGGGGTACTTGAATCCTTCAAAGGGAAAGCCATTTCAAAAGGACTCAGGTTAAAGTTAAAGGCTGAAATTAAGGAGATTACCATTGATACAGATGAAGGCAAGCTCTATTCCATCATTCAAAACCTTCTTTCCAATGCCATAAAATTCACCCCTGAAGGAGGAGGGGTTGTTCTGGCTATAAAGCCTGGAGCTCATAAGGAGGTCGTAATTGAAATCAGGGATAACGGTATTGGCATAGCTAAAAAGGAACAGGAGAAGGTTTTTGACCGCTTTTATCAGCTTACAGACGGGATTACCCCAAAAAGGGGGATGGGGATCGGCCTGACAATTGTAAAGGACTTTGTCGAGATCATGAATGGGAAAATTGAACTGGAAAGTGAGCCTGGGGTCGGTACCAAAGTCAGGATTACCTTACCAGTCAATAAGGAATTTTCTGTGAAGACCGGGAATGAGCCATTTGTAAAGGAATATGTAAACCGCGAGGCATTAATAAAAGCCCGGGATGCATCCAGAAATCACAAGGGTAATACACTTGCTTTGCCAGTCATTCTTCTTGTTGATGAGAACATAGACCTTTACGATTATATCCGGTCATCTCTTATGAAAAACTATTTTGTTATGTGGGCATCCAATGGAAGTGACGCACTGGACATACTCAAGGGTAGTATCCCAAAGATAATTATCAGTGAAATTCAGCTCCCCGATATCGATGGTATTTCTTTTGTCCAGCGGGTAAGGAAGAATACAAAAACAAACAGAATCCCAATTATTTTCCTGAGCTCAAAAATAGAAATTGAAAGCCAGGTTAAGGCCATTGAAGCAGGTGCAGACCTGTTTCTCGCGAAGCCATTTGAGATTGAAGTGCTGGAGGCAAACATTGCCAACCTGATTGGTGTCAGGGAGAAAACGGAACAATTTATTAACCGGAGGCTATTAATGAATGCCCAGGAGGTTGAGATTGATTCAAAGGACGATAAACTGTTAAAGGAGGTTGTGGAATATATCCACAACAATATGACCAATTCTCGCATCACTGCAAGTGATATCTCTTACGCCGTTGGAATCAGCCACTCTAACCTGTACAGGAAAATCAAGGGCCTGACCGACCAGTCCCTGAATGAATTCATAAGGTTTGTAAGGCTGCAAAAAGCCGAGCAACTTCTGGCCAGCGGGAAGTTATCGGTTTCGGAGGTGATGTTCCAGGTTGGCTTTACAAACCACTCTTATTTTTCAAAATGTTTCAAGCAGGTCTACTCTGTAACTCCGAAACATTACTTTAAAAAATAAGATTCCTATCCCATCCTGTTTATAAGGAGCTTTTGGAAACAGCAGGCTCCATTATGCTCAACCGAGACAATATATAGCCCGTCGGTCAGGTTTTGTAAATTTACAGTAAACTCGGAACTTTTTGCATTCGAAATATAGGACTGAACTTCCCTGCCTGAGATTTCATAAATCCGCACCAATGTATTTTTTAAAGGGCCAGGCAACTTCAATTTAACCCAGTTTTTTGCCGGGTTGGGGTAAAGCAGGTATTTTCCAGGAAGAACCGGCTTTCCTCTTGTGCCCAGAGCTGAAGAATCAATCTGTTCACAACTTCCCCATAGATGATCCACAATGCTGTCGTAGGGTGGGACGATAATTCCACGGTCAGATCCCCACCTCAATGCACATTCAGGGGGTACCTTTTCTCTGAAATCCAGGTAATTATCCCATGTGCCCGTAGTCAGAAAATAATAAGCCAGTGTTTCGGAGCCCGGTGTCAACCGGAGTGTTTTAGCGTATACCAGATCACCCTCAGGATCAAGCGGTGTTATTTCCCATCCACTTATTTCGCCGACGATAAAAACACCCCGTGACAGGTCTGCTTCCTCCTCCATTTTTACCTTGAATGTCAAATCTACATCCTCAGGTGGAGTTAAGGGATCTTCATAAAATTCAGTTTCACACCAGCGGCCCCCTCCATTTCCCATAAAATTGTTATCCACCGGATCGAAAAATACCACATGGTCATGCGAGGAGCCTGTTCCCCATGGAGTACTGCAGGGAGTCGTGACCCAGGCTGGCTCCCAAAACACAACCCCTGTTCCACCTCCCTTTTTTACCGCCCTGGTAAAGTCCACCATATATTCCAGCTGCTTTTCCGGGCTGACGGGAAGATATTCCGGATCGGGTGTGTTGATAATGTTTCCCATCCCGTCAAAGTTCTCGGTGGTCCACAGGTAACCTGTCTCAGCCACCATTACCTCATAACCTGGGAATTCCCGGACCAGATCCGAGATGGTTGATTCAAGTTCGAAAATGCTTCCACCATGCCATGCATAATAATATGAGATTCCGATGACGTCAAAATCGCTTACCCCGTGATTTATAATATTCTGATAATTCCAAACCTGACCGCTGAGCTTGTTGGAGAAATGAATCACAATTTTCGGATTGATGGAAGCCCTGGCACCCACTTCCCGTACGGCTTTAATCCCGGAGTTGAATAATTGAGCGTGCCTGGACCAGCTGGAACTTACCGATTCAACGGGGTCCCACCCATTTTCTTCCGGGATATGCCTGAGAATTCCACTGTTGTTTTCATTCCCGACCTTTACAAAATCAGGCATCAAACCTTCCTCATCAAGTTCTGTCAGTACCTGGATGGTATAAGTGTAGACGGAGTCCTTTAAGTCCTCCAGGGAGTAGGCCACATCCAGCCACCTTCTGGGTATGAGCTGGCGGCCCGGATCTGCCCAAAAATCTGAATAGTGCAATCCAAGCATCACCTTCATTCCAGCCTCCTTCGCCCTGCGGATAGTCTCCTTCACATCCTCAATATCATTATAGTGGGGCTTAACTCCTTCGGGTTGTTTGATTGAGTCCTGCCACCAGGAAGGATCCACCCATAACCTTGCCCTGACAAGGTTGGTTCCATGATCTGCAAAAATCGCGTAGACATCTTTGGGTAAACCATCCTCCTTATAAACAGCTCCGCAGTCTTCCATCTGGTTCACATAGGATAGGTCGTGACCAAAGTAAAACTCCTGGGCTGAGCTAATAGAGGATATTATCAGGAATGCAACAAATATGATCTTTTTGAAGGTTCTCATAAAAAAAATATTACATCACAAAATTAGTATTAAATTCAGTTCTTATATTAATCAGACCCTTAGACTATTATGAAACGATCAATTTCTTATCCAACACTGATATATGTTTTGATTCTACTGAGCATATTCAGGGTAAACAGAGGGCAGGATACCAAGGTGATAGATATTGCCATCCCGCAAAAGGTAATGAGATCAGGCCACCTGGAACTGGGCGGGGAAAATAGCCTGGGGAGGGTAATTGATGTTAATAATTATTTCGTCTTGGAGGATGGGATTCCCATAGTGCCGGTCACAGGCGAGTTTCATTTCTCACGATATCCTGAAAAGTACTGGGAAGAGGCGATACAAAAAATGAGGGCAGGCGGAATCACCATCATCGCCACCTATGTTTTCTGGAACATCCATGAGGAGAAGGAAGGCGTATTTAAATGGGGAGGGGATAATAATCTGCGGAAATTTGTGGAATTATGCCGGGAATATGATTTTGACGTAATTGTAAGGATAGGGCCCTTTTGCCATGGAGAGGTCCGAAATGGAGGACTTCCGGACTGGCTATTGGGAAAACCCCTGGTGATCCGGTCCAACGATTCTGAATATCTTTTCTTCGTGGAGAGGCTTTACCGGCAGATTGCGATGCAGCTTGAGGGCTTGCTTTTCAAGGATGGAGGTCCGGTTATGGGTGTACAGCTTGAAAATGAATACCAGCACTCAGCAGCCCCCTGGGGACTGACCTACCCCGGTCAACCCAGTGACTGGACAGCCTCGGAAAGAGATTTGAATTTAACACTGGCGGGCGTAGGCATAGCTGAAGGTGAAAATCCATATGCCAGCCTGGGGAGTGATCATATGCTGGCGCTCAAGAACCTTGCCCGTAAAGTGGGGTTGATTGTGCCGATTTATACAGCTACAGGCTGGGGCAATGCGGCAATTATAGATAATGGATCGATACCGGTGACTGCTGCATATCCTTACCCCACCTGGGCCCCTGCAGGGGTCTCTGATTTTTATTTATATACAGATCTTCAGAAAAATCCCGACTATGCTCCTGTAAGGTACCAGGCCGGGGACTATCCGTATTTTGCCGCTGAAATAGGAGGGGGCATCATGAATACCTATTCCAGGCGCCTGAAAATACCAGTTAACAGCCTGGATCCAATGATTAACAGATTCCTTGGCAGCGGAGCAAATGGCATTGGCTATTATATGTACCATGGAGGATCTACCCCCAGGGGCGAAAGGACATACTTCAGCGACAGGGCAATTGGATGTCCGATAATTTCGTACGATTTCCAGGCGCCCATCGGGGAATTCGGCGAGATAAAGCCATCCTTTCACCGTTTGAAATTACTTCATTATTTCCTGGAGTCATTTGGTGATATGCTGGCCCCAATGCAGGTGATCCTGCCTGAAAGTCAGTCTTCACTGGTGGCAGAAGATAAAAATTCGCTAAGGTATACTGTTCGGGCTTCAGGTGATAAGGGATTTTTATTTATAAACAACTTCCAGGATCACCTGCAAATGGGCAGGCAGGAGAATATCCGGTTTACCATAAAAACTTCATCTGGAGAGCTGCTTTTACCCCGGGACGGAGTGGCACTGGCCGGAGATGCAAGTGCCATATTGCCTTTTGGTTTGGATATGGATGGTGTATTTTTGAATTATGCCACTGCTCAATTGGTGACAAAGGGGGGAGATGAAGAGCATGCATATTTCCTGTTTTTTGCTCCTCCGGGAATGAAGCCTGAATATTCCATCAAAAATTCAGGCAGGATGAAGATCAGGAAAGGGAATGGATATGTGGTCTCAAAAACAAAAGATGACTTTCTGATTCGGGCTGATGCTTCAAGTCCTTCAGAAATCCTGGTCGAAAAAGAGGATGGCAGCATGGTAAGCATTGTGACCATTGATATGGAGATGGCCTTGAAATCTAATATTGTCAGAGCGGGAGGGGAACAATATGTAATATTTACTGAAGGAGTAATCCTGGACCGGCAGGGATCATTTGATATCCGGATTCTGCAAAACAGCAAGCCTGATCTGATGATCTATCCTGCGAACGGATTGCTTCCTGAATCTGCAAGTGCCAGGATATCATTTGTGAAAAAGAAGGGTGCCATCATGGATCTTTATAAAATGGAAATTCCTTCGTACTCTCTGGCGCTGGATTATAAATATATCCAGAAGAATAAAATCCTGGTTTCACTGCCTGAAGAGCTTCCTTCAGGTGTGAATGACCTCTTCCTGCAGATTGACTATACCGGTGATACCGGGATGGGATTCTTTGAGGGAGAACTGGTAGCTGATCACTTTTATTATGGGGAAAAATGGTCTCTCGGGCTCAAAAAATTCTATGACCAAGAGGGTGAAAAAGAGATGGTATTCTATTTCAGACCCCTTTATGAGGATGCACCTTTTCTGAATGATCTTAAATCTTCAGGCATTCAGATTTCTGATAAAGTAGAAAAAGGATTTGAATTGAAAGGAATTGAGATCTTGCCTGAGTATTCAATTCCTTTCAATTATAAATAAACCATGTTTCCTTCTAGCAGGAAACAGGCTATAGCTCCTGGATCCAGATGTTCCTGAATTGTACAAGGCTGGATGCCCCCCTGAGTTTCCCTGTTTCAGGATTGACACCTCCATGGTGCTGAAATCCGATAGGACCTGTCACGTCAAGACCGGGGAAGTGTGCATCATTGATTACAATGATTCCATTGTTTACGACGGTGATGCGATCACCCCTGACCACTACGTCAAAGGAATTCCACTGACCCACCGGCCTGTCCGCATTTTCACTGGGAACTGCTGCTGCCCTTGCTTCGGCCGGAAGGTCCTGGTTGTTGCGAACGCTCCACAGTTCACCAGAACCCACTGACCAGCACCAGAGATTGGTCTGACCCACACCTTTTAAAAGGATTCCGGAATCGGAATTGGGTCCCAGGGGCTCATAAATGCTTCCATCTGCATTTTTTACATAGCTTCCATCCACTGAGGTCTTTACCGTTAAAGAGGCTGGTGTAGCCCATGTCTGCATAAATGGATTTCTACTGAGCCTGAAGCTCTGAAAGAGAAAGCAGCATTACCAGGCCAGCTAAAAGCAGTGAATTATTTATTTTCATCTTTCTAAGTTTAGTTGTGTAATTCAGTTTGGTTGTGCACTTCAGTATAGTTATTTGATTCAGTTTAGCTATTTCAGTTCAAAACTTACACGTATGGTATATTCTATTTTTATCTTCTCAAATTCAATTTCAGGTTGAACCACAGTTTCTTCAACTGAGGAGGTTCCACGGATCATTATATTAGACATTTGCACATTGCTGTTAACTCTGTAGGGCTGAAAATTTTGCTCCTCGATGTGAATGGCCTTCCCAATTTCCTGATCGATTGCAAGAGCCAGATCTTCGGCTTTCTCACGGGCGGCCTTGATGGCCGAAACTTTTACTTCCCTCTGGTATTTTTTCAACTCGCTGTGATCGATCCTCTCAATACTTATGTTGGAGATGCCAATGGATTCAAGTTCACGAAAAACCTGTCCTGCGGTGCCGGCATCGCCACATTTAAGCTGGTACTCCTTCATTGAATAGATATCTGCACTTTTTAACCAGTAATTTTTGAAATTGCTTGCCATATCGACAATGACAAGATCCTTGTTCACATCAATCCCTATTTCAGACAGTTTTTTAATCATCCCCTTTTCAAGTTCCTCGAGCGTTTCTTTTCCCTTGGAGTCCTTCTCATTCACAAGAATTTTCAAAAAGATCTCATCCGGGCTGATCTCCCTTTCAGCTGTACCACTTACCTCAATATAAGGCTGGTCTATAAAGTTCTTTGATCCAAACTGTGAAAAACTATTTATTGCTATCACGCTGAGCAAAATGCTTAGTAAATATTTCATGATTTTTTGTTTTTTGTATTGTTAACTATTTTTTGAATACAATCCGTATGCGGACCTGTTCATCCATGGGGTCACCATTTAGCCTGGCCGGCTTCCATGCGGGTCCTTCCAGAAGCAAACGGCTTGCTTCCCTGGCATAACCTTCTCCCGGTGAACGTAAGGTACTGATATCACTAATAGAACCATTGGAGTTTACGGTAAACTTCAGCACTACAATCTCTCTTTCACCGGGTACATATCCTTCGGGGAAAACCATATTCTTCTTTAAATAATCCCGGAAGGAATTATAACCATCGGGAGGCTCTGCGGCAGAATAGGAAGGTGTTTTTTCTTCCTGTGTTGTCTTTACAGAACTTGAGCTTAAACTAAGGCCTGAAACTTTCCCACTGGCATGGGTCACCACAACAATCTCATCCAGCATCATAACATCGGGCTTCATTACCAGCTCATTATCACCTTCACTTCTCAGGATATACTCCTCGGTTTCCATGCCAATAAAACTTGCAACTACTTTTGCCTGCTTTTCTTTTGTAGGTATGATGAAGCGTCCTTCGGAGTCAGCGACTGTGCCTGAATTTAGTTCCTCGATCATAATGACAGCTCCCGGGAGGGGCTCCATGTCCTCCGAAGAAAGCACGATTCCGCTTATCTCGCCGCTTAACGGATCACCGGCCACGGCTCCGGCCACGGCTCCGGCACCTGCTTTTGCTGCATCTGCTTCATATGCCACAGGTGCAGCCATCTCCTTGCTTGCTGATCGTTTAGTTCTTTCTGGTAAGGCCTCTGCGGCAAGATTTTCTTCATCCTCTGCCATCATCTCAGAAGCCTGAGCCTGTGCCACTAACTGTTCTTCAATCTCTATTTCTTCAGTAACAGAGGCAGGCGCCTCATGATAGGTCACCTCCTCTGTTTCTTGAGCTTCCACTCGGGCAGTTGACCTTGCCTGGGCAGGAGGCTCTTCTGACCCTATTGTTTTCTCTTCTACGAGCGGTTTTTCAGGATCTGAAATTGCCTGTGCTTCGGGCTCCATGGCGGCTTTTGCTTCAGGCTCAGGGAGCTGCTGTGTTTCAGGTTGTGCTTCAGAAGGCTTCTCGTCCGAGTCAAGTTTCCGGAATGTATCTTCCGTAAGTGGCTCGCTACCTGCACCATCCGGATTGAGCTCATATATATTCAGGAAGATAGTGCCCACAAGCAGGATGGAAGCGGCTGTGGCGGCAATGCTGTACCAGGTCCTTCTTCTTTTTCGGCTCAATCGCTTATTTAAAGAGGCATGCAGAGAAAGAATATCCTCTTCAGCTTTTTCCGCGGAAATACTTTCCAGACCTTCCATGGCTTCCATTTCGAAGGGATCAGCCTGCAGATCATTTTCCAGTTCAAACCTTTCCTGTTTCGAAAGCTCATCTTTCAAATAGCGCAGATAATCCTTGCTGTCTCTATTTCTCTTTTTAGCGCACATCTTTACTTTCCAGGCAAATTTTCAAATTCCGTTTTCCATTTTGCAGAAAGCTTTTTACCTTCTTTTCTGCCATGCCAAGGGAGTCGGATATCTCCCGGTAGCACATCTTCTTATAATAGAAGAGTTCAATACAATCCTTTTGTTCGGCCTTGAGCTTTTCTATGCATTCCTTTAAGGCCTGCTCTATGGATTGATCCTCCCTGTCTATAGGATGCAATTCCTGCTCAGATTCCATAAATTCCATTTCAATTTTAAATCCCTCCAATCTTTTTTCTCCTGCCTTATTTGCACGGATCTGCATCAGGCAATGGTTTTTGGTAAGGACATAAAGCCAGCTTTTGAATTGACGTATCTGCTGACCATGAAGTTCAGAAACCAGTTTCTCAAAAATCTGCATGGTGGCATCCCTGGCATCATCAGCGTCCCCGAGGTATTTAAGTGCTACTCCATATACCAGATGCATGTATCGGGAATAGAGTTCACCCAGGAGGTCGAGCTTACCGGAATTCTGAAAACCAAGGAGCAGATCCTCGTCTGTTTTTTCCGGGTGTTTGGCGCCTAAAGTGATCATGTGCGGGGAGTGGAATAGACTAAAGTAAGAAAAAAAGCAAAAGAATTTTATGGAATCTGTGGAAAGCCTGCATCCTATGGTTGAAGTCAAATTTAAAAGGTCAAATTTAAAAAGAGAAATCATGAAAGCAATTATCTCAATTTTAGCAGCATTAATGTTCAGTGCAGCCACCATGGCTCCACAGCAACATAAATTAATCAATGGAGTAGTTACAGACGAAACCGGAACTCCCCTTGCAGGTGTAAGTGTGGTGGAGGAAGGTACTCCCAATGGAACTATTTCAGATCTTAAAGGAGCCTATCAGATTTATGTGGCACCCGAAGCAACTCACCTGGTATTCTACTTCGTGGGATATGAAACCAAGAGGGTCAAAATTGGAACAAGCAATCAGCTTAATGTTCAACTGGAAGCTGAACAAATTCAGCTCGAGGAAATCGTTGTTATTGCGCAGCCGGAAAACGAAGTACGTCACTCCGTTTCAGATGTACATTATACACTATCAGGCAGTGTTGCCGGAGTATCGCACCTTCCAAAAAGGGGACATAAAGCTGCTTATCAGGCTGCCTATGCACCTGAGCCGGGATATATACAGTATAATACCGAAGGCTACTCAGCCATCCATGAAAACGGATTTAAGGATGTCCTGCACAATCCCCTTTCCACTTTTAGTATTGATGTGGATAAAGCCTCTTACTCCAATGTAAGGCGTTTCCTGAATTCCGGACAATTGCCTCCGGTGGATGCGGTAAGGATTGAGGAGATGATCAATTATTTCTCCTATGAATATCCGGAACCCATTGGGAAGCATCCTTTTTCGGTATACACGGAAATTTCTACATGTCCCTGGAATCCTTCTCACCAGTTATTGCATGTAGGATTGAAGGGAAAGAGCATCGATAAGACAGAATTACCCGCATCCAACCTGGTATTCCTGCTCGACGTTTCCGGATCCATGAGTTCGCCCAACAAGCTTCCCCTGCTTAAACAGGCTTTCAAGATGCTGGTAAATGAACTCAGACCAGAGGACAGGGTTGCCATTGTGGTCTATGCGGGAGCCGCCGGGCTGGTACTGGAATCCACTGAAGGTTCAAAGAAGAAAGATATCATTGCGGCCCTTGACCAGTTACAATCAGGTGGCTCCACAGCAGGTGGTGCAGGCTTGAATCTGGCTTACAAAGTAGCCCAGGATCATTTTATTAAGGAGGGTAACAACAGGATCATTCTTGCCACCGATGGAGATTTTAATGTGGGTTCCTCCAGCAATGCTGAAATGGAACGCCTCATTGAGAAGAAAAGGGAAGATGGTGTCTTTATGACTGTACTGGGATTTGGTATGGGAAATTACAAGGACGACAAGATGGAGATCATTGCCGATAAGGGTAATGGAAACTATGCCTACATTGATAACATACAGGAGGCACGTAAGGTCCTGATCACTGAATTCGGGGGAACACTTTTCACCATCGCCAAGGATGTGAAGTTTCAGATGGAATTTAATCCTGCTCGTGTGAAAGGATATCGACTGGTGGGTTATGAAAACCGCCTGCTGAACGACGAGGATTTTAATGATGATACCAAGGATGCGGGTGAAATGGGAGCAGGTCATACAGTAACCGCCCTCTATGAATTAATTCCTGCAGGGTCGGATGAGTCTTTGAATAGCATTGATCCTCTGAAGTACCAGGCCTATGGTGAGGAAACAAAAGAGGTGAAAAAGATAAAGCTTGATCCAAATGCCGAGCTGATGACCGTAAAATTGCGCTACAAGCAGCCCGATGGAAATACAAGTACCAAGGTTGAGATTCCTGTAAAGGGCAGGGTTCTGGATCTGGACGAAACTTCGAAAAACTATCGCTTCTCAGCAGCTGTGGCCGAGTTTGGAATGATCCTGCGTAACTCTCAGTACCTGGAGGATGCTTCCATGGAGCAGGTAATTACACTGGCCAAAAATGCAAAAGGGCAGGATGAAGAAGGATACAGGTCGGAGTTTATCACCATGGTGAAGCTGGCCGACTCAATGAAGGAATGGACCGCCATCAAATAGGGCATAGTGCATAGTACCAGTACTCAGTGCAAAGTACAAAAAGGAGAGCTGGTGCAATTGCAACCAGCTCTCCTTATTACTATGCACCCGGCTTGCCGAATGGTATGATAAGATAGATAAAGATTATAAAGTTAATATTTGATCATTTTTTTAATGATATCTCCATTTTTTGTGTGAATCCTCAGGACCAACAATCCGGATGGTGCAGATGACAGATCAATCTGAACATAGCTATTGGATTGATGCGCAAGATCAGGCATATAAAGGATTGTTCTTCCTGAAAAGTCTTTCACCTCTATAAACTCCACAAGCTGTTCCGAATCTGAATAGTCAAGGTTCACAGTTCCCTCGAAGGGATTCGGATATACCTTGAACTGGTCAGATGCCGACAAATCAATTTTAGTGGTGATCTCGTCTTCGGTGGAGAGGATAATATCAAAACTACCATCGTCCCCTTCAAAGCCATCAACCATCACATAATAGGTTTTCCCTCCTGTGAGTCCTTCCACCGGCAGGTAGCTGTCAAAGAAGGTTGCACAGTCCTCCGGACCGGCATCGTTTGCAGCGATTAATGTAAAGGTGCTGAAATCGCTGACATCGCTTACTTCATAGAGTGCAAGCTGGGTATCAAAATCAGCCAGATCGCAGGTACTGATGTAAACAATCCCATTCGTCGGCGCAACAAATTTAAACCACACCGAATTATCCACCTGACCATCACACCAGCCGGTGATACAGTCATCACCGCCGGTCGCTGAAGGAAGAATGCTTTGTTCCTGCTCGGTGGCTGTCGCCATGGAATTTGTATATCCGGTTTGGGCTTCGCCATTAACGGGCAGCATTATGGCCGACATCACATCGTCATTGGCTGGACCGGGAGTAATTTGATCGCTAATCACAATGCTGAAACTACCCTGATTGTTACCAAAACCGTCCACTACCAAATAATAGGTTTCTCCTGGGTTCAAATCCGGAACAGGCAAATAACTATCGCCATTGGTAGAACAACTGGAGGGGCCGTCCTCATTGGCGGCAACCAGAGTAAAGGTTTCTAAATCGGCACAATTGCTCACTGAGTAAACCGCCAGCTGAGTGTCAAAATTAGCCAGGTCACAGGTGGATATCTCTACCTCACCGCTTGTCGGTGCAGTAAATTTGAACCAGACAGAACTGATCATGCTGGCATCTTTCCAGATATCAACCGGTACAAGTGATGCTTCCTCTTCACTGGATGTAGCTCCATAGTTCCTGAAACCTTTTTGTAAACTACCATCAACCGAAAGTTCAATGGCACTACAAGTTTCATCATTTGTAGGAGGCTCGGCAGGTTCGGAAAGAATATCAATACTGAAGGCACCATTATCTTTCATGCTCCCATCAATCATTAAATAATAGACAGAATCTGTAAGCAGATCAGTGAGGTTCAGGATGCTACCCCGGACACCATGGCCATTTGGATATTCGTCGTCAGGCGGGACCTGGCGTATATGAGAATTATCCTCTGCAGCGATGAGGGTATAAGTACTTAGATCATCGCAATTACCAACTTCATAGACTGCCATTTGTGCAATGAAATTAGTCTGGTTCCAGGTACTGATTTCCAGTTTGCCACTTGGGGGAGCTACAAATTTGAACCACGATGAATGTTCAATCTGACGGGCAAATTCATTAACCTTTTCATCTGTCCATCCATTCTCTCCTGATTCCACATAGTCGGGGGCCAGAACCTGCTCTGCTTCTGAAGAAGTTGCCCCTGCATTGCTGAAAGGTCCCTGTGAATAGGAATTATTTTCCAGCATGATCGCTGCACAGGGTTCATCATTTTCAGGTATTGGAACCGACAGGGTAAGGTCGAAGGTTCCCACAGATCCCTTATAACCATCAACAACAAATATATAATTACCATTTGGATTGAGACCTCTTAACTGAAGGCTGCAGTCCAGCTCCTCCTCCCACAGCAGTGGGGTCGTCATTGGCTGCAATATTCACAAACTGGTTGTAGGCATAGGGTTCGCATACCCGTGCATCGAAATTATAGACACTGATGCGCGAATCGAACGTGGCATTCGTGACTTCAATGTTAAGCTCTCCCTCATCGGGTGCGGTAAAATGGAACCATACAGAATGTTGAATACTGTCCTCTTTCCATCCAGTAACCGGGTCTGTAGAATCCGGGATCAACAATTGTTCATTTTCTACAACGCTTGAGGCGAAGTTATGATAGTGCTTCGTCGAGCCGTCAATAACTGTGCTCTGGTAATTGCACATGTCGTCGTTGGAAGGAGGAGTGGCATTTGCAGAGATGCTAAAATCACTCTGTTCTCCCTGGAAACCATCAACAAGTACATAAAGGGTATCACCCATAGTCAGATTTTCAAGATAGACCCTTGCACTGTTTGGATTGGTACAATAATTTGAATTATCGTTTGCTCCAACAAGACTAAAGGTGTTAAAACTTTCTATGTCAGTTGCTTTATACACCGCTATTTGCGAATTAAATCCGTTATCGATACCATCGCATAAATTGATTTCAATGGACGGAACTTCAACCACAAACTTGAACCAAACCGGATTGGTAATTTCAGGTAGCCCGTCTTTTTCGGCGCACCAGCCGTAATAACAGTCTGTTTCCGGTAACAAAGGTTGATCATCAGTGCTTGATCGGGTATTTTTATTGGTAATGGGGACCAGATTCCCATATCTATTCATGTATTGCGATTGAACACTTCCGTCCACCGGAATCAATACTGCATTCTGTACATTATTGTTGTCGGGGGCGCGATTCTCATCTGTGTCGCCATAATACAATGACAGATAAACCGTATCAGAGGATGAAGGATCATTCTCCGCTTCCAGGATGACCTTAATATCCGGGTAGCCCAGGGTATCTTTATTTGGACTTTAAGCGAAATATCCAGTGATATTGTATTCTCAGCAGGTATACCCTCATATAGCAAGCCGGCAGGATGAGTGCCATAGGCAACATTGGCCTGATATTTATTATGTGACTGGTTTACTTTTAATCGATAAGTCCTGTCTTCATTGCTCTCGCTCATATTCTTTAATTCGAGCTCAAAAGTAACTTCCTGTCCTAAATCAAGATCAGAATACTTTGCTGTTCTGGCAAGTGTATCTCCCAGTGGGTCTTTAACTTTAATTATCGGTTTATCTCGCCTGAGCCCACCCTCGTATGGGTCACTTGTTTTACTGCCTTCTGCAAATTTAAATATTGGGGTGCCAAATACCGGGTCATCATGGGTATAGAATTCAAACATATCACCCTTACTATCATCCTGGAACCACCAGCTAATGGCTTCGGTGGATTCCTCAGAATAAGTATTACCAGTTGATATGCCAGATGATAATGTTAATTTGCCTGAAGTACTTGCACCAATACCACCTGATAAAGGCCCAATTTTAATCCCAGAATTAGATTCAATGGTTACTGTCTTGGAGTATTCGACTGAAATTTCCTGACTGATTGATCTGGACTCAGATTTTGATGTGGAATAAGAGTAAAAACTCTTTGATTCGTTCCCTCCCGGGACTGAATGTTTACCAATATCCTCAGGTTGTGCGTTGCTTTCATTGACAATATCTTCGTCCAGAGCAATTGCATTTTCCCAGAAATTTGCCTCTGAGTGCAAATTTCTGGCTTTCAATCCTGCGATACTCGTTCTGTCATCTGCGGGGCCTAAAAGTTGGTCTTTGTATCTCTTGATCTCTTTCTGTTTTTCAGCAGTGGGATACATTAGTAATCTGTTATTTTCCCGCAGAAATAAATACGGATAGCCAGTAATATTTTCTTCAAAAGCTCCAATCTGGTACTCAGCAAAAAAATCAACGCTTAACTGTCTTGCCAGGAACATGGTGCTTTTGCCTGAGTATGTATGACTTTCGCCTACTGTATAACTTACAATATCCTCCCCGCCTTCTGTGGTTTCATTTTTGTAGACTCTTGTTTTCTCTTCTTCAACTGAGACACCCGATTTGACAGGTCCCTTTGACACGCCTATATCAACCTTTATCTTACTTGTTGAGCTGCCTTCAGCACCCTGTGATGCACTCCAATTTACTTTCCGTGTGATGACATCTGTTTTTTCCAGGGCCACACCGCTGGCGTCGCCAGGAGCCGATCTGAGAATGGTAATCAAATCAAAGGGTCCATATTCGGCATGCCCTACTTTTTCGTAACTGCTGCCCGTAATGGCAACAGGCATAACAAGCGTAAACAGACACTTACGCTCACTATTTATTGTTTTGTAAAACCGGTAAATCAACAGCCGTGTATGTCCTGTTTCCGGATTATTTTCTACCAATGCCCGATCGAAATCGTGGCTCACGGAAAAAGTGCGGCCCGGTGAAGTAATATCAACACGAATTTAATCTTTATAAGCGCTGTTAATCTTTATCGAATTTAATAGCTTTTGAAACAGTAATTTCATCGAAGTATTTATCTTCCAGGGGATACCCCCACCCATCTACTACGGGATACCTCCATTGATAACTAAGCGTAAAAGGTAATTTATATTTATACTGTGGGGTGAGAAAAAAACGCCCCTGCCGTTTTGGGTAATCGCCAACAAATATTGTATTATGCACCTGCTCTTTTGTTGGTGAACCATCGAATAATTTAAAAGCGCCTTTTTTTCCCTGATCCGGATCCTTTGCGGAGAAAGTGATTTTTAAATCTTCCGGAAGTGTTACTCCGTTTACTGAGGTAATGATCATTTCTTGTTTAAATGGTGCAGACTGGGCAATTACCTGATGATTAAATAACAGGCCAAGAAGAACGGCCAGGAAGATTCTGGAGAAGTTTTTCATAATGCGGTTAGCTTAAGTATTAATTACTTGGATATTTACTGTGGTTCTAGTAGAACAGTAGAAGTGGGGGGGTGAATTTTACACTTCTTTTTGAAAGTAATCCAAGCATCAAATTTGTTAGTATTCAATACCCGGCTAACCTTTCCGATTATAGCAATTTCTATAATCGGCTATCCGAAGTATCTAAACAATAAGTTCATTTTTAATGTTCATGGGAATCGAAATTCTTTGACCAGACTCGGCATTTATGAGGTGGGAACAGGCAATTCCCTGACAAAGGAGGGATGAAAATTTCACAGTCCTGGCCGCATGGAATCTGAAAGAATCCATAAAACGGGTAAGGCATAACAGGGAAGGATAAAAAAAGTCGAACCCTTAAAGGATCTTATTGTGGTCGAGTTTGTTGTAGTATTTGCTTACCATGGCGGCACCGACAATGCCGGCCTCATTCTTGAGTTTGGCGGCAACTACGGGAGCTTTGGTGCTCAGCAGGGGGAAAAAATTATCCTTCTTTTTACTGGCACCGCCCCCGATGATAATCAGGTCCGGCCAGATCAGTTCCTCAACACGAAGCAGGTACTCATTAAAGCGACCTGCCCAGACTTCCCAGTCCAGATTATTATTGCTCCGGGCAGCATCGGAGGCGTACAATTCTGCATCGGCACCATGAAGCATAAGATGGCCAAATTCCAGGTTCGGAACCAGTTTCCTGTCCGTAAAAATTACAGTTCCCAGGCCCGTTCCCACGGTAATCAGCATCAGGGTTCCCTTTTTTCCTTTTCCGGCTCCGAATTTAACTTCTGCCATACCGGCTGCATCTGCATCGTTAACCACGTGGACGACACATCCAGTGGCTTTGGAAAAAAGCTTATTCAGGTTTTTACCGATCCATGTATCATCAACGTTAGCTGCAGTCCGGGCTACTCCCTGTTGGATGACTCCTGGAAAACCAGCGCCAATGGGTCCCTCCCAGTCGAAGTGTCTGGCTATATTATTGATGACTTCCGCCACTGCTTCAGGGGTGGCGGGATAGGGTGTGGGAATTCTGTAACGTTTGGTGAGCAGTTTGCCTTTTTTGGTATCTACAATGGCTCCTTTAACTCCTGATCCGCCTATATCGATGCCCAGTATTTTTTTCAATTTCATCCTTTATTGACCTAAGTGCTTATTCTATTAATGTTTGAAGATCTAAATTTAATTTTTTTTCGGTTAAAATTTGTATTAACTTAGAATAACATAGTAATTAACCTTTTACAGTCCCAGATGAGTATTTCTTCAAGCTATCATTGGAAGGAAAAGCAAATTCTTGTTGTTGAGGATGATGAATCCAGTGCTTTTCTACTTGGTGAAATTCTGAGTGAGACTGGAGCTACCGTTAACTATAGTTCCGATGGTGAAGCTGCGGTTGCCTATATGAGGAATAATCCTGACACAGACCTGATTTTGATGGATGTGCTTCTCCCCGAAATGGATGGCTTTTCAGCCACCCGGAAGATCAAAACTTTTGCCAGTAAGGTGGTTATCATTGCTCAGACTGCCTATGCCTTTTCCGTTGATCACGAGCAGGCCCGAAATGCAGGCTGTGATGCTTTCCTGACAAAACCACTTGTCCCCAGCGTACTCTTGGATAAAATTGACAGTTTCCTCTCCTGATAAGGGATATTCGCTATTCTGTTCTTAAGCTTGCCTTTAGTCGAACCGGTTGATGGTCGCTGTACTGGAACCCGGTGTTAATGGTTTCCACTTCCTCTGCCTTTATGTTTGGTGACAGGAGATAGTAGTCTATTACCGTGGTTAGTGAAGTGGCCTGTTGATAGGGAGTGCTAACCCTGCGGTTTGTGGGAAGGGATGGGTCATAGGCCCAGCTCCATCCCGGCCCGGGAAAGTCCTTCTCTACAAAATTCAGATTTATGGTATCGAATTTGTAGCCAGGAAGCTCCGGCTCAAGTCCATATGGGGTCTGGTTCCAGTCACCACCCACAATGATGTAATTTCCCTTTTGGTATTCATGAAGGAGAAAGCCCTTAAGGTAGTCCATTTGTTGCTGCCTGAGAGAACCGTCATCATAGGCCGAGTTGTGGGTATTGATGATCAGTAACTCCTTCCCATTGCTGACAGGGAGCCTTTGAACTAAAAAACAGCGGTCGAGCATAAACAGGCTCATGGGCCAGGAGTAGTTTCCAGGAAAACTAAAACGGTCAACCGTAAGCGGAGTGTATTTTGTCAGGGAATGTAAGCCGGAATATACCTGCCCCATGGGATTCGAGATGGGGATGGGTACAAAAAACACCTTGTAGTTAATTCCGGTAAATGACTGATGTCCAGGAAAATCTTCGCCAAAAACCTCGGTCTGATTGATGTGGTAGCTGCGCTTGGAGTTAAGATCTACCTCCTGGAGAAGGATGAAATCGTAGTTGCTGAAGGGTTTTAGGGTGGTCCTGATTCCCTCCAGGTTACTCCTTACTCCCGTTTCGGAGGGTCTCATCTGCTCTCCTCCGTCATAAAAAAAGTCCATGGAGGCATCAAGGCCTGCGTAACCGATGTTCCAGATTAAAAGATTCAGGCTTGAGCTGTCGGACAGGGTAGTGGGAAGCTCAGCGGTGAAGAGCCTGAGCCTTTCCTCAGGTTTGTAATCATCCACTGAGGCATAGAGCAGAAAAAGTAAAAACGCCCCGATGGATACCAGCAGGGAAAGTAAAACAATACGGATTAATCTCATTGAGTATGGCTTGAGACTCTAAATGTACTAAAAGTGGAAATTATTTCTATATTGCTAATGCTAAAACCTTCAACATGAAACTCCAAGTTCTATTCTTCGCTATTCTACTTACTTTCCTTACCCTCACTTTAAGCGCCCAGGAGGCTGATTCCACTTCAAGGGAGAAGGAGGAAAAGGTAAAGGAAGGTTTTTCCATGGGAGCTCTGCCCGTGGTTGCCTATGATACCGATATCGGGTTTAAATACGGGGCACTGGTTAATCTTTTCTGGTATGGGGACGGTAGCAGGTACCCCATGTATGATCATTCGCTTTACCTGGAATGGTCAAGGACAACCAAGGGGAACGGGATTAATCAGCTCACCTATGAAACGGATAAGCTTATCCCCGGAATCAGGTCACTTTTTGAAGTCTCTTTCCTCACTGAAAAAGCCCTTGACTTTTTTGGATTTAATGGCTACCAGGCAGTTTATGATCCCGAATATGAGGCAAGTCGGGATGATGAAGGATACCGCAATCAGTTGTTTTACAGGCATGCGAGGAAGCTTCTGAGGATTAAGGCTGATTTTCAGGGGGAAATCATTGGACAGAAGTTAAGATGGCTGGGAGGAGTGGCCTATTATGGCAGTTCCATTGATTCGGTGGATATTGACGGGCTGAATGAAGGGAAAGGTGAGGACCTCTTATCCAAAAATTCAGCTTATGGAAGTTATATGGACTATGGCATTATCAAAGCTGATCAGGCCAAGGGGGGTAATCATACCATTCTGAAGGGCGGGCTGGTCTACGATACCAGGGACAATGAGCCCAATCCCTTTAAGGGAATATGGTCAGAGTTTCAATTCCATTATGTGCCTTCTTTTTTGAGCAATACGGATTACAGTTATGCCCGGATTGTGCTCACCCATCGCCAGTATTTTACCCTGCTTCCCGATTGGATCAACCTTGCCTACCGGATTTCCTACCAGGGAAAGGTAGGTGGCGAGATGCCTTTTTATATGATGCCCTATATGTTCCAATCGGCTCCCAGGCTGACCCAGGACGGGGTGGGAGGATCTAAAACGATAAGGGGAGTAATGCGTAACCGGATTGCGGGGGACGGATTTGTATTTGGAAACCTTGAACTCAGGGGAAAGGTGTTCCAGACCCACATCTGGAATCAGCACTTCTCCATAACCCTTTCAGGGTTTGCAGATGCCGGCTTGGTTACCCAGAGATATAAATTTGACACCTCGGGTCTACCTGATGAATTACCTTCCAATCTGCCGGCAGAGCTTATTAACCAGGATCTTAAGGAGGTGCCGCACGTGGGGCTTGGAGGTGGGGTTCACCTGGCTTTGAATCATAATTTCATCCTGACGATTGATTATGGAATGGCCATGAAAAAGGAGGATGGAACTTCGGGTTTGTATATCAACCTGAACTACCTTTTCTGATCTGAAGCTAGCTCCCGGTTCCGGGATCCCACTCACTGTAGAACTGATCAAGGAAATCCAGCATGTACTGATGACGCTGTTCTGCCATTTTCTTCCCTGTTTCAGTATTCATAAGATCCTTTAACTTCAGCAACTTTTCGTAAAAGTGGTTAATGGTGGGGGCATCGGATTTATGATAGGCTCTTGAATCGCTGTACTCCTGCAATGCTTTATCCGGGTCATGAAGGGGTCTGTTTTTGAAGCCTCCGTAGTTAAATGCCCTGGCAATTCCGATTGCTCCCATGGCATCGAGACGGTCGGCGTCCTGCACGATCTGAAATTCGATCGAAGATATCTGGTCCTGGAGGAATCCTCCCTTGAAGGAGACATGTTTAATGATGGACTGGATATGATCCAGCCTGGACTGGTCCACACCCTGCTTTTCCAGGAACCAGACGGCCATCCGACTGCCCACTTCTTCATCTCCTCCATTAAATTTGGCATCGGAGATGTCGTGCAGCAGGGCAGCCAGCTCTATGGTCAGAAGGTCTCCGGCTCCCTCTTTCTGCCGGATATGGCGTGCTGTTTTCCATACCCTTTCAACGTGAAACCAGTCATGCCCGCCTTCAGCGTCAGCGAGGGTCTCCCGGACAAATACTATGGTATCCTTAATGATTTTATCAGAGTCCAATGGGCGGTTTTGCGAGCCTTGTGACTTAAACGATTCCGGTGAATCCCATGAAGGCAAGGGCCATAAGGCCGGCCACGATGAAAGCAATGGGGACCCCTTTCATTCGTTTGGGAACGTTGAGCAGGTCCAGCTGCTCACGGATCCCCGAGAAGGTGATCAGGGCAAGTCCAAAACCAAGGGCGTTACCAATGGCATAAACGGTGCTCTCCAGCAGACTAAAGTCTTTTTGAACGGCCAGCACTGCCACACCCAGTACAGCGCAGTTGGTTGTGATCAGAGGCAGGAAGATTCCCAGGGCCTGATAGAGGGGAGGGGAGATTTTCTTCAGGATAATCTCCACCAGCTGTACCAGTGAGGCAATGACCAGGATGAAGGTGATGGTGCGCATGTACACAATATCCAAAGGCACAAGTACCGAGTAGTAGATCAGGTAGGTTACCAGGGTGGCAATCACCATGACAAAGGTCACCGCACCGGTCATCCCGATGGCAGTTTCAACCTTGCTGGACACCCCAATGAAGGGGCAGATACCCAGGAACTGGTTCAGTACAATGTTGCTGACAAATACAGCGGCGATGATAATCAGAATGTATTCCATGGTCAGGCGGTTTTTTCTTTAATCATATTGGCAAGTACGATCAGGTAGCCAAGGGCAATAAAGGCCCCCGGGGGAAGGATGAAAAGCAGCATGGCGTCGCCACTGATCAGTTTCATTCCAAAGAATGCACCACTTCCCAGTAACTCTCTTACAGCTCCCAGCACGGTGAGGGCCATGGTGAATCCCAGTCCCATTCCGAACCCGTCCACAAGGGAGGACCATACGGTATTTTTGGAGGCAAAGGCTTCAGCTCTTCCCAGTACAAGGCAGTTGACCACGATCAGGGGGATGAATAATCCCAGGGCATCGAAGAGGGAAGGGACATAGCCCTTCATCACCAGTTCCACTATGGTCACAAAGGAAGCGATGATAACAATAAATGCCGGGATCCTTACTTTGTCGGGTATAACATTCTTAACCAAAGATACCACCAGGTTGGACATCACCAGCACAAAGGTGGTGGCCAGTCCCATGCCGAGCCCGTTTGTAGCCGAGGTGGTGACCCCAAGGGTAGGGCATAATCCAAGGAAGAGGGCAAAGACTGCGTTCTCCTTAATAAATCCCTTGCTAAAGTTTTTCCACTGATTCATATCTTAGTCTATAAAGTCCATAAAGTCAAAAAAGTCAAAAGACTCATTACTGTATTTGTTTAAAAGCTTCGTAGGCGCGTACAACAGCGTCGCAATAGGCACGAGAGGTGATGGTGGAGGCAGTAATGGCATCCACATCGCCGCGGTCTTTCGTAACCGCCAGGTTGAAGTTGTCGGGATGTTGTCCCATAAACTGTGTATGGAAATCGGACTTTCCTATTTCCATTTTATCACCCAGGCCGGGGGTTTCGGCGTGTTTTATAACTGCAATGTCGATGATGGAACCATCGGGGTCGAAACCCACCATAAGTTTAAATTCCCCGCTGAATCCGCTCTTTGTGAAAGTCTCTACCGCGGTACCCAGTACCTCTTCTCCCTTTTTCGCTGTATAAAGAAAGATAGAGTCTCCATCCATAAAGATTCGCTGAACCTCCTGGGAGGGTTCATTATCGAATCCGGGTACAACCACGGAAATGGCTGCATTTTTCTTTGCCAGCTCGGCCAGTCTGATTGGCTCCTTGGTCAGAGCGAAAACGGTTCCCAGGAGTCCGGCCGCCACAAGGGTTACCACCACCAGGGTGGCCGTCATATTTATAAAGTTGGATTCTGTTTTAGCCATTGCTTAGCTCCTTTCCGAATCGTTTGGGTTTGATGTATTTATTCAGCAGTGGGGTAAAGCCATTAAAAATGAGGATGGCAAACTGCACCCCTTCGGGATAGGCTCCGAAAACCCTGATCAGCACGGTTACGACTCCAATTCCGACTCCATAAATCAACATGCCTTTTTTGCTCATGGGCGAGGTCACATAATCGGTTGCCATATAAATGGCACCAAGCATGAGTCCACCGGTAAGCATGTGAAAGAGCGGATCGGCAAAGCGATCGGGATTGGCCAGCCAGAGTATGCCTGTAAAGATGAATACTGTACCCAGTATGGATATGGGGATGTGCCAGGTAATGATCTTTTTGAAAAGCAGGTATATCATTCCTAAAAGCAGGGCAAAGGCAGCTACCTCACCGGCCGAACCCATGCTGTTTCCCAGAAAGAGATTAAGGAAGGAGGGAAGTTCAGGCATGATCTCAGCCACGGTTTTGCCGGCAAGGCCTTCCTTCATCACACCCAGTGGAGTGGCACCTGTGAGTGCATCGGTATATTTCAGCCACTGACCGGGCTGGGGCCAGGATGTCATGGCCACAGGGAAAGAGATAAACAGGAAAACCCTGCCCACCAGTGCGGGGTTGAAGATATTATTACCCAGTCCGCCAAAGGTCATTTTGGCAAGCCCCACAGCCACCAGTGCGCCGATCATTACCATCCATATGGGCAGGTTTGCAGGGAGACAAAAGGCCAGGAGTAATCCGGTCAGCAGGGCAGAGCCATCCAGGTGGGTGGGCTTAACCTTCATGACGTAGGCCTGGATCAGGTATTCGAAAAGGATGCAGGACAGGACAGATACCGCAGTAACGATCAGCATCCCGATTCCGAAATAATACACCGATACTCCCAGGGCAGGCAGCAGGGAAATAATTACCCCGTACATGAGCGAGGGGACCGATTCCCGGGTGGCCGCGTGTGGTGATGGTGATACAATGAGTTTATTCATTGGATATAGATTTTCTGGATTCTTCTTTAAACGGCTTTTCTGGAACGCATGATTTTACCCACTTCAGCTTTACCCAGCCTGATGTAATCGAGTAAGGGCCGGGCTGAGGGACAGGTATAGCTGCAGCTGCCACATTCAATGCAATCCATTACCTTCTCTGCTTCCATCCGCTCATACAAGCCCTTTTCCGACTGGGTCATCAGCAGATAGGGTTCAAGTCCCATGGGACAAACCCCCACGCAACGAGTACAACGGATGCAGGGCTTCACCTCTTTCCGGGCAGCTTCACCCTCCTGTAAGATCACAATTCCGGAACTTCCCTTCACTATGGGTACATCCAGGTTGGCCAGAGCCTTGCCCATCATAGGGCCTCCATTAATTACTTTCGCCGTATCCCCTGGAAGTCCGCCTGCCTTTTCAATCAGATTGGAAACAGGGGTTCCGATTCGTACCTGGAAATTGGATGGTTTCTCCAGGGACTTTCCGGTAACGGTTACTACCCGGTCTATCAGGGGACGATTCTTCATAACCGCTTCATAGGCTGCATAGGCTGTCCCCACGTTGAAGACCACCACGCCCACATCAATGGGGAGTTTGCCCGAAGGGACCTCCCTTTTCAGCAGGGCCTGAACCAGTTGCTTTTCTCCTCCCTGGGGATATTGGACCTTTAGCTCCTGCACTTTTATGGCGGGTTCTTCGGTGACCTCCTTCATCTTTTTAATGGCATCGGGCTTGTTGTTCTCGATACCCAGAATGGCCTTTTCCACACCCAGTCCCTTCATAAGCAGCCTGATGCCTGCGGCCAGTTCTTCGGGGCGTTCAAGCATCAGCCGGTGATCGGCGGTGAGGTAAGGCTCACACTCCACCCCGTTGATGATCAGGTATTCGGCGGTTTTACCACCGGGCACCATCAGTTTGACGTGGGAGGGGAAAGTGGCGCCTCCCAGTCCCACGATACCGGCATCAAGCATCTTCTTCCTGATATCTGCCTGTTCCAGAACCGTATTGGCTACAAGGTCATCGGAGCGATCAATATCCTCCATCCAAACATCACCTTCCACCTGGATCTGGACGGCCATTCGCCTGTATCCCGAGCTGTCGGGGAAGAGATCCACTTTCAGCACCTTGCCGGAGACGGATGAGTGGATATTGGTGGAGATAAAACCTTCGGCCTGAGCAATGAGCTGCCCCACCTTTACTTCATCGCCCCTGTTAACAAGTACTTTCGCGGGTGCCCCCAGATGCTGGGATACGGGGATCACCACCACTTCAGGAAGGGGCACTTCCATGGATGGCACTCTCGGCTGATAGTTTGTTTTCCGGAGGATGAACCCCACCCCTTGAGAATGTTTTAAGACTCATCGTGTTGCTATTTGTTTTCTGCTTCAGCGGGTTCTGTTTTCTTTACTTCCCTTGGTGGAGGGAAGTTTAGTTCATGGATGGCATTTGTGGGACAAACAGGCATACATTTACGGCAAAACTTGCATTTATCAGAGTCGATAAAGGCAAGGTTGTTTTCCATGGTAATTGCATCATATTCACAGACCTTAAAACATTTGGCGCATCCGATACAGGCCACGCTGCAATTCTTTTTTGCCACTGCTCCTTTTTCTGTATTGATGCAACTGACAAATATTTTACGGTCTTTCTTCATCTTTTTGCGAAGCTCGATGATGTCCCTTGGGCAGGCTTCCACGCATGCTCCGCAGGCTGTGCATTTATCATCCACTACCACGGGCAGATCCGGTATTCGGGTCCATATGGATGGCGTCGAAATCACAGACAGCTACACAATCGCCACAACCCAGGCATCCATTCGGGCATCCGCTTTCGCCCATGTACAGGCTGTGGACGATGGTGCAGGTGGGAGCGCCGTCGTATACATTGAGCCTGGGCCGGTGTTCGGGAGTTCCGTTACAGCGAACCACAGCTACCTTCGGGGCCTGCGCTATGGCCTCCCTGCCAAGGATGGATGCGACATTTGCCATGACATCATTTCCGCCAACCGGGCAGAAAAGATCATCCCAGCTTTCGGATTTGACAAGGGTTTCGGCAAAGTTTCTGCAGCCCGGGAATCCACATCCGCCACAGTTGGCTGCCGGGAGGGCTTCCTCCACCTGGTCGATCCTGGGATCTTCAAAGACTTTGAACTTTTGTGCAACAAAATAGAGGATGATCGCTGCAGCAGCCCCAATGCCGACCAGTGTGATAATTGTAAATAGAATGATCTGACTCATTTCACCGTTTAAATTTTCTGTATGCTGAATGTAAAAGATGATTCAATCCGTTTCCTGGCCAGATAAAGGCCAAGGTAATAGGGGATCAGGGAGAGCAGGGCAAATCGACCGGCTTTTAATTCTCCGAACGTCCGCCGCCAGCGTAATGACCAGGACAGCCATAAGCAGAAGAAAAGGATAAAAATAACCCAGTGCCACTGCTTTAAATCCCATACGTTTTGCCACCTGAACTTTAACCAGTCTCACCGTTTTCAGTAGACTTTCACCATAAAGTGGGACATCCAGGAATTTTTCCTCCTGGTCGGCTGCACCGCACACACCTTTGGCGTGGCAGGCTGAGCAGGCCGACTGGCTGTCGATCTTCACATGAGCCACGTCCTCTCTCAATATGTTCAATTATCCCCTCGTGGTCAATCATGGCACAAAATTATTGATGTTGGATGATTCTCACTTGCTGAAGATCATATAATTGAAAAATACGGCCTATTTATTCTGGATTTAAATAA
Organism: uncultured Bacteroidota bacterium; assembly: GCA_963713725.1. Taxonomy (GTDB): domain Bacteria; phylum Bacteroidota; class Bacteroidia; order Bacteroidales. Next base: position 94,763 of record CAVQMZ010000015.1, read on the forward strand.
TTTCAGACCTTAAAAGAGGAATCCCATCTGGAAATAGATGCTTTCCTGTGAAATGCGATTATCCGGAAGTTGATTCAGATCCGAGAGACCCTTCTGGAAATAGACGCCCATTTGTATCATCTTCATAACTTCCATTCCGGCCCCGAAGGAGATACCAAACTCATTCCTGCTTGTAGCTGTTATCAAAATCAATGGCTGTGCCGGATATATTCCCCCCAAGATGATGGCTGTAATACCCACCTGCCTGGACAAAAGTTCGGACAAAGCTGTTTTCACTTGTTAGCAGCTGAATGTTCAGAGGAGTTGTCAGGGAATGGGTGCGGAATACCCCGTCGTTGTGCTGGCTTCCTGTACTTTCATACAGGACTTCTGCCTGTAACTTGAAATGGCTTGAGAGCCTGATATTTGCAAGTCCTCCGGCACTGATGGCAAAAATATCTTTCCCACGATAAAACTGGTCCGCGTAACGGTGGTAACCGGATCCCATATTCAGCCTGACTCCGGCCTGGAATATTTTTACCGTCTTAGTCAGTGGTTCACCTGCCACCAGTGGAGGCATCTTCGAAAGGGTTTCACGTGAAGAAAGAAAAAGTGTGGTCTCAGAAATGTAATTGGATACCTGAGCAAGGCCCTCATAATCGAGTTTCTCGGAAGTGTCCTCTGGCTTGTGGTAAGGTGACTCGGTACCTGTATTTGGTGCAATAGCCGGAATGCCTATTTCGCCAAAAGGAGCTGTATCGGTCCGTTGTTCAATTTTCTTGTTGGCCCTGGTGATGGTCAGTTTGTATTTTTGGGCCAGCTCTTCAATCAGGTAATCGGCGTCGTCCAGTAGAGTAAGCCCTTTCATATCCAGTCCCTTATGTGCTTCCACCATGCCAATCATATCCAGGCTGAACATCAGTCTGACCTGATGGGGTAGTACGGTTGAGTCGCTCAGGAACTGCTTTGAACCAACCAGGCCGCTCTCCTCACCATCAAAGGCCACGAGGATCACACTTCTGCCCAATTCAGCTTTTCTCTCAACCAGGTTTCTTCCGATTTCTATGATGGAGGAGGAGCCGCTTGCATTGTCATCGGCCCCGTTGTAAACGATGGTATCACCCTTTACTATTTTCCAACCCAGGTGGTCGTAATGCGCACCCAGAACGATGTACTCATCCTTCAGTTCAGGGTCATTTCCCCGGATGAGGCCTACCACATTGTTGCCGGGGATATTCAGAATGCCATCCCGGTAATTAAAGGGATGAAGATATTCGCCATCCAGGGTTTCGATGCCCGCATCAGCAAATTGCGAGGCAATGTACTCGGCTGCCATCAGACCCTGGGGTGTCCCGAAACCCCTTCCCAGGAGGGAATCTGAGGCCAGGATGTACACATGTTCTTTTACCTGTTCAGGAGTGGTGGTAAACTGGGCGCTCAGACTTACTGAAAGTGCAATTCCACCAACCAGAAGAAGGATTCTTTTAAGCATTCGAATGAGAGTTTTAGGAATTGGGATTAAAAGTAATAATATTTCTATCTTCAGCACCTTGACCCTTAATATATGAAGTGGGAAAAAATTGTAATAGCCCTGGTTTCCGCTGCCTTCGCAGTCATCCTCTATGTTTTGCTGCCCATTGAATCAAGTAAATACAGGCTCAGCATGGAGGAGCAGGAGGTTATTTCAAGCTGGTGATCCGCATGCGCTATGCCGATATGGATGGAGACGCAAGGGTGGAACTGATCCGTTGTAAGAAAGGGGCTCCGGTCCCTGCGATAACTGTGCAAAGGGGCGATGAGAGGTCATCGATCAATGGAACCTGAATGGAGATTGGCTGAATCGCCGAAGCGGACATATTTGTTCAGATTTCGATCACGATGATTTGCAGGAGATGGTGACAGCTTTACATATTATAAGGATTCCATATGGATGCATGTGATAGAACCCATGCAGGAAGGGAGGCACGTTTCCTCGGGCTGTGGATCATGTTGAGCTTTATCAATGGGAATCAGGATTGGCATGTATATTTTGGCAGTCCCTGTGATATGAATGTGGATGGCATGGATGACAACATTATCGCAATACGGCCGGGATTTACCATTCAACCCAGAAAAGTATATGTCTTTAGACGCGAAGCGATAAAAGAGCCACCGCATCTGACCTTGCCTTTGGGAACAATATTCATACTGGCCGGTTCTGCTTGATCTGGATCAGGATGGGAACATGGAGATCACGGGAAGCGTATCTGCCCCGAGGAATCTTACGGATCAGATGATTTATATGCTATGATACTTGTGCCTGGTTTGATGATTTATGATCAGGATCTTGCAATATAAGACAGAGCCTGAAACCTTATCAGGGTAACCCGTCCTATTTTAATGTTTTGCCCCTGAAAAAGGATGGTCGCCAAATCTTGCTTACCTATACTTTCGCCAAACAGCAAGACAGTGTTATAAATTTGTTGGAAGTCTGGGAATGGGGCGATGAATGGATTCCCTTCAAATCAATCCAGAGGGATCTCCTATAGTGAGAACAGAATTCAATTTATTAGGTGCAGATCAGCATGGAGATGGCAGTTTTTATGTTGCGATGGGGGAAGATCATTCTTTTATTGGCTATGACTTTTGCCTTGAGGAGAAGACGTATATAAATGCGATCAATTAAAAACTTGGTTCACCTATATATCCTCGATGTGGATGCTGACAATGTGGCGGAACAAATAATGTTACAGGGATAGAGTCAGCTCACATATGCAGAATGATTTCAGTCACCCGGTCTGTATTGACCTGGGATTCCATCATCATGGAGCCGAGATTTCAGTTTTTACAGGATGAGAAGAATAATTTTATAATGTATCCAGGGGAAACATAATTTCCAGATTCTGAAACTATTCCAGAAATCCACTCTATCCCTTCCGCTTTCTCATTCTTTTTGCCTCCTTCCTGCTGTATTATGCCATTTTTACCATCCTGCTGGGATTTCAGAAAAAACGGATCGAAGCCAGGCAGGCTTCCGAAAGACAGGTTTTACATTATCAGCTCACCAATGTGGTTCAACAACTTGATCCCCATTTCCTCTTTAATGCCTTGTCAAATATTTCGAGCTATTATCACAAGGGTGACAAGGAACACGCGCAGTCCTACCTGGCCAAGGTATCCCGCCTGGTCAGAAGCACACTGGAGAATTCGGAAAGAATGAGCATTTCGCTGAGCGAGGAGCTTGCATTTGTAAGGGATTATCTTTCTGTGGAGCAGATCCGGATGGGTGATAATCTGAACTTCGGGATTGATGTGGAGAAGTCTCTGGTTGAGCAGATTCAAATCCCGAAAATGCTGATCCAGAATTTTGTGGAGAATGCTGTAAAGCATGGCATCAGACACCTGAAGGACAGGGCAGGGGTGATCCGTATTTATTCAGAGCGGGCCGGTAGTCTTTTCCATGTGATTATAGAAGACAATGGCATAGGCAGGGAAAGTGCCACCGAAATTGGAAGTGCTGGAACGGGAATGGATTGAGAATGGTGCAGAAAAGCCTGGATATTTTTGAGAAACTGGAAAAAGTTCGCATTGAATTCCGGATTGAGGACCTGGAGGATGAGGCCGGTGAAGCTATGGGAACCAGGGTCCTTCTGAAGATTCCCCTACCCGGATCCTGAGTAGCACTTCAGAATTAACTGATCTTTGCCCAGTCGATGCGGCCGGGATTTCCTTTTTTGATGTGTTTGGCGAAGAGCCAGTTTTTGTCCAGGGAGAGCATGGGGTCTTCGGCGATGATGGTCTCCGCTGTATCTCTGGCGAGCTGCAGGATCTGGAAGTCCTTGCCCAGGTGGGCAATCTTCAGGTTGAAGGGGACCCCACTTTGCTGGGTACCCTCTATATCACCCGGACCACGAAGTTTCAGGTCCACCTCGGCAATTTCGAAGCCGTCGTTGGTGGCTACCATGGTATCCAGACGTTTGCGCCCCTCATCTGAAAGTTTATAGCCCGACATCAGTATGCAATAGGACTGATCACCACCACGTCCCACACGTCCCCTGAGCTGGTGAAGCTGGGAAAGGCCAAAGCGTTCGGCACTTTCGATAATCATAAGTGTGGCATTGGGGACATCCACACCCACTTCAATGACGGTGGTGGCCACCATAATATGCGTGCGGCCCTCGACAAAATGTTTCATGGAGACCTCTTTCTCTTCAGATTTCATCTTACCGTGCACCACGCTTACCTGGTATTTGGGACGGGGAAAGGCCCTTGAAATGCTCTCCAGTCCGTCTTCCAGATCTTTATAATCCATGGATTCCGATTCTTTAATCAGGGGGTAGACTATGTAGGCCTGCCTGCCCTCATCCAGCTGCTTTTTCAGAAAGCCAAAAACCTGAAGCCGTTTTGAATCGAAGGAGTGCCTGGTGATGATGGGCTTTCGACCCGGGGGAAGTTCATCAATGACTGAAACATCCAGATCCCCATAGAGGGTCATGGCCAGTGTCCTGGGGATGGGTGTAGCGGTCATCACCAGCACATGGGGCAGGACTTCGGCCTTTTTCCATAGCCTGGCCCTCTGGGCCACTCCAAAACGGTGCTGCTCATCAATTACCACCAGTCCCAGTTTGGAGAACTGAACCACATCCTCGATTACTGCATGGGTTCCGATAAGAATGTTCACCGATCCGTCAAGCAGGCCATCATGAATAGGCGTGCGGTCGGCTTTTTTAACCGAACCGGTGAGTAGTTCAACCCGGACCTCCATCCCATTCAGAAACTTTGATATGCTGGCAAAGTGCTGCTGGGCCAGGATCTCAGTGGGTGCCATGATGCAGCTCTGGAAACCATTGTCCATGGCAATGAGCATGGACATCAGTGCCACAAGGGTTTTTCCGCTGCCCACATCTCCCTGAAGCAGCCGGTTCATTTGTCGGCCCGAGCCCATATCCCTCCTGATCTCCTTCATTACTTTTTTCTGTGCACCGGTGAGTTCAAAGGGGAGGTGATCCCTGTAGAAGGTATTGAAATTTTCGCCCACATGCTCAAATACATTGCCCTTAAAGACCCGGTTACGCTCGGTTTTACCCTGAAGAATATTCAACTGGATGTAAAAGAGTTCCTCGAATTTGAGTCTGAGCTCGGCCTGTTTGTACTGGCTGGTATTGTCAGGAAAGTGGATCTGCCGCATGGCCGTATCCAGGTTCACCAGTTTCAGGGATTGCAGCAACCAGGAGGGAAGGGTTTCTTCAAATTTTTTGGGCAGTCCCCTGATCAGGTTGGCCATCAGTTTGCTGATGGTTCGGGAAGTAATATATTGATCCTTAAGTTTTTCAGTGGTGGAGTAAACAGCCTGTAGGCTGGAGTGGACCGCATGTTTTTTTTCCGGATCCTCCAGCTCGGGGTGTACAATGTTCAGTTTCCTGTTGAAAACCGTCGGTCGTCCGAAAACCACCAGCTCTTTTCCAATCGGGAAGTTTTCCGGAATCCATTTGGCCCCCTTAAACCACACCAGTTCTACCCTCCCGCTATCATCCCTGAAATCAGCCCTTAGTCTCTTTCCCCTGCCCTTGCCCACGGAGGCATACCCGTGGATTTTTCCCCGAATCTGGATAAAAGGCATATCTGATGTAACCTCCGAGATTTTATAAAACCTGCTGCGGTCCACATAGCGATAGGGGTAGTGGGTGAGCAGATCTTCATAAACTCGGATGTTCAGCTCCTGCTCCAACAATTCTGCACGCTTTGGACCCACTCCGGGCAGAAACTTGATGTCCTGTTTTAAATATTGTTGCATGCGTGGAGCAATTTATGTAAAATTAGCATTTTACATGAAAGCCTCCACATGTTCTGGCGAATCCGAAAATACATAAATCACCTCTTTTACCTGGGAAAGCGTAAGGGGCATGGCATCCACTCTCCCTACCTCTTCGAGTTTGTGAATAAGGTCGTGTTTAATGGTGCCGGGGAATTGGTGCCCTGCGAGCTTGTGGAAATCCACCGGAAGCTGAAAAGAGACAGGACAATGATTCCGGTGACCGGACCGGGGGCAGCCTCCCGGGTGGCTTGCTCCCGGGAGAATGCTTCCGGTGAGCGGAGTGTGGCCTCCTTTGTGCACCGGTCGTCGGTTTCAGAAAAATACGGGGCCCTGCTTTACAGGATTGTACACTGGTTTAAACCGGAGCAAATCCTTGAACTGGGTACGGGCCTGGGCCTGAGTACACTTTATCTTTCCGCGGGCTGCCGGGATGCAGCCCTATACAGCATTGAGGGAAACGAATACCGGGCTTCCTTTGCCGGAAAACTTATTTCTGGCAGCAGCTATGGACAGGTTGCTGTTTATTGTGGTGAAATGGAGGAGAAACTGGATGATTTACTTGCTCTGACCGGCGGGCGCTTTGTAGCTTTTATGGATGGGAATCACCGCAGGGAGGCCACCCTGAAATATGCAAGAAAACTCATAGATCATGCCAGTGAACGAAGGGGTGAGGAAGCTGTTTTGATTGTGGATGATATATACTGGTCGAAGGAAATGAATCAGGCATGGAAAGAGCTCATCTCATGGCCGGAGGTGAGGGTCAGTGTGGACTTATTTCAGGTGGGAATCCTTTTGTTACGCAAGGACCTGGCTAAAGCAGATATTAAAATTAAGTTTTAGTTGTTTTTGAATTAATTCTACTCGAGATTAATTACTTTCGTATACAAGATTAAAGATTATGGAAACTGTCATAAGCCTGGATAAGATTGTCAAGAACTACTACATAGGTTCAATTACTGTGGAAGCCCTGCGTTCGGTTGACATAGAGATAAAGCGCAACGAGTATGTGGCCATCATGGGGCCTTCGGGATCGGGTAAGTCGACCCTGATGAACCTGATTGGTGCCCTGGATACTCCCACCAGTGGTGAATATATACTCAATGGAACCGATGTAAGTAAAATGGATGATAACAGACTCGCTGAAATTCGCAACAGCGAAATTGGGTTCATCTTTCAGACCTTCAACCTGCTTCCACGCTATACCGCCCTTGAAAATGTAACCCTTCCCCTGGTTTATGCAGGAGTGGGCAAAAATGAGAGGGTTGAACTGGCCAAAAAAACCCTTGACGAGGTGGGCCTGGCTGACCGGATGGACCACCGTCCCAATGAGTTGTCGGGTGGACAGAGGCAGAGGGTAGCTGTGGCCAGGGCCCTGGTTAACAATCCCTCGATCATTCTCGCCGATGAACCAACGGGTAACCTTGATTCCAAAACCTCAGTGGATATCATGAAATTGTTTGGCGAGATCCACAGACGTGGAAATACCATCATCCTGGTGACCCATGAGGAGTCTATCGCCAGGTATGCACATCGGATCATCCGTTTGCTTGATGGGGAGATTGATAAAATTGAGATCAACGAAAATCCGGATACCTGAGGGTATATTAAAGATTTGAAGAATGGTAAGGAAATCTGAGATTTATACCAAGGGAGGAGATAAGGGCAGTACCGCGTTGATTGGGGGACGAAGGGTACCAAAGTTTCACTCCCGAATTGAGGCCTACGGGACTGTGGATGAGTTAATGGCTCATACTTCCATGTTGCGCGATCTGCTGGAGGATGAAAAGAGCAGGGAAGATTTGCTGGACATCCTGGACATACAGATGGCCACCGCTTCGGTCCTGGCTGCTGATGAAGATTTCAATCCCCTTGATTTTCCGGTGATCGGCGAGGCGCAGGTTCGCTTTCTGGAAGAGCGAATTGATGAGATGGATGCTTCCCTTGAAGCTCTCCATTCCTTTTTAATTCCTGGAGGACACCCGGCGGTTTCTCAGGCACATATTGCCAGGACAGTTTGCAGGCGATGTGAAAGGACTATCCTGAAGTTGGGGCAGGAGGTTGATATTCAAGAAGATGTGATAAAATTTTACAACCGTTTATCGGATTATTTCTTCGTTTTATCAAGAATAATTGCAGACCAGATGGGGGTGCAACAGGAAGCCTGGAAAACAAAGTTGTAAGTTTTAATTTTTTTTTTAATTTTGCGGCTCGGAACAAGCTTAAAAGTTTAATTTAATTTGCCGATTAATGTACTGGACCCTCGAACTAGCCTCTAAACTTGAAGATGCTCCCTGGCCTGCAACCAAGGATGAGCTCATTGACTTTGCCATCAGATCTGGTGCACCCATGGAAGTTATCGAGAATCTTCAGGAGATGGAGGATGAAGGTGATATTTATGAAAGTATTGAGGATATCTGGCCTGATTATCCAAGCAAGGATGATTTCTTCTTCAACGAAGACGAGTATTGATCATTTCCATCTGAATACGTCCATATATTCTCTTGGACGCCATTCTTCCACCCATTTAAAATCACTGAGAATAGCTTCCCCTGCAGGGAAAAGTTCCAGGGGGTAGTAAGTGCCATCTGGCTTTGTCATGTATGACACCTTTGATATTTTATTGTCTTTTAAATAGATGACCAGATCACTGCATTCGGTCTTGTTGGCCCCTACAATCTCATCTTCATCTGTGGCATAGTAGATGGTTTGTCCGTTTCCGGTAACTTTAATCCTGCTTAGCCGGTTCTCCACGAAGTATCCGGTCATCTCCTTTCCCCTCATCTGATCGTATTTTGTGGAATCCTTTTCGCTGATGACCAGGGCAACCCCGGTCATCTCCATTCTTTGGAGTTGCTGGTCCTTCATAATTACCCGGATCTGACTGGCAGTGAGCTGGTTTTCTTCAGCCCAAAGAACGGGCTCTCCAAAGAAATCAAAGGCACTGTCGGATTCAATGTAGATCAGTGAGTCGCACATTACCTGCAGGTCGGGCCTATAGATTTTAACCTTGTAATAAGCCTGAAGGATTCTGCCGACACCCAGAGAGTCGGTATTTTGAAAGGACCTGAGCGTATCGGCATGCACATACATGGTATCGGGACCGTCCACCTGAATCATTAAGGCAGAATCGGTAATCATCATGGCTTCGTTTTCACTGTAATAGAGTCCGTAGTTCCCTTTCAGTGTCATATTTTCAACGGAATCCACCATGCTGACGTTTGATTTTGCCCGTCCGAATCCTGCATTAGCCTCATAATAAATGGTGTCTCCGCGCAGGATGCGGCCATCCTGCTCCATGTATGCATTGTCGGTCAGGAAAGAGATGTTCTCCTTCATATCATTCCACCCGTTTTCACAATAGATGTAACGTTCATCATTAAAAATCTCAGTGGGTCCGGAAAAATAGGATCTTTCGTTCTGGGAATCGTATTTCAGGCTATCGGTGTAAATGATGTTATCAGGATTGATGATTTCGACACTATCCATGAAGAAAAATATTTCCCTATCCAGCAGAAAGCGCCCCCTTCCACTGGTCAGCTGATTGTCCTCCTGAATCAGAACCCCGCCTCCATGGTAGGTTGCAATGCCTTCGGTCCGGTAGTAGTTAAGGCTGTCGGTTTCCAGGGTACTTTCCTTATTCTTCAATATAATATTGTTCCTCACCCTTGCCTCCTTGGTTTCCCCGTTATAATGGGCGAAATCGCCAGTGAGTGTAAGGGTGTCTCCCTGAGAAATTCTCACATTACTGAAAGCATCCACTGAGCCTGTTTCGGAGTAGAAATAGGCTGAATCACAAGACATTATGATATCTTCGTGTTTCAGCTGTACATTACCCAGAAGCTTCCGGGCATCTTTCCCCAGCTTGATATCATATGCGGTGAGTTCCGCGTTCATGATTTCCAGCTTTTTTAATTTCTGCGAAAGTAAAAGCGGGGATAGCGGCAGCGTGCAGATGATCAGGATGCAGGTCAGTGAAACACGCCTATGCCGGGTTATGATCATCTCTGTGAGGTCTGTTCACCAAAGGAAGCACATTGCTTGAAAGAATCATCAATACGCATGTAGGTCTTTCCTTTCATTTCTGTGAACCACTCTTCCATTACCTGCATGTTTTTTGCCTGAAGGGCCAGGTTCTGCAAGAGGAGGTAATCCTGTTTCAGATTTGCAATGTGTGGCTCTGTCCTGCTTTTCAGTTCGAGGATCTTATAGCAGACCTTCTGATTATGGTCCACCGATTCATAGGGATCGGTGATATCTCCAACCTCCATATTCCGGATCATATAGTAATCCTTGGTGGGAAGCTGATCCAGTTCGAAGCTGGCAGCCTGGGTCTGGGGGTTTACAATCAAACCGCCATTCATATTGGTTCTTTCGTCTTCAGAATAACGCTTGGCAGCAATCTCAAAGCGGAGGGAATCACTTCTGATTTCACTGGCCAGGCTATCCAGTTTGGCAATGGCTTTTTGTTTGGCATTGGCATCAGCCTTTGGCTTCATCAGGATGTGCCTCGTATTTGCCCTGTCGCCCCGTCGCTCGATCATCTGGATTATATGGTATCCAAAGGAGCTTTCAACAATTTTGGAGACCTGCCCGGGTTTCAGAGACCAGGCTTCGGTGGCATAGGCCTTGTCCAGTTCGGCCCGCATCATAAATCCCAGTTCGCCCCGTCTGGGGGCACTGGGTCCTTCCGAGTATAGAACGGCCAGGGTTCCGAAGTCTTCTCCTTCCATAACACGCTTTCGCAACTCAAGCAGCCTTTCTTTTACCAGGAAAATTGCCTCATCAGAGTAGGATGGATAGGCTACAATCTGTGAAATTTCCACCTGGGTATTGATATAAGGAATACTGTCCTCGTGCAGCGACCTGTAATAGCTCTTTACATCTGACGGGGTAGTTGAAACGCCTTCAACTATAGAAGACTGAACCTGCTGGGTAATCATTTGTTCCTTAATGGCTTCCCTGAGGTCATCCTTGATATCGAAGATTGACTTCTCAAAATAGTCTTCCATCTCATCCTCACTGCCAAACTGGGAAATGAAGTAGTCCAGCCGGGATTCCATTTGCATCTCCACCTGGTCGGCTCCCACCTCCACAGAGTCAATTTTAGACTGGGCCATCAATAATTTCTGTTCGATCATCCCGTTGAAAATCTCACACCTGGCGTTGGGAGGAACATAGTTCCCCGGCATTTTCATCTGGAGGTAGGCCTGTTCAATGTCTGATTGCAGCACGTGGAAATCACCCACAACAGCTACCACCCTGTCTATGATTACGGGTTGGGCTGTGGCAGCAACTGAGAACATGATGCCTAATATGATATATGTAATGCGCTTCATTTGTATCTTATTGATATATTTCAAACTGATTCTTGGCAACTCCATCACTGTACACCATCTGTTCCAGGTCGCGGAAAAACTCGATCTTCCTTTTATTCAGGATAATGTTTGTAATGTTATCGGAGACCATCTCCAGTGGGGTCATTTCTCCTTCGGGCAGGTGATCGCTCACATGAAGAAAGTAGCGGAATTCCTGATCGGTGGTTTCAATGTTCTTGTTATAGGCCAGGTAGCGTGAGGGAGCACTGATGGTCATGGGCAGCTGAGCCTTAATAAGGGAAAAATTGATCCATTTATCATTAAAGTCGTTATAATGCTCTGCATAAGAAAAGCAATACTTCTCAATGTTATTGAGATCCTCCTCCTGGTTTGTATAGGACCATCTCCTCAGCTGGTCTATACGTGGAGCCGACAGGGGCACCTTAATGTAAGTTCCCTTAATGATGTCTTCCCCGAGTATGAAATTGCTGCTGTTCTCATCATAGTAAGATTGAATTTCCTCTGCACTGACGAGGGTATCAAGTTTCTGATTCAACAACTTTTGCCGGAAAGAATAAATCAGCAATGAACGATGGTATTCGGCCAGTTGTTTTTCAAAATCCTTCTGTTCCTCGGTCAGGGCCTGTTCAGCCCGGCCAAGCATCAGCTGGTCCCTTACCCAGGTATCGATATGACGCTTGGCCAGGATGATACTGTCTTCTTGCAGCGTGCCCTCAGGTATCACATCAGTCAGATCGGAAGGATAGAGATAGGCGTCAAATACCCTGGCAAGGGGCTCCTCCTGATTGGTCCGCGAAATCAGCGTACATCCATTTGCAGCCAAAATAAACAGTGATATATATACCAGGGCTCTGCTCATAATCAGGGTTTGATTTCGGAGAGCAGCGTTTGGTCCACCTCCACGGGATATTTGGCCTTGAGCTCTTCAATCCATTGCTTCTCCAGGTAGTTCTGGTAGTCAGATGTAATCTGTCCCCTTGCTTCATCCAGGGCTTTAGGTTCAGGGGCTCTCACTTTTTTGAGGATCACGAAGGTGCTGGTTCCGTCGGTGTTTGCCACTGCTCCAATTCCAGGGACACCATTCAGGGCATCCACCTGTTCATTTACCCCGGCTTCCACCAATATGTTTTCAAGACTAATACATGGTACGGTGTCGCTGGCGCAATATGCCTGGTTCAGTGCATCCTCATCCAAACGTCCTTTCATGATTTTCTTCTTGGCTTTTCTGATACCTGCCAGATCTGAATCTTCGGTGCAGGTGAGGATCATTGCATCGTAGCGCTCTCCCCACATATAGTCATTCTTATGACTCTTATGGAAGGCTTCCAGCCCTGTGGTATCTGAAACGGCCTTTGACCAGACGTTCTGATCCATGATGTCGAAAAGGAGAATCCCGTCATGGTATTCTTCAAAAATATACCTGAATTCGGGATATTTTTCCGGCAGGATGGATTCTTCGTAGGCAATCACTTCCTGCTTTATGAACTGGGCGTAGAGCTCATCCACATAGGATTGGATATGCCTTGATTTCCCCCTAAGCTGCTTTTCCTCGATGTACATTGCGAATTCACCGGTGCTGATGGTTTTTTTTCCAATCCTGAACAAGCGGTGATGAGTCCAGGGTGATTGCACCACCGGCCCAATCTCCCTTGAGCAGGGATGAATCCATGGCTGCATATACTTTTTCCATTCCTTCCGGGAATTCGGTGAAGCCATTTTCGACTTTTAGTTTGTTCAACGTAACGATCGGTCTGAACCTGCATCCTGTCACCCCGGTTGGCCTTTTCCTGCAGGTCGGGCAACATATCTTCATAGCTGCCTATTTCCTTGCGATCTATGAGTTTAACAATGTGCCATCCATAGAATGACTTGAAGGGCATGGAATATTCTCCTTTACTTTTCAATTCCATAGCTGGCATCCTCAAACTCAGGAATCATCCGGCCTGTTCCAAACCAGGGTATTTCTCCCCCGTTTTTGGCAGATGTGGGATCTTCCGAATATCGGGTGGCCATAAGCGCGAAATCTGCACCCAGCTGGAGGCTGTCATAGACCATTTGAATTTTGGAAAATGCATCCTCCTTCTTTTCCTCATCCATCTCGGGAGGTGTGCGAACAAATATATGTGCCACCTTAATTTGACCACGCGCAGGCCTTTTATCGTTCACCCTGAGAATATGATATCCGTAAGTGCTTCTGAAGGGCATGCTGATTTCTCCAATGGGTGTGTTGTAGGCAACGCTTTCGAAACTGTAGATCATGGAGAATGCGGTGAAATATCCCAGGCTTCCTCCATTCTGCTTTACAGAGCCATCTTCGGAGGTGGCACGGGCAACGGTTTCAAAGTCTTCTCCGCCAAGGATTCTGTTTCTGATTTCCAATATCTTTTGCATAGGCGGCCAGTGTATCCTCAGGTGTGGGGTTAGCGGGCATCTTAATGAGGATATGGCTTGCATTTACATCAAATTTGGCCCTTTCATAGGCTTCCCTTATCAACATCTCACGGGTCTCCTCATCCATCAGGTAGGGTTTTGCCAGTTGCTCTCTGTAGCCCTCCAGTTCATTGATGAATTTGCTTGTGGTGTCCATTCCCAGAGATTCGGCCTCCATCACTTTCAGTTTGAAATTGATGTACAGGTCCAGATACTCCTCAGGAGTCTGCTTGTTCAATGACGCTTCGTTGTTGTTCTTCTTGTAAATCCGCTCATATTCCGGCAGGGTGATCTCTTCACCGGCTATGGTCATTAATACGGGTATTTCCTGACTGTAAAGTCCCAGTGTTGCAATAGCCGCCAGGACAAAAGAGAGTGTGCTTTTTCTCATTTCTATATTCAAAGTTTTATTTAAAAAGTTTTATTTAAAACGAATGGTCTTGGTTAATATTATCTGCTATAATTCGGAGCCTCCCTGGTGATGGTTACATCATGGGGATGGCTTTCCTGGACTCCTGCATTGGTGATCCTTGTGAAGCGGGCATTCTGGAGGGCCGAAATGCTTGCGGCTCCACAGTACCCCATACCGGCCCGTAATCCACCCATCATCTGGTAAATTACCTCAGTGAGGCTTCCTTTAAAGGGTACCCTTGCAGCGATGCCCTCGGGAACCAGTTTCCTGATATCGTCTTCCATATCCTGAAAGTATCTGTCCTTGGATCCGTGCTGCATGGCCTCAAGTGATCCCATGCCTCTGTAGGATTTGTATTTTCTACCATTATATATAATCGTTTCTCCGGGTGATTCTTCCACTCCTGCGAAGAGCGAGCCGGCCATGATTGAATGAGCGCCAGCAGCAAGTGCCTTCACAATGTCGCCCGAATAGCGGATTCCTCCGTCGGCAATAACAGGTACACCTGATCCTTTAATAGCTTTGGCTACATCGTAGATGGCCGTTAACTGAGGCACGCCCACACCAGCAATGACCCTTGTGGTACAAATGGACCCGGGACCAATTCCTACCTTCACCCCATCGGCTCCTGCTTCAACCAGTGCCTTAGCTGCCTCGCCGGTTCCGACATTCCCCACAACCACATCAAGATTGGGAAACTTTGCTTTCACCTTTTTTAAGCTCTCAATCACGCCAATGTGATGACCGTGAGCCGTATCGATCACGATGGCATCCACGCCGGCCTCCTCCAGGGCTGTTACCCGCTCCAGAATATCAGGTGAAACGCCGACAGCAGCTGCTACGCGCAAACGGCCCTTATCATCCTTTGCAGAGTTGGGTCTGTCCTTTGATTTGGTAATATCCTTATAGGTGACAAGTCCGATGAGTTTATTGTCAGCATCCACTACCGGCAACTTCTCAATTTTGTGCATTTGCAGAATCTTCGCCGCTTCGGCCAGTCCGGTCTGCTTAGTGGTTGTAATCAGATTTTCGCCCGTCATCACCTCGGAAATGGCCAGGTCCATGTCCAGCTGGAATCTAAGGTCCCTGTTCGTAACGATTCCAATGAGTATAAAATCGTCGTTTACAACAGGGATACCACCGATTTTGTATTCCTTCATAAGGTTCAGAGCATCGCGGACGGTTCCGTCTTTTTTGATGGTAATGGGTTCATGCACCATCACGCTTTCTGCCCTCTTTACCCTTTTTACCTGACGGGCCTGTTCCTCCAGTGGCATGTTTTTATGTATGACCCCAATGCCGCCCTCGCGTGCAATAGTGATCGCCAGTTTCTCTTCAGTTACCGTATCCATTGCTGCCGAAACAATGGGAGTGTTCAGCATGATGTTCCTGGAGAAGGGAGTTCTGATATCAACTTCCCTGGGCAGGACCTCGGAATGGGCCGGTATTAGCAGTACATCGTCGAAGGTAATTCCTTCAAATGCAATTTTATCCTGGGCGAATGACATTGTATGATTATTTGGTTAAATTTAAATGTGGCAAAATTACAAAAAAAAAGCTTAGCTGATTTTGCAGATATTCATGCAATTTTATCAGAATTTTGGGGCTTTTCTGAATTCCGTCCTTTGCAGGAAGAGATTATCGTCTCCGTAATGGAGGGAAAGGATACGCTGGCCCTTATGCCCACCGGGGGAGGGAAGTCTCTGACCTTCCAGGTGCCTGCCCTTTCCATGCCCGGGATTTGCGTTGTTGTTACCCCCCTGATTGCCCTGATGAAAGACCAGGTTGATCAATTGTTGGGCAGAAAGATTAAGGCCGCTGCCATTCATTCCGGGATGAGCAGAAATGAAATTGCAATTACACTGGATAATTGCGTGTTCGGGGACTTCAAATTTCTTTATGTATCTCCGGAAAGGTTGCGGACAGATCTTTTCCGGGCCAGGATCAGGGATATGAATGTGAACCTGATTGCTGTGGACGAAGCCCATTGCATCTCTCAGTGGGGCTATGATTTCAGGCCCTCCTACCTGGAGATCAAAAAAATCCGGGAGGTCCTGGAAGGGGTACCCATTCTTGCGCTTACCGCAACGGCCACTCCCGAGGTCAGTACCGATATCCAGAAGCAGCTTGGCTTTGGCAGGGAGAACCTGCTGTCTAAAAGTTTCAACAGGGAAAACCTGGCTTATGTGGTGAGAAGGACCGAGAATAAGATGCGGGAGCTTATTCAAATAGTGGGTAATATCCAGGGATCTGGCATTATCTACACCCGGAGCAGAAAAAAGTGCCGTGAGATTGCCCAGGTTTTGGCTGAAAAGGGCTTTCCGGCCGGCTACTATCATGCCGGGATGAAGCAGGATGAGAGAGAACGGCAACAGCAGGAATGGATCAGCTCGCGCACAAGGCTCATGGTGGCCACCAATGCCTTTGGCATGGGTATTGATAAGCCCGATGTGCGTTTTGTGATGCATGTGGATCTTCCTGACAATCCTGAAGCCTATTTTCAGGAGGCCGGCAGAGCGGGTCGTGACGGACAAAAATCCTGGGCCATTCTCCTTTTCAGCGAAGCTGATGTAAAACGAGCAGAGCAGAGGATGGAAGTCAACTTTCCCGGAATTCCGAAAATCAGGGAGATATATTCTGCCCTTGGAAACTTCCTTCAGGTACCCCTTGGCAGTGGAAAGGGGCAGCAGTATGATTTTGAGTTTGGCGATTTTCTGCACCAGTACAAACTCAACTCCTTGCTGGCAAACAGCTCTCTGAATATTCTGGCCAGGGAGGGATATATTGCTTTGACTGATGCCTTCAACAATCCCTCGAGGATTATGTTTCGGACAGGGAGGGATGAGCTCTATGGCTTTCAGGTAAAAAATAAGGATTTTGATGTCTTTATAAAATTATTGCTTCGCTCTTACAGTGGCCTGTTTTCCTCTTACGTGAGGATTGATGAATCGCTGCTTGCCCGGCGTTCGGGTCTGCCACCACGGAAAGTATATGATTATCTTAAAACTCTGGCATCAAGGCAGATCATTTACTATATACCCCGCAAAAATATACCCGGTGATTGTTTTTCTGGAGGAACGTCTTGATAATCACAATCTCCTGATCTCGCCCGAACGTTATAAGTTCCGTAAAGACAGGTATGAAAAAAGGCTCAGGGAAATGATCCGTTATGCATCCTCGGAAGACCTTTGCCGGAATGTCTTTCTTCTGGGTTATTTCGGGGAACTGAAAAGTCCGCGCTGTGGCCGTTGTGATGTGTGCGTGGGAAAAAAAGAGCTAAAACCGGGAAGTCCGGGATTCATCGAGCTGCAGAAGGCCCTTGTAAAAGCCCTGGAGGATGGCGGAATGGATCTTGATACACTGTTGGACGCCATGGAAACCATGGATGCGGATCCGCCTCAGGTGATCACTGTAGTGGAGTACCTCATTGAATCGGGCATCTTACTTCGTACTAAGGATTTGAAAATTGCCCTGAAATAGGCAGCCTGACTTTTAAGGGCTTTTGTTTATCTTTGCCGCATGATTGAGAATCCGCAAGAACTCCAAAACTTTGTTTATTCGGATGAGGTAGTCACTTTTGTAAGGGCTGCCAATGAAACTGCTACTTTTCTGGAAGACTTAAAAGATAAGACTGGCAAGCTTTTTATCTCAGAGTCCATAAATCATCTTTCGCTGGTTTACCATGACCATGCTGAAAGTGGGGGATACAGAACCACAGGATGAATCGGGATTTGAACCCAGTGTTTCGGAGCAGGAGTGGGCGGAGGTTTTTCAGCGCATTCTGGCTCTTTTGGGGCCCCATAATGAAATACTGCGACCGGCCGAAGATGATGAATTTGACCGCTCTGACCTGGTGACCCATACCATATCCGAGGACCTGGCTGATGTTTACCAGGAGCTCAGAGATTTTACTTCCCTCTACAGCAGGGGGCTGGAGGAACTTATGAATGATTCTATATGGGAGGTAAAGGTGAGGTTTATGGAGCACTGGGGTAAAAAGCTCTTGCGTTCACTTTCCGCGCTGCATGACCTTTATGTTGCAGGTCTTGATCCCACAGAAGAATGAAATTATACCAAAGCGAGATAAGCCACGAAGAAGTGGCCGCCCTTGATCTGATCCAGTACGAAGGGCCCATTACTCTGATTCAGAACGAAGATGAATTCCAGGATGCCATCGAAGCCATTTACTGAAGCAGTCCATTCTGGGTTTTGACACCGAGACAAGGCCTGCCTTTAAAAAGGGCACCTCTTACCCCACATCTCTGATTCAGCTTTCGTCTGTAAATCACGCCTGGCTGATCCGTGTGAGCAAGATGGGCTATCCTGCAGAACTGCTAAAACTACTTTCCAATCCTGATGTGATTAAGGTGGGAACGGGACTGGGTGATGATATCCGAAGGATGCGCTGTGACTTTCAATTTGAACCCGGCGGATTCCTGGATCTTCAATCCTATGTGGAGGCCTTCCATATTTGGGAGAAGGGCCTGAAAAAGCTAAGTTCCATTGTGCTGGGACACCGCATTTCAAAATCCCAGCAGGTTTCCAACTGGGATGCAGATATACTCACAGAGGCCCAGCTCAGGTATGCTGCCACAGATGCCTGGATCTGTCTTGAGATCTATTATGAATTGAGAAATACCTTATCCAGATAACAATGAGTGAACGTACTAAGATCGTTTTGAAATCGGGTAAAGATCAGTCGCTCAGGCGCTTTCATCCATGGGTCTTTTCAGGTGCCATTAAAAAGATACACGGACCGCAAAGGGAAGGTGATATCGTGGATATTTATGACAATAAGGATGAATTCCTGGCCTCGGGACATTATCAGCAGGGCTCCATTGCAGTGAGGGTACTCAGTTTCGAGCAGATGGAGTTTAGCCAGGAATTCTGGGATGACCGGGTTTTAAGGGCATGGAAGCTCAGGGAAAAACTGGGTGTAGTGGACGGGGAGCAGACCAATGTGTTCCGCTGGGTGAATGCCGAGGGAGACGGACTGCCTGGATTGATTGTGGATTACTATGCGGGTGCTGCAGTGATTCAGATGCATTCCATTGGAATGTACAAAAGTTTAGAGGCCATCAAGGCGGCTTTGGAGAAAGTGGGAGGGAAGCGAATCCACACCATATATAATAAGAGCCAATCGACCCTTCCGGATAAGCCGGGTATCGATAATCGATCGGGCTTTCTCCTGGGAGATGCAGAAAAGGGTATCGTACGTGAGAATGGATTTAGTTTTGGAGTTAACTGGACAGAGGGTCAGAAAACCGGATTTTTCATTGATCAGAGAGAGAACCGAAGGATGCTGGGATCCTGGTCAAAAGGAAGAAAAGTATTAAACATGTTTGGCTATACCGGCGGATTTTCAGTCTATGCCATGGGGGGTGAAGCTGAACTCGTTCACACGGTAGACAGCTCGGGTAAGGCCATTGACCTGACCCGTGAGAATGTGGAATTGAACTATCCCGGGGCCAGCAATCATGAAGCCTTTGCTGTGGATGCCTTCTCCTACTTCAGGGAAATTAAAGATCAGTATGACCTGATCATCCTTGATCCTCCTGCCTTTGCCAAGCATCAGAATGTCTTAAGTAATGCGCTGCAGGGTTATAAACGTCTTAACCAAAGGGCTTTTGAGGTGATTGCTCCGGGAGGCATCCTGTTCACCTTCAGCTGCTCACAGGCGGTAAGTAAGGAGAATTTCAGAAAGTCGGTTTTTGTGGCTGCAGCCAATGCCAAACGAAATGTCAGGATTCTGCAGCAGCTTACCCAGCCGGCCGATCATCCCATAAGTCTCTATCATCCTGAAGGTGAGTACCTGAAAGGTATAGTTTTGGAGGTAGAGTAACATTTTGGTTTTTCCAGCGTCTTTATACATAGTTCCAGCCAGGTACTAACTTATAATAAAAGAACAAATGAAAAAAGTAACATTGTTATGGTTTGCAGTCCTTGCAATGATGAGCACATCCTGTGTTATTGATGGTGCTTGGAACAACGGGATTTCCGGAAACGGAAATGTTGAGGAAGAAACCAGGGATATTTCCGGTTTTACCGGAGTGCTGGTCAGCTCGGGAATTGATGTATTTCTCAGTGAAGGCGACCAATTTGAAGTCAGGGTAGTCGCTGACGAAAACCTGATGGATGTCATTGAAACAAGTTTGAATGGACGTATGCTTGAGGTGGGTACGGAAAGGGTGAATATCCGGAATGCCAAATCCAAAAAGGTGTATGTGACCCTTCCTGAGCTTACTTCGCTTAAGATCAGCAGTGCAGGCGATTGTAAAGGGCAGACCCTTTTTCACTGCGATGACCTGGAACTTGGAGTCAGCAGTGCAGGAGACCTTACACTGGATGTGGAAGCAAACAGAATTGACCTGGGCATCAGCTCAAGCGGGGATGCTAAGCTGGCCGGGAAGGCCGATGTATTTAATGCATCTCTGAGCAGTGCCGGTGATTTGCATGCCTTCGACCTGGAAGCCGGGAAGGTAAAAGTGGACGTTTCCAGTGCGGGTGATGCAAGGGTTTATGCCACTGATGAAATTTCCATGAGTGCCTCCAGTGCAGGTAATATCCATTACAGGGGTGATGCCCAGGTGATCAGATCATCCAAGTCAAGTGCAGGAGACATTATTAAAAAGGATTAAATCAGGACAGATAAGTTGAATTAATCAAGCGTATTAACCCAGATAACTCTTAAGAATTTTACTGCGGGTGGTGTGCTTTAGCCTTTTGATGGCTTTCTCTTTGATTTGCCTGACCCTTTCCCGGGTCAGGTTAAACTCTTCTCCAATCTCCTCCAGGGTATGGGGATGTTTTCCATTTAGACCGAAGTAAAGCCTGATGATACTGGCTTCCCGGTAGGTGAGTGTGCTGAGTGCCCTTTCTATTTCCTTGCGAAGGGAATCATTAAGCAATCCGCGGTCGGGAGAGGGAGTCTCGCTATTGAGCAGCACATCATACATATTGCCCTCCTCTCCGTCCTGTAGAGGGGCATCCAGGGAAACATGCCTGCCTGAACTTCGTATGGCATCCTTTACATCCTCTGGAGCAAGTTCAAGGGTTTGGGCGATTTCGAGGATTGTAGGTTCGCGCTCAAATTTTTGTTCCAGCTCCGCGAAAGTCTTATTAATCTTATTGATGGAGCCAATTTTATTCAGGGGAAGGCGCACGATACGGGCCTGTTCGGCCAGAGCCTGAAGAATAGACTGACGAATCCACCATACGGCGTAGGAGATAAACTTAAATCCCCTTGTTTCATCAAAACGCTGGGCTGCCTTAATCAGGCCCAGGTTACCCTCATTGATCAGGTCGGGCAGGCTAAGGCCCTGATTTTGATATTGTTTGGAGACGGAAACCACAAAACGGAGGTTGGCTTTGATCAGCTTCTCCATGGCTACGGCATCCCCTTTTTTGATTCTTCGCGCAAGATCGACCTCTTCTTCTGCATTAATCAGGTCCACTTTACCGATCTCATGCAAATATTTGTCAAGAGAGGGGGTTTCCCGGTTGGTGACCTGCTTAATGATCTTGAGCTGTCTCATGCCTAGCCTTCTTGGGATTCGTTATACGTACAAAATACAGGCTTTGTTACACAATTTAATTAGAAAACCACCTAATTCAATTGAACTTAAATATAGATAAACTTATCATGATACCAAACCCGGGCTTTTCTTTGAACCCATTTTATTTTGGTAATTCACTTTAATTCCTGTAATATTGCACTATAATTCCATTCTAACGAACTGTTGTTCCAATCTGTTTTATTTCAAAACGACTAGAGTTACCAATCTTTTAGTGGATTACTTCATAATTACCATATTTATATGTACGATATTCTTGAATTGAATCAAAAACTTCTCGCAGAATTGAAAGATGTTGCTAAGGGTTTAAAAATCAAAAGGGTAGAATCTTTTAAAAAGCAGGATCTGATCTATAAGATCCTCGATGCCCAGGCCATTGCCGTATCTGAAAGTAAAACTTCAAAGAAGGAGGGCCCAAAGGGAGATGCTCCTAAAAAACCAAGCCCAAAAAAGTCAAGCTCCAGGAAAGAAACTGAAGCAAAGGAAGTGTCAGCTGAAGCTTCTGCTGAAGCCACTGCACCCCAGAGAAAAAAGCCTGGCAGGCCAAAGAAGGCTAGAAAACCACAGGCTCAGGAGGCCGACGCAAGTGCCAAGTCTGCAGAAAATAAGGCTGGCACAGAGTCTTCAGGCGAAGCAGGCACTGAAGCTCCGGCAAAAATTGAAGCCTCAGTATCAGGCAACCCTGCCAATGAGTCAGCAGGTGGAAAAGGTCCCAGAAACCAGAGTCAGGGTGACCGTCAGCAAAGGGGTGATGCCTCCAAGAAAGGGGACGACCAGCCCCAACGTCAGCCCCAAAACAGGGGAGATCGTGGGAATCGCCAGGATCGTGGCGACAATCGCGACAACCGTGACAACCGTGACAACCGTGACAACCGTGACAATCGCGACAACCGCGACAACCGAAATCAAAATCAAAATCCGAATTATAAAAGGCAACAGCAGCCCAGAGAAGTTGATAAGTATGATTTCGAAGGGATCATTACCAATTCAGGCGTGCTGGAAATTATGCCCGATGGCTATGGCTTCCTGAGATCTTCAGACTACAACTACCTGAATTCTCCTGATGATATTTATGTTTCCCAGAGCCAGATCAAGCTTTTTGGTCTTAAAACCGGTGACAATGTGACGGGAACCATTCGTCCTCCCAAAGAAGGCGAAAAGTATTTCCCCCTTATTAAAGTGGAGTCCATCAATGGCCGCAGTCCGGATTTCATCCGCGACCGTGTTCCCTTTGATTACCTGACCCCTCTCTTCCCTGAAGAGAAGTTCACCCTTGTGGGAAATGGTCAGCACAACCTTTCAGTAAGGGTTGTTGATATGTTTGCCCCCATAGGGAAGGGACAGCGTGGTTTGATCGTTGCGCAGCCTAAAACCGGTAAGACCGTTCTTCTGAAGGATGTGGCCAATGCAATTGCTGCCAACCACCCAGAGGTATATATGATCGTCTTGCTGATCGATGAACGCCCCGAGGAAGTAACCGATATGGCAAGGAGTGTAAATGCTGAAGTAATTTCATCCACCTTCGATGAGCCTGCTGACAGGCATGTAAGAATTGCCAACATTGTTTTGGAAAAGGCCAAGCGTATGGTTGAGTGTGGTCATGATGTTGTGATCCTGCTGGATTCCATCACCAGGCTGGCCAGGGCCTATAATACCATATCCCCGGCTTCCGGTAAGGTGCTTTCGGGTGGTGTGGATGCCAATGCCCTGCAGAAGCCCAAGCGTTTCTTTGGTGCTGCCAGGAACATAGAAGACGGAGGTTCACTGACTATTCTTGCCACGGCTCTTACTGAGACCGGATCAAAAATGGATGAAGTGATCTTTGAAGAATTTAAGGGGACAGGTAATATGGAGCTCCAGCTGGACAGGAAACTCTCCAACAAGAGGGTTTACCCATCTGTGGATGTCAATCCTTCAAGTACTCGTCGCGAAGACCTGCTGCTTGATAAGCCCATGCTTGATAAGATCTGGATTCTCAGGAATTATCTATCGGATATGAATTCGGTGGAGGCCATGCAATTCCTGCGTGACCGACTGGTGAAAACATCGACCAATGAGGAGTTCCTGATTTCCATGAACAGCGATTAAATTATCTAACAGATTTATATAAAAAAGTGACGGCAACTCCGTCACTTTTTTTGTTAGCTGAGGCTTTTATTTTCTTTTATCTGTAATGATTTTAAATTCCTGATACAGTGGGTTTTTTTGTTCTAAAATGCTAATTTTGGGTGACGCAAGTCTATATAGTTAACTAGTTGTAATTCAAATACATAAGTAAAATAACATGGCGAATAAGAAGAATTTCATGACATGTGATGGCAATTATGCGGCAGCGCATGTTGCTTACATGTTCAGTGAGGTAGCTGCCATCTATCCCATCACTCCATCTTCCAACATGGCGGAGCATGTGGATGAGTGGTCGGCCAACGGCAGAAAGAACATTTTTGGTGAGACCGTTAAGGTTGTTGAGATGCAATCGGAGGCAGGCGCTGCAGGCGCCATGCACGGATCCCTTCAGAGTGGTGCCTTGAGCTCTACCTTTACTGCTTCCCAGGGATTATTGCTGATGATCCCCAATATGTACAAAATGGCAGGTGAACTACTTCCAGGAGTATTTCACGTTTCTGCCCGAAGCCTGGCTGCGCAGGCGCTCTCCATTTTTGGAGATCACAGTGATGTAATGTCCACGCGTCAGACCGGTTTTGCCATGCTGGCTACAGGTAGCGTGCAGGAGGTAATGGACCTTGCTGCTGTTGCGCACCTGACTTCTATCAAAACCAGGATTCCCTTCCTGCACTTCTTTGACGGATTCCGCACTTCTCATGAGATTCAGAAGGTGGAAGCTATAGCCCAGGATGACCTCGCTGGCCTCCTGGATATGGATGCTTTGAAGGCATTCAGGGATAATGCACTGAACCCAGAGCATCCCGTAACCCGTGGTCTTGCTCAGAATCCTGATATCTATTTCCAGGCTCGTGAAGCCGCCAATAAATTCTATGATGTAATTCCCGATCAGGTTAATGCCTACATGCAGGAGATTAACAAATTGACTGGTCGTGATTACAAGCCCTTTACCTATTATGGCGCTGATGATGCGGAAAACATTGTCATTGCCATGGGTTCCATTACTGAAACGCTTAAAGAGGTGGTTGACCACCTGAACGCCAAGGGTGAAAAGGTTGGCCTTCTTTCCGTTCACCTTTACAGGCCATTCTCAGCCAAGTATTTTATGGATGTTCTTCCCAAGTCGGTGAAGCGTATCTCTGTACTTGATCGTACAAAGGAGCCGGGAGCCAATGGAGAACCGCTTTATCTGGATATCCAGAATCTTTTCTATGGAAAAAAGAATGCGCCCGTGATCGTAGGTGGCCGTTATGGTCTTTCTTCCAAGGATACCACTCCTGCCATGATGATTTCAGTCTTCAACAACCTGAAGATGGCCGAGCCCAAGAACAGATTTACTGTGGGTATTGTGGATGATGTTAGCTTTACCTCGCTTCCCTTACTTCCCGAGATTTCCCTTGGTGATTCCGGAACCTTTGAAGGTAAATTCTACGGTCTCGGTTCCGATGGTACAGTGGGTGCCAATAAGAACTCCATCATGATTATCGGTGAATCCACAGACAAGTATTGCCAGGCTTATTTTGCCTATGACTCGAAGAAGTCGGGTGGAATTACAACATCCCACCTGCGTTTTGGAGACTCACCCATCCGTTCTCCCTATCTGGTTGTAAAGCCTGATTTTGTAGCCTGTCATGTCCCTTCCTATCTGGAAAAGTATGACATGCTCAGGGGAATTAAAGACGGAGGAACCTTCCTGCTGAACTCCATATGGAGCCCAGAGGAGACCATTGAGCACCTTCCCAACAAAGTGAAGAAGCAGCTGGCCGATCATAAGGTTAAATTCTACATCATCAATGCCACCGTGCTGGCACAGGAGTTGGGACTGGGTAACCGTACCAACACCATCATGCAATCGGCCTTCTTTAAGATCGCCAATATTATTCCTTACGAGCAGGCTGTTGAGGAGATGCGTAAATTCATCATCAAGAGTTTCGGGCGTAAGGGTGAAGAGGTGGTAAATATGAACTTTGCCGCTGTTGAAAAAGGTGGAGCAGTTACTCAGGTTAAGGTCGATCCTGCCTGGAGCAAGCTTGGAGCAGATGCTGAGAAAGCAGATGCCCGTCCTGTTCCCGAATTTGTAAAGAATGTTGTTGAGCCCATCAATAACCTGGCCGGTGATGACCTTCCTGTAAGCGCATTTGCAGGTCGCGAAGACGGAACCTTTCCCGCTGGTACATCTCAGTATGAAAAGCGCGGGATTGCAGTTGATGTACCTGAGTGGATCTCCGACAATTGTATCCAGTGTAACCAGTGTGCCTATGTTTGCCCCCATGCTGCCATCCGTCCCTTCCTCATCGATGAGAAAGAGGCCAAGGCACTTCCTGAGGGAACCCAAACCATTAAGGCAAATGGTAAAGCTTTTGCAGGTCTGGAATTCAAAATCCAGGTATCGGTTCTGGACTGTACCGGTTGTGGAAACTGTGCCGACGTTTGTCCTTCCAAGGTGAAGTCCCTTGAGATGAAGCCCCTGGCCAGCCAGGAAGCTGAGATTCCAAGGTGGGATCACCTCATCAAGGAGATCTCCTACAAGGATACCCTTGTGGATAAGAAACAGACCGTTAAGAACAGTCAGTTCGCTCAACCCCTCTTCGAGTTCTCCGGAGCTTGTGCCGGTTGTGGTGAAACTCCCTATATCAAATTGATTACCCAGCTTTTTGGAGACCAGATGATCGTGGCCAACGCCACTGGTTGTTCTTCCATTTATGGTGGATCTGCTCCTTCAACTCCTTACTGTGCCAACGTAGAGGGTCAGGGTCCTGCCTGGGCCAACTCCCTGTTTGAGGACAATGCTGAGTATGGTTTTGGACTGGCTACCGGTATTAATAAGAACCGCGAACGCATCCAGAACAAAATGATTGCCGCCATGGATGAAGTAAAACCTGCCACAAAGGAGGCTTTCACTGCATGGATAGAGAATATGGCGAATCTGGAGGGCTCTAAGCTGGCATCAGCTAATTTGCTTACTGCACTTGAAAGTGAGCCTCATGCAATAGCTGAGGAAATTAAGTGTCTAAAGCAGTACCTTGTTAAAAAGTCAAGCTGGATCTTTGGTGGAGACGGATGGGCTTATGACATCGGATATGGCGGGCTGGATCATGTAATTGCTTCCGGCGAAGATGTGAACATCCTGGTAATGGATACCGAGGTTTACTCTAATACAGGCGGACAGGCGTCCAAAGCGACTCCTGTTGGTGCGGTGGCCAAATTTGCGGCTTCCGGAAAGAAGATTCGCAAAAAGGACCTTGGTATGATGGCCATGACCTACGGTTACGTTTATGTGGCCCAGGTATCCATGGGAGCCAGCCAGAGTCAGTACCTGAAGGCAATTAGAGAAGCTGAAGCTTATCCGGGACCTTCTGTGATCATCGCCTATTCACCCTGTATTAACCACGGTCTGCGTGCAGGTATGGGTAAATCACAGCAACAAGCCAAACTGGCTGTTGAGAGTGGCTACTGGCACCTGTATCGTTATAATCCTATGCTGGAAGCAGAAGGGAAAAATCCTTTCATCCTGGATTCCAAGGATCCCCAGTGGGACCAGTTCCAGGGTTTCCTGAAATCAGAAGTTCGCTACACTTCACTGCAGAAAGCATTCCCTGCTGAAGCTGCGGAGCTGTTCAAAGCTGCTCAGAATAATGCCAAATGGCGTTATGATAGCTATGTTAGAATGGCCAGTCTTGATTTCTCAGCCTCGAGCTAGTTCGGGATATTAAGCGCCTCGCTTAACCTGGCTTCGCCAGCTTTAAGCAATACGATAGAGACCGCCCGGGAAACCGGGCGGTTTTTTGTTGTGATGCGCATGGCATTTTGGCGGGGACAGATATACCATCTTACGCATAATTAAATGTCACGCCTTTGTGACATAAGGTTTTTTTTACTTTGGCGAATCGCTTTTGTAAAGTAGGAGGTGATTGTAAGTGTCATAAAATCAGGAGGTAGGATATTTCTATTTCCTTCCAATCATCACTATTGTCTCACATCCAGAATCAAATGTCACACATCTGTGACATTTGATTTTAGGGAAAAGGTATATCCTTGAGAGGTAGTTTTACTAACTTTGGGACCAAATTCAAAAATTTGAGCAGGATTATTGCCATCGATTACGGGACAAAGCGAACAGGAATTGCAGTGACGGATCCCGGGCAGATGATTGCCTCTCCCATGGAAACAGTTGCTACGCATGAACTGATGCTATACCTGGAAGACTATTTCAAAAAGGAAGAGGTTAAGACCATTGTGGTGGGACATCCCACCCAAAGCGACGGGGCCGATTCGGAATCCATGAGGCCCTTGCGTTTTTTCGTTCAGGCTTTTAAAAAGCGTTTTCCCGGAGTCAGAGTGGAGTGGATGGATGAGAGATTTACCTCTAAAATGGCCATGGATGCCATGATCGCAGGAGGCATGAAAAAGTCGCAACGCCGGGTGAAGGGGAACATTGATAAGATCAGCGCATCGCTCATTCTTCAATCGTGGATGGAAAGGCAAAACAATCCAGGCTCTTAGGCGTTATTTAGATCAGATTATAAGAAAACAGAATGGTATTACCGGTATACGTATATGGGATGTCAGTGCTTCGAAAAGTTGCTCCGGACATTCCCGAGGATTTTGAAGGATTGGATCAACTTATTGAAGATTTGTTTGAAACCATGCATGCCAGTGACGGAGTTGGTCTTGCGGCACCCCAGGTGGGCAAATCGATTAGAATTTTTGTGGTTGACACCACCCCAATGGCAGAAAATAATGATGATGAACCGGAACTGAAGGATTTCAGAAAGGTTTTTATCAATCCCTATATTATTGAAGAGTGGGGTGATTCCTGGGCCTTTGAGGAAGGTTGTCTGAGTCTGCCCAATCTCAGGGAGGAAGTAGCTCGTCCTGAAAACGTCCGCATTGAGTATTACGATGAAAACTGGGAGCTTCATGAGGAAGAATACACGGGTATCCGAGCCAGGGTTATTCAGCATGAATATGACCACCTGGATGGAAAACTTTTTACAGATAAGGTAAGCCCCATCAAAAGAAAATTACTGACCCCGCGCCTGAAGTCCATCAGCAGGGGCAAGGTTGATTGCGACTACAAGATCATCTACCCAAAGAAATAAGAAGCCTTAATTTTTCTGATTAAGATTACCTGTTATTATGTTTTGTAATACAAAAGTTGTATATTGCAACAGTTTAATTATGAAACTATCATGGATTTTAGCAATCTCACCCTTATCAGTCCGCCGAAAGTTGATTCCACCTGGACCCGGGCGGATGTCATGGGCGCAATCCGTGTCAGGTCCTCCATAGGCAGGAATCGTTACCGGGTAAAAGCCGGACTTTACAAACTTGGCAAACCGGGATCGGATTCCGAAGTTATTGTTACCGCCAATTACAAACTCAGCTTTGATATTGTAAGAAGAAGCCTGAAGGGATTAAATGCCTGGATCCTTGTCCTGGAAACCTATGGCATCAATGTCTGGTGTGCAGCGGGGAAGGGGACCTTCGGTACCGATGAACTGATCCGGCAGATTAATGAATCTGGACTTCGTAACTGCATCTCACATAAGAGGGTCATTGTCCCGCAGCTTGGAGCTCCGGGTGTTTCGGCGCATAAGGTGAAGGAAAGGACAGGTTTTTCTGTCAGATTCGGACCTGTCCGGGCTGAAGATATAAGGACCTATATCTCGGCCGGTTATAAGAAGGATGACCTTATGCGCACTGTTCAGTTTTCTTTCAAGGATCGTGTTTTATTAACTCCCGTTGAGGCTGTAAACTTCCTGAAATATCTGCTTATTGGATTGCTTTTCTTTGGTCTTCTTGCGGGCCTTCACCGGGGCGGATACTCCTTTCAGCTCATTATGGAAGAAGCACCCATCGCCTGGTTGATTCTATTGATGGCTTATTTTACGGGAGCGGTACTGAGTCCCGCCCTGCTTCCCTGGCTCCCTTTCAGACAATTTGGGGGAAAGGGGCTTGTTGCGGGAATTCTAACATTTATGGGACTGTATTTACTGAAAGCTTTAGAGTTAGCACCCATGGCTTTGATTGCCTGGGCTTTGATTTCAGCTGCAGTTTCCTCCTTTCTGGCCATGAACTTCACAGGGGCCAGTACCTATACCTCCCTGAGCGGAGTACGTAAAGAAATGAAGTTTTTTGTTCCCCTTCAGATTGTAATGGCAAGCATTGGACTGGTTTTGCTGGTCATCTCTAAATTCATTTATCATGGATAATCAGATCTATTTAAAAAACGTAAGCACACTGGAATATGATACTTCTCTCTGTATAGGGTGCAGGATGTGCGTTGAGGTTTGTCCCCACAATGTTTTCAAAATGGTGGATAATAAGGCAGACATTATCGACCGCGATAGATGCATGGAATGTGGTGCCTGTGAAATCAATTGCAGCCCGGGTGCACTCAAAGTGAAGCAGGGTGTGGGCTGTGCAGCTGCTGTGATTTACGGCTACTTTAGAGGGACTGAGCCAAATTGTGATTGTGGGGGCGACACCAACTGTTGTTAAGCAAAAAGCGAATCTGAGTAAAGTCAAAAAAGAAGATGGAAAAGAAGTATATAAATAAAGTCAGGGAAACCATCCGGGTATTTGAGCGGGAAATTTTCTATCAGAATGCAGCATCTTGCTGTAACGGTGTGAGTCTGGCCCAGTGCCATACTCTGCTGGAAATTGGACACAACAGCAAGATATCAGTCTCAGAATTGGCGCAAAAGCTGGATCTTGATAAAAGTACGGTGAGCAGGACGGTGGACGGACTGGTAAAAATGGATCTGATTGACCGGAAAATTCCCGAGGAAAACCGTCGGAAAGCCCTTCTCAACCTGACCGATGAGGGCAAAGAAGTATGTAAAACCATAAACTACTCGAACGATGCCTACATTGAGGATGTGCTCCAGGGTTTTACCGAGCAGGAACGCAGCAACTTCCTTAATCTGTTCCGGAAGCTGACTGAGAATATGGTCAGGGCACGGAAAATGGAATAAAAAAAAGCTGCTTCCCGAAAGAAGCAGCCTTAAATCTTAGATTTATCGAACGATCACCTAGAAGGTGAAATACTCTTCAGATTTCAGGATCATGTCGATGTACTGAGCGCGTTTGTATACGAAAGGATCGTTGATGGATTTGCTACTCAGTTTTCCGCGGAAAGCTTCGATGCTGTCATAACCTTTGCGGTCCATCCAGTCTTCCAGTTCCTTAAGCATGGTTTCAGCATATTCTACACCATTATGGTAGAATGTACTTACTGACTCAACTGCAGTTGCCCCGGCCAGAATCATTTTTACCATGTCCATTCCCTCGTAGACTCCGTTATTGGCTGCCACACTGGCATTCAGGTTTCCGTAGGTAAGCCCGATATAACGGATGGAAAGTCTGTGGTCGCTGTGTGTGCTTAAATTCCATGGGGATACATGCTTTTCGGCTTCCACATCAATGTCTGGCTCAAACAGCCTGTTGAAAAGTATAAAAGCATCAGCTCCTGCCTCGTCAAAGTCTTTTATCGTTTTCAGTACATTGGTGTAAAAAGGACTCAGCTTAATACTAACCGGAATCTTTACCGCAGCCTTAACTGCTTTCAGAAACTCAATTTGCTGAGCAATGATGTCGTGTCCGGATTTGTCAAAATCGCGGGGTACTGAAAAGAAGTTAAGCTCAAGTCCTGCGACTCCTACTTCTTCAAGTGAAAGGGCGTATTCCACCCAGGACTCCTTGTAGATAGCATTCAGACTTGCAAATACCGGTATTGAAAGGGTGTCCACTACTTTTTTCAGATTGTGCAGATGTTCTTTAGGTCCGCCGTGCTCGATTTTGGGAAACAATGAGATCATTTCAGCATTGCGCTCGTCAAAAGCCTCAAGTTGACTGCTCATTTCATAATCTTCCAGCTGAATTTGCTCCTCGAAGAGGGAACGGTAAACTACCGCAGCAACTCCGGCTTTTTCTGCCTGCTTAAGTTTATCCAGGTTATTCACCAGATTGCTGGCACCAAGGATCAGAGGATTTTTCAGGGCTACCCCCATGTGTTGTGTCGTAAGATTTGCCATTTGAATTCTATTAAGGGTTTTGTTCTGTATTATAAAACTACCGGAAGGTAAGAAAGTTCAAAGAAAGTTTAAAAAGATTGGCAGATAAACTCTCGTTTACTCCATTAATATGTTGAGAAGGACATTTTCCGGATGATTAATCTCAGACATGTTCCCGTAGTTAAGGTCTTGATTCCCTTTGCCCTGGGATCGCTGCTCACTTACACGGGTTTTATTCAAACGAGCCCTCCAAAAACACTCTTTATTTCCCTTGTTATCTGGATTAGCTCCTTTCTGAGTTACCGGCTTTCGGCAAGGAATCCCAGGATCTTCCGATGGATGTTTTCACCGCTTATATTTCTGCTTTTTCTTTTGGCGGGTTTTGGAGTTGGAGCTTTGGATAAGCCTGTGAGTCCTGGAATACCATGCAGGGAACATGTGCTGATCGAAGGAAGGGTCAGGGATGATCCTGTGTTGCAGAATGGGAGACTGGTTTTTGGGCTGGAGCTTAGAATGGCCAGTGTTGCTGATTCCATATACTTATGCCCCAATATCATAAAGGCGTATATGTATCCATCAGCTCTATCTTCTGAGCCACAGGTGGGGGAGGTGTGGATTATGTCCGGAAATTTGTTTCCCGTCAGGAATGCGGGAAACCCCGGTGAGCTTGATTATGCATTGATCCTTAAAAGAAAAAATTGCTGGTACAGGCTCTACTGTGATAGCATTGCCGGTGTCCATAGGAAACTGGAGGATGGCGGGGGAAGGATTCCAGGTCCGGGAGAACTGAGAAGGACGCTCTCAAAAACCTGGAAAGGGCCTGATAAAAACACAGCTTTGCTTAAGGCCCTTTGCCTGGGAGACCGCTCAGGATTAAGTGAAGATCTTCGGCACAGCTTTTCCCAGGCTGGTGGCATGCATGTGTTGGCTGTATCCGGGCTTCATGTGGGACTTATCTGGTGGGTTTTGAATGGTATTCTCTCGTTTGTTCTGCCTGGGCGAAAGAAAATCTACAGGGCCCTTTTGATTATAATAATACTATGGATCTATGCCTATTTAACGGGCTTTTCATCATCGGTGAGCAGATCTGTGCTCATGTTTACTTTTTATGCCTTATCAAGGATCATGAGTCACAGGGGGCATTCGGTGAATGCCATCCTGGTTTCAATGTTCATCCTGATTCTGATTCATCCGGGCAGATTGACTGATGTGGGTTTCCAGCTATCCTATGCTGCCATCCTTTCCATTGTTACCCTCAATCCTGTGCTTGCAGGAATCTGGCATCCCGGGAACCGATTGATTCGCTGGTGCTGGCAAGCTACCGGGCTCAGCTTCTCTGCCCAGCTGGGAACCCTTCCCCTTGTGATCTTTTATTTCCACCAGGTTCCGGTTTATGCGCTTCTTACCAATTTGTTTGCAGTGCCTCTGCTTAGTATTATCATAACGGTATTTGTAATTTCAGCACCCCTGGTACTGGCGGGTCTGCTTGTGGGGGCTGCCAATTCGATACTGATGTTTGCAGGGGGAGTTATGAATTCCCTCATGGAAATCATTGCAAATTTTCCAGGCTCGGCACTTAGCGGACTTTATTTTGACCGATTTACCACATTTGTGTTGATGATCCTCATCGCTCTGTTCATCCTTTTCCTGAACAATAAGGGCAGGATCTTACTTTATCTCTCGCTTCTTTTTTGTTGCATTCTTGGATTATGGCTTAGTATGAAGAGCTCTGCTTCTTCGCTTTCGGCTGAAGTTCAGATTTCTCACTTCAGGGGTGGAAGCATGCTTAGTTTAAGGGAGGGGCGGGTGGTAGACCATTATATTCTCTCAGATGATCCCGTAACTTTGGTCTGGATGGATCGCCACCTGGCTGAGGCCTGGGGAGCGCGACGTATTGAGGGATCGGTTATGCTCCTGGATGAAAAATCCCCCGGGGAGGAAATTCAGGGTGGGATCAGTACGGCGATTTGTGCTGGTCCGGGTAAATGGATGCTGGGCAACAGCCGCTTTCGGATTATGATGCTTTCAGGATCTGTTGAAGAGGAAGAGATGGAACGTCTATCCGCTCTTGATTACGATATTTTGCTCCTATCCGGTGAGCCCGGGTTATCTGGCCCGGCTATCCCATTTAAATTCAGGAATATTGTGGTGGATGGCTCAAGCAGGGGGTGGTATTCGAGGGATCTGAGGGAGAGGGGAATTTGTATTTATAACACGGCCAGTCAGGGTGCTTTCCTCCTGCACGATTAAAAAAAGGCAAAAGCATTCGTTGAATTGGACAATTATCTGTTATTTTGCCCCTGAAAAGATTCTATAAAAATGCGCATTGTTATTGCGGGAGCTGGTGAGGTGGGGAAGCATCTGGCCAAGATGCTAAGCAGCGAGGAACACGACCTGGTAGTTATTGATAATGACCGGGAGCGTCTTAAAGTAGTAAGCAGTTCCATAGATCTACTTACCATTGAAGGGAATGCGAATTCAATTGCCCACCTTAAGGAGGCGAAAATTCACAAGGCAGACCTGTTTATCGGGGTAACTTATTCCGAGGACGTTAATATAAACGCGGCCATACTCGCCAAAAGACTTGGGGCTAAAAAATGCATCTCACGCATCGACAACCAGGAATACCTTCTCCCCGCAAACAAGGAACTATTTGAAAATCTCGGGGTTGACTACATGATCTATCCTGAGAAAATTGCAGCCAAAGGAGATCGTCGGTCTTCTGGCAGAAACCGGAAGTACCGAAATGGTTGAGTTTTCCGGCGGAAAGCTTCATATGTATGTGATCAGGCTCGATAAGGAAGCTCCCATTATTAATAAAACCTTACGGGATCTTTCACCGAACGAAAAGAGCCTTGAATACCGTGCTGTTGCCATTACCAGGGGCGGGCAAACCATTGTTCCATCCGGAGATGATCAGTTTGAGGAGGGTGATCTGGTCTATGTGATCAGCTCCAAGGCGGGACTGAAGGAACTTTACAAATATTCCGGCAAAAAGCAGTTTGAGGTTCGTAACATTATGATCCTGGGGGGGAGCCGTATTGGCCGTAAAACAGCGGATGCACTTGGAAAGCAACACTACGTTAAACTCATTGAGAAAGACAGGGAAGAGAGTTATAAACTTTCAAATATTCTGAATAATACCCTGGTCATCAATGGTGACGGAACCGATATGGAACTTCTCAAACAGGAAGGTCTGGATAAAATGGATGCTTTTATTGCGGTGACCGAGAATGCCGAAACCAATATTCTATCCTGTCTCCTTGCCAAACAGATGGGGGTGAAAAGGACCATAGCCGAGGTGGAGAATATGGGCTATATACACCTGGCCGAAAAAATAGGGGTTGATACCATTATCAATAAGAAATTGATTACTGCCAGTCGCATTTTCCGCTTCACCATGTCGGAGGAGGTATCCAGTATAAAATGCCTGACAGGAACGGAGGCAGAGGTCATGGAGTTTGTGGTTAAACCTGATTCCCCTGCCACTAAAGGAATGCTTGCGGAGATTGACTTCCCCAGGGAAGCGAAAATCGGAGGTGTGATCCGGGGAAAAAATGCCTTTATTGCCCATGGTGAGACTGTGATTAAACCCTATGACAGGGTAGTCATATTTGCACTACCGGGAGTCATACATACCATCGGAAAGTTTTTCAATTAGAGAGATGCTGAATCTGCGGACTATTCTCCGGATTATCGGATTGATCCTCTTCACCGAGGGTTTCTTCATGTGGTTTTCCATTCCCGTTGCTCTGATTGCCGGGGATCAGGATGCGCTGAAGTTTCTCATATCTGGAGCCATCACATCCGGGATTGGGGCTCTGGCTTATTTTACCAACTGGAAAAGAGCCATCGAACTAAACACCAGGGATGGCTATGTGATCGTTACCGGTGGATGGATTGTCTTTTCACTTTTTGGTACACTTCCTTTTCTGCTTACCGGCTCCATCCCGTCATTTACAGATGCATTTTTTGAAACCATTTCAGGATTTACAACCACAGGGGCTTCCATCCTGAACAATATTGAAGATCTTTCCTATGGGGTATTGTTCTGGCGTAGTCTTATACAGTGGCTGGGAGGTATGGGAATCATCCTTCTTACCCTGATCCTTCTGCCTTTCCTGGGGATCGGGGGCATGCAGCTTTTTTCGGCTGAGGTACCCAGTCCGACCCCTGATAAGTTACATCCTCATGTAAAGGATACAGCCAAGCGTCTGTGGATTATCTATTTACTCTTTACCGTCGTTGGAAACCATATTATTGTGGGTTGGTGAAATGAAATTCTTTGATGCACTTTGTCATTCCCTGACCACCATGGCAACAGGGGGATATTCCACCAAACAGGCCAGTATCGCCTACTGGTCTTCGCCCTATATCCATTACGTGATTACCTTCTTTATGTTTGTGGCCGGAACCAATTTTACACTTGCGTATTTTGCCATGCATGGCAAATTTAAGAAAGTGTGGAAGGATGAGGAATTCAAATGGTATCTGGGTTTTGTGATGGGTTTTGCCCTCTTGATTACCTTTGGTCTTTTTCTGACTTCTGAGAGGGGCCTTGAAGAATCCTTCCGTATATCCATCTTCCAGGTTGTTTCCATAATAACAACTACAGGCTTTGCTACTGATGATTATCTTAGATGGATACCCTGGTTGGGGGTCCTTATTTTCATCCTGATGTTTTTTGGAGGTTCTGCCGGATCCACAGGGGGAGGTCCAAAAATCATGAGAGTTGTTATTATGCTGAAAAACAGCACAATGGAGCTCAAGCGTATGATACACCCCAATGCGGTTATTCCGGTAAGGTTAAATAAGTTTGCGGTTGAGGGGCGGATCGTAACCAATGTCCTGGCCTTCATGGCTTTTTATGGGATAATTGCCGTGATTTCCATGGGAATACTTTCAGTTATGGGCAACGATCTGGATACATCCATAGGTGCTGTAGCTGCTACCCTGGGGAACATTGGCCCGGGTATCGGTGGTGTAGGTCCTGCCCTGAACTACGCAGACTTCTCTCTTGCGGGGAAATGGTTTCTTTCCTTTCTTATGCTGGTAGGGAGGCTTGAACTCTTTACAGTGCTGGTGCTGTTTTCCCCCATATTCTGGAGGCGCTGATTCAGTTCTGTGAGATCAGGAATTCGGCTGGCATTTTACCAAAACGCTTACGGAGCCAGAAATGGAATTTGTGCATGCCCTCGCCCATGAACATCATGGGGCAAAGACCATAAACAACTTCGATTTCATGCTCCATACATTTCTTATGGGCAGCTTCAGTATAGGTGCCTTTACCCATGCCACGAATCATCCAGACGCGTTTAATATGTGTTTCAATGCACTGATCCACAATTTCTTCGGTAAGACTGGAAGGAACTGCAAGGATTACATTTTTAATATCGGGAGGAAGTTCCTTTACTGAGGGAATGGTATGAATACCTTCAACCTCATCATATTTCGGATTTACCGGGATGGGACTGTAGTTCAGTTTAAGCAGTTCGGCTATCAGGTATCTTCCAAAATTGTCCTTGTTGGATGAAGCTCCCACAATGGCAAGGTTCTTATCATCGACAAAGGCCTGAATGGTATCTTTCATGTTGTGAAATGGTTTGGGTGATACAAGTTAGCAAAGATACAGGAGAAAATCCAGCTCCATAAGATATTATTGCAGATCAATTTCACCCAGTCCCTCTCGAATTAATTCAGGCTCATCCCCACTGCAATCCAGAATAGTTGAAGGGATCAAGCCACCATATCCACCATCAATGACTGCATCCACATAATCGCGATATTCTTCGTAGATCAGTTCGGGATCGGTTGGGTATTCGAGTATTTCGTCGTCTTTTTTCAATGAGGTTGTAAGGATGGGATTTCCCAGTTGCCTGACGATTTCAAGGATGATGTTGTTGTTGGGAACCCTGATTCCCACGGTTTTTCGATTCTGTTTAATGGTTCTGGGAACCTGGTTGCTGGCCGTAAGTATGAAGGTAAAGGGGCCCGGCATACACGACTTCATAAGTTTGAATGTATTATTATCTACATGCTTGGCATAGTCTGATAGGTGTCGCAGATCAGAACAAATGAATGAAAACCTGGCTTTTTCTGGTTTGATGCCTTTAATTCGTGCCACGCGCTCTACTGCCCTTGCCTTGGTAATGTCGCAGCCCATCCCATATACCGTATCTGTGGGGTAAATGATCACGCCACCGTTGCGAAGCAGGTTTACGATTTTGTCAATCTGCCTCTGGTCCGGGTTCTTTTCATAGAGTTTAACAAACATATGCTCAGCAATAATCGGCGTAAATGTAGCATAATTGCTCAAAAAACGATACCAGTTTTGTATTTTGACTCCATGCATCTTCCCATCATGGAGAAAGAGCTGTTCTGCCTGAGGCCCTGGCGCCTCGAAGATGCCCAATCTCTCACAAAACATGCCAATAACCATAATGTGGCCAGGAATCTCAGGGATGGTTTCCCTTTTCCCTATACCCTGAGTGATGCAGGCAAGTGGCTTGAAAAGGTAGTTGAGAATCGGGCAGACCTGATACTTGCCCTTGAAATCGATGGTGAGGCAGCAGGTGGGATAGGGATTTTTGGTGGAAAGGATATTTACCGGTACAATGGAGAAATTGGCTACTGGCTATCTGAAGTTCACTGGGGCAAGGGCATTATGTCCGAAGCAGTGTCTGTACTGGTGGATTATGCCTTTCAGGAAACAAGATGGTTACGGCTTTTTGCCACAATCTTCCAGAACAATATGCCTCCATGCGAATTTTGGAAAAGTGTGGTTTTACCAGGGAAGTCATCCTTAAGAAGACGGTTATGAAGGAAGGTAAGCTGCTGGATGAGCATCTTTTTGCCCTTCTGAAGGAGCAGTGGAAAGCCCGGCAGGGCTAGGCTTTAGGGATTTGAGATCTATCTTCAACACCCTCAACACCCTCAACACCCTCACACTTCCAGCACCTCAGCATCCTCAGCACCTTCAGCACCCTCAGCGCCTTCAAAACCTTCAAACCTTTCGTCATTCTCGTCATCCTCTTCGTCTAAAAGAGGCGAGGGCTCGGGCACAGGTCCCTGGTCGCGGTATAAAATAGCCAGAATCACTCCTGATACTGCCCCCGTAATATGGGCCTCAAAGGAGACTTCGTAATCAAATGGTAATAAGCCCCATACCATTCCCCCATACCAGAAGACCACAAGTAGAGAAATGGCCATCAGTGACCTGACCTTCCGTATCACGCCACTTAAAAACAGGAAAGTCGCCAAACCGTATATCAGTCCGGATGCCCCTATATGGTAGGCTTCTCTACCCACAGCCCAGAGCAGAATACCCCCGATGAAATAGATGAGCAGCCAGATACGGTAAGCAATATCCCGGTAAAAATAAAATAGGGCCAGGCTCAGAAAAAACACAGGCATGGAGTTATCCACCAGGTGCTTCCAGCCCCCATGAATCATAGGCGAGAGCAGGATGCCCTTCAGTCCGGAGATTCTCCTTGGAAAAACCCCTCCCTGGTAGAAGGAGAGCTCCATGGACTTCTCAACAATCATTACGGCCCAAATCACAAAGAGGAAGAAAGCCGGGAAAACCAGGCTGTAGATAAATCGTTTTTTCTCCGCACTCATAAAAACAAAGTTATCCTTTTTCTCTTTGTGTTATCTTTAGGGTATAAAAGCTGGATGATGACTGAAATATTATTATTTGTTCTGATTGCCCTGGTACTGGTGAGCATAGTCTTGGGATTGAGAAAGAAGGTGAGTGTGGATGTAAAACCCCAGATGAAGGATGTGGAAACCTCTCTGGTGAGGTTTGAAGCCACCCTGGATCGCATGGAGAAAGAAATCCGGGACGAGTTTCAGCGAAATAGAAACGAAAGTAGCGAGAGGGCAAGGGGTAACAGGGAAGAGCAGGCCGCATCCATGAAATCTTTTGAGGAGAAATTTACCTCGGGGGTGAAGGATTTACAGTTAACCATAGAAAAGAACCTGAAAGATATTCGGGAGGATAATGATAAGCAACTTGGTGAGATGCGAAAAACCGTGGATGAAAAATTACAGTCGACCCTTGAGAAAAGGCTTGGTGAATCCTTTAAGCAGGTGAGCGAGCGCCTTGAACAGGTGCATAAGGGACTTGGGGAGATGCAGACCATTGCCACAGGTGTGGGAGATCTGAAAAAGGTATTGTCCAATGTTAAGACAAGGGGGGTACTGGGTGAATATCAACTTGGAAACATACTGGAGCAAATTCTTACCGTTGAGCAATACAGTAAAAATGTGGCCACCAAGAAGGGGAGCCAGGCAAACGTGGAGTACGCCATAAAGATGCCCGGCGCCGGGGATGGCAGCGGAGAGGTTTGGATGCCTGTGGATTCGAAGTTTCCCATTGAATCCTATGAAATATTGCTTGCTGCTTATGAGAAGGGAAATCCTGAAGCCATTGAAGCTGCCCAGAAGGTATTGATACGTTCGGTAGAGGGCTTTGCAAAAGAAATCAGCGAAAAATATATTGATCCGCCTCACACCACAAATTTTGGAATCATGTTCCTCCCGGTTGAGAGCCTCTATGCTGAAGTGCTGCGTCACCCGGGATTATTCGAAACCCTGCAAAGGAAATATGAGATCACCATAACGGGTCCCACAACCCTGTCAGCCCTGCTCAATAGTCTGCAGATGGGTTTCAGAACCCTGGCGGTTCAAAAAAGGAGCAGTGAGGTATGGAATGTGCTGGGCGCTGTTAAGTCAGAGTTCAGCAAGTTCTCCGAGCACCTGGGTAAGGTGCAGAAGCAGCTCAATTCTGCCTCAGGTTCACTGGAGACCCTTCGAAATACCAGAACAAACCAGATTGAGAAGAAGCTCAGGACAGTTGAGTCACTGGATGGAGTGGAGTCTGGAAAGGTCCTTGAAATTGAGCCCGATGAGCTGAAGAGCCTGAAGAGCCTGGTGCGCCCGATGAAGATTTATTTTCTTAATTAAATGTTATTTTTTTAAAGGTTTGTAGGCGGGAATTGAATTTATCCATATATTTGACACATGTTTTAAAACTATGTTAAGAAACAGCCTTCATATTGTCCTCGTGGTGCTCGTACTGGTGGTGATTCCAGCATTGGCCTGAGGGTGGTATTAAGTTGATATAACATATCAAAGCCATTCTCAAAAAAGAGGATGGCTTTTTCAATTTTTAAAAGGAAATAAAACTGAAATGAAAATTACTTACCGCAGTCATACCAGCACCATGGGCCGAAAGATGGCCGGAGCCAGGAGTCTCTGGCGTGCAAATGGAATGAAGGAATCCCACTTTGGGAAACCGGTGATTGGTATCGCCAATTCCTTTACC
This sequence comes from uncultured Bacteroidota bacterium, assembly GCA_963713725.1. Classification (GTDB taxonomy): domain Bacteria; phylum Bacteroidota; class Bacteroidia; order Bacteroidales. Next base: position 135,758 of record CAVQMZ010000015.1, read on the forward strand.
CAGTTTGTCCCCGGACATGCCCATCTGCATCACATTGGCCAGGAAGTGAAGGGGATTTTCGAAGAAGCCGGATATTTTGCTGCAGAATTTAATACCATTGCCATTGATGACGGGATAGCCATGGGGCATGACGGGATGCTTTATTCCCTGCCTTCCAGGGACCTGATTGCCGACAGTATTGAGTACATGGCCAATGCCCACAAGGTGGATGCACTCTTTTGCATCTCAAATTGCGACAAGATTACCCCCGGCATGCTGATGGCTGCCATGCGTTTGAATATACCTGTAATGTTTGTATCCGGTGGTCCCATGGAAGCCGGACGTGATGGTGATGAGGCATACGACCTGGTTGACTCCATGGTAATGGCTGCCGATCCTGCAGTAAGTGATGAGATGGTTACAAAGATCGAAAAACTGGCCTGTCCAACCTGCGGATCCTGTTCCGGTATGTTTACTGCAAATTCAATGAACTGCCTGAACGAGGCTATCGGACTGGCTCTGCCCGGGAATGGAACCATTGTTGCTACCCATGTGGAGCGAAAAAGATTATTTGAAAAGGCAGCCAAACAGCTGATTAAGAATACCCTGAGTTATTATGAGGATGGCAATGAGGATGTTTTGCCCAGGAGTATTGGTTCTTTTAAGGCCTTTGAGAATGCCATGACACTGGACATTGCCATGGGTGGCTCAACCAATACGGTTCTTCACCTGTTGGCCATTGCTCATGAGGCTGAAGTGAATTTTACCATGAAGGATATGGATCGCCTCTCGAGGACCACCCCGGTTCTTTGTAAGGTGGCCCCCAGTTCCAAATACCATGTGGAAGATGTGAACAGGGCGGGAGGTATTATGGGCATACTTGCTGAGCTTGACCGTGCCGGACTGATTCACCCGGATGTGCCCAGAGTGGATGGTAAGACCCTTGGCGAGGCCATGGAATGTGCCGATCTGATTAATCAAAATTCCTGCGACCGCAATGAAGATATTTATTCGGCAGCACCTGGAGGAAAGTTCAACCTTACCATGGGCTCCCAGGACGCACGCTATAAGGAGTTTGACCTCGACCGTGAGGGTGGATGCATAAGGGATTTTAAAAATGCCTATAGCCTTGACGGAGGCCTGGCCGTTTTGTACGGAAATATTGCAGAAAAGGGATCTATCGTTAAAACCGCCGGTGTTTCTGAAAAGGTGTTGACCTTTGAAGGTCCTGCCAAGGTGTATGACTCACAGGATGATGCCTGTGATGCCATCCTGGACAAGAAAATTGAAGCTGGCGATGTTGTGGTAATCCGATTTGAAGGACCAAAGGGTGGTCCCGGGATGCAGGAGATGCTTTATCCCACTTCCTATATTAAATCAAGGCACCTGGGTGAGAAGTGTGCACTGATTACCGATGGTCGCTTTTCGGGAGGAACCTCTGGCCTGTCCATTGGACACATATCTCCTGAAGCAGCGGATGGAGGGGCCATTGGCCTGATCCGGGACGGTGACCTGATTAGCATCGATATTCCAAGCAGGAGTATGAATTTGAAGGTGAGTGATGCAGAACTTGCAAAAAGAAGAAAGGAGGCTGACGCGGATCCCAATGGGTGGAAACCCATGAGGGAACGCCATGTGTCAACTGCATTGAAGGCTTACGCAAGCATGGTTTCTTCGGCTGACCGGGGAGCGATACGAGTCTTAAAGTCATAAAGCTGGAAGCTTAAAGAAAAAGTCAACAAGAGAAAATAACTAAATACTTAAATATCATGGAAACTGAGACCAAAAAGAAAGTAAAGACGGAGAGCAGCCAGGGAAAGATGATGAGTGGGGCAGAAGCACTGGTTCTTGCTTTGCTTGAAGAGGGCGTTGATACTGCTTTCGGTTATATTGGCGGAGCCATCATGCCGGTATATGATGCATTGTTCCATTATGAAGATAAATTAAAGCACGTGATGGTACGTCACGAACAGGGCGCAGTTCATGCAGCTCAGGGTTACGCGAGAATATCCAGAAAACCAGGGGTTTGTTTTACAACCTCCGGACCTGGTGCAACGAACCTGGTGACCGGCCTGGCTGATGCCATGCTGGATTCAACACCCCTGGTTTGCATCACCGGTCAGGTGGGTGCCCCATTGCTGGGGTCGGATGCATTCCAGGAGACCGATATGGTGAGTGTGTCCATGCCGATTACCAAGTGGAATTACCAGATCACCACTGCCGATGAAATTTGTGATGTGATTGCTAAAGCCTTTTTTTATGCCAATTCCGGTAGGCCCGGTCCCGTATTGATCGACATCGCCAAAACAGCTCAGACCGAACAGGTGGAGTATAATTATAAGAAGAGAATGCAGGTCAGGTCTTACATTCCAAGGCCACAGGCTGATCCGAAAGCAATTGATGCTGCAGCTGAACTGATCAATAAGGCTGAAAAACCATTCGTATTGTGCGGTCAGGGCGTAACCATATCAAGAGCTGAAGATGTATTTAAGGATTTTGTGGAGAAGGCCGGCCTTCCTGTGGGACATACCCTGAATGGCATCTCTGCTTTCAAGGAAGATCATCCTCTTCATGTGGGTATGCTGGGTATGCATGGAAATTATGCTCCCAATATCAATACAAACAAATGTGATGTGCTGATCGCCATCGGGATGCGTTTTGATGACCGGGTGACTGGAAGTTTGAATACCTATGCCAAACAGGCCAAAATCATTCACATTGAAATTGACCAGGCAGAAATAGATAAAAATGTAAAGACCGATGTGGCCATTAATGCGGATGCCAAACAGGCTCTTGAGCTTTTACTTCCCAAAATAAAACCAGCGGAGCATTCCGAATGGCTGCAGTCCTTCCGTGATCTTGAAGCCCAGGAGCAGGAGAAAGTGATTTCAAAGGATTGTTTCCCCAGCAGCGAAAAGATGCACATGGGTGAGGTGATTCATAAGCTTTCAGAAAAAACCAAAGGTGAGGCAATTCTGGTTACAGATGTGGGGCAACATCAGATGGCCGCTGCAAGATATTACAAGCACCTGAGGCATAATTCCTGGGTTTCTTCGGGCGGACTGGGTACCATGGGATTCGGAGTTCCGGCAGCCATGGGAGTTGCTTTTACCAATCCAGACCGCCCCGTGGTTTCGGTTTCAGGAGACGGTGGATTTCAGATGACCATCCAGGAGCTGGGAACCATCTCCCAGTATAAGTTGCCTGTTAAGATGATCCTTTTGAATAACCAGTACCTGGGCATGGTACGTCAGTGGCAGGAACTCTTCTTTGAAGGGAGATACGCCAGTACCTTTCTGACCAATCCGGATTTTTGTAAGATTGCCGAAGGATTTGGTGTCCCGGCTAAGAAAATTACTGAAAGGGAAGATCTGGATAAGGCTCTGGACGACCTGCTGGCCAAAGAAGGACCCTGTGTGCTGGAGATTGAGGTGGGAAAGGAAGGTAATATCTTCCCCATGGTACCCGCAGGTGCCTCTGTTTCAGACATACGCCTTGAGTGATCTATTCAGGGATAAATAACATACTTTTCTAAAGGATAAAAACATAATAGATGAAAAAGGAATATACCATATCGGTTTTCAGTGAGCACAAAGTTGGGCTCCTGCACCGGATTACCGTGATTTTCTCACGAAGAAAGATCAATATTGAAAGTCTGAATACCTCCGAATCAGAGGTGAGGGGAATCTATCGCTTTACCATTGTGATCAATACCACCGAAGATGTGGCGAAGACTGTTACCAAGCAGATAGAGAAGCAGATCGGGATACTGAAGGCCTTCTACCATACGCTTGATGAGATTGTCTACCAGGAAATAGCACTTTACAAGGTGCCTACTGAAGCATTCGCCAATGGTGATGAGGTAGAGAAACTGATCAGGGAGCACAATGCAAGGATTCTGACTGTAGAGCCCGATTATATTGTGGTGGAGAAAACCGGTCATAAAGATGAGACCAGGGATCTTTTCCGTGCACTGGAGGCTTATGGAGTTCTGCAGTTTGCACGTTCAGGTCGTATTGCCCTGACCAAGCAGATCAAGGAGATTTCCACCTATCTTAAGGAAATTGATTCGCATCACGAGGCTACTGCCGGAGAGATAGTGACATATTAAAAGATTGGAACTAAACTCTTAGGGATTTGGGTTGTTAGTAAGGTTAGTAAGGTTAGTGAGTTAGTGAGTTAGTAAGAGTTAGTGAGTTAGTATGTTATTGAGTTAGTAAGTTATTGAGTTAGTAAGTTATTGAGTTAGTGAGTAAATAGTTAATTATAAAGACAAAGAACAAAAATGGCAAAATTGAATTTTGGCGGCGTTGAAGAGAATGTCGTAACAAGGGAAGAGTTTCCCCTTTCAAAAGCACAGGAAGTGCTTAAAGACGAGGTGATTGCAATTATTGGCTATGGTGTGCAGGGCCCTGCCCAGGCGCTGAACCTGAGGGACAATGGAATCAAAGTGATTATCGGTCAGGCACCTGAGTTTAAGGCTGATTGGGACAGAGCGGTTGCAGATGGCTTCGTACCCGGAGAATCTCTATTTCCTATTGCTGAGGCCGCTGAAAAAGCTACTGTGATTCAGTATCTGGTTTCAGATGCTGCCCAACGCGCTGTATGGCCTATACTGGAGCCCTGTCTGAAAGAGGGTGATGCGCTCTATTTCTCTCATGGATTCTCAGTTACCTATAAGGAGCAGACCGGTGTGATTCCTCCAAAGAACGTGGACGTGATTCTGGTTGCCCCTAAGGGATCTGGAACCAGCGTAAGGCGTAATTTCCTTGCTGGTACAGGTATTAATTCAAGTTATGCCGTTTTCCAGGATGCAAGCGGTAATGCCGAGGAGCGTACCCTGGCACTTGGTATTGGAATAGGATCAGGTTACCTTTTCCCAACCACCTTTGAAGATGAGGTATACAGTGACCTTACAGGCGAGCGCGGTGTATTGATGGGAGCTCTGGCTGGTATCATGGAAGCCCAGTACGAAGTACTAAGAAAGAATGGTCACTCTCCATCTGAAGCTTTCAATGAAACTGTTGAAGAACTTACCCAGAGTCTGATTCGCCTGGTGGATGAGAACGGAATGGACTGGATGTATGGCAACTGCAGTGCTACCGCCCAGCGTGGAGCCCTTGACTGGAAGCCTAAATTTAAAGCAGCCACCCTTCCCGTATTCAACGACCTCTATGAGGCTGTGAAAAGCGGCGCGGAGACCAAGGTTGTGCTTGAAAAGACCAGCGGATCCGACTACAGAGATCATCTTGAGGTTGAACTGAAAGAAATCAGGGAATCTGAGATGTGGCAGGCCGGTGCTACCGTAAGGAGCCTGAGGCCGAAAGAATAGTCAGAGGTTTAGCTAAAAGCGTTTGAAAGTCCGTGAAGAGAGTCGAAAGCCTTTTTCTTTACGGACTTTTGACTTTACGGACTTTTGACTAACTTTGTCAATCGGGCAAGTCTTATACGACCAGCTCCTGTTGAATTCCCCCAGGACCGGAAGGTAGCAAGGGTAGGCGGTTGTAGCGGTGCGATATAAGTAGCTTGCCCGTTTTTTTGGTAGCAACTAACCAACATAATATTCAATCATGGAAAAGAAAGCATCATTCTGGAAAGCAGCTCTCATTTACGGAGCAATCGCAGGTTTTGTAGGCATCCTGCTGGGTGTAATTTTTTATGTCATGAACCTGTATGCAGCCAGCTGGACACAATGGGTCAGTATTCTGGTAGCCATTGCCGTCCTGGTATACTGTCTGAAAGCATATCGAAATGAGTATCTGGGAGGTTTTGCCCGCTTTGGTCAGCTTTTTATCATGGCCCTGGTAATCGGTGTTATTTCTTCCATTATTTCCCTCATCTATTCCTACCTGATGTATACGGTGATAGATCCTGAACTGCTGGATAAAATCAGACTTGCAGCCGAGGAAAAAATGATGAATAATCCTCGAATTCCTGAGAGTATGATGGATGATATGATTGAAAGAATGGCAAAGAATTTTGAACCCAAAAGGATGTATATCATGACTATAGTTGGAGGTACTGTCATGTATTCCATTCTTGGTCTGATCATGGCTGCTATCCTCAAAAAAGAGGAAAACCCTCTTGAAGGGGCAGAATAAATTTTAACTCGCCTGATGGATATTTCAATTGTTGTTCCCCTCTATAATGAGGAGGAGTCCCTTCCCGAATTGTGTGATTGGATTAATCGTGTTTTGACAAGCAATAAGCTATCCTATGAGGTGATTCTGGTTGATGACGGATCCAGGGATGGCTCCTGGGCAGTAATTGAGAGTCTGAAACAGAAGTATAAGGAGGTCAGGGGAGTTCAGTTTCGTCGGAATTATGGTAAATCAGCTGCCCTCCATACCGGTTTTAACAAGGCCGAGGGGGATGTGGTGATTACCATGGATGCGGATCTTCAGGATAGTCCGGAAGAGATTCCTGAAATGCGCCGAATGATTGTAGAAGAAGGCTTTGATGTGGTCAGTGGATGGAAGAAAAAGCGCTATGATCCCTTCCTTCGAAAAAAGGTCCCCACCAAACTGTTCAACTGGGCTGCACGTGGAGTGAGCGGAATCAAATTGCATGATTTTAACTGTGGACTGAAGGCTTACCGCCTGAATGTGGCCAGAAGCGTTGAAGTTTATGGTGATATGCACCGCTATATTCCGGTTCTGGCCAAGGGTAACGGGTTCTCCCAGATCGGGGAGAAGGTGGTTCAGCACCAGGAACGTAAATACGGGGTTACCAAATTTGGAATGAGTCGTTTTGTAAATGGTTTTCTGGATCTTTTGACCGTGGCCTTCCTGACCCGCTTCGGCAAAAAGCCCATGCATCTCTTTGGTCTGCTGGGTACCCTGATGTTCATTCTTGGTTTTGGAATTGCGCTCTATCTGGGAATTGATAAGCTGGTAGCTCTGCTTAAACATGTACCCCAGCGGCTGATTGCCGACAGTGCTATTTTTTACATAGCCCTCAGCAGCATGATCATTGGATCACTGCTGTTTATCGGGGGTTTTCTTGGAGAGTTGATCTCCCGGTCAGCACCTGAGCGAAACAGGTATGAAATTGAGAATGAGATCTAGCAGCTGATGTTAAAGATTTCTCTGATTATTCCCGTATTTAACAGGCCCGGGGAGGTTGAAGAGTTACTTCAGAGCCTCACCCTTCAGTCAGATCAGGATTTTGAAGTTGTCATCGTTGAGGATGGCTCCACTGAAAGCAGCTTGCAGGTGGTGGAATCCTACAAGGACAGGCTGGATATCAAATATTTCTTCAAGGCAAATTCAGGCCCTGGTCCCAGTCGTAATTTCGGAAGCAGGGAAGCTAAGGGGGACTACATGATTTTCCTGGATTCTGATTGTGTGATTCCTCCAGATTACTGCAGGATAGTAAAAGAGAGACTCGGCAGCGAATATGCCGATGCTTTTGGAGGACCGGACAGGGCCCATCCCGATTTTACAAAGTTCCAGAAAGCCATTAATTTTTCCATGACTTCCTTTCTTACCACAGGGGGAATCCGGGGAGGGACTGAAAAGATGGGGAAATTTCACCCACGGAGTTTCAATATGGGCTATTCGCGGAAGGTCTTTAAGGTCACGGGCGGGTTTTCAGAGATGCGCTTTGGTGAAGATGTGGATCTGAGCCTGAGAATCCTGGAGGCAGGTTTCAGCACTACCCTGATCAAAGAGGCTTTTGTATATCACAAGAGAAGATCCACACTTCGACAGTTTTTTAAGCAGGTTTATAATTCGGGTATCGCCAGGATTAACCTGCATAAGCGGCATCCGGGATCCATGAAACTGGTGCACTTTGCTCCGGCAGTTTTTACCCTGGGTAGCCTGGTTTTGATTTTACTGGGAATCCTGGTTTCACCCTGGTTTTTTGCCCCCCTGGCCCTGCACCTTGTGCTGCTTTTTTTCCTGGCTTCCATACAGAACCGAAGCCCGGTAATTGGTTTTCTGGCCATCCTTACATCCTATACCCAGTTATTGGGCTACGGAAGCGGATTTATAAAGGCATTCTGGAGGAGACTGGTTCTGGGAAAGGATGAGTTCTCGGCTTTTAACAAAAATTTCTACAAGTAGTCCTGCTGATTTTTTACCCAATGGGCAATTTCTTCGGTTTGATCCGGGTGAAACCACTGGTAGAGATTCCCTTTGCGAAACCAGGTGAGTTGTTTTCGGGCAAATTTCCGGGTATGCCGCTTAATCAGATCCACCGCTTCCTCCAGGGAAACCTTACCGTCCATGTAAGAGAATAATTCCCGGTATCCCACTGTCTTCATAGCCGTAAGGTGACGTAAAGGAAGCACACTTTCCACTTCTTCAAGCAGGCCCTCTTCCATCATCAGGTCAACCCGTTGATTGATGCGTCTGTAAAGTTCTTCCCGCTCCATATCCAGGGCCACCCTAAGGATTTTGAAAGGTCTTTGTTTTCTCGGGCCCGAAAGGAAGTCTGAATAGGCTTTTCCGGTTTGAATGGAAACTTCAAGGGCTTTTAAAACCCGCATGTGGTTTTTCAGATCAAGTTTATCGTAGCTTTTTGGATCCAGTTTTTTTAATTGTTTTGTCAGAGGATCCAGCCCCTCTTTCGCAAAGATCTCCTGCAGCCGGGAACGCAGGTCAGGGTCGGCAGAGGGAAGGTCATCAATGCCGCTGCAGACTGCATCAATATACAGGCCAGATCCTCCTACCATCAGAACCACATCATGCTTTTTGAAGAGGCTGTCAAGTGTCTGAAGCGCCTCCTGTTCATATCGGCTGGCATTGTATGGGTCCTCCAGGGAGGTATTCTGGATGAAATGGTGTTTCACCTTCCTAAGTTCTTCAGGAGATGGAACAGCAGTCCCAATACTGGTTTCCAGATAAATTTGCCTGGAATCGGCGGAGATGATTTCCGTAGAAAAATGATCGGCCAGGATAATGCCGCTTGCGGTCTTGCCAATGGCAGTGGGGCCGGCCAGAACCAGGAGCGTTTTTTCCATCTCAGAAATCCTCAGGATTGCCTGATCCAAGAAGATCCGGATCCAGGTCATCTATCCGGAGGTCATCTTCATTGGAACCATACTCATCCTCGAAGGATCCGATCCCACTTTCGTCCGCTGCATCGTTCATGAGCAGATCCAGGGCCAGTTGAGTGGGAGGATCTCCCACCTCCTCTGCGATGAAAGGGGTTTTTTTTGAAGAAAGCTGGTCCGCCAGTTCAATGAGTTCCATGAAGAAAGCTCTTTCAGAGAAGAAGTCAAATACATAGATCATCCGCTGGTTTAGCCTGCTGAAATGCTGCTCCAGTGCCACATCCCCCATGGTTAGTGTTTCCACCCCGGGTTCCTGCATCATGTCAATGAGGGTAATTTCCTGCTCTTTTTCCCAATCTTTGTTGGTAATGAAAAAGGAGGCAAGCTGACTGGCATCATAGCCCAGGTTTTCCTGCAGGACATGATGAAAATCGAGAAAGGTATCCGATCCATCAATGACCAGATCACGGTAGAAATCCTGGTCCTCATCACTTATTATACGGAAAAGTAATATCATTTCAGTTCATTCAGGAATCTGAGGGTGTCTACTCCGTCTGCATAATCCCAGGGCATCGGCTCCTGGGTTTTCCCTGGTTCAATGCCGTTGGGAATCTCAGGATGAAGGGATACAATGCACTGAATCTCCTCCTCACGCCCCGACAGCTCCTGCAGTACGTTTCTAATTTGAGAATATCTCTCATAAAAAACAACACCGACCGGACTGGCTATGGCAGCATCCTCTTTTAACAGGCATACGAGATTATCAAGAAATTGTTCCCGGTTCATCAGATATATGGAGCGGTAATAGTCCACATTGTTGGTGTATTTGTTGTGTTGGCTGAGTTCTATGAAGTTATCCAGAACCCCGAGCAGCACCTTAAGATCGTAATCTTCCGGGATATAGAGTTTGGTGATATTCCTGCAGCCCATTCCGAAATAAGTGAAAATGTCCTCTCCCAGGGCCATCAGCTCACTTTCAGTCTCCTGGCCCGTTAAGACAGCCACCCCATTGCGATTCTTTCTGATGATGTGGGGGATTTCCCTGAAGTAGTATTCAAAATACCGAGAGCTGTTATTGCTGCCGGTGGCTATTACGGCATCCATGCCTGAGAGGTGGGTGTCGGTGAGGACAATACGCTTTCCCAGTTCACTGTCGATGTTATTGATAATATCAGTCAGCATACGAATGAGCCGGTCATCTTTGGATGAGAGCTTTGCAAGAACCCGGTGTCCGGCGGCCAGAACGGAGAGAAAGTCGTGAAATCCCACCAGTGGAATATTCCCGGCCAGAACCAGGCCTATTACTTTTTCATTCTCGGCAGCCACCGGTAAAGCTTCGTAAGCTCTAAGCCATTCCCGAAGCACATCCTCATCGAGCATCAGGGCAATGCCCAGTAGCGATCGGTTCAGCCATGTGGTAGTGAACCAGGGATTTAGCGCCGGTTCCCTCTCAAGTATCTCACTGAAGGGCTGAAACCATACTTCGTTAAGCGGGGCGAGTTCCCCGCTGGTATTCCCTTGTTTTTTCGGGGAATTGCCTTAGAAATTTACCCAGCAGGGCAAAATTTCTGATGAAAAGTTCCTGCTTGTCCAAGTTAAGACTGGCTTTCCTCTTTGATCAGGTTAAGTGCAGAGCCTGCCCTGAGCCATCCGATCTGGTTTTCATTGAGGGTATGGTTCACCTTGAAGCTGGCGCTTGATCCGTCGCTGTGCTTCAGCTTGACTTCCAGGGCTTTGCCAGGGGCAAGGTTTTCCAGTCCAGTGATGTCGATGCTGTCATCTTCCCTGATCAGGTCATAATCCGATTTATCCTGGAAGGTCAGGGCAAGGACTCCCTGTTTTTTCAAATTGGTCTCATGGATTCTGGCGAAGGATTTAACCAGCACTGCCTTTACACCCAGGTGCCTGGGTTCCATGGCTGCATGTTCGCGGGATGATCCTTCTCCGTAGTTTTCATCTCCCACGACGATGCTGCCCAAACCGGCGGCTTTGTATGCCCTTGCAGTATCCGGAACTGCCTCGTATTCACCGCTGAGCTGGTTTTTGACCTTATTGGTAAGGCCATTGGCAAAATTCACTGCACCGATGAGCATATTATTGGAGATGTTATCAAGATGTCCCCTGAAGCGCAACCACGGGCCTGCCATTGAAATGTGGTCGGTTGTACACTTCCCGCTGGCCTTGATCAGGAGTCTTAGATCCGTCATATCCCTTCCATCCCAAGCTGCAAAGGGGGTGAGCAATTGAAGGCGTTCGGAATCAGGATTCACCCTCACCTCAATTTGACTTCCATCTTCAGCCGGAGCCTGATAGCCATTATCTTTCACATCGAAGCCCCTTTCCGGCAGCTCCATTCCCTCTGGCTCATCAAGCTTAACAGTCTGGCCGTCATTATTCACCAGGGAATCTGTCAGTGGATTAAAAGTCAGTTTACCGGCTATAGCCAGGGCAGTCACAATTTCCGGAGAGGCCACAAAGGAGTGGGTATTGGGATTACCATCATTTCTCTTGGCAAAATTCCTGTTGAAGGAGGTAATAATGGAATTTTTCTTCTGCTTGTCCGCATTGTGCCTGGCCCACTGTCCGATACATGGGCCACAGGCATTGGCCAGGACGACACCTCCAATTTTCTCGAAGGTGGAAATCATACCATCTCTGTCAATGGTATATCTGACCAGCTCAGAGCCCGGGGTAACGGTGTACTCCGATTTTACCTGCAGATTCTTCGCCAGTGCCTGTCCTGCCACGGATGCTGCCCGTGTAATATCTTCATAGGATGAATTTGTGCAGGAGCCTATGAGTCCCACTTCCAGTTTTTCGGGATATCCGTTCTCTTTAACGGCCTTCGCAAATTCGGATATGGGCCATGCCTTGTCGGGAGTGAATGGCCCGTTAATATGAGGCTCGAGGGTGGAAAGATCGATTTCTATGACCTCATCAAAATATTGTTCAGGATTGGCATATACCTCCGGGTCGCCGGTGAGGTGCTCCTTTACCTTGTCAGCTTCCGCAGCCACATCTTCTCTGTTGGTTCCGGCCAGATAGGCTCTCATTTTCTCATCGTACCCGAAGAGGGAGGTGGTTGCTCCGATTTCGGCTCCCATATTGCATATGGTACCCTTGCCCGTACAGGAAATGGATTCGGCACCTTCACCAAAATACTCCACTATTCTTCCGGTTCCACCCTTGACAGTCAATATACCGGCCACCTTCAGAATGACATCTTTGGCTGATGTCCATCCGCTTAGTTTACCGGTCAGCTTAATTCCAACCAGACGGGGGAATTTAAGTTCCCATGCCATACCGGCCATCACATCTACGGCATCGGCACCGCCCACGCCAATGGCAACCATTCCCAGTCCACCTGCATTTACAGTATGGGAGTCGGTCCCAATCATCATTCCGCCGGGAAAGGCGTAGTTCTCAAGAACCACCTGGTGGATAATTCCTGCTCCCGGTTTCCAGAAGCCAATGCCATATTTATTGGATACGCTCCCCAGAAAATCATAAACCTCCTTGTTGGTGGTCTTTGCTGTATCCAGGTCGGCCAGTGCACCTTCCTTGGCCTGAATCAGGTGATCACAGTGGACCGTGGACGGAACCGCTGCCCTTGCTTTTCCAGCCTGCATAAACTGCAGGAGGGCCATCTGTGCAGTGGCATCCTGCATGGCCACCCGGTCGGGTTTAAAATCCACATAGTCTTCACCCCTGGCAAAGGCCTGTAAATTCTTTTCATCATAGAGATGGCTGTAGAGAATTTTTTCGGTTAGGGTCAGCGGACGTGACAGAATGTTTCTGATGGCGCTAATCTTCCCAGGGAGAGCCTGGTAGGAATCTTTAATCATTTGAAAATCGAAGGTCATGGAGTGTTCTTTAAGAATAAAACGTAAATATATGTGAAAATGATTTGTAAGCCTGACGTAAATGGCCTTCAATTGTTCAGATTTTTATACTTTTATTAAGCATTAATTCTGAATCTCTTTGAAAATTACAATGTTCATAGAAAATGTCCGGATTGCTCTCAGATCAATTCGGACAAATTTGCTCAGAACCATATTAACGGTTTTCATTATTGCCTTTGGTATTATGGCACTGGTTGGAATCCTGACTGCCATCGACTCCATTAAGGGATCCCTGACCGATTCATTCAGCATGATGGGGGCAAATACCTTTACCATTGAGTCCAGAAGTATGCGGGTTCAAATCGGGAACCAGAAGTATCGCAAGAAGAATCACGAATTTATCTCTCATCGGCAGGCCCTGGAATTTAAAGAAATGTATGAGTTGCCTGGCTATGTTTCGGTGTGGACCCGGGCCTCAGGATCGGCTGTTGTAAAGTACAAATCCTATAAATCTAATCCCAATACATCGGTCATGGGTGTTGATGAGGACTACATTTATACGGCAGGATATGAAATTGAGAAGGGCCGGAATTTTTCTGAATCAGATATTGAGAGCAATGCCAGCCTGGTTTTAATTGGCAAGGAAGTCGCCCGCCAGGCCTTTGGAAACCAGGTGGACCCGTTGAATCGCTTTATTTCGGTTGGAAATAGCAGGTACCGGGTAATCGGGGTACTAAAGACAAGGGGCCAGTCGGGTGGAATGGGTACCGACAGGGTTTGCCTGATCCCTCACACCAACGTGAGGCAGTATTTTTCAAGGCCGCAAATGAGATACTCCATCAATGTGATGCCGGCCAGTCCTGAAATGCTTGATATTTCTGTTTCGGAAGCTGAGGGAGTCTTCCGAATTGTGAGACGACTTGATGCCAGGGATGAGAGTGACTTTAATATCACCAAGCAGCGACCAGCTGGCCCAGATGCTCATTGAGAATCTGAAATTCGTAACCGTGGCTGCCACCATTATAGGGATGATTACCCTGCTGGGAGCAGTCATCGGTCTTATGAATATTATGCTTGTCTCTGTAACGGAGAGAACCAAAGAGATTGGAACCAGGAAAGCTCTTGGTGCCAAGTCCCTGATGATCAAGCGTCAGTTCCTTTATGAAGCCATTGTGATTGGACAAATGGGAGCAGTTGTTGGAATTTTGTTAGGAATAATCATCGGAAATGGTGTATCTTTAGCCATCGGATCCGCTTTCATTATACCATGGAAATGGATCATTCTGGGTATTGGATTGTGTTTAGGGGTTGGAGTTATTTCGGGATATTTCCCGGCAGTAAAGGCCTCAAGGCTTGATCCAATTCTTGCATTAAGATATGAGTAAATTATCGAATTCTCTATGGAAGATCTGTATTTGAAAAGAACATTCAATTCGCCTGAAGTGGAATTTGTTGGCGATACGGGTGAGCTTTCTCTGGAGGGAAGATCAATTCCGGAAGATCCCGGTGAATTTTTTGAGCACCTTATTGAATGGATCAACCAGTATTTTCTTACCCCTGTTGAAAAGACGGTAATGAGTATCAAGCTCGAGTACATCAACAGCGGCTCGTCAAAATATATGCTGGAGGTACTCAGGATTATGAAAATTAATCATGATGCTGGTAAGGATGTGCAGATTAAGTGGTATTTCGAGGAGGGTGATGAATCCATCCAGGAGTTGGGCCTGCATTATGAGCAAACCATTCAGATTCCCTTCGAGCATATCGAGTACTATTAATTATATTACCCCAAATTCATACATGTTTAGGAGCCTCGGGAAACCGGGGCTTTTTTTATACCTGAAATAAGGGAAACATTCAGGCACTTAGAAGCAGTCGCACAATAGCACTTTTTGATTTATCTGCTATACTACCTGCTCTCATAGGTGAAACGGTAAGTCTGAGAGGTACCATTCTGAAACAGCCAGTGTACCATGGTCAGATCGCCACCAGCATTGTATTCAAATGTAAGGTTTGCATCCATCCCATCGCTGCCTTTGAATGTGGCCGATGAAATCCTGTCATAAATGTCATGCTCAAATAGAAAAGTTCCTGTCAGCCATCCGTCTATGTTGAAATACTTTCCACCGATTAATCTCTCAAAGCGGTCATATGTGTATTTCTCTTCACTTTGTTCACCATCCGATCCAAGGAAGTTTCGTTGCACCAATTGGGCATGTTTATCATATTTGTATGAAAAAGTTCCGGTTTTCCCATCATTGTATCTTCGGACCGACGATTTAAGTAGCCCGCTTTCAAGATAGAAATACTCCGTAATTGTTTTTAAGCCGTCGGCCCTCACAAAAGTTTTCTTAAGCAAGCGACCCTCTTCGTCATATTCATAGAAAGAGGGACCTCCTCCATGTCCATTATAATCATACACTTCTCGAATAATCTTGCTTTTGCAGGATGGACGGACCCATATATTGGATGACCGGTAGAGAATGCAGTCAGAATCAGGATACTCATAGACAAAGTTCTGAGTATAGCCAGAGAAAAATTGCCAGACTTCCTGTTTTAAGCGTTTATTTTGATCATAGGAATAGGTGATTATGCCAGCATGCTCACCTTTTACCAGAAGTAAGGCTGAGTCTTTTTGCCCCTCTGGTCCGTATGCATAATGTATCTCGCCAAAGAACCATCCGTTCAGGCCCTTGCATATTGCCTTGAAGCATATACTATCCCGATACAGGTAATCAATCTCTCCTTTAAGCCCGTCGGATCTGCTGAATGTTTCATGAATTAGCTGTCCATTCGAATTGTGTTTAAAGAATTGATCTGTGCTTAGAGAATCTGAAAACGCTCTGTGCTTCTCTATCAGCTTACCGGCCGGGTTAAACACATGTGTGTTTATCGACCA
Organism: uncultured Bacteroidota bacterium; assembly: GCA_963713725.1. Lineage (GTDB taxonomy): Bacteria > Bacteroidota > Bacteroidia > Bacteroidales. Next base: position 151,479 of record CAVQMZ010000015.1, read on the forward strand.
TCTTGATCCGCCTTCCAGTTCCCAAATAGCCTTGTAAGGATTTTTCCGTCCGTTGTAAATGTAAGTGGTAACCCCCTTTTCGCCGGAAGAGTCCTTGTATATCAATCGGAGCATTCCAGGCTCATACTGTGCATTAAGCTGGACAAATGAGAAAAAAACATGCAGAAGTGTAAAGCAAACCCTGAATCTCATTCTGCTATTTATACCCTTTGATGCAGAATCGCAAATTATTTCACCATTGTGCAGAAAAGTGTCAGTGAAAAGGTAAAAAAAAGGAGGCTGATCCAAACGGACCAGCCTCCTCCAATTTAATGAAAGAAGTGTATCTTAAGCTTTGTCCACAGAGTTCATGTGAATCAGCAGTTCAACAACTTTGGTTGAGTAACCCATTTCGTTATCGTACCAGCTAACAACCTTTACGAAGTTATCATTGAGTCCGATACCGGCACCTGCATCGAAGAAGGAAGTACAGGTTTCACCCAGGAAGTCATTACTTACAACTGCTTCTTCAGTGTATCCAAGAACACCTTTTAATTCGCCTTCGCTGGCCTCTTTCATGGCAGCGCAAACTTCTTCGTAGGAAGCTCCTTTGTTCAGGCGAACAGTCAGGTCAACTACAGAAACATTGGGGGTAGGAACCCTGAAAGCCATACCGGTAAGCTTGCCATTCAGTTCAGGAATAACTTTGCCCACAGCTTTAGCTGCTCCGGTGGAGGAGGGGATGATGTTTTGTCCGGCTCCGCGTCCGCCTCTCCAGTCCTTCATGGAAGGTCCGTCAACGGTTTTCTGGGTAGCTGTGGTAGCATGTACCGTGGTCATCAGGCCTTCAACAATTCCGAATTTGTCATTTATTACCTTGGCAATAGGAGCCAGGCAATTGGTGGTACAGGAAGCATTGGAAACGAAATTCATGTCGCTTGTGTATTTCTCCTGGTTCACACCCATTACAAACATGGGGGTATCATCCTTTGAAGGAGCTGACATAATCACTTTTTTGGCTCCGGCGTCAATGTGACCCTGGGCGCTCTCTTTGGTAAGGAAGAGTCCGGTAGATTCAACCACGTATTCGGCACCAACTGCATCCCACTTAAGGTCTGCTGGATTTTTTTCTGCGCTAACCCTGATGGATTTACCATTCACGATAAGGTTTCCGTCTTTAACATCTACTGTTCCGTTAAAACGGCCATGAGTAGAGTCATATTTGAGCATATATGCGATATAGTTTACGTCGATCAGGTCATTGATGCCTACAACTTCCACTTCCGGCATGTCAGAAGCTACCCTAAAGACCAATCTTCCGATGCGGCCGAATCCATTAATACCAACTTTAATTTTTCCCATGTTTTTAATTATTAAATGATTACGATAGAATTTGTTTTTGAAATAACAGGAGTGCGAATTTACGCAATATTATCAAATTGGCAAAGCTAAATTAGGGGCAATTCCCTGAATTAATCTTAACTTAATATCCCATGTATTGCGGGTCACTTGCCAGCTTTTTTCTCTCCTCTTTTTTATCCTTTCTGGATTTGGCTCTGGCTGCCTCGGAGATGTCCACAATCTTACCAAATCTGTAACCGACCGATAGGTTGAAAAACAGGAATCTGCTGAGGTCGTTAGCCATGATAGGCATCTTTTTCGGATAGACGGTAAGGCTGATTCCGGCTTCCAGGGCATGTACAACAGCATCGCGCTTAGAGTATTCAAAACTCATCCCCAGTTTCCCGGTGGCCCCTGGCATTACTTTCAGCTCGTTGAATCCCTTGTGAAAAGGACCCCGGCCACCAATTTGTGACTGGTGAATGGATGGGTCAAATTTTAAATATTCCATATCCACCGTCTCTCCAATGGGTGAGAAGGTGTACACCTCATAATAAATGGGTTTAAGGAAACCTATGGAAATACCTCCTGCATAAAAGAGCCTTACGGAGATCCCGTTCTTATCATATTTTCTGTACAACTCGTTCTGCCAACCTGCCAGACCCCTTAGTTCCCACATAAGGTTCTCCTTTCCATAGACATAACGGCGGGTATTGTAATCGTATATGACCTGGGTTTTAACCTCCTTGGGATCTTTTACATAAGCAAAATCCACATCTACGATGAACTGATTCTTGGCATCCCTGTAATAGCCGTGTCGATAATTAACACCCCATCCATTGGAATAAAGAAACCCGGCAAAGGTGCTCTCATCCCTGAACAAGGTATGCCTTTCCTCATCAATTTCACCCTGACCGCTGAGGGTAAGTGAAACTGAGCCGCATATCAAAAGGATTAAAAGATTTTTTTTCATTGATATCAGCTATGCTCTCCTACAAAGAAACGAAATCCACGGTGGAATAGTGGCATCAGGGCAAAAAAAAAGATCTACCCGAGGGTAAATCTTCACCATGAAAAGTGGGTTCATTTGGGATGCTACCCCAGCTCTTCAGTTTGCTCTTTATCAACCTGGCTGTAGGCCGGACAGGCATGTTTATTACATGAACTCAGCAGGATACCTGCTGCAAATACTACTGCTAGAATAATCACTGCTCTTCTCATGGCATCTATTTTAAATCAAACATCAATTATGTGACGTGTACAAATATAGAATATATCTGAAAACAAAAAAACACATCATTATTTGTAATAACTTGATAATGTTACAATTGTTTTACGAAAGTGCGTTTTTTATTGATGATTCATAAATCCCTGTTTTTTCAGAACATTCAGTAAGGAGTTGGAAAACAGTACGTTATCATCCTTTTTATACCTGATGTCGGTAAATACCTGTGCCAGGGTTTCCCTGTTATTCTCTTTGACAAATTCTTGATAACTCTTGATTAACTCCTTTGGTTTGTAATATTTCTCAATACTTTTATCCGAATATTCCTGGTATTTTTCCCTGTGAATTACTGCTTCAAGGGGCAATCTGTCGGTAAGGTCCGGGCTCTCATCCGGATATCCCAGTGTGACTGTAGTTAAGGGTACCACACCCTCAGGCAAATCAAGTACATCAATAATCTTCTCAGCCATATAGGTGGTTGTGCCCAGGTAACAAATACCAAGTCCGGCATCCTCTGCAGCCACACATACATTTTGAGCCACCAGCAAGGCATCAATGGCCGCAGTCATAAAGGATAGAAAGTTATCATAGCCCGGTTCGGCCTTACGCAGTCTGCACCAGTGATTAAAACGGTTAAAATCGGCGCAGAAAGTCAGTACCACGGGAGCTTCCTTTACCATGGGCTGGTTGAAGTGGCAGGGTGCCAGTTCTTCTTTTATTGAATCTTCTGTGGTGACGATTATTGAATAAACCTGCATGTTACCTGTGGTGGAAGCCCGGGTTCCGGCTTCCAGTATGTAGTCCAGGATTGGTGCGGGGATGGGGTCGCCTGTATATTTTCTGATGGATCTGTGATTGAGAATGGTGTCGAACATCTTTAGTGATTTTCAGCAAAAGTAGTCATTATAAGCTAAAAAAAAGATCAAAATAATTTGTATAAAATGTTAGAAAGATCTAACATTGTATTAGAAATATATAACATAGTGTTAGAATAAGCTAACAAAATACATCAGTAATGAGAAAAACAACATTTATAGCCGTTTTGTCGGTATCGGTACTGGTTAACATGATCTTCTGGGTGTTCAGGGCTGAAAAACCTATGGAGCTCCAGGAAATCCTGATGATGCTGATTATGTTCATTGTGGTAATCTTTGCCATTGTGCTTGCCTTTGGAAGACTGAGGTCAGTGAAGCAGAATTTGCCCGCAGAGGATGAAATGTCCAGGAGTATAAAACGTAAGGGTGCAGCCACTGCCTATTATGTGTCCATATGCATGTGGCTGGCCATGATGTTTTTTGAGGAGCACATCAAGCTTGAAAGATATACACTGATAGGGGCAGGGATCCTGGGAATGGCGCTGATTTTTGCCTTAAGCTGGGCCTATCATAACTACATCCGTCGCTCCCATGACTAACCGCATCAAGGAATTACGTGCAAGGGATAATCTAACCCAGTCGGACCTGGCCCGTAAGGTGGGGGTCAGGCGCGAGACCATTGTGTTCCTGGAAAAAGATAAGTACAATCCTTCCCTGAAACTTGCTTACGACATCGCCCGGGTGTTCGGGAAAAAAATTGAGGAGGTTTTTAAATTTTAGCTTTTAAAAACTAAAATTTAAAAAGTTAGGGGTTAGTGAGTTAGTGAGTTAGGAGTTAGGAGTTAGTGAGTTAGTGAGTTAGGAGTCTAGGAGTTAGGAGTTAGGAGTTAATGCTGTTATTATGTTAGGATCTCTAACCACTAACCCCTAACCCCTAACCCCTAACCCCTAACCTACCTAACCCCTAACCCCTAACCCCTAACCCCTAACCTACCTTAACCTCTAACCCCTAACCCCTAACCCCTAACTCCTAACCCCATTAACCCTAACCTATTAACTTCTTACTTCAAACTCAATACCCAGTTCATTGGCGATTTCCTTCATTTCTTTCTGAACGGGGCCCAGCACATTAATGCCTTCTTTTCCGATGCGCTCCTCATTTTCACGCTCAGGATCACCCGGAATCATTACACGGTCGTGACCTTCTGCGGGTTTGGCGGCACGGAAAGTTTCAATCCATTTGTCCATCTGGGCTTTGAAGGCTTCGGGTGTCTGGAAAGCGTCGATGCGCATGGCTCCGAAAAAGTGACCGGTTCCTTCTCCCACTTTTTCTTCCTTAAGAGGAAGGTAGGCAACTGACGGGGGACAGAAGGGTCCGAAGTTGGCTCCAGAGAGAACTGCCGAGAAAATGTCCACAATCGCACTCATGCAATAGCCCTTATGACCACCCTGTTCGCGTGTGCCCCCAAGGGTAAGCATGGATCCTCCTTCTTTGAGGATGTCGGGATTGGTTGAGGGTTTTCCATTTACATCCTGAACATAACCCTCGGGAACGCTTTCTCCCATTTTTGCGGCGACTGCCAGTTTACCCCTTGCAATTGGGGTCGTGGAGAAGTCAGCCACAAAGGGTGGGTGAACTCCGGCAGGTACGGCTACTGCAATGGGGTTGGTGCCCAGCATCTGGGAGGTTGAAAAAGTAGGGGCCACCAGGGGGTTGGCTATGGTCATGGTGATGCCGATCATGTCATGTTCAAGGGCCATCATAGCGTAATATCCGGCAATTCCAAAGTGGTTTGATCCACGGGTTGATACCCATCCCGTTCCAGCTACCTTTGCCTTTTCGATGGCAATTTCCATGGATTTGGTTGCCGCAATCATTCCAATGGCTCCATCACCGTCAACCACAGCTGTACTGGGTGATTCGTGAACGATCTTTACTTCGGGTTTCACATTGATACGGTCTTTTTGCCAAAGCTGGAAGTAATCCTTGATCCGGATCATTCCGTGACTGGAGTAGCCTCTCAGTTCGGCAGCGATAAAAACATCGGTGGCCATTTTTGCATCTTCGGGAGTGCATCCCATTTTCTCAAAAACCTTGCATGTGAAGTCTTCCAGGTATTCTTTAGTGTACATGGTGTTCGTTTTAGTTATCGTTTATTTTTTTACAATTTTTCTTGTGCGGGCCTGGGATGTTGCCATGATTAGCATATCATCAATATTCACGTGTGGAGGCCGGGTAACTGCAAAGAGGATGGCCTCGGCAATGTCGCTGGCCACCAGGGGCTCAAATCCCTCGTATACACTGTTTGCTTTTTCCTGATCGCCCTTAAAGCGGACCACAGAGAATTCAGTCTCCACAGCACCCGGGTTGATGGCGGTGACCCTGATTCCATGTTCTGCCAGGTCAATGCGCATTCCCTGGGTAAGTCCGTCCACTGCATATTTGGTGGCATTGTATACATTTCCATTTTCATAGGCCTCTTTCCCTGCAATGGAACCGATGTTAATTACATGGCCCGATCCCCGGGCGACCATGCCCGGGGTCAGTTCTCTTGTTATATAGAGGAGCCCCTTTATGTTGGTGTCGATCATGCGTTCCCAGTCGTCCACCACGCCATTATCTATATGGTTCAGACCCACGGCCAGACCGGCATTGTTAACCAGGACATCCACATTCTTCCATTTTTCATTCAGGCCCTTACAGGCCTCAATTACCTCATTCTGCTTCCTGATATCGAAGCTAAGAGGCAGGACATCTGCGCCGGTTTCGGAGCGAATTTCTTTTTCAAGGGAAGCCAGGTTTTCCTTCCGCCTTCCGGTAATAATCAGATCATAAGCGTTGGCAGCCAGGAGCAGGGCAGTGGCGCGACCTATACCGGCCGATGCACCTGTGACAATTGCAATTTTTCTCATGGGGAATAATAAATTTTACATCCTCAACAAATGTAAAAATTATCTTGGTATGATCTATTCCTTATATTTACAGTAAAGATTAGGAAGATGAATAAAAATGAATCCCTATTGCAGGAACGGGCCCTGTCATACTTGTCTAAGGACGAGGTATATTCCATTACCGAGATGCTGGGCCGTGAGCCTACTCCCTTCGAGCTTAATATGTTTGCGGCCATGTGGTCTGAGCATATTTCCTATAAAAGTTCAATCAAATGGCTGGAAGAGATTCCTCTGGAAGGCAAAAGTGTCCGGGTGAAGGCAGGTGATGAAAATGCGGGCGTGATCCACATTAACGACGAACTGGCCTGTGTGGTTAAAATGGAATCCCACAACCATCCAATTGCCATAGATCCAAGGCAAGGAGCCGTTGGTGTTGGTAATGTAAATCGTGATCTGATTTCCATGGGGGCTGAACCGGTGGGGCAGTTGAATATCCTTCGTTTTGGAAATCCCTCACAAAAGCCCATCCGGGAGATGGTCCATGCCGTTGTATCTGCCCTGGGATCCTATTCCAATAATTTCGGGGTACCCGTCGTGGGCGGGGAAATCCTGTTTGATAAAAGCTATAATTTAAATCCCCTGGTGAATATCCTGGGAATTGGAATCGTCCACAAGGATAAACTGATTCTGGCCTCATTCAGCGCTGCCGGACAGGAGGTGGTTCTTCTGGGAAAGAAAACCTCGGGACAGGGAGTACATGGCGCGGGCTTTGCCTCCAGGGCCATCAGGAGCCAGGGTGACATGGTTCCGGCCTCCCAGGTGGCTGATCCGGCAGGGGGAAAGATATTGATGGATTGCATTATGGAACTGAATAGCCAGGGGCTGATCGGGGGCATGCAGGATATCGGAGCCGGCGGGGTACTTTGTGCTGCTGCCGAGATGGCGGACAGGGGCAAGATGGGGGTTGACATCCAACTTGATAAGATACCCCTTCAAAGAGCAGAAATTGATGCACTGGGGATTCTTCTGTCCCAGACACAGGAACAAATGTTGCTAAGTGTGGAAAAGGAAAATCTTGCCCTGGTTGAGCAGATTGCCCGCAGGATGGAACTGGACTGTGTTTCTGTTGGAAAGGTTTGCAAGGAGGAGAAAATCAGGATTTATGAGGGCAAGAAGCTGCATGGTGATCTGCCTGTCAGTCTCTTGGTCAGGGGAGGTGGAGCCCCGGTCTACATCAGGGATATGCGACCAAGGGAGAAAAAAGCCAGATCGGTATCTGCCGAAGAGGTTCCCATGCCCGGGAATCTGAAGGAAATTGCAAGAAAGATGGTGGCCCTGCCAAATATTGCCTCAAGGAGATGGATCTATGAGCAATTTGACACCATGGCCGGTTTAGCAAATCTGAGCAGTGGATATCCCTCAGACGCTGGCATAATCAAAGTGCATGGCTACGATCTGGCTCTTGCCATGAGTGTGGACGGGAACTCGAGGTATGGAAGACTGGAAGCCCGAAAGGGGGCAATGATCTCTGTCGCCGAGGCCTCCCGGAACATCATTTGCTCCGGAGGGAAACCCCTTGCCCTGGCCGATTGTCTGAATTATGGGGACCCCTCGGATCCCTTTGTGTACAGCGATTTTGCCGAGAGTGTTAAAGGGATCAGTGAGGTATGCCGTAAAATGGAAATCCCTGTTGTGGCGGGAAATGTAAGTTTCAATAACATGACCCAGAAGGGGGACGAGGTAATGAGTATTATTCCCACGCCGGTTGTGGGGATGGTGGGCATCCTGAATAGTATTGAGGATGTAATGACTGTGAATTTCAGAAAAAAGGGGGATGTTATCTTTATTATTGGCCGCTCGGACAATGATATCTCCTCATCGGAGTACCTGTCAGTGGTCCACCTGGTAAATGAATCAGCAGCGCCACAGTTTGACCTGGATTATGAGATCAGACTTCAGAAGGTGGTTCAGGAACTGATCGGGAAGAAGCTTGTGTCTTCAGCACATGATGTTTCCCTGGGAGGACTCTTTGTCACCCTGGTGGAGTGTGCGCTTCCGGGAGGACTTGGATTCGATGTCACCTCTCCGGCAGAGATAAGGGGAGATGCTTTTCTTTTTGGTGAGTCACAGAGCAGGGTTGTGGTATCTGTTTCATCCGAGCTGGAAACCGAATTTCTGGATTTTATGATGGATTCGGGTCTTCACTTTTCTGCGCTGGGTCATGTAACCAAAGAAGAACTCAGGATTGATGATGTTTCCTTCGGTTTTATTGCAGACTATGCCCGGGACTTTGAGAATTCACTGGAAAGGATTCTGGCCGTTTAAATATTGTTCGGTGCAGCTTTATACTATTTATTATATTTGCATCGTTTAGTTCTATTATGAGAAGGTATCCCCTGCTTTTCGTTATTATTCTTTTTTCCTTCCAGGCTTTCTCCCAGGAGGAAAGACCCAAGAATCTCCCGGCCTTTGACCAGAAGCGCCTTCACTTTGGCTTTACCGTAGGTTTTAATACCATGGATGTGGCCTTCCAAAGGAATTATAAAGCAAACAATTTTGTGTATGCCGACTTAAGCAGTATACAGCCGGGCTTCCAGGTTACCGTTGTTTCGGATTTGAGATTAGCAAATAACTTGAACCTTCGTTTTTTGCCGGGAATTAGTTTCGGACAGAGGGACCTCCACTACTACAGCTATCCAATAGATGAGGATAATCCGCCTACGAATAAGGATCCGCTCCTCAAGACTTCGGTCGGAGCTGGCTTTCTTGAATTTCCCCTTCTTTTTAAATATCGGGCACACCGTGTCAATAATTACCGACCCTACCTGGTGGGGGGGCTGAATTACAGGTATGATATGGTGGCGAAGAAAAGGGGGGCAGGTTATGATGAAGACACCAATGAGGTAGTGAGGTTTCAGCCTGGTGATCTCTATGTGGAATTTGGTTTCGGAATTGATAACTACCTTAAATATTTCAAGTTTGCCCCTGAGCTAAAGGTGGCCCTTGGCCTGAGGGATATTATTGACTCCACCAGTCGTCCGGGATATGAAGAATACACTCAATCCATTGCCAGTGGCCGATCCATTATCGTCATGCTCAATTTCCACTTCGAATAGCGCTGAGAGCCCGTCAGATTTATGTTTTCCTTTTAATTTCAGAACAGACCACGGCCACAGCGGAGGCCAGGTTGAGTGATTCTGGTCCTCCCATCCCGCCGGCGAAGGAGGGGATGGAAAGCCTTCCTTTTAAATGTGCATTATATTTCCCTGAGAGTCCGGTGGATTCATTTCCAAAAAGGATGAGGGGACTGGGTCCCATGTCTGTCTCATAGATGTTTTCACCTCCCAGAAAGGTCCCATAGATTGCTTTCTCCTGAAAGGCCGGCTCCAAAATCACCTCCAGAAGATCGGTATAATATACCCTGGTCCGTGTGATGGCTCCCATACTGGCCTGAACCACCTTGGGATTATACAGGTCGACAGAATCTGGTGTGCAAAGGATGTGCCTGATGCCGAACCAGTCGGCCGTGCGTACAATGGTTCCCAGGTTGCCGGGATCCCGGATGGCTTCAAGCCCGATCAAAGTTTCTTCAGTGAGATTGGCCGGAAGCCATTCCTGTTCCGGAATTCTCACAAGGGCAAGCACCGGCTGGGGAGTAACCAGGTGGCTGACCTTTTGGAGCTCCTTCACGCTTGCCCCAGACAGTTCAGTTCCTTCCGACACACTGTCAACATGATCTTCAATCCATTCTTCTGTGGCGAAAATCTCCACCAACTGATGTGCATTTGAGGGTCCTGAATCAAGGAGTTCCTGCACCATTTTTACTCCTTCCACAACAAAGAGTTTATGCTGTTCCCGGTATTTCTTCTGGTCGAGGGAGCGTATTAACTTGGACCTGGCGATGGAGATCATGTTTTTGCTGTTAATTATGCAAAGATGAAAAAAGATTTGACTGCATTATAATTTGTACTTTAGCATCTTTAAACGAATCATTGAGCCGAAGGTATCTATATATCATTTTTCTGGTTGCCCCAATCCTCCTGATATCCTGCAATGCAACAAAGTATGTGCCTGAGGATGAGTATCTTTTAAATTCGTATAAGATAGAGGCAGATGATGGCGATTTTAATAAAAAGGCGCTCAATAACTATATAAAGCAAAAGCCCAATAAGCAAGTCCTGGGCTGGAAGTTTTACCTTTCCCTTTACAACCTTTCAAATCCGGAAAAGGAAAAATGGCCCCATGGCTGGCTCAGGCGGATTGGAGAACCACCCGCAGTTTACGATGAGGATTTGATGGAAAAATCATCGGAGCAGCTCAAGCTTTATATGAACAATAAGGGTTTTTATAATTCGGTGGTGAACGATTCCACCATTTATAAAAAGAGGAAAGTCAAGGTAGTTTATCATGTTAAGCCCATGGAGCCCTATATCATCAGGGATATAACTTATTTCTTTCAGGACCCGGCGATTTCCTCCATGATTATGCCTGATACCGGCGCCAGCCGCTTCCGAACGGGTGAACTTTTTGATGTGGAAGTTTTGGTGGAGGAAATGGGCAGAATAGAAACGGTACTCAGGGACAGCGGCTATTACAGATTTAACAAGGAGTTTGTTTACTATGAAGTGGATAGCGCCCACAGAAACAACAGTGTGAGCATTACCCTGGGAGTTAAAAACTACCCTGCTCGGGATGAGCTGGGGAATTTAATACAAACTACTCATCCCATTTACAGCATCCGGAATGTTTATCTGGAAACGGATCACGACCTGATGGCCTCCAGACGGGAAGGGGAAACCCAGGACCGGTCAAGGGATACCATCTTCTATGATTCCATATATGTAATTTCTGAAGGTAAACCCAATATTCGTCCGGGTGTGGTCACCCAGAAAAATTATATTATTCCCGGCCAGCTTTTTGATGCCTCGGATATGCAGAGAACTTATCGCAACCTGAGTGCCCTGAGTGCTTCCAGGATGGTGGATATCCGGTTCAGAGAAGTGGAGGGGAGGGAGCCCCTGCTGGATTGTGATATTCGCATTGCCCCGGCGACACTGCAGGGTTATTCCATTAAGCTGGAGGGTACAAATTCCGGAGGCAACATCGGAGCTGCAGCAAATATCGGATACCGTCACCGAAACCTCTTTGGCGGATCGGAACAGTTCGACCTTTCATTTCTTGGGGCCATCGAGAGTCTGGATCAGTCAGCTTCCGATTCAACCGGCGGGGAAGGCCGGGGCCTGATGCAGGAGTTTGGAGTTGAGGCACGCCTGCGCATCCCGAAATTTCTTTTGCCTTTTAAAACCGACAGGTTCATAAGGAAGTATAATCCCACTACCAACATAAGGCTTTCCTACAATTATCAGAAAAGACCGGATTATATCCGGACCATGGCCAATGCATCTTTTGGTTACGACTGGAGGGGATCGCAGCGCCTGATTCACCGGGTTTTCCCTCTTGAGGCCAGCCTGATACTGACTCCCTATAAATCACAGGAGTTTCAGGATTGGCTGGAGGGGAAATATCTGTTTTATTCATATGAGCCTCACCTGATCATCAATTCCCGTTATTCGGTGAACTGGACCAATAAGAAGGTTCTGAAGAATCAGGATTTTCAGGATATCAGGATGAACTTTGAACCGGCAGGGAACCTGCTGTACGCAGGATACAAATTGTTTGCTCCCGACCCCGGAGATCAGAATTATCAGCTGCTGGGCGTCGATTTTGCGCAATATGTGAAGATGGACATTGATGCCAGAAGCTACTCCTTTCTCTATGAGGATATCAGTTTAATTTTCAGGGGATTTGCCGGAGTTGGATTTGCCTACCTGAATTCCAATGCCATGCCCTTTGAAAAACAATATTTTTCCGGGGGTGCAAACAGTATCAGAGCCTGGCAGGTCAAAAGCCTGGGTCCGGGTTCGTACGAGGATCCCGATAAAACCACCTATCCAAACCAGACCGGTGATGTGAAACTGGAAGCAAACATGGAATATCGGTTTAAGCTCTTCTGGAAACTGGAGGCTGCTCTGTTTCTGGATGCGGGTAACATTTGGTCACTCAACAAGGAGGACGAAAGGGAAGGGGCGGGCTTTGAGTTTAACCGCTTTTATAAAGAGCTTGCGGTTGGTACCGGGGTAGGTGCAAGAGCCGTATTCAGTTTTTTTATTTTCCGTTTCGACCTGGGTGTACCCCTTCGTTCTCCCTTCCCCATTGAGGGAGCCAACTGGTTGCCTGGAAATTCCGGTTTAAAAGGAAATGACCTGACCTATAACCTGGCCATCGGATATCCCTTCTGAGGCTGTTGATTTTACCGTTTTTTATACTAATTTTGTGGGCTTATTTAATACAGTCCAATTTAATAGATATTATCATGTCCAATAAGATTTTAGATGCAGTAAAACCCGGTGTAGTAACCGGTGAAGACCTTAGGAAAGTGCTTGAAATTGCCAAGCAGAACGAATTTGCAATACCTGCTGTTAATGTGGTAGGAACCAACTCTGTAAATGCTGTCATTGAAGCAGCTAAAATTGTAAACTCCCCGGTAATGATTCAGTTTTCCAATGGTGGAGCTATTTTTTATGCAGGAAAGGGACTCTCCAATGAGAACGAGAGGACTGCTATTGCAGGTGCTGTAAGTGGAGCCAAGCACGTTCATGCCATGGCTGAACTTTATGGTGTTCCTGTGATTCTTCACACCGACCATGCAGCCAAAAAATTACTGCCCTGGATTGACGGTTTGCTGGATGCTGGTGAGAAGCATTTTGAAGCTTATGGAAAACCCCTGTTCAGCTCACATATGCTTGATCTCTCGGAAGAGCCCATCGAAGAGAATATCGCTATCTGTAAGGAATACCTGGCCCGCATGAGCAAAATCGGAATGACCCTTGAAATTGAACTGGGTTGCACCGGTGGAGAAGAGGATGGAGTGGATAATACGGACATGGATAACTCCCTGCTCTATACCCAGCCTTCAGATGTGGCCTATGCTTACGAGGAGCTTTCCAAGGTTAGCCCCAATTTCACCATAGCTGCTTCCTTTGGAAATGTTCATGGTGTTTATAAGCCGGGTAATGTGAAGCTTACTCCTAAAATTCTGGATAACTCTCAGAAATTTGTTGAGGAGAAATACAATCTTGATAAGAAGCCATTGTTTTTTGTTTTCCATGGCGGATCAGGATCCTCCCAGGAGGAGATTCGTGAGGCCATTGGATATGGTGTAATCAAGATGAATATCGATACAGATACCCAGTGGGCGGCTTGGAATGGTGTTCGCCAGTTTGAAGCCAAGAACCACGATTATCTGCAGGGTCAGATTGGGAACCCCGACGGGGAAGACAAGCCCAATAAGAAATATTACGACCCAAGGGTTTGGATGAGGGAATCTGAAAAGTCGCTCATCGAGCGCCTGAAGGTTGCTTTTGAGGACCTGAATTGCATCGACAGACTTTAAGTCGTAAAGTAAAAAGACAGTTAAGTTGGCTTAGATATGGCAGGAGGTTTAGGAGATAGAGACAGTTTTAGCAGTAAGTTTGGCGTAATTGCCGCTGCTGCGGGTTCGGCTATCGGATTGGGGAATATCTGGAGATTTCCCTATGTCGCCGGAGAGAATGGAGGAGGAGCCTTCCTTCTGATCTACCTGCTCTTTATCGCCGCCATCGGCATTCCGGTAATGATGTCGGAATTTGTCATTGGTCGCACTGCTCAGCTCAATGCTGTAGGCGCATTTAAAAAGATAACTCCCGGCAAGAAATGGCATCTTATTGGCTTGCTGGGAGTTGTTTCCGCCTTTATTATTCTTGCCTTTTATACCGTTGTGGCAGGCTGGACCCTGGAGTATCTGGTTCAGTCGGTAAAATGGATGCTCACCTCCAGTGAGATTGGTTTTGCAGAGATGAACAACGAGGAGGTTCGGGGATTCTTCAGCTCTCATTATGAGAACTTTGTGGCCGGCATATGGAGGCCCCTGATCTGGTTTGCCGTGATGATGATTCTCACCGGTTCCATTGTGATCTCCGGTGTCAAAAACGGGATTGAAAAATATGCCAAGATCCTGATGCCCATTTTACTGGTCCTACTTCTGGTTCTTGTGATAAGGTCGCTTACCCTTGAAGGAGCCAGGGAGGGCATGCTCTTTCTGTTCAAGCCTGATTTTAACACCATAAGGGAGGCTCCCCTTAAAATCATTGTGGAGGCCCTGGGTCAGGCCTTTTTCTCGTTGTCCATTGGTATGGGTACGCTGATTACCTATGGTTCCTATATTAATAAGAAAGAAAATCTGGCCTCTACAGCTGTAAGCGTGGCCTTTGCGGACACGGCAATTGCAATTGTTGCTGGGATGGCTATTTTCCCAGCAGTGTTTGCCTTTGGCATCAGCCCCGACAGCGGACCCGATCTGGTCTACATTACCCTCCCGGTGATCTTCCAGAGCATGTCCGGGGGACTTATCTGGGCCTTTATGTTTTTCCTGCTGCTATGTTTTGCTGCACTTACCTCCACCATTTCGGTGATGGAAGTTATTGTGGCCTATTTCTCCGAGCAATTGAAAATGAGCCGTAAAAAGGCTGCCATACTGACCATGATATCAGTTAGCTTCCTGGGCATACTCTGTACCGTATCCAGTGATGTGTTTGGCCTGTTCAACGCATCACCTGATCTGCTACTTCCCCTGGGAGGCTTTTTCATCGTGGTCTTTATTGGATGGTTTCTCTCAAAAGAAAGCACCCGGGACGAGCTATCCAGCGGTGCTAAATACAAAATCGGCTACTACAGAATATTTATGTTCCTGGTTAAATTTGTCGCCCCACTGGCCATTGCCCTGCTTTTCGCACTGGGTGTTTACAGTAAGGTGATAAATCTTTTCCCTTCCATTGGCTAAGTATTTTCTTTAAAAGGACTGATATTTTTCTGCCAGATCCATTAATGGATATATGGTCAGGAAATTATTAAGGGAGTTTTTTCTGCTGCCCCGTGGCGAGCAGCGTGCCCTTATTTTGCTTGGACTGCTGGTAATTATTACCCTTGGATTCAGAATTGGCCTGGCCAACCTGCCACAGCGCAGGCCTCCCGGACTTGAACAGTTCCGGGAAGAGGCTTTTAGGGTCAGGGCCATGCTTGAGCGCCTGGACCGCACCGATAGTCTGAATCAGACTTCAGGTGGATTTCATTTATATGCCAGTTCGCTTGATTCTGCCCGCTACAAATCCCACTACAGGCCCCCCTCCAGGTTCCCTTCCAGCCCCGGGGTGGCCAGAGGAGGCCAGTTGAGAGTCCATCTCAATACGGCTGACTCAACAGCTCTTCTCAGGCTGCCCGGGATCGGGCCTGTTTTTGCCGGGCGCATTATAAAATACAGGCGCTTGCTGGGGGGATTCTACTGCTCTGATCAGCTAAAGGAAGTTTATGGGATGAAAGAGGAGACTATTGAGCAGATTACCCCCCTGTTGGTTTTAGACTCGATCGGATTGGTAAAGCTTAATTTGAATACCTGTACTTTCAGGGATTTACTCAGGCACCCCTATCTTGAGTATGAGGATGTGAAGGCCCTTGTGGGTTATATGGATTTGGAGGGCGAAATTAATTCAATGGGGGAGATCCGTGAAAATTTCTTGCTTTCTGAAGCTGCTCTGGAACGCATTGAACCTTATCTGGATTTCTCACATTAAGATCAAATTCTCCGTATTGGATATCAGGTTTTTTTTTCCTATTTTTATAGAGAATGAATAAAATTATAACAAAATTCCGGTAATTATATATAGTCTTATTATTGTTGCAGTTTCAGATGGTTTAAAAAATCGAATGTTTTTGTTGAATATTAGGTAAGGAATTTCTACATTTGCGGCTCGAAATAAAAACCAGATTGAAATGATTGTAATTCCCATTAAAGAGGGTGAGAATATTGAAAGGTCTCTGAAAAAGTTCAAGCGAAAGTTTGAAAAGACCGGTGTAGTGAAGGAATTGAGGGCTCGTCAGGCCTTTATTAAACCTTCCATTACCAAGCGTCAGCAGAAGCTTAAGGCCATCTATATTCAGCAACTGCAGCAGGAAGAAGACTAGTAAACCGGGGTTTTGGCAGATGTTGAAGTGCTGCCCATGACCACGAGAGAAGAGTTTTTAAAATATCTGCAAGCTGAGAAAAGGTATGCTGGCCATACCATCAAAGCTTATACAACAATATTGAATCAATTCCATGCTTTCTGCCTAGAAAATGGCAAGGAAGGCATGGATTTGTATTTTAAAACCATTCGGTCCTGGGTGGTTTTTCAAATGGATGCGGGCATCTCGCCCCGGACGGTGAATAAAAAACTTGCTGCCCTGAGTACCTATTGTAAATACCTGATCAGAGAAGGGGAATTGGAGTCCAATCCTGTGGACCGGGTGCTAAAGCCAAAGATGAGCAAGAGAAATCCTGTTTTTGTGGAAGAACGCAATATGAAGGGACTTATGGATCTTCATGATTTCGGAGAGGATTTTGAGGGCGTTCGAAACCGTTTGATCCTGGATCTTCTTTACCAGACCGGGATGAGGCGCAGTGAGCTGCTTGGTTTGCGTACCGGTTCAGTGGAGTCGAATACCAGAAGTCTGAAAGTTCTTGGCAAGCGGAATAAGGAGAGGCTCATTCCCATAAATGATGGGCTTGCTGAGGCCATTGAGGCTTATCTGGTCCTGCGTACGGCTGTGGTAAAAGATCCGGAAGTGGATGCGCTTTTTGTTACTTCGTCGGGTGAACCGGCCTATGAATCCCTCATTTACAGGATCGTCAGAAAATACCTGTCCATGGTGACAACCCTGGATAAGAAAAGCCCCCATGTACTGCGTCATACTTTTGCCACTCATATGCTGAATGATGGTGCAGACCTGAATGCCATAAAAGAAATCCTGGGTCATGCGAACCTTTCCGCAACCCAGGTGTATACACATAATACATTTGAGAAGTTAAAGTCTATTTATAATCAGGCCCATCCCAGGGCCGAAAAATAAGGAGGTTCTATGGATATAAAGATGCATTCAATTCGCTTCGATGCAGATCAGAAGTTGCTGGCGTTCATTGACACGAAGATTAAGAAACTGCCCACTGTCTATGATGATATCATGGGGGCTGAGGTTTTCCTGAGGTTGAACAATGATGAGGACCGGGAAAATAAACTGGTGGAGATCAAACTCGACGTTAAAGGGCAGAATGTTTTTGCCAAGAAACAGTGTAAAACATTTGAAGAGGCAACAGACCTCTCCATAGATGCGCTTAAGAAGCAATTGCTAAAACGAAAAACAAAAATCAGGAAGAAATAAGCCTTAAAAAGCCAGTAAAAAAAGCTGCTTCGGCGGCTTTTTTTATGGCATATAAAAAAGAGACAATTATTGTTTGCGAACTAAAAAAAAACTTCATACATTTGCGAACCGATTTTGGAGGGTATATCCATTGACATTATTGATATGCCGATGTAGCTCAGTTGGTCAGAGCAGCTGATTTGTAATCAGCAGGTCGCGGGTTCGAATCCCCCCATCGGCTCAAGGTCTTAGGACCGAAGTACTTTTTTTATTGAATTACCGGGGAGATACCAAAGTGGCCAACTGGGGCAGACTGTAAATCTGCTGTCGTACGACTTCGGAGGTTCGAATCCTCCTCTCCCCACGACCAAAAGTCGAAAGTCAAAAGTCGAAAGTCGAAAGAAATTTAACTGCTTCTTCAGACTTTTAGCTTTAAAACTTTAGGCTTTATGCTGGTTTACGCGGGAATAGCTCAGTTGGTAGAGCACAACCCTTCCAAGGTTGGGGTCGCGAGTTCGAGCCTCGTTTCCCGCTCAAAACCTTGAGTAAGCCGATGTAGCTCAGGGGTAGAGCGCTTCCTTGGTAAGGAAGAGGTCCCGGGTTCAATTCCCGGCATTGGCTCTGATAAATTATAAAGTAATATAACAAACAAACGAAGTAATTAATTAAACAAGTTATGGCTAAGGAAAAATTTGATAGGTCCAAACCGCACGTTAATGTCGGTACTATTGGTCACGTTGACCACGGTAAAACCACTTTGACCGCTGCTATTACAACGGTTCTTGCAAAAAAGGGTCTCTCTGAGATCAGGGATTTCGACTCTATTGACAACGCTCCGGAAGAAAAAGAACGTGGTATTACGATTAATACTGCCCACGTTGAGTATCAGACAGCAAACCGCCACTATGCGCACGTTGACTGTCCCGGTCACGCTGACTACGTAAAGAATATGGTAACTGGTGCTGCCCAGATGGACGGTGCAATTATCGTTGTTGCTGGAACGGATGGTCCTATGCCTCAAACCAGGGAGCACATCCTGCTGGCACGTCAGGTAAACGTTCCTAAGATTGTTGTTTTCCTGAATAAGGTTGACATGGTTGATGATGAGGAGATTCTCGAGCTGGTTGAAATGGAGGTTCGTGAATTGCTCGACTTCTATGATTTCGACGGAGACAATACTCCTGTTATTCACGGTTCTGCCCTTGGTGCACTGAACGGAGAAGAGAAGTGGGAAGATAAAGTAATGGAACTGATGGATGCTGTGGATTCTTACATCCCCATTCCTCCCCGTGAGAATGAGAAGCCTTTCCTGATGCCTGTTGAGGATGTATTCTCAATTACAGGTCGTGGTACTGTTGCTACTGGTCGTATTGAAACTGGTGTTGTAAACTCTGGTGATGAGATGAACCTGATCGGACTTGGTGCAGATGGTCGCAAGACTGTTGTTACTGGTGTTGAGATGTTCCGTAAGATTCTTGATCAGGGGTGAAGCTGGTGACAATGTAGGTCTCTTGCTGCGTGGTATTGATAAGAAGGAGATCAAAAGGGGTATGGTAATTGCCAAGCCCGGATCGATCACTCCCCATACCGAGTTTATAGCTCAGGTATATGTACTGAAAAAAGAGGAAGGTGGACGCCACACTCCATTCCATAATAACTATCGTCCCCAGTTTTATCTGCGTACTCTTGACGTTACAGGTGAGATTCAGCTTCCCGAGGGAACTGAAATGGTTATGCCTGGTGATGACGTTGAGATCACAGTAAAACTGATCTACCCTGTGGCTATTAACGTTGGTTTGCGTTTCGCGATTCGTGAAGGTGGACGTACCGTTGGTGCCGGTCAGGTTATTAAGATCAGCGAATAGTTTTTAGAAACTTAATTTGGTGGAGAGACGGGTCCGTTATGGACCCGGCTTCTCTATTTAAATACGGTAGGTACACGGGTGTAGCTCAGTTGGTAGAGCACTGGTCTCCAAAACCAGGTGTCGGGCGTTCGAGTCGCTCCTCCCGTGCAAATTAGATCCGAAATGAAGCGAATTATTAATTACCTGAGGGAATCCTATAACGAACTGGTTCACAAAGTGACCTGGCCCACGTGGAAAGAGTTACAGAGTAGTGCACTGGTGGTAATGGTAGCATCACTGATTTTTGCTTTGATCGTCTTCGCAATGGATATTTCATTTCAGAAAATCCTTGAAGGCATCTATAAATTGGTATAATCCATGAGCGGTACGGAAAAGAAGTGGTATGTTCTCAGGGCCATTGGTGGTAAGGAGAAGAAGGCCAAAGAATATATTGAAAGTGAAATTAGCAGGTTAAATCTGCAAGATTCAATAGCGCAGGTATTGATCCCGACTGAGAAGGTTTACCAGATCAGGAATGGAAAAAAAATATCCAAGGAGCGCAACTATTTCCCCGGTTATGTGTTGATTGAAGCAGCACTCACTGGTGAAATCCCACACATACTCAGAAACATCCCCAATATTATTGGCTTCCTGGGATCGGAAGGAGATCAGATGCCCACACCCTTGCGTGTAACGGAAGTGAACAGAATCCTTGGTAAGGTGGATGAATTATCTGCCAGTGATGAGGAGATTACAGTTCCCTTCTTCGTGGGAGAATCTGTGAAGGTGATAGATGGTCCCTTTAACAGTTTTACCGGGATTATAGAAGAGGTTAATGATGAAAAGAAGAAGCTCAAAGTGATGGTGAAGATTTTTGGTCGCAAGACCCCGCTGGAATTGAGCTTTATGCAAGTTGAGAAAGACGGCTAGAAGACGGCTAGAAGCTTGAAGTCGAACCGAGGCGAAGCCGAGCTCACGAAGCGAAGCTGAGTAAAGTCGAAAGAGAAGAATTTAAAGAATTACAAGGTCCAGACAGCAATATGTCCATGAATGCTTCCTGTAGAGTTGTCAAGAGGATTTTGTAAGCGGTAAGTAAATAAATATAAATTAAAAATGGCAAAAGAAGTAGAAGCCTTAATCAAGTTGCAAATCAGGGGAGGTGCTGCTAATCCGTCCCCTCCCGTGGGTCCCGCATTGGGTTCCAAGGGTGTCAACATCATGGAGTTCTGCAAGCAGTTTAATGGCAGAACCCAGGAACAGGCAGGTAAGCTATTGCCAGTAATCATTACCGTCTATGGCGACAAGTCGTTTGACTTTATCGTTAAGACACCCCCGGTTGCAGTGCAGCTGTTGGAGTCGGCTAAACTTAAAAAAGGTTCTGCCGAGCCAAACAGGGTGAAGGTAGCAAGTGTAACCTGGGATCAGGTTCGCCAGATTGCTGAAGCAAAAATGCCCGACCTGAACGCGTTTACCGTGGAGTCTGCTATGAAAATGGTTGCCGGTACCGCAAGGAGTATGGGAATAACTGTAAAAGGGGAATTCCCGTCTAACAATTAATTCGTTTTAGAAATGAGTAAACTTACTAAAAACAGGAAGTTAGCTTTAGAAAAGTTAGATAAGGACAAACTATATACCATTGGTGAAGCTTCAGCAGTTGTGAAGGAGATGACCAGCGCCAAGTTCGATGCATCGGTAGATATCGATGTTCGCCTGGGTGTTGATCCAAGGAAAGCCAATCAAATGGTACGTGGCGTCGTTACCCTTCCTCACGGAACGGGAAAAGATGTCAAGGTACTTGTTTTATGTACTCCGGATAAAGAGGATGAAGCAAAAGAAGCAGGAGCGGATTGGGTTGGATTAGATGACTATATCGAGAAGATCGAAAAAGGTTGGACCGATATGGATGTAATCGTAACCATGCCTCCTGTAATGGCTAAAATGGGTAAACTCGGTCGTGTACTGGGACCCCGTGGCCTGATGCCTAATCCCAAGAGTGGTACAGTAACTATGGAAATCGGAAAAGCCGTCAGTGAAGTAAAGATGGGTAAAATCGATTTCAAAGTAGACAAATACGGTATCGTCCACACCTCTATTGGTAAAGTGTCCTTTCCTGCAGAAAAGATCGCTGAAAATGCCCGTGTTTTTGTAAACACGATCGTTAAGCTGAAACCTACTGCTGCAAAAGGAACCTATATCAAGAGTGTCTATCTGTCCAGTACCATGAGTCCTGGAGTCAAGTTAGATCCTAAAGCTATAGATGAATAATAATCGCTAAAGAGTCTCAATATAATGAGAAGAGAAGAAAAGGATGTAGTTATTGAGGAATTGGCTCAACGATTGAACGAAACCAAGCATTTTTATCTAACCGATATCTCTTCGCTTAATGCGGAGCAGACATCAAGTTTGAGAAGGAAGTGTTTTGAGAAGGAGATCAATCTGCTTGTCGTCAAGAATACATTACTCCGTAAAGCAATGGAGAAGTCCGAAGGCGATTTTGGTGATCTGTACGATATTCTGAAAGATTCAACCTCCATCATGTTCTGTGAGACAGGGAATAGCCCTGCCAAACTGATCAAGGAGTTTAGAAAAACCATGGAGAAGCCCCTTCTTAAGGGTGCCTATGTGGAAGAGTCAATCTATATCGGAGATGACCAGCTGGAAGCACTTTCCATTATCAAGAACAAAGAAGAGCTGCTGGGAGACCTGCTTACGCTGCTTCAGTCACCGGCTACAAACCTGGTGTCTGCACTTGCATCAAGCGGATCAAAACTGGCTGGCGCTTTGGAAACATTATCAACAAAAGAAAACTAATACATTAAAAATTCAATAAAAATGGCTGACGTTAAAAAAATTGCTGATCAGTTGGTCGAACTGACCGTCAAAGAAGTAAATGAATTGCTCACAGTGCTCAAAGAAGAGCATGGTATCGAACCTGCAGCTGCTGCAGTTGCAGTAGCAGGTCCTGCTGCTGCTGGTGATGGTGCTGCTGCTGAGAAGAGCGATTTTGATGTGATTCTGACCGCTCCAGGTGGAGCCAAGCTGCAGATTGTTAAGCTTGTAAAGGAACTCACCGGACTCGGACTGAAAGAAGCAAAAGCTGTAGTTGATTCCGCACCTGCACCTATTAAAGAAGGTGTAAGTAAGGAAGAAGCCGAATCTCTCAAAACCCAATTAGAAGAAGCCGGAGCAGAAGTTGAGCTTAAATAATCGGGCAATCGCATTATCCACTTACAGGTTTAGACTCCCATCAAGGGGGGTCTAAGCCTTTTTGCACTTATAAGTTTACACCTTAATCCACGGATTATAAAGCGATGTCGATGCCAGTTAAAAATCAAGAAAGAATAAATTTTGCTTCCATTAAAAATCAGTTGGAATACCCTGATTTTCTGGAAGTTCAGTTAAAGTCATTTCATGACTTTTTCCAGATGGAGACCACTCCTGAGAACAGGAGCGATGAAGGACTCTATCAGGTTTTTCACGATAATTTCCCCATAACCGATACCCGGAACAATTTTGTTCTGGAGTTCCTGGATTATACCATTGATCCGCCAAGGTACTCCATCGATGAGTGTGTCGAAAGGGGACTTACCTTCAGTGTTCCATTGAAGGCAAAGCTAAAATTATATTGTACCGATCCCGAACATGAGGATTTTGATACAGTAATCCAGGATGTATACCTGGGTACTGTTCCTTATATGACCGACAGGGGCGTATTTATTATAAATGGCGCTGAAAGGGTTGTGGTAAGCCAGTTGCACCGCTCACCGGGAGTTTTCTTCGGACAGAGTGTACATGCCAACGGAACCAAACTCTACTCGGCCAGGATCATTCCTTTTAAGGGATCATGGATCGAATTTACGACAGACATCAATAATGTGATGTATGCCTACATCGATCGTAAGAAAAAATTACCTGTAACTACTCTGCTCAGGGCAATTGGTTATGAAAGTGACAAGGACGTTCTTGAAATTTTCGGCCTGGCTGATGAAGTGAAAGTTTCAAAAACCGGTTTGAAAAAACTGGTGGGACGTAAGCTTGCTGCAAGGGTATTGAAGAGTTGGATCGAAGACTTTGTGGATGAAGATACCGGTGAGGTTGTCTCCATTGAAAGGAACGAGGTCATCATTGATCGTGAAACTGTCCTTGAGACTGAGCACATTGATGAGATCATCGATTCGGGAGCCAAGACCATACTTCTGCACAAGGAGATTGCAAACATCAATGATTTTGCCATCATCTATAATACCCTTCAGAAAGATCCCTGTAACTCTGAGAAAGAGGCAGTTATGCATATCTACAGGCAGCTGAGGAACGCCGAACCACCGGACGAAACCACAGCAAGGGATGTTATCGACAAGCTCTTTTTCTCGGATAAGCGATACGACCTTGGAGAAGTGGGTCGTTACAGGCTGAATAAGAAATTACAACTGGATACTCCTGCTGAGAACAGGGTTCTTACGCGTGAGGACATTATCCAGATTATCAAATATCTCATTGAACTGATTAACTCCAAGACCGATGTGGATGATATCGACCACCTGAGTAACAGGAGGGTTCGTACCGTTGGTGAGCAGTTAATGAACCAGTTTAGCGTGGGACTGGCCAGGATGGCCCGTACCATTCGTGAGAGAATGAATGTTCGTGACAATGAAGTGTTTACACCAACTGACCTGATCAACTCCAAGACCCTGTCTTCGGTGATCAACTCTTTCTTTGGAACAAACCAGCTGTCACAGTTTATGGACCAGACCAACCCCTTGGCCGAGATGACCCACAAGCGCCGTATGTCGGCACTTGGACCAGGTGGTCTAAGTCGTGAGCGTGCAGGTTTTGAGGTTCGTGACGTACACTATACCCACTACGGAAGACTCTGTCCCATTGAGACCCCTGAAGGTCCCAATATCGGACTGATCTCCTCCCTTTGCGTTTTTGCCCGAATCAGTGATCTTGGATTTATCGAGACTCCCTACAGGCAAACGGAAAATGGTAAGGTAGAACTTTCCAATAAAGGGATTGTTTATCTGAGCGCTGAAGAGGAAGAAGATAAGCTCATTGCCCAGGCCAACGCACCCTTGAATGAGGACGGTACTTTTGTGAATCCCAAGGTGAAGGCCCGTTATGAAGCCGATTATCCTTTGGCAGACAAGAATGATGTGGTGCTGATGGACGTTGCTCCAAACCAGATCGCTTCCATTGCTGCCTCACTGATTCCCTTCCTTGAGCATGATGATGCAAACAGGGCTCTGATGGGTTCTAACATGATGCGTCAGGCAGTTCCTCTGGTATATCCCGAAGCTCCTATTGTGGGAACAGGGATTGAAATGAACGTGGTGCGCGACTCCAGGTTGCAGATCAGGGCAGAGGAAACAGGTGTGGTTGAATTTGTGGATGCCAACGAGATTGTGGTTCGCTACGATTATAGTGATGAGGAGAAGTTTGTCCGCTTTGACGATGATATCAGGCGTTACAAACTCCCAAAATTCCGCAAGACAAACCAGAATACCTGTGTGAATCTGACTCCCATTGTAAGGAAAGGGCAAAAACTCAAGAAGGGTGATATTCTAACCCAGGGTTATGCTACCCAACAGGGCGAACTTGCCCTGGGAAGAAACCTTATGGTTGCTTTCATGCCCTGGAAAGGATACAACTTCGAGGATGCCATCGTGGTTTCAGAACGCCTGGTGCGTGAAGATGTATTCACCTCCATTCACGTGGATGAATACCTGCTTGAGGTTAGAGACACCAAGCGTGGGCTTGAAGAACTTACTTCTGATATTCCCAACGTTAGTGAAGAAGCCACCAAAAATCTGGATGAGAATGGTCTGATCAGAATCGGTGCCGAGGTAGCTCCCGGTGACATCCTGATTGGTAAGATTACGCCAAAAGGTGAGTCGGATCCTTCACCGGAAGAAAAACTGCTGAGGGCCATCTTTGGTGATAAAGCGGGTGATGTAAAGGATGCTTCACTGAAGGCCGGGCCATCCCTCTATGGAGTGGTGATTGATAAGAAACTCTTCTCGCGTACAGTGAAAGAGCGTAAATCAAGGCCTGCAACCAAGCAGATCCTGGAAAAAATTGATGATACCTATCAAAAGGATATCGCCGAGATCAGGGTTCAGCTGGTGGATAAGCTATTTGAGCTTGTGAACGGGAAAACTTCACAGGGTGTGAAGGACTTCCTGAACATTGATATCATTCCCAAGGGAAACAAGTTTACCCTGAAGCAACTACAGGAACTCGATTTTCCTCATGTGAATCCATTGAAGTGGACCACGGACAAGCATAAGAACAACCTGATCCGCGATTTGCTCCATAACTATGTGATCAAGTTTAAGGAAATTGACGGATTATATAAGCGGAAAAAGCACAGCATCACCAGTGGTGATGAGCTTCCCACAGGCATCATCCAGCTGGCCAAGGTATACGTGGCTAAGAAGCGGAAGATTACAGTGGGCGATAAGATGGCCGGACGTCACGGGAACAAAGGTATTGTTGCCAGGATTGTTCGTTCGGAAGACATGCCCTTCCTGGAAGACGGAACGCCTGTTGATATTGTACTGAACCCGCTGGGTGTACCCTCCAGGATGAACCTGGGTCAGATCTATGAAACCGTTCTCGGCTGGGCCGGTCTGAAACTGGGAACCAAGTATGCATCTCCCATTTTTGACGGAGCTAATATTGACCAGATCAACGAGATCACTGATGAGGCTGGTATTCCCAGGTACGGGAAGAGCTTCCTCTATGATGGTGGAACCGGTGAGCGCTTTGACCAGCCTGCCACAGTGGGTGTGATTTACATGCTGAAACTGGGACACATGGTTGAGGACAAGATGCACGCAAGGAGCATCGGACCCTATTCTCTGATTACACAGCAGCCCCTGGGTGGTAAAGCCCAGTTTGGTGGCCAGCGTTTTGGTGAGATGGAAGTCTGGGCCCTTGAAGCCTTTGGTGCTGCCAATATCCTCCAGGAGATCCTGACCGTGAAGTCTGACGACGTCATCGGAAGGGCCAAGGCATACGAAGCCATAGTAAAGGGCGAACCCATGCCAACTCCCGGAATTCCGGAGTCACTCAACGTTCTGCTGCATGAATTGCGCGGACTCGGTCTGAGTGTGAACCTGGTTTAGGATCCTGCTTTCGAGGCTTCGGCCAAAACAGAACAAGTTAGAAACGAATAAATTTATATATATGTCATTCAGGAAAGACACCAAAGTAAAGAGCAGTAATTTTACAAAGATCTCTATTGGCCTGGCTTCCCCGGAAGAAATTCTGGAACGCTCCAGTGGAGAGGTCCTCAAGCCTGAAACAATCAATTACCGGACGTACAAGCCCGAGAGGGATGGCCTTTTTTGCGAAAGGATCTTTGGCCCGGTAAAGGATTACGAATGCCATTGTGGAAAATACAAGCGAATCCGTTACAAGGGAATTGTTTGTGACCGTTGTGGTGTTGAGGTTACCGAAAAGAAGGTCAGACGTGAAAGAATGGGGCACATCTCACTGGTGGTGCCCGTTGCACACATCTGGTATTTCCGTTCATTGCCCAATAAGATTGGTTATTTGCTGGGACTGCCCACTAAAAAGCTTGATTCCATTATCTACTATGAAAGATATGTGGTAATCAATGCGGGTATTAAGCAGGCTGATGGTGTCAACTATCTCGACTTCCTTACCGAGGATGAATATCTTGACATTCTGGCCAGTCTTCCCAGGGAAAATCAGCTGCTGGAAGATGACCATCCGGATAAATTCATTGCAGGAATGGGTGCAGAAGGATTGCATGCCAGTTGCTTGCAAGGATCGAATTGGACGAGCTTTCTTATTCGCTGAGGCATAAAGCAAATACTGAGACTTCACAGCAACGTAAGAATGAGGCGCTGAAGCGTCTCCAGGTTGTTGAAGCTTTCCGTGCATCCAAGGGCATTAACAAACCCGAGTGGATGATCGTCAGGGTTGTGCCTGTGATCCCGCCCGAGTTACGGCCACTGGTTCCGCTTGATGGCGGACGTTTTGCCACATCCGATCTGAACGATCTTTACCGCAGGGTAATTATCAGGAACAATCGTTTGAAAAGACTGATTGAGATCAAGGCCCCGGAAGTAATTCTCCGTAATGAGAAGAGGATGCTTCAGGAAGCTGTTGATTCATTATTTGATAACTCAAGGAAGGCCAACTCGGTGAAGACCGATGCCAACCGCCCCCTGAAATCGCTTTCAGACAGTCTGAAAGGTAAGCAGGGTAGGTTCCGTCAGAACCTTCTTGGAAAGAGGGTTGACTATTCAGCTCGTTCCGTAATTGTTGTGGGTCCGGAGCTGGCTCTTCACGAATGCGGACTGCCGAAAGATATGGCAGCAGAACTTTACAAGCCCTTCATCATCCGTAAACTCATCGAGCGTGGTATTGTGAAGACGGTTAAATCGGCCAAGAAAATTGTCGATCGTAAAGATCCGGTTGTCTGGGATATCCTTGAGAACGTATTGAAAGGGCATCCTGTGATGCTAAACCGTGCGCCTACGCTGCACAGACTTGGTATCCAGGCCTTCCAGCCGAAGCTGATTGAAGGAAAAGCCATTCAGCTCCACCCACTGGTTTGTACTGCTTTTAACGCCGACTTTGACGGTGACCAGATGGCGGTTCACCTTCCACTGGGCAATGCTGCAGTTCTAGAGGCCCAGATACTGATGCTGGCTTCACACAATATCCTGAACCCTGCCAATGGGGCTCCGATTACCGTTCCTTCTCAGGACATGGTTCTTGGGCTTTATTACATCACCAAGGCTAAGCGTACCATGGGTGATGTGGTTGTAAGGGGAGAAGGAATGACTTTCTACTCTGCCGAAGAGGTAACCATTGCCTACAATGAAAATCGCGTGGATCTCCACGCTGTTATCAAGGTGAGAATTCCCAAGCATGGTGGTGAAGAGGGTGAAACCGAGCTGATCGAGACCACCGTGGGACGTGTGATTTTCAACAAGCATGTACCGGAGGAAATTGGTTTTATCAATGAGCTTCTGACCAAGAAGTCGCTTCGCGAAATCATCGGTCACGTATTGAAGGTTGCCGGAACCGCTAAAACTGCCAAATTCCTTGACGATATCAAATCTCTTGGTTATGGTATGGCATTCAAAGGAGGACTCTCCTTTAACCTGGACGATGTAATTATCCCTGCCGAAAAGGAAACTTTTGTGGTGGATGGTTACAAGCAGGTAGATGAGGTTGTAGGTAGCTATAACATGGGTGTGATCACCAACAATGAGCGTTACAATCAGATTATCGATATCTGGACACATACAAATGCACGTCTTACTCAGACCCTGATGAAGCAGCTGAGTTCCGACAACCAGGGATTTAATCCTGTTTACATGATGCTTGACTCAGGTGCGAGGGGTTCCAAGGAACAGATTCGCCAGCTATCAGGTATGAGGGGA
Organism: uncultured Bacteroidota bacterium; assembly: GCA_963713725.1. Taxonomy (GTDB): domain Bacteria; phylum Bacteroidota; class Bacteroidia; order Bacteroidales. The sequence goes on from CAVQMZ010000015.1 coordinate 180,268, forward strand.
CTGATGGCCAAGCCTCAGAAGTCAGGTGCCAGCGGGTCTGAAATTATTGAAAACCCGATTCTCTCCAACTTTAAGGAGGGCCTTTCGGTACTTGAGTACTTTATCTCTACCCACGGTGCCCGTAAGGGTCTTGCGGATACAGCCCTGAAGACTGCCGATGCGGGTTATCTTACCCGTCGTCTGGTAGACGTAAGTCAGGATGTGATCATCCAGGAGCCCGATTGCGGAACACTGCGCGGACTGGTTGCTTCGGCCATCAAGAAAAATGAAGAGGTGGTTGAAACCCTCTACGAACGTGTTCTTGGTCGTACCACCGTTCACGATGTCTACCATCCCCTGACAGGTGACCTGATCATCGAATCCGGAGAGGAAATTACTGAGGATATCGCTAAGATTATTGAAGAATCGCCCATCGAGCAGGTGGAGATTCGTTCCGTACTGACCTGTGAATCCAAGAAGGGTGTTTGTGCCAAGTGTTACGGACGTAACCTGGCCACAGGTAGGATGGTTCAGATGGGTGAGGCAACGGGTGTAATTGCTGCCCAGTCCATCGGTGAACCTGGAACACAGCTTACACTGCGAACCTTCCACGTGGGTGGTACAGCATCGAATATTACTTCTCAGTCAAATGTGACCTCCAAATATGATGGTATTGCTGAGATAGAGGAGCTACGTACAGTAAGTTCCACCGATCCTGAGACCGGAAACAAGATTGAGGTTGTTATTGGCCGTCTGGCTGAACTGAGAATCGTAGATAAGAATACAGGAATTGTCCTGACCACGCACACCATACCCTATGGTTCCAAGCTTTATGTGAAAGATGGAGCGAAGGTTGGCAAAGGTGAACTGATATGTGAGTGGGATCCATATAATGCTCTGATTATTAGTGAGGTTGCTGGTACAGTTAGCTTCGACAATGTAATCGATGGTATTACTTTCCGCGAGGAATCGGATGAACAGACCGGTTTCAAGGAGAAGGTGATTGTAGAGAGCCGTGACCGTACTAAAAACCCGCTGATTACCATTCTTGATACAAAGGGTGAGCTGGTTAAGAATTACAACCTTCCAGTGGGTGCTCACATCGCTGTGAATGAGGGTGATAAAGTGAAAGCCGGTGAGGTTCTGGTTAAGATTCCCAGGGCAGTTGGTAAATCTGGTGACATTACAGGTGGTCTGCCACGTGTAACCGAGCTTTTCGAAGCAAGGAATCCTTCCAATCCTGCTGTGGTTTCTGAGATCGACGGTGAAGTTGAATTCGGAAAGATTAAGCGTGGTAACCGTGAAATTATCATAACCTCCAAGGCAGGGGAAATCAAGAAATACCTTGTTCCGCTTTCCAAGCAGATCCTTGTGCAGGAGAACGATTATGTGAGAGCGGGTGTACCCCTTTCCGACGGAGCGATCACTCCGGCTGATATTCTGGCCATTAAAGGCCCCACCAAGGTACAGGAGTACATTGTGAACGAGGTTCAGGAAGTTTACAGAATGCAGGGTGTGAAAATCAATGACAAGCACTTCGAGATAATTGTCCGTCAGATGATGCGCAAGGTTGAGATTGTAGATCCGGGTGATACAAAATTCCTGGAGAAGCAGGTTGTAGACAAGTGGGACTTCATGAATGAAAACGACTGGATTTACGGAAAGAAGGTTGTGGTTGAAGCAGGTGATGCTCCCGACTACAAACCCGGCCAGATTATTACGGCCCGTAAATTAAGGGATGACAACTCTGTACTGAGACGTAAGGACCTGAAGTTGATTGAATCCAGGGATGCTATTCCTGCAACTTCTTCTCAGGTACTCCAGGGGATTACCAAAGCGGCCCTTCAGACCAGCAGTTTCATATCTGCTGCGTCCTTCCAGGAGACCACCAAGGTGCTTAACGAAGCAGCTATCTTTGGTAAAATAGACATCCTTGACGGCTTGAAGGAAAATGTGATTGTGGGTCATCAAATTCCGGCCGGTACCGGTGCGAGGGTTTATGATAACCTGGTTGTTGGTTCAAGGGAGGAGTATGAGAAACTCGTTCCCGGAGAATCAGCCAGAAGTTCTGAAGAGCTTGAAATTGCTGAAGAATCCCGTGATTAATACATTGTGTTATGGATGATAAGATCAAGAAGAATCAGATTAATATTGAGTTGAAGGAAGATGTTGCCCAGGGTACCTATTCAAACCTGGCCATTATTACCCATTCCTCATCTGAATTTATTCTGGATTTTGTCCGAGTGATGCCTGGGATTCCCAAGGCTGAAGTGAAGTCGAGGATCATCCTGACTCCAGAGCATGCCAAGCGCCTGCTCCATGCTCTCAATGAGAATATTGAGAAATTTGAGAAGCTGCACGGACCTGTCAAGAAGATTGACGGACCTGCAGGCGGATCAGGAGGACCGGTGATGCCCATGAACTTCGGAGGACCAGCCGGACAGGCATAGATAGTATATAATCCTTAGTCAGTTTATATAAAAAAGCCACCTTTGCCTTGTGCGGGGTGGCTTTTTGCATGTTTGCCCATGCCGGGTAAACATGAAAAGAGGCCGCATCTAACGATGCAGCCTCTTCAGGTTCTAATCCGGGTTCCTGTGGTTCCCTGACGGGTTTCCCTGATGGGATTCCCTGACGGGCTTCACCGGGATCAGAAACTTGAGCTTCTTACTTTCAGGCTTCAGTATTGACTTCTGATTTTACGCGAATCTCCGAAGTGATCTCCATAACTTCCTTATATACGGCACTCACTCCGCAATACTGATCTTCAGACAGTGTTACGGCTTTCTGTATTTTGTCCATGGGGAGATTCTCTCCTTCCACTTCATAGATCACATGCATTTTCAGAAAACGCTTTGGGTGCTCTTCGCTCAGTTCTCCTTCAACGATTACATTCAGGCTTTTTAACTCCACCCGCATTTTCTTCAGGATAGAAACAACATCCATGCTGGTACATCCCCCAAGGGCTGCCAGCATCAATGGCTTGGGTCGGGGACCTTTATCCTCGCCGCCAAATTCTGATTTTGCATCCACAATGATTTTGTGCCCGTTGATTTCGGACTCAAAGGCCATATTTTCGAGCCACTTCGTGCTCACTACTTCTTTTTCTGCCATATTCGTTTTAATATTTATTTTCAGGCAAGGTAAACATTTCTCTTCTTATGCCCTGATGTATTCTGCTGCTGCCAGGGAGGCAATGGTGCCATCGGCCACCGCAGTGGTTACCTGGCGATAACGTTTGACAATGCAGTCGCCTGCTGCAAAAACACCGGGGAGACTGGTTTTCATCGACTCATCCACCACAATCTCTCTTCTCTCATTCAACTTCACGATTCCGTCCAGGTCCCCGGTATTTGGTATATATCCAATAAAGACAAAGACTCCGTCGACTTTCATGGATGAACGTTTACCCGTTGGTAAATGTTCAATGGAGACTTCCTGAAGTGCACCTTCGTCCTGTAAAAGATGCGCAGTTCGGACTCCATGATGAATTCAATCTTCGGGTTTGCCTGAGCCTGATCAATGGCATGCTGAAAGGCCTGAAAGTGATCAAACTGGTGAACGATGGTGACCTTACTGGCATATTGGGTAAGGGCTACAGCCTCTTCCAGGGCCGAGTTTCCGCCTCCCACCACAATCACTTCCTTGCCGGTGAAAAAATCACCATCACAGGTTGCACAATAAGAGATTCCCTTTCCCTTGAAGTTCTTCCTCACCGGGTATATCCCACCGGACGGGGTCTTCCCCCGGGTGACAGGATCACTGTCCTGCCCCTGAATTCCCTGCCATCTTCCAGTAAAACATGCTTGATCTCACCTTCCAGTTCATAGGACTTGATCTTCAGGTTGGATTTGATCTTGCAGCCAAAGGCTTTTGGCCTGGTTTTTCATGGTATTGGCAAGCAAATAGCCCTTGGTGGTTTCCACGCCGGGGTAATTGGCCACTTCTTCGGTGAGTACCATTTGTCCGCCAATGGCTCCTTCATTGAGGATCAGGGTGGACAAGCGTGCGCGGGAACTGTAGATCCCGGCTGTTAAACCGGCAGCACCCCCGCCCACGATGATCACATCGAATATCTCTTCATTGCTCATTGGGTATGCTCTTTCTTATTATGCTCCGAATTGTTCGTCCAGGATGGCAGTTACCTGCTGCATGTTCTGGATGCTGCTGGTAGCATGTGCTACTTTACCGTTCTTATAATACATGGTGAAGGGGAGTCCCATAAATCCGCGGCAAGCCTGGATCGTTCCTGATGATTCCTGCCTCGGGTGAATCAAAGGCCATGGTGGCAAATTTTATATTATTGCGTTCTTCTTCAAGTTCTTCCATTACTCCGTATACAGGAATACACATGGGGCCCATGCGGCCACAGCATACCATTACATTCTCATTTTCGTTGATGTATTTCTCCAGTTCTGCTGCAGTTTCAAATTCGTGCAGGCTTGTGCTTAACATTTTCATATCTGTGTATTTTTAAATTTCATGCAAAGGTCCATAATTTGCTTAAATATGCCGCGGAAAAGCGGATGGGAGGTGATAGCTTTTTTCCTATTATTTTCCATGTTTTGACTTATCTTTGGATGTGCCAAAGGAAGAACATATCTCAGGGAAGCCTGGCAGGCGAAACGAACCTGATTGTTTTCAGCTCATTTCCAAGGAGGAGCTGGAAGCTCTCAGTGAGAACCGTACCCATGTGAGCTACCTGAAAGGGGAGACCCTTTTTAAGCAAGGGGCCTTTGCCCCCCATGTGCTTTTTATTCAATCGGGACTGGTGAAGGTTTACCTGCAGGCCGGGCCACGAAAGGTGCAGAACCTCTGGATCGCGCGCAGTGGTGACTTCCTTGCCTTTTCATCCATGTTCGGAGAGAAGGTTTTTCATTACTCGGCCATGGCCCTGAAGGATGCCGAGGTACTGATGATCGATAAAGAAAGCCTCAGGAACCTGCTGAAAACCAACTCTGAATTTGGATTCCGGATTACTTCCAAAAATTACCGCTCGGAAAATCACCTGATGGAGATTGTCGCGAGTCTCTCATACAAGCAAATGAGGGGAAAGCTGGCTTCGGCCCTGATTTACCTGAGCTCGGAAGATTTTCATCCCTGAGGACATCTTCGCCTATCTTACAAGGCAGGACATCGCCGATTTTGCATCCATTTCGGTGGAAAGTGTCATTAAATTCCTGAAGGAATTTGAGAAGGAGGGAATTCTGGCACTGGAGAATAAGCAGATCAGGATTCTTGACTCCGATCGACTGACCCTTATATCCAGTACTGGCTAAGATACTACCTGTTACCAAACTTAACGGTGAAGCCCACTGTTGGAAAGGCAATCATGCTAACGCCTGAGGATGCATCGGTTTGCCATCCGGGGCTATCATATTTACGGGGTAGCTACCCGGGAAATTTACAACATAGGTCAGACCGGCAGACCAGCTGATATAATCCCTGCTCCTGGTAACAATCCTGATACCCAGAATCCCATACCAGAAAGTATTTCGCTGGACGAATTCTTCTTCGATATAGTCATAGGGTTCTACGTTGGAGTAATAGGAAGCATATTTGTTAAAATTGGCACTCATCACATAATTCTCAGTGAGGAGAAAGATGAAGGGAGAAAGGCGGGTCATGGCTGAAAGGTTGCTCACCAGTGAAGAGGTCTGGCCGGTCAGGTCGTTCTCATTGGTGTAAAGGTAACCAGCGCCTACGGTGAAGTTTCCGTTTCTCCCACCGGTACTGAAGGTACCGTATGCCAGGTTGCCTAAAAAATCGGACCCCCAGGTGCCCAGCATCAGCAAGTCTCCAATGCCAAAGGCTGATTTCTTTCCCACCGGAATGGATAGTTTGGGAGTGAAGTAGAGTGGTAAACCGATGATCGTGGTCCCCATGCCCAATGAAAAATTGTCAGTGATCCCAAACTGAATATCATGAATCAGGAAATAGATGGTGTTATAGTAGGCCTCTCCCTTTTTCAGGTTATAGGCTGAAGGGGCAAAAAAGTAACGTGTATTGTGTTCATCTGCATAGGCACTGTCCCTGCGTGGGGGGAGCTCCCTCTGTGACCGGCGTTTGAATTGTTGCCGGTGCTGTACTTACATATTTCCCGGGATCCCTGACCATATCCATAAGGGCATAAGTTATCAGTATGCCCTGTTCAGAAGGAGGAGCCGAAAATATCCCGCTGCCCAGGTTCTTTTCACCCAGAAGAGCCTGCTCACAATCATTTAATTCGACAATGAGGTCTTCGTCCCTTTTTTTCAGCACAGAGAAATAGTATTCGCAGCGCTTTGCTAAAATCCACCATGCTGGGACAGGGTGATGCCTTCTATGCGACAGTTTCCCTCCAATTTCCTCCTCCAGATCGTGAGAAAGTATGCCTGTCCGGTCGTCAATGGCTAATTTATCCTGGGCACTGACCAAAAGGCCTGATATAAAAAGGATGGAGCAGAGTGTAAGAGATCTGATCATATGAATATCTTTATGCCTAAAAGTAAGACTTAATGGTAAATTGCAAGATGGAATATTCAATAGTACAGATGAAGTATTTTATTCGCTGCCCTGCTTTTTTTCCTGGTCCTGCAGTTGTCCTGCAAACCGGAAACGGAATGTGACACAGCCGGATACGCTTTGCCGGAGATCAGCCTTCTCTATCCTGAAGATCCGGATATCACTATTGCGGCTGATACCCTCTGCTACCTTTAAGTTTTTTTTCAGCGCTGAAGCGGGCTCAATACCTTCTCCATGAATGGTCAACCCATTCATGCTTTTACCGATGGTGAGACCGAAGCAGAGTTTGAATTCAGTACTTATTTCTGGGAAAGTGGAAAGCTTGGAATTTTTGCTTCATGATCTGTGTAATCAATCCGCCAGCATCACATTGAATATGACGGTAATACACTCCATCTTACTGAGTTTTTCTTTCAGGTGGAAATATATATTGATTTTAGATAATAAAAGGGTGTGGCCCGTTTTTAGAATTCTTTTATATTTGTCAGGATATTTAAAAATCTACATATGCGTATTCTTGTTTGTATAAGCAACGTTCCGGACACTACCACAAAGGTGAAGTTTTCGAACGACAACACCTCCATTGATGAGAATGGGGTGCAATGGATCATCAATCCCTGGGATGAACTGGCACTGACCAGGGCCATGGAGATCAAGGAAGATGGATCCAACGGTATTTCAAATGTGACTGTGCTTACCGTTGGTGGAGCCGGGTCTGAACCTACCCTTAGAAAGGCGCTGGCCATTGGAGCTGATGATGCCATTCGTGTGGATGCGGTTTCAGGTGATGCCTTTTATGTGGCTTCCCAGATTGCCGCAGTGGTGAAAGCTGGTGATTTTGGCGCTGTTCTTTGCGGTATTGAATCCAGTGATTATAATGGGTCCGCAGTGGGTGGAATGCTTTCCGAGATTCTTGGAGTTCCCTCCGTTTCTGCTGTTTCTTCTCTGGTTTTTGAAGGTGAGAATGCAGTCATCACCCGTGATATCGATGGTGGGAAAGAGGTGGTATCTGTTCCTTCTCCCTTTGTAGCCGTTGTGCAGAAAGGAATTGCCAAGGAACCCAGGATTGCAGCCATGAGAGGAATCATGATGGCCCGGAAAAAGCCCTTGCAGGTTGTTCCGGCAGCTGAGGCAGAAACGCTTACTGAGTACCAGGAGTTTGTGATGCCCGAGCCCAAGGCTCCCTGTAAAATGGTGGATGCCGATAATGTGAAGGAACTTGTTAACCTACTTCAAAACGAAGCCAAAGTACTTTAGATATGAGCGTATTAGTATATACTGAGAATTGGGATGGGAAATTTAAGAAACTCTCCCATGAACTTGTTTCATATGCTGCCGGTATTGCAGCTAAAACTGGCGGAAATGTCACTGCACTCTCCATAGGGAATGTGGATCAGGATGAGCTGTCAACTCTGGGTGCCTTTGGTGCATCTACTATCCTGAGTGCAGCGACAGCTCCTCAAGGCCTGGATAACCAGGTTTATACCAACATCATTGCAGCGGCAATGGAAAAGACCGGTGCCAGGGTACTGGTGATGGCCAATAACAGTGCGGGAAAAGCGGTTGCTCCAAGGGTGTCCGCCAAATTGAAAGCCGGGCTGGCTTCAGGAGTTACTGCTCTTCCGGAATCAGTATCACCCCTTGTGGTAAAGAAGAAGGTATTCAGTGGTAAAGCATTTGGATTGGTAAAGATCACTTCTGATATTGCTATCCTTACCCTGAACCAGAATTCATTCGAAGTACAGGAGACAGGTGGTACCGCATCCATAGAGGCCTTTGACTCAGGTGTGGATACTGCGGCTCTTACTGAAATTAAGGATGTTCAGAAGCAGGAGGGTAAATTACTGCTCAGCGATGCTGAGATTGTTGTTTCCGGAGGCCGTGGAATGAAGTCGGGTGACAACTGGGGTCCCATCGAGGAGCTGGCTGGAGTACTTGGTGCAGCCACAGCCTGTTCAAGGCCTGTTTCAGATGAAGGCTGGCGTCCCCACGGGGAACATACCGGTCAGACTGGTAAAATCATTGCCCCGAATCTTTATTTTGCATTTGGGATCTCAGGAGCCATTCAGCACCTTGCAGGTGTGAGTTCTTCCAAGTGCATTGTTGCTGTAAATACCGATAAGGATGCTCCTGTTTTTGAGGCAGCTGATTACGGGATTGTGGGTGATGCGCTCAAGGTTCTTCCCGAATTGATTTCAGAAATTAAGGCAGCAAAAGGATGACTTCTCAATTAGTTTTCCTGGCAGTATTGCTGGTGACCCTGGGTGTATTTGCTTATACCACAAGGAAGTATATCGGGTATTTTAAAATTACGAAAGGTAAATTTCCCATCCGTCAGCTTGGCCGGCGTTTCGGCGTGATGATGGAGGTTGCCATTGGTCAGACCAAAATCTTCAGAAGACCCGTTCTTGGACTGCTCCATGCCCTGGTTTTCTGGGGTTTCCTGGTGATTCTCATCGGAAGCCTGGAGATGGTCATCGACGGACTGTTTGGAACCGAACGTGTGCTCTCTTTCCTGGGTGGTCTTTATAATTTCATCATGGCCTCGGGCGATATCTTTGCCCTGATCATTGCCATCGCCATCCTGGTATTCCTTTTCAGGCGGATTTTCCTGCATGTGAAGCGTTTTTCGGGGATCGAGATGAAACACATTTCCCACCTGGATGCCAATATTGCGCTGACCGTGATTTTTCTCCTGATGGTTTCCCTGCTGGGCATGAATACCTTTTATCTTTTATCGGCCAGTCAGTCCGGGCACGAGATTGTGGGTCTCTACCCGGTGAGTGCTGTGCTTGCAGGATGGATGGATGCCGGTGAAAACAATGAACTGCTTTACCATGTGAACTGGTGGGTACATATTGTATTGATCTTTATGTTTGCCAATTACCTGCCCTATTCAAAGCACTTTCATGTTTTCATGTCGGTTCCCAATGTTTTCCTGAGCCGTCTGGACCCCCTGGGTAAACTGGATACCATGGAGAGTATCACCAAGGAGGTGAAGATCATGATGGATCCCGACCAGGCATTTGCTACTCCTCCCGACGGGGCGGAGATGGAAGAGGAAGCCCCGGAACGTTTTGGCGTGCTGGATGTGGAGGACCTGACCTGGAAAAGTTACATGGATTCCCTGGCCTGTACCGAGTGCGGACGATGTACTTCGGTTTGTCCTGCTAACCTGACCGGCAAGAAACTCTCGCCCCGCAAGGTGGTGATGGATGTCAGAGCCAGGATGAAGGAAAAGGGGCCCTCTGTTCTGAAAAACGGACCCGATTTTTCGGATAACAAGTCTCTTCTCAGGGATTTTGTAAGTGAAGAGGAGCTCTGGGCGTGTACAATGTGTAATGCCTGTGCACAGGAATGCCCCATCAACATCAACCAGCCGGCCATTATTATGGGCATGCGTCGTTACCTGGTTATGGAAGAGTCTGCTGCCCCCGGCGAATTAAACTCTATCTTTTCCAATATAGAAAATAACGGCGCCCCCTGGCAATTCTCACAGGATGACCGTATGGAATGGATTGAAGAAGGGGTGGAAGTTCCTGTAATGGCCGATATGCTTGCCAAAGGTGAAAAGCCCGAATACCTTCTCTGGGTGGGCAGTGCCGGAGCCTTTGATGATCGATACAAGCGGGTGAGTCGGGCCATGGTGAAAATTCTGAATTCCATGGGAACCTCCTATGCCATTCTGGGTACCGATGAGTCCTCCAGCGGGGATGTGGCGCGCAGGGCAGGAAACGAGATGCTCTTCCAGATGCAGGCGCTGATGAATATTGAAATTTTTGAGGGCTATGAAGTGAAAAAGATTATCACCTGTGATCCTCATGCCTACAATACCTTTAAAAATGAATATCCCGATCTTGGGGGTAAGTACGAAGTGATTCATCATTCCCAGTTCCTGCGTGACCGCATGGGTGAGGGAGCACTCTCTGCTACCCAAGGATGCCCTGAAAGGGAGCAGGATCACCTTCCATGATCCCTGTTACCTGGGAAGGGCCAACCAGGAATATAAGGCACCCCGCCAGGTGCTGGATGCACTTATCGGCTGACAAAGTTGAGATGGGCCGGAATAAAAGTTTTGCGCTTTGTTGTGGCGCCGGTGGCGGCCAGATGTTCAAGGAAGCTGAAAAGGGAGATAAGGAGGTGTTCATCGAGCGGACTGAAGAGGCGCTTGGAACCGGTGCTGATATCATTGCCACCGCATGTCCCTACTGCATGGTAATGATGACTGATGGTATTAAATATAAGAACCAGGAAGAAAAAGTAAAAAACTACGATATTGCAGAACTGGTAGCAATGGAAATGAAAAGTTAGAAGTTAGAAGTTAGGAGTTAGGAGTTAGAAGTTAGGAGTTAGGAGTTAGGTAAAACTAACCCAATAACCCCTAACCCATTAACCCCTAACCCCTAACCCATTAACCACTAACCCACTAACCACTAACCTACTAACCTGCTAACTTACTAACGTTTGCGAAGCAAACATGCTATAACGAGTAAATAATTAATTATGGAAGAGAAGAAATTGATAACCGGTGGTGAGTTTTTAGTAAAAGAAACTGATCTGGCCGATGTTTTTATTCCCGAAGAATTAGACGAGGAACAACGTATGATCGGGGAAACCTGTACGGATTTTCTTGAGACTGAAGTTTTTCCTGTTGCTGATCGCATCGATGCTCAGGAAGAGGGTTTGATGGCAAGTCTGCTGAAGAAATCAGGCGAGCTGGGTCTGCTGGGGATTACGGTTCCCGAAGAGTATGATGGCTTTGGACAGAACTTTATAACCACCATGTATTCCAGTGAAGTACTGGGTGCAGGTTATTCCTATGCCGTTGCTTACTCCTGTCACACCGGGATTGGTTCACTTCCGATTCTCTATTACGGAAACGACGAGCAGCGTCAAAAATACAGTACAAAACTTGCCACAGGTGAAATGTTGGGGGCTTATTGCCTGACTGAACCTGGAGCAGGATCAGATGCAAACTCGGGTAAAACCAAGGCTGTGCTTTCAGAAGATGGAAAACACTACATTCTGAACGGAGCGAAAATGTGGATCACCAATGCTGGTTTTGCAGATGTGATGACCGTATTTGCAAAGATTGACAATGACCGCGTGCTGAGTGCTTTTATTGTGGAAAGAGGCTACGAGGGCATTACCTTCAACCCCGAGGAGAAGAAAATGGGTATCAAGGGATCATCCACCCGTCAGATTTTCTTCAACGATGTGAAGGTTCCTGTGGAGAACATGCTGGGAAAAAGAGGTGAAGGCTTCCGGATTGCCCTGAACATATTGCACATGGGCCGGATTAAGCTTGGAGCCAATGTAATTGGTTCAGCTAAAAAAGCCATTGATCAGTCAGTTCAGTATGCCAACGAGCGTAAGCAGTTCAACTGCCTGATTTCACAGTTTGGAGCCATCAAGCACAAACTGGCCGAGCAGGTAATTCGCACTTTTGCCACTGAAAGTTCAGTTTACAGGGCGAGTCAGGCTATGGATGATGCCATTAATTACAATGTGGCCAAAGGGAATGATAAGGGACGTGACACCATGGAGACTTTTGGCAATTTTGCCATTGAGGCAGCTGCCATGAAAGTATTTGGTTCCGAATCGCTGGACTATGTGGTGGACGAGGGTGTTCAGATCCATGGGGGAATGGGATTCTCAGCTGAGATGATGATCGACAAGGGTTACCGTGATTCCAGGATCAACAGGATTTTTGAAGGAACCAACGAAATCAACCGGCTTCTGCTGGTGGATGCTGTCCTGAAAAGAGGAGCCAAGAAAGTTCTTCCTGTTTTTGAGGAAGCTGAAAAGGCTTTTGAAGAGGTGAAAGCTTCCAATGGATCAGTGGCAATTCCTGAAGGATACTTTGCAGAGAAGGATAGCTATATCGCAAATCTCAAGAAAGTGCCGCTGATGCTGATGAAGGCTGCCTCAGAGAAGTTTACCAGGACCCTGGTTTTTGAGCAGGAGATTCTGAGCAACATTTCCGATTGTATCATTCAGGTCTATGTGGCTGAATCGGTGGTTCTCAGGGTGAAGAAGATGGAGGCCCTGAAAGGGGAGGAGTACAGCAAGCTTTATCGTGAAATGGCTGATGTATTCGTGTTTGATGCAGCAGCACGCATCCGTAAATCAGCCCTGGATACTACCTACTCTTTTGCCTACGGAGAGGTTCGTGACCAGCTTGAAAAGGGAATTGATCTCTTTACAAAGGTGGCTGGTGTGAATGTGAAAGAAGCCAGAAGAAAGATTGCTGACCAACTGATTGAAGAGAATAAGTATTGTTTCTAAATCGAAGGTCATCGAATCTTCGGAACAATATACTATCGTAATACTTGGTGCCGGGAATGTGTCTTATCACATTTCCCGGCATCTTTATTTAGCGGGGCACAAAATTTCCTGTGTCTGGTCGCGTAAGATTGAAAAAGCGAAGGTGGTGGCTGCTGCTTCAGGGAGTGTGGCAATTTCGGATCCCGAGAAGGTTCCGGATGATGCCGACTTTTATCTTTTGGCGGTATCGGATCGTGCCATAGCTGAAGTAGCTCATCGCTTTTCAGGATCTAAGGGGATCTGGATGCATGCGCTCGGGTGCGGTATCCATGGATCAGCTGGCTAAGGATTTTAATCATTACGGGGTTCTGTATCCCCTTCAAACCTTATCTTCCGAACGGGAGCTTTCCCTGGCAGATACACCCTTCCTTGTGGAGGGGAGTTCAGAGGCAGTAAAGCAGAAAATCCGCATTCTTGCCGCTTCCATATCAAAAAGGGTGGTGGATATGGATTCTCAGGGTCGCCTGGAGATGCATATGGCTGCTGTATTTGCCAATAACTTTACAAACCACATGATTGCCATTGCAAAAAAAATTGTGGAGGAGAAGGGAGATGATTTTTCCCTCCTCGGGCCCCTGATCAGGGAAACCTTTGTTAAGATTGCAGAATCTGGTCCGGATAGGGCTCAGACCGGTCCTGCAGTAAGGGGAGATGAGGAAACCATGAAGAAGCATCTCCTCCTTCTGAAGGAGCATCCCGAATGGGAGAAAATGTATACTTTTGTGAGCCGGGATATTAAAGGTTCCGGCAAAGCAAAAAGAGATTCAAAAAGAACGAATGACGAACTTTAAAGAGGGCCTGAAAGCCATAAAGGCATTTGCATTTGATGTGGATGGAGTGTTGAGCATGCCGGAGGTATATCTGCACCCTTCGGGAGATCTCATGAGAAGCATGAATACAAAGGACGGTTATGCCCTTCAGTATGCGGTAAAAAGGGGATATCCCATCGCCATTATTACGGGTGGTACCTCCGAATCGGTGGCAGAGAGATTCAGGGGACTGGGAATTACAGATATCTATCTGGCATCGTCTTGTAAAACAGACGATTTTACCGACTTCCTTTTTAAGTATGACCTCAAAGACGAGGAAGTTTTGTACATGGGTGATGATTTACCCGACTACGAAGTAATGAAAAGGACGGGGGTCCCCTGTTGTCCGGCCGATGCCGTGGAAGAGATTAAATCGGTGGCCCAGTACATTTCCCCTATTAACGGAGGGAAGGGCTGTGCCCGTGATGTGATTGAGCAGGTTCTCAGGCTTCATGGTCGCTGGATGGACGGAGAAGCTTTTGTATGGTAAAGTAAAGTTTATGATTAAACATATGGCATCCATATTTACTTTAGTCAGGTTTCCCAACCTGGTCATTATTGCTGCAACGCAGTATGCCATGAGATACCTGATTATGGAGCCGCTTCTGCCAGATTCAGAATTTCAGCTGCAGTTCGGGAATTTTCAGTTTTTCCTTCTAGTCTTGCCACGGTATTTATTGCCGGCGCAGGTTACATCATCAACGATTATTTCGATACGCGCACCGATATGATTAACAAGCCCACCCGGGTGGTAGTAGGGGTGGAGGTTGGAAGACGGCAGGCCATGATCCTTCATGCCATGCTCAATATCATAGGAGTTGGCATTGGTATTTACCTTAGTTTTTATATAAAGTTGCCGGCACTGTCGCTTGTTTTTATGCTTGCAACCGGATTGCTCTGGTTTTACTCAACCACCTATAAAAGGCAATTTCTTGTGGGGAATCTGTCGGTCTCTTTTCTGACCGGACTGGTGCCCATGATGGTGGTTCTCTTCGAGATTCCCCTGCTGAACAGGGTTTATGGTGAGCAAATGTTGCTCCACAATGCAAGTTTCAATTACATTTTTGCCTGGGTGGCGGGTTTCAGTTTTTTTGCCTTTCTGTCTACTCTGATACGGGAACTGATTAAGGATGCTGAAGATTTTGAAGGCGATTCGGCCTATGGAATGAGAACAGTCCCCATTGTGCTTGGACCCGTATGGACCAAGACCATCGTGGTAGGTCTCATAGCTGGCTACCCTGGCTATTCTGATCTTCCTTTTACTGAAGTTCATTCTGTTTTCCGTGGAACCGGCCGATTTCTATTCACTTACCTATTTTGTTATATTCCTTATTATACCTTTTGTCCTTCTGTCCATTTCGGTGATCCGGGCTAAGGATAAACAGGATTACCACCGGGCCAGCACCCTTATCAAATTAATTATGCTATTCGGAATTCTCTATTCCATACTGGTTTTTATCCTGGTGAATTTTATTTACTAACAGGTGCTGAAGGAAATATCCTCATATGAAATTTTACTGGCCTCGGCTTCTCCCAGGAGGGCTGCCTTAATGGAGGAACTGGGATTAAGATTCAGGGTAGTCATAGCCGCCCATGCAGATGAAGTTTATCCCGGGGGACTTGAGGGTGGTGAGATAGCCAGCTTCCTGGCGAAGCATAAGTCGGAGGCCTATGCCGGCGAGATCCTGGAGAAGCAGATTTTACTTACTGCAGATACCATTGTATGGCAGGAATGGGAAAGAGCTGGGGAAACCCGGAAGCCGGGATGAGGCCATTAAAATGATTAAAAACTTATCGGGAGGGACCCACCAGGTTTTTACCGGTGTTTGCTTGAGGTCAGCCCAAGAACTGACCTGTTTTTATGTTAGTACTGATGTGACTTTTTCAGAACTGGAAGAGGATGAGATTTTTTACTATGTGGATCAGTTCAAACCCTTTGATAAGGCGGGAGCATATGGGATCCAGGAGTGGATAGGTCATATTGCGGTGGAAGGGATCCAGGGCAGCTATTTTAATGTCATGGGACTTCCGGTCCAGAGGCTATACAGCGAATTGAAATCTTTTATTAAATCCGAAAAAAGCAGGAGATGATGATGATGAAGACTAAATGGCTGATCCTTATTTTACTGATCTCCGGATCAGGATACCTGAGAGCTGATGAGGGGATGTGGATCCCCATGCTGATTGAGAAGTACCATATTGAGGACATGCGTGAGGCCGGCCTGAAGCTGAATGCAGAAGATATTTACAGCATAAACCAGGATTGCCTGAAGGATGCCATTGTGCTTTTTGGAGGAGGATGTACGGGCGAGATGATCTCCCGGGAGGGCTTGCTGCTTACCAATCACCATTGTGGAGAGGGAGCCATTCAGTCGCACAGTTCTGTGGCTAATGATTACCTGACGGATGGTTTCTGGGCAATGAGCAAGGAAGAGGAGTTGCCCAACAGAGGCCTGACAGCTACCTTTCTCAGGTATATGAAAGATGTAAGTGAGCAGGTATTTGAGGGACTGGAGCAGGGAATGGATCCTCAGGATCGTGAGCGCAGGATCAATGAAAACATGGGTGCGATCATTAATGAAGCAATCAGAGGAACGCATCTTAATGCCGAGGTAAAATCCTTTTATTACGGAAATGCCTACTACCTTTTTGTTTACGAGAAATTCAGGGATGTCAGGCTGGTGGGGGCACCCCCCTCGTCCATTGGAAATTTTGGGGCTGATAATGATAACTGGATTTGGCCTCGCCATACTGGCGACTTTTCCCTTTTCCGGGTCTATGCCAATTCGGATAACGAACCCACCGATTATAGTCCCGATAACATTCCTTACAGGCCAAACAGACACCTGGAGGTGAGCCTTGGAGGTATCCGGGATGGTGATTTCACCATGATCCTTGGCTACCCTGCTTCCACCACTCAATATCTTCACTCGGATGTGGTTCAGTATATGATTAAATCCAGCCTGCCCTTAAAAGTTGATTTAAGAAGTACACGGCTTAAGATCATGGATAGTTATATGCAAACATCGGATGAGGTTAGGATTCAATATTCTCATAAATACCGAAGGGTAAGTAATGCCTGGAAAAAGTGGCAGGGAATGATCCTGGGACTTGAGCGCAACAATGTGGTGGAACAAAAAAGGGAAGAAGAGGAAGCTTTCCAGCTGTGGGTGGATCAGGATGGTGAGCGCCAGATGAAGTATGGCGAGCTGATGAAGGATTTTGAGGTCCTCAACCGTGAAATGGATACCTATTCCCTCTCGGTGGATCTTTATAATGAATCGGTAATGGCCATTGAATTGTTCACTCAGCTCACGAGTATTAAGCGAATGATGTACCGGGGTGCAGATGCGGAGTCGCTTGAGAATCAAGTGGACCGGTTTTTCCGGAATTTTTATCTTCCGGTTGACAGGGATATTTTTGCAGCAATGATGGAGGCCTATTACAAGCAGATGCCAGGGGATTACTACCCGGCATTTTTTGAAAAGGTTTTTAAAAAGAATAAGGGAGATTTCGGACTTTTTGCCGAGGACTTATATGGGGAAACACTTTTTAGTGACCAGGAACGAACCCAAAAACTCCTGGATATCTATGCCAGGGATTCCCAAAAGGCACTTGCCATGCTTGAAGGAGGATCCCATGACTCTCTGTCTTGAAGAGTTCATGCGATATCTATAAGGCCAATTTCATAGATCAGCACCGGCAGCTTGATTGGGAAGAAGAACAGCTATACAGGTCATTATATGGCCGCACTGCTTGAAATGTCAGATGGAAGGCCGCTCTATCCGGATGCCAACCGGACCATGAGACTTACCTATGGGAAAGTGGAGGGATACGAGCCCAGGGATGGTGTTGTATATGAAGCAACTACAAGCATGACGGGCATGATGGAGAAGCGAAATGAGGGTTCTGCCGATTACCTGGTTCCCGAAAAACTGGTCTCACTATACGAGGAGAAGGATTTTGGCCCCTATGGTGTAAACGGAACCATGCCCGTGTGCTTTATTGCTTCCAACCACACATCCGGGGGAAACTCGGGAAGTCCGGTGCTTGATGCTGAGGGCCGGCTGATTGGGCTTAATTTTGACCGGGAGTGGGAGGGGACCATGAGTGATGTATTTTATGATCCCGATCTCTGTCGCAATATTGCTGTGGACATACGTTATGTGCTCTTTATTATCGATAAATTTGCCGGAGCCGGATACCTGGTAGAGGAGATGGATATAATTCCTTGATGCTTTCTTGAAATATGGGTTCAGATAACCGCAAGGGCGTTCTCTACGCCATTGGAACAGCCTCCCTCTGGGGATTTATGGCCATTGTACTTAAGGTGATTACAAGTGAGCTTCCAGCTGTATCTGTGGTCTGGTTTCGCTTCTTCTTTGCCTTCCTGGTGCTGGCCCTGTGGACCCTCATATTTCATCGCTCCGATTTTAAAATATTCAGGCGTCCTCCCTGGCTTTTGATTATTGCAGCCCTGTTCCTGGGGCTGAACTACATCGGTTTCATCACAGGTATTAAATACGTTTCTCCATCCAGCTCCCAGGTTTTTATCCAGATTGGTCCGGTTTGCTTTGCCCTTTCCGGAATTATTATCTTCAAGGAAGATGTGAACTGGAAACACATCGTTGGTTTTATCCTGGTCCTGCTTGGGATGGGCCTTTTCTACTCTGAGCAGCTGGGTGAGCTGGCAGGCGCGGATGAAAACTTTACAAAAGGGATGTTCCTGGTACTGGGTGGAGGAATAGCGTGGGCTGTCTTTACCACTTTGCAAAAAGTCATGGTGAAAACCCATCGTCCCAATCAGCTCAACCTATTTGTTTATGGTTTAATTCGCTGGTCCTTATTCCGCTGGTGAGTTTTTCCAGCCTGAGAGGGATGCCAGCTGCAAACTGGTATATTCTGATTTATCTGGGATTAAATACGGTACTGGCCTATGGTTCCCTGGCCATGGCCATCAAATTTACTGCAGCCACCCGGGTGAGTGTGATCATTACCCTGAATCCCATCATTACCTTTGTCTCCATGGCCATCCTGACCCGCATGGAGGTTACATGGGTAGGACCCGAAACGTTCACGCTGCTGGCCTTCCTTGGAGCCTTCATTGTTCTGATAGGAGCCATTGTGGTGATCCGGGCCGGATGGGTAAAAAAAGAGGGTCCCCGCTAGCGAAGACCCTCTCCAAGCATATATAAATCAGTGTTATTCTTCCTCTTTCTTCTTCTTGATCAGTGTGGAAGTGAGCAGCATGAAAGCCCCGAAGGCGATCATGAAGAGACCCGACCACAGGTTAATATTGTGGCCAAGCGACTTGGCATACATTTCAGCATCACCATTGGTGACCAGTCCCAGCACAGTCAGGATAATTCCAAAGATGCTGAACATTAGTCCGATTGGTATTTTTATATCTAATCCCATTTTCTTATTGTTTTAGTTTACCAGAAAATAATACTCAGTGCCAGTGCCATAACTCCCACAATAATGGCCATAACCACCGGTCTCTGATACCAGTGTTCAGATTCGTCCTGAATTCTTGGAGTCATTGAATAGACCAGTCCTTTCAGATCTTCATCGGTCTTGGTCCGTTTGGTAACAAGTGTGATGAGGAAAGTGATTACCAATGCAGCTGTAAAGGCATATATGGCAGTCCAGAAGTTCTGTGCCATTTCACTGGGATAGGTATGCAGAACGGCAAAATACCCACCCTTGATACCCACCTCAGCTCCGGCAGGAAGTGTAAGCCCGTGGCTGATGGCCGCAGATATGGTTCCACCAATGAGGCCCCAGAAAGCTGCGTGACCTGTGGTGCGTTTCCAGAACATACCCAGCAGGAAGGCAGCAAAAAGTGGCGCATTCACAAAGGCGAAAATCAGCTGCAGGAAGTCCATTACATTGTTGAAGGACCTGGCCACGTAGGCGGTCAGGATACTCACAAGAACCCCTATCACAGTTGTCCACTGGCCCACTTTCAGGTAGTGCTTGTCGGATTTATTGGGCTTGATATAGCTCTGGTAGATGTCATAGGTAAATACAGTATTGAAGGCCGAAACGTTTCCGGCCATCCCGGACATAAAGGAAGCCATCAGTGCCGTAAGGCCCAGTCCAAGTACTCCCACCGGCATGTATTTCATAAGGAGAACCGGGATCACCTTGTCATAGTCGGTGGTCATGGTTCCCTCTTTAAGGGGCAGTTCGAGCGCTCCGATATTGGTCAGAGCAAGGGCAATCATTCCGGGAAGAATTACCAGGGCAGGAAGAAGCATTTTTGGAATGGCCCCGATCAGGGGTGTTTTTCTTGCTGCTGTCATGGAACCTGCAGCCATGGCTCTTTGCACTACCAGGAAGTTGGTACACCAGTATCCGAAGGAAAGGACAAAGCCAAGACCCATTACAATTCCAAACCATTCTACTCCCATGGGGTTGGCATCGGCACTACCTGCAAATTTCCATGAATGCATCATCTCTTCGGGAAGGTTTGCCTTCAGGCCCTCCCAACCACCGATATCAGTTAGGCTGATAATTACCAGGGGCAGGAAGCCAATGACAATGAGGAAGAACTGAAGCACCTCGTTATAAATGGCCGAAGTTAGTCCGCCCAGCACCATATATACAAGGACGATCATGGCTGAGACGAAGAGGTAAAAGTCAAATTCACCGATATGTATGCCCAGGAAGTTCCAGTCGATAGTCAGGGGTATGATCACCTCTGCCAGGAGTGCCAGTGCATACATTGATATACCCGATGCAAAGACGGTCATGATGGCAAAGGCAAAGGCATTAAAGCCCCTGGTTTTTTCATCAAATCTCAGCTTCAGGTACTCGGGTACCGAGCGGGCTTTTGAACCATAATAAAAGGGCATCATAAAGATGGCCAGGAAAATCATGGCAGGAATGGCCCCGATCCAGTAAAAATGGACGGTCATCATTCCGTACTTGGCTCCCGAGGCTGCCATTCCGATTACTTCCAGGGCGCCAAGGTTGGCAGATATAAAAGCCAGTCCGGTTACCCATGCAGGTAAGGATCGCCCTGCTTCCAGGAAGGCGGAGGCATCTTTCATATACCTTCTCAGCGCCCATCCAATTCCAAGAACAAAGACAAAGTAGATCGCAATGATCGCCCAGTCAACTGTTCCCAGTGAAAATGTAGTTTGCATACAGATTAGTTTTAGTTAGTTTTAAGCAGCTTAAAAGTATAAACTAATATGATATTTTATTGACTCAGGATAATTTTGAATGGTACTTCTGTTGCTAATCCTGGTTTAAATGGTCATATTATGCTGTTATTATAGCTAAATGCTTCTAAATATTTAGAAGATACTTGACTGATAAAGTAATAAGTGTTATAATTACACTTAATTAACCCAATAACCCATTAACCCATTAACCCATTAACCCATTAACCCATTAACCCATTAACCCATTAACCCATTAACCCATTAACCCATTAACCCACTAACCCATTAACCCATTAACCTATTAACCCACTAACCCTTAACCCCTAACCCACTAACCCCTAACCTAACATTTATTCTATGGCCACACTCGACTGGATTGTACTCGGACTTTTCTGCCTTGCACTGGTTGGAATCATTTTATATAGTCTGCGGAAGAAGGATAAGGATACCTCCGATTATTTTCTTGCCGGAAGGGATGCCACATGGATCGCCATCGGGGCATCGATTTTTGCTTCCAATATTGGTTCAGAACACCTGGTTGGTCTGGCCGGAGCAGGCGCAGAAAGCGGCATGGCCATGGCACATTGGGAGATCCAGGGCTGGATGATCCTGGTGCTTGGCTGGCTCTTTGTTCCTTTTTACGCCAGAAGCGGTGTTTTCACCATGCCCGAGTTTTTGGAAAAGAGATACAATGCAAGATCCAGGTCCTTTCTCTCCATCATTTCCATTGTCAGTTATATCCTCACCAAGGTGGCCGTAACCGTTTATGCCGGAGGTGTGGTTTTTAAGGATGTTTTCAATATTGAATACGTGATGATCTTCAACCAGCAGATGGATTTCTTCTGGGTCAGTGCCATCGGCCTGGTGGTCATTACAGGCATATATACAGTGGTCGGGGGGATGAAAGCTGTGCTTTATACTTCTGTACTACAAACCCCTATTTTACTGGCAGGGTCCATTGCCATCCTGGTAATTGGCCTTTCGCAACTGGGAGGATGGGCCAATATGATGGAGATCGTCCGCGCCACTGATGTAAGCTACCTGAATGATGCAGGAGAAGTGGTTTACCGGTCCACATCCGACAGTATGGCCACTTTGATGCGTTCGCCCAATGACCCGAACTTTCCATGGACAGGGGTAATCTTTGGTTCTGCCATCATTGGTTTCTGGTACTGGTGTACCGACCAGTTTATCGTACAGCGGGTATTGTCGGGCCGAGACCAGACCCAGGCCCGGCGCGGAACTATCTTTGGCGCCTACCTGAAACTGACCCCTGTTTTCCTCTTTCTGATTCCGGGGATGATCGCCTTTGCCCTGAAACAGCAGGGCATTATGCATTTTGATTCCAATGATGCTGCATTTTCAACCCTGGTCAAGGACCTGCTTCCAAAGGGTTTTACGGGCATTGTGGTGGGGGGGATCCTGGCCGCCCTGATGAGTTCGCTGGCCTCCCTGTTTAACTCCTCATCCATGCTTTTTACGGTGGATTTCTATCAGAAGTTCAAACCAGGGGCCTCTGACAGACACTACCTGATAGTGGGACGACTGGCTACTGTGGTTATTGTAATCCTGGGCATCCTCTGGATTCCGGTAATGAAAGGGATAGGGAAAGTCCTTTATGAATATCTGCAGGATGTTCAATCCCTCCTGGCACCGGGAATTGCTGCGGTCTTCCTGCTGGGGATTATTTCTAAGAAGACAACCCCGGCGGCAGGCTTTATGGGACTGGTGGCCGGCTTCACCCTGGGCATGCTCAGGCTCGGAATGAAAATATATTATGGCGATACGGTAGGGGAAGGTTTTTTCTACGATCTGATCATTACGCCCAACTGGCTATACTATGAAATTGCACTCTTTTTAATTGTCATTGCCCTGATGATTGTCGTCAGTTTCTTTACAAAAGCAGCCGACCCGGCAAAGATTCAGGGACTCTATCTGGGTTCGGCCACTGCTGAACAGCGTGCCATTACCCGGGCCAGCTGGACTAAATGGGATGTGATCAATTCCGCCATCATTATTGCCTTTATCATTGGTTTTTATGTTTATTTCTGGTAAATATGAGCTATGACTGGAAACAAATTACGCGAACGCTTTTCCATGTGGCAGTGGATTGCATCATCTTTGGCTTCGATGAGGGTGAACTGAAGCTCCTGATTCACAAGCGGAAATTTGAACCCTTTCTGGGAGACTGGTCCCTCTTTGGTGGATTTATGAAAGAAGGTGAAGGTTTAAGCACTGCGGCCAACAGGATCCTCTTTGAACTGACCGGCTTGCAAGAAATCTACATGGAGCAGCTGCAAACCTATGGCGAGGTTGAAAGAGACCCTGCAGGAAGGGTGCTTTCAGTTGCCTACTATGCACTGATACCCGCCCGTCATTATTCCGATGATTACTCAAAACAATATGGCGCTACCTGGGTGAGTCTGAATGAATTGCCTGTCCTGATAATGGATCATAACGAAATGGTAGATAGCGCTTTACGCAGGCTCAGAAGAAGAACCGCCTCCCAGCCCATAGGCTTTGAGTTGCTTCCCAGGGAGTTTACCATTCCGCAGCTTCAGTTGCTCTATGAAGCCATTTACCAGACTGAACTGGATAAAAGAAATTTCAGAAAAAAGATCTTTTCCATGGGTGTACTGGTAAAGCTGGAAGAGAAGGATAAAAGCGGCTCCAGGAAAGGCGCTTTTCTTTACAGGTTTGACAAAAGAAAGTATCAAAGAATGATTGAAAAAGGCTACAATTTTACACTATAAAGTCAAAAGAGAAAAGAGATGATAAATAATTTAAGTGAGGTGGAAGTTTGGTTTGTTACGGGCAGTCAGCATTTATACGGTGAGGAAACCCTCAGGCAGGTAGAGCAAAACTCGAGGGAGGTGGTTGGAGCCCTCGATCAGAGCGCTGCCATTCCGGTGAAGCTGGTTTTTAAATCGGTATTGAAGACTCCCGAGGAGATTCTCAGTCTTTGCCGGGAAGCCAGTAATGATACTAAATGTATAGGACTGATTACCTGGATGCATACCTTTTCACCTGCTAAGATGTGGATTGCCGGGCTCAAAGCCCTGAGCAAGCCCTTCATGCATTTGCATACCCAGTTTAACCGCGATATTCCATGGGAATCCATCGATATGGATTTTATGAACCTGAACCAGTCGGCCCATGGTGGTCGTGAGTTTGGATTTATTGGGTCCCGCATGCATATTGAACGAAAAGTGGTGGTGGGACACTGGGCCAATCCCGATGTTCAGGCCAAGGTAGGTGTGTGGACAAGGGCTGCAGCTGCATGGTTTGACTGGCAGGGTGGGAAAGTAGCCCGCTTTGGTGATAATATGCGCGAGGTGGCTGTCACCGAGGGTAATAAAGTATCCGCCCAGATTCAGCTGGGATACTCGGTTTCCGGATACGGTGTGGGGGACCTGGTGGAGAGGGTAAAGGCAGTCAGTGATTTTGAACTTAAGGAATTGTTACAGGTCTATGAGAACCTGTATGACTTGCCTGAAGAGGCCCAGGAGGGTGGAGACTTGCGGCAGGCATTGATGGAGGCTGCCCGGATTGAAAGGGGCATGAGATCTTTCCTGGAGGAGGGTGGCTTTTCGGCTTTCACCACTACTTTTGAAGATTTGCACGGGCTCTCGCAGTTACCCGGACTGGCTGTTCAGCGTTTGATGGCAGACGGATATGGATTTGGGGCTGAAGGGGACTGGAAAACAGCTGCCCTGGTTCGTGCCATGAAAGTTATGGCCCTGGGACTTGAGGGAGGTACTTCATTTATGGAGGATTATACCTATCATTTGCATCCCGATGGGATGAAGGTGCTTGGGGCACATATGCTCGAGGTTTGTCCTTCCATTGCTGAAGGTAAATCAAGCCTGGAAGTGCATCCCCTGGGAATCGGGGGCAAGGCTGATCCGGCCAGGCTGGTCTTTAATGTGGCTTCCGGTCCGGGGGTGAATGCCTCCATTATGGACATGGGAAATCGCTTCAGGCTTCTGGTTAATCCATGTGATGTGGTTCCGGCTGATGCCCCGCTTCCCAAACTTCCGGTGGCAAGGGTGGTCTGGGAACCTAAACCAAACCTGGAAGTGGCGGCCGGTGCCTGGATACTTTCGGGAGGGGCGCATCATACGGGCTTCTCAATGGCCGTAAACAAAGAGCATCTGGAAGATTTTTCCGAAATTGCAGGGATTGAGTACCTGCTCATTGATGAGTCAAGTACCATCTCGTCCATTAAGAAGGAGTTGAAGTGGAACGACCTTTATTATCACCTTGCCCGCGGCCTATAAAACATAAAATGATCTGTAATGCATGAGCGTTTAAAAGAAAAGGTTCTGGAAGCCAACCTGGACCTTGTAAAACACAAACTGGTGCTTTATACCTGGGGCAATGCCAGTGAAAGGGATCCTGAAACCGGTCACATTGTGATCAAACCTTCAGGTGTTTCCTACGATAAGATGACAGCGGATCAGATGGTGGTGTTGGATGCGGATGGAAAGCGGATTGAAGGGGACCTGAGGCCTTCATCCGATGCACCTACCCATGTTTTGCTCTACAAGTATTTCGAAGGAATAGGAGGTGTGGTTCACACGCATTCTGAATGGGCGACATCCTGGGCCCAGGCAGGCCTGGTGTTGCCACCCTACGGG
The DNA here is from genome assembly GCA_963713725.1 of uncultured Bacteroidota bacterium. Taxonomy (GTDB): domain Bacteria; phylum Bacteroidota; class Bacteroidia; order Bacteroidales. Next base: position 205,702 of record CAVQMZ010000015.1, read on the forward strand.
ACCACCCATGCCGATTATTTTTATGGTGCCATTCCCTGTACCAGGCCTCTTAAGCAGGCAGAGGTGGAGGGCGAATATGAGACCAACACAGGAAAGCTGATCGTGGAAACCTTAAAAGGAAGGGATCATATGAATATGCCCGGAGTGCTGGTTCATGGACATGGCCCTTTTACATGGGGTGTTGATGCTGCAGATGCTGTGCACAACTCGGTGGTCCTTGAGGAGCTGGCCAAAATGGCTTTCCGTACCCGGATACTGGGTAATCAGACTCCCATTGAACAGTTCCTCCTTGATAAGCACTACCTGCGCAAGCATGGAAAGGACGCCTATTACGGCCAGAAATAGGGCTCATAATTTAAGCTTTACGACTTTAGACTTTTTGCTTTATGACTTTACAGACTTATACAATTGGGGTTGATTACGGTACCGATTCAGTACGGGCTCTGGTGGTGAATACGCAGACCGGCGAAGAAATGGGAACACAGGTGTTTGAATATCCCAGGTGGAAAGCAGGATTGTACTGTGATCCGGCACGGAATCAGTTTCGGCAGCATCCTCTGGATTATCTTGAAGGCCTGGAGAGCTCTATAAAAGGGGCTCTGGACAAATGCCCGGCTGGAGTGGCTGAAAAAGTAGTGGGAATCTCGGTGGATACCACCGGGTCGACACCGGTGGCGGTTAATGCTCAGGGAGTACCTTTGTCACTTACTCCGGGTTTTGAGGAAAATCCCTCTGCCATGTTTGTGCTCTGGAAGGATCATACGGCCATGAAGGAAGCCGATGAGATCAATGCCCTGGCACGCAGCTGGGGGGGGAGGACTTTACGAAATTTGAGGGTGGAATCTATAGCTCTGAATGGTTCTGGGCCAAGGTTTTACATGTTCTTAGGGAGGATGCCTCTCTGAGAGACAAGGCTTACTCCTGGGTGGAGCATTGTGACTGGATTCCAGCCCTGCTGGTGGGAGATACCAAACCTGAAGGCCTGAAGAGGAGTCGCTGTGCAGCCGGACATAAGGCTATGTGGCATGAGAATTTTGACGGACTGCCCCATGAGGACTTCCTTGTGAAACTGGATCCTTTGCTGGGAGGATTGAAGGAACGCTTATTCAGTGACACCTATACCTGCGATGTTAAGGTGGGCACTTTAAGCGAAGAGTGGGCAGCAAAACTTGGACTGAACACCGATGTGAGTATCGGAGCCGGTGCCTTTGATGCGCACCTGGGAGCTCTGGGTGCGGAAATTCAGCCTTATTACCTCAGCAAAGTGATGGGCACTTCCACCTGTGATATGCTTATCGCTCCGGCTTCGGAGTTTGGGGATAAACTGGTGAGCGGAATCTGTGGACAGGTGGATGGATCCATCGTTCCCGGGATGGTGGGACTGGAGGCGGGTCAGTCTGCCTTTGGAGATATTTATGCCTGGTTCAGAAAGGTGCTCATGTGGCCCATCGATAATGTGGTCGCACAGCTGGATGGACTGGATGCAAAAACGCAGGAGAAGATCAGACAGGAGACATCCGAAAGGATGATTGCCGAATTGAGCAGGGCTGCGGAAGATATTGATCCGGCCGAATCGAGCCTGCTGGCCCTGGATTGGATGAATGGCCGGCGCACTCCGGATGCCAATCAGAATCTTAAAGGTGCCATTATGGGCCTTACTCTGGGCTCAGATGCCCCCGGAATCTTTCGGGCTCTTGTGGAATCCACCGCTTTCGGGGCAAAAATGATCGTGGATCGTTTTGTGGAAGAGGGGGTCAGGATAGACGGAGTTATTGCCCTTGGAGGGGTTGCGAAAAAATCGCCGCTTGTGATGCAGATTGTTGCTGATGTACTGGATATGCCCATAAAGGTAGCCAGGTCGGAGCAGGCTGTGGCCTTAGGAACGGCTATGGCTGCTTCTGTTGTTGCTGGTGTTCACCCTGACATTAAGCAGGCCCAGGCCGCCATGGGTGGGGGTTTTGAATGCGAATATCACCCTGATCCGGCCATGGTAAAAAAGTATGCATTACTCTTTGAAAAGTACAGGCGCTTTGGAAATTTCGTTGAATCAGAGAGCTAGTTTGGCCTGACATTTGTATATTTGTAGTTGAAAAAGCAGCTAATTTTTTTGAATGCGCATATCAATTTTCATATTTTCCTTATTACTTGCTGGGCAGGTAGTTATGTGCTCAGTCGGCTGAGGATGAGGTGATTCGTTTGAAGCAATCCATGGCTGAGCAGATCACTGAGGAAGCTGTTTTACCCCAGGCGCAAAGTGATTTGGAACTCGATGCAGAGGGTAATTCCTCAAATAAAGAAGATGGCTTAAAGGGGCATTGGAACTTTAGTGTGGGAACCAACTTCACCTATATGCAGGGATATGGCTCTATGATGGGCCTTTATGCTGCACCCATGTATACCCTTCCCCTGAATGACAGATGGGCCGTGCACGGAGGTTTAGTGGCCTCAAATTATACAGGTCTGGGTAGCCTGCAAATGCCAGGTCCTGAATACCAGTCCACAAATAATTTTTCAAGTCTGGCTGTATTTGCTGCGGCTTCCTATAAAATGACCGACAGGCTCGTCCTGCATGGATCGGCTCTTAAGAATCTGACGTCCTATCCACTTTCCCCAATGGCACCAGGTCTGATGGATAATATTTCTATGGGAGCCACTTATAAATTGGGGGATAATGTTTCCATAGGGGCCTCGGTCTCCTTCAATCAAGGTAACGGATACTACAATTTGCCACCATTTGGAGGTGGTCCTTATAGAGGGTACTCCAGCTCACCATTTGGCTGGTAGGTATGGGAGTTTTCCTTTCAGCCATCGCGCCGGTTTTTATCATTGCACTTTATATTTATTTCAGGGACAAGTATGAGAAGGAGCCTTTGATCCTGCTGGCCAAGGCGCTTGCCGTGGGCATGCTCAGTGTGATTCCTGTCTTATTTGTGGGCCGTTTTCTGATGGCTATTGTGCCACAGCTGGACCAGTTCGCAGCCGCGGCTTACCGGGCCTTTGTGGTGGCGGGATGTACCGAAGAGCTTTTTAAGTTTCTGGCACTTTACCTGCTGATATGGAAGAGCCCCAGTTTCAACGAACAATTTGACGGGATTGTATATGCGGTATTTGTTTCCCTGGGTTTTGCGGCGGTTGAGAATGTGATGTACGTAATGGATGGTGGATTTGAAACGGCTGCAGTTCGTGCCCTCACCGCTGTTCCGGCTCATGCAATTTTCGGGATTACCATGGGTTACTTTTTCGGGATCGCCAGACGATATGGAGAATTAAAGAAGGGATATATGCAACGTGCATTGTGGGTTCCGATTTTACTTCATGGGATTTACGATTTTATCCTCATGGTGGGAATCCCATGGTTGCTTGCACTTTTCATCCCCTATCTGATCTATCTTTACATTGCAGGGGGTAAAAAGATTAAAATTCTTTCTGAAGCCTCCATTTTTAATCCTGATAATGGAAATGAGGCTTAGGCTTCTCTTATTATAGAGAACGATCAGCTTATAATCCGGTCCATTTTTACTAACTTCGGGTAAACCCTTTATTTTACTATGTACCGGAGCAGACTTATTTTTCTGTTATTCATATTATTTAATCTTGCCGGCTGCAAATCGGAGGACGCCGGGCATCAGATAGGAAAATTTCACGCTGAAAGTGAACGATTCTGGGAGCTGGTTTCGCCGGATGCCCTTGCAGAGCGAATTGGTATCCGATTCGAGTTTACAGAGGGTCCCGTTTGCTTGCCCGGTGGTGAGCTGCTTTTTAGTGATATTCCCATGAACACCATCTACCATTTTAAGGGAAAGGCCTTTAAGGAATATCGTACTCCCAGCAACCATTCCAATGGCTTATTGCTTGAGAAGGACGGATCTCTTCTTGCCTGTGAACATGGATCCCGAAGTCTGACCAGGATTTCCCCCCTGGGCAGATCCACCACCCTGGCTGACAACTACCAGGGCAAAAGACTGAACAGTCCCAATGACCTTTGCCGCTCGAATCAGGGTGTCATATATTTTACAGATCCCCCCTGGGGCCTTTCGGGGCTCAATGATGATCCGGAAAAGGAACTCCCCTTTAATGGGGTTTTTATGCTTCGCGATGGAGAGTTAAGCATTGTGGATAGCACACTTTCCTGGCCCAATGGCATTGCTCTTTCGCCCGATGAGCGCTCTTTATATGTGGCAAACTTCGAGGGAGAACGGGGAGGTGACCCAAGTGAATGGGAGGTTTTTTGGATGCGATATGAACTTGACCCTGCTGGTCGTGTTATTAATCGATCCCGCTTTTTTCAAGCCGCAGATCTCTCCCTTCCCGGAGGGCCTGATGGTATGAAGGTGGATAAGCAGGGAAACCTTTTTGCGACCGGGCCTGGTGGCATCCTGGTAATCTCACCCGAAGGTGAGCACCTGGGAACCATTGAGCTGCCGATACCACCCTCAAATCTGGCTTTCTCGCCGGGGGGGAAAACAATTTATGTAACTGCACGTACAAGCATTGTAAGGATCAAGTTGAAGTAAGGACTAAACATTTAAAATTGGATGAATCCAACACCGAATCATATCCTGGTTATTTTTGGCGCCTCTGGCGACCTGACACGGAGAAAGCTTGTTCCAGCCCTTGCCGAGTTGGGTAAACTGGGCCATCTTCCGGATAAATTTGCCGTAATGGGTATTGGTCGGACAGTTTATTCCGATGAGTCTTACCGGGAAATGATAAATTCTCACCTGGAGGAGGAGAGTAAGGTTCTTGATATGCTCCATTACCAGGCAATGGATCCGGAAAAGCAGGAGGATTATCCAAAGCTTCAGGAGCGCCTGGGGGAGCTTAGCAGCCAGTTGAGCATTGAGCAAAACATCATCTTCTACCTGGCTACACCGCCTTCACTCTATGGAGTTGTTCCTGAGTTTCTGGCGCAAAGAGGCTTGCTCTCGGAGGAGGATGGAAGCTGGAAAAGGGTAATTGTTGAAAAGCCCTTTGGAATGGATCTTGAATCGGCCCAGGCTTTGAATTCCAGTTTGTTGAAGCAAATGAAGGAAGATCAGATTTACCGTATCGATCATTACCTGGGAAAGGAGACGGTTCAGAATGTTTTGGTTACCCGCTTTTCAAACGGAATTTTTGAACCCCTGTGGAACCGGAATTTTATTCATCATGTGGAAATCACTTCCTCGGAAAGCCTTGGGGTTGGGACCCGGGGTGGTTATTATGACCATTCGGGGGCGCTGAGAGACATGCTTCAGAATCACCTCCTCCAGCTGGTGGGCCTGGTGGCCATGGAGCCTCCCACGGTGATCAGTTCAGATGCCATTCGAAATGAAGTTTTAAAAGTATTCCAGTCCCTACGGCCCATTGAAGGTGAAAATATTGTTAAGCAGGTGATCCGGGGACAGTATTCCTCCTCCAAAGTAAGGGGTGAGCCTATGCCCGGCTACAGAGAGGAGAAGGGAGTGCCGGAAGATAGCCGGACTGAGACTTTTGTGGCCATGAAGTTATTTATCGATAACTGGAGGTGGGGAGGGATTCCCTTTTATATCAGGACGGGTAAGAGACTTCCCACCAGGGTTACGGAGATTGTGGTACATTTTAATCCCTCACCTCACAGCCTGTTTGCAGCCGGTGGAGGAGATACAAGGAACCAGCTTGTTATCCGGATCCAGCCCGATGAAGGAATCCTCCTGAAGTTTGGAATGAAGGTGCAGGGCGCCGGATTTAAAGTTCAGGAAGCAAACATGGACTTTCATTATAAAAATTTGTCAGACAGCTATATTCCCGAGGCTTACCAGAGACTTTTACTGGATTGCATGCAGGGAGACAGTACCCTCTATGCCCGTGGAGATGCGGTTGAAGCAGCATGGCGCTTTGTGAATCCCATCCTGAAGACCTGGGCAGAAAATCCCAATATCCCGCTCCATGGTTATCCCTGCGGCACATGGGGTCCCGAAATGGCAGACAGTATGATTGAGGGAGACGATTATACCTGGAGATACCCCTGTAAAAACCTGGCCGATGATGGCCTGTATTGTGAATTGTGATGCACAGAAGAAGGCACTATATCTATCCCGACCTGGATACCCTGGCTGCAGCATTTGTTTGTGATGTAAATCGTTTTCTGTATGAAAGCAGCTCTGAGGGAAAAAACATAAATATTGCTATTTCAGGAGGCTCTACTCCGCTTGCCGTATTCAGGCAACTGGCCAGTGTGAATCTTCCCGAAGAATGGGAACATGTTCATATCTACTGGGGCGATGAGCGCTGTGTGCCTGCCATGGATGAAGAGAGTAATTATGGCAATGCCAGGAAAGCTTTTCTGGATCCACTGGGCTATCCGGCCGACAGGATTCATCCCATCAGGGGGGATGTCGATCCCGATCTTGAAGCTGAGCGCTACGGTCAGCTTCTGATGGATCAGCTTCCCATTAAAAACGGATACCCGGTATTCGACTGGGTATGGCTGGGATTGGGGGTGGATGGTCATACTGCTTCTATTTTTCCGGACCAGATTGGCTTGTGGAATTCAAAACGTCCCTGTGTGGTAGCCATGCATCCGGAAACCGGTCAGAAACGCATTTCCATAAACGGAGGTGTGATTAATGCAGCCCGCCGGGTGGCCTTCCTGGTGGCCGGGAAAGAAAAGTCAAAGGTGGTAAACGAAATCGTCATGAAAGAGGGTAATTACCTGGACTATCCAGCCTTTTATGTGGCTCCCCACTCGGGTAATGTGGAATGGTACCTGGATATGGGGGCGACAAGCTGGATGTAAGAATTTCTTTATTCCTCCGTCTCCTGATCTCCCAGGCCCTCATTACCTGAATCCAGCACCCATTTCCAGGACTGATCTTCCTTTATCCAGACTGAAACATAGGTCCCCCTGGAGCTTGCTCCTGTTTCCTTCCGTATCATGGTGAAGGTTCCATAGGTATAGCCGAGCTCTCCCGATTTTGCAACCATGGCATGCAGGGGTTTCCAGGTAAGTGTAAAGGCAGAATCATTGAAATTGGAAAGGGACTCGGCAATGGATGCAGCACCTTTCAGAGGCATGGCGTCCTGTCTCAATAGTACGGCTTCCTTTGCACAGAATTTAATAAAAGCCTGGTTCATGCCCTTTTCGCGGGACATGTCAGAAAATGCCAGATCAGCTTCAAGGAGCGTTTCCACCATGGCCTCCTGCTTGATTTCCACATTGCATGCGGATATAAGAAGTAGAAAAAGGTATAAACTTGCTTTTTTCATGGCGCTCTTTTTTAGATATCCTTTCATTGTTATTACCTTGCAAGATAGGCAATAATCAAATGACCGAACCTTATACCCTTAAACAGGCCCGTTTACTGGACAAAGAGGATCCCTTAAAATCCTTCCGGAAGCGATTTGTTATTCTGGATCCTACCCTGATTTATCTTGATGGAAACTCCCTTGGACGTCTGCCATCGGGGACAGTCAAATATCTTGATAAAGCCATAAGGGAGCAGTGGGGAGAGCGCCTGATTCGAAGCTGGAACGAAGGCTGGTATCAACAGAGCGTGCGCCTGGGAAAAAAAATTGCCCAGATTATTGGAGCCAGTTCGGATGAGGTGATCCTGTCCGACTCAACATCTGTGAATCTTTACAAACTTGCTTACGGAGCCCTGAAGCTTCAGGAAGGCAGGGCGGACATTATTTCTGATGACCTTAATTTTCCCTCCGATCTTTATGTCTTGCAGGGTCTGGTGAAGCAGTTTGACAACAGACATACCCTTCGTTTGCTTAAATCGTCGGATGGGATCAATGCTGATATGACCGAGCTGCTTCGGATGTTCAGCAGGCAAACTGCGCTGGTAAGCCTTTCACACGTGACCTTTAAGAGTTCCTATCTGTATGATATGGAAAAGGTGGGCGAACTGGCTCATATGCACGGGGCCCTGGTTCTCTGGGATCTTAGTCATTCGGTTGGTGCACTTCCAATAAGCCTTAAAAAGTCCAATGCCGATCTGGCGGTTGGCTGTACCTATAAGTACCTGAATGGAGGTCCGGGTTCACCAGCCTTCCTTTATGTGAGGAAGGATCTCCAGGAAAAAATGCAGAATCCCATCCAGGGATGGTTCGGAGAAAAGAATCCATTTGATTTCAAATTAAATTACCGGTCAGCTGGCGGAATCCGGAAATACCTCACTGGAACTCCACCGGTGCTGTCGGTATCAGGACTGGAACCTGCGCTGGACATGGTTCTGGATGCTGGCATAGGGGCCATCAGGAAAAAAAGTGTGGCCCAGGGAGAGTACCTGATTCAACTGGCAAAAAAATGGCTCTATGATGCAGGCTTCAGGATGGGATCCCCTGAGTATAATGAAAAAAGGGGTTCGCACATTTCCATGAAGCATGCCGAAGCCTTTCGGATCTGCAAGGCCTTGCTGGATCCTGATGTGGGTGACAATGTGGTGGTTCCTGATTTCCGGGAACCCAATAATATACGTCTTGGCATCACTCCCCTCTACACCAGCTATGAGGAAATTTTCCTTGCAGTAAAGAAGCTGAGGATGATTATGGAAGAGAATATCTATAAGCGTTATCCCTCAACCCGGGGGAAAGTTACCTGAATACATGATTGGATCTTATCAGGCCGGAAATCTCAATAAAAGAGTAGTTTACACTTCTTATTAAGAATGAGTCTAAACAAGGCTTCTTTTATTTTTGCCCTGCAACCAATCGACAGATAATCCGTTTTTGTAGTAAACCCATTGATCATGGCTTCCCTGAATAAATTTAACGGGGTACTCGGCAAAGCACGAGCTGCCCACCTCTTAAGAAGGTCCACATTTGGCCCCACCGGACAGGAAATTGACCAATTCAGCGCTCTGACAGCAGATCAGGCTCTTGAGCTTCTGCTTGATGATTCAGCTGAAAATCCGCTGCCACCTCTTGATCCCAGCACCGGGGCGACCTGGGTGGATCCGGCAGGTGTGTCCCATGCCCACCCGGACAGGGAGCAGGACGAATTATTCGGCTATTTTCAGAGCTGGCATATGGATGTGATGCGTCAGGCGCCTCTTACCCTTAAGGAGAGGCTTACCTGGTTTTATCATACCCACCTCCCGGCACGGTGGACTGAAATTTTATCCAGTGAAGCGATCTACTATCAAAATGCCCTTTTTCGCTTTTATGCCTATGGAAGTTTTAAGGAGCTTTTTAAGAAGATTTGCGTGGATAATGCCATGCTTCGTTACCTTGATGGCTATTCCAACCGTTTTCGTTCACCCAATGAAAACTTTGCCCGTGAAATGTTTGAACTCTACAGCATCGGCAAGGGAACCCAGCTGAAGGAAGGCGACTATACAAACTATACTGAAGATGACATCAGGGAAGCCACTCGTGTACTTACAGGGTGGATGATTGACGAAACTTTCTCCTTCCTGGATGCCGATACAGGCCTGCCCACAGGGAAAATGCGTTCCCGCATGGAGGGAGCCGGTCCGGAAGCAGTTGAGGTGGCCATCGAGCATGATCCTGGCAACAAGACTTTTACCGATAAATTCGGAAAGAGGAGTATAAGCCCCGCAGAATTGGCTGGCGGCTATCCGACCGTTGCTTCCGCCTATGATGAGCTGGATGAAATGATTGAAATGATTTTTGAGCAGGAGGAGACCGGGCGCTTCATTGCCAGGAAACTCTATCGCTTCTTCGTTTATCATTTTATTTCGGATGAGGTGGAGCGTGATATTATTGGGCCTCTTGCTCAAATCCTGATCAGCAATGAGTATAGCATTGTTGAAGCTTTGAAGATACTTCTTGCGAGTGATCATTTCTTTGACAATGATGATGCCGTAAAGGAAAATGATAATATGGGTGCACTGATTAAGTCGCCCGTGGATGTTTTCTGCGGACTTTTCAGAAGCTTTAAAATGGACTTTCCTGACCGCAACAGCGAGCCGGCTTCATTTTATACAGACATGGGTTTTGTGGTAGAGCGGCTGGTGGACCAGGGGCTTAATTTTTATGAGCCCTTTGAAGTGGCAGGTTATCCGGCCTATCACCAGATTCCGGGCTTTAACCGGAACTGGATCACCACTTATGCGCTGGCATACCGCTATCAAACCGGTGATCTGCTGATAGAGCCGCCAGGCGGAGATATTCCGCTTTCTCTCTACCTTGATACGGTAGATTGGCTGGAGAATTCAGGCGACGTGAGTGATCCATCAGATGCAACTGAGATCATGGATGTTTTGTCCGGAAATTTACTGGCAGTCACCCTGACCCAGGAGCGAAGTGACTATTTTCTCTATACAGTGTTTCTTGATTATCCTGAAGATCAAAGCTATGCACTTAATTTATGGCGGCAGGAGTGGACTGCCTACGAGGGCACTTCCAATGATGAAACGGTACGGATGCTTTTAAACCGGCTTGTTTCCAAATTGATTCAAACCCCGGAATTTCAACTTTACTAAGCAAGCGATGAAGAGAAGACAATTCATACGAAATATTGGCGCGGGAAGTGCCGCGGGACTGACCCTGGGCGGAATTCCCCTGAACCTGCTGGCGGCCAACAGTGGTTTGAAGCAGATGGCAGCAGCCAGCAGTAACGATAATGTGCTGATTTTTATTCAGCTTCATGGGGGAAATGACGGGCTCAACACCCTGATCCCAATCTCTCAATACACAGACTATTATAACCTCAGGCCCAATATTGCCATTCGTGAAAGCGGAACCCGAAGCTATATTGATGTGGATCAAAATGTGGATGATGCTGCCCGGGTGGGCCTTCATCCCGATATGGGCGCCTTTAAGGAGATGTATGATGAGGGAAAAGTGGCCATTATTCAGAATGTGGGCTATCCGGATATGAACCTTTCCCACTTCAGGGGAAGGGACGTGGTGTTTATGGGTGGTGATGAATCCCGTGATCATGATTACAACTCGGGCTGGATGGGACGCTACCTGGATAACATCTATCCGGGATACCCGGACGCCTTTCCCAGTCAGGCGATGGAAGATCCGCTGGGGATTGAATTAAGCGGAACCCTTTCACTGGCCTTTCACCGGGAAAATGGGATTCCCATTGGACTTAATATCGGGAATCCCGATCAGTTCTATAATCTGATTAACAGTGTGGGAGTAGATCCTCCCATAGCATTTCCGGGTAGTCATGCCGGAGAAGAGCTGCGCTACATTATGGATTTTGAAAAGAAGTCCAACCAGTATGCCGGCAGATTAAAAGATGTTTATGATGCAGGCAGTAATTCATCGGTGGAATACCGGGAAAGCTATCCCTACTCATCGCCTGCCAGGTCAAATAATCTGTCCAGTCAGTTAAAGCTGATTGCCAGGTTGTTGGACGGAGGAATCAAAACGAAGATATTCCTCTGCCGGATTGGTGGCTTTGATACCCATGGCGAACAGGTAGATGAGGGTGATTCCAGTGTGGGCATGCATGCTTCACTTCTTTATAATATGTCTACTGCGGTTCAGGATTTCTATACCGATCTGAATAACCTGGGCATCGATCAAAAAGTGTTGGGCATCACCTTTACTGAATTTGGGCGAAGGGCCTACTCCAATGAGAGTTACGGTACCGATCACGGAACCGCAACCCCTGTATTTGTTTTCGGTACCAGGCTCAATAACGGGATCTATGGTGAAAACCCCCTGCTTGGACCGGATGATTTAAACCGGGGTAACCTGGAATATGATATTGATTATCGCAGAATCTATACCTCCATTATCCAGGATTGGTTTGAAGGAGATGACCAGGCACTGATTGATACCGGGTTTTCAGAATGGGTGGACCAGAAGATACCCATTGTCAACACCACCGGCATACCCGGGATGCTTCCCGGAAAAAATCCCAATTCACTGCAGATTTTCCCTAATCCGGTTACGGACCTTGCCCAGCTTCAGATTATGCTTGCCCGCAGGGGGGAAGTTAAGCTGCACATTATCGATTCTTCAGGACGGACGGTTAAGAGCTTTGCCCTGGAAGGCATCTATGGTCCCAATACGGCAGCACTGAATGTGTCCGGACTACGTCCGGGCATGTATCACCTGCTGCTTATACAAAAGGGTACACGGATTACAGAAAGTTTTATAAAGAGACTTTAGATCACTCCTCCCGGGAAGAAAGTAGCGGCTGCTTCCTTGAAAAGGACAGGCCGTCTGTACTTGCCCAGGAGGTAAATGCTGGCCAGGATGGCTACCCCGTCGTCTTCACATTGAATCACATCGGATACTTCCACGCGCTGATCGAAGGTTCTGTGGATGGTATTTACCAGGCTGTCGGAATCCATGGCATACTGGTACATCACAATGGCATTGGCATTGGTCTGTGAAACAAAAAGGGCATAAGCTCGCACCATCCTTTGTGATGGATGTGGAAACAACCGGAGCCTTGTAGGTTAATTCATAAAGTTGTTTCACTTCAAAATCCTTGATGCTCTGGCTGATGCCTACATCCACGATGGTGTCGGGAACGATGTAGTTATTTCCTTCGTAGTAGCCGGTGAGGCCGAAAACAGAACCTGATTTGTGGATCACCGAGGATGATGGCCTCATCGGTCTGAAAGGAAAAGATATCGCCGGTCTGGTTCAGGGAAGATATATCAAGGAATACGGTACGAAGGGTGTAGTTATAGAAGCAGGAGACATAATATCCGGTGGCGGCATCAGTGGAGTATTCGCCCATGAAGAAGGGGAAATTATCGCCCGTCTTGTTCAGATGGCGCTGAATCATTAATTCAAGGTCGGCATTCACCGCCAGCTTATTACTTCGAGTCAGGTCAAAATTTGAATTGTATCTGGAAATCCAGGAGGCACGTCGCCACAAAGTCATAACCCAGTACCAGCAGGTTTCCCTGCTGATCCTTGTAAGCATACAGGGGCATGGTCATCTCGAGATCGTGCTGCGCTGTTACACTCACCTGTGGCAGGGTCGATCAGCACAGCATAGGCATTCAGCTGGGGATCCATGGCCACAAAAAGGGCAGAGCCTCCATCCAGAATCAGGTCCGAAGCCGGAGCCAGCCAGTCGTAGCTCTGGGACCATTCCACCACCCCGGCTGCATTGGTGCGGACCACCTGGGTGGACGGATATTCAATATCAGAAGTTTCGTCCTTTACGGCAGAAATATATAGATAGCCCCCTCCTGATAATTGCAGGACACTTTCCGGGTAGAAGGCAAGGGTTTCCTCCGGGCTGTTGTAGATCTTCAGGAACTCATCTCCGGGCTCCACTTCCTTCTGGTTGATGTCGCATCCCTAGGATGCTAAAATCATCAGAATTACATATGTTATAATCTTCTTCATAAAATCAGTAATAACACTCCACTGCTCCGGTTCGTCTTTGCTTCTGCAGGGAGAAGAGCAGCGAAAGACTTATTTGCAGGTTATTCAATAAAATATCATCCTGGGCAAAGGTTACCCCGTTACCCGTCTCATAGCGATTACTCTTATTTGTAATGTTGTGCAGTCCGCCCAGGTAGCCCACATTTAAATCCAGGATGATATACCTGAGGTCGATGTAGGTGCCGGCCACAGCTCCTGCAGTAAACTTTGTGGGAATAAAACTCTCACTGGAGGGATCATTGGATCCCAGCATGTTAGCTGTAGGCAACAGTAAGTCCGGCATAGGGCCTGAATCTCTGCAGGTCAACATTATACCTTACCTCCAGGGGTACAGTGAGATACCTTAGAAGGTAGGGTGTCGACTGCTCGGCAGTTTCCTGCGTTAAAGATTACATTGTTGTATTTGCTGAAATTAAAGGTGTAGGTTCCCGGTTTCAGGGCGACCACCAGGAATTTGTTGTACCATTCCAGCTGAACGAAATACTGATTCCCGATATTCTGAGTCATGCCGCTATAAGCATTTTCATACACCGCTCCGGTGAGGTCCTCATAGACATTGTAGGATTCCAGTACCCGGATATTGGCCATGTTAATACCGCCGCCAAATCCGATTCTTAGCTGATCCAGGAAATTGGTTTGCTGTGCCTTCCCGGGTACACCAATCAAGATCAGTCCGCAAAGTAAAAGAAAGGTTTTCTTACGGGCCATATTTACCTAAACGGATGCCAGCACAAATAGTTGCATGGAATCCTCAGGTCGCTATATTTTTATTAATTTCCCGGGGCAAAATGATGGAAGCATGAAAAAGGAAAAACTGAGGATTTCCACAGGGGCCATATGGGAAGATATCGTAGGGTATTCGAGGGCAGTCAGGGCCGGGAACGTGATTGAAATTTCGGGCACCATTGCCCTGGACAAGGACGGAAATTCTGTGGCCGTGGGTGATCCATATCGCCAGACCATACAAATTATCAGTATCGCACAGAAGGTGCTGGAGGAAGCCGGGAGCAGACTGGAGGATGTGATCCGGACCCGGATTTATGTGACGGACATCAGCCAGTGGCAGGAGATTGGCAGGGCCCATGGAGAGCTTTTTAATAAGATAAAACCTGCCACCAGTATGGTGGAGGTTTCAAAACTGATCCGGCCCGAATCCCTGGTGGAAATTGAATTTACAGCCATAGCTGATTAGAAACGAAAACAAGGATAGATATATGAAAAAATTTTACAGCTTACTTTACCTTTTTTTACTGATTGCGCCAGTTTCCTGCGGACACTCTGAACCCCTGAATCCCACCGGACAACTGGCCATCCGGGTCAGACATGATACCAAACGCTCGTGGGATGCCTACAGGGAATATGCTCAGGGTAAGGATGTTTTGCTCCCCTTAAGCAAGGCAGGTAAAAACTGGTACGAGGAGTCATTAAATATATCATCCATAGATGCCTTCAGCACCCTGGTAGTTACCGGGCTGACCGGTGATGCGGACCAGGTGGTAAAGTACGTCGCCGATTCGGCCAGCTTTGATAAAGATTTTAAGGTTAAGGTTTTTGAGGTGAATATCCGGATTCTCGGAGGACTGCTTTCTATGTACCAGTTGTCGGGCGATGAGGCGATTCTGGAAAAGGCAGTGGATTTTGGAGATCGACTGATGCCTGCCTTCCAGTCCATAACCGGTATTCCTTACTACTGGGTAAACCTGGCCACAGGCCATGTGGAGGGAAGCCGGGTGAATGTGGCAGAGGCCGGAACCTATTTGCTGGAAATGGGAATGCTCAGCTATTTTACCCGGGATCCGGCTTATTACCAGGCTGCAAAAAGATCCAGCCGGGCCATTTTTGATCGCCGCTCGGAAATCGGACTGGTGGGGGAGGTGATTGATATTGAAAGCGGGGAGTGGATCAATACCAGCTCGCACATCTGTGCCGGAACAGATTCTTACTATGAATATCTTTACAAGGGATGGTTGTTGTTCGGGGATCCCGAATTAAAGGAGATGTGGGACACAAGTATAAAAGCTGTACTGAAATATCTGCCGGAGGAGGTCGATGGAAGGGTCTGGTATGGCAGGGTGAATATGCATAGTGGTGAGAGGATATCTTCAGTGGTGACCCTCTGGGATGCCTTTATGCCGGCACTGCTGGCCATATCCGGGCATATGGATGAAGCTGCAAGGCTCCAGGAGAGCTGGGACTGGCTATGGAAAAAGAATGGAATTGAGCCCATGATCTATGATTATAAAAGTGATTCGATATTAAATCCGGAATACGATCTGAATCCCGAGATTATTGAGTCGGCCTGGTACCTCTGGGAGCTCACCGGTGAAGAGCGCTACATGGATATGCTTAAGGGATATTATGCAGATCTGTTGGAATATTGTTCCACAGACTTTGCCTTTACAGCCATCCAGGATGTACAGTCGAAGGAGCAGCGTGATTATATGGCCTCCTATTTCCTTGCCGAAACCCTGAAATATTTTTACCTGGCCTTTGCCGACCAGGATATGTATAGCCTTGAAACGGTTGTTTTCAGCACCGAGGCCCATCCTTACCTGAAAGCAGCACTTGATCCGGAAAAGGTCAGGGAAAATCTTGGCATTGAATAGAAAGATATATGAAAACAAAGATCCTCCTGCCAATTCTCCTGATTTTCTGAGTTGTGGGGCTGGAGTGCACGACCACCATGGAAAAAACGTCGGTCCGGCGATGATGAGGGCTTCTCAAAATAAATTGTTAGATTTATGAAGCTATCCACTAGAAGATGAACCAGCTTCGCCAGATCGTATTTGAAGATATCAAGGAGAAAGCCACGCCTGATAAGGCCGAGTGGTGGAATCAGTATATGAAGGGTGAGATTCCCTTCCTGGGAGTGGGGACCCCTGAGATCAGGGATGTATTTCTGAACCGCGATCGGGAATCTTCCTTTGAAAATCTTCCCATGAACAGGCAGGTATCCCTGGTGAACGGACTCATGAGGGGAAAGTATGCCGAGGAAAAACTGGCAGCCATACTCTATGTGCAGCTCTTCTGGATGGACAGAATGAAGGGTTCCTTCCTGATAAACCTGATGACCGACTGGTTTGATGATCGTTATATACATGATTGGAATACCACAGACTGGCTCTGTGTTCGAATACTCACCCCCCTGGTTGACTCGGGTGATCCCCAGGTAATTTGGAAACTGAAACAATGGAACCGCGATCCCTACATTTGGAAAGCACGTGCCTCACTGGTTCCTTTTGCCCAGTCCAGGTATATTACCCAATACTCAAAGGAGATTGCCCAGTTTTCAGATATCCTGATCAGGCGTGAGGAACGCTTTGCAAAAACTGCTGTGGGATGGGTTCTCGGGAATATTCCAAGCATGATCCGGAGTTTGTACTGGACTTCCTGAGCAGGCATGTGAAGCACACTTCTGCAGAGGTGAAACGGAATGCCCTGAAGTATTACCGAAAGGAATCCAAAAAATAATCCATTAATATGAGAAATCTTTCAGCCCTGTTGTTATTCGGGTGTCTGATTGGCCTGAATTGCTGTCAGTCTGCCCAGAATAGTGAAGGCGAATTTAAGCTTTTGCCGCTTCCCCAACATTTCGAAATTAAGGGCAGCAGCGCGCTTTTCGGTAGAGGATATCACTCATTATTTCAGTCTTGGATGGCAGTGAACTCCCGGTGGTGGGAGAGCTGCTCGAAGATCTTAAAGCTTACCGAAAAGGAATCTGCTGCCCAGGTTCTGTTTAAGATAGACTCCATCATTGTCGCTGTAAAGGCTGAAGGCTATACCCTGGAGATTGAGCAAAAGAGGATCACCATTATCGGAAAAGACAGGGCAGGCTTGCTATATGGCTTTAAAACACTGGAGCAACTTATGATCGATGCATCTGACCAGGGTGTAAAGCTACCCCTCTGCAACATTGAGGATTACCCGGAGCTTGCCTACCGGGCCATTCACCTGGATGTGAAGCATCACTGGAGAAGCTGGATTATTATTATCGAGCTGATGGACCAGCTGGCCCACTATAAGATAAATGCCATTATAGCCGAGGTGGAAGATAAGCTGGGCTATGAGCTACAGCCTCTTGTGGCATCGGAAGATGCCCTGAGCATAGAGGAGTGGAAAAAACTCAGCGATTATGCCCTTGAAAGGAACATCGAGATCAGTCCCCTGGTACAGGGCCTGGGCCATGCCTCCTTTATATTAAAACATGAGGAGTATGCAGATTTACGTGATGATCCGGAAGTGACTGGGCATTTAATCCACTGAATCCCCGGACCTATGATGTTCAGTTCGACCTCTACAGGGATGCCATTAAAGCGATGCCACACGGCCGGTACCTGCATGTGGGAGGAGATGAGGTGCATACCACAGGCAGGGGCAGCGGAAAGTGAGCTTGAAGCTTCAACTGACCTGGTTGAACAAGGTGTGTAAATTTGCCGAAGAACAATGACCGGATTCCCATCTTCTGGGATGATATGCCTCTCAAATATGCAGGACTTTACAGTCCCATGTTCAATACAGAGTATGAGCCGGGAAGAGGTGGATAGCATGTGGGCAGAGAATGAGCATAAACTGCTTGAATACCTTGATCTCTTCCCCAAAAACTGCATTTATATGCGCTGGAATTACTCTTCACCCCAGGCAGAAGGCAACATCAAGGCCATGGAGTGGTTTTCGGAGAATGGTTTGCAGGTGATGGGTGCAACGGCCGGGCAGACCCGCTGGGTATTAATGCCCCAGAACGAAAGCAATATGGAAAATATCAGGTCCTTTGCCGTGAGTTCCATTGAGAAAGGGATTGATGGACTTTTGCTGACCCTGTGGGATGATGATTCGCCCCATTTTGAACTTTATAAGAGGGGAATCCTGGCTTTGCAGAGTACAGCTGGAGTGGTGAAAAGCGGAGCAGGGAAGAGATTAAATCTGCCTACCGCCAGCGGGAATATGGCCATCTCCTGGCCGGTGAGGACTATGCTTTTGTGGATCAGCTGGAGAAGATGGTAGCCTGGTGGAATACTGCTCTGTTAAAGGGAAGAAGCCGAAATGCACTTAAGGAGCATGGATGATCCCGTTTCAGAGGGGATTATTAATATGCCTTCGCCGGATAACAAGGGTGAGTGGTCGGAAATGCATGAAGGAAGGATCGAAATTGCCAGGAAGGTGATCGAGGATAGCAAAGCTGTGGCAGTTAGCCCTGGAACGTAATGAAGCAGGAAGGCTGTTCGAAATGAATACAGGCTTGAAGTTTATTCACAGGTGAATGAATTGATTCGTTTTTCAGCCCGGGCTCTACTTGCCTTAAATGCTTACGATATAGCCGCAAATGAAGTGGAAGAAAAGGAAGCCCTTAGTGTGATTGCTGCTCTCCCGCAGGATTTGAAAAAGCTCAGGAATGAGTTGGAGCAGGTATATGGCCAAACTCGTATTCTTAATAAGCCCGATGGATACATACTTGACCAGGACCACCATCAGCACCTGGCAAATCAGACCCTCTCCTTTGATTGGCTATATACAGCCGAACTATATTTTCTTGAAAAAACAGTAAAAGAAATTCTTTTTAAATAAAACCCCGGCAAAAGTTTCATTGGAATTGCTTACAAAAAAGTTGAGTGCTGGAGGTGAAATCTAATATTTGTTATCAATAATGAATAAATACACATAAAAATCATTATCTATAATGAAAAATAGTGTATTTTTATTCTTATAGATAATTAAATCATGAGGCGACTACAAGATTTATCAAGGAAACATATTCTGGATGTACCTGAAGGATTCACCAGATATTTGATGGATCAAATAAATTGGGAGAATAGGCTGATTGGGATTAGCGGTGGACGGGGAGCCGGGAAGACAACCTTGCTTTTACAATACCTGAAAAGGTATCTTCCTTCTGCTGAAGGAGTCCTGTATCTATCTCTGGATGATATTTACTTTGCCGAGAATACCTTGATTGAATTTGCCGATCAATTTGAAAAGGAGGGAGGCAAATTACTGGTTTTAGATGAGGTTCATAAGTACAAATACTGGTCTCATGATTTGAAGTTGATATATGACAGATATATAACACTAAAAGTCGTATTCACAAGTTCTTCCGCCCTTGAGATATACAAAGGATCACATGACCTGAGCCGCCGGTTAATATTGTATCATCTACCGGGATTATCAATGCGAGAGTACGCTTTATTTAAATATAGCTATGAGTTGCCCGTTTTTAAAGTCACAGATATTTTTGAACATGCAAGGGAAATATCAATGAGTTTACCTCGGGATATTAAACTTATAAAGTTATTCAAGGAGTACCGTGAGTACGGGTATTATCCCTTTTTCATTGAAGGTATTGATTCTTACCAGGAGCGTCTGTTAAGTACTTTAAATGTTGTATTGGAAAGTGATCTTCCTGCAATATTTAATATTGATTTTAAAGCAGTTTTGAATTTGAAAAAGCTCGTGTCGATTATTGCCAGATTAGTTCCATATAAACCTAATGTCAGAAATCTTGCGGATCAAATTGGTGTTACCTGGGAAACCTTATTAAGATATTTGTTTTATCTTGAAAAGGCCCAGGTGGTTAAGTGGCTTGGGAAAGATACCTTTGGAATAAACTATCTGAATAAACCTGAGAAATTGTATCTCCAAAACACTAATTTAATTTATGCTTTGGGAGAGGAATATGCCAATATCGGAGCCGTCAGAGAAACATTTGTGCTGAATCAACTGTCTGTCAATCATAACGTGACATACCCTGATTCCGGCGACTTTTTTCTGGATGGAAAGCATACCCTCGAAGTTGGAGGCAAGGGTAAAACCTTAAAGCAAATAGCTGGCGTCGAAAGCGCATATCTCGTAAAAGATGATATCGAATTTGGTTCAAAAAGAGAGATTCCTCTCTGGATGTTTGGATTACTTTATTAAACTATTTTAACTCCAGCTGCTGGATATCTCCAAAGCCTTCTCCCCGGATTTCCTTAAATGTGGCAATCATCTCCTCCAGCTTTTCTGGATTGGTTGAAGCCAGGTTGTTCTGCTCGCCCGGGTCTTCATCCAGATTATACAGCTGGAACTCCTTTGAGTTTCCGAGCTCGATATTGACCTGGGTGTTGACGGCCGGACCATCATAGGGAGGGATAAGGATCCAGTTCCCCTGGCGCAGGGCGGTTCTTGAGGTAGCTTCCAGAATCAAATTTTCCCTTCCATCGGTGCTATTACCCATCAGAACATCCAGCATTTCCTCGCTGTCCAAACCTCTTGACTCACTGCCCACCAGGCTTGCCAGTGAAGAGAGCAGGTCCACCTGTGAGACGAGTGCATCCGATACCCCGGCTTCGATCTGTCCTTTCCAGTAGCTGATAAAGGGAACGCGTGTTCCGGCTTCAAAGAGGCTGTATTTCCCTCCCCTGAGAACACCTGCAGGGGTATGGCTGCCATTCCTGGTATCCGACTCATCATAGTATCCATCATTCAGCACCGGACCATTGTCGCTGGTGAGGATGATCAGGGTATTTTCCAGTAAGTCCTTCATTTTCCAGTGTTTTAATCAGTTCTCCGATGCACCAGTCAGCTTCCACGATCACATCCCCCCGGGCTCCCAGATCGGTGCTCCCACAAAGCGCGGATGGGGTGTGCGTGGTACATGGGGTTGCTGCAGGGCATAGTAGAGGAAGAAGGGCTTATCCTTATGGTTGATAATGTAGTCCTGGGCCTTTACCAGGAAGGTGTCGGCCATGTTTTCATCCACCCATTTGGCCGCTTCTCCGCCCTTCATATATCCAATCCTGGAGATGCCGTTTACAATGCTGTTATAGTGGCCGTGGTGCCATTTAATTTTTAGCAATTCGGGATTGTCCATTCCGGTGGGTTCGCCCGGGAAATTTTCCTGGTAGTTGACCTCAATGGGATCATCGGGATCAAGTCCCACCACATGCCCGTTTTCAATATAGACCGTGGGTACACGGTCCTGGGTGGCTGCCATGATGAAGGCATCATCAAAGCCCACCTCGTTGGGTCCCGGAGATATGCGCTGATTCCAGTCCACATGACCATCACCCAGTCCCAGGTGCCATTTCCCCACAATGCCGGTATGGTAGCCCGGCAGCCTTAAGCATTTTCGGGAGGGTCAGCTGTTCGGTATCAATAATCAGGGGAGCTGTGCCGGGCAGAATTTTCGCATTTTTATTCCTCCAGGGATAGACTCCGGTAAGCAGGGCATACCGGCTGGGAGAACAGGTGGCCGAAGAGGCATAGCCATTGGTGAAGCGGATTCCTTCTCTGGCAAGCCTGTCGATATTTGGTGTCTTTATCTCGGTGGCATCCATAGGCACCCACATCGCCGTAACCCAGGTCGTCGGCATAGATAATCACAATATTGGGCATCCCGCTTTCTCTCAGCTTTCTGGGGATGAGGAGCATGAAACCAGGATGCCGGTGGCTAATAATAGAAACAGGACTTTGTAAATTTTCATTTTTTGCGTGTTTTGTTCCGTAAAAGATCAATCTTATTCCAAGATAAGAATAAATGATTCCAGTGGGCCTAAATCCACCCGGGTTTTTGCTGTCTCGCCTGAAATGATTAGCTCCAGAAACTCGATCACTGAAGATGTCCCTGAGTCGATAAGTTCCATCGCTCAAGATTCCAGGCCTTACAGAATCTGGGCAGGAAGCTGAAGTTCAAATCCAAAGCTGTCTTGCCGCATCAAAGTTGCATACGATGATCAGGCGGTCCTTTTCCTTCCATCTGACAAAAGAGAATACCCTGTCGTTGTACCACTGGGTATGCTGCCGGTTGTAGCTGTGGATTTCCCGGTATTCGCCCATCAGGGCCTTGCTTTTAAGGGTGAAGTTAAGCAGGGTATTATAGAAGCCCTGCAGCTCCTTCTCTTCCTGGCTGAGCTGTCCGCCATCAAAAGCACCTTCGTTCATCCACTTCACATGGTGTGGGAACCCCCCAGTAGTCAAAAATGGTGGTCCGGGTTTCGGATCCGTATCCTGCATTTCCATCTCCGGGTTCTCCCAGCTCCTGCCCAAAATAGAGCATGGTGGGGGAGGTGCCAATGGTGGCGGAGACCACCATGGCCGGCTTTCCCTTTTCTGCATCACCTGCAAATTCCGCACTGGCAATGCGTTGTTCATCATGGTTTTCCAGGAAATGGAGCATATGGTGCTCAATGTCGGCCAGCTCATTCTGGATCTGGACAATGGCATCGGTGCTTCCGTGGCCCTGCATAATTGCCTTCAGGCTGTCGTAGAGTTGCACCTTGTCGTAGAGATAATCCATTTTTCCCAGTTTGATGTAGTCCCTGTAAATATGGGGCTGGTAAATTTCAGCCAGCAGGAAGGCATCGGGCCTGGCCATCTTGATGGAGCTGTTCATATAGCTCCAGAACTCCACCGGTACCATTTCGGCCATGTCATACCTGAATCCATCCACCCCTTTTTCGATCCAGTACAGGGCAATATCCCTGAATTTCTTCCAGGAATCGGGCACCTCCTTATCCTTCCAGAATGCTGAATGCACCTGGAAGGGTTCATTTTCATATCCGGCAGGCAGCTCATCGAAATCCTTTGATGCCATCGGGTCTGATCCCAAAGTTTACCTTCACCGCTTCGTACCAGTCGTTCATATCGGGTTGGGGATTCCGTGAGCCATTCCCGGTCCATTTGGCCGGATTCTCGTCGAAGATACCCATCGGCCACGGGATGAGCTTCCCCACCCAGACCTGGTATCCGTCCTTCCATTCGGGCACTTGAATGGCTGTCCCGGGATATAGTAGAAGTTATTGTCTTTTTAGTATTCCACACTATACATCATCCGAAGCTCCAAAATCTTCCACACCTTCAGGATTGGAAACGGAATGGTAGACCCTGGCCACATGATTGGGTACAATGTCGATGATCACTTTCAGACCATGCTGGTGGCTTCGGTCCAACAAGCGCTTCAAACTCCTCCAGCCTCCTGGAAGGATCCACTGCCAGGTCGGGATTGACATTGTAATAATCCTTCACTGAATAGGGCGATCCTGCCCGTCCTTTGACCACATCGGGATCATCACCGGGCAGTCCGATAGTCTGAATAGTCGGTAACCATGGCATGGTGCAGTACTCCTGTATACCAGATATGTGAAACCCCCAGATTCTTTGATAGCCTCCAGGGCCTCATCGGTAAAATCTTGAATTTGCCAACCCCGTTTTCCTCCAGGGTGCCCCAGGCTTTATTGGTGGTGTTGGTATTCCCAAACAGGCGTGTGAATACCTGATATACAACGATCTTTTGTTTTTTATCTTTAATCATATTTTCCTTACTGGGTTCATGGTTACAAGCGGCAAAAATGAGAAGACCTGTCATTAATATCAGAGTTAACTTTTTCATCTCTCAATTAATCATAAGTGATAAATATTTTTCAGGGTTTTTCCCCTGAACACAAGGCCTGAAAGGGCTGTAAGCAATGCAACCGCAATCAGTATGATGGCCAGTCGGGTCCAGTCGTCCCCGATTGATTTCCGAAACTCAATATAGCCCAGCATGGCCCTGATCCATTCGACAGCTCCCAATACAAGCAATATCTGGATGCCTCTTGCCACCCACTTTTTTTTAATAAATAGCAACATAGGAAGAGCGAGACTAAGGATTGTCAAGGGAAATAATCCCATCCTGGAGAAATGGGCGGCCAGGAGTCCAAAGGAAAATATTACAGGCAATAGTCTTACAAAGTTCATGATCGTATATTATATTCAGTAAAGGAGCATGAAAGCCCATCCCTGAGGCCAGGATGGTGTAATTTTTTTCTTCCGGATTTCTTGAGAGATTCCATAATTTCCGCTCCCTTTATATCTGTTACTTTGCCTCCTGCTTCGGAGATAATCAGCCATGGGGCTGCTATATCCCAAATCTTCGTAGTCTGGTTAAGTGCTGCACCAAGTCTGCCATCGGCTGTGAAACAGAAATCCACAAGTGAATTGGTGGAACGGATGTTACGTACGTTTTGACTTAGGTTTTCAAGCAAAGCCATTTCTTTCCTGGTTTTCTCAGGCTTATTGCTAAAATCGAAGGAATAGGCCACCAGTACCTCTTCAGTTACAAGTGTTTTTGCTGTTTGGATTTGCACTTCGTTTCTCCAGGCGCCTTTCCCGGCTTCGGCCAGATAGAGGCTATCTTCCACTGGCAGATACATCCCACCTAAAAGCGGGGTGTCATCTTTGAATAGGCATATGATGACTCCAAACCAGGGAAGGCCGGCTGCGAAATTGGAGGTCCCGTCCAGGGGATCAAGCACCCAGGTAAAGGCAGAATCTTTATGCTTATACCCAGCTTCTTCTGTGATTATATTATGGTCAGGATAATCATGCTCCAGGATTTCAAGGATGGCTTTCTCGGAAGCCAGGTCGACTTCTGTCACTACAGAGCTAATGCTTTCCTTAACAAGGGTTTCTGTGTTGCCTCCAAAATGCTCCATCAAAACCTGCCCCCCTTTTTTAAGGGCATTGATACAAGTTTCTGTGGCTTTTTCGGGAATCATGGCTCAAATTTAGTGAAATAAGCAATGATTACTGCAGCTGCTTTTTTATATCTCCTGACATTCGTTGGAATTTAAAGGATATGCAAATAATCCTTAAATTGGACCGTGGAATAAAGCTTAATATTTTGACAGAAGATAAAAGAACCGTTGTTGTCACAGGAATAGGCATATTTACATCCATTGGTTGTACACGCTCCGATTTCTGGGATTCGCTCGTGAGCGGGAAATCAGGTATTGACAGAATTCAGGCCTTCGATCCCTACGGGTCACAAAAGTCAGGTGGCATCAGAAATTCTCAACTATAATCCGGGAAATTATTTTGATCGGAAAGAATCACGCAAAATGGGGCGTGTTTCACAACTGGCATCAAGTGCAGCCATCGAAGCCATTAAAGATGCCGGCCTAGATTTGGAAAATGAGGACCGATCCCGCATTGGAGCAGTTATTGGTTCCGGAGCCGGAGATCAGGCCTTTCTGGAAGAGTCAACTGCCCGCTTTCTCAAAATGGGCCCCGGCTCGGTAAACCCGCTTACAGTTCCCCGGGTCGTTACGAATATGCCGGTATGCAATGCTTCCATGGTACTGGGTATTCATGGTCCCAATCTGGGGGTTGCCGCAGCATGTACAACAGGTACACATTCCATAGGTGTGGCCCTGGGTTTATTGCGAGGGGGTATGGCCGATGTTATGTTAGCCGGAGGAGCAGAATCGGCCATCACGCCGCTGGTCCTGGACTCCTATGCAAGCATGGGGGTACTGACCTCATCAAACGATTATCCTTCAAAATCAAGCCGCCCCTTTGATTTAAACCGAAATGGTTTTGTGATTGGGGAGGGTTCCTGCGTTCTGGTACTGGAAACCCTCGAACATGCCCAAAAGAGAGATGCCACAATCCTGGCAATATTGAGTGGTTTTGGTATGACTGCCGATGCTTATGGTATTGCAGCTCCTGAACCCTCCGGGAAATGGGCAGCGGAAGCCATGCGTAATGCAGTTAAGGATGCACAGCTTGAAATGGAGGATATTGGCTATGTAAATGCGCACGGAACCTCCACAAAAGTGAATGATAAAACAGAAACCCGGGCCATTCAAACGGCTTTTAATATGCGGGATATTCCGGTGAGCTCCATTAAGTCCATGATCGGACATTCGCTGGGAGCTGCAGGAGCCATTGAGGCTGCTGCCTGTTTACTGGCGGTTCAGCATGGAATATTACCGCCTACTATTAATTATGACACCCCTGATCCGGAATGTCAGCTTGATGTGGTGCCCAATAAGGCCCGCAAAGCTGATATCACCGCGGCAATTTCAAATTCCTTTGGTTTTGGCGGGCAGAACGGAGTGCTGGTATTCTCAAAAGCTTAATATTAATGAAACGAAGATCCTATCTGAAGACCATGACAGCAGGAGTAGCAGCAGTAAACCTGACTCCAGGTATTTTATACGGGCGCCCGGGAAAAAAAGCCCATGTAAGGCTGGGCGGGCCGGTTTTTGATCCCTATGATGGCCCGGAATCCTGGGTGAAATCTCTGAAAGATCTGGGGTTTCGTGCAGCCTACTGCCCGGTTAAATCCGGGGAGGATGAAAGCATAATCCGTGCCTATGAGAAGGCGGCCAGGGAAAATGATATTGTCATAGCCGAGGTGGGTGCATGGAGCAATACCATCGCCTCAGATCCGGATGAAGCAAAGGCAGCCCTGGAAAAGTGCATTGCAGGTTTGGAGCTGGCTGATCAGATTAATTCCCGCTGTTGTGTGAATGTTAGCGGATCAAAAAATGCTGAGTACTGGGCAGGTCCGCACAAGGATAACCTCACGCACGAAACCTTTGACCAGGTGGTGGAAGTGACCCGAAAGATTATCGATGCGGTGAAACCCACCCGGACCTTTTTTGCCCTGGAGGCCATGCCCTGGGCCTTTCCCGATTCCACAGAAACTTATCTTCAGTTGCTGAAGGCCATCGACCGGAAGCAATTTGGCGTTCATCTTGATCCCGTTAATATGATTACTTCTGTACGGGATTATTATGGTAACGCCTCCTTAATTAAAGATATGTTTGCCAGGCTTGGCCCCCATATCAGAAGCTGTCATGCCAAGGACATTACCCTGAGGGAAGATAATTATATTCCTCAGCTGGATGAACTACGGCCCGGTCTTGGTGGTCTGGACTATAGCATTTATCTTCGGGAACTCAGCAAGCTGGATGAGGTTCCCCTGATGATGGAACACCTGAAAACTGCTGAAGAATATAAGCTGGCAGCTGATTATATCAGGTCTGTTGGTGAATCCATTTCTATGAATATTTAGAAAATAGCTCTTCATTATGAAACATTTGAGTCTCTTATTCTTAGCCTCACTTTTTGTGGTCCTTACATCCTGTGGAAATTCAGGCAGCCGGCCTGGAAAAGTTGATCTGGAAGCCATTGGACAGCAGCTGCACTTGCTTCATAATAATACGGAACAGATTATCGCTGATTCGAAAGGTGCTCAACTGGTATGCCCCAGGACCATCAATGAAGACGGATCACTTGAGGGTGGTTCCCGGTGGTGACTGGACCAGCGGTTTTTACTCCGGAACACTCTGGTATATGTTCGAGATGAGTGGAGATGAGGCATGGAAAAAGAAGGCAACAGACTATACGGCCATGCTTGAGAAGGAGCAGTATAATGGTAGTAACCATGATGTGGGCTTCAGAATGTTCTGCAGTTATGGGAATGCCCTGAGGCTTACCGGTGATGAAGCTTACATTCCGGTGCTTGTTCAATCGGCAAAAACATTAATCGCCCGCTATTACGAAGAGGTGGGCTGCATTCGCTCCTGGGATTTTAATGAAACGGTCTGGCAGTGCCCCGTGATCATCGACAATATGATGAACCTGGAGCTTCTGTTCTGGGCATCGGAACAGACGGGAGATCCGGTATACAGGGAAATTGCCATGAGTCATGCCCTGACCACTATGAAGAATCATTTCAGGGAAGATTACAGCACAGTTCATGTGGTGGATTATGATACCATCACCGGCGAGGTAAGGCAGAAAAATACCCATCAGGGTTATGCGGATGAGTCTTCCTGGGCGAGGGGACAGGCCTGGGGACTTTACGGATATACCATGTGCTACCGCTTTACCATGGACCAGCGTTTCCTGAAGCAGGCAGAACATATTGCAGACTTCCTGCTGAATAACCCCACTTTACCCGAAGACGGGGTTCCGTATTGGGATTTTGATGATCCTAGGATTCCTGAAGTCCCCAGGGATGTTTCGGCAGCTGCCATTATGTCGTCGGCCCTCTACGAGTTGAGTACTTATTCTGACAGGGGAGAGTCCTACAAGATTCAGGCGGAGCGCATCCTGATGAATATCTGGTCCCTGTACCGTTCCATGAAAGGCGAGAATTTTGGTTTTATCCTGGATCACTCGGTGGGTAACATGCCCGGCGGATCGGAAATAGATGTTCCCATCAATTATGCCGATTACTATTTCATGGAGGCACTTTACAGGAGTAAAAACTTTTAGGGGGAGGCTTTAAACCTTTCTGTCCGGCGCAGGTCAAATCGGGTATTGTGGATATTTAAATGATCAAGCTTACCCTGATTTATGTTTATTCCAGGCAATTATCGGACCTTATTTCTATTGATTATTATTTTCCAGATTTCGCATCAGGGACTTGCACAGCCTCTTGCCTATCCTGTGGTGGATACAAAAGTGGCTGAATTCTCCTCTCAGAGTCAGGTGATTGCAGAACCCCGGCCGGGAGAACCCTTTTACGGACAGGATGCAACTTATCACGGAAATCAACCTTCCTATTCAGATCATGGGAATGGTACAATTACAGATCTTGTGAGCGGGCTTACCTGGGAAAAGGATATGGGGGATAAGATTACTTATGCCGATGCCTTTATAAAGGCAGACAGCATGAGACTGGGGGGATATAATGACTGGCGTGTCCCTGGCATTAAGGAATTATATTCATTGATCCTCTTTACAGGAAGGGTTTCCGGTGCAACGGCCATCAGTCCCTTTATCGATACGGCTTATTTCATTCAGCCCCTGGGAGATCCGGACCTGGGCGAAAGAGAAATTGATGCCCAGACCTGGTCATCCACACAGTATGCCGGCCTGACCATGAATGGAGATTCAACTGTTTTTGGGGTGAATTTTGTGGATGGAAGGATTAAGGGCTACCCCAAGTACAGGCCAGGAAGCAACAATACTTCGCCCAGGACCATGTATTTCAGAATGGTAAGGGGAAATCCTTCCTACGGAATCAATGATTTTAAAGAAAACGATGTGGAAACCGTCAGCGATCTGGCCACCGGTCTGATGTGGCAAAAGAGCTGATGACGGTATCATGCGCGATTGGGAGGAGGCGCTGTCTTATGCGGAAAACCTTGAACTGGGAGGATATGATAACTGGCGGCTTACCCAATGCAAAGGAGCTGCAGAGTATTGTGGATTACACCCGCTCACCTCAGAGCACAGGTACTCCGGCCATTGATCCCCTTTTTGAGTGCACTGAAATCTCTGACCCCGATGGCAATCCCGGTCAATATCCCTATTTCTGGACAGGAACCACCCACAAGGATGGGGTAGAGCCCTACAATTCTGCAGTTTACATTGCTTTTGGAGAGGCACAGGGTGAGATGAACGGGAAATTGATGGATGTGCATGGAGCAGGATCTCAGAGAAGTGATCCGAAATCAGGGGACCCCGGCGCTTATCCTCAGTTTTTTGGTCCACAGGGTGATGTGCGTTATGTCTACAATGCGGTGAGGTGTGTCAGGGACATCAAAGCAGCGGCTGTCTGCTCTGAAGCCACTGTTGATCAAATCAGGGTATATCCAAATCCCGTCAGCAATCTTTGTAGCATTGAAAGCCGGATGGAGGGAGAGGAATATGATCTGAAACTATGTGATTCATTGGGAAGGGTCATTTTTGAAAAAAGAGATATTGTTGATAACACGGTGGCGATCAATCTGAAAGATCACTCCGAAGGCCTTTATCTTCTAAGCCTGATTAGTGGGGAGAAAACTAAAACAATTAAGATAATTAAAAAATGAATCATAAAGTCCGATACACCCTCCTGGGTCTCACTTTTTGTATAAGTGTTTTATCAGGGCTCAATGCCCAGGATATGTATGACCCGGAAGAGATATCCGAAATAAAGTGGCGCCAAATTCATAAAGCGATAAAAAATTTCGTAAGTTGCGTATTGAGATGATGCGCCTCTTTTTTCCACTTATGCTTTTCTTCATCACCCTTACCGGGTGTGGAACGGAGCCAGCACCTCCCAACATCATCCTTATTTCTGTGGACGATATGGGTTGGTCTGATCTGGGCTGCTACGGAAGCGAGATCAGTACGCCACACATCGACCGCCTGGCAGAAAATGGCATGCGCTTTACCCAGTTTCATAATACCTCCAAATGCTTTCCTTCACGGGCCTGCCTTCTAACAGGGGTCTATGCCCAGCAAAATGGTTACGACCGCTCTTTTAATCAGCCCCTGGCCAATGCAGTTACCCTTGGGGAAGTCTTGAGGGAAGCGGGCTACATAACACTGTGGTCGGGGAAGCATCACGGACTTGAGAATCCCATATACAGGGGCTTTGATCATTATTATGGATTGAAAGACGGGGCCTGTAACCACTTTAACCCGGGTGTGCAGCGAGAAGGAGAGGGTGTTCCTGCGCGCAAAGGACGGGATGGAAAGAAGACAAACCGGGCCTGGTGCATCGACAGTGTGATGTTTGTTCCCTATACACCCGAGGCAGGGGATTTTTATACCACCGACTTTTTCACAAACTATGCACTTGAATGGCTGGATAAGTATGAGGATGATGAGCGCCCATTGTTCCTTTACATGGCTTACACTGCACCCCATGATCCACTGATGGCCTGGCCTGAGGATATTGCGAAGTATAAAGGAAAATACGATGAGGGTTATGATGTTATTCGAAAACAGCGTTATGCCAGGCAACTTGAAATGGGACTGATTGATTCCACTTACAAACTTTCCGGGGCCACCCATGAAGATTGGAACAGCCTCCCGGAGGAACAGCGCAAAGTGGAGGCCAGGAAGATGGAGGTATATGCAGCCATGATCGACCGCCTGGACCAGAATATCGGCAAGTTGGTCGATAAACTGGTGGAGACAGGACGGGTGGACGATATTTTAATCATGCTGGTATCGGACAATGGCGCCTCGGCCGAAGTGGTGGATTTAGCCGATGATTACGGGGAGATCGGGAGCATGACCCGTTGGACCTCGCTGGGTCCTGAGTGGGCCAATGTTTCCAATACACCCTTCAGGTACTATAAGAATTACAGCTATGAAGGAGGGATCAATACACCACTTATTGCAGCCTGGCCCTGTAAAATACAAGCAGGCTCGTTCAGTTCTTTTCCCGGTCATTTTATAGATATCATGGCCACCTTCGTGGATATAGCCAATGCAGATTATCCATCAGAATTTAATGGTGAAGAGATTACTCCCATGCAGGGGCAGAGCCTTTTACCTGCATTAATGGGAAAAGAGAAAAAGCGTAAAAAGCCTCTCTTTTGGGAATGGAATAAAGGCCAGTCAGTTCGTGATGGCGAATGGAAGCTGGTTCGCGATGGGCTTGACTCGGAATGGGATCTCTACAATGTGAACAGTGACCCCACAGAAACACAAAACCTGGCCACTGAGGAAGCTGAAAAGGTCAGAGAGATGGAGTCTCTCTTTCTTCAGTGGAAAGAGGAGGTAACCAAGGAGTAAAATATAACCTTATATGACGAAGGTAAATTATTCAAAAGCACTTTTGATTTTATTCTTGTCAATCGCTTTGGCTGACACTTCATTCGGGCAGGAGATAAAAATCGGATTTAAGGATTCTCTTGAATCTCAAATATTGGGTGAAAGCAGGAGTATTATAATCAGGCTGCCGGATGATTATTATAATACTGATAAATCCTATCCGGTAATTTACCGACTTGACGGGGACCTGGATCTATTTACAGAAACCGTCGGTGTGATACATCGGCTGGCGTATATGGAAGAGCTCATTCCTGACATGATTGTTGTGATGATTGGAAATACCAATCGGAACAGAGACATGATGCCCACGAACACATATTTCTTCCAATCGGAGCCCGGAGCGGAAAATTTTAAAGATTTTATTGAAAATGAATTGGTCCCGCACATTAATAGCGGCTATCGAACCACAGATACAAAGTTGTTATGCGGCCAATCTCTTAGCTCGATTTTTACAATGTATTGTTTCCTGACAAGTCCGGATTCCTTTGATTCCTTTATAGCTTGCAGCGCCGGCTTTCCAGGTTGTCAGGAATTTTTCACGGGCTTAACGAATGACATGTTAAAAGCGAAACAAGGCAGTACGAGGAAGATTTTCCTGACTAATGGCCTCAAGGATTTTCTAGACCCCGGGGGGCTGATGGACGAGCAAATAAAAAGCTTCGCTGAGTTAATCGGGTCGGACGAAAATATCCTTTGTAAGTACAAAATATACAAAGATGAAGGACATGTTCCTTATCCCAGCTTATACCATGGTCTTAAATTCTGCTTTGAGTAAAAAAGATCAGCGTTGAGAAGCCCAGCTTCCTGCAAATCCACCATAGGCCTGCATCTTTATCCTCAGTTTCCCATTTTCGGGGGTCACCCTTGATGTTTGAAGATCTCGGGCAGTCTTACCATCTACAATCAGTTCAAGTTCTGCTGGTGCCTCTCCCGTGACAGCAAGGTCTATGGTGATCTCTTTGGCTTTATTTTCGCCATTGATCCCGCCAATGTACCATCGATCGCCTTTTTTTCTGGCGATGACCACATCCTTGCCCGGATAGCCAGCGATATACCGGGTATCGTCCCAAACCACCGGAATATCTTTCAGAAATTCCAGAGCATAAGAAGGGAGCCCAAGCGTTTTCTCGGGTGTGTCAAGATGGTGCATAATCCCGGATTCAATTACTATGGGCAATGCGAGTTCAAATCCATAGGTGGTAATATGCGGATAGTTACTGTCAGTGAATCCACCGGTGGTAAAGTCACAGGGGCCAACTGCATTTCGGGTAAATGGTAAAATTGTGATGTGAGACGGCGCTTTAACAGGGAATTCGGGGGCGAATTTATAGCATTCAGCACCCCTTACCGACTCCATGGAAAGCAGGTTGGGCCAGGTTCTTCTCCAGCCCTTGGGCAGGGTGCATCCATGGAAATTGACCAGGAGACCAAATTCGGCAGCATCTTCAAGTATACCTGTATACTGGCCGATGATCTCCTGCTTATCCGACTGGAAGAAATCTACTTTGATTCCTTTGATTCCCATTTTACTGATTCTTTCAAACTCCTTTCTCCTGGCCTGAGGATTATCCATCAAATCACGGGGTTCCTCTTCCACAACATTATGTTTCCCCCCTGAGTTATACCAGAGGAGCAGACCCACATCTTTTTCATTCGGCATATTTCACCAGCTTTTCGATGTTGCCGTTTGTCATCCGGTTCCAGTTTGCATCCACCAGGGAGTACTCCCATCCCATATCCGCCGCAAGATCAATGAAGGGTACAAGACGCTCATAGTCCTGGGGGCTGTCACTTTCTGACCACCAGCTCCATGAGGCGCGACCGGGCTTGATCCAGGATACATCTTTAATGGCCACAGGATCGGAAAGGTCGGTGGGCAGAGATGTTTCAACAAGTTCAGCGGGGCTGTCTCCAATAGCAATAAACCTCCATGCAGTGGTCCAGGGCAGTGTGGATTGGGAAGTGTTCTCGTAATATCCTTCTGCCTCACCCTGTTCTGCAAATCGAATCAGGTATTCACCATTTTCACATTCGGACTGCAGGTGGGAGGCACCGTATGAGCCATCAAAACCTGCCTCTGATACCAGCATCCAGGTATCCTCTGATTCAATGAGGATGGGGAAGGCCCAGCCGTTTTTGTTCCATGGTGCCTGTGTTCCCACCGGAACCGGACCCTCATAATAGGTCTCGTATGCCGGATTCCATTTGGTCAGGGTGTCATAGGCATGGGCCCAGAAGTTTCCATCCTTAAAATTAAAGCCCGAGAATTCTTGTATAACCCTGACACTATTTTCACTCTCGCCCGGAAAATGATAGTTAAAAGCAAGCCCATAATCATACACCCTGAAATTCAGCACCATTATTTTCTTGTCCTGGTTTTTCAGGCTAATCCGGATATCATTATAAATGTTGGAGTATTCCAGCTTTTTTCCGCTTAGCAGGGTGTAGTGATCCTCTATTCCTTTCCGGATCTCCACTGATTCAGGTTCAAGTCCGCTTAAAAAATCAGTATCCTCCCGCTCAATACCGAGTGGAGAAGGATCCATAATGTCCACATAGGAGCCTTCCATTAACCTTGATACTGAATACTGGATTCCATTTGCTTCATCCTGGTTTGAAAGTTGGATTTCCACACGGATTGACTGATCCGGTGATTCCAGCTCCCAGGACTGATTCTTTTGCTGGCAAGCCAG
Source organism: uncultured Bacteroidota bacterium (assembly GCA_963713725.1). Lineage (GTDB taxonomy): Bacteria > Bacteroidota > Bacteroidia > Bacteroidales. The sequence continues at coordinate 240,000 of CAVQMZ010000015.1, forward strand.
GGTCAGGATAAGCATGCTGATGACGGTGATGAACTTAATGCTTTTTTTTATCACGATAGCTTCAATTTAATGGGGTGATTGTCAGGAAAAATCAGACTAATTTATTAAATATGCTGGTAATAGTGAAAAGTGCTTTTACCTTTAGAGGTCAAACAAACATACCCGTGAAGCAGGAAAGGATTTACAAGGTTGGAATTATCGGAGCAGGGATGATTGCCAGGGTTCACCTGGCTAATCTGCAAAAAACGGGCAGGGCAAGGATCAGCTGGCTTGCGGCCAGGAATCCTGAGAATCTTGAAAAGGTACGTTCCGAATTTAATATTCCAAAATCAACCCGGAATTATAAAGAAATACTTGCCGACCCCGAGGTGGATGTGGTGCTGATTACCACACCACCCGATCTGCATAAGCAGATGTTCATCGAAGCCATAAAGGCAGGGAAAAATGTGCTGCTGGAGAAACCCATGGCCATGAGCCTGGATGAAATGGATGAAATGCTGAGCCTGAAGGCAAAATATCCGGAACAGCTGGCCATGGAGTGTTCGGGCCGTCACTCACGCCTGATTCCCAAATACAGAAAGGTGAAGGAAATCATTAAATCCGGTGCCCTGGGGGAGATCTATGCCATACATCACAACTGTATCGGCCGCCAGAACAGGCCAGGGATTGAATATCACCCTACAGCCAAATGGTTCCTCAACAAGGCCATAGCAGGAGGGGGGCCTCTTTTCGACTGGGGGGTCTATGACCTTTCCTTCCACCTGGGCGTTCTGGGTGACCAAAACGAGGTGGAAAACATCGAAAGTGTGAAGCTAATGAATGGTCTGGATGAGGTGGATCCGGGCACTGATATTTACGATGTGGAGGAGCATTTTATTGTAAATATGAAGCTTACGGGTGGCATAAAATACTACTGGGAAAGAGGTGCCCATGCCAATATGGAGGCCGGCAACGAGACCAGGATTTATGGAAGCCGTGGAGGAATTAAGCTGGGATTCAACACCTGGGACGATCCCTGGCTGATTTTCTATGATCTTGATGAGCAGGGAAAAGCCAGGAGCCAGAAAATTATGCTGGATTATTCGGATCAGGATGATGGCTACGCTCTTTCTGAGCACCTGATTAAAGTACTGGATGGGAAAGAGGAGCCTGTCATCTCCATGGAACTGGCCCGGAAGCACATGGAGATTATTTTCAGATCTTACGATGAAGCAGCAAAGAATTGATTTTATAAAACTAATATTAAAAAAATGTCGAAGGTAAGTAAACACGAAATTGCTAAAATGATTGATCATTCTCTCCTGCACCCTACCATGGATGATCGGATACTTAAGGAGGGAATTGAACTGGCAAAGCAATATGATGTGGCATCGGTCTGCATCAAACCCTATGCGGTAAAAATGGCAGCTGAAATGTTGGCCGGCAGCGATGTGATGGTATGTACCGTCGTCGGATTTCCCCATGGCAACAGCAGGGTGGATGTGAAGGTTTTTGAAACAGAGAAGGCCCTTGAGGATGGTGCTGTGGAGATTGACATGGTGGTGAATGCCGGGAAGGTGCTCTCCGAAGACTGGGAATATGTCCATGATGAAATTGCAGCAGTGGTGACTGCCACAAAAAAGCACGGAGCAGCGCTTAAAGTAATCTTCGAGAACGATTTTTTACCGGAGGATAAATACAAAATCAAATTGTGTGAAATCTGCAGCGAACTGAAGGTTGAGTTTGTGAAAACTTCAACCGGATATGGCTTTGTAAAGCAGCCCGACGGAAGCTACAATTATTTAGGAGCCACAGATGCGGACCTTGTACTTATGAGAAAGCATTCAGCCCCGGAGGTACAGGTGAAAGCAGCAGGCGGAGTCAGAACCCTGGAAGATACACTGAAAGTAAGGGCCCTTGGAGTAACCCGGATAGGCGCCACAGCCACCGAAGCCATCTGCAATGCGGTTGACGGCAAGGCTGCCGGCGAAGCACCGGCCGGCTACTAACAACTAACTTGCTAACAACTAACTTGCTAACACACTAACTTGCTAACCCATTAACCATTTTCCCATGAAGCCAATCTATTCATTGTTATTGCTTGCCCTTTCCATCATTGGGTGCAGCCCGAAGGCAACAGAGAAATCACCTCCGAACATTATTTTTATTATGTCGGACGATCATGCTTACCAGGCAATCAGTGCCTACAGTGACAAACTGATTGAGACACCAAATATCGATCGTTTGGCCGATGAAGGGATGCTTTTTAACAATGCCTGTGTGACAAACTCCATTTGTGCCCCCTCAAGGGCAACCATCCTGACAGGTAAACATTGCCACCTGCATGGGAAGATCGACAACAGGTTCCCTTTTGATACTACCCAGGTGACTTTTCCCCAGCTTTTCCAGAAGGCCGGCTACCAGACTGCCATGTTTGGGAAGCTTCATTTTGGGAACAGTCCAAAGGGTATTGATGAGTTTAAGATTCTTCCAGGACAGGGAAATTATTACAATCCGGATTTTATTACCAATGAGGGGGATATCAGAATTGAAGGGTATGTTACTGATGTCATCACGGATCTTACCATGGACTGGATGCAGAACAGGAGGGATCCTGATAAGCCTTTCCTTCTCTTTTATCTGCATAAGGCTCCTCATCGTGAGTGGCTGCCTGCACCGCGTCATTTTCGTGAGTTTACAAAAAAGACTTTTCCTGAACCTCCTACCTTGTTTGATGATTATAAAGGGCGTGGATCTGCAGCAAGGGAAGCCGAAATGAATATCCTTTTGCATCAGAACTGGGCCGGAGATTCTAAATTACGTCCCGAAGTGCTCGATGAGCTGGGAATTGAACCGGCATCCGATTGGGACAAGCGGGCCATGGAACATAAATATAAGCGCTTTACACCCCAGCAACTGGCAGACTGGAATGAGGTTTATGACCCCATTATTGAAGATTTTAAACTCAGGTATCCCACTATGACAATTGAGGATCAGATGAGGTGGAAGTATCAAAGGTATATGCAGGATTATCTGGGTAGCATCGCGGCAGTGGATGAGAGTGTGGGAGCCTTGCTGGACTACCTGGATGAAACAGGGCTGGATGAGAATACCATCGTGGTTTATACCTCCGACCAGGGTTTTTATCTTGGAGAGCATGGTTGGTTCGACAAGCGTTTTATTTATGATGAATCCTTTAAAACTCCCTTGCTTGTGCGCTGGCCTGGTAACACCCAGCCCGGAAGTGTAAACAATGAAATGGTTCAGAATCTGGATTTCGCTCAAACCTTCCTGGATGCAGCCGGAATTGAAGCTCCCAAAGACATGCAGGGTGAGAGCTTTGTGTCACTACTCAAGGGGGAAGATGAAAAGTGGGATCGTGAGGCGGTGTACTATCATTATTATGAGTACCCCGCTGTCCATATGGTTAAGCGGCATTATGGAATTGTCACCACAGAATACAAATTGGCCCATTTCTATTATGACGTGGATGAATGGGAATTATACGATCGCAAAAAGGATCCCATGGAAATGCAGAACGAATACAACAATCCTGAATATGCAGAGGTAGTTGCTGATCTTACTCAGCAGCTGGCAGATATGAGGGTAAAGTACCTCGACTCAGAAGAGCAGGATCAGAAGTTCATTGATATGTATAATCAGTAAATTGCATCAGGCCAATTAAATAAATAAGACCCATGAAATGTATCAAAATGAATAGGAATATGTGCTTGTTACTCCCGGTGCTTATGGTTTTTACCGGGTGTAATGAACAGAAAGCTGGAAGGTCCGGTCAGAATGAGTTGCCTAATATTGTGCTGATTGTGGCAGATGACCATGGTTACGGAGACCTGGGCTGTTATGGAAATGCAGCAGTGCATACACCTAACCTGGATAGCCTTGCATCGGAAGGTATTCGATTCAACAGGGCACATTGTACTACTGCATCCTGTAGCGCCAGTCGTTCGGTCATCCTTACCGGCCTTTACAACCACGCAAATGGCCAATACGGTCATCAGCATCATTTCCACCATTTTTCTGCCTATGACCATGTCTATTCTCTCCCGGTTTACCTGGAGGAACTGGCCGGTTACCATACGGGACGTATCGGGAAGTATCATGTGGCACCGGAGAAGGTATTTCATTTCCAGGAGGTGATGAATGCAAACCAGCGAAACCCGGTGGCCATGGCCGACAGTTGTGTCAATTTTATTCAGGCCAATCAGGATCATCCTTTTTTTCTTTATTTCTGTACCTCAGACCCGCACAGATCAGCACCTGTAAATGATGCTCCACTGGCCCCCGATGCCTTTGGAAATACACCCGGGGGATACCCGGGAGTGGAAGAAATCCAGTATGGTACCGATGAGGTGATTGTCCCTCCTTATCTGCCCGAATCCATGGCCTGCCGTGAAGAGCTAGCCCAATACTACCAGTCGGTGGCCAGGGTGGATTTTGGAGTGGGCAGATTATTCAGTCACCTGAAGGAAGCCGGAGTATGGGATAACACCCTGATCATTTATATATCGGATAATGGAATTGCCTTTGCGGGTGCCAAGACCACCCTCTATCAGCCCGGGATTAACCTTCCCTGTCTGATCAAAAATCCGGGAGGAGAAAACGCCGGCCAGGTAAGTGATGCCATCATTAACTGGGCTGATCTAACACCTACCATCCTAGACAGGGTAGGCGTTCTGGATGAAGCCAATGCCCTGATGCAGGCAAGGGTGGATGATCCTCAATTGAACTGGAACCAGACGGCCAATGCAGAACTTCAGGGTAAATCCTTCAAGGCTGTACTCGAGGATGTGAATGCACCTGGCTTTGATGAAACCTATGCTTCCCATACCTTTCATGAGATTACCATGTACTATCCCATGAAGGCGGTTATAAGCCGGTCTTATAAATTGATATGGAACATTGCGTGGCAATTGCCCTATCCCCATGCTTCAGATCTCTGGGCTTCTTCTACCTGGCAGGTGGCTTTGAAAAGCGGCAGTGGCATGTATGCAGGAAGAAGCCTGGATGCCTACACCAATCGGGCAGAGTTTGAACTATATGATCTGGATGCCGATCCTTATGAAACCAGGAACCTGGCGGGGTATGAGGCCTATCGGCCCGAGCTGGAGTCCATGAAGGAGAAACTCTATCATTTCCAGAAGCGTACGAATGATCCGTGGATTGTAAAATGGCAACACCAGTAAGTCGTATAGCTTAAAGCTAAAAGTCCGTAAAGTCTAAAGTAAATAAAGTCAAATGTTAATAAAATCGAAACTATGCGGAAGCTAGTTATTATTCTGATTGGGGCCTTATTGGTCCCATCCATTGGTGAGGCACAGAACCTCCTGCAATATGATTGGAAGTTTAAAACCGGGGATGATCCAGTATGGGCCACACCCGGGTTTGATGATTCTCATTGGGAGACCATTGAGGCCGGTGTAGACTGGGAAAATCAAGGTCACCCTAATTACGATGGATTTGCCTGGTACAGGCAGACAGTGGTGATTCCCTCTCATATGAAGAAAGAGGCAGAAGAGATGGGAGGACTGGTGCTCTACCTGGGTAGTATTGACGATGCAGACCTAACTTATCTGAATGGAGAATTTCTTGGTCAGTCCGGACAAATGCCTCCTGAATATGTGACAGCCTACAGTGTATTAAGGGCATACAAAATCAGGGTGGATCAGGTTCTGTGGGACCAGGAGAACACTATTGCTGTAAGGGTTTTTGACGGTGGCGGTGGCGGCGGAATTGTACAGGGCCCTATCTCTCTGTCTGTCATTGGCATGGATGAGCTTGTGTTAATTGAGCCTGTTATGGAGCGTGAGGATCACCTTTTCCTTGAGGAGGGTGCAATACAGTTGAAAGTGCTTATTAAGAACGATCTGAGGGCTACCCTCCACGGGGACATGATGCTTGAGGTAAAAAGTGATTTTGGGGAAGATGTGATGAAGACCAGCTATCCGGTCAAAGTCAGATCGAGGAAATCGACAGAACTTCCGGTGGAGATTGGAGAACTGGATCCTGGATTCTATAATATTTCGCTGATTCTGAAAAGCGACATGGATAATAAGCGTTACGATTTTGCCATTGGAGTGAGGCCTGAAGAGATTGTTTCCCCTCTCGACCGCGCCGATGATTTTGATGATTACTGGGAACGTGCCAGAAGGGAACTGGATGCAGTTTCCCCTCAGTTTAAGCTGATCAGGCAGGATGATTATTGCACCGATACCCGGGAGGTATACCTACTGGAGATGCGTTCGCTCGGGAACATCCTGGTACGTGGCTGGTACATGCGCCCGGTTAAGCAGGGTGTCTACCCGGCCATTTTGCATGTTCAGGGATACAGCAGTGGCAAGGTTCCCGGAAATTTATATCAGGGTGACGACATGGTTTCCCTGGCATTAAATGTAAGGGGTCACGGAAATAGCTGTGACCATGTTGATCCTGGCTTTCCGGGTTACATCCTCTATAATGTTGATGACAGGGAGACCTATATCTACAGGGGTGCTTACATGGATTGTATCAGGGCGGTTGACTTTCTTTATTCACGTGCGGAGGTAGATACATCCCGCGTTGCAGTTGAAGGTGGGAGCCAGGGTGGCGCACTCAGTTTTGCCACCGCTGCACTGGATAATGAACGCATTGATTTGTGTGCTCCACATGTACCTTTTCTATCCGACTTTCGCGACTACTTTAAGGTGGCCAGCTGGCCCTCAGGTGAGTTTTTCGAGTACTTTAATCAACACCCCGAAATCCCGCAAGATTCAATCTATAAAAACCTAAGCTATATCGATATTAAAAATCTTGCTCCCTGGATAAAGTCACCTGTTTTTATGGCCATAGGCTTGATGGATAAGACCTGTCCGCCCCATATCAATTATGCAGCTTATAACCAATTGAGTGTTCCAAAGGAATACCTGGTCTATCCCAAGGCCGGTCACGGTTTACCCGGTGTATATAACACTGTTATGATGGAATTTATCCGGAAGCAGTTTAAAATGGACAATTCAAACTAAACTGACAGATGAGGCTCCCTTATGTGCTTACTTTTTTTGTAGTCCTGTGTTTATCTGCCTGTAAGCAGGCTGAGGACTCAAATATAAATCAGCTCAGGGAAGGCTTTGTTTCTCCGCCCATTGAGGCTCGTCCCCGGGCCCTGTGGGACTGGGTTGATGGTAATTTTCAGATGAAAGAGATTACCCGGGAGATGGAGGAGGCAGTACGAATGGGCATGGGAGGCTTTGATATCTGGGACGTCCGAAGTGTGGTTGATGAAGACAGCATCATGCCCGCGGGTCCACCTTTCATGGGTGAAAAATCCCTTGAGGCCATTTGTTTTGCGATCAATGAAGCCGAACGCCTTGGGCTTGACCTGGGACTGATCGTTGCAAGTGGATGGAATGCCGGCGGAGCCTGGACTCTGCCAGAGCACCAGACCATGGGTTTATTCAGTACAGAGTTGGAACTCAGAGGGCCTTACCATGCGGAGCTGGATCTTGATTTCCCCAAATTGCCTGAAATGGCAGGTAAAACCGGTCGCCAGTTCAAAGCGATCATTCCCAGACAAGAAAATGGACTTCCACAGTTTTACTCTGAAGTTGCCGTAATTGCCTATCAGACAGAAGAAGAGCAGCAAATAAAGAGTAAAGTGCTTGATCTGAGCCAAAAGATGAGCCCATCAGGGAAGCTGATATGGGATGTTCCTGAAGGTCAGTGGAAAATCGTTCGATATGTGTGCACCAATACAGGTCAGCCCATGATTTCAAGTACTCCCAATTCGCGTGGCCCCATGATTGACCATTTTAATGCAAGTGCGACAGAGCGACACATTCATTACTTCATAGACCGATTAGAGGAAAAGCTTGGTAAACCCATTGGAGAATCTGGCCTCAGCTATTTTTATACGGATAGCTATGAGGTTCAGGGTCAGCTTTGGACTCCTGAAATGAGCTCCGAGTTTGAAAGACGCATGGGCTACAGCATGATTCCCTATCTGCCAGCCCTGGAAGGTAAGCTGGTGGAGGACCAGAATACAACTTCGAGGTTTCTTTATGATTACAGAAGGGTGCTTTCTGATCTGATCATTGAAAACCACTATGAGCGTTCCCGTGAAATTTGTGAGGAGCACGGAATTGGATTTGTTGCTGAAGCCGCCGGACCTGGATGGCCCGTGCATAACTGTCCCTTTGAATCCCTGAAATCCTCAGGATCGCTGAGTTTTCCCAGGGGCGAATTCTGGCATCTGCCTGAAAACAGTGAATTCTGGAGGGCATACAAAGGAACCGAACGGGAGAAACACTTCCTGGAAGATTTGAATGTGATTAAGGGAGTGGCCAGCGCTTCCCATATTTATAATAAAAAGTATGTGGAGGCAGAAGCCTTTACCGGCACCCATCTCTGGAATGAAGGTCCGGGTGATTTGAAGCCCACTGCCGACAGGGCTTTCTGTGAAGGACTGAACCGGATTAACTATCATACCTGGCCACATACCCCCGAAGAAGCAGGAGCACCTGGCTGGGTTTACGCTTTTGGTACCCTGGTGAACGAACATCGCATCTGGTGGCCCATGGCTAAACCCTGGAATGAATACCTGGGCAGATGCAGTTTTTTGCTTCAACAGGGAAATTTTGTGGGAGACGTACTTTTCTATTACGGGGATTCGGTTCCCAACTTTGTTCCGGCCAAACACCTGATTGAGGGTCTGGGCTACGGTTATGATTATGATGTGACAAACTCCGATATTTTACTCAACAAGCTTGAAGTCGACAATGGAAGGCTGGTACTGCCCCATGGCCAGAGCTATGCTTTGCTTTCCCTTCCCGAAGAGATCTATATGCAGCCCGAGATTCTGGAGAAAATTGAGAAGCTGGTAAAGGAAGGAGCCACCGTAGTGGGGCCAAAACCAAGGAGAAGTCATGGCTTATTTAACTGGGAGGAAAGAGACCTCCAGGTGAAAGAACTGGCTGAAAATATCTGGGGCTCGTGTGATGGAGCAGAGATCACCTCAAATGACTATGGAAGAGGCCGGGTTTACTGGGGGCAGGATCTGCGTTCCATATTGGAGGAAAAGGGAATATATGCAGATTTTGAATTTGATGGAGCTGAAAATCCAGGCAGCATCGATTTTATCCATCGGCAATGGGGTCAAACAGAAATTTATTTCCTGAGAAATACAAGCGAAAGTCCCCTGTCGGGCATGGCAAGCTTCAGGCAGGAAGAAAAAGAGGCCGAATATTGGGATCCCGCCACCGGGGCTATGTTTAAGGCAAGCAAAGCTGATGCCCGGAACGGGCGATGCAGTATCCCGATATCAATGGATGCCCGGGGCTCACTTTTTGTTGTTTTTGGTCCCGGGATGAGTGCCAGTGATCAGGACAGAGATGATGCCTGGATTGGGAGTGAGATGGCGGGGGAAGTATTGTCATTCATGGAGCTCGATGGAGAGTGGAAAGCCTATTTTCCTAAGGAAGCGGCGGGCTTGGGTGAAACTACTTTTGACTCGCTTGTATACTGGAACCAGAGAAAAGAGGATGGAATCAGGTTTTTTTCGGGGATTGCCACCTACGAGAAAAGTTTTGAGTGGGAAGGCAAGGAAGGCAAGGAAGGCAAGGAAGACCAGGATGAGCTGGCAGATGTACGCATTATGCTTGAATTCGCTGATATCGTTGAGGTGGGTCATGTTTATCTGAATGAAACAGACCTGGGGATACTCTGGAAAAAGCCCTTCTCAGTGGACATTACGGATCTCCTGAAACCCGGTCGGAATAAGCTCAGGATTAAGGTGGCAAATACCTGGGCAAACGGACTTGCCGGGGATGCCCGCTTGCCTGAGGATCAGCGACGCACCAAAACCAATGTGAGACGCCTGCCCAATGCATGGACCTACCCCATGAGCAGCATACCCAACGAAGAGTATGATCTGATTGAGGGTGGCCTTGCCGGTCCTGTGAAAATTATTACATTTAAAACCCACTAACCCAATAACCCACTAACCTAATAACTTTTCTTATGGTCATCATCCAATCTTATTTCATCGCTGTCCTCATGTGCGTCATCACCATGTTGTGCTGGGGCTCCTGGGCCAATACCCAGAAAATGGCATCTAAGAAATGGGCTTTCCAGCTCTTTTACTGGGATTATTCCCTTGGTGTACTGCTTCTGTCGCTGATCCTTGCTTTTACCATGGGCAGCAGTGGCGAAGAGGGCAGGGGTTTCCTGGCCGATCTTGCGCAGGCCGATGGTAAGGCCATAGGTTCTGCACTTCTGGGCGGTGCTGTATTCAATATTGCAAATCTGCTCATCGTAGTGGCCATAAACATTGCAGGTATGGCAGTTGCCTTTCCCATAGGAATCGGACTGGCGCTGGTGATTGGGGTTGTTGTGAACTACATGGCAACACCCCTGGGCAATCCGGTGATTCTTTTTGCGGGTGTGGCCCTTGTGGTAATCGCCATTCTCCTTGATGCCATTGCTTATAAGAAGCACAGCGGTAGCGGGGGACAGTCGGCCACCACCAGGGGGATCGTCATATCCATCCTGGGAGGTATACTCATGGGATTTTTCTATCGTTTTGTGGCCGCTTCCATGGTCACAGACTTTGCAGTCCCCGAGGTCGGAAAACTGACCCCCTATACCGCATCGGTAATTTTTGCCCTTGGATTATTAATCTCCAATTTTGTCTGGAACAGCTTCTTTATGTACAAACCCATTTCGGGCGAACGGGTCACCTACGGGGACTATTTCAAAAAGGGAGATACAAAATTACACATGATCGGCATCCTGGGTGGGATGATCTGGAGTCTGGGTATGACCTTCAGCATTATCGCATCTGAGCAGGCTGGTTATGCCATTTCCTATGGACTGGGCCAGGGAGCCACACTGATTGCCGCCCTCTGGGGCGTGTTTATCTGGAAGGAATTTGGGAAAGCTGAAGGATTAAAGGGCATCCTGGTGGCCATGTTCCTGCTTTTCCTCATAGGCCTGGGTATGATCATAGCCGCACGGCTGGTATAGTTTGCAGGCACAATATTAAACTCACCTCTAAAGAAGATCTCTGTTATGAAAAAGATTCTTGTGGTTGGAAGCTCCAATACCGACCTGATCATTAAAGTGTCCGAGATTCCACAGGCCAGGTGAAACCCTGCTTGGTGGGAAGTTTATGACTTTTCCCGGAGGGAAGGGGGCCAACCAGGCAGTAGCTGCTGCCCGCGCCGGCGGAGATGTGGTATTTATTGCTTCGGTGGGGGAGGATGCCTATGGCCTTGATTCCATAAAAGAGTATAAACTGGACAACATCAATACAGAAAATATTAAAATCTGTAAAGGAGTTCCTTCCGGGATTGCCATGATTACCATTTCTGATAGTGGCGAAAATGCCATCACTGTGGCTTCCGGGGCAAATGAGAAATTACATCCCGATGATCTGGATGAGGCTGAAGAGGCTTTTGATGAAGCTGATTTTATGATCATTCAACTTGAAACACCCCTGGAAACGGTCGAAAAAGCAGTCTGTTTGTGCGGCGAGTTTAAAACCACTGTGATATTAAATCCTGCACCTGCTGCTGCACTGTCCGATGCGATCCTTGCCGGAGTGGATATTATAACGCCCAATGAAACCGAGGCGGAACGCCTTACAGGGATCAAGGTGGAAGGTGTGGAGGATGCTGTGAGGGCTGCCGATGTGCTTCACCAGCGTGGTGTGGCTACTGTAATTATTACCATGGGATCGGCGGGTGCATTTGTTTCCGACAAGGCGACCGGACTAAGCAAGCTGATTGGCGGATTTAGTGTTAAAGCTGAAGATACAACGGCGGCAGGAGATGTCTTTAATGGTCAGCTTGCCGTTGCACTTTCCGAAGGACTCTCCCTGGAAGATGCAATCCGGATGGCCCATGCCGCGGCTGCCTTGTCCGTTCAAAAACTGGGCGCCCAGAGTTCAATTCCCCGAAGGGAAGAAACTGATTATTTCCTGGAACAAAATCAAAAGATATGAAAATTACAAAGCAACTGGAGGACACGGGTCAATCATGGCTTCACATGATATTCACGATATTGCTCTATTCCTGCACCGGGAGTTTGGCCGACAATCCACATACTCAATACAGCTATCCTGATGAGTTCACCCTCACAAAAGCGGCTCTGATGGACAAGATCAAAGGCGGATGGGCCGGTCAGGTAATTGGCTGTACATATGGTGGCCCAACCGAGTTTCAATACAAAGGCACCATGATCCAGGACTATATTCCCATTGTATGGGATGAGACCAGGATGGAGTGGTACTATAACAATGCACCGGGTTTGTATGATGATGTTTATATGGATCTGACCTTCGTGGATATCTTTGAGAAGGAGGGGCTGGATGCGCCCACACTTTCCCATGCCAAAGCCTTTGCCAATGCTGAGTATAATCTGTGGCATGCCAACCAGGCAGCCCGATACAACATTCTGAAGGGGATGGAGCCCCCGGCATGCGGACACTGGGAAAATAATCCCCATGCCGATGATATTGATTTCCAGATTGAAGCTGACTTTGCGGGATTGATGAATCCGGGCATGGTAAACTCTTCCTCGGAGATCTGCGACCGCATAGGACATATTATGAATTACGGAGATGGTTGGTACGGTGGTGTATATGTGGCTGCCATGTATTCGCTGGCATTCTATTCCGATGATATTCCCTTTGTGGTTACAGAGGCCCTGCGATGCATTCCCGAGGAAAGCCAGTTTTTCCAGTGCATTCATGATGTAATCATATGGCACAGTCAGTTCCCGGACGACTGGAAACGCACCTGGTTCGAAGTGGAAAAGAAATGGTCATCGGATATCGGTTGTCCCGATGGCGTATTTGTTCCTTTTAATATCGACGCTAAGATTAATGCTGCTTACATTGTTATCGGCATGCTCTATGGAGAAGGTGATTTTGGAAAAACTTTGGAGATCAGTACCAGATGTGGACAGGATTCGGATTGTAATCCGGCCAGTGCAGGGGGAATCCTGGGTACCATGCTGGGTTATGAAAATATCCCGGAATACTGGATGCAGGGGCTTGACAAGGTGGAAAGTATGGACTTCAAGTATACTACCATCTCGTTGAACGATACCTACGATATGAGCTTCCGGCAGGCACTTGGGATGATAGGCCGGAACGGGGGCGATACTGAATCTGATGAGCTGAGTATTCCTCTCCAGGAGCCTGAGGCTGTTGCCTTTGAGAGGGCATTTGAGGGTCATTATCCCGTGAAATTAATTGACCTGGGTTGGGGCGGCAAAATTCTGCAGGCCGGAGCTGAGACTGAATATGTCTTTGATTTTGAAGGCAAGGGTTTTGTATTAAGGGGAAGGCAACAAAAGCTGATGAGTCCATGAAGGAGTTGGAGCTGGAGGTGGAGATTTATGTGGACGGCGAATTGTATGAACAAACCCTGATGCCCACGGAATTCAGCAAACGCAAGCACGAGGTGGCCTGGAAATACAATATGACAGATGGTCCGCACAAAGTAAAGGTGGTGCTTAAGGATCCTGTGAAGGCTTATGGACTCCACATGAGCAGTGTTTTAATCTACGGACCGGAGCCCGCAGTTTAATATTCAAAGTGGTCCACCGGGATAAAGCCGGATACCACATCGACAAAGGGCTCCCCCTTTCTTAAACCAGCAAGGCCATATCCCGTTTCTGTGGATATGAAGCATTGAAAATTTTCACCCAGCTGCGAGGAGATGTGAAGGCTTTGGTCAATGGCATCATATCTCAGGCCGGTAAGTCCCTGTATCAAAGCATAAGAGGCAAGTGCCCGGGCATACCAGTGTCCGCATTCGTATTCATTGTAAGGGTTCCGGGTGCGGCCATCGTAACGATCCCTTGCTGAACGTACAATTTCGAGGCCTTTTTCAACTTCTCCCATCATCATCAGGTGGGAAGCCACCTGGTATTCTATCCCCGTCCAGACCTCGTTGCTGTAAACAAAGGGGAGGGCAGGCTGTCCCCCAAGGGGCCATGAGCAGAGCAGGAGGCCTCCTTCATCGCCCATGGCATAACCCGACCGCTGCGGATTTACATGGTCAATAAGGGTGGATCTGTAATTGTATCTGTGCACCGAAAGTAAATGTTCCATCACCTTTTCCTGGTCCAGGAAGCCTGGCAGTCCTCCGACAGCTCCGAACCAGGAGCCGATGATCCCGTCGGAGAGACAGCCCGTGCCGTACTGGTACTTGGGCCCCTCTTTCTTCAGGATTTCCCGGGCCTCCTCACTGTAGTTAATGTTCCAGCTCACATGCTCTGTGTCGGGAGGAGGCGTTTGCAGTCCTTCCCATCGGGTAAGCTGATAAAAATATTCACCATTAAATAATTCCTCCTCCATGAATTTGCTTCCTTTCTCAAGCAATACTACGTAGGGAGCCGGGTCCTTCTCCAGGGCCAGGGCCATCTCTTCCATGGCCTTGCAGGCACCCAGGTAAATGCTGGTACACATACCATCGGGTCCCCAGAATTCAATGTCATAGGTATTATGGTGGGGCTCTTCCAGGATGCCCTTGCCCAGCGGATCCCAGCTGGCAGAACAAAAATCGAAGCTGGTTTTTACGCTTGGCCACAATGAAAGCAGCCACTCTGTATCTCCCGAAATTCGCCAGTCCCTGTACACCTTTATAATCCCGCCAAGCTGACCATCAGCCGCGGCATGCCATGCATGGTCGGTTGGCTGTATGGGAAGGGCAGAGCGAAAATTCTGATGTCCCCGCTCATCCTGGCTGACGAGGAATTCGGTCTCCCGAAGCGTTCTCTCCAGGCGGGGAAAGAGGTGGGGAATGGCCTGGGCATAATTCCAGACGTGGGTGCAAGAACCAACGCAACAGCCACTTTCCTTATCAAAGCAACCCTCATAAGCCCATAGCTTTCCATCCTTCTGCCGGAGTACGGTGGGTGATTTTAAAATGCTCAGATTGGCCGAAACTGCATCCAGCACTTCCGGGGGCAGATCGGAAGCAAAAAAGGTGGAAGTGAAAAGCCGGGTTTTCTCCTTCAGACTCTTGTATTGATCGGTCCAGTATAAATTCAGCTTTTTGATGTCCTTAAATTTTCCGGAATACCAGGGCTCATAAAACTGATCCGTAAACTCCGAGGAACAGCATCCGGTGGATGGATCACACTCCGGTCCCACCAGATCTGATAAGTTTGTGCCGGAAATAAGCGTGGAGTGTGGAACGTGCCAGGAAAAAAGGAGATGCAGGGTTGATGATTCACCTGCTGCCAGCTTAAGGGGAATGTAAAGAGAAGCCCCGGTGGATTCCTCAGTGGCTGTATCTGCAGGCATATTCAGATTTTCAATATCATTCCATAGCTGGGTGGGGGCATCATACCATCCTCCACGAAACCACCTGTAGTCCACCACTGCCTTTTCCAGGGAGGATATCACAAAATCGCCCTTATATTCGGGGTTAAGTACAGTGCATGCCTGTGAAAGGATGAATCCGTTGTGCGTTTTCTGAATGCTGTGACCCTCGTCCTGGTAGGTTCTTCCCCATTCATTTTTCCCACTGATGCGCATGAAATTTTCTGAGTGGTAACTGAATACCATATCCAGGGTGGAATCCGTCCGGTTGGTGAAGGTATATTCAAGTCCAGCCACAGGTAGGGAAGAATTATCCTCATCACCGGGAACAAAGGGGCTCCATCCCTGGATATCCACCTCCATGGGTATATCCGCATCCTTCAGGCTCACCCTGCCAAAGGGAAAGTGTGCTGAAAAGCTTGCCTCCTCAAAGCGGGGGAAACCATAACTCTTATTGGAATTGCCATTGCCCGAATGGGGACTCCCAAAGATCTTATGCCGGGGAACCGGACCTTCCAGAACCTTGGACCCGTTTTCGAGTCCCTTTACCGCAAGGGCTGCAAACATGAAGGGCTCATTATAAACATCGGGCTTGTTGCGTACCGAAACATGGGAAATCGATCCGTTACCCTCCAGGCAAATCATGCCTGCCCCAATGCCACCCATGGGGAAGGCCAGTCTTTCAATCTGCTCGCCGGAATAGACCTTGTTGAAGTCTTTAGCATGATCAGAACCGGATTCACAGGCTGTAAAAGTCACAAAGAGCAATACAAAAAGAGGAAATTTTGATGGGTTCATATGGATTGGTTTTAGAGATGATCCATGATTAATGCCTCTTAAAGGTAAAATATTATCCATGGACCTACAAAGGTCTGGAGATATGCGAAATCTGAAAGTTTTTATTTTACATTTATGAAACCCAAAAAAAGATAATTCATGAAAATTAAGAGTCTGCTCCTCATAGTCCTCGTTCTTCTTCCTACCCTGAATTATGCTCAGCAGAATGAGAAAAAAGTGCTATTTGTGGGTAACAGCTATACCTATGGTTATAACCTGCCGCACATTGTATCCCTTCTGTCGGAAGAGACTTCCACCAAGCTTGTCACCCGGAAATCGGTGATTGGAGGGGCAAGACTGAGCGAACACTGGTGGGGAAAAAGGGATCTTGAAACCAAAAAGATGATTTCTGAAGGGGATTTCGACATCGTGGTTTTGCAGGATTTCAGCATGTCGGGTATCGATACACCTGACAGCACCCTTAAATATGTGAAGCTCTTTGCCGAATTCAACAGCCAACATGGTGCAGAAACCTATTTGTTTAACACCTGGGCCAGGGAGAAGGTTCCCCAATTTCAGGATGAGATTGATATCATGTATATGAAGGCAGCCGAAGAAAACGGGGCAAGCCGGGTTCCCGTGGGAACAGCCTGGGAGCTGGCCATGGATCTGCGTCCTGCGGTGGACCTGTTTACTTCCGACGGCAGCCATCCCAATGAGCTGGGTTGCCTTCTTACCGCAGCCATGTTTGTAAGGTTCCTTACAGGAGAACTACCAGAGAAGCTCCCCACCTTGTACATGATCGAAGATGCTTACGGGGAAACGGTAAGGCTTATGAACCACAACCCCGAGGATGCCGAGTTTTGCAGGAGGATTGCCCTTGAAGTTGCATCAAACCAATAAGATATATAGATAAGACTAATGAGAGCTGTTTTCTTCATCCTGTTTTTTGGTTTATTTGCTCTAGGTAGCCTTAGTGCACAGCGCAGAGATACACTAGTTTATAAGAACGTAGATACAAGCCAGCTGGTTCTTGTGGTGGATTATCCGCCCGATTTTGATGCAAGTAAAAATTACGCGGCCATGGTTTTTTTCTTTGGCGGTGGATGGAATGGTGGGAATACCAGCCATTTTGAGCAGCATGCCCGGTATTTTGCAGCGCGGGGCATGATCTGTTTCAGAGCTGATTATCGTGTGAAAAGCAGGCAGGGGACCTCTCCATTTGAATCTTTGAAGGATGCCAAATCTGCCATGAGATATATCCGTGAGCACGCTGTTGATTTACATATTGATCCCAATAAAATTGTAGCTTCGGGAGGATCTGCCGGAGGGCACCTTGCAGCTGCCACGGCCCTGATCACAGGGTACAATGAGGGAAGCGATCTTCTTTATTACTCGAGTGTCCCCAACGCCCTAGTATTATTTAATCCAGTGATGGATAACGGGCCGGGGGGATATGGATATGAAAGAGTCGGGGAAGCTTATCTTTCTTTTTCTCCCCTGCATAATATCAGGGCAGGGGCCCCTCCAACGATCCTGTTTCTTGGAACAAAAGATAAACTCATCCCCGTGGAAACAGCCGAATATTACAATGTGGTGATGGATAAAGTTGGGAGCAGGTGCGAGGTTCTGCTTTATGAGGGACAGGGGCACGGCTTTTTCAATTATGGAAATACAAAGTATTATAAAGAAACCCTATCTGTAGCCAACGAATTTCTGGTTTCCCTGGGATATCTGGAAAAAGAACCCGAGATTGAAATCAAATAGCCGAGTCATGAGAGTAGATAGGATAGCCGGAATATTAATTGGTCTTTTGCTGACTGTTTATGGCCAGGGTCAGGGATTGGCATCTTTACCAGCATCAGCACTAGCTGCAAATCCGGATCCGGTGCTGGAGGAGGATTTTCAATCTTTTACCTATTACTCCAATGATTCCCTCAGTCTGGATCTGGATATTTTTATGCCCCTACAAATGATTGAGGGTGGTAATCCACTGGTCATTTATGTACACGGAGGGGGATTCTCCAATGGGACCAGGGATGCCGGGCATAAGCTGGCCAGGCACCTGGCGGAGCAGGGCATAGCCTGCGCATCCATTAGCTATACCTTATATATGGAGGGTAAGAGTTTTGGTTGTGACGGGATTTTGTCCGAGAAAGTCAGGGCCATACAAATAGCTGCCAGTCAACTCTGGCTGGCCACAGCCTACCTGAATAAGTACAGTGGGCAGTTTAACATTGACACCACACGGATTTTCATTGCCGGGAGCAGTGCCGGTGCAGAAACCGTGCTGCATGCTGCCCACTGGGACAGGGAGCAAATGCAATGTTTTGAACAGGCCCTGTCACCCGGATTTAAATATGCAGGCATTATTTCAGGGGCCGGGGCCATCATGGATCTGAACCTGATTACCCCTGAGAATAAAATTCCCACCATGCTTTTCCATGGAGATGCCGATAAGCTTGTACCCTATGGAACAGCAGCCCATCACTATTGCCCTCCCAATTCAAGTGGGTGGCTCATGCTTTTTGGCTCTTCGAGACCATTGCCAGGCAACTTCAGGAGCTGGGTGAAAGCTCGCAGCTCGTAACCTTCCAGGGGGGAGGTCACTCCTTTGCCGGGGCCTATTTTTACCAGGACCAGGAGCCGGTATCTGAATTTATCAGGCGGGTTTTGTCCGGAGAAAGCTTTAATATCTATGAGAATATAGTGGCAGAAGATGAAGAATAAAAATTTAATACAGACCCTAAAAAAATTACACAAATGCTTAAATATCTTTTCCTGGCAGCAGTGATTTGCTGCAGCGCATGCAGTGCCCCCTACACAACAAGTGAAGAAAAATCCCAGCCCAACATTTTATGGCTGGTTACGGAGGACCTGAGTCCCTATATTCCCGCATTCGGTGATTCGACAATCGTAACGCCTAACCTGAGCCGCCTGGCAGCCGAGGGAGTTTGTTATACCAACGCTTTCTCGGTCTCGGGTGTTTGCGCACCCAGCCGGGCAGCCCTGGCCACCGGCATGTACCCCACCAGAATTGGTGCCACTCATATGAGAACCATGGGCAATATCAAATTTCTGCCCGAGGGCATCGTTCCCTATGAGGCTTTGCCTTCTGCCGGAGTGAAGATGCACAGTGAATACCTCAGGATGGCCGGGTATTACTGCTCAAATAATCCCAAAGAGGATTACCAGTTTACCAAAACCCTTACCGCCTGGGACGAGAGTTCCAGCAAGGCCCACTGGAGAAATAAAAAGGAAGGACAGCCTTTTTTTGCCATATTCAATTTCCAGGTCACCCACGAGTCGCAGATCTGGTCAAGGGCAGAGGACTCCTTATGGGTGGATCCTGATCTGGAAGTGAATATTCCTCCCTACCTGCCCGATAATGAAGTGGGACAGAGGGATATGAGGCGTATGTATTCCAATATTGCGATGATGGATTACCAGGTGGGTGAGATTCTGAAGCAGCTTGAAGAGGACGGATACCTGGACAATACCATTATCTTTTGGTATGGCGACCATGGCGGACCCCTGCCCAGGCAAAAGCGGCTCTTATACGAGTCGGGTGTAAAAGTACCTCTGATTGTCCGTTATCCTGACAAAAGAAATGCCGGGGAGACAGATGACCGTCTTGTTAGTTTTATCGATTTTAAACCCACAATTTTATCCCTGGCTGGAATTGAGCCTCCCGATTACCTGGATGGCAGGGCTTTTGCCGGCGAGTTTGAGGCTCCCACAAAGAGAAAATATGTGCACGGGGCTGCTGACCGGTTTGATGCCCAGTACGACAATATCCGCATGGTACGTGACAATCGTTATAAATACCTCCGGAATTACAGACCCGAACAGGGATATTACCTGGCAGTCAAATACCGGGAACAAATGGCTGTGATGCAGGAACTTTTGAGAATGCGCGATGCAGGAGAACTGGATGATTACCAGGCCCAGTGGTTCAGGACATTCAAGCCCGAAGAAGAGCTCTTCGATACCTGGCAGGATCCACATGAGTTAAAAAGTCTGGCTGCTGATCCGGCCTATGCCGAAAAACTTGAAGAATTAAGGAAGGAATGCGATCGCTGGATTGCAGAGACCGGTGACATGGGCTTAATGCCAGAACAGGAGTATATAGAGCGGATATGGCCGGATGGTATTCAGCCCATTACCCTGGATCCGTTGATCAGCCAACAGGGACAACAGATTACGCTCAGATGCGAAACCGAGGGAGCCTCCATTGGTTACCAGCTACTATCCGATGATCAGCAGCCTGGAGATTCGTGGACAGTTTACACTGAACCCTTTGACCTGGACGAAGGAGAAAGCTTTGTGGTCATTGCAGATCGGATCGGATATAAACCCAGTAATCAGATTCATTCAAACCAATGAATATTAGCCAGTTAAAACCGAATAAAAACCTTAAGATCATGAAATTCAGATGCTTTTTTCTTTCCAGTTTCCTCCTGATTTTGGGCACGGTACTTTTTGCCCAGCCCGGCCTTGAATCCCTGAGGGTTGACTATAAAATTGATCCCATTGGCATCGACAACCCGCAGCCGGCTCTGAGCTGGATCATTAAGTCCGACCATATGAATACCATGCAGGACTCTTACGAGATCAGGGCTGCCCTGAGTCAAAGAGATGTGTCGAAGGGTAAGAATCTCCTTTGGGAAAGTGGAGTGCAAAGCTCCTCCCAGAGCACCCATGTAAAATATGCAGGCCCCCCTCTCAAATCTTTTCAGAGAATCTACTGGCAGGTGAGGGTGAAGGATAACCATGGGAAATCCAGCAAATGGAGTGAGGTTGCATACTGGGAGATGGGCATTCTGCCGGGTACAGCCTGGACTGCAAAGTGGATTTCTCCTGCCTGGGAAGAGGATCCAAAAAAATCGGAACCTTCACCCTACCTGAGAAAGGAATTTCCATTAAAGAAAAATATTGCCCGGGCAAGGCTCTATATTAGCAGTCACGGTTTATACCAGGTCGAGATCAACGGTCAGCGGGTTGGTGACCAGGAGTTTACTCCCGGGTGGACATCATATGAAACCCGCTTGCAATACCAGGTCTATGATGTGAGCTCGATGCTTGCAGAAGGTGAGAACGCCATGGGAATCATTCTGGGTGATGGATGGTACCGAGGAAACCTGGGATGGGGTGATAACAGGAATTTATGGGGGGACAAGCTTTCAGCCATTGCCCAGCTGATGATCAGTTATGAAGATGGCAGCAGCGAAGTGCTTGGAAGTGATGATAGCTGGAAGGCCAGTAAGGGGCCCATTGTAAGTTCGGATATATACAACGGAGAGGTATATGATGCCACATTGGAGATGGAAGGCTGGAGCTCACCCGCCTTTGACGAGACTGGGTGGCAGGCCGTGCGCACTGTAGATGAAACCACAGCAAATCTGATTGCCCCTGAAGGTCCTCCCGTGCGTATTGTTGAACAGCTGGAACCATTGAGCATCACCCAGGTGGGGGATGAGTGGATGGTGGATATGGGACAGAACATGGTGGGCTGGATACAGATTAAAGCCAGCGGAGATAAAGGTGATGTGCTTACCCTCAGGCATGCCGAGGTGCTTGACAAAGAGGGAAATATGTATTATGATAATCTCAGGGCGGCAGAGGCAACCAATATCTATACCCTTGGTGGAGGGGGAGAAGAAGTTCTTCAGCCACATTTTACCTTCCAGGGCTTCAGGTATGTGATGGTGTCGGGTTATCCCGGGACACTTACGGAAGATAAGATCAGGGGCATGGTAATCCATTCGGATATGACTCCGGCAGGTACTTTCACCTGCTCCGATCCGTTGATAAACCAGTTACAACATAATATTCAGTGGGGACTGAAGGGGAATTTTCTGGATGTGCCCACGGATTGTCCCCAGAGAGACGAGCGCCTGGGCTGGACCGGAGATGCCCAGGTATTTGCCCCCACCGCCTGCTTTAATATGGACGCGGCTGGCTTTTACAGAAAATGGCTGAAGGATCTGGCTGTGGACCAGGAGGAGGATGGAGCAATTGGAGATGTAGATCCCCAGTATTCTTGCAGGAGGAAAAACAGGCTGGGCCGATGCCGGGGTAGTGATTCCCTGGGATCTTTATCTCAATTACGGGGATGTGAAAGTGCTGGAAAACCAGTATGAAAGCATGAAGAAGTGGATTGCCTTTATGGAAAATGCCGCCGGTGATGATTACCTGTGGACCGAAAACTGGCATTATGGCGACTGGTTGTCCTTCGACGACAGCAAATCAAATTATATGGGGGCCTATACCACCACCGATCTGATCGCCACAGCCTACTACTCTTACTCATCCTCCCTGGTGGCAAAAACTGCTACCGTTCTGGGAAAAGAAAAGGACGCTGCTTATTATCTTGAGCTTTCGGATAAGGTGAAGAAGGCTTTTAATGAAGAATTTGTGACACCCAATGGTCGCCTTGTGGCCCACACCCAGACAGCCTACACCCTGGCCCTGGCCTTCGATCTGCTGGATGAGGTGCAGGCTAAAAAAGCAGCCGCCAACCTGGCTAAGGATGTGGAGAGTTTTGGACATATTACCACCGGTTTCCTGGGAACACCACTGATTTCCCAGACCCTCACAGACTGGGGCCGGATTGACCTGGCCTACCACCTGCTTATGCGAAAAATATACCCCTCGTGGCTCTATCCGGTTACCATGGGAGCCACCACCATCTGGGAGCGCTGGGATGGTCAGAAACCTGATTCTACCTTCCAAAATCCGGGCATGAATTCCTTTAATCACTATGCCTATGGTGCCATAGGTAAATGGCTATACCAGGTGGTTGCCGGAATCGGGATTGATGAAAGCAATCCCGGATACAAGCACATACTTATTCAGCCCATGCCGGGTGGGGGTCTCACCTCGGCCAAAGCTACCCACAAAAGCATGTACGGGACCATTCTTTCGGGATGGAGCCTGGAGGGTGAAACTTTGACCATGGAGGTGGAAATTCCTGTGAATACCAGTGCCACCATCCACATTCCCGGAGGTCCGGCTGAGATATTGATTAACGGAGAAGTCCTGGAGGGTTCATCCTTCCAGCAGCAATGTTTGAATGGAAGTGTGGCGGTAGATTGTGGTTCGGGAAGTTATACCATCATTAGCAAAGGGATGCTTTAGTCCCCCGATCTTAACTATAAGTGTTATTTTCGAAGAATAAAGAAATTACATGCCTGCTATGAATAAAACGAATCTTCTTGCCCTTTTCGGGCTGGCTGTGACCCTGCTCTCCTGCGGGGGAAACAAACAAACCAATCAAATACCCAAACAGCCCAATATTCTCTTTATTGCGGTGGATGACCTTCGTCCCCAGCTGGGCTGTTATGGAATGGATCAGATCCATTCTCCCAATATTGATCAACTGGCAGCCGAGGGAACCCGTTTCGACCGTTCCTATTGCAATATACCGGTGTGTGGTGCTTCCAGAGCCAGCCTGATGACCGGCCTCAGGCCTGCACGGAATCGTTTTCTTACCTACTTAACGCGTGCTGACGAGGAGGCCCCAGGCATTACAACTCTTCCAAAGCATTTCAGAGCAAATGGCTACTACACCATCAGCAATGGCAAGATCTTTCACCATGACAATGATGCTGCGGATAGCTGGGACGAGATCTGGCACCCAAAATCGTCAGGAGCTTCCTGGCGCGACTATGCAGTTCCTGAAAATGTGATCAGGGATACTTCCGGGGAACGCAGGGGACCACCATTTGAAAGGGCCGTGGTGGACGACATCGCTTACAAGGATGGTAAAACAGCCGAGAAGGTCATACAGGATCTGTTCAAATTAAAGGAATCTGGTAAGCCCTTTTTCCTTGCCGCTGGTTTCTTAAAACCCCATCTGCCTTTTAATGCTCCTGAAAAATACTGGAAAATCTATGAGGGTAAGGTTCAGCTTCCGTCCAACAATTACATGCCCAGGAATGCGCCCGCCGAGTCCATGCACACCTTTGGAGAGCTAAGGGCATATGCAGATATTCCCAGTGAGGGTCCCGTATCCGATGAAATGGCCCTGTCCCTGATCCAGGGATATAATGCCTGTGTAAGCTATACCGATGCTCAGGTGGGAAAAGTTCTGGCTGCCTTGAAGGAGCTTGAGCTTGAGCAATCCACCATAGTAATCCTCTGGGGGGACCATGGCTGGAACCTGAGAGAACATGGGCTCTGGTGCAAGCACTGTAACTATGAAACCTCCCTGCATACCCCCATGAT
Source organism: uncultured Bacteroidota bacterium (assembly GCA_963713725.1). GTDB lineage: Bacteria > Bacteroidota > Bacteroidia > Bacteroidales. Next base: position 264,313 of record CAVQMZ010000015.1, read on the forward strand.
CCTGAAGGTGCCCGGCACAAAGCAGGTAGCCGCCACCTCCGAGATAGTAGAGTATGTGGATATTTATCCCACCCTATGTGAGCTGGCCGGTCTTTCACTGCCCACCCATCTTGAAGGTGCAAGTTTTAAAGAACTCCTCTTTGATGAGGACGCGAAAAGCGATGGGCTTGCTGTTTGCCAATGGTTCAAAGGAGTTACCACCATCCGGGAAAACTATTTCTATACCGAGTGGATCGACGATGAAGATCAGATGTTCACCAGGATGCTCTATGATCATTCAGTGGATCCCGAGGAGAATGTGAATGTCTCGGAGGATCCTGAAAAAGCTGCGGTGATTGAAGAGTTGAGTTCTGAAATGCGAAGCAGCAGGGCCTCAGATTATTTCAAGGAAGCCCTGCCTACAAGCTATTAAAATCGGATGCAGCCCTGAGCATGGCAAGGTAGTTTTCAATGGGGATGAAGTGGGGGATACTGTTACCTGAACCCAGGGCAAAACCTCCCTTGTGTGAAGTTAGCTCCAGCAACTTTATGGCCCTGCCATAATAAACAGGCATCCTCCACAGGATAAATGCCATCCTCGAAACTATGTTTGCCATCCAGTTTCAGATCGTCGATGACAATATCCATGATCTGCTTCAGGTTTCCGCAGCTGTGCAGAATGGCGGGTTTGTTGTTGGCATGAATCACCTCCACAATCTTTCTTGTGTAGGGAAATACGTATTGGGCCATCATTTCAGGGGGGAACATGGTCTGTGTCTTGAAGCCCCAGTCGTCGTTCACCACGCAGGCACCCACAGCATCCATGGAAGCCACAATGGAATAGAACTCTATGAGTCGTTCCCCTTTTGTGCATCGGGCCAGGTGTAGTTCTCAAAGCTCTGCCAGTCGGTTCGGGTTTATGGCTAAAGCCGGCGAATTCCTTACAGTAGTCCAGGTTTATGATGAACTCAAAAAGGACAGGTTGGCTTGTTTTTTCCCGCCGGAGTACCTTTAGCAGATTTTCAAAATCGGGCTCAAAGGTTTTAAAGCGAAGTTTCACAATATAAAGTTGACCTTAAGCCCTCCAGGGTCGTGTTCTGTCTGTGTGCCTGATCCATGGCATTCAGGGCAAGGTTTACATCGTCGATAATCTGGAAATCGTACATGCCCACGCACAGGAAATCGGCTCCACTCTTGAATGCGTAGGGGAAGGCCTGTTCGGGTTTGATGGAACCTGCTGCCAGGGTTTTAAATGCAATCCAGGGTTTCTCCAGTGTCTCCATAAAGGCAATGGTTTCATCCGGATCGAAACAATACATGTTGTCGTGCCAGGTAGGGTGTTTGGCTGACCAGTAATCGTGGGTATGCAGGGTTTTCATCCAGAAATCATGCTCCAGTCCCAGCTCCACACACTTCTTGACCGTCCCGATTTTATGAGCGCCAATGCCCACCGATAAGCCATTGGAACGTATCATGTCCATGACCTTCACCAGTTTCTCCGGCTGGTTATTTTCAATATAAAAATCTGCCGTCTCACCCTGGATGTAGCATGATGTGGCCCCATCGTCAATGGCCTTTTTAACCAGGTCCATATAAGCCTGGAAATCCATGGCTTTCACACCATTCTCATAATCAGAATAATCCAGTCCGGCACAATCCGTGAGGAACTGGATTTTACCATAGCCCTCATCCCAGTACTCCTTCATGAGGGGCATGACCACCGGGTTGGAAAGGATGGTGTTGATACCCGATTGTTCGGCCAGCATCAGGGTGCGGAAGATGCGGTCCTTCTGGTGGTAATTCAGTACAAGGGAAGAGACATAAATCAGGTCGCGTGAATGTGCATATCCGCTGAGCAGGTTCCCCCCCAGGATGAGCTTTGAGGACTCCATATTTCCCAGCATGCCCGTGGGCAGCTCTCCCTTTAACTGGCTGGTTTCATCCGTAAATTGCTTTCCCTTGAGATCTTTCAACAAGTCGCTGTTACCCCCGGCCATGATCTTATTTACAAATTGCCGGGTGGCCCCGGAGGTGGAGTCCACCAGGTTCTGTTCCTCCAGGCTGCTCATGCGGGTCCTGCGCAGGGCCCCGTAGACAACTGCCCCCAGGAAGGGAACCGTGGCCAGGTGCTTGAGCACCTCGCGCCGTTGAATTTTTCCCACATCGGCTTTTTGCTCGGGGCTGTCGGGCTGACCATGATCCATCTTATGCATGGGCTTGCGGGCCATCTTTTCAAAGAGGCCGTCAAGTCCCAGGAACTTCCCTGTGGGAAAGAACATAAGCACCACCAGGGCCAGCATTTCCACCAGGTCCTTGCTTACAAAAAAATAGGATCCCTCACGGAAAAAGCCTGGTTCCGATAAGAAGGGCGGATGGGAGATGTAGTAAAAAAAGAGCAGGACGATGCCCGAGAACTGGGCAAGTTTCGTAAATAGCCCCAGGAAGAGTCCCAGTCCGATAAGAAGCAAACCCCATGTGTTAAGGATGTTCACAAAAGTCAGCATCCCCTCATTGGCTGCCATGGCATGAAAGAGCCCGGCAAGGGGACCATTTGCGCTTTCCAGGTAGCCGGCAGCGCTCCACTGCGGATTAAAAAGCTTGATCAGGCCTTCGTACAAAAGATGCCATCCAATGGTCACCCGAAGGATGGTCAAAACGATGAAGGTTCTCTTACCCTGCTTGCTGTTTTTCATGGTTTTATTAATACGGCATACAAAATACGCCACTTCAATATAAAAACAAATTCGCTGCCCATATTCCTGATAATAAATGCCTTTTTAAAAATTCTATGTTTATTTTTAAGATTTGATGGACCAAAGGGATTAAAAGCATGAAACTTTTGTCGAAACCACTTTTCTGCCTTATGTTATTTACCTGCTCCATTGGAGCCATAAGTCAGGATCAGACGGGAATCGACATCAGTAAAGCCCATCCCCAATACTGGGAATATCATGGTGAAACTTTAATGCTCCTGGGAGGATCCGACGAGGACAACCTTTTTCAACTGGCAGATTTGAAAGGGCAGCTTGATCTCCTGGCTTCTCTGGGAGGTAACTATGTCCGCAATACCATGTCGAGTCGCGACAGCGGAAATGTCTGGGCCTTCAAGTTGGATGACCAGACAGGGAAATATGATCTCAGAGGGTGGAATCCGGAGTACTGGAAGCGTTTCCGAACTTTGCTTGAGCTGACCTCTGAAAGAGAAATTATGGTCCAGGTAGAAGTGTGGGCCACGTTTGACTTCTACAGGGAGAACTGGGACAATAATCCATTTAACCCTGAGAACAACCTCAACTATACCTCCGAAAGGACAGGGCTCCCGACAGAGGTGAAGACACATCCGACCTATTGTGAAAATCCCTTCTTCTGGTCGGTACCCTTCCACCAGAACAATATGCCGCTTCTGGCTTACCAGCAGCGTTTTGTGGATAAATTATTATCCATCACCCTGGACTTTGACAATATAATCTATTGTATTGATAATGAGACTTCGGTTACTTCACAGTGGGGGAAGTTCTGGGCAGATTACATGCAAAAGGTGGCAAAAGAAAAGGGGAAGAAAATCCATATCACGGAGATGTGGGATCCCTGGGATCTTGACCACATTTCGCAAAGGGAGACTTTTGACCATCCCGAAACCTACTCTTTTGTTGAAATTTCTCAGAATAACCATCAGCGTGGAGAGCGCCAGTGGATTAATGGCCTGTCGCAGATCCGAAAGCTTAAGGACGCAGGAAATCTTAGGCCGGTAAACAATGTGAAAACCTATGGAAATGATCAGGGAAGTCACGGAGGAGGTACGCACAATGGAATAGAGAGTTTTATCCGCTCTACCCTGTTTGGATCCGCAGCAGTCAGGTTTCACCGGCCTCCCTCGGGACTGGGACTGGGTGATACTGCACAGGCTGTAATCAGGGGCTTGCGTGAAGCAACAGACCTGATTGATTTTTTCTCTGCTGTGCCCCATAACGATTTGCTTTTACAGCGGGAGGAGAATGAGGCTTATTGCAGAGCTTTGCCGGGTAAGGATTACCTGGTTTATTTTCCCCGTGAAGGTGAAGTGAAGCTGAATATGGAACCGGGAGCATCCAAAATGAAGGCCAGGCGCCTCGACATTTTGAACGGTCAGTGGACAGATGTAGATTTAAGGGGCGATGAAACATCACTTATTCTGCAAAGCCCCGGCAGGCATTTTATTTATATAATAGCCTCAGAACCTTTGTTATAAATTCTATTAAACCCAAATCATAAGCTATGAAATCTCTTATCATTTTTTTACTGTCAACATTCATATTCACAGCATCTTTTGCTCAGAATAACATCCTTCCCCTCTGGGAAGGGGATCCACCCAACTACCGGGAGTCCGGGGAGGTGAGCATCTGGGATACCTCGGATATTGTAAGGGTCAGAAATGTACAGAAGCCGGATATTGCCATCTTCCTTCCCTCCAAGAAAAATGCCACAGGAGAGGCCGTGGTGATTTGCCCCGGTGGAGGATACCAGATTCTTGCCTACGACTGGGAAGGCAGTGATATTGCCCGCTGGCTGAACTCCAAGGGAATTGCCGCCTTTGTGCTCAAATACCGACTGCCAGGCTCAAGCAATAATATTGAACCTCGTCTTTCTCCACTGATGGATGCCCAGAGGGCCCTTCGTATGGTGAGGGCCCATGCGGAAAAATGGAATGTGGATGCCGGAAAAATTGGTGTCATGGGCTTTTCTGCAGGAGGCCACCTCGCCTCCACACTATCCACCCACTATGATGAAGGAGATGCTTCCAGTACGGATCCGGTGGAGAGGGTGAGCTGCCGTCCTGATTTTTCCATTTTGATCTATCCTGTTATCAGCTTTGATGATAATTTCACCCATGCCGGATCCAAAAGGAATCTTTTGGGCGAGAGTCCAGATCCGGAGCTGGTGGACTACTACTCCAACGAAAAGCAGGTCACCGAAGATACTCCGCCAGCTATTCTTATCCACTCTGCCGATGATGCTTCGGTTCCCCTTCAAAACAGCCTGGTATACTATGATGCCATCAGGAAGGTCAATAAGCTCTCGGAACTGCATGTTTATCCCTACGGAGGTCACGGATATTCCCTGGCCATAGGCAGAGGTCACCTTTCCAGTTGGCCCGACCGGGTGATTGACTGGATAGCCTATTTGGATGAACAGCCATGATGGACCGTAAAACCCATAATTTGATTTCAGCCCAAAATCACAGGATTAAAAGATAAAGCCCCCAGCACTTACACGGCAGAATTCATGAGGAGATCTCTCAAATGTTAGGTGAATCCAAAGAAAGCAAATGGGCTAAACAGGAACTCCAAAAACTTGATTTAAACCTGCAACAGTATGCCTGGGACGGATCCTGGTTTATGCGTGGCTACCGGGTGGATGGTATGAAATTTGGTTCATCGGAAAGCCCGGAAGGAAAGATTTTCCTGAATCCCCAGGCATGGTCAGTGATCAGCGGGGCAGCCACCACCGAACAGGCCGAAGAAGCCATGAAGCAGGTGGGGGAGCAGCTTTTTACAGATTATGGGATCAGGGTTTGTGCTCCTGCCTACACTTCTTCCGATTACAACATCGTAAGGGCAATGCTCATGAATCCGGGCCAGAAGGAAAACGGTGGAATTTTCCTACACAGCCCACCGGCTTTTCAGGGGAAAAATTATTAAGATTTTGATCACAAATCCCGATGGCGTTGAACATGGTGTTAAAAGCCTCAGAGTGAATGGAAAAGAATTGTCGGGCTCTTACGTCAAGATGGAATTTCTGACCCCGGAAACACTTGTTGAAGTGAGGATGGGATAATTTTCAGAATATTCTTTGCCGAATTAAAAATTTCATCTATTTTTGCTGCGCATTTGAATGATGCACGTTCTTAAAAGAGCTTAACCATAGCCATCAATAGATTACGGTCCGGTAGTTCAGTTTGGTTAGAATGCCGGCCTGTCACGCCGGAGGTCGCGGGTTCGAGTCCCGTCCGGACCGCTTAATCAATCAAAACCCTGAAAAGCAATTTTCAGGGTTTTTTTATGGCCGTTTGCGAACCAAGCTTGCTTGAGTGAGCAAGCGGGCATAAAAAAACAAAGGCGCTTTAGCGCCAGGGTTTTAATTGATTATGCAAGTTAGCCCCCCGCAGGGGAAGGGTCGACTGACGAAGTCAGGCAATCCCCCGCAGGGGAAGGGAACCTGGCTCCAGCCAGGAATCCCACAGGGAAACTTGCGAAGCAATATCCCGCGAGGAACTTGAAAAGTCTGGCTACTTTCACCAACTAATAATTTCCATTTCTTTTATACTTTTGATGCTGGATCAATAATAAGAAAAAATGGAAGCAGACAAAAGCAGGAGCTTCAAGGAAATTGATGTAAAGGATTTGTTTTACGATAAAAATCCGAAACTGGCCAGGTGGATTCCTGGATTCATATATGCGTACTTAAGAAGAATAGCTCACCAGGATTTTGTCAATGAGATTATCAGGGATTATGGTCATTTGAAAGGATACGATTTCAGCGTGGCCATGATGAAGTTTTTCAATCTGACCATTGAAGTAATAGGAGAAGAAAATCTGCCAGATGATGGAAGGTACATTTTTGCAGCCAACCATCCCTGGGGCGGCTTAGACGGACATATTGCCATGGTTATCATCGGGAAGAAGTATGGTAAGGATAAGTATAAATGTCTTGTGAACGACATACTTATGAACCTGAAGAACCTTCATGGCGTATTTATCCCTGTTAATAAGCATGGTAGACAGGGCTCCCAGCTGGCAGATCAACTAGATTCTGCATTTAAATCCGAGTCACAAATCCTTACTTTTCCCTCCGGACTGGTAAGCCGGAAGATTGATGGACAGGTGATGGATCTGGAATGGCAAAAAAGCTTCATCAATAAAGCAAAACAGTATCAAAGAGACATCATCCCCATACACATGGGAGGGGAAAATTCAAATTTCTTTTATCGTTTATACCGATTCAGGAAAGCTATAGGTATTAAAGCAAACATCGAGATGCTTTATTTAATTGACGAATCGTATAAGCACCGTGGCAAGCATGTTACAGTTTCGATTGGTGAGCCTATCCCCTGGCAAACTTTCGATAAGTCAAAGCGACCATTAGCCTGGGCTAAATGGGTGAAAGACAAGGTCTATAAATTGGATGGTGTGGAAAATGTCCCGCTTTAGCTCACTGCCCGTATAAAAGATCTTCTAATTCCTGTAAAACAATCGTTCCTGGGGAATGGGCGAAGGACTGTTCCCCCCGGGAGTTACATAGAGCAAATTAAGGGCCTTTCCTCCTCCTTTTTGGAAATATTCCAGACGGACCGGATAGAATCCCTCTTTCAGGGGTATGACATAGGTATGAGCCTTATCAGCTGTGTGCAAGCCGTTATTATCCAGGATCTGCCGATCTCCAATATATAGTTTTGATCCATCTTCCGAACTCAGTACAAAAATGTAGTATCCCTCTTCTTCAATTTGAATGAACCCCTCAAAGAGACAGGCAAAATTTGTCTTCTCATCCGGCGAATCCAGGCTGAAGTTCGCACTCGTAATTCCCCTGTTCACTGGTTCTATTGAACTGAAGTCAGGTAACTGATCCCATTCACCTTTGTAGAAAGAATAATTAATACCACCCGATTCTGCCTTCTTTGGTTTCTTTCCAGCTCTGGGAACATCACCTTCCAGAAACTTCCCTTCAGCAATTTCTGAATCAAAATTTCCATGGGGAGAGATGGCTTTCACCTTCAAAATACAGGGTTCCGACAACTCTATTGTTTGTGCCATCATTTCTGAATCCTGATTTGGATCACTACCATCGCTTGTGTACCTCAATGTTTTACTCCCTGTTGCATTCCAGATTGTAATGGGTTTCCCCTTTTCGAAAATCCCGTTCATGGGGTGAAATTCCACCTGCATGGATGCATAGCCATCGTAAGTATACCTTAAACCGTCGTAGGCATGTTTAAGTCTTGAAGTTCCATGGGTCTCATTCTCGTATGCCACTGATTTCCAGTGCAGGTCATCTGGTTTATACAAGCTGAGTACGGAATCCATTTTATCAATTCCCATGCCGGCATAGGCATTATGGTCCTTTCTGCCTGCAATGAATAGAATGCTATTCGTACCCTCCAGGGATGGCACCTTCTCAGCAGCCAGATCAACCATGTATCCGTCATCCCACCAGAAACTTGGGTCCCCAGCCAGGTAGGCATCAAAAAGTTTCGGCTCCTCCAGCAGTGCATACATAGTGAACACCCCGCCAAATGAGTGTCCCAGGAGAATATCTTCACCCTTTACAGGGTAATTTTCATCCATAAAGGGCATTAACTCGGACTTAATAAATTCAAGAAATTTGTCAGCACCTCCGGAGGTAGGTACACCCTCATTATGTGAAGGCAAAAAATCCCTGTTCCTATCAACATTCACAATGGAAACAATGATAGTGGGCGGCATATGCTTTTCAACCCGGATAAAATCCCGGACGGTTCCAACCAGCTCCTGGTTCCAGGGCCCGTCCAGCAGATATATCGCTGCATATTTCTCCTCTGAATCTGCTTTGTAATTTTTCGGAAAAAGAATTTGTAAATGTCTTGCTCCCCAAGTATTTCTGAATGAAGGGAATCCTTCTCAATAAAGGCATTCTGGGAAAATAATGTACCTGAATAAACCAGGCACAGAATGAATATAGCTTTTAGTTTCATTGGGGTGGTTTTGAGGGATTTATTGTTTTTGCAAGACAGGTAATTTACCACAAAAAACAGGAAAGCCTGCGACAAATCCATACCTCCCATCTTTATACCTGGAGAAGCTCATAGAAAAAAGGTACAGCCCCAATACCATCAAGACTTATGTATCATACATAAAGTCCTTTGCCAAAGAGTTCCAGGATCAATCACTTGATGTAGTCAGCACCCGACAAATTAACGATTATCTATTGAATTTGATTCGTACTAAGGGCATTTCTGCATCGCAGCAGAACCAGAGAATCAGCGCTATCAAGTTTTACTATGAACATGTATTGGGAAGGGAAAAAGTATTTTACCAGCTTAGCAGGCCCAAAAAAGAAAGGAAGCTTCCAAAAGTCCTGACGGTTGAGGAAGTAGAACTCATTCTGGGACATGTCAACAATATAAAACATAAATGCATTCTGATGACAATTTATTCGGGCGGATTAAGAAGAAGCGAGCTGATCAATCTAAAAATTTGCGATATAGATTCCCAGCGTATGCTAATCAGAATTTCACACTCCAAAGGGAATAAGGATCGATATACACTACTGTCGGAGAAGCTGACTCAGCATTTAAGAATCTACTACCAGGCTTACAAACCCAGATACTGTGTTATTCGAAGGGCAGGGGGGAGGACAATACAGTGCCACCAGTATTGAAAAGATTTTCCGCAAGGCTTTGCAAAAGGCCAAAATCAAAAAGCACGCCACACCCCATAGCCTCAGGCACAGTTTTGCCACCCATCTTCTGGAACAGGGCATTAGCCTCCGCTATATACAAGAACTGCTTGGCCACTCCAGCATCGCAACAACCGAAATTTATACCCATGTTAGTTCAAGACACCTTTCCAAAATCAAAAATCCCCTTGATAATTTGCATACATACTAAGCCAAACTCCGTTTATCTTATTAAATTGTTGGCCATAAACCCCACAACATTGGTTTACCCCATTGTGTGCCATTAGGACCCAACTATTAGCATATCATTTGCATCTTGATTGAAAAATCTGTCATGAAGAATCATCTAAACAAATTAGTCATCATTTTGCTGCTAATAGTTGGTTGTGCCAAGGATGGACAAAAGTGCAAATACCTTGGCCAAATAGTTGGATATGACGGAACAGAATGTTCGTGTTGTCCTGGATGGCTCATAAAGGTAAATGGTGATTCAATAAAAATCCGTTTCCTCCCAAATGAAAGTGAGATCTGGGATATAGATCGAAGTAAAAGATATCCCATTGATATTGAAATAGATTATAAGAGCTTTCAAGGTGATTGTGATCACTCCTACAAAGAGTTAATATGTTATAAATTAATAGACTAACAGCACACAACAATAGGTAAATTCCATTTGCCATGTCACACATTTTACACCCCAGAATCCAAACTCAGTTGAGAGCAAATCACGTATGCAAAATGGTGTGCCATTTGGCAAACAGTTTATTTACCCGAACCGTTAGCACCATACTGGTTCTCCACTCTTGTATCCTTAATTTTGATATATGTAACTTATAAGTTACCTTTGCCCTATGGAGAAGGTTAGAGAGGTAATCGCCTATAAGCATTATTTCGAGTCGTTCTTGCGAAAGCAAAACACAAAAGTGCAAGACAAAATTTACAAAGTCATCGAGATTATTGAAACTTATGAGCGTGTCCCATCAACCTACCTCAAATATCTTAAAGGTACGGATGGTCTTTATGAGGCAAGAATAAAGCTTGGCTCAAATATCTGGAGAGTGTTTTGCTTTTTCGATGAAGGTAAATTGGTGATACTTTTAAATGGCTTTTCGAAGAAGTCACAGAAGACTCCTCAGAATGAGATAAATAAGGCTATTCGTTTAATGAAAATGTATTACGAAGAAAAAACAAAATAATATGGAAACTAAAAGTTGGAAAGATATTAAGGATTCTGTCTATGGCAAACCAGGTACAGAAAGAAGAGATCAGTTGGACAGAGACCTTGAATCTGTAAAAATAGGGCTCCTTCTTCGCAAAGCCAGAGAAGAAAAGAACTTAACTCAAGCTCAATTGGCAGACCTCGTAGACAAGAAAAGGACATACATCTCAAGAGTGGAGAATAACGGTAGTAATCTTACTCTTAAAACGTTATATGACATAGTTGAAAAGGGCTTAGGCGGAAAGGTGAATATTTCAATTGATATTTAATAGTACGTGCGCTAACATTGTGCAAACTCAATATTGGCTTTTCACGTGCTTTGCACTTGGAAAATCATATCTTTAAATGAGAGATTGTTAAGTCAATCTATAACAAACTGTACAAAACAATTGCAAACGCAAAGCCCGCGCCAAGTTCCGCTCCGGCCCTCATTGGGAGGAAGGCTGGATTAACAGTTTCGCAAGAAACATGGTTGGCAGGAATGAGGACCGGAGCGCCAACACAGAGTTTGCACCAACCGTTAGGCCTAATAGCGAAAAAACTATTCTAGCACGGATTTTGTTATATTTGATACAGATACATTTCAGAAATGATAACTAAGACTCAAATTATCGATTCCCTCAGCAATCTTCCAGAGAACTTGACTATTGATCAGGTAATTGATCATTTAGTTGTTGTCGAAAAAATCCAAAAAGGGCTAGAGGATTCAGAAAACGGGCGTGTCTATAATAAGGATCAAGCTAAGGATAAGCTGAAGAAATGGCTGAAGTAATCTGGACAGAATCTGCACTGGCTGATTTGGAAGATATCGGCGAATACATTGCAAAAGATTCCGTTAGATATGCTGAGCTAATTGTTACGAAGCTTTTCGGATCACCTGATATTCTTGAATTGAATCCAAAAGCCGGGAAAATGGTTCCTGAGCTTCAGAATGAATCTATACGCCAAATAATTAGGGGAAGTTATCGAATTATATACCATTTAGTTGACGAATATAGAATTGATATTTTAACTGTTCACCGATCTTCACGATTGTTAAGTAATACATACGATTTCGAAGATATCGTCAATGAATAAGTACTACAAGGCCTAACAATAGATATACTCCATTTGCCTTGTCATGCTTTTTGAAACAAAAAGCCCGCCATTTGGCAAACGTTTAGTATATCCGGACCGTTAGACGCAAGGCAGTGAAATTTCTGCCAGTTTAAGCTTTATTTCTTACATTTGATAAAAAGCATTTGAAATGGATTCGTCGGAATTAAAACTGAAGATTTTCAGGGAAATAGATTCCTTAGACAGCGGGAAACTCCAGGAGGTTTACGGTTATATTCAGAATTTCCTTAGGGGTGAAAAAGATTTAAATGATTGGGACAAGCTTTCTACAGTTCAAAAAGAAGGCATTTATAATTCTATTATGGATCTTGATGCAGGCAAAGGTATTGCGAATGATGAGGTAATATCCAAATACCGGAAAAAGTATCCAAATGCCTAAGGGAATAATCTGGTCACCTGATTCAGAGAAAGACCTCGATAATATTCTTGCATACTTATCAAGTGGATGGAATCCAACAGTTTCATCAAGATTTCTTGATCTCATAGAAAAGGTGCTGGTTCAGATTTCAGTAAATCCAAGGCAATTTCCCATAATTCAGCAAAAATTAAAAATCCGTAAGTGTGTTCTCACCAAACACAATACTCTTTACTATAGAATTAGCAGAAGCCATGTGGAATTGCTCAGAATCTATGACAACCGACAAGATCCAAAAAATTTAAAATTTAATTAGTGCCCAGCGTCTAACACTATGTAAATTCCATACTGCCTGTCACTCCTTTTGCAGACCTGGAACTAAGATGAAAGAGAAAATAAAACATAGCAAAAGATCGTGCAAGTTGTACGTTCATTTACACTAACCGTTATTGCTGTCATAAATTGATTTCTTTCGTTTGACTTATATCACCTATCGGCGTAAATTGCAGTTAGCAACCTCATTTATATGTCCAACAAACTATCCCAATTCTGGCAGGAGCTAAAACGACGTAAAGTTCTCCGTTCACTGGCCATCTACGCAGGTACTGCCTTTATCATCCTTGAAGCCTCCTCCATCATTTTCCCACTTTGGGATTTTCCAGAATGGAGCATCAACCTGGTGCTTTGGCTTCTGATTCTGGGCGCATTTATCAATGTGATCATCGCCTGGATTTATGACATCACCGCGGGAGGTATGCGAAGGACCAAGCCCATGGAAGAGGTCACCCCGGAAGAAAGAATTCCAGATTCCAGAGTATGGAAAGCTGCCACCTATATCAGCCTGGTGGTGATTGTTGGTTTGATTGTTCTGAATATTGTGGGTGGAGGCAAACAGTTACGTGCAGGTGACATCGAGTCTTTGGTAATCCTTCCTTTTGAAAACTTTACCGGGGACGATCAGCTCGATAACATGGTTTCCAGCATGCACTCTTTGCTTTGTGGAGATATGGGCAGGATTAGTGGATTACGGGTGATAGGAAAGACTTCCTCAAAAGTTTACAAGGACACTGATTTGTCTGCAAAAGACATAGCCAGGGAATTGAACGTGGATGCAGTGTTGGAGCCGACGATAATGTGCCTGGGGGATAGTGTTTGCATGCAGTTCAGGTTGGTAAGCACTACCGGAGAGGAAGATCAAATCTGGGTTGGTGATTACAGGGAGGATAAAAGACAGATCCTGAATCTGTTTAACAGGCTTACAAGGCAGGTCGCTGATGAAGTAATGATCGAATTAACTCCTGAAGAAGAGCGATTGCTTGCCAAATCAAGATCAGTTGATAGGGAAGCCTATGATGCCTATCTGAAAGCCCGCTATTACGTGAATGATTTCAGTAAGGAATCCTTATTCAAAGCACTGGATTATCTGAATAGTGCCATCGAGAAAGAACCAGACTGGGCACCCCTGTATGGAGGTCTGGCAGAGCTCTGGATGAATATACAACTGGGAGGGTACGAATCACCTTCTGTTGCTGCTCCTAAAATCTCCGAGAACCTCAATAAGGCCATTGAACTGGATCCGGATCTTGCACAAGTCCATTATCTCTCTGCTATGAACGCTCATTGGGTGGAATGGAACTGGGAAAAGAGCGAAAAAGAATTCCTGAAGACCCTGGCCATAAATCCCAATGACTCATGGGCAAGATTGTTGTATTCACAGTTATTATTGATTCTGCAAAGGAATGATGAAGCATTGGCGCAAATAGAATTGGCAGCAGGCCTGGATCCTTTGAATCCTGCTGAGAAATTGTTGTATTCAGGAACACTGATACAGGCTGGCGATTTTGCAGCTGCCTTGTCTGTCGCAGAGGAACTTGTGGCCGATGATCCGATGGACATGAATGCGAAAGGGATGCTTGAAATAGCAGCTTACAACTTAGGCGAGTACGACGAAGTAATCAAATCTCTGAAACATAAACTGCCGTTTTCAGAAGATGTTTATGAGGGGATTGTGAGGATTTATAATGAATCCGGGATCGTAGCGGCATATGAAGAATTAATGAAACATATGGAGAAGTATGCGGAAAATATTCCTATCGGGTGGGCTGGTATGGCCGGAGGGTACATCATTGCCAATCAACCTGATAAGGCCATGGATTGGATTGAGAAAGGATTTGAAGCGCATGATCCGCAAATCACATATATAACCGCAACAGGGCGGTTTTATGAACAGTTGTTCGGGAATCCCAGATTTATTGCCATTTGTAAAAAAATGAACCTGCCTTTGCCGGAGGACAAAAGGAATCTTGGAATCATTTGATCCAAATATCAGGCCGAGCAAGAAAGGATCAGGCGATGGTTGGAGAATGAGATGCTATAATTCAACATTTTCTTTGCTACAGATTGGATAAAAATAATCAAGGCCATTAGGAAAGTTGTTAAGGGATAATCATTTATTGTAAAATCTGATTATGGAATCTACAACAGCTAACATTGAGTAAACTCCATTTGCCATGTCACACTTTTTGCACCCCAGAATCACAGGTAACTGAGAAATCCTTAAATTGGCAAAAAGGTGTGCCATCTGGCAAACAGTAATTTACTCCGGCCGTTATGGGCAAGCATTTGAGGGCAAATAACTAATTCGAAAGACTTGTGAAATGTACTGAAATAACTAACCTTCAGATACAGAGAATACCAGTATGATTGGAATCCACTGCGATACAATCAGATAAACCATGACCGTTTGATGATAAGGCTATAGTTTTTTAGAAAGTCTGCTTGTTTCAATATCTAATAAGTAATCTCTCCTTCTCCAGTAAAACTCCACCGGCCTTCAGCATCAGTATATCCATACATAAGGAAATACCCGTTGGCATCCTGGTATTTTTCCGTACCTCCAATAATCGTGTAAGGATAAAAAAGATTGGGCGGATTCTCCAAATCGGGGTAAGGAATTCCCATCATCGTATGAATCTCACTTCCGCATGCAGCCGTTATAAATCCATAAACAGGGCTCATAAAAGTACCATCCCAGTCCATGCAGGCCAGGTTCTGAACTTTGAACAAACCGAGATGAGTGGCAATTCCGCTGCCCTCGATAACCATCTGTAATGGTGCCGGGATCCCGGCACAGTATCCCGCATCTGGCACAATGCTAAATGTTCCGGTTGATCTTTTAAATTCAATGCTTTTTGTTAAAGCTTTCTTTCCTGATTTTGCGGATTTTAACGCAGCCTGCAGATCAAAATCATCTGCCTGGTATTGATTAAAGGCTCTAATGTATGGTTCAAGTACAAAATCGGTCTCTTCAACCATTCTTTCCCGGGTATCCAGAATCTCATCCTGGCAGGAGGAAGATAACAGCATAATTCCGATAAGGAATAAAACATTCTTTTTCATGATCTGGTGGTTTTATATTTTTAAACAAACTGCCTGCAAGCAGACAAGTATCCCAATAAAGGTACTTCAGACATCCAAGCCCTGCTTTGCTCAGAATCTCAAATGTTTTGGAAATTGTCTCAATTACAGATTATTGGACGGACTTCACTACTTCACTCGGTGAATAACCAAACTCTTCCCTGAATGTAGTACTGAAATGGGATAAATTTTTAAAACCCGAGGCCAGGGCAGCTTCCGTGACATTTGAAGCCCTGCTTTCCAGCATTACTTTTGCCTTGTACAGGCGATATGACCTGATGTAGCGGCCAATGGACATGTTTGTTAGTGCAGTGAATTTGCGATAAAGCTGAGGACGGCTCATCCCGATGGAGGAGCAAATATCAGTCACACCGAAATTTTCCATATGCAGCTTTCCATCCAGGAGCTTGTTTATTTTGTCCAGGAAAATAAGTTCCTGCTTGTAGGCATTATTATCCTGATGCGTTTGCAGTGGAACTACCTTTAGCTTATCCTGCATTTTGCGCCTGGCAATAAGCAGGTTATTCAGCTTGAGGAATAGTTCTTTTTCATTGAAAGGTTTAACAAGGAAATGGTCCGCACCAATTTCAAGCCCCTTTATTTTTGATTGAAAATCACCCCTGGCCGTAAGGACTACAACCGGAATATGATCTGTATGGATATCAGTCTTCAGTTGATCGAGCAATTCATATCCATCCATTTTCGGCATCATAATATCGGTGAGGATAATATCGGGTATTATCTGAAGTGCCTTTTCAAATCCTTGTTCCCCGTTGGAAGCTATTTCGATTATGAATTGATTTTCAAGCACTGACACCATATATTCCACTACGTCGTTATTATCATCAACAATCAGGAGAATAGGTTTATCGGGGGACATAACGGCCCTGATTTCCTGATCCTTACCCGGATCCCTGGTTGGCAGTACATGCTGAGAAGCAGAAGGATTCAGCAGTGAAATGCCATGATCTGCATCCTCCCGGGCTTCTCTGGTAGCCGGCAGACTCACTACGAATTCCGATCCCTCATTCACCTTGCTCTCAACCCGTATTTCTCCCTTCATCATATGTACCAGTTCCCTCGTAAGTGTAAGGCCGAGACCTGTACCAGGGGTCTCTTCGTCAATATCCGGAACTTGATAGAATCGTTCGAAGATGTATTTAACAGCTTCCGTTGGTATCCCTTTCCCTGTATCCCTGACATGAATATTCACTGTTTCCGTATCTCCTTGTGTTCTATTAAATACTTCAACATCTATATGACCACCCGGGGGAGTGAATTTAATGGCATTCGATACGAGGTTGCTAATGATGTGCATCAGCTTATCGGGATCGTAGTCCATTTGCAGAGAAACATTGTCTGTTTTAAACTTCAATGTAATGTTCTGGCTTTCGGCAAGGCCATGGAAAGATCCGGTAAGGTATTTTATATACTTAACAATATCGCCCTGAATGAGATCCAGGTGCATGCTCCCGGCCTCAATCTTGCTGATATTCAGCATTTGGTTCACCAGCCTCAGAAGAATCTGGCTTTGCATTCTTATTTTGCCAGGTCCCTCTTTCAGCCATTTATCTTTGTGATTTTCCATCTGCTCAGCAATTCCTGAAATGACCGTGAGCGGAGTACGGAATTCGTGAGACACATTGGTGTAGAGCCGGGTTTTTGCTTCGTCAATTTTTCTTAAACTGTCGGCTTCTCGTTTTTCATAGCGGTTTTTATCTTTCATAAATAGGATCACAAGGAACAGCATGCAGGCATTTATCCAGAGATTAAGTACGACGAAGAGAATGGTATTTGTCCTGTATGAAAAGTCTGATGGTATTTCTAAATATGGTTGGAGAATACCCGTTAGAACTATGGTCGCACCGTACAAAAGGAAAATTCCAACTGTCCAGCGGATTTTTCCTGCCAGCACCGATCCCATGGCACAGTTAATCCCTATAAAAACCAAACCATTGGATGTTTCGAGTCCGCCAAACTTCAACATGGCAAAAAATATCGCAATGATGAAGTAAGAGAACAAAATGTTCATGACCAGGTCGAAACGCCTCAACCTCCTGAAAAGAGGGAAAGCAACCGCATAGCCCATTAAGAAAGCAGGACCCGCCCACCAGGCCTGTAATACATCCAGAACAAGAAACAATATGGTTGAAAAGATAACTCCGATACAGGTTACAACCATCCATATCCAGGCCCAACGCTTACGAAGAAGTGCCTCTGACTCAAGCCTTGAATCTGCAAGGTACCGGTCGATCCACGCAAGGATCTCCTGTTTCGAATATAATTTCATTGCTGCCCCATACAAGTTACCATAAATTATTCATTAATAAAACAATAGGGAAACATGCATGCCCATAACATAGAGTAAATTCCATTTGCCATGTCACACTTTTTGCACCCCAGAATCACAGGTAACTGAGAAATCCTTAAATTGGCAAAAAGGTGTGCCATCTGGCAAACAGTAATTTACTCTAACCGTTATGAGCAATTCAAAAAAAAATGAACCATTCTGAATGAATATGACAAAAAAACAAATAAAACGAATTCTCAGAATAGTATTTATTATGGCAAGCATATCCTCCCTGTTCTTTGTACCATGGCTTTTGGTAAAGGCGTGGATACTTCCGCTACCGGATACGGTTCAGGAACAGTTAGATGAGGCCATTGGTCATGGATTTGACGGAATGATTGTTTATGTAGACCAAGCTGGTAAACCACCTCAGTATTTTGCTTCCGGCTGGCACGATCGAGAATCCAAGATACCTGCCAAACCTCAAGCCCTATTTAAGATTGCCAGCATCAGCAAGCTATATGATGCTGTGGCTGTCACCAAATTGGTAAGTGATGGACGTCTTTCTTTGGATAAAACCATCGCCGATTATTTACCGGAGCTTGTAGGAAGAATTGAAAACGCTGAGAAAATTACCTTGAGGTTGATGATACAGCATAGAAGTGGCATTCCCAATTTTACGGACGCTCCGAATTTTTGGGCAGCTCCAACAGAGACCTATGAAGAAAGTCTTGCATTGATTCTGGACAAGCCGGCCAACTTTGAACCCGGTGAAGACTATGAATATTGTAATACAAATTATCTGTTAATCAATAAGATAATGGATGATGCGCTAGGTTATGGGAACTTTCAATTCATTCAGGAAGAAATTCTAATGCCGCTAAATCTTAACAATACCTTCGGTTCGCTAAGTGAAGTGAATATAGACGATGTGATGAGTGGCTATCATGTAGGACATCCCTTTGATTTAAAGGCAGACGAACATGGCATGTTAGCCACAGCAGAAGACGTGGGTACTTTCCTAAGGGCATTGAACGATGGATCATTGTTTGAACAGGGAGAACAGGAAATATATTCTTCCATTTATGAGTATGAACATGCAGGTTGGGTTCCGGGATACCAGAGTTTTGCAAAATATCACAAAGACCTTGATGCTGTTGTTATTGAGTTCTACAGCACAACCGATCCTAAACTGTACAATTGGAACTTGTCAGAAATCATAAATAATAGAATTGTTAAAATACTGAAAAGGCAAAAAAGCTCATAACACTAGGTAAACTCCATTTGCTATGTCACACATTTTGCACCACAATATCCAAACTCAACCAAGAGCATTACCGTATGCAAAATGGTGCGCCATTAGCAAACGTTAGTATACTCAAACCGTTATTGCGACACGAAGTCGTATAAATGATAGTTTTACTAAGATTCAGTTCTTTGATAAAACCTGCTGTTTCCCCAGCAGTACCCTACCGGGACAACTGATGTATGGTGCAGCCATTATTGGTTGAAGCTCCCTGGAAATTGTACCAAACGTTTGGGTCGAGTATCCTTAAAACGGGGCTGAAAACCGTGAGGTGGATAGTCCTCGGAGTCTCAAAGCCGATTTAGGGCATGGGTTTATGGGTATGGCTAAAGTAATTGAACACTCCGCAACTGCCGTGATCACGTAGGGAGCGAAAAAGAGAATGACACGCTCTTAACCAAAAGGTAGGCTGGCAAGTTATAAGCGTTTAACGCAGCTTATACGGGAACGTAGCCCAGTCGGCAGACAGGATGAGCCTAACCTCATTATTTTGTCATTTATACGGAACGTGGAAGCCCGACGCTCTCTCCCAACTACCTCGTGCAGGTAACAGGGATAAAACCGTAACCGCAAGGCATCGGGAAACGTCGGACAGAGAAGTTGGAACAAGCGAATGCTGCATTGTAATGGTGCAGATAGCAGTTGAGATATCACTGCGGACGAAAGTTCTGCTGACCTCCAACCGGTGCTTTTTGGCAAGAAAACTTTATAGAACCTGTCAATGGTAGAAAGCAAATGAACGAGGATGTAAATCTTTCGTGTGCAATACCACACCACACTGATAACTGGCACAGCATTATCTGGCGTCAGGTTATCCAAAGGGTGCGCAGGCTGCAAAGGAGGATCGCCAAGGCTGTGAAAGAAGGTCGTTGGGGCAAAGCTAAAGCCCTGATGTACCTGGTATCCAAATCATTTTATGCTAAGTTGCTGGCCGTATTTAGAGTAAGCTCCAATAAGGGAAGTACTACTCCGGGAGTGGACAAGATCGTTTGGATAAACGACCATGCAAAACTCCAGGCAGCCAGAAGCCTCAAAGCAAGAGGCTATACTCCAAAGCCTCTTCGAAGGGTGTATATCCTGAAGAAGAATGGCAAGAAACGACCATTGAGCATACCATCAATGCATGACAGGGCGATGCAAGCCCTGTATGCCATAGCGCTTGATCCTGTTGCTGAGACAACAGCTGACCCGAACTCTTATGGGTTCAGGGAGAAAAGGTCATGTGCTGATGCTATCGCCCAATGCTTTTTGTCGTTGTGTAGGAAAACGTCATCTCAGTGGGTGTTTGAAGCAGATATTAAATCTTGCTTTGACCAAATCGATCATGATTGGATAATGGAGAATATCCCATCAACAAAACCATCCTCAAAAAATGGTTGAAGTCGGGATACATCGAAAAAAACTCTGTTTCCAACTAAAAGAGGAACGCCACAGGGCGGTACAATTCCCCTACGATCATGAATATGGTTCTGGATGGTATGGAAATGCTATTAAGAAACACTTCCCTCGGTGGAAAGGACAAAAAGTAAACTTCATCCGATATGCGGATGACTTTGTGATCACTGCTTCCACATACGAAGCACTGAAATATGAAGTAATCCCTCTGGTGAAGGATTTTCTCTCTGTGAGAGGGCTCTCCCTCTCCAAAGATAAATCCAAAATCACCCATATCAACGATGGATTTGACTTTTTATCACAAAATATCCGAAAATACAAGGGTAAATTGTTGATACGTCCCTCCAGGGAGCCTATCCAGTCTTTCAAGGATAAGTTGAAAGACATACTCAGGAGAAACAGGGGAATCCCTGCCCATGGACTAATCCGGCTACTTAACCCTGTTATCAGGGGGTGGTCGAATTACCATAAAGGGATATGTTCCAAACTCACCTTCTACAAGTTGGGGACTTTCATTTATTGGCAATTAAAACGGTGGGCGAAATACCAGCACGGAAATAAGAACCGACGCTGGATACATAGGCGATACTTCTTAAACACACATTTTACTGACACCAGGACCTCTGACAAGGGTAAAGACGTATATCGGCTTTATCGAATTGGTCATGTTCCTATAAGGTATCATGTGAAGATCAGAAGCCTTGCCAATCCCTACCTGCCGGTATATGACAAGTACTTTTTCCAACGCAGAGCTTG
Source organism: uncultured Bacteroidota bacterium (assembly GCA_963713725.1). Taxonomy (GTDB): domain Bacteria; phylum Bacteroidota; class Bacteroidia; order Bacteroidales. Next base: position 285,557 of record CAVQMZ010000015.1, read on the forward strand.
TAGAGATCTCTTAGCAAAAGAATGTAAACAAATCACTACTTTTAGTGGTAAGGAAACCAACGTTAACAGCCGGGTGTCCCCGCATGGGGCACGCCTTAAAAGCGCTTGAGCCATATGCGACGAAAGCCGCACGTAGGGTTCTTAGGGGGCGTAAGCTACCCGGTTTGCTCACATACTGGTTCTCCACTCTTGTAATCTCAATTTTGATATATGTAACTTATAAGTTACCTTTGTTCTATGAAGAAGGTTAGAGAGGTAATCGCCTATAAGCATTATTTCGAGTCTTTCTTGCGAAAGCAAAATACAAAAGTGCAAGACAAGATTTACAAAGTCATCGAGATTATTGAAACTTATGAGCGTGTCCCATCAACCTACCTCAAATATCTTAAAGGTACGGATGGTCTTTATGAGGCAAGAATAAAGCTTGGCTCAAATATCTGGAGAGTGTTTTGCTTTTTCGATGAAGGCAAATTGGTGATTCTCTTAAATGGCTTTTCGAAGAAGTCACAGAAGACTCCTCAGAATGAGATAAATAAGGCTATTCGTTTAATGAAAATGTATTATGAAGAAAAAACAAAATAAAATGGAAACTAAAAGTTGGAAAGATATTAAGGATTCTGTCTATGGCAAACCAGGTACAGAAAGGAGAGATCAGTTGGACAGAGACCTTGAATCTGTAAAAATAGGGCTCCTTCTTCGAAAAGCCAGAGAAGAAAAGAACTTAACTCAAGCTCAATTGGCAGACCTCGTAGACAAGAAAAGGACATACATCTCAAGAGTGGAGAATAACGGTAGTAATCTTACTCTTAAAACGTTATATGACATAGTTGAAAAGGGCTTAGGAGGAAAGGTGAATATTTCAATTGATATTTAATAGTACGTGCGCTGTGTAAATTCCATATTGCCTGTCACGCGGAAAAAAGCAAAAGTCGCACCAGGTGTACAGTATTTGCAATATACGTCGTTAGCACACATAACAAAAACCAGATGTAACTTGACTCTCGTATTAATTGTACGTATATTTGTACTATATTATGTACGAAATAATTAAAACTAATGATAACAGCATCAATATCTGATTTCCGGAAAGATATCAAGCGATATCTTGACAATGTGACTAAGAATTTTGAAACGCTAATTATCAATCGAGGGAAGGATAATGGCGTAGTTGTGATTTCCTTGGACGAATACAATTCATTAACTGCCACTCAACATGAGCTTTCTTCAAAAGCAAATGAGCAGAGATTAGATTCTGCCATTGAGAAACTTCAATCTGGCAGGTCTTTCGAGAAGAAAATTAACGAGGAATGAAATTAATATTCGTTGACGAGTCTTGGGAGGATTATCTGTATTGGCAAAAGACCGATAAAAAGATGATGAAAAAGATCAACGAATTGATCAAGGACATCTCACGGAATCCATTTCACGGTATAGGCAAACCAGAGCCTCTTAAATTCAAATATAAAGGTTATTGGTCTCGAAGAATAGATCAGGAACATCGACTTATCTATCGAGTCTCAGAAGATGAGATTTGGATTGCTAAATGCAGGCATCACTATGATTAAAAAAGTTACGTGTGCTAATAATAGGTATATTCCATTTACTATGTCATGCTTTTTGTCACAAAAAGCATGACATTAGCGAACGTTAGCATACCCCGACCGTTATGCTGCATAAGGTTGACATTTATAAAAGTTATACTTACCTTTGACGTTAGTATCGTAAAGCGTTATTATGATTAGGTCGTTTGGATCGAAAGAAACCGAGAAAATCTGGAATGGGATTAGATCTAACAAGATCCCCCCTGAAATTCAAAAGGCAGGTCGACGGAAGCTTAGAATGATCAACAATTCAATTGACATTAATGATCTAAGAATACCACCCTCTAACCGGCTTGAAAAGCTTAAAGGAGATCTTAAAAACTTTCATAGTGTAAGAATAAATGGTCAATGGAGGATCATATTTAAGTGGGAAGCCGGTCACGCACAAGAAGTTGAAATTGCTGATTATCATACATAAGTGAAAATGGAAAAGCTAGATAACATTCATCCGGGTGAGGTGCTAAAAGAGGAATTCATGATACCACTGGATATTACGGCGTATCGCCTGTCTAAAGACCTGAGGATTCCTCAAACTCGTATTAGTGAGATCTTGAAAGGCCGCAGACGTATTTCGGCTGATACAGCATTAAGATTGAGCAAGTACTTTGGAAATTCTGCCAAATTCTGGTTAGGACTTCAGGACGACTATGATCTTGAAGAAGAGCTTACTGCAAGGAAACGAGAATTCCAGAAGATCAAAAGAAGAAAGGATTATGCAGCATAACAATGTACATACCCCATTCTGCTTGTCATGCCTTTCGCAGAAAAGCAAAAGATCGCGCCAATTGAACAGTGTATGTAAGGTAAGTTACAAACAATGCCTCTGCAACTAGGAAAAACTAAAGCTCATTCTGAAATGACTGTAGTAAATTAAGATTTATATGACAATTAGTATTCAAGAAATATCTGAGAAAGATAAGTAGCAAAGAATAGGCAGAGCTAATTCTTGAAAACCTGGATTAGAAGAAGATAATTATAACTATCTATTTCCTATTGAACTTATTCAAATTTTGCATTGTTTTGATTTAAGCAATCTACATTACATAAAATTGTAAGTAAATATGATTAAAAGAAAATTAATTCGCTCACAAAATATTTTCCTATGGTTTGCTATAAGCTTACTCGGACTTTCTTTATCTGTAAAAGCGCAAGAATCAGATGATTATAATTTAACAGATGCCTTGCAAGAAGTTTCTGAAGAAAATATTTTTCGTGATAAAGATTATTTTAATTGGGGATCTACTATCATAAAGGGGGAGGATGGTAAATATCATTTGTTTTATGATCAAATGCCAAGAAAACATAGTTTTTATTCTTGGTTAACTGATGGAATAGTATCAAGAGCTGTTTCTGATAGTCCAACGGGTCCATGGAAGAAGGTCCAGGAAGTCTTAAAGGCCAGAGGTGGTAGCTTTTGGGATCAATATACAGTGCATTGCTCCAAAGCTTACAAATTTGATGGCAAATATTACCTTTATTATATGTCTACTAATTCTGGAAACTTAGAATTAACACCAGAGCAACTTGATGAAATCCGTCATCAGCCATGGAAACATGATAACCTGAGAGGTATGATGCGATTAAACCAACGTATTGGCGTTGCAGTAGCTGATAAAATTGAAGGGCCCTGGAAACGTTTTGACAGACCCTTGTTTGAACCTCAACTTCCAATCGCAAATCAGTCAAACAATGTTACAGTTACTAAACGGCCTGAAGGTGGTTATTTGATGATTATTAGAGGGGATCAACCAGATCAACCATTTGATCAAATTGTTCGGATGCAAGCTGTCTTACTGGCAGATCACCCGCTTGGCCCATGGAAAATGCAAGCTAAACCTGTTGTTATAAATTACAACTCGGAGGATCCAGAGGTCTGGTATGACACAGAACGTAAACGCTACTATAATTTATATCATGCGTTCGGTTATATGGGCATGATTACGTCTACTGATGGATTAAATTGGGAGCGAGCAAAACACTATAAAGTTGCAGACAAGGCATATAAAACAACAGATGGTAAGATAGTTCCAGTTCATCGTTTTGAAAGGATGGGCATATATCTGGAAAATGGTAAACCTTTAGTAATGACGGCAGGGATTTTTACAAAAGAAGGTGGCGTTAATGATACTTATTCGTTATTTATTCCGCTTAAACAAGATAGTATAAAAAAATAAAAGCCAATGGTGAAACCATCTGAAATAAAACTAATATCATGAAACTACAAAAACTGATTATTACCATATTAATCTTTATGGCAATTGTATCATGCTCTCAAAATCATAAAGAAAAAGAAGAAAAAAAACCAAATATTTTGTTTCTCAGTATCAACGACACTAATGATTTTGTTGGTTTCCTTGATGGTAGATACAAAGCTAAAACACCTAATATGGATAGGCTTGCTGAAAAAGGGATCAATTTTACCAACGCACATTGTGTTACCCCGTCTTGTGGCCCCAGCAGAAATGCACTTTTATTCGGCCAGTACCCTTTTAATTCTGGTTTGTACCGATATAACCAGGAAATGTTTGAAGTTCAGAAAGAAATCCAGAAGAGCAATCCTGAATTTATTTCCTTACCTCAGCTACTAAAAGAAAACGGGTACAGTACTTATGCTTCGGGAGAAATTCATTGTTACGACTGGACTTATACATATATGGATGGGAAAATTGAATGGACTGGTCATTATTTTCCGAAGTCGAAGAAAATGAAACCGATTGATGAGTTAGGATATAGTTCTGATAGAGACGAATCATGGAAATTTTACCCCACAACCAACGATGATTCTGATTATGAGTCACACGATGTTATAAATTACGGTATTGAAATTCTTAAACAGGAGCATGATAGGCCATTTTTTCTGGCACTTGGCTTAACAGAAGCCCACATTCCTTTAATGACTCCAAAAAAATATTTCGACCTCTACCCTGATTTTGAATTGGGGCCTATGTATCCCAGTGATCTGGATGATATTCCTGCTGTTGGTTTAGAACTTGCCGGTAAAGGTGGTGATTATAAACAAATTCAGAATGATGGGAAATGGGATCTGGTTATCAAATCCTATCTTGCTACTTTGTCATTTATCGATAATCAGGTAGGGCGTATAATATCCACTCTGGAAAAGAGCAAGTACGGTAAAAATACTGTTGTTATTCTATGGTCAGACCATGGTAACCATTATGGTAGTAAGGGTAAGTTAAGCAAATTTACATTATGGGAAGATGCCACCAGGGTGCCACTTGTAATCTGGGATTTGCGTGAAAAGGAAAAGAAAGGCAGGATTTGCAGTGAAAGTACGTCACTAGTAGATTTATACCCAACCATCACTTCATTGACAGGCATAACACCTCCGGGTTACCTTGATGGCATTGACTTGGCACCCTGGTTGGAAAATCAATCTACACCTCGTAAAATTCCTGCAATAACTGCCATGGGGAGAGGCAACTACTCGATAAGGACAAAAGATTGGCGTTACATTCATTACTTCGATGGCGGAGAAGAACTCTATAACAATACATTGGATAAGCTTGAATTGAAAAATCTTGCGGATATTGAAAAATTTTCCACTAAAAAAGAGGAGTTAAAAAAATGGTTGCCAGCTTATGAAGCTCCTTTGAATGATATGCATGCAGGATTCATGAAGTTTTTTGATGCTGACTTTGTAAATGGAAATTAGTTGGATGTCTTGTTAATTATGCTTACAACATTCATAATTCGAAAAAAGAATAATAGTCTAAGCTGACTGGTAATTAGCTTTTACAGCCAAACATTAGCAAACAGTATGTTTACCCGGCACCTTATTGCTGCCCTTAAGATAAACTAAATCATTCAGCATAACAATCAGATAATGAATACTTCCAATCAAAATATAGAGCAAATTGATAGCAACTTCAAATAAACAAATTAGACGAATACTCAGAATAGTATTTATTATTGCAAGCATTAAACGATGGTTCTGTGTTTGATGCAGGTGAACAGGAAATTTATTCGTCCATTTACGTGTACGAACATACAGGTCTGCTTTTTGGCTATCAGAGTATTGCAAAATACCACAAAGACATTGATACAGTTGTTATTCAGTTTAATAATACAACTAACTTAAATGGATATGAATGGAGCTTAGCGGAGATAATCTATAGTCGTATTGTGAGATTATTGAGAAGTAAAAAGGCTCATATTAGGGAAAAAGCATGGAAATATTAACCATATGGCAATAAAGATCTTAGGTAAATGTGGTTGGTGTTATAATAAAGCGTAAATTTGAATTTTAATTTATAAATTAATATAATGGGTAACGGAACAGTAAAGTTTTTCAATGATTCTAAAGGATTTGGATTCATTACACCAGAAGATGGTAGCAAAGATGTATTTGTACATGTAAATGGACTCGTTGATGAAATCAACGAAGGGGACAAAGTAAGCTACAATGTAGAAGAAGGTCCTAAAGGATTAAATGCAACAAATGTAAAAGTTATTTAATAAATTTCTTTTCACCGTATTTTTTAGAAAAAGCTTGTCATCACTGACAGGCTTTTTTTGTTGTTACTGGACAATACCAGTAAAAGCTTCGACAGGGATTATCCCTAAAATATCTTCATGATGAAATATATGCTCTTACTCTTATTCTTATCAAGCTGGGTAATTTTGGCAAGGGGGCATGCAGAAGCCCCACCTGATCATGTAGTCATAAGCTACAAAACGAAGCTTACCCAGGTAAGTTCTGATGAAAATGGGGTCTTACACTTAAATGTATCCCCAGAAGATGTCTCCGAATTTAAAGCCCTTGGAAGGGTTCACTATAGTGACTTTGGTGCCAAAGGCGACGGCAAAACCGATGATATGGACGCTATCGCTGCAGCCCACGCATTTGCCAATGAGCAAGGTCTTAAGGTGAAAGCCGACGCAGGGGCCTTTTACTATATTGGAGGAAAGGAACGCACAGCAGTCATCCGGACCGATACCGATTTCGGAACGGCGTCCTTCATCATTGACGATACCGAAGTTGAAAACCTTAACGCTTCTATTTTTCTGGTCACTTCCAGCAAGCAGGCATTCATCCCTGAAGGGATCGCTTCTCTAAAAAGGAATCAGGAGAAAGTCAATGTCTCATTGCCGGCAAGCTGTCTGATCACGGTCACCGATTCAAGTATAAGGCGCTATATACGCTTTGGCTTAAACCAAAATGATGGATCTGCGCAAACAGATATCTTTGTGCTTGATAAAAACGGCAATGTGGATATGAACGCTCCGATTATCTGGGACTTCGATCGGATTACGGAAATCACTGCTCTTCCCATTGACGAGGAAACGCTGAACATCACCGGAGGAATTTTCACCACTATCGCCAACAGGGCAGAATCGAAATACACTTATTATAGCCGTAATATCGCAATCAGGCGTTCCCATGTTATTGTGGACGGGCTGGAACATCGCGTCACCGGCGAAGGAGATCAGGGTGCGCCCTATGGCGGCTTTATCAATATCCGCGACTGCTCCTACGTAACAGTTAAGAATACCGTACTGACCGGACACCTTACGTACCGCACCATTGGTTCGGCAGGGAAGCCGGTCTCCATGGGCTCTTATGATATTTCGGTCAACCGCGCCCTCAATATATCATTCGTGAACTGCAGCCAGACAAATGATATTAACGACAGAAGATACTGGGGAATCCTGGGCTCCAACTATTGCAAAAATCTTCTATATGACAATTGCACGCTTTCGAGGTTCGACGCCCACATGGGGGTTGCCAATGCTACCATCCGTAACTCGACCCTGGGACACATGGGTATAAATGCCATTGGGACCGGGGTCTTCACAGTGGAGAATTCCACCCTATACGGCAATAACCTTATTAATCTACGCAGCGATTATGGCAGTACATGGGAGGGAGAATTTGTTATCCGCGACTGTGTTTTTGTGCCTTCAGGCGGCAGAACGACCAGTGCCAGTCTGATCGGCGGTTTCAATTCCGGGCAGCATGATTTCGGCTACACCTGTTATATGCCGGAACGGATTACAATTGAAAATCTTCGCATCGACGACTCCAATCATCCGGAGGATTATCAGGGGCCTGCAATTTTTGCAAATTTCAATTCGCAAATGACCGACGATTCATACGGGGAGAAGTTTCCCTACATCAGGACCAGGGAGGTTTTTCTTAGGAATGTAAGCACTACCAGCGGTAAGAAATTGAGGATCAGTGAAAATGCCTTCATGTTTAAGGATGTAATTGTATCTGAAAACGGGAAACCCCGAGCCTATAAATAAGGTCTATTTAACCATTCGGAACTTTTGACAGAGTATGACGAGATTCTTGGAGCATAGTTTTTTTTTAAAGCTCTATACTTATTTCCTTTAACCCCATTCAAAATAGATTATGATGAAAAATAAGAAAGTGCTGTTGTTTCTTGCCCAGGGATTTGAAGCGTTTGAAGCCAGTGTATTCACTGATGTAATCGGTTGGAGCAGGGCTTTTGGGACAGAAGCTGTGGATATGCTTACTACGGCATTGCGACCTGAGATTAAGTGTACCTGGAATCTGATTGTAAAGCCTGAGATTGCTTTTAATGAGGTAGATGTTAGTGATTTTGATGCACTGGCAATCCCGGGAGGATTTGAAAAAGCTGGATTTTATGAAGATACTTTCGATGAAAGATTTTTAGAACTGATCAGAGAATTTGATAAACAGGGAAAAATAATTGCTTCCATTTGCGTTGCGGCATTACCCATTGGCAAAGCCGGAGTTTTAAATGGGAGGGAGGCTACTACTTATGATTTACTGGATGGACTAAGAAGAAAACAACTTGCGGATTTCGGAGCTGTAATTCTGGATCAAAGCCTGGTGGTCGATAATAATATAATTACTTCCACCGGACCATCCACCGGACTGGATGTTGCATTTACACTGCTTGAAATGCTGACAGACACTGAAAATGTTGATATTGTGAAAGAATACATGAGAATTTAATAAAACAAAAAGGATAATCCGGGCAATATTGCGTACAAGCTGGGATATATCTCTCCTTGGCGATATGTTCACGATAGTTGTTCAGCTCACCATAAGGGTGAATAATCTGGATGTAATTATTTTAAGCTTTTTCTGAAAATTCTCCAGTGAAGGATCAGTAGTTCAATTATACCGCTCTTTAAATATCTCGATAAGCTTTTCGGGAGGAATGACCTTATTGGGGTAATCGTTCATTTTGGTAAGCACCTGGTCGGTTGCTTCGGGATTAAGTCCGATACGTATGCCCATGTCTTTCAAAAAATGCACTTCTTTATCACTGGTCTCCTGGTCGACATTCATAAGCAGAACCAGGCGGTGGAATTGCAAAATCCTTTCAAACTCAGATTCGGGAGGAGTGAATTCAATATGTTTTTCAAACAGGGAATCGAAATCCTCCTTGCTTACTTTAAGTATCCGGGCTATGGTCTGTAAAAATTGGTATTCTTGTTCACGGACTTCCTGGTCACATCTTGCAAGTTTGATGAGTTCCGACAACAGGCTAAGTTTTTCTTTCATTTTTAAAAGGCTTGGGTGCACCGAAATATAAGGATTTTGTTGAAGAAGGATTATCTTGTTAAGGATAAGTATAAAAGTTTCCAAAATAAGGCTATGAATAGAGGTTTTTGCATCACGCTAACAGCCATAATTGTGGCATTAGCTTTTTCTTCGTCTTCGTGTCAATCAAAGAAAAATGATGCAAATCGGGCGTCCTCAAATTTAAGACTCATTAGCTACAATGTTTGGTATGGTTTTACTAAAGTACCAGACAGAAAACTGGCCTGGATTGAATGGATGAATAGGCAGAAGCCTGATATTGTGAGCCTCCAGGAACTTAATGGATATACCCATGAAAAACTGGCTGAAGATGCCAGAGCTTACGGCCATGCCTATGTTGCTTTGCTGAAGGAGGAGGGCTTCCCAACCGGGATTACTTTAGGATTTTATTTGAAATAATCAAACACACGTTTACCAAAGTACAAATAAACTTATGTCTTTTTAGTCAGGGCACTGGAAAGGAAAAGACTGGAAAGGCAGAAGAAGAGGAATAGATAGAATCCTCCGGTCAGGTGAGTGCCATTGGTGGTCAGAATTTCTATGGGTTCACTGGACCGGCTTAAATTGGCCATCTGACTGCCCACAATTCCATTAAATCCGATATAGGCCATAAAGATGGCTACCACCATTACATCGGCCATGGACCATTTGCCCGACTTGATCACAAAAAATTGAATCAGCTTATTATCCATTATTTTCGGCTTATTCAGCGAATAGAGAAAGGAGCTGATGAGTTTTACCGAAGGGAATATAATACTGAAGGTAAAGATCAGTATTCCCACAAAAATCATCTCCACTGAACCATCGGTCATCAGAATGTGGACCATATCTGTAATGCTCTTGCTCTGGAAGAAGATAATGTTGTTTCTGAATATCACTTCCTCTCCGAGGAGCTGGAATAGCAGCATGTCGATTTTTGCCTCAAGCTCGATCATGGGCGTGATGATTCCAGCCAGCAAAAGACAGAGGGAAGACAGAATCAGGATAATGGCCTGGACCTGGTTGGGTTTATGTTTTGAAATAAGGTTGATCAGAAATACCAGAAGCACGATCCCCAGTAGCACAAGAACCCGGAGATTAATGGCTTCCTGCATTTGTTCAAGTTCAGCACTCAACTGTTCTTTACATGCCTCTTTCCCATCACATTCATACTTCAGCAGCAGTTGATTTAAGAGCTCGGTATGATCACGGTTATAGGTGGAAGCAGTAAAGTCTTCAAGCTTATCGTTGAGATAATTCTGTAACAGGGTTTTTGTTTCAGGTTTGTCAAGCTCATTTACCACCGTATGAGCAAATGAAGGCACACTGTCCCTTAATTGATCCATATCCACCGCAAATCCGGCAACCCACTTTTTTACACCTGAAAAGCTGCCTGAAGTCCGCACTTCCATCAACTGTTCCACTTCATCAATCAGGGTATAGAGCACATTGGAAACGCTGGTCTCCAGCTGCTCCCGGTTTTCAGGGGTAACCTCAAACTCATTAATCTTCTCTGTAAGAATAAAAGCCACCTGCCCGGCCCATTCATCCACATTAAGCAAGCCATAGCGGATATTATTTATCTCTGAGAGGTCAATTTTTACCAGTTGATGCTCCTTTGCCATTTTTATTATCTGAACGCTTAGGACTATGGCTGCTGCCAGTAATGCGGCACTGATTGAAATTTTCAGAATGGATTTAGGTGCTTTCATATACAGCTTAATAGGATTGCATTCTCAAGTTAGGAATTATTGTTCACAAAAACATTTCTTGTTTCTTTGATATCTTTGGAAAAATTTGCGAGATGACCATGCCCCCCTGGAAATGGATACTCACCGGTGTACTGGTGTTTTTGTTTGGCTACCTCCTGTGGCCCTTGAATACGGATCACTGGGAAATTGAAAGAAACAATTCCCGTCAGGAAACAAAAGAGGCCTGGTTGAATCCGGGGCCGGCAGGATCACAGGGAAGTGCGATAATATGTCCGGACAGACCAAATGTCGTGCTCATTATGGCAGATGATCTGGGTTGGGCAGATCTGAAACTATACGAAAAGCATGGGCAATCGGCACCCCATTTAGAGCAATTTGCCTCCGAGGGGGTTAAATTCAATCATGCCTATGTGACTTCGCCAGTCTGCAGTCCTTCCCGGGCGGCCATTATCACAGGCAGGTATACCCAGCGATTTGGATTTGAATACCAGTTGCATGACCGCTATTTAAAAAACCGACTGGAGTACAAGGCCTTTAAACTGATGATGAAAAGTGGTCCATGGTTTCCCAAATGGATGTCAGAGGTCCCAGGTAAAGAGGCTATCTTAAAACAGGGACTGCCGCCGGACGAAATTACCCTTCCCGAGATCATGCAAAAACATGCTTACCGAACCGGACTGATTGGTAAATGGCATCTGGGGTGGAATGGGGACAACAAACCCTGTAATTTTGGCTTCGATTATCAATATGGATTTTACGAGTCTCATTCACTTTATGCCTATGAAGGTACTCCCGGGATTATTGACCAGAAGGTAAGAGAGGATTTTACGGACAAGCACATCTGGAAAGGACAACGGAATGGTCCCCATGCCATTTACAGGAATTGCCAGGAGATTGATGAACCGGATTACCTGACCGACAGGATTGCCGAAGAAGGCATCGGTTTCATTAACAGGAACAAGGAAGCCCCCTTTTTCCTCTGGTTGTCCTTTAATGCACCTCACACCCCCTTGCAGGCAAAAGAAGAATATTATAATCGCTTTGCACATATCCAGGATCCGGTGAAAAGAATTTATGCTGCAATGATTGCCAATCTGGACGATGCCATTGGAAGTGTTCTGAACCACATCAAAAAAGAGAACCTGGAGGAGAATACACTGATTTTTTTCATCAGTGACAATGGCGGGGCCGAGTATACCTTCACCACGGAGAACGGGCCTTATAAGGGTGGGAAAATAACCGATTTCGAAGGAGGGGTTAAGGTTCCGTTCATCGTTAAATGGAAGGGGAAGATCCCAGAGGGTGAAAGCTATGATCCCATGGTATCATCCATGGATATATTTCAATCCGTAGTATCTGCAGCCGGAGCCTCTTTACCTGATGACAGGAAATACGACGGTGTAAATTTATTACCCTTCCTCAGCGGAGATTCAACAGGATCCCCCCATGATATCCTTTTCTGGCAGCGCGGATTCAGTAAAGCCCTGCGCACCAACGATTGGAAGCTTCTGCTGAATGAGGATTCAGGAGATACTCTTCTTTACCGTATTAAGGATGATCCAGTGGAAAGCAAAGATGTGATGGCAGCAAACAGGATCAGGGCTGAAGAATTATTTGCAAAGCATAAACTATGGTCCTCTGAACTGGCCGATCCGCTCTGGCCATCCCTTGTGCATTACCAGTTTCGTGACGGGGACAAAGTTTATTATTTCGACCAATAATTTTTTTCTCAGCTGTTTAATTCAGAGATCCGTTTTTCGATTTGTGATAGTCTGGCCTGCTTATCCAGCGAATATGCCCCGGTTTTTTCACTGACAAAACTTATGAGTAAGCGTGATTTCTGGTAGTAGGGAAGACTGCTGTTCCAATCTCCCTGTGCGAATGAAAGTTCAGCCTGGGCATAAAACAGTTCTGCAAGAATTTCCAGATGACCATGGGTGTAATTATGTTGTTGGATCAGATCATCGGTCAGCCCGGACAATGGAATGCCATTGAAAAATGCAGCATCTTCTTTCAGCACATCCTGGTAGGCTTCGTCCAAAGATTCCAAGGCTTCCTTATAATCTCCTTTTTTGATCAGACCCAGGATTCCGGCAACCAGAATGCCGATCCGCTCAATCATTCTCAATATATAATCTTGTTGATACATAGCCCAGGATTTAATAATAACTCAAGCCTTGAAACAGGAAGATATACAAGATACAAAAAAGACAATCAGCCAGCAGATTCAAGGAATTTGTAACTTATGCAAAATTTGAATAAAACCCTCAAGCATATGAAACGCTTTAGCTTTGTCCCGCTTATCTTTCTTTTCCTTTTCCTTCCTGTAGAAACGAAAAGCAAGTTGAATCTTGACCTGATCTGCTGGCCATAGAAAATGGCCTGCTACCCGCTATCCAGGTGAAAGGAGAACCTGTAAAGACTTACAATATCCTGGAAAGAATGGAACTCTATAAAGTTCCGGGGCATAGTATGGCTCTGGTAGAAGGTGGGAAGATTAAATGGGCTAAGGCTTAAGGCATAATTATCCGGAGCAGGCTGCAGCTGGCCTGTGGACTACCCCAAGTGATCTGGCAAAGTACTGCATCGAAATTCAGGAAATCCTGAAGGGAAAAGAGAATGCGGTCCTGTCCAGGGAAAGTGTTGAAGGGATGTTGACCAAGCATAAAAACGATTGGGGATTGGGACCATCACTGAAATGGGCCGAAGATTCGTTAATATTCCAGCATGGTGGGAAAAATGCCGGTTTTACAAATAATATGCTTGCTTTTGCAAACAGGGGAGAGGCGCTTATTGTAATGACCAATGCTGACAATGGCAACAAGCTTATTGGCGATTATATCGTTGATGTATCGGTGAAAAATGGTAAGCTCTATATGGATGATCCCAATAATGATTAACACAATGTGCTAACTCCCCTTGAAGAGATGAAATTTCTGGATATGAAAAAGGGTGATGAGATCCTCTTTGAAGGGGAGAATGAATCGCTCAGTTTTTTATGGAATTACAGATTTCGCTTCCATAAAGTTGTGATTTGAAGCCCGATTCATTATTGCGAATCAATCCCTGGATGAATTTCCCAGGAGATCTGGGAATAGAGCAGCATAATACTACCGTTTACAGATTCATTTTTATCCAAAAGGGAATCTATCCCCTCCTGTTTCCCCATAAACTTAAGGGGGAGTTTAAGCGGCATTGCCTCAAAACTAATCTCGGTCTGTTCAGGAAAAAAATCTGATTCAGTGGCATATGAGTGCCGAAGGTTATATTCACCATGTTTCCTTGTGGAAATGAGCATTGATTGAATTCTTGCATCCGATTGAGTCAATTCAATATCAACAGTTATCCACTCGGTTTTTCTATCGAGTGATATCACTTTGTAAACGATGGTGTCGCCATTATCCCTGAGCGGAATGGCCTGACTGTCCACTTCCAGAAACTCCCTGTACTGCCCGATGATTCCATGCCTGGGAAGGACTGTAATACCTTCGCCCTTGATCTTTGGTTTCTTCCCTTTTTCCAGTTCGAGTTCTATTTCCTTATCAGGCATACTCAGTCCGGGAACATCCAGCCTGATATTTATAATACATGAAAGTGACTGATATGCTGTATCATTTCTGAGCACCTCCTGTAATATTTCCGGAAGATTCTGTGACTTTGCATTCGTCAGCCATGATGGAAAGCAAAGCAGCAGCAATATGGATAGCATCCGGAATTTCATTATTCGGTAATTTTCATGCGCTTAAAAATGAAGAAAGCTATGGACAAAACAAGCACCTGGTGAGCCAGTAAAACCCCTGCCGATTTAATGATTGGAATAAAATCCACATCATTGAAGAATAAATTTTGCCACTGGGCCATGTGCCAGGTAAACAAAAGATTCCGCCAGGATTCGAAGATGCCCATTCCAAAGGTCTGCAGAAGGGTGGACACAATCAGGATTCCAAGTGAAACCAGTATGGCTGCAAGTGAATTTCTAAGTAATACGGAAAACAATATCGAGATACTTGCAAAGGTCATCATCCCCAGTGTTCCGAATAAAAGGGCCAATATAAAGCGCCACAGTACTTCCTTATCTTCAATAATTTGAATGCCAGCGTTAAATACAAGTAAGTCACCACTGCCAAAAATCAGCTGTGCAGGAATAATCATTAACACTCCGCTAAAAAGCATGAAAAAGAAGATGTAAATAAGGGCTGCCACAACTTTTGCAGTCAGCCATTGTGCCCTTGACCAGGTGGAACACAAGATCAGTCGGATGGTGCCGGTATCAAATTCTCCTGATACCAGGTCTCCTGTGACGATTACAAGAAGGACCGGGATGTGGACCCACAACATGTTTAAAGCCACATACGCGATCAGATGACCATTAATAAGATTTCCCGAGATAATAAACTGTTCAGAGAGGGGTTTGATCAGGAGATCGATCATCTTCTGCCCATCAATGCCCATCCCCAGATTTATCAGAAACATCAACACCGTCATCACCGCAAAAGTCAGCCATACCCGTGGTTGCCGGATGAGTTTATATGTTTCGAAGCGAATGAGTCGTATCATTTGATGATCTCGGAGTATTTTGAGTGCAATAAATCGGCACGTTCAATTTCATAGGGAATATATCCGGCTGAAGCCCATTTCCTTACTGCCTTGGTAGTTTCGGATATACTTAATCTTGTTTCCCAGCACCAGGGATTGTCCTTAAGCATTTTACCCATTGAAATTGCTTCCAGCAATTTGATTTCAGGTTCACTTTCAAACCAAAAGCATACAGTTTGTCGTTCGCCATTATAGCCGGATAAGCTCCCGGCTGCATGTACCTTTCCTTCACTGAGCAAAACAAAATCATCAGCCATCGCTTCAAGGTCAGTGAGCAAATGTGAGGAAACCAGGATGGCCTTGTTTTTTTCAAGTGCAAGCTGTTTAATGAGATTCATCAGAAACTGTTTCACTTCGGGATCGAGTCCATTAAAGGGTTCATCCAGTACCAGAATCGTGGGATCACCCATCAGGGCCTGGGCGATGCCAAGTCTTTGTTTCATTCCGCTGGAGAACTTCCGGACTTTCTTTCCGGCTGCATAATCAATGCCAACCAGGCTTAATAAATCTGATACAGACTGCTTGCCCTTCCTGATCCGCTTAAGAAGCAACAGATTTTGCCGGGCATTCAGGTTTTCATAAAAAGCGGGACCTTCTATGAAAAATCCTGCCTGATGATGAATTGAAGAAGGCGAAGAAAGTGCTTTCCCATTCATTGTAATCTGGCCACGCTCGGGTAAAACCAGGCCTGCAAGCATACGCATAATGGAACTTTTTCCGGCGCCATTGGGACCAATTAAAGCCAGGATTCTTCCGGGATAAAGCTGAAAAGAAGCGTCATTTACTACTTTTTGCCTGCCATAACTTAATTCAAGCTTTCTGACTTCAAGTACCGGATTTACCATAAAAAATATTTAGAATGATAAGTTCTTACAAAAAGCGTTTTGTTCCAGTAATCTTTGGTAAACAGAATGAGTGGATTTTGCACAACAATATATGGCAGGATATGATACCAGCGAAATCCCATCTTATAGGTAAGCTGTTTAAATTCTTTTTCGAGATTTAAATCCTTAGCAGCAGCGCGGATTGCATCGCGTTGACACCTGGAATACATAAAGGGTTTCAGGAGTCGGGTATCAAAACCATATTGAAAGAGTCTGTCCTTGGCCATTTTATAGTTTTGATAGCGACTTCGGGCATCAAAAAGGCTGAAAAAAATGAGCGTGAGAAAATACAGGCCCGCAAATCCATATAATATGTAGTTCCAAATACGTCCTCCGTCTTCCAGGAGATTCAAAAATCTTTTCCCGAAAAAGAAAACCATAATGATGCTGAACATAGCCATAAGGTGGAGTAGATATGCTGCCTGTAGGAAGCGTAAAAATCTCATTCTTACCACTTTTATGCCAGTGTAAGCAGGGCGATAGGATATGTGTGCCGCAAAATCCATAAGATTGGTATTATTACAAATACCAGTAATTTAATCTTCGAAAATTAGTGGGTTTAATATATGAAACTGATACCATTTGGAAATTACAAGATATAAAGAAAGACCAAAAACAAATCAGATTTTTTCATTCAACACACTGTTTCCCTTTTTGTTTCGAAAAGCGAATAAAATACTTGCCGACAGTCCAACAAGCGCAAAAACAGCCAGCACAGTAAATACAAAACAGGACCTTATTATTTTGGAGGCATTTAGCTTATCGGCCATGTCCCGATGGCAGCTGAGCTCACCTCGTTAAAGGAAAGAACCTCGTTTGCATACAGTGAAAGAACATCGCTTATCAGGGCGGCCCAAAACAGCAGTATGGTCGTTAGCCCCCAAAATGCATATAAAACAATCATACCACCGTTTAGTGGTGTAAACCACATGATTAAGCCCCTCAGCGAAGTCAGGCCCAGGGCAATGCTCATTAGATTAGCGGGAAGGATATTTATCAGCCAGAGGTCCCCCGAAAAAGTAGGAAAACACGGCAACTATACCATAAACAGAAAAATATGTTCCCAGCTGGGTATTTGTAATTTCAAATACTGCCAGGAGGCTTGGTCGGAAAATGCGCGGAATTACAAAGGGCAAAAAGAAAATGGTTTTACCGGCAATGATCAGGGTGATTAGTGACAGGGATCGTCGCTTCAGAAAAATAGATCTGACCATCAATTCATTTCAGGTATACGAGTTAAGATTAATCGAATTCACCCAGCATAAAGGCCTCAAGTGCTGCTTCCATTTCTTCCCCAGGCTTATCCAGTACCAGGTAGGAATGATTAGAGTTTTCCTTCTCTTCCCAGGTGTTTCCTCCATTGTCATCTGCCACACAGATTCCATTTTCCACCCTGTGCCAGTAGGAGCCGATGCCATCGCGAACGGCATAGAGCACAGCGGTTTGATCAAAGGTGGAATTGTCCAATATCTCACCCTGAAAGTTTTGTTTTATCCAGGGGGCATTTTCGCTGAAATGGTAAAAGCCCAGGTAAAGGGGGTGGTCTTTGGGCAGTTCATTAAAGACTTCACCGGTTTTTAAGGAAACACCCAATTCGAACCCGAGGAAGGTAACGGGTATTTCAAGATTTTCCAGCACATACTTTGTTACCCCGGGCATGTTGCCATTAAAGTTCCATTCGCTTTCACCACTGGGGAACTGTCCTCCCATAAGCACAAACTCCTTCACTTTAGCCTCAATTAATTCCTTGCCATTCAGGGCTGAAAATTCATCTGCCCGGGAATCAATAAGCTTCTTAATGTTCATATAGGGTCCCACAGCCACAATTACCACGCTTTTATCGTCACTATCACTTAATAACTGTCGATAAAGCAAGGTGGCATCGGGGGCTTCCTCGGATGTACGCTTATGCACTAAATTATCGGCCAAAACCCGGGTATAGTTCCACGGGGTTTCATGCTGCTCATCCTTTCGCACTGCAATGGGGATGTCGGGATTGCCATAGTAGGTATTTACCGCATCGATGGCGCTCACTGCATATTTTTCAGTACTCCAGCACATTACGGCAAGCAGGTCGATTTCGCCCTTGTTCTGAAAATGGTTTAACATGGCCAGTGCGCCCAGGTCGTCGGCATCACCGCCAAAATCGGTGTCAAAGATTATTTTTATTTCAGAAGTCCCGGGGCTACAGCCCGGCATGATAAATAAACTTAAGAGCATTAAGGCCCCTGAAATCTTGTGAAGCAGTGTCTTGCTTAAGTTATTTGACAGCATAGTTTTATCCAATTGTGATATTAATCCAGGTAAAGATAGTGATCAACTTATACTTTCTAAGCCTGATCCGCTTTTCCTGTGAATAAACTCCCGGGGGGTACATTTGGTAAGGAAATACCAGGTCGGTACATGGCCTTTTCATAAAGGAGAATGATTTATCTGTACTGAAGGTGGGTTGATTTACGAGGGGGTGGGGATCCTGCATGATATTTATCCTTTTTTGTAAATTTGCTATACATCAAAATCTTCCTTTATGAGAGCCTTTATTTTCCTCTTCATCTCTTCCATCGCACTTACAGGCAGTGTCTTTGGACAATCCCTTAACACTTGATAAATGGCAATATATAGAAGCAGACGACTCGCGATCGAAATGGGGCGACCATGGAGAACCTGAGTGGCTTCGTTACTTTGGGCTGGATGCCAAGGACATTAATAAGGATGGCCATATGGATATTATCGCCGGATCATATTTTTACCTGAATCCGGGTGGAAATATGGAAGGCGCCTGGAAACGTACGGACCTGGGCATGAATGTGGATGGATATCTTTTTGTTGATGTGGATGGGGATGAATTTGCAGATGTGATTGCACTGGCTCTCCCAGATGTTTTCTGGTTTGAGAGTCGATGACTGGGAAGGAAGCACCTGGACAGCCAGGAAAATTGGGATGCTGCCTAAAACGGGTCATGTGAATAGTCAGGGCTACCGCGCAGGCTCAACTCCTCGAGGGCGAAAAAAAACAGCTGCTCTTTGCTGTGGAAGGTGGCATTCATGCCTGTACCATTCCGCAGAATCCAAACCTGGCCAGCAATTGGGCATTTTTTAAGATTATTCCTACAGAGTCGGACGAGGGCATCGGGATCGGCGACATTGATGGCGATGGTGATCTGGATATTGCCTGTGGGGATATTTTAGAAGGGCAGAAAGAAATGCCTACCCTGGTCAACTGGCATGAGAATCCCGGTTCGATATCGGAGGTGTGGAAGAAACATCAGATTGGTAACACCATACAGGCTGCTGATCGTTTTAAAGTGGCCGATATTGATGGTGACGGGAATGCGGATATTATTGTGTCTGAAGAAATGTATCCTGGACTGGAACCCGAAGCCTCGGTTTTTGTATATACAAATCCCGGAAATCCTGCAGAAGCAGAGTGGGAACGGCAGGCACTTGTCACCACCTGGTCAGTCAACAACCTGGATGTGGGCGACCTGGACCAGGACGGGGATATGGATATCGTTTCATGTGAACATAAAGGACAGGATTATCGCCGTTTGATTTTCGAAAATGACGGGAAAGGAGCATTTACCCTGCATTCACCCGATCAGGGGCGGGAAAGTCACCTGGGTGCATAGCTTTTTGATCTGGATAGTGATGGAGATCTTGATATGGTGAGTATTGGATGGGATCACCACCAGTACCTGCATATCTGGCGAAATGATGCCATTAACAAGCCTCTATAGCTGGAAACATCTGAGTACAAAAACAGGAGAGATTCCACCGACCAACGGAGGAAAGCAACAAACTTCCTGCCTGGTGGCTGACCTTGATCAGGATGGGGCAGCCGATATTGTTATAACAGACCGAAGTGTTACTCCATCGGTGATCATGTATAAGTACAAGGATGGCAAGTTTGTAAAATCCATCATTGATAATGATCCGCCTGAAGATTGAAGCTGGAAGTGCCGTATTTGGATATTGACAGCGATGGTGATATGGACATTATATTTCCGGGTGAAGGCCAGAGCAATCAAATCTGGTGGTGGGAAAATCCCTATCCGGCCGACGACAGCAAGCCCTGGACCAGGCGGACCATTAAGAACAGTGGAAAAAATAAACATCATGATTTATTACCAGGAGATTTTGACGGCGATGGTTTAACTGAACTGGCCTTCTGGAACCAGGGTGCAAACTCACTGGCCATTGCTGAGATTCCCGCCAAGCCACACAAAGCAAAAGAGTGGGAATTGGTATCCCATATATACCTACTCCGACGACAGCGAAATGGAACCCGTCATTGGCCTGGAGAACTACCCGTCCTTCAGGGGTATAAACGAACATGAAGGCCTGGCCACTGCAGATATTGACGGTGATGGACTGACAGATGTTGTAGGAGGTGGTCGGTGGTTTAAACACAAAGGCAATGGTATTTATGAAGCCAGGATGATAGAGGCAGGCTATATATTTACCCGCTGTGCAGCCGGACAGCTCATCGAGGGTGGGCGACCTGAAATCATTATGTCGGCAGGCGATGGATATGGACCCATGAATCTGTACCAGTGGGAGGAAAAATATGACGACTGGAATAAAAAGTGGACGGGTACCGGTACCTGGATTTGTACCCCCATTATAGAAACCCTTTATGACGGGCATACCCTGGATATACTCGATTTTAACGGGGATGGGCACCTGGATATCTACACGGCTGAAATGCGTCTCGATCCAAAGAATCCCGGAACCATCAGGATTCTGCTTGGGGACGGCAAGGGGAATTTTAAGCATCTTGTGGTGGCTGAAGATATTGGTAATCACGAGGGCAAAATTGCTGATGTGGATGGCGATGGCGACTATGATGTGGTTTCAAAACCCTACAACTGGGATGCGCCCCGTTTGGATGTATTTATCAATAACACAGATAAATAGGACCAGCCATGAGAAAAACACAAAGCTGCATCCTATTTTTACTCTTCGCTTTTTCTGCGTTTGCTCAACCCGGTCCGGGCGACGTTTTCAGAGAATATACCTGGTCAATGCCGGGAGATGGGCAGAGTGAATCCTTTCTAAGGGTATGTGGTGACGGAGATTATTACGAACCTACAAGTGACGAATGGAATTTTTTTCCAGAAGGCTTCGTGAATAATGGGTGGCTTAGCCTGCATTCTGAGCTGGATTTGGAAGAGGCCATCAGGGCTGAAATCGTGGTGGAACGCATGCTCTGTCATGACGGGTCCACCGGGCTTGGCGGTAAAATTCAATGAGGGGGAATGGCATGCCTTTCCTGATGCTGATAGCATACCCCGGCCCCAGAGTGAGTATTTATATCATTATTATCCCATCGTAAAGATCCCACTGTCAGAACTTAAAAGTGGCCCGGAAATCAACCGCTTCCGCTTTACCCTGAACCCCGGTCAGCGATTTGGAATGCCCCAGAATATGGTATACGGTATGGTGCTTCGGATCTATTATAAAAATACAAAGCCTCATTGTGAAGCTGAGATAGCAGGTATAAATCATGGAGATGGACTTGGTGAGGAAATAGAGTTAAATGTAAAATCCAAATCGGCATTTTCGAAAGTGGATTATTTTGGATTGATGGACAACCTTAATTATGAAGGTGATGGTGTTTATTATCAATGGCATTATAATTATCACCGGGGAGAACTGGTAAATCACATTGGAAGTTCTGAAACAGGCGAATTTATATGGGATACAAAATGGATTCCAGATCAGTCCAGAGGCATACAAATTGCCGCCCGGGTGACTGATGAAAATGGAATCATCTATATGACTCCGGCGGT
The DNA here is from genome assembly GCA_963713725.1 of uncultured Bacteroidota bacterium. Taxonomy (GTDB): domain Bacteria; phylum Bacteroidota; class Bacteroidia; order Bacteroidales. The sequence continues at coordinate 307,681 of CAVQMZ010000015.1, forward strand.
AAAAGACCTCCACTTTGAAAGAGCTTTTAAGGTAGAGCTTTGTAAACCCTACAATATTCCCCGCCGTTGGGCCACCCGTGAAAGTGAATTTGTGGCAGGTTTTGATGTAAAAGGCGATCTGTCTAAAGTTGAAAGCTTCCTGGTAAGTGCAGTCACCTGGTCGCCGGGATATCTGAATGGCGTCTATCTTAACGACTTTCTTATCCTGGACAGGGAATCCTGCAAATATTGCTACCATATTATCCGCATTGAATCCGATGAATCCGCATTTTTATCTGGCATGAACAGCTTGAAAACGGGGAAAACACCATATTACCACGGAAAAATGGTTCATGGGACTGAGATTCAGTACCCTGGTTTTATGGTATTGGTCAGGTATAAAGCAGATTAAGATGGACTCAGTGAAACGATCAGGTATAATTCTACTATTCTTCAGTTTGATGCTCGCACTTCCCCTGCATGCAGAGTTTTCGTCAACAGAGCTTCAGTTTAAGGAGGAAGTCTATGAGGGCAAGTCCCACTATGTGATTGCCACCCCGAATATTACCTATTACTATGACATGGAGGGAGGGGGATTTTCCCGGATGATTGATAGGTCAGGAAGGGATTGGATTTCTTTTAAACGTGAACCATGGGGAGAATATCCCGCATCGGCCGCCTCAGCATTTCGTGGCATCCCCAACCTGGTATTTAATGGTGATGATGGCGGAGCCGGTCATCCCGGGCATGAAAAGTGCACTTCTTATTTGGAGGGTAATAAGATCGTAAGCGAGTCCCTCAGCGGAATCTGGAAATGGACCTGGGAGTTTTTTGATTCCTATGCTGTTCTTGAGGTACTCAAAGTCGATCCCGATCTGGCATACTGGTTTCTCTATGAAGGAACTCCGGGCGGAGCCTATACCCCTGATGATTATTTTTTCGGAACATCAAACATGCCTCCGGCTGCGGGGCTACCCGATTTTTATAAGGGAGAAAATATATTCGGGCATTTTCAATGGATCTACTGTGGAGCTAAGGAAAAAAGAAGAAGCTTTTTTATGATCCAGCTTACTCCCGATGAACAAGTGGATTTAGTTGGCTATCTTGGAAATACCAAAGAGGGAGTAAATAGCCCCGATGGCATGACCGTATTTGGCTTTGGGCGGGATGAGAATACCACACCCTTACTAAGCGGGAAACAGAAGTTTGTAATCGGTCTTTATCCAAAAAACCTGGACGATAAAAAGCAGGTAAAAAAATTTGAGACCTTCCTTAAATCGAAATTTGAAATTCAATCTTACTAAAAACAAGCAGATGAACACCCTTCTATCTACCTTCATTGCAATGACGCTAATTATGATGGGCTGCCACACTACAAGTAAAAATGAGCCGGTTTCCCAGATAAAAAATGAGCTCAGTTTCGAGCAGACTATGATTGCCGATTCACTTGAACATCTTTGGGCACATTGCCCTGTAGATCTTACGGGTGATGGTCTGGTGGACCTGGTCTATATCTTCCGCAATTCCTCAGGAGGCTACCTGGCTTATCGCCAGGGCCAGGAGGAAGCCGGGGAGTGGAAGGAGGTGATCATCGCCCAGAGCCCTCCTGATTTTGGTCTTTTTGCGGCAGGTGATATGGAATGTGGAGACATGGACAATGATGGCGACGTTGATGTGATTGCTGTACGTCACCCCGGTGAATGGGTGGATGCAGGTGCCGAAGCGGATCTTTTCTGGTATGAAAACCCGGATTGGACCCCCCACTATATTGGCCAGGTACCAGATGCAGTCAAGGATGTGAGTGTGGCCGATTTTGACAATGACAAGAAAATTGATCTGGCCATTATGACTTTCGACAACAACACCCTTTCGATTTTCAAGCAGGTGGATAAGGATCACTTTGAAAGGGTTCAGTACTGGGAGAATTTTATGAATCTACACGAGGGAATGGGATTGGGAGATGCCAATGACGATGGATGGAACGACATCATTGCAGGGGCAATCCTCTTTACCAATCCATCCGAGGATATAACCCGGGAATGGAAGGTTCAGAACATTGACGAGTCACGTAACAATCAGACGGGCGACTGGTCGCGCAATGCCACAAAGGCCTTTCTGAAGGATTTAGATGGTAACGGGAAAATGGAGATTTTCCTCAGTCATTCGGAGCGCAACGGATATCCGGTAAGTTATTATCAGTTAAACGAAAAAAACGAATACGTGGAGCATATTGTTGCTGACAGTGTTTCTTCCTGCCATACCCTGCAGGTTTACGATTTTGATCTGGATGGATCTTATGATGTGCTCACAGGGGTGAACATTCACAGGGCTGTGAACATTAATCAGACAGAATTTCCCATTACCATTTACAGGGGCAACGAAGACTATAGTCAGTGGGATCCATTTATTATAGGAAATGAGGGTATATACAATGGGCAGGTCGTTGATTTTGAGGGTGATGGCGATATGGACATCTTCCGCTACCAGGGTCATGAGGCCAGTGAGTTTTTTCTGCTGATCAATAAAGTGATTGATTAAATTCTTTAAGCTAAGATGAAAGCGCTTCCCTTACTTTTATTCCTTGGCCTGATCCTTCAGGCCTGCTCAAGCTCGCCGGACCAGGTTTTCCCGGTAGAGGAATGGCTGAGCACACCGCCCGAGGAACAGGGAATGGATCCGGAGAAGATGCAGGAGGCCCTTGATTATCTGGCTTCACAATCAAAGCACAATAAAAACAAAGAAGTGCTGATCATCAGAAACGGTTACCAGATATTTGCCGGTGAAAATATCGACAGCATCCACAATATCTGGTCCTGTTCCAAAACCTTTACCAGTACCGTACTGGGACTGCTGGTAGATGATGGGGTGATATCCCTGGATGATAAAGCCGCTCAATACGAGCCTCTTCTAAAAGAATATTACCCGGATGTAAGTTTTCGGCATTTTACCACCATGACTTCGGGTTACAGTGCAAAGGGGAGGAGTCGCTGGGAAGATGCCGATTATGCAGACTGGTCCTGGACAGTGTATGAGCCGGAGGAACCACTCTTTCCTGCCGGATCTGCCTTTGCTTACTGGGACGAAGCGCAGATGATGTTTGGCCGGGTGCTGACCCGGATCCTTCAGGAGCCCATGCATGATTTTCTAAAGGAACGTATCACCGATCCCATTGGAATGGGCGAATGGAACTGGTATCCGGAAAAGGATCTGGATGGAATTCCCATAAATAATGGTTGTACAAATGTTTTTATCTCTGCAAAGCAATTTGCGCGCTGGGGCTGGCTATTCCTGAACCAGGGGAACTGGGATGGCCAGCAACTTATCTCAAAGGAATGGGTGGAAAAGGCCACATCTGTGCAGGTCCCGTTTTCTCTTCCAATGGGAGATACCGATCGAAGGGAAACCATAGGCCCTGGTTGCTATGGCTTCAACTGGTGGGTAAATGGCGAGATGGCCGATGGAAGCATGAAACTACCCGGTGCCCCTGAAGGGCTTTATTTCCCATCCGGACTGAACAACAATAAGTGCCTGGTCATCCCCCAATGGAACATGGTAATTGTCCGGATGGGTGAAGATGGCCACCCCCAAAAGCCGGATATGGTCTATGGAACCTTCCTGGGCTTAATGGGAGAGGCTATTAAATAATCTAACTAGTATTTAATCATCTTCTTGATACTCACCCCTTCATTTGTATGAATCTGTAGGAACCATATTCCTGCGCTTACCGACGAGAGGTCAATCTGTATATTTCCATTTGCCTGATCCACATCAGAAATCTGCAATACTACTTTGCCGGAGATATCTTTGACCTCAATAAGATCAACAAGCTCCCTGGATTTTGAATAATCAAGGTAGACTATGCTCTCAAACGGGTTGGGATAGGTCCTGAACTGATCTGTTTCATTCATATCCAATACCGAAGTTGTCTGTCCATCGGTGGAGAGAACGATATCAAAATTGCCGTTTGCTCCGTCAAAACCATCCACCATAATGTAGTAGGTTTTTCCGGCAGTCAGTCCTTCAACGGGTAGATAACTGTCAAAGAAAGTTGAACAGTCATCCGGGCCGGCATCGTTGGCGGCAATCAGGGTAAAGGTGTTAAAATCATTCGGATCTGTGGCATCATACAATGCGAGCTGGGTATCAAAATCAGCCAGGTCGCAGGTACTGATGTAGACGATGCCGCCGGAGGGAGCGATAAATTTAAACCATACAGAATTTTCCACCAGCTCATCACACCAGCCCGTGAGGCAATCATCCATGTTGGCACCCATTGGGTGAATCATCTGTTCAAATTCACTGGCAGTTGCCAGGGAGTTTGAAAATCCTGTCTGGATCTCTCCGTTAACCGGCAGCATGATTGCCGCCAAAACATCATCGTTTACCGGACCAGGGGTAATGTCGTCATTTATTACAATGCTGAAGTGACCCTTGTCGTTCCCATAACCATCCACTACAATATAATAGGTGTCACCAGCCTTTAAATCATATACCGGCAGATAGCTATCTCCGTTTGTTGAACAGCTTGTGGGACCATCCTCGTTGGCTGCCATCAGTGTAAAGGTTTCAAGATTGGCACAATCGCCAACCGCGTAAACTGCGAGCTGGGTATCAAAATTGGCCAGATTGCAGGTCGATATCTCCACATCACCGTCTGAGGGTGCTGTAAATTTGAACCAGACTGAGCTGTTCATACTGCCATCCTTCCATACCTCGGCAGGAACGATATTATCCTCGATGGTATCGGCCGATGCACCATGATTCGTAAACAGTCCCTGCACGGTCCCATCAACAGGGAGCTCATAGGCTTCGCAAACTTCATCATTTACAGGTGTTTCGGGAGGAGATGCTATGATATCAATGCTGAACACCCCAACATCATTCATACTTCCGTCGATCATTAAGTAGTAGACAGAATCTGCCTCCAGGTCAGTAATATTCAAAATGCTTCCACGCACACCTCGGCCATTTGGATATTCATCATCCGGCGGGACCTGGCGAATATGGGAGTTGTCTTCAGCAGCAATAAGCCTGTAGCTGGCAAAATCTGCGCATGATCCGACTTCATACAGTGCTAACTGTGTAATGAAATTGGTCTGGTTCCAGGTGCTGATTTCGACGGAGCCGCTTGGCGGGGCAACAAATTTAAACCAAACGGACTTTTCAACCTGGCGGGCAAACTCATTTACAGGTTTATCGGTCCATCCATTCTCCCCCGACTCCACATAGGGTGGCGCCAGTGCCTGCTCCGCAGTGGAAGAGGTCGCACCGCCATTGCTGAATGGTCCCTGGAATACGGTATTATTATCAAGACTTATTGCATAGCATGCTTCATCATTTTTTGGTTTGGGAATCGATATTTTAATGTCGAATTCTCCAGTCTGGCCCTTAAATCCATCCACCAGGATGAGGTAAGCTTTCCCTTTGGTAAGTCCCTTATAAGTCAGGCGACTGTTGTGCCCTCCCTGGAAGGTAATGTCATCGTTAAAAGCCAGCTTAGAATAGGTACGGAACCATTCGGGGCCACAAATATTACCTTCAGTGGCATACAGACCCAACTGTGTGTCGAAGGTGGCATTTTCCAGATCTATAATGACCTCTCCACCTGGCGGAGCGACAAAGTTAAACCAAACGGAACTCTGAATGCTGTCCGATTTCCAACCATAAACCGGATCGGTGGATGAGGGTGTCAGCATTTGCTCATTTTCCTCGGCAGTAGCCAGGTAATTATTGAAATGAACGGGCTGTCCATCCACTGAAAGCAGCTCATACATACAGGCATTATCGATGCGTGGTGCCGGCGAACTCAGGCGTAGTCCAAAATCGCTCTGTGCTCCTGCAAAACCATCGACTAAAAGATAAAGTGTATCACCAAAGATTAAGTTATCCAGGTATATCCAGCTGCTGCTACCAGTGCACCCGTCGTCGTTTGAGGCCAGAAGCTGGAAGGTACTCAGATCGTCGCAATCGCCAACGCTGTATACGGCTATTTGAGAATTGAAACCAGTGTTCATGTCTTCACAGGCGCTGATGGTGAGTTCCGGACTGATCACAACAAATTTGAACCAAACGGAATTGGTAATTTCAGCCAGGTTTCCACTTGTTTCAGGACACCAGCCATTTGCACAATCAGCCGGAGGTGTAAGAATCTGTTCTTCGATAACTGAATAGGAATTTTTATTGGAAATATTTGAGATTGCACCAAATTTATTCGTGTAAGTTGTTTGCAGGCTATTGTCAACAGGTAAGATTAAGGCATTACAAACCAAATTGTTATCGGGTGGCCGGTTATTATCCGTTGCTCCGTAAAAAGCTGAAAGAAAAACCCTGTCGGCACCTATTGTATCATACAGGGGCTGGAAGCGGACTTCAAAATCCTCAAATCCCCTGGCTTCAATTTTTGGATTCGATACCCTCAGGTTGATGGTCCTGCTTTCTCCGGGATCCATCTCAAAAGCCTCCCCAAGGTCCTCGTCGGTGTCGATCTTTGGTTTATTTATGGTATTGGGGATTTTTAAGAAATAGGAGCGGAGTTCATCTGAATTATTGCTTATCCTCAGGCTGAAAACAACTTCTTCGCCCTCTTCAAGGTCAGAAAATTTAGCTGATTTCACCTGTTCTAGGGTGACGGGGTCCATTACGGTAAGCCCGGGCTTATCGCGTTGAATTCCTCCTTCGTAGGGCCATGAAGTCTTACTTTTTTCTTCATCGAGTACAAATATCGGAGTCCCAAATGTTCGGTCCACCCTGGTTTGTATCACCAGCAGATCACCACTGTTCAACTCATCATCTGCGATCGTAAATTCTATTTGTTTGCTTTCTTCAATTCCCGCGGTAGTCCCATTGGAAGTGGTGGTAGAGACACTCCACTTTTTTTCTAAAGATGCCTCAATACCAACTTCCACAGGACCTATTTCAACTCCGACATTGTCGCTTATCTTCACCGTATTTTCTGTCTCCAATGAAATTTCCTGGGTGATGGTCTCCGTATTGGAGGCCGTCGATGTGAATCGCCGCGTGATCGCGTTAGTGATCACAGAACCCTCGTCAACAGCATCTGCCTTTATCCGCTTATTCATGGCAATAATATCCTGAAAGTATTTTGCCTGGGCTGAATCATTTGCTTCATATGCTCTGGGAATTTCACTTTCTAATAATTGCTGCTCCGTAAGCTGCAGCGATTGAAGCTCCTTATCAAGCGGCACCATCAACATTCGTTGCGAAGCGCTAACCTGCAAATTTCCAGAATTGAGATAAGGGGTGCTGACGGAAAATTCAAAATAATATAAGTATTCGTATTGTTTGATGATAAACAAGTCGCTTTTAAAATCATTTGTAAATTCATCCTCAAAACGAAATTTTACTGAATATGTATTTTCTTTACCCTCGGTTTTGGAATAAGATTCTGAACGGGTATATTCCGCCTCTACTCCACCGACATCTTCAAAGCCTACACTGGCTTTAATGCTTCCGGTTGTTGTTTCAGAATTTGTTTTTGAAAAGGACATGCTTATCTCGCGCGTCATTTCAGTCGAACTGGTCAGTTTCATGCTGCTTTGGTCACCAGGGGGTGTTCGCAGTATGGAAATTAATTCCATCGGCCCAGCGGCACTTCCCAAATAATCCCAGGAAGTACCTGTTACCACTACCGGTAAAATCATGGTTTTTACCACCTTATTGTATTTATAGTATCTGAATATCAGTAATTTGGTATAGAGGTTGTTGTGGTTCATTGACAGTTTGCTCCTGTCAAACTGGTAGTAATAGCGTTGAACAACAAAACAGTTCTGATCTACAATATTACAGTCGTACGAAATTTCATTTCTCGTGAGCTTTTCTATATTGCTTTCGTTTCCTATATCACCCTGCGAGGCAATGATGGAATCAAAGAAAATCCTTTTATCGTCGTCGTAATCATAGCCATAGTCAAGCTGAAACGAAATCTTATTTGTCGATTTTTCGGTTTTGTAAAATCGTCCCTGACCATTCTGTACATACTTGAAAAAGTCCTCATTCACCTGCTCCCTGGAGGGATTCCCCTCATAGAGTATAGCATCGCCTTTCCCACCTAAATCAGGGGTCTTTGAATATATTGTTGTTTGAACCGGATATGCAGTTGGGATGCCATCGATGGAAGAAAACAACCATTGCCTGGCAAAATATCCAGATTGTGCGGTGGCATTAAGGACTGACAGGCACAAGAAGGCAAGCAGGCTAATTCTGGGAAGGACTTTCATAAGATCAGTGGTATAACTAAGAGTTAGAAGTTTGGCTTGAAACATGATTACCAAGGAAATGTTCGATGTGTGTAGACCTGGAAACCCTTTAAGAGCTTTATTTTAGATGTTTTCAGGAGATTTTTAACATTTTTCTTATGCTGTTTCGCTGCAAATAACGGGCAACTGTTAAAATTCAGGAAAGTGAGATTTTTTTTCAGAAAAGCATCTTCTAAATTAATCGAGATTCCGATTTTCAGGCTGTTTAAGATCACCTTGACTTAGAAAAAGGTGATTATTCCCCGGATTTGGTTCATGGAGCGAAACCTAAGGGCAATATTTACGTAGAAAAACAGAAAATAACCGCATCATGAAAAATATGTTACGATTTTACAAAACTTTTATTCTTCTGCTGGCAATCTCTACTACTGCCTTTGCCCAGTATTCGGGCACAAACCCCAATGTCGCACTGGGGAAAGTTGTAATGGCAAGTGACTCTGTTAATGGTACTTCTCCTGGGAGCGCGGTGGATGGCTCAATTGCCACCCTCGCCTCCATTCCAGGTGGCGGAGGAGCCTGGATCCAGATAAACCTGGGCATACCCCATATCATTGATGGTTATGGCATGGTGCTTCCCTCTGATACTGAGCTTCCCAGTACTTTTAAAGTGCAGGTAAGTGATGATGGAGCCAGCTGGACAGACCTGGTAACCCAGTCGGTAGGGCAGGACAGTACTTTTAGTGCTGATCTCGATTCACCTGAGTACATCGAGTTTGTAAGGATTCTAATGACAGCTGCCGATGATCCGGCTAGCTTTGCCGAGATTATGGTCTATGGTGAGGAAATGCCCAAACCTGACCGGCCCACCGCCCTTGACGCAAGCAATATCACAGGTACAAGTTTTACAGCCAACTGGGAAGGAGTTGAAGGTGCCAGAGGTTACGTAATTTCTGTGGCAACTGATGTCAATTTCAACAATATTTTGCCTGGATATGATGATTGGGGTTATGACATCCGTACCTGGGAAGTAATCGACCTGGAACCCGGAACTGAATATTTCTACAGGATTCGTGCCTTCAACGATGCCGGAACCAGCACCTTTGGAAACATTATTTCGGTGACCACAGAAAAAGAAGCGCAGACCATCACCTTTGATGCCCTGCCCGCTTCCATCTATGGGGATGTGGATTTTGATCTGACTGCCACTGCCTCATCCGGACTGGATGTTGCTTATGCCAGTTCCGATGAGTCTGTTGCCACAATCACCGGTAGTACAGTTACTGTTGTGGGACCCGGAACAGCTACCATCACTGCCGCGCAGGATGGCGATGATATGTATCTTGCTGCCGATCCTGTAATGCAGGACCTTGTTGTAAATGTAAAGGCCTTGACTGTTGTAAATGCAATGGCCGAAAACAAGGTATATGATGGAAACGACCAGGCAGTTGTTTCCGGCGCCACACTTGACGGTGTTGTGGGAGATGATGTAGTGAATCTGGCTAATGCCAATTCCGGGGTATTTGCCCAGGCCAATACCGGGGCGGGTATTGTAGTAAGTACTGCAATGACCCTGGCTGGTGCCGACATGGAAAAGTACTCCCTCTCTGCTTCTCCTGACCTGACAGCTGATATTACTGCTGCTGATTTGACTGCCACAGCTGCTGATGCAAATCGTGAAGCCTGTGCTGCCAATCCTGATTTCAGTGTTAGCTATTCAGGATTTGTTGGATCGGACGATGAAAGTGTAATCACAGAGCAGGCCATGGCTAGTTCTGATGCAACTTCAGACAGCCCCGCGGGAGCCTATGATATAAGCGTTACGGGCGGAAGTGCTCCAAACTATGCTTTCGTTTATGTAGCCGGTACCTTAACGGTAACACCTGATGTTACTCCGCCATCACTGGAAGTGCAGAATATTACGATTCAGCTGGATGCCAGCAACAATGGCGTAATTACCACAGATGATGTGCTTGTGAGCTCGGATGATAATTGCGGTGTCACAGAGATCACCCTGAGTCAATACGTCTTTACCGATGCGGATGTGGGAGATGTGAATGTGAATGTTACTGCCAGCGATGCTGCCGGTAATGAAACTACCCAGGTTTCGGTGGTTACTGTAGTTGGCTATGTGGGCATTGAAGATGTGAAAAGTGTGGATGTGAAAGTCTATCCCAATCCCACTTACAGTTCTGTGACCCTAGAACTGAGCAGGTCTGCCGATGAGCTGAAGGTGATGGATATTACCGGAAAGACTCTCTTTAGCATTGCCAGTCCTGATCAGCAGGAGAACATTGATCTGAGCGACTATCACAGTGGCATTTATGTCATACAATTAAAATATGGAACTGAAGTCCTCTACCATAAAGTGGTGAAGAAATAAGCAGTTGGTCCATAAATATCAGGGAGCTGGTTCAAATCATGATTTGAACCAGCTCCTTTTATTCAGGACCAGTCAACCTTATATGCTTTGCACCTCATCTCAATAGAAAATCGTGGATGGTGATCGCTCATAATTTTGTTGATTTTCCATCGCGCTTGGAGCAGATGGTGACCGCTGCCAGGAAAGTTATAATTCGCGGATTTTAATGTTTCTGAACCATACGGTGTATCCATGATCCTGGAGTCCTATAAAACCTTCCTTCGAAACTCCCTCGGTGAAACCCTCAAAATTTTTGAATTTACTGTTTGCTACCAGTTCATCCCATTCGGGCGTCCACAGGGTATACTCAACTACTTTGACTCCATTCTGGGTATGGCTGACCTTGCCGTCCTTAACCTTAACAACGATGGTGTTCCACTCGCCGGCAGGATTTACGGTTTTTGGGTCAGCGGCAATCATATCATACAATGAGCCGGCCAGGTGACTATCCACCTTGTTATCCGTTGCACCTACATTGTCGAGGACCTGGATTTCGGGTGCAGCAAAGTAGATGGGTTTTCCGGGGACTTCCCTGATGTTAAAGAAGATTCCTGAGTTGGCCATTTCGCTGGCTTTCCAGTCGATGGACAGTTCGAAGTTCTTAAAAATCTGGTCGTAAAGGATATCCCCCCCGGCACCTCTTCCCGGATCCTTTCCTTCGCCGGTGAAAACTTTCATGGCATCGTCCTCGATGATCCAGTTTGCCGGCATGTCTGTGCCATTACACTTACGCCATCCATCGAAGTCCTGACCATTGAACAGGATGACCCATCCGGCTTTCTTTTCTTTTTTACTCAGTTTATTTGGCGATTGTGCACTGGCCGGTAATGTAATAAGCATAGATGCAACAAGGCTCAGGGATAACAGGATATTTCTTTTCATTGGAATATTTTTTATATGAAGCTGAAAATTAATACAATTCTTAGATTATGGAGATATAAATTCGCTTTCTTTTGCGCTCATCTGTATAGATTCAGGGGCAGGTCATCTTCAAAAAGAATTAACTCATCTTCCCTGAATTTTTTAAAATCAGCTGCCTGTTCATGGCCCTCATAGGGGACAAAGAAGTGATTCTCTAAACGCTCCTCATTTCGCCATACCAGGGTATATACAATGCCACGGGTTTTTTCATTGGCCTTGAGGATGGGGAGAAGGTGGGCGGTAAACCAGTTGGGAGTTGGGAGTCCATAATCACCGGTTTCGCTGAAGGCATATAATTTATTCCTTTCAGCTGCCATGTCGGCAAGTACCTCCATACATTTTATGGCTTCCTGTCCACTCTTCTGACCATATCTGATGGAGTACTGGTCAAAGGCCAGAATATCCACATATTCATCACCAGGATACCTGAGCAGATATTCTTCTTCTGAACTGAATCCCCCATTGGGAGAGTAACAGTAAAGCGCATGATGAACTCCGCTTTTATTCTTGAGGTAGTCGACGGTAAATTGAAACAGGCTTTTGTATTCTTCTGCACTGCAGTGCCCTTCTCCCCACCAGAACCAGCTGCCCATGTTTTCGTGAAAGGGTCTGAATATCACCGGGATCTTAAGACCCTCACCTGTTTCAAGGGAATTAAGGAAATCGGCCACCTTATCCAGGTGCTCCAGATAGCCCGCATGGTGAGAGCCTCCAGGTATTATGGCCTGAACCGTAAGATTCACCGTGTCCTTTGTGTCAGCCCAGGAATCCTTACCCGAAAGCGGACTGTATTCGTGCCAGCTGATGGTGTTAAGTCCGCCCCTTTGATAGCTCTCGATGATCAGCTTTCGCATGGTAGCGAAGGGAACATCATCCAGGTTTGCTGCATTCCCAAGCTCCAGTCCACCCAGTTCCCAGCCATATACTGCCGGGTAGGATCCGGCTGTAATTTTGCAATCCGATTTACCCTCTTCATAGGCCCATCCTATTCCGTAGGCCGGATCATCCTGGTGGCCAAACATGGTGTGCTCTTTTGAAAGCTCCAAAAGATTGTTAAACAGATTGACAGTCTCTTTGGAGGCCTCGGGGTCGGTGGTGTAATTCTCGGGACCACTACAGCTTTGAGAGACCAACAGAGTCCCCGTTAATAACAGGGCCAGGACGCTTTTCATTTTTATCATTCTTTTTGTGTTTCTATTTCAGTTTGAGTTCATTGGGTGAATGCATATTGAAGGATTTCCAGCTCAGGGCTGTTTGGCCGGGCAGGTTATCCCTGGCAATGCTTACAGTAACTGTCTTTTTCTCTCCGGGCATAAGGGAGAGGTAATTATCGCTCCAGTAGGAGGGAAGGATTTCCAGCCCAGTTTGCGGATCAAGTAATTTAAGGGCAGTCATAAGGGCCAGGCTTTGTCCCTTGTTGATCAGGTCTACCTGGTAGCTCAGGTAGCGTCCACTCCTCCCGATTTCCTCTGCTTCAATCCAAAGTAGAGGTTCCGGAAGCTCATTAAAGGATGAGAAATTGTTGCTGGTACTGAGCCAATAGAAGTTATCCGTGAGCATTTCTCCTTCCGGATTTATCATTTCCAGTTTCAGGAAGCTCACATACTCATCAAAAGGCACCTTTTCATTCAGCTCAAACACTGAGTTTTTGCCGACATCCATCACTTCGGAGGTTTCCCAAATCTGATCCAGATTTTCATTGAATACTTTGGCTGAAACCTGGGTTTTTTCCCATGATTCAAGGGATGCATTGATCACTTCTATCTTCTGGCTTTTTCGGTTATACTGACAGCTAAGGGGGGCAGCTGATTTTTTTGTCCCGTAAAAACCCCCGTGGGTCTGGAGGTACCAGTCATATACCTGCCAGACCATGCTGGGCCAGCTGGAATTGGATTTCCAGAGTAAAATGCCGCTGGAATTGTCCCACAATTGTGAATTCACCGCTTCAAGGCAGGCCCTGTAGACATCGTGATTCAGTAGCTGGCACTTATCCAGATAGTTTTCTATGCCTGCAAAGGTCGAGTCGGGCGCCCCGTATGAGGAGCGGATAATGTCGTCGTAATGGGAAAATTTGCGTTTATCTGATCCGCTGAAGTTGATGGCATCATGGTAAGCCCATACGCCATCAAGGGGGAAACGTCCGGGTTTCCAGCTCTCTCCCGCCCGGGGCATGAAGCGTTTGACCGATTCCCAATCGGGAACCCCGCTGGGGCCTATTTCAGAACTGAATCCGCTCAATTTGGGCTCACTGAAGTAGGCCTCCGGAAGTATGGTATGATAGGGTCCCCCTCCATGAAGGCCGTCGCCGTTGGATATTTTCAGGTAATGTTTGGTATCCCTTCCATCGTAAATGGGGAGGATGCTGTTTAGAATGAGATCTTCCCTGGGATTAGGTCCTTCGTTTCCACCGCACCAGATGATCAGGGAGGGATGATTCCTGTGACGCTTAACCAGCTCTATGGAAGCCTTTTCAAAAAGTGATTCCTCCGGACTCATCCCGGGTGTATTTTTAAAGGTGCCCCAGAAATCGTTGAGGAAGTCCTGCCAGAGAAGTATGCCATGCTTATCGGCCAGCTCATAGAATACTTCGGGAGGAGCACCCGTGGGACCCCAGACCCGAAGCATGTTCAGGTTGGCATGCTTGCTCAGGAGAATTTCTTTTTCATAACGATCGGCGGTCCAGTTCAGCATCATATCCAGGACCCAGTTTCCGCCCTTGCAATAAATCTCCTGGCCATTCACCTTATATACCCGTTCATTTGCGCCCAAATAGGTCTCTACTTCCCGGATTCCGAAACTTATATCTTCGCGGGCTTTCATTCCTGAGCTGATGGCTTCGATGGACAGATTATACAGGGCTGCATCTCCGTATCCATGGGGCCACCACAGATCAGGGTTTTTTATACGCAAACGGGGCATATTGGATGGATCCCAGAGAAAGGCAAGGGTATCACCTGCTTCCAGTCTATAGTCCTGCAATACTTCAAATTCCTGATCTTGCCTTGAAATTTTAGCCTTTATGGTCCCTTCCAAAGTTTCCCCTGAATGGTTAATCAGGTCGGTGGAGATGCTCACATCGGCAAAGGCCGTGGAGGGCAGGGGCAGGTCGGATGTCACATAAAGGTTCTCGATTTCCAGGGGATCGCTGGCATGAATATATACCTCTTCGGTGATGCCCATATCACGATCGCGTACGGCCGGAATCCAGTCCCATCCGATCACATCCCATTTAGTGTAATCCCTGGAGATCATTCCATTGGCCATATTCAGGCCCGGGGGTGCCAGCGGAGTGAGTGGTGGGTCCGCAGGTACTCCCGGATGATCGGGAGGATAAATGGCTATGGCCAGGATGTTGCTGCCTTTCATTTTCACCTCTTCTGAAATGTCAAATCTGAATAAGCGTTCCATTCCTACCACCTGGGATGTGTCGGCCAGTAGCTGACCATTGAGCCAGACCTCTGCCCTGTAATTGATCTCCCCCAGGGTCAGCCAGATCATTTTCCCTTCAAATTCCTCTGGAATGCTAAATTTTTTTCGGTACCAGTAGGGCGCCTGCCATGGATTTTTACCCTCTAGATGACTGTACTGCAGGAGATCGAATTTTTCATTGAATTCGTCGCTCAGGTCGGGGATCATCATATTGTTGGTAGCCAGATAGGGATCCGGGTAAAGGCCGTTTCGCACCATCACCGACAGGACGGTGGCTGGCAGAGAAGTGCTTTTCCATTCCCCTGTATTAAGCTTCTTCTTTGTTAAAGCGGCGCCATCCATACCAGCCAGGTGGGAGGATAAGACCTTCCAGTTTTCGCGCAATAATACTCCATTTTGTGGAAGGGTCGAAAGAGGCTTTCCTTCAATGGTGAAGGATGAGGATCCAGTGTAAACAATTTCCTCACCATTTAAGGCCTTCACCTCCCATTGGTGTTTTCCATAGGAGAGAGGGAAGGGAATAAACCAGTTTTTGGTGATTCCTGTGGCCATCCGGATACCGTCGATCCAGACATCGTAACTATAGCCATCCATGGGTGTCCAGCTTAGCTCTGGCATATTATTTAATATGACTGAAGCCTTTACCGGTCGGCTAAGTTCCAGAGAAGAGCTGTTTGCCTTTTGAGCGGAAAGCATGCCTGAGAACAGCATCACCACTCCAATTAGGAATACATTTTTCATGATTTCAAGGGCTTTTGTTCCTTAGTCATATTTGACCATGCCCTTCCGGGTTTCTTCCCTCATTTCTTCCAAAGAGATATCATCTCCGTACTGCTCCTGAAGTTTTTTTAGTTCTTCCTTCAAACTGGCGATTAAGTCTGCATGGCCTGGGTCCATATAAAGGTTGTTAAGTTCATCGGGATCTTCCTCCAGATCATAGAGCTCCCACACATCGATATCATAATAGAAGTGGATCAGTTTGTAGCGATTGGTCCGGATTCCATAGTGGGGCTGGACATTGTGCCACTTGGGATATTCGTAATAGTGATAATAGATGGCATCCCGCCAAGGTTCTTTACCTGCACCATCCAGGAGCCCGGCAAAACTCTCACCCTGCATTTCTTCGGGTATTTCCACTCCGGCCATATCAAGCAGGGTGGGCGCAAAATCCACATTGAGGGTCATCTCCTCAATTATTTGTCCCGCTTCTATGCTGCCTGGATATCTGATCAAAAAGGGCATGCGCAGTGACTCTTCATACATGAAGCGTTTGTCGTACCAGCCATGGTCTCCCAGGTAGAAACCCTGGTCGGCTGTATAGATTACAATGGTGTTTTCAGCCAGTCCGCTTTCGTCCAGGTAGGCCAGGAGACGCCCGACATTATCGTCCACCGAACGTACGCAGGCCAGGTAATCCTTAATGTATTTCTGATATTTCCATTTTTTCAGGGCCATTCCGGTGAGGGTGTCCGACGGGGATACAAATTCGCCTTTGTCTCCGGTTCGCTCCCACTTATGCAATTCCTGGCCTTCCAGTCCGGGTGGAGGTGTCATTTTCATGTCCTTTCGGGTCAGGTGATTTTCAATGGTCATCATGCTTGCACCGGCGGTCAGTTCCCTGCCGGCATAATCGTCATTGAAGGTTTCGGGGTAGGGCATTTCGATGCCTTCAAAAAGATCCAGGTAGATGCTGTCGGGATACCAGGGACGGTGAGGTGCTTTAAATTGATAGAGGAGGCAGAAAGGCTTTGATCTGTCGCGTTTGTTCTTCAGCCAATCCAGGGCAAAATCACCCGCAAAATTTGTGGCATAACCGCTTTCGGCTACTTCCTGTCCGTTGTCGTTGTATGTGGGATTCCAGTATGAACCCTGTTCTCCATTGAGAATGTGATATTTATAATAGTCAAAGCCCGTGGGTTCGCTCCACAGGTGCCACTTGCCCACTACCGCGGTTGTATATCCTGCCTCTTTCAAAAGTTTTGGGAAGGTGGTCTGGCTACCATCAAAGGGATCTCCACCTTCATTCTTATAAAAGCCATTCCTGTGAGAGTATTTCCCGGTGAGAATGGAAGCACGACTGGGTCCGCAAATGCTGTTGGTGCAAAAGGTATTTGTGAACAGGGCACCCTCACTGGCCAATCTATCGATATTGGGCGTGGGGGCCACCTCTTTATAAATTCCCCCGTAAGCACTTATGGCGTGGGAGGCGTGGTCGTCCGACATAATATAGATGATATTTGGCGTAGCAATCTCAGTGGGCCGGTTACAAACCAGTAATACCAGAGCTAAAGCACTTGTCAGAATCAGGGGAAAGGCTCTTTTTTTTATCATATGCTTATATTTTGTTTTAATGATGCGGGTCATAGCAGCTCTTGGCTGATTCCAGCTTCCAGATCACGCAATTCTGCCTCCTTGTGATAGCCAAAGGCAAGACCCCGTTTGGGATTTTTGTGATGACCGAAGGAAAGGAGTGTGATTCCAAGGGTAAGCATTTTCATAAAGGATTTCTTCATGAAGGTACCGGATCTTAAAGATTAACTAGTAGAGGTAGCGGTGACAATCCGCGCAGGCCATTTCTTTCCATGCTTCATCTATATCCACCGGATGTCTGAACTCAAGGCTCTGATCAATTGTGGTTGACTCATAGGATTCAGCGCTTCCCTGGGCAAGTATGGTATGGCACAAATTACAGTCCCTGGATATAACTCTGCCGTCTTCGCTTTCATGGCTTCCATTGTGGCATCTGAAGCATCCGTTAAATTCCATATGACCAATATGACTGGGATAGGCATCCCAGCTTGCCTTCATTTCCGGGAAAATATTTTTGTTATAACCTGCCAGCAGGCCCTCAATGGCCTGTTCAATTACCTGGGGTTTTTCAGCAGCAAGATCGGGATAGCCGGTCTCGTAAAAATCCCTTACGCCTGCCCTTATCTCCATGCTCCCGGAATCACGGGTGGTGAATGTGCTGTTTAATAACTGCATCGCCAGTGTTTTTATTTCCGGTAATTCCTGTGGAATTTTCCCGGAAGAGATCAGTTCATCCACAAACTTCTGGGGCGGTAGAAATTG
This sequence comes from uncultured Bacteroidota bacterium, assembly GCA_963713725.1. Lineage (GTDB taxonomy): Bacteria > Bacteroidota > Bacteroidia > Bacteroidales. The sequence goes on from CAVQMZ010000015.1 coordinate 325,717, forward strand.
GTGGGAAGGCCGGTTGTGGCAATCCAGGCAATCCATCTCCCTCATTTCCATCGTATCGAGTGCCTCCTGGTCCAGGGTTTCATAGATATCCTGATATATAACGGTATCCCCGGAAGCAATATCAATAAATCTTACCCAGGGCAGGAATTCCCTCTTCCTGGTGGAGGTGATATACTCAACCTTGACATTGGGATTAATATGCCAGTGCACACCTTCAACCAGACCGTGGGCAGAGTTTTCGGATCCAATCATCATTTTTAGCTGGATATTCCATTCAGTATTTGCTGAATCAGCAAGGTAATTCCTTTCATTCCGAAGGTTATAGGAATAAAACTTTTCAGGCCAGTGACACTCTTCACAGGTTTCACGTGCAGGTCTCAGATTGTGAATGGGCGTTTCAATGGGAGTGGGGAATTTGTTGAACAGAACGGAGTATACCTGGTAGAGTCCTGACATCTTGCTCTTCACATACCATCCTGCACCATCACCCACATGGCATTCCACACAGGTTACCCTGGAATGGGGAGACTCCTGGTAAGCCACATATTCCGGCTCCATCACATTGTGACAGAGTGTGCCACAAAATTCAATGGTTTCGGTGTAGTGGAAGGCCTTATAGCTTCCGATGGCAGTTAGAAGCAGGAAGAGAATGGACCCCCCGATAAACATGCCCACTGCATTCCAGTGCCTTTGATTGCTCAGGTCGAGTACTACACTTGATACGGCGCTTCCTTCTCCCTCTCTCTTTATTCTCTTTGAGCGCCTCGACATTCCCACGGGAATTAAAATAAGCCCGATAATCAGAAATACGGGCAGCACGATGTAGACAAAAAGACCAATGTAAGACCCCGATTCCCCATGCTCAAAGAAAACCATGGCGATCATGAAGAAGAAAATTATTAAGGCTGACACGCTTGAAAGGATTGTCCCAAAAAGGGAAATGGGATTGTAATAAGTCCTCGGGAGTTTCATCGGATTAGAGTTTGTATTTTACGGTTGAAATATACGGTTATGTGTGCTAATTTCCTTAAGAGCCTGAGTATACAGAATAAATCTAATTAACTTGGTGCCTATGAAAACAAACTTCCTTTTCATCCTGTCCTTTCTGATGTTTCCTGCTGTTCTATCCGGACAAAGTGATTTTGATCTTGTAAAGCAGCGTGTTGTTTCTGAAATTCTGGAGTCTTCCGCCTCCGTTGAAACTGTGACAAGGCTTTTGGAGACCATTCAGGAGGATGGTAGCTGGACCGGAATAAATTATGAAGATGTTTCCAATACAGGCTTTGAGAATCGCTTCCACCTGGAGAATATGTTTGAGATGAGCCTGGCTTTTAGTAAGGAAGGATCAGTGTTTTATCAAAGTGAGCACCTGGCGGAACAGGTGAACAGGGCCCTTGAATTCTGGTGTGAAAATGATTTCATCTGTGAAAACTGGTGGTGGAATCAGATCGGAACACCCACGGGTCTTGTGGAGGTTTTACTGCTTATGGATGAGCATATTGAAGAAGCGCTTAAAGCCAGGGCCATCACAATTATCGGGCGGGCAAACCTAAATGCTTCCGGGGCCCGGCAGGGGGGTGACCGTATAAAGGTTGGTGGGATTGCTGCAAAAAGAGGCCTGGTTGCGGGTGATGAGGATCAGTTCGGAGAGATTATGAAGGTGCTAAACCAGGAGATAAAATTTGCCACCGGCGATCGCGGCATGCAGCAGGACTATAGTTTTCATCACCGCATAGACAGGGTGAACACCACCTATTCCTATGGTGGAAGCTATGCCGGTGTATTTGCCGAATGGCTTGCCTATGTGGCTGGAACGGAATATGCTTTCACAAGCGATAAGATTGAGCTCTTCACCGATTACTATCTGGATGGAATCTGTAAACAGGCTGTCTATGGTATTTACCTGGAGAAGGGAGCCATGAACCGGGGCATCTCCCGGAAGGAAAGCTTTGGCCCCCTGACCACAGGTACGCCGGAAAATATAATTAAGACTTCCAATTACAGGCAGGATGAGCTAGAAGAGATCATCCGGCTGCGAAAGGGTGAGCTTGAACCGAAAGCGGCATTCTCAAGGTTTTACTGGCAAAGTGAGCATTTTGTGTGTCAACGTCCCGATTTCTTTACCACGGTAAGAATGTATTCGGTAAGAAATATGAATATGGAAGCACCCTATAATTCGGAAGGTCTTTTAAATCATCACAGGGGAGACGGCGCGAATCATCTTTCCATCAGGGGAGACGAATACCTGAATATCTGGCCGGTTTATGACTGGCAGAAAATACCAGGAACTACCGCAATGCAAAAACCCCGGCTACCTTCGCCCTCGGAGATCCAGAAACCCGGATTGACCGCGTTTGTGGGGGCTGTAACAGATGGATATTTTGGGGCTGTGGGCTTTGATTTCATCAGTCCCCATGACCTTATCAAGGCCAGGAAGTCCTGGTTTTTTTTTGATGATGTCTATGTATGCCTGGGAGCGGGCATTGAATCGGAGTCCTATTCCTATCCCCTGGTAACGACTTTGGACCAGGCCCTTTTAAAAGGAGATGTCATGGTGGACAGGGGACAGGGCATGGAAGTCCTGGATGAAGGCGTTCATGAAATTCAGAATGCAAACTGGGTATTTCACCGGGGTACAGGCTACATCTTCCCGGAGCCTGTGGAAATCAAGCTTTCAAACCGGAGGGAGAGTGGAAGCTGGACCCGGATTACAAAACAATCCAATGTTTCAGAAGAAACCGTTCATGAGGAAGTTTTTAAGCTGTGGATCGATCACGGAGTAAGGCCCCAGGGAAGGAGGGGAGGTTTGGTGAATACACCCATGCTGGCCAAAGATGTCAGATATCAGTATTTGGTTATTCCATCAACAGAAGTCCACAGGATGAATGTTGACCTGGGAATAAAGATTGTTGTCAATAACCGGCTGGTTCAGGCCGTAAAATGTGAAAAGCCAGGACTGGCACAGGCCATTTTCTACCAGGCCGGCGAGGTGATCTTTTCTGAAGACCTGGTTCTATCTGTGGAAAGTCCGGCCGCAGTCATCCTTAAGATAAGCGGGGGAGTTGTGAAAGAGATATCCGCAGCTGATCCTTCCCGTAAATTAAGCCAACTGCACCTGAAAATTTCCGACAAAAGCGGAGTAAATGATCGGGTAATTGAGCTTCCTTCCGGCTTTTTTGCCGGGCAGAGTGTAAGTGTTGAATTATAAGTAAGCAAGACCTTTGATATAACGCTGAATTAAGTAGCTTCCATTGACCGTGGACAGGGCCGGACCGCTGTAGTCATAAGTGGGAAAATTTGCAGCGGCTGGACCTTTAAAAGGATAGAGGATCACATACATTTGACGAATTGATTATTTATTGTTATTATTACACGTGTGAATTATGATACTAACTGATTTGAATAACAAAAACTATTTTCGCAATTTTGGCTGTGCAGATCCCCTTTGGTTTAAAAGATAATCATGAGCTCGGAAATTATTTATCTGGATCGTCTCTGCATTCATACCATTACCACTAAACCCCTTGCATTTGAGGAGGCTTGTTCGAAATATGCTAACCTGGGTGTGAAGGGAATCTCCATCTGGAGGGATGCAGTTGCCGGACTGGACCACAAAAGCGTAAGGGAAATTCTCCGGAAAAATGACCTGAGTCCGGTTTCCTATGTGAGGGGAGGTTTTTTCCCTTCCCTGGAAGCAGATAAGCGTAAGGCCGCCATTAAGGATAACATTTTGATGCTGGAGGAAGCTGCAGACATGGAAATCCCCATGCTGGTCCTGGTTTGTGGCGCAGAACCCCGGCAATCGCTGAAAGAATCCAGGAATCAGATCAGGGCAGGAATTGAGCTCATTCTTCCGGAGGCAAAAAAACTGGGAGTTAAACTTGCCATCGAACCCCTGCACCCCATGTATGCGGATACCCGTTCAGCCATTACTTCTTTGGAGCAGGCCAATGACATGGCAGAGTATTTTAATGACGATTTCCTTGGGATCGCCGTGGATGTCTATCATCTCTGGTTTGACAATGAGCTGGAAAAGCAGATTAAAAGATGCGGATCCATGGGGAATCTTTTTGCCTATCACATCTGCGACTGGAATGTTCCGACTGAGGATATGTTGCTGGACCGTGGCTTAATGGGAGAGGGATGTATTCCTTTAAAAGAGATCAGGGGATGGGTTGAAGATGCAGGATTTACCGGCTTTAATGAGGTGGAGATATTTCTCCACTAAATTTTGGGAGGAAGACCAGGACCTTTTCCTGGAAAAGATAAAAAATGCATATTTACAAACATAGCTAAAGCATTAAAACATGAAGATACACAGGGTAGGAATAATTATGAATGGTGTCACCGGCAGGATGGGTAAGAACCAGCACCTCCTGAGGTCCATTGTGGAGATCATAAAACAGGGTGGCGTAAAAATTTCGGACAACGAATACATCATGCCAGATCCCATACTGGTGGGAAGAAATGAGGCCAAACTGAAGGAACTCTCGGAACTCTCTGGCGTGGAAAAATATACCACTGACCTGGAAAGTATAATAGCAGACCCTGCCTATGAAATTTACTTTGATGCCCAGGTTACCGGCAGAAGGGCAGAAGCGGTCAAACTTGCTGCATCAAATGGAAAGCATGTTTATTGTGAAAAACCCACTGCTTCTGATTTTCAAACCGCCTATGATCTTTATGTTTTTTGCGAAAAGGCCGGGGTGAAACATGGTGTGGTCCAGGATAAACTATGGCTGCCGGGCATGTTGAAATTAAAACGTTTGATTCAAAAGGGCTTTTTTGGCCGTATACTTTCGGTCCGCGGCGAGTTCGGATACTGGGTATTTGAGGGAGATACGGTTCCGGCCCAACGACCTTCCTGGAATTACCGCAAGGAAGATGATGGTGGAATTATTGTGGATATGTTGTGTCACTGGCGCTATGTGCTGGATAATATCTTCGGGAAAGTTCAGGCAGTATCCTGCCTGGGTGCTACCCACATCAAAGAGAGGGTGGATGAGCAGGGCAAAACTTACAAGTGTACCGCCGATGATGCTGCCTATGCAAGTTTTCAGCTTGAGAATGAAGTGGTAGCCCATTTTAATTCTTCCTGGTGTGTAAGGGTAAGGCGGGATGACCTGCTGACCATACAGGTGGACGGGACACTGGGTTCGGCCGTGGCCGGATTGCGTGAGTGCTACACCCAGCATTATGGTAATACACCCAAACCGGTCTGGAATCCCGATATCGAGCAGTCCATTCCTTTCTTTGAAGGCTGGTCAAAGGTCCCCGAACAGGAGGTGTTTGAAAATGCCTTCAAGGTTCAGTGGGAGCTTTTCCTGAAGCATGTGGTGAAGGATGAGCCCTTCCCCTGGGATTTGAAGGAGGGGGCCAAGGGAGTTCAGCTGGCAGAAAAAGGCCTTGAAAGCTGGGATAAGAAGGCATGGGTAGATTTGCCTGAAATTTAAAAACAGCTATGAAAAGAACCGCATTAATCACAGGAGGATCAAGGGGCATAGGCCTGGGCATAGCCCTTGAACTGGCTGGTGAGGGAATCGATCTGGCCATTAACGGGGTACGCCCGGAAGAGCAGGTCGCCGAAGTCCTGGATCAGCTCAGGTCCCATGGAATCCAGGTCATCTATTGCCAGGGTGATATCAGCGAGAAAGGACAGCGTGAATCCATCCTGGAGAAGATTCAGAAGGAGTGGGGGCAACTCAATTTCCTTGTCAATAACGCAGGTGTTGCTCCAAAGCAGCGGAACGACATTCTTGAAGCCAGTGAAGAGAGCTTTGAATATGTGATGAAAACCAACCTGCAGGGACCCTACTTTCTGAGCCAGGCTGTGGCCAACTGGCTGGTGGCACAGAAAGGAGCGGATCCTGAGTTCTTCGGGTCTATTATCAATATCACTTCCATTTCAGCCACCGTGGCTTCTGTGAACAGGGGAGAGTACAGTGTAAGCAAAGCAGGGATGGCCATGATGTCAAGGCTTTTTGCTGTTCGCCTGGGCGAATATGGTATTCCGGTTTATGAAGTGCGGCCCGGCGTGATTCAGACAGACATGACTGCTGGAGTCAAAGCTAAATATGATAAACTATTTGCAGAGGGCCTGAGCGTTCAGCCCAGGTGGGGCTTACCTTCTGATGTGGGGAAAGTTGTTCTCGCCCTGGCAAAGGGCCTCTTACCCTACTCCACAGGCGAAGTAATAATGGCCGATGGCGGCCTCACCATACCAAGACTTTAGATTTTTAAAAGATAAACGATAATGAAAAGAGACCCCAGATATTGGAGGATATGTGTGATCCTCGTAGTCCTGCTGATTATTCTGGCCTATACGCCCTTGATGCTCCCCAATGGCATTTATAAACCCATGCTTTTGGGATTGCCCTATACCCTATGGACCAGCATCCTGATAACCATGGCACTTGTGGTATTAACTTACATAGGCTCAAAAGTTCATCCTGGCAGCGATGAAGAGGAGGGTGAATTATGAAAACCTGGATCTATATTTTCTTTGGGATTTTCTTCGCCCTGCTTGCCTTTGCATCATGGAAATCCTACCGGCGCAACCGTTCTGCCGAGGAGTTTATGCTTGCAGGAAAGAGCATTGGCCCCATCCTGGGTTTTTTAACTTTTTCGGCAGCATTATTCAGCGCCTTTACCTTCATGGGCATGCCCGATTTTTTCCGGAACCACGGGGTAGGGGCATGGACCTTCCTGGCCTTTTCAGACGGGGTCATGGTCTTTTTTATACTCTGGTTTGGCTACCAGTTAAGAAAGAAAGCAAAAGAACATAATTTCCAGGGGGTGGCAGGTTTGATGGTTTCTAGTTATGGTACAAAATGGGCAGGGGTGGCCATGTTTACCTCTGCATTCATCTTCCTGATTCCCTATGTGGCCATTCAGATCCGCGGGATCTCCATCTTTCTTGAAGCAGCCTTCCCCGGCATGCTTCCCTCCTGGGCCTGGGCATTGATCATGGTGGTAATGATGCTGGTTTATGCGGAAATCGGAGGCTTAAAGGCCATTGTATACAGTGATGCCATACAGGGCCTGATCCTGCTGCTGGTGATCTGGTTGATCGGGAGTACCTGCATCAGGGCCTTTGGATCTGTACCTGATCTGTTTAAAGCTGTAGAGGAAGTCAATGACAAATTGCTGTCCACACCGGGTCCCAACGGGCTCTTTTCCTGGCAGTTTTTGCTGGGCTCTATGATTGCAGTGGTGATGATTCCAGTAAGCCAGCCTCAGCTTACCACAAGGCTGGTGGTTATCAAGGACCTGGCTTCCATGAGAAAAATGGCCTATGCTGTGGGAATTTTTGCCATCCTGGTCATTACCCCCACAATTTTCATTGGAATGTACGGTGCGGTAAAGTACCCCGGAGTTCCTGCATCCGAGTTTTTATCCCAGGCTCTTTTGTTTGATCAGGTTGCTCCGGTGGCTGCCCTGGCCATTGTGGGCTTGTTTGCCGCCTGTCTGTCCACCACCAACGCCCAGATTTTTGCCCTGGGAAATGAGTTACGCTCCTTGCTTCCGGGAGAGGAGAAAAAAGTAATGCGTATTACACGTATTTCCTTGTTTTTCTTTGCAGGCATCGTGATGGTATTTTCCACACTCATGAGCGATGAACTGGCTCTGCTGGCCCGGGTAAGCTTTACAGGCACAGCCATGATGGCACCCATTGTGCTGATGGCAGTAATTGGAAGGAGAAAGCCATCGAAAGGGATTATTGTAATCTCTTCCATGGCCCTGATTACCTATTTGTTATCACTTGCAGGAGTTGTTCCCGACCATGTGGGTAGCCTGAGGCTGGACCTCTTTCTTTATCTCTTTCTGCTTATCGCTACAATCGGTATTTCGATCCGCAGGAAGTTATAGTTCTGAGTATTCAGTGGGGTGCAACAGTATCTTATCGATGTGGGATACAGTGTTGGCATATTGCGGGTCGTTCTTAAGCTTTTCCCATGCCGGATGAAGTCCTGAATGCATCCCAGCGTTTTTCCTGGGCTGCCTCATTCTCAAAGACTGTCATATACATCAGGTTGGGCATGTCGGCGCCGGAAATGACCTCACCAAAAAATACAGGTTGAAAGTCCAGTTCCATGAAGATTTTGGATTCTCCACCTTCATTGAACATTTCCACCTTTTTTTCATAGAGTTTTTCAGTGGCACCCTGGTAGCTTCTCAGTTCATAAATCTGCTGGCCTGGTGCCGTTTTGTGGGTGGGTATGCCATAGTTGGGCATGCTTGAAAAGGACCTTAGAATAATGCTTTGGATCCGGGTATAGGGTGGATTATCGTGGGCAGCGTTGATGTATTCACTGCCAGCCTTTTGAAATTTTTTGTCCTGATTCAATTCGGCTCCAAGTGCTTCAAAATGATCAATATCCAGGAAGGGAATCAGCACATAAATAAGTTTGCCTGCCATCTTCTCCTCCTCCACAGGCTTATATACGCCTACATTTTTTATCCCTGTCCTGTGCAGGGCCGGAATGTAGGCTTCCTTCAGGTATTTGTCAACCTGCATCTCCTGTTCTTCATTTTCGATGGTATATATTTTGATCTGATAAATATCCCTTGACTGCGAAAAGCTAAGTGTGCTGGTGAGTAAAAAAAGGACGAAAATAACTAGGATTTTCTGGTTCTGCGTTTTCATAACTGCATGGATTTAGTTGTGTGCTTTAAAGCTCTAATTTAGCGATTTTTCCATCTTCCACTATAAAAGTGATTTTTATTGCATCGATAGATTCCTGAAATAATCATTTGGAGTTAGTCTTCGGCTTTTCGTAAGATATTTATGCAGGTAATCAGGGATCGGGCATTGTGGTAGTTGCCCTTCCATATGCTGGCTTTATCTTCCTCCACTTCCCAGGGGTGTTCATTGATTCCGGTTCGGTACCACCCCCCCCGCTCGCTATCAATCAGATAGTTTTTACAGTAATCCCATGTAAGGGCAAATTTCTCATAATAATCCATGGGATCATCGGGATAAAGTTCTGACATGATCAGCATGGTATGAAAGGATTCTGTGGATGCCCACCACTGGGTATAGTTTTCAAGGATGCTTATGCCTTCTTTGTCTTTAAAATAGTACGCAGATTCGTAGGTGGCGCCTGTTAAAGGATCCCAGCCATTTTTAATGGTATGATCCGTCATACGCTTTGCTACCAGATAGGTTTTTAAATCATTTTCCCTGCCTATAGCATGGGAAGCTTCCAGCATCAGGAAGGCAGTCTCAATATCATGACCAAAGGAGATGTAATCGAATAAATGTCCGTCCTTTCCACCCTTATATTCCTCATCGGTATAATATACAGGCGACCAGTCCTGACGGAAAAAGAGCCTCATATATCCCTTTTCGGTGGTAATGGTATCGCGAATGATGGTCAGCATTTCGTCGATTCGTGATTTCAGATGTTCATCAGGCCAAAGCTCATAGAGGGCGCTTAATGCTTCCAGTATATGGATGGAACTGTTCTGGTCTTTGGGTGGAGTTCCCCGGTGCCCCTCTTTCAAAGCTGTACCGTCGCGCAACATAAACTGGAAATATCCCCCGAACTGCTTATCATAACTGTGCTCATCCAGCCATTTGAAGGACTTAATGGCCTGCTCCAGCGCTCCCGGATCACCTGAAGCAGCATAGTAGGCAGACAGGCCGTAAATGGCAAAAGCATTGCCATAGGCCAGTTTTGTAAGTTCATAATCTTCATCCTCTAATACTTTGCCCTGGCGATTGAGTGTGGTGTAATAACCGCCATACTCCTTATCCCACATCACATCCCGCAGGTAGTGATATCCATGTTCACTGACCTTCAGGTAAAGGGGATTGTCGGGGTACATCTTTGCCATTTGGGCGGATGCCCAGGTGTGGCGTGCCTGCATGACGATAAATTTGAGCTGTTTTTCTTTCTGTTTCCAATCCTTGTCAAAACTGCTCAGGTAGCCACCGTATTCTTCATCAATGCACCTGGGATACCAGTATTCCATCATGCCCCTGGTGAGTACCAGCTCCATTTCATCAGCTATGGCAAGGGGATCTCTGCTTATTTCTCTGGAGGAACATGGCAGGCGTTCAAATAGTAAGAGACGGAAATCCATGACCGTATGGCCCGGGATTTCAAGGGCAGATAAAGACAATTGCCCCTTGCCCTTGTCAAGGTGCCAGACTCCAAGGTTCAGGGGCTTAAAGTCCTTCACATAGGATTCACCCCTTTCACCGGCCCTGTCGTTTTCCATGCCCCGCAGCGGAGGGTCAAAGGGTGACTCTATCTTAGCTTCCAGAACTTGTTTCCCCAGGGTCAGCCGAAAGCGGGAACCTTCATCACCCTCGGGGCAGGTATAGTACAGGGTCACTTTAAAATTCCCTTCCTGCAGCACTTCAAGATCCCATGTAATGCTGTCATTTGTACTGATCCAGTTTGTGAAAAAGGAGCAGTTGGGCCATATGTTGGAACGCCTGATATGGCCGTGGGCCAGGCCGTCCCGTGCAGGGATTTGGGTATAGCGTGCTTCCGGGTAGCCAAGGGTAAAGGGACGAAGATCCTCTTCCGGTAGTTCCGATGCGATCTCTTCTATGTACCTGGCCCTGGCTTCCAGGTGGGCTTTATGTATATCCGGAAATTCTTTTGCCACATCCTCCTTTTGTGCTCGGTCATTTTCAATATCGAAAAGAGCTCCTTTTGAGTCCAGACGGAATTTCTGACTGCGAACACTGATGTTCTCCTTCCACTGGTTAAAAATATACCTTTCTTCCCGGGCAGTATTTTCCTCAAGGAGGAGGGATTTAAGGCTGAGTCCATCCAGGGGTTTTTCCACTTTCAGATCAAGACCTGCCATATCACTCAGGGTGGGCATCAGATCGATTACCGAAGCAAGCTCTTCCAGAACCAGTCCTTTTTTGACTTTACCCGGCCATTTCACAAAGAGGGGGGTGCGGACACCTCCCTCATCGGTGGATCCTTTCCGGCCCTTCATGCCGCCATTCCAGCGCCAGCTGTTGGGCCCGTTGTCGTTGAAATAGATTACAATGGTATTCTCCTCCAGTCCAAGTTCCTCAAGACTTTGAAGAATCCTTCCCACATTCCAGTCGATGTTTTCGCACATGGCAAGGGCAGCCCTGGTAAAGGCGAGATCCTCCTGCTCAGGATTTGTGGCAAACATCTCCAGTTCCAGGTTTTGAAATTTGTCAAACCACCTGTCGGGAACCTGCATGGGACTGTGGGGTGTATTGAAGGGCAGGTAAAGCAGGAAGGGTTTATCCCTGTTCTTCTCCATAAACTCGATGCCATGCTTAGTGAGGTCGTCAACCAGGAAACCCTCTCCCTTTACGATTGCACCATTGTGTTCCAGCATGGGACTGAAGTAGGAGCCCCAGTGTCCAGAGCAGAATCCGTAAAAGTCATCAAAACCACGTGAGTTGGGATGGTAGGGGGGCTGCATGCCACTGTGCCATTTGCCATAGGCTGCAGTGGCATAGCCGGCTTCCTTAAAGGCTTCTGCCAGGGTATATTCATCCAGGTCGATTCTCTCCCCGCCGGCCGAGGTGCTGTATACACCTGCACGTTGATGATATCTTCCGGTCAGGAGTTCAGCCCTTGTGGGAGAGCAAACCGCTTCCACATAAAAATTATTAAACAGGGCACCCTCCTTTGCAAGACCGTCGATATTGGGCGTTTTAATGTTTTTGTTCCCAAGGATGCTGAAATCGCCCCAGCCCTGGTCATCCGACAAAATGATTAGGATATTGGGTTTCCGCTGATTTTCCAGGGGAACTGACTGACATGCGGCAAGCAGGATGGCAGGTAGAAGAAAAAGGGCTCTAAATAAAATCATCCTGTTTTGATTGGACCTTTCATGAGTATTTAGTCGGATATTGCAATTTAGGAAAACAAATTAGGATCACTATTTTTTACTATTTTTAAATTGTACTTTCTTCGCCTTGACAGCATGGAATTTGAAGGCTCAGGCCCGAAAAATGTAAGAATATGATATACAAAGAGTTAGGAAAAACTTCCCTGCAGGTTTCTGCCCTTGGATTTGGTTGCATGCGCTTTCCCTTGCTTGCTAAGGATAATCGTGAAATCGATGAAGCACATGCCACTGAAATGATACATCATGCCATTGACAGTGGAGTAAACTATTTTGACACAGCCTATCCCTATCATGCTGAGAATTTTTCCAAACCTGGAGAAAGTGAGCCCTTTCTGGGAAGGGCCCTGAAGAATGGATACAGGGAACGTGTATACCTGGCCACCAAACTTCCCTGCTGGCTGGTGGAATCAAGGGAGGATATGGATCGTATCCTTGACGAGCAGCTGCTCAGGCTGGATACAGATCACATCGATTTTTATCTGTTGCATGCCCTGAATCGTGTGACCTGGCCAAAAATGCTGAAGCTGGGTGTTCTGGATTTTCTGAACAGTGCACTGCAGGCTGGTAAGATCAGTTATGCCGGTTTTTCATATCACGATGAGGCAGAGCTCTTCAGGGAAATTGTGGATGGCTATGATTGGTCTTTCTGTCAGATTATGTACAACTATTTTGACGAGCACTTCCAGGCCGGAGCAGAGGGACTGAAATATGCTGCTGCAAAAGGGCTGGGTGTTATTGCCATGGAGCCGCTCAGGGGGGAAGTCTTGTGAATGGCCTTCCTGAGGAGGCCTTAGGTATTCTCAGGGAAGCAGCACCTGGAAGGTCTGCAGTGGACTGGGCCCTTGGATGGCTGTGGAAGCAGCCGGAAGTAACAGTGGTCCTGAGTGGCATGTCACACATGGATCAGCTCAGGGAGAACCTGGAACTGGCAGAAAGAGCAGAAAAGGGCATTTGGACCACTCAGGATAATCAGACCATCCACGAGGTTCAGGAGCTCATACGAAAACTACAAAAGGTAAATTGTACCGCCTGTGGATATTGCCTGCCCTGTCCGCATGGGGTGAATATTCCCCGGAATTTCTCACTGTTTAATGACCACCATATGCTCAATGATCCGGCTGCAAGAAACAGGTATTATGGCCTTTTAAGCGAGAAGGAGAGGGCATCGGGCTGCGTGGCCTGCGGCGAATGTGTGGAAAAGTGCCCACAGCAAATCGCCATACCAGATGAATTGCAATATGTGGCTGAGTTATTTGCTACTTAAAGGACAAGCACTTAGCTGTTACTCAACTCATAGTCATCCATATTGTGGAAGGAATAGTCGTAGCTGGTGGGTACAATCATATTGTAATCATCGATTGTGGCACCTGACAGACAAGCATCAATGATTTTCTTGCCGGTGAGCAGAAGATCTTCCTTCATGAACTTCTGAAGTTCCTCTCTGAAAAAAGCTTCCAGGATCTCGGCACCTGCATCGTATCCCGCCTCGCCAACTTCGTCCTGCTTGTATACCTTCAGGAAGCGGGAGGGAATTTTGGAACCCTCAATGGTCAGGTAGTTCAGTTCATAGCCCAGCAGGGAGCAGCGGGCAGGCTGATACTGGTCGTTCTTTAGCTTTGCCACGCCCCTGCGGGTAAGATATTCCCGCATAAGCAACTGGGGCTTAAATCCTACCTTCCATACACCAATGTGCTGGTTGGGTACCAGGGTATAGGTTGTCCTGGGTGTTTCAATTATCTGCTTCAGCAACATATTGGCATGATTGATCTTTTTGCCGGCAGCGAAGGGCCAGTATGAACCCACACCTTCACTACCCATCTTGCCGCTGTCAACAATACTTGGATTGTTGAAACCGCGGGGAGAGACCAGTCTCCATAACCATGCAAGGGTGGGGGGTAAAATGTGGAAAAGACCCAGAATACCATAACTGGGTTCCTCCATTGAACATGAGGGGGCACGAAGCCCAAAACTTCGGATATCCACTGAAACAGGTTTATCCACCACGTTCTCAACCGATGAACGGGGCAGAACGATGCGGGGATTGGGACAGCGCTTTCCGGGTTCATCCTCAATATGCTCCCATATGAGCGCAGTGGATTTTGGAGTTGTTTCAATATTCAGAAATAGGAGAGGAAAGGAAGCATTGATTGTGGCCTTCTCCAGTTTGGGGTCATCGCCATACCCGGATATGCTGTCGACACGTATGAACCATGCGTTTTCGGCATCCACGATTCTGAGCTTTCCGTCATTTCGCTGTATGGAGGGATGGCAGAAGGCCATGTCGTCGGCAACCGGGTTGAAGGAGCAGAATCTGGGTATGGTTATAAAGCGTTCCTCATCATTTTTCAGATTCTTCCCCAGTGAAACCCTGCCATCGGGTTCCCTTACGATGTGCTGGTGCATCTCGGTTTTCCCTCCTCCGCTGGCACCTTCATGCATAAAGGTGGTGATATTATCATAGGGACTGATGGACTGTACGGCGGAACAATGAGCGGTCACCCAACCCTCTTTTTCACCCTGGGAGAGGATCACACCATAGAGACCTTTTTTGGCACTTGGGCCCGGATAAAGGTTATAGGCATAAAGTTCATGCATGTGTTTTGTGCGATTGTGAACCACCACCTGCTTGCCTTCAAAATGGGTATGCCTGAAAATCGGGGCAACCAGGATGGAGGATGCCACCTTTGCACCCTCTTTCAGCCTGTCAATGGGAACAATCTCCTGGAGCATGGACAGACCCAGGGCGAAAAATGCAGCATTGGAGGGGACCACAGCAATTCCCAGGGAACCAATCCCGACTCTTCCTGCGAAATAAAAGAAAACGGATAGTTCCTGCTCTTTCATCCACTGGAATGTTTCCTCTTGAAGAGAGGAGAACTCATATCCATATTTATCACTGAACCTTTGCTTATCGGAAGGCAGATCATCAGCGATCACCATGGTGCCGGGATCCCGCCTGCGCATATAGGCTTCGGTATAGTTGGCCGAAATGCCATTTTTTACCCGATGCACAATGGCTTCCGTATAGGGCCCCTTCCCGGGTATATCATAACTTACATCATATTTAATATTTTTCCTGTTTCCTGTTGCCATCCCCGCAAGTTCCTGACTTGTGTTAAAAACGGAAAGTTTCTTACACTCATTCAGGAGTGATTTCAGGTTTTCAGGAAGTTCTATGTTTTTTTGTTCCAGTTCAATAAGGAGATCTATCATTGCGTGTAATAAGATGTGTGATATATTTCGTGCAAAAATAACAAATTCAAATTCTTAGACTAGGACTCCATGCAACTTTTATCTATTATATTTGTGTCCCTGTTTTAGTATCATTTATTGTCCGTTTTAAATTTACCCCAATGAGAATAACGAGGAAATCCTTCTTCTTGCTAGCACTGAGTATTAATTACCAGCTCCATTATTAATGCCCAGGTTCCCGATGGCGGAATTATGCTTAACAGTGCAGACTGGAACAAGCTTTCAGCAAATAGGGAAATGTACGCAACTGAAGTGCCTGTAAGCGATCAGGAATTTACCTCTGCCATTAAGGTTGTGGTAGGAGCAGATGTCAGCAATGCCTGGGATGCGATAATAAAGTTTCCCTCCAGTTGGAGGATTTGTTGCAAATGATGTGATTCTCGTGGCCTTCTGGGCGCGTACCACTTCGTCCCTGGAAGAAACAGGGGAGGGATCCCTGAACGTTGTCATTGAACAAAATACAACCTGGACCAAGCAACTCACTGCCAATATTCACATTGGAGGTGATTGGAAGGAGTACTATGCCCGTGCACAGATGAGCTTTCCACTGACCCAGTCTGAGCTCAATATGATCTTTCACATTGGCTTTCCCTCCCAGACCGTGGAGCTTGCCAATGTCCGGTTCCTGAATTATCAGAATACCATTGCCCTTGAGGATCTCCCGGAAACCGGAATTACCTACCCGGGCCAGGACCCCGATGCCGCCTGGCGTGCCCCGGCACAGGAGCGCATCAATCAAATTCGAAAAGGAGGCGCCAACATCACTGTATATGATGAAAGCGGGGCTCCCCTGGAAGGTGTGCAGATTCATGTGGAAATGGAGAAACACCAGTTTGGTTTCGGGACGGCCATTGCTGCCAGCGAGTTTAATGGCAATACCACCTATCGAAATAAGGTCATGGAGGATTTTAATGAGGTGGTTTTTGAAAATGACCTGAAATGGCCCCAGTTTATAAATTCCAGTACACATCCACAATCTACAGGGCCCTGGACACCCTGGACATGCATGGGATTCCTGCAAGGGGTCATAATGTGATCTGGCCCTCCTTCAGGTTTACCCCCGACATTGTGGAGGATCTGAAGGATAATCCCGAGGGTCTGCGCAATGCCATTGATAAACACATCGATGAGGTGGTCACATTCACCAAAGGGAGGCTAAACGACTGGGATGTAATTAACGAGCCTTACTCGGAGCATGACATCCAGGACATCCTGGGAGAAAAGGTGATGGCCGACTGGTTTAAGCGGACACGCAGAATTGACCGGGGGGTAAAGCTTTACCTCAACGACTATTCCATCCTTAGTGGGGCCGGTAATAACATGGTTAAGCAGGATTATTATTACGGACTGGTCCAGGATATTGAAGCCTGGGGCGGAGAGATTAACGGAATCGGGATGCAGGGTCATTTTGGCACCGATCTTACTTCCATCCCAAAGGTTTATTCCATCCTGGAACGATTTGCTGAGCTGGAGAAGGATATTAAGATTACCGAATTTGATATCAATACTACCCAGAGGGATGTACAGGCCGAATATACCCGTGATTTTATGACCATCGTTTTCAGTCACCCTTCGGTGAAGTCCATTATGGTTTGGGGCTTCTGGGCCAAGCGGCACTGGAAACCGGAGTCAGCATTTTATGAGAGTGACTGGACCATCAGGCCCCATGGGGAAGTCTGGAATGATATGATTAAAAATCAATGGTGGACCCCTGTCCAGGATGTGGTTTCCGATGCCAGTGGCAATCTCTCCATTGAGGGTTTCCTTGGAAACTATTCCTATACCCTGAGCTATGGTGATGTGTTACGCACCGGGACTTTCACCCTTGAACATTCATTTGAAAGCGGACTGGGAAATGAGATTGTTATTTCCCTGGATGAAGCTCTTCCGGAAAGTGTGGAAATCACTCCCTCCCAATCGGGATATATTTGTTCAGGAGAAGAGGTCACCCTTCAGGCACCTGAAGGAGATGGACTGAGTTATCTCTGGCAGCTAAACGGTGTGGAGCTTGATCAGGAGGAGAGTTCAATCACTGGTTGGAGATTCCGGGTCTTATACAGTTGCAGTTTCTAAGAATGGCATATCCCTTACTTCGGATCCCTATCTACTGGAAGTTCATCAGGCTCCTGAAAGCGAAATTTCAGCGGATGGAGATCTGGAATTTTGCGGAGAAGGAACTGTCACTTTGAGTGTCAATGAAGCTGAGGGGATGGTCTATGAATGGTTCAGGAATGATTACCGGATTCAGTGGGGTGTCAATCCCCAGTTAAGCGCCTATATGCCGGGAGACTATCGGGTGGAGGTAATCAGCGATGGCTGTATTTCAGGCTCGGATCGTGTTAAAATCGTGGCCCACTACCTTACCCGATGCAAGTATAATGCAAATTGGAGAAAGCACATTCTGCAGCGGAGAGAGTATTACTCTGCGTGCCAATGTTCAGTCGGGCGTGATTTACAACTGGTATAAGGGTGATGAGCTGCTTGAAGAGACCGGTCATCTGCTCACAGTGAATGAAACGGGAAGCTATTCCTTACAAGTCACCAATGAAAATTGCTCTTCCAGCTCTCAGGCAAAGGAAATTGTGGTTCTGGCTGCAGATGCGCCCGAATGCACGGTGGGCATAGCGGAGGAAGAGCTGGAAACCCGGGTTTATCCAAATCCCTTTCATGGAAGTTTCCAGGTGGATCTTCCCCATGGTCAGGAAGGAAACAGCTGCCTTGAGCTCTATGATGCCGTAGGAAATCTTGTGCACAGGGAGCTGGCCGAAAGCGGGACAAACTCCCTGACCCTTTCCCTTGAGACTCCTGGACTCTACACCCTGCGTATCATCAGGGGAGAGCACATTCAGGTTCACAAGTTGATCAGTCGTTAGGTTTTCGGGAAAATGATTTACTTACGATCAAAAGTAATTACTTTAATATCCCTGATTTTCATGGAGATCACCTCTCCGTTTGTGGCATCGAGCTTGAAAATTTTGTAACGAAGCGATTTGCCCACCAGGAGGGAGGAGGCTACGGAATTTGAGACTCCCTCATAACTCATTGTAATGTACCAGTGGGCTTTATCATCGGTCAGTTCAGCCTCCTCCAGTTGTACCCTTTCAGCATCAGGGAAGAAGGAAACCAGGTGCAATCTGGCTTTTTCCGCAGCCTCTTTAACATCTATCATTAGCTAGTAATTTTCAGCCTTCAATTTCATGTACTTTTGTGGATGGAGACAGGCAGGACAATTCTCCAGCGCTTTTTCCGATTCGTAAATGTAGCCACAATTCATGCACTCCCACCATACCTTACCATCCTTCATAAAAACCCTGTCTTCGGATACATTCTGGAGCAGTTTCAGGTAACGCTTTTCATGTTCGGCTTCCACTTTGGCGATCATTTTAAAAGCCACAGCAACCTGGGGGAATCCCTCTTCTTTGGCGATTTCGGCAAAGGCAGGGTAGAGGTCGGTCCACTCTTCATTCTCACCTTCAGCGGCGGCCTTCAGGTTTTCGGCGGTTGTTCCGACAATCCCGGCAGGGTAGGTGGCTGTAATTTCTACCGGCCCGCCTTCCAGAAAGTTGAAAAAGCGCTTGGCATGTGCCTGTTCTTCCATGGCAGTTTGCATGAATATTGCTGCGATTTGTTCAAAGCCCTCTTTTTTAGCCTGCTTTGAAAAGAATTCATAGCGGTTTTTTGCCTGTGATTCGCCGGCAAATGCTTTTAGTAGGTTCTGTTCGGTCCGTGTTCCTTTTAATGAGTTTTCCATTCTGTTATTTATTATAGTTTATAAAAGTCTTCTTTTTCAGAGCCGCATACCGGGCAAAGCCAGTCGTCGGGCAGATCATCAAATTTCGTTCCCTCCTTCTCCTCATCGTATATGTAACCGCAGGCAGCACATACATACTTTGCGAAATCGCCTCCCTTAGATTTTTTCTCAAGTTTGGCCTTGTCAATGTAAGTGGGTGCATTTTTGGGAGCCAGCCCCTTTTTAACCTTTCGGTAATGCAGATAGGTAAGTGCTTCCTTATCCGGATCAAGCACTTCGGAATGTAAAAGTTCTCCGATGAACATCAGGTGACTTCCCACATCGTAGCTTTCGACCACTTTAAATTCCAGGTAGGCAATGGCATCATTGAGGACTATGGGAACGCCTGTTTCTCCATATTTCAAATCCATCCCTTCCATCTTGTTGAGGTCTTTTCCGCTCTTAAAACCGAAGGTGCCAATGGTGGTGGCAGCAGCTTCGGTCTGGAGTACCGATACAGAAAAGAAGCCGGAGGATTTAATAATCCCCGCACTGTAATTATCCTTACTGCAGCAGGCCGCAAATTTTGGGGGGTCAGAGGCAACCTGGAATACCGTATTGGAAATAAAACCGTTTCCATATTCTTTTGATCCTGAGCTCACTATGTATAGCCCATAGGAGATTTTGTAAAGCGCTTCGAAATTGATCATAACTAAAGTTAAACGATCTTCAAGCCTTACACAAGGAAGCGGGGGGAAATGAAAAGTTTTGGACTATTATTTATACCCGTTCTAATTTTAAAGTGAAGCTTCCACTACCAGGGGGATGCTGTTTTTCTTCAAAGGGGCTTTGAGAAAGTTGCCGAAATAGCTGATTGAGCTGAAGCCTGCCTTTTTAAGCATATCAGAAAGTTCGGCTTTTCGAAGGGGATAGAGTGGAATCTGGTTTCTGATGCTTTCCCCTCTTTTTTTGATTTTCAGAATGGTTTCAAAATTTAAGATGTGTTCATCCTTGTTATAGTGGTATATTCTTTCAAAGCTGTATTGATCCGATTCTATGGGAGGCAAGGCCTTTATTTTCTGATCCAGTATACGGTCATAATTTATAATCTGGATCAGCAGTTTTCCACCCCTTGCAAGTACTCCGGCAGCCTGGTGAATAAAGGCCGAAATATTCTGCGGCTCGTTGAGGTGTACAAGGGTATTACCAAAACAAAGGATCCCTTCATAGGTCCCCATTCCCAGCCGCTTACCGATGTCAAGCATGTTAAGGCTTTGGAACTCGACGTTTTCGGGTGTCGATTTTCGCGCGATCTCCAACATGGCAACATCCAGGTCTATGCCTGTAATTCGTTTAAAGGAAGTTGCCAGCTCGACGGTCAGATCACCGGTGCCACAGCCCACATCCAGTAAGCTTGTGACTGAGGGATCATTAAACGAATCCCGCACGAAGCCGGCCTGCGCAGGCTGCAGGGGAAAAATTTCCTTGTAGTATTCAGCAATGCTTTTGTAAAACCCCATATGTATTAAAGTTCGTAATAGAAACACTCCCTGAAGAGTTCAAGAGACTGGGGAATGGCTTCCATGGGATCACCCTCCCCTTCAAATTCAAGGGAAATATAACCCTTATAATTGTACTTTCGCATTATGGCTCCGATGCGTGGATAGTCCAGGTCCAGGGTATACCATTTCCCACCCCCCTGATAGGTTTTGGCCTGCACAAGGAAGGTGTCCGCTGCCAGCTCTTCGAGCTGCTCATAGGGATCTTCAAGAAAGTTACCGGTGTCCAGGGTGATTTTAAGCCAGGGCGAATTAATTTCATCCACAATGCGCCTTACTCCCGCGGCAGTTCTTCCCAGTCCCCAGTGATTCTCAAGCCCCAGAACTACACCGCATTCTTCGGCTTTTGGCAGGCACTTCTCAATGGAATCAATTACCCATTCAAAACCATCTTCTTCTGTATAGCCCTCAATGGCTGGTTCAATGCCGCGATTTTCCATCAGGTGGTCGAAGGACTCACTCGTGCCCCAGCGGCCGGTATTCAGCCTCATGGTAGGAATCCCCAGTTTATAGGCAAGTTCAATCTGATGTATAGTAAGGGCTATGTTCTCATCTCTGAAGTTTTTGTCCGGATTCAGATAACCCTGGTGCGTTGAAAAGCCCATAAGGTCAAGTCCGGAGTGGAAGGCCCTTTTTTTAAGCGCCTGCAGGTAACTGTTTTCCTGGGAGGTCATTTGAACCAGCAAGAGCTCTATCCCATCGAAACCCATGGCGGCAGCATGATCTATACAGCTTTCAATGGGCATGGATTCGGGTGGGCCATTAAATTGCCAGAAAGAATAGCTGGAAACCCCAATGGGGTTTTGACGAATGCTTTTTTTGGTGACCTTTTCAGGGGCAGGAGCTCCCTGATCCTTACATCCCAGAAGGGCTGCCCCGGCTGCAGTGACAGCCCCGGCATGTAGAAATTTTCTTCGTTCCATCATTATATTCCGGTTTTAGATTGGTTCATCAAGGCTTCAATCTCACTGATGTGCAGGCTGAAATGCCTGGGGAAATCTGTGATCATTGCCTGCAGGCTTACTTCTTCACCCAGGGCTGAAATCCATATGGCATCCAGCTTCTCAGGGTCAGTCTGCATGATTACATGGGCAATATGCCTGTGTGCTGAAGCCCAGAGGCTTACCAGCACTTCCCAATCCTCCTCCTGGTAATTCTGGATGGCTATCCAGCGGTCGTTATTCCCCAGGTTGGCATAATCGGGAAAGGAGATGGGACTTTCCTGGTAATGGAAGTGCACAATCCGGTGGGTGTTGTTGGATGCCGAATCATACATGTGTCCCACGACCTGCCTGATGGACCTGCCCTGTTCATTCTTATAATCCGAGATACATTCGGGGGACAGCCCCCTGAATATCGGTTCCCATACATCAACAAGCTCACTTAATTTAAGTGATATGCCATTAAAATCTCCCAGGAAGGCTCTTCGGTTCAGCTCATTATTCATCCGGGTTCGGGGTTTTGTTTATGGTCGCGAAAAAAAACTCCCGGAATAAATCATACCGGGAGTTTTTAAGGAGTGAAAGTCTTAATATGATTTGTATTTCCTACTGGTATTCAATAAAATTAAATTTGATGCCCAGTCTTCCTTCCATGATTTCTCCCAGTTCGAGGAGCTCCGGATCGTCAAATTCAAAGTAAAAATTTACGGCAACCTCTTTGTTATTCTCCTGCAGGGGTTTGAACATCCTCATCAGGTCAAAAACGCTCTGCACGGAGGCTGTATCCACGTACTCCAGTTTAAGATCAATTTTTGTTTTGTCTTCAGGTTCCTTTACGTAGGCTTCAACCCAGTCCACTATGGGCTTGAAAAATTTTCGCGGATCGGAAAGTATGGAATTACCCGACAACTTAAAGTAGCCCGGGGAACACTCAACTTCTAATGATTTTTTTGTGGGTTCAATTATAATATTATCCATTCTTAAACTGTTTCAGGTAAACAATTGAATTATTGATATAATATTACTCCTTTTCAAGTTCAATTCCAAACACAGAGAGGATTTCATGTGCCTTATTCAGATTCAGTTCCGTAAGCAGGTCGCTGTCGTTCTGGAGGTTCAGATTCTTCAGCTTATTCATCACGGTTCTCCAGGCTGCCGGATCCTCATTCAGAAGTACAGTAATAAACCGGGCCAGGTTGGGCATGGTGTTATCCGGAATCCGGCTTTTAATCTTGTCGATTATGCCCAGTTCATGAAGGAGAATGAGTTTCAGGTTAAACTCATCGATCTTCCCTGGAGTATCCTTGTCATCGTCCACAGGTATTTCCAGGGCAACCTGACTCCTGAGATACTCCATTAATTTTACATTATAGGTCAGGTCAACCATATCTGTAAAAATGGCGTAGTCCTTGAAAAAAACAGATGCAGAGATGTTTTTATTGAAATAGTTGTAAATATCTTCAATCTTGAAGTAATTTACAAAGAGGTATTTCCAGTTCTCAGAGCGTTTGTCCTCCAGCAGGCTTCGATGGTTTTCAATATACATGGAGGCAGTGGTATAGCAGGTGGCCAGAAATTTACTCTTGGTGTCGGGATTGTCCTCATTGTCAAAGAGGAAGCGTTCGATTTTTGAAATTTCATTTACCGCCTTTCCCCTGGATGATCCGTCCACCAGGAAGTCGAACTCCCGGATCATCTTATTGATCTTCTCGATATTGGGCAGGAACATCTTCGCATTGGTGAAGGGATCCTTGCGTTCAATGACTATGTTTTGTTTCAGGCACAACTCTTCCAGTTCGGTCCTGGACAGCTTGTTTGAATGATCTCCCATGGATGGTCATTTTTAGTTAGACCGAAATTAGGAAATTTTTCCGAGGGTTAGTAGAGAATGTAATGGAATTCCACACCAAGACGCTGTTCAATCAATTCTCCCAGCTCCTTCATTTCAGGATCATCCTCTTCGATATACCAGTTTACCATAAAGACCAGGCCCTTTTTTCTTACACTGTTCAACTGCCTGAGCATCTGGTAAAGCGATTGAGTGGAAGAGGTATCGATGTATTCAAGTTTAATGTTAACCACGGTTTCCTCCGCAGGTTCCCTGAGGTATTTGCCGACCCATGTGTTAATTGGATCGAAGAAAATTTTAGGATCTGTCAGTATTGACCTTCCTGTGAAACTCAGAATTCCATAGGAAATGTCGACTGCCATCGACTTGTCAGTTGCTTTGATGATCAGGTCGTCCATAGAAGGGGTTTCAAATTGATTGATTTTCCACTTTAGCGAAGTTAACAAAGTTTGTTTATGAGGAGGGTCTAAAAAAGTGCTAATTATTGACGAAAAGTACTTTTTTAGTGGTGAACGAACTGTGGGTGGTGAGCTGTGGGGATGCTCTGAAAATCCTTTCAATTCTGGAATGTGGATGATTTATCCCTCTTATTTTCTCGTTAAGGGGAACAATCTCAGGCTTGATCAAATTGTGCATAACGTTAACATCAATTTAGCGTATCAATTGATTAAAAATGTTGAAATTTGTATTAACAGTTTAAAGCGAAAGTCATAGCATGACACATATATATACGAAAATAAGAGATTACAGACTCAATAACAAGGGAAGGGCCAAGGGCTTTATCGATATGATGGAGCTGATTCTTGTGAGTCTTACCTATCCCTTTTCCATCTGGCTCACCAGAACGCTATTCATTCCCGAACTGGATGTTAAAATCTGGGAAGGTCTTTTCTTTTTTGCCTTTATCCTGATTTCATGGTTTGTACTTTCCAGGATATCGGCCATGGCTAAAATTCCCAGGACCCAGCGCTACATGACCATGACCTTCCAGTTTGTAAGGTCTGCCTTTATTATTATGATCGGGCTGCTGGCTGTGAAATTACTTTTCAGGCTTACTTCACTTCCGATTCTTTTCATCGTCATATATGTGACGGCCATGTTTTCTGTCACACTGATATTCAGGGGACTTGCTTATATGGCATTGAGGACCTATCGTTATTTTGGCAAAAGTTCACACCAGGTAATGATTGTTGCGGATGCATTCTCCGATGGCGTAATCGAGAACCTTCTGAAACAAAAAGAATGGGGCTTTAAGATTGCCTCCATCATGACCGATTCCAAACTGATCAAAGCCAAATATGGCTCTGAAATAGAAATAGTACCTCCTGGACAGGACGTCAAATGGGTCATCGACCACCAGGTGATCGATGAGGTTATGTATTGCAAAAGGGATGTGGACATCGATATGATTAAGGAAATGGGTGACATCTGCAATGAGGTGGGTGTGATATTCAGGTTCCAGTCTTCCGTTTCTCCGCTGGATCCCACAGAATTTCAGCTGAAAACGTTGAATAAGTCAGGAGATCTTTCCATAGTGGATGCTCCTTCCAACAGCCTTTCACTGATTCTGAAAACAATGGGTGACATCTATTTCTCCATCCTTGCCGTCATTCTTCTTTTGCCCGTTTTCATTGGCTTGGCCCTGATCATTAAATTCGGGTCCAAGGGTCCGGTATTCTTTAAGCAGGAAAGGATTGGATTAAGGGGACGCAAATTTAAATTGTTTAAATTCAGAACCATGGTGGTTGATGCAGAAGCTCAGCTTAAGAAATTGCAGGCTCAGAACGAAGCTGATGGCCCTGTATTTAAGATCAAGGATGATCCCAGGATTACCAAAGTGGGTAAATTCCTTCGTAAAACCGGGCTTGATGAACTGCCCCAGCTATTTAATGTGATCAGAGGCGAGATGTCACTCATAGGTCCCCGTCCACCCCTGGAAGATGAGGTGAAGCAATATGAGCGCTGGCAGCTCAGGCGCCTTTCAGTTAAGCCGGGAATTACCTGTACATGGCAGATTGTACCTGACAGGCACGATGTTTCCTTTGAACAATGGATGGAGCTGGATTTACACTACATCGATAATTGGAACCTATTCAAGGACCTGGGGCTATTCTTCAAAACTGTGAAGACCTTTTTCATGGCAGGGGGACATTAAAAGCCCGCATTCGCTCCTCCTTTTTTCCGAATTCTACTTATAGTTTTATCTTTACGATATAAACAAAATCAAATTTTCATGTTTCGTTCATTAAAGATTGGACTTATCTCCCTGAGTATTCTGCTGCTTGCGGCCTGCGTTCCCAACCGTAAAATTGTACTGGTTCAGGACGTGGATCCGGAAAGTGTACAGGAGATCAATAATATGTATTTTGTAGATGAACCCGTGGATAATGCCATCCGTCAGGGGGATGAACTATATTTAAAGATTTCCAGCGCTGATGAGAATGAGACGGTCTTTGACAGAAGTACAGATATGCGTGTATATGATCCGGCTTTGCTGAGCTATACGGTTGATGATGAGGGATACATAAAATTGCCCTATGTGGATAAGGTGAAGCTTTCAGGCTTGCTTCTGGACGAAGCAGCCTCTAAAATTGAAAAGGAATTGTCGCAATACCTCTACTTTCCCTCAGTATTTATTCGTTTTGTAAACAATAAGGTGACCATCCTTGGTGAGGTAAACAGGCCCGGTGTTTATGTGTTTAACTATAAAAGTGTGAACATTCTCCAGGCCATCGGATATGCAAATGACATCTCCACCTTCGGAAACCGGGAAAAGGTTTTAATCATCCGGGAGGAGGGAGATCATCGCTCAAAGTACACGATTGATCTTACCCATAATAACCTGCTCTCATCACCATATTATATGGTGAAGTCCAATGATATTATTTATATAGAACCTCTCAAGCGGAAAAAGTGGGGGATGAGTGAATTTCCCTGGGAATTGCTCCTGTCCGCCGTATCACTTACAATTGTGGTGCTGACCTTCATGGTTACCTATTTGAAATAGGGGAGGCTTATGCACTTCAAGAAAAATATGTTGTAGATGAAAGACAATAACAATCCTGCCACCTATTTCCTGGCCATGATCAGGGACCTGATGAAATTCTGGTACCTGATCGCTATCTCCCTTTTTATTACCATTGGATTTGCTGCGGTATTTCTGAAGTTTTCAGCCAAGAAGCATAAAATTGCTGCAACAGTGGTGTTGAATATAGAAGAGGGGAAAAACTACGGAGGCTCGAATCCCAATGATATTATGGAAGTGGGCAGGATCATTGACCAGCAAAAGAATTTTCAGAATGAGCTTTTTATGTTCAGTTCAACACCCCTCGTCAGGGAGGTAATTGAGGATATGGACCTGCGTACCACCTACTATCTGCAGGAGGATAAAATACCCAAGGAACTGGAATTCTCACTGAAAGATATATACCGGGACGCTCCTTTCATCGTGTTGCCTGACGAAAATCATATACAGCCTGTTAAGACCTATTTTTACATCCGGATCATTGATCAGGAAAGCTTTATGGTTTTTGCTGCGAATAAGGAGGCCCGGGTTATTGATTTAAAGAGCAATGAGACGGTTGTGGATCAGACCAATTTCAGGTTCACAGGAACTTTTAAATTTGGTGATCAGGTTGGGAATACCTATTGTTCCTTCCGCTTGTTGTTGAACTCGAATTACAGCACTGAGCTCTACCAGGGCAAGGACCTTTATTTTATGTTTAACGATTTTAATGTGCTTACTGCCGAATTTAAGGGGGATCTGGATGTGGAGCCGGCCTCCCTGGAGTCCACCATGGTTGATCTCTCTTTTAAGAGTCCCAATGCGCTCAAAGGCCAGGAATTCCTGAATAAGCTTGTGAACAAGTACATAGAAAAGAATCTTACAGAAAAAAATTTCCTGGCCAACCAGACCATCGATCATATTGATCGTCAGATATCAAATATATCCGATTCTCTGGGGAGAACAGAAAGACAATTGCAGTCCTTCCGAAGCAGTGCCAGTGTTATGGACATCGACGAAAAGGCCGGGAATATTTACGAGCAGATTCAAACCCTTTCGGCAACCCGGGAGGAAACCAACCGCAGGTATAATTACCTGAGGCAGATGGATGAATATTTCACGGCAAACAATGATTCTTCCGGACTTCTGGCTCCATCCTCCATGGGTGTAAATGACCAGTTATTAAATAACCTGATAGAGGAGCTGACCGCTCTGAATTCAGAAAAGCAGCAGATTATCAGTGCCGGGCAGTTACAAAATCCACGCCTGCGAACCCTGGATGTGAGTATTGAAAATTTGAAAAACGCCATTTCTCAAAATATCAAGTTCAGTATCTCCACAACCAGGAACGAGCTGAATGATTTAAATTCCAAAGTCAGCAATCTGCAGAGGGAATTTTCAAAATTGCCCTATACCCAGCAAAGATTACTGGGAATTGAGCGTAAGTTTGATATCAACCAGGGGGTATATTCCTCCCTGCTGGAGAAAAGAATACAGGCCCAGATTATAAAATCCTCCAACCTGGCCGATTGCGAGCTCATCGAGCCTCCCCATTATGTGGCTGTTGCCTCACCCAAAGCTCTTATTGTGATTATGCTTGCCCTGGTGGTTGGTTTTCTTATTCCCCTTACCTTCATCTTTGGGAAGAAAATTATTGGCGACCGCTTCCTGGACTTCATGGATTTGAAAAAATATGTGACTGTTCCGCAAATTGGAGTAATTCCTGTTAATAAGAATGCCATGAACAACGTGGTCCTGGAATATCCCCACTCTGCCATTGCTGAAGCCTTCCATACAATTCGAAGTAACCTCATCTATTACCTGATGGGGAAGGACAAGGGAACGATCCTGGTTACCTCTTCCATTCCGGAAGAAGGGAAGTCGTTTTCGGCTTTGAACCTGGCAACCAGTTTTGCCAGTACAAATAATAAGACCGTTCTGCTGGAGTTTGACCTCAGAAAGCCAAGTAAGGTATACAGCGAGCTTGGAACCAGGGCGCTGGTGGGAATTTCATCCTACCTGATCAATCGTGTCACCCTTGATGAGATCATTATCAAAACCGATATCCCCAATCTGGATATCATTCAAACGGGTCAGGTTCCGCCCAACCCGGTTGAATTGCTGTCCAGTAAAAAGAACCAGGAGCTTTTTAATTCTCTGAGGGAGAGATATGATTACATCATCATAGACACCCCACCCTACAGCCTGGTTTCGGATGCATTTATCCTGATGAAGTATGCCGATATCAAGCTTTATGTGGCAAGGCTGGCTAAAGTAAAACGTAGTCGTTTGATCTCAAGCATGGAAGATGTGGCTTCCAAGGGAGTCAAGGATCTTTACCTGCTGGTAAATGAGGACAGTTCATTTAAGAATTCAACCTATCAGCAGTATACCGAGAGAAATAAAGGTAAAAAACAAGCCTCAAAAAAAGGAAGGAGCAGAAAAGCATCTAAGCCGGCGGATACTGCTTAGCAAGCGTTTTTCGGTAATGTTTTTTATTAAAGAAGAATTTATAGTACAGGATGCTCGCTAATTCTCTTAAAACTTCTTTATTGGGATAAACCTGGATAGCAGGATTATAAATTTGGGTGGCGGGAGTAATGCTGATAATACCTACTGCATCCACCTGATTCCGAAGTGCAAATTTGTAGGAAATCCATGTTCTGCGTGCGTGTATGCCTTCAGACATAATATTAACAGAAGCGTAGGGAAGATTTTGATCTTCCAGGTACTTTGAGATAAAAATAGCACTGGCGAGGGTCCGGTTTTTGTCAGAAACCGGGGATGCTACTACCTCAATCACCTCATCAGGGATGCCTTTCATGTGAAGTTTATGGGCACAGATTTCTGCTACTGAAGCGAAATTGGTGAGAATAGGATTTTTCCTTTGGTAATCTGAACTTTCATAGTGTAAGACATTTTCGGATCGGGCCGGGTAGTGGGCGTTTTGCAGGTCAAGGCTTTGAACCTCCATATTGCGATCTTCTCCCATGTAATGGGCGTCGTTCACAAATGAAATGCTGATTCTTTCAGCAATAAAACTGGAATCCAGGGAGTGCTCGTAGGTCTCCCACGATTCGGAAATAAAACCACCGGCAACCTTCCGATCATTAACGAAGATCCGGTATTCGGGATAGATTCCCTTTGCGGGAGTGCCTTTTAAAACAAATGAAAGGGTCGCATTTTTATGGAGCAAAACGGATTGAGAACTGAAATTGAAATCCAGGAAGCCATTTTCCGAAAGCAGGTAGGCTGAATCAATGGGGCTCCCACTGCATAATATGCCGCTATATTTCTTGTCATGAAACTCTTTTGCTGCCAGTTCTATGGTTGAATCTGAAACCCATCCTTCAACGATGAGTATCTCTGGTGAAACAGGCTTATTCACCGAAAGGTAGGATTCAAACCAGTCTTTGTAAAAGGCAAGTGCCATTAAAATAGCTGAAGAAAAAATGAATATATTAAGTAGTATTATTAAGTGTGAGTTTTTTATCATCGCCTCTTATCTTTGTGTAATATTGACGAAAAGATAAGAATTTATCCTTTTAAGAATGGAAGTGAAGAGAACAAAAAAAAGAGTGGCATTGCTTATTCCTGTTTTTAATAACCTTGAATTTACAAAGGGCTGCTTAAATAAGCTTGAGAACTTGATTGGCAATAATCTCCAGAAACACCTGGAGTATTCCATTATCGTCATAGATGATGGATCGAAGGATGGAACCTCCCGGTGGATAGAGGATAATTATCCGGATGTGATTGTACTTCAGGGAGATGGAAATCTTTGGTGGAGTGGTGGAATAAACATGGGGGCTGCTTTTGCCGTTCAGCAAGGGGATTATGATTATGTAATGCTTTGGAACAATGATATCATTCCTGCAGACGACTATTTTACTGAACTTGATGCTTTGATCCCTCAGATATCGGAGCGATGCGATTATCGGATCAAAAATCTACAGCCTTGGAAAAGAAAATATGGTTTGGTCCTATGGAGGTCAGTTTAATCCCAGGTCCGGCAGGATATTTATGTTGGGATACGAAGAAGAGGATGGCGATAAGTTTGCCTCCCCGGCCCGTGCCGATTGGTTGCCTGGCATGGGTACCCTGGTGCCCCTTTCTGTAATTCATAAAATCGGATACTGGGATGCGGAGAATTTCCCTCAGTACCATGGCGACAGCGATTTTACCTACAGGGCCAGGCTATCTGGTTTTGAATTGTGGGTTTATCCACAACTAAGAATCTGGAATAACAGGGAGAATACCGGCCTGAAGCACCAGGGTAGTTTCAGAAAGTTAATGCAGCTTTTTACGGATACGAAGTCAAATTTCAACTGGAAAATGCATATGTGCTTTTACAGGAAGTATTCAAAGGGCTTACTTGCTTATATTCCGCTTTTTCACTTGTATGCCAGGCTGGTTGCAGGCTTTTTTAAATGGAAGATCCTGGGTTTTTTAGGTATAAAACGTCCTGATTAGGAATCTTTTTCTGATCATGAATTTTTGTGGGATGTACTTGTCTGGTTTGACGAGCTGCTATTTTTCATAGACTAATGATTGATTTTTATGGATGAGGGTAGATTGATCCCTTTTTCAAAATTTCACTCATTTATCCTCCGTTTTAGGTCCAAAAATCTTCCTTTTATCAGGGCCCGTCAAATTTGAGAAACAAGCACTCCTTTTATGCGTTAAAACAATTAAAAAATCAAGTGCTAAATGCAACCTTTGTCCCAGTGTTGAAAGTCTATTCCACAGTTCTTAATAACATTTTGTTTTTTTTAAAACATTTTCCAAATCGTAACGTATATGTGGAGTAATCATTCAAACAGGAAACCAGAAAACCAATTAATTCTTTATTGTATGAAAAAAATACACTTTTATTCTATGTTTGCCATCCTGATGCTATTTGCTTTCAGCAATAGTGGATGGGCGGCTGAGGCGCCTTATATTGCCCCTATAGGTGACCAGACTGCAACTCTTGGAGAGGTCTTTAATTATGATGTTAATGCAGTGAATGCTGATCCGGCCGAAACCTATGAGTTACTTGCAGCTCGTCCGGGAATGACCATCAACCCAAGTACAGGTCTAATCTCCTGGACCCCAACCCAGACCGGTGATGGTGGTGCCATTACTGTAAGGGCCTATAATTCAGCAGGTGAGTCGGTTCGTACCTTTATTGTGTATATTTCCGACGCAATTGTCTGTAATGATGATCTGATTTCCTACTGGAAACTGGATGAAACAACAGGTAACGTCTATGAGGATTTTAAAGGAGGATATTCAGCCACCTCGCTTACCCCTTTAACAAATGTGGAAGGCAAGGTTGACAACGGTAAAACTTTTACACCCCTGGGACAGACGGACCAGTTTATGTATGTGACTGATGAAGGCCAGTACGATTTCCTCAGTTCCGGTGGGTTCTCAATTTCAGTGTGGTTCAAATATGACGGACAGTTCTTAGGTGGTGATGTGAATAACCAGGTCCTGGTAGCAAAAGGTTCTGCCAGTGTAGAAGACGAATCGCTCATCCTTCTGATGGTGCAGGCTGAAGATGTTTCTGCTCCTGTTGTCAGTTTCAGTCTCAAGGTAGCATTAGGAGTCGATCCCATCAAAACAGTTTCTTCCGGCCCCCTCACCGAGGGCCAGTGGTACCATGCAGTTGCCGTTTATAAGGGTGCTGCGAACCAGGGGAATTGCCTACCCAACCATCTACCTGAATACCATTCCGTCAAATCCTGCTCCTCATATTTTTCATAATGCCAATTTCAACACACAATACGAGTTGAATATTGGGTATTGGGGCAGGTATGAGGAAAACCGCTATCCCTTCAACGGATCGATGGATGAAATTCTTTTCTATAATAAGGCTTTAAGTCAGCAGGAGATAAATGATATTTACAATGATGGTACTACAGGTAAATCTCATTGCAAGCCTGGTAACTATTACCCCCTCTTCTCCTCGGTTCCTGTAACTGTAGCTACACAGGATGTTGCGTATTCCTATACTGTAACGGCATCTGATTTTGACAATGATCCCCTTACTCTTTCTGCTGAAACACTGCCATCATGGCTGACCTTTAATGCGGCAAGCGGATTGCTTTCAGGAACCCCGACCAGTGCGGATGTGGGTACTTTCCCCGTAAGCATTAAGGCAACAGACGGTAGCATTGATATCTATCAGAATTTTGATATCGAAGTGACCAATACCAATGATGCCCCGGTCTTCACATCTACACCTGTGACTGAAATCAGAGAAGGCGAGACTTATACCTACTTCGTCACAGTGGAGGATCTGGATAATGATCCCCTGACCTTCTCAACTCCGGTTCTTCCCTCATGGCTGACCTTTAATCCGGACACGAAAGTGCTGATCGGAATTCCAAAAAGGGAAGATGCTGGTGACAACCCTGTGGAGATTGTGGTAACCGATGGTGTGACACCTGTAACCCAATCCTTTACCATTGTGGTGGAAAGTGACAACAACAAGCCTTTGATTACTTCTGTTGCACTTACCAGTGTGGATAACTATGCTGACTATGAGTATACCATTACTGCCTTTGATCAGGATAATGACGTACTGACTTTCACTCCGGAAATCATTCCTGCCTGGGCAGCTTTCGACACCGAAACCCATACCCTGAGTGGAATTCCTGAGAAAAAGCATGTGGGAGATCACCCCGTAAGCCTTATCGTAAGCGATGGCTGGGAAGAAGTGAAGCAGGAATTTACGATCACAGTAAGGGATGTCAATACACCCCCCATGATCAATTCTGAACCCAATGACACTGCTAAAGTTGGTGAGCTTTATGCCTACCTCATGGATGTCACCGATTATGAAAATGATCCGCTTACCTATGATGGTATTATCATTCCCGACTGGATGACCTTTAATGCAGGCTCCAAGGTGCTGAGTGGTACGCCAACAGCAGACAATCTTGGTCCTCACGTAGTGTTTATTACCGTTTCAGATGGTTCGCTGACTGTTAATCACAATTTCACGGTAAACGTGGTTAACCTCACCGGCATTAACATGTCGAGTACCATGGTGAACAGTGTATACCCGAATCCTGCCAAAGAATACGTGGTATTCGAATTTGCAGAGCAGGCATCAGTGGTTGAGATAATGGATCTTTCAGGAAAGATTCTGATCCAGAAGGCTGTGAGCCCTGGAAATATGAAGCTCCAGATAAATATCTCTGAACTGAATAATGGAATGTATATGTTCCGGGTAAGTGATGAGACGAAGAGTCAGCATCAAACTGGAAAAATTGTAATAAACTAGGAACAAATTTTTGAATGGATGAATATAAAATAGGGTGTTTTTTCAGCACCCTATTTTATATAACCATCCCAATACTGAAATATTATCGCATAGAAATATGATTGGTTCCCGCCTACTTTCACGCATCCCCCTTTTATTATTGAGCATAGTGATGATGACCCTCAGCATCCACACCTTTGCCCAGTCTCAGTTAAGGATTCTTCCATTGGGAAATTCCATTACCAGGGGAAGCATGTGTCTGAATGGGGATATTTACACCTGTGATCGACTGCCCGATAACCTGGCTGTGGGTTACAGGCAGGAGTTATTTAACCTGCTTGAAGGCAGCGGATATAACTTCGATTTTGTGGGTGGGAATAATTCTGGTTATTCTTATATGAGTGATTCGGATCATGCCGGTTTCAGTGGCATAAAGGATCAGGAACTGGCCGATATCATTCAATCGGGATCGACCGATTGGCCTGGGGCCAGGTTACCCCGGGACCTTACCTGAATTATTTTGGTACCGACATTGTTCTCCTGCATATCGGGACCAATGACGTACTTGCAGATGAACATAACGATGTAAGTAATGTATCACGTCTGCTGGATGCCATAGATGACTATGAAAGTGCCAATGGCAATCCCATCCTGGTTTTTCTTGCCAGGATTATCAAGCCAGCCAATACATCCTGTAGTTCATATGACAATACCAAAATCTATAACAACAAGCTGATCTCCATGGCCCAGAACCGTGATCAACAATGGAGATGACATTGTGATCGTGGATATGGAATGTGGGGCAGGACTTAATTATTACGCCGATATGGCCGACCAGGCCCATCCCAATCAGACTGGCTATGAAAAAATGGCTGATCAGTGGTACTCTGCCATAGATGCCTACAATACCGCACCTGTGGTGAGCCAGATCCCCAATCAAACCATCGCCCAGGGAGGCACCTTTACCCAAATTAACCTGGATAACTATGTAAGCGATAGCGAAGATAATCCGCAGGAAATGATCTGGAGCATATCCCCATCCAATCCACAATATTTTACAGTAAGCATTGATGAGAACAGAAGGGCAACTATTACACCCAAGAATGCCCAGTGGAGTGGGGCAGAGGATATTACCTTTATTGCAATGGACAGGGGTAAGGTGGTGACTGCATTGCAGAAAACGGATGAATGTACCACAAGATTCTCGGTGGACTGGCTTCCCGAAATTATTGGACAGGAAGAACTCAGTGTTGCAGAGGGAGGATCTCTGACCATTACCCTTGATGACCTGATCATTGCTGATCCCGACAATGCCCCTGCCGGCCTCTACGTGGTCGTGAACCCTGGCAGCCACTATACTGTTAATGGTACGACCATTACTGCAGAAGATGATTTCTTCGGACAGCTTACTGTTCCTGTGAAGATCGTTGACGGAGGTAATGAATCTGATATTTATCCCTTACTGGTGGATGTGGTTCAGGTAAACTGGCCCCCGGAAATTAGTTCAAGTCCGGTAACTGAGGCCTATACAAATGGTTTATATGAATATGCAGTTGAGGCAACGGATCCGGATCCGGCAGATATACTGGTATATTCAGCCAGTACAAAACCTGACTGGATGCAGATCAATGGAAGCACCGGTGTGTTATCTGGTATTCCGGCCAGGGGAGAAGAAGGCTTTTACGATGTAACAGTGGAGGTAACAGATGGAAATTATGTGGATGACCAGTCCTTTACAGTGGAAGTGATTCTCCAGAATCAGGCTCCGCTTATCACAACTGAACCTGAAGTGACAATTTCAGCGGGTCAGACTTATACTTATGGAATTCTGGCCACCGATGCTGATAATGATCCCCTGAGCTACTTTGCAACCACAATTCCCGAATGGCTTGAATTTATTCCGGCTGCACAGGTAATGATCGGAGTTCCCGGTAACAGTGATTCGGGAGATAACCTGGTTATCCTGGCTGTCACCGATCAGATAGACACCACTTACCAATCATTTATTATAGATGTGAGCTTTGTGTCAGGCAGGGATGAACTTGAACTTGATATGGCGAAAATGATCTACCCCAACCCGGTCTCTGACATCCTGGTCATCGATCTGGCAGAGCTCTACAATCCGGGCGAAGGTGCAATTTTTCGGCTCTTTGATATGACGGGAAAGAAGGTAATGCAGCGGGAAATCACAGATCCTCTTACAGAGATCTCCATGTCCGCATCTGGTTTAAGAGAAGGAATCTACCTCTATCAACTGAGCAGCCCAAAGACCCCGGACAAGGTGATTACAGGTAAGTTGATCGTCAGATAGTACTAATCAGTCTTAACAGGATAGTAAGAATGCTTTTTAATTCCATTGAATTTATTATCTTTTTCCCCATTGTAGTTGCGGCCTATTTTATCATGGCGCCCAAATACAGGTGGATCCTTCTTCTGGCAGCCAGCTATTATTTCTATATGTGCTGGGATTATAAGTACATCGTACTGATCATGTTCTCCACTGTGGTGGACTATCTGGCCGGGATAATGATGTACAGGACAGACAAGGTCAGGCTGCGAAAGCTTCTGCTGGCGGCCAGTCTGACTACGAACCTGGGCTTACTTTTCTTTTTCAAGTATTTCAATTTCTTCGGAGATACGGTGAATTTTTTCCTGGACCGCTTTAATATTTTCGCTGAGGTTCCGGCCTACGATCTGTTGCTCCCTGTGGGAATCTCTTTCTATACTTTTCAGACCCTGAGTTATACCATAGACATTTATCGCAGGAAGCAGACCCCGGAATTTCATTTTGGACGCTTTGCCCTTTTTGTATCCTTCTTTCCCCAGCTGGTTGCGGGTCCAATTGAACGTTCTGTGAACCTTATTCCCCAATTCAGGGAAGAGTTTAAGTTTGAATACGAGCGTGTCAGAGAGGGGATCATGCTCATGGTCTGGGGTTTCTTTAAAAAGGTGGTTATTGCCGACCGACTGGCCGAATATGTGAACCTGGTTTACAACCATCCCACAGAATACGGAGGATTTCAGAACATCATAGCCACCTTCTTTTTCTCCTTCCAGATATACTGTGATTTTTCAGGATATTCAGACATTGCCATTGGTGCTGCCCTGATCATGGGATTCCGACTGATGACCAACTTCCGAAGGCCTTATTATGCCCCGAATATCAGGGATTTCTGGCAGCGATGGCACATTTCCCTATCCACATGGTTCAGGGACTACGTATACATTTCACTCGGTGGAAACCGGGTTGTAAAGTGGAGATGGTACTATAACCTTTTTATCACCTTCCTGGTGAGTGGTCTGTGGCACGGTGCCGAATGGACCTTCGTAATCTGGGGAGCCCTTCATGGCTTCTACCTGGTCTTTGCCATCTGGACCGATAAGTTCAGGGCCAGTGCCAATAAATGGCTGGGGATTGCTAAAAATGACAGCTTGTATAAGTTCACGCAGATTATGGTAACCTTTGTGCTTGTCTATTTTGCCTGGATATTCTTCAGGGCAAACAATACTGCTGATGCTTTCTTAATCATTAAGAACTCCTTCCAGTTCTCAGGTAATGCGGCGCTGAACCTCTTTACTTTCAGTGCTGATTTCTACATAGCCTTCCTTTGTATAGCCCTCTTGCTGACTATAGAATATTTCGAGGAGTATACCGGA
Source organism: uncultured Bacteroidota bacterium (assembly GCA_963713725.1). Taxonomy (GTDB): domain Bacteria; phylum Bacteroidota; class Bacteroidia; order Bacteroidales. The sequence continues at coordinate 362,826 of CAVQMZ010000015.1, forward strand.
TTATATGGCCGCCTGAAGCTGAATGTATCCAGACCCATGAAATGGGCCATACTGTCTGTGATTATTCTGTTTGTTCTTGTGCTGGGTGAATGGCACGGTACTGATTTTCTGTACTTCCAATTTTAATGATGTTTGAGCGATGAACGAGAAACTACTGAAAATACTGATTTATGTCGCTGGCATTGTATGTCTTTATGCCTTTGTAGCCATACGTGTGCCCGGCATGTATAATTTTATTCTGAAGGAAAAAATCATCCCCGAGTACTGGGAAAATACAAAATACGGAGAGCTCTATTATTTCGGCCTGGTAAAACATTTCAGGGAGGAGGGTATGCCTCATTATAAGGAAAAGTACCGTTACTCCGAAAAGCACCCCGATGTACAGGATGCCGATATCTTAATGTTTGGGGATAGTTTTTTTGATTTTACAAGGATGACCACCTTTCCTGAGAGACTGGGAGATACCACGGATCAAAGGGCTTTTTATGCAAGAATGGACAGGCCCCTGCGTTTCCTGCTTGAGAATCAGTACGAAAATACGGAGGAGAAGATTGTGATCTTCGAATCGGCCGAGCGGTACATCCCAGAGCGTTTTGAGGAAGCCCATTCCATGCAAGCACCCCCGGATCCACGCAGTGGTATCAGGAAAAAAGTGGCCGATGTAAGAGATATTATTTTCCAGGATAATACGGATGTGCTCTATAGTACACTGATTGCCAGGAGTTATTTTACCACCGACCTGTATTCGGCTTCAACCACCCTGAAATTTGATCTTTTCGATTACATCACCGATCAAACTCCGGTTTATTCCCTGGAGGAAGAAATGCCCTGGTTATTCTTTCATGATCAGCTGAACGGAGAACCTTCCAGTTTTTACTATTTGCATAGCCAGGAAGAAATTGACAATTACTGTGACAATATTGCAGACCTGGCTACAAAGCTTTACGAAAATTTTAAACTAAAAATGGTGTTCATGGCCATTCCATCCAAGTATACCATATATCATACCCTGGTCAATGAGGATACCTACAACGATTTCCTTCCCCGACTTTATAAGGGTCTGGATGCTCGTGGTATTCCCTATATTCCCATTTATCAGGACTTTATGGAGGCAAAAGCCGAGGATTGGATTTATTATGGGAGTGATACCCACTGGACCCAGAAGGGCCTGGATATCGCACTTAACAAAACCCTTAAGGTTTTAGAAACATTGTAAATTAAAACATAAAAGAAAGAAATTATGAAAGTAGTACTTCTTGCAGGAGGTTTTGGAACCCGCATCAGCGAAGAAAGCGGCACCCGGCCCAAACCCATGGTTGAAATTGGGGGAAGGCCCATTCTCTGGCATATCATGAAGATTTATTCCCATTACGGGCTGAATGATTTTATTATCTGTTGTGGATATAAAGGCTATATGATCAAGGAGTATTTTTCAAATTATTTTCTCTATAACTCTGATGTGACCTTCGATATGAAAAACAACCAGATGCAGGTGCATTCCATGAATTCCGAACCATGGAAGGTAACCCTGGTAGATACCGGAGAAGCGAGCATGACCGGAGGCCGGATCAAGCGGGTGAAGGACTACATCGGAGATGAGCCTTTCTGCCTGACCTACGGGGATGGTGTAAGTGATGTGAATATCAATGACCTGATCATGCACCACAAAAACAGTGGAATGCTGGCCACCCTTACTTCGGTCCGCCAACACGGACGTTTTGGTGTGTTTAACCTTAAACCAGGTGATTCAAAAATAGGATCCTTTAAGGAGAAGCCAGAAGGCGACGGGGACAATACAGCTTGGATTAACGGAGGATTTTTTGTTCTTGAACCCAAAGTCCTGGATTACATAGACGGAGATTCCACTGTATTCGAACAGGAACCGCTTCAGAAATTGGCCAAGGATGGTCAACTCAATGCCTTTAAACATACCGATTTCTGGCAGCCCATGGATACCCTCAGGGATAAAAATTTACTGGATGAATTGTGGCAGGCGGATAAGGCTCCATGGAAGATTTGGACAGACTAACCCCTAACCCCTAACCCCTAACCCCTAACCCCTAACCCCTAACCCCTAACCTCTAACCCCTAACCCCTAACCCCTAACCTCTAACCCCTAACCCCTAACCCCTAACCCATTAACTTTTACATATAAAAGAGAAATCATGAAAATTATAATTGCAGGTAATTTAGGCTACATCGGACCCAGTGTTACAAATCAGCTCAGGTCAACCTTTCCGGATGCAGAACTCATCGGCTTCGATATCGGTTATTTCGCCCACAGCCTTGTGAATGCCTCCTGTTTTCCAGAGGTAAAACTGGACGTACAGATTTTTGGAGATATCAGGAAGTTTCCTGTCTCACTTCTGAAGGATGTGGATGTGGTTCTGGACCTGGCTGCCATTTCCAACGATCCCATGGGTAATAAGTATGAAGAGATCACCATGGATGTGAATTACAGGGCTGCTGTAAACCTTGCCAAATTATGTAAGGATAACGGGGTGAAGCGATTTGTATATGCCTCCTCCTGCTCCATGTATGGATCGGCAAGTGATTATCCTAAAAAGGAGCAGGATGAACTTAACCCCCTGACCGCTTATGCCCGCTCGAAGGTTGCCACCGAGAAGGACCTTGAACCACTGGCCAGCGATGATTTTATGGTGACCTGCCTGCGTTTTGCAACAGCCTGCGGTTTTACCAACCGCCTCAGACTGGACCTGGTATTGAACGATTTTGTGGCCGGTGCCCTGGTAAACAATGAGATCGGCATTCTGAGTGATGGTACTCCCTGGAGACCTATGATCAATACCAAGGATATGGCACGGGCCTTTGAATGGGGTGTGGTTCGCAAAAAGAGCCAGGGAGGTAATTTTATAGCCGTAAATACAGGGTCCAACGAATGGAATAACCAGATTGAGCCCCTTGCCCAGGCAGTAGCCGAAATTATACCCGGTGTGAAAGTAAGTACAAACCCCGATGCTGTTCCCGATAAGCGTTCCTATATGGTAAATTTCGACCTCTACAAGGAACTGGCTCCCGACCATCAGCCCATCTGGGATCTGCCCACTACCATCAAGGAAATCAGGGATAACCTGGTGGAGATGAAATTCGCTGATCCCAAATTCAGGGAATCCCTGATGATCAGGCTGCATGTGCTGAACGACCTTCAGGAGAGGAAGCTGATTAATGAAAACCTGGAATGGATTTAATTTTTTAAGCAATGATTTTTACAGAAACCAAATTGAAAGGGGCCTTCCTGGTCGAAATTAAAAAGCTCGAAGATGAGCGTGGCTTTTTCGGCAGGGCCTGGTGCCAGAAGGAGTTTGAAGAACATGGTATAAACACAAGCATCCGCCAGATCAATACTTCGGCTTCAGTTAAAAAGGGTACCATCCGGGGAATGCACTACCAGATTGATCCTTACCAGGAGTCCAAGTTTATTCGCTGTACCAGGGGAAGTGTTTACGATGTAATCATTGACCTGAGGCCCGATTCCCCAACCTTTATGCAATGGGTGGGGCACGAGCTAAGCGAAAGTAATTATCTTATGGTCTATGTGCCCGGAAACTTTGCCCATGGTGTGCTTTCCCTGGAGGATAACTCCGAGATCTATTATCCGGTGAGCGAATTTTATACCCCGGGTGCTGAGAGGGGCCTTCGCTATAATGACCCGGCTTTTAATATAGATTGGCCCATAGAGATTACCGAAGTTTCGGATAAGGACAAAAGCCATGCAAATTTTGATATCAACACCTTCAATAAATAAGATTACATGAAACATACACATTGTCCCAATTGCAGACACAAGGATGTGGAGGACTTTTTCGTCATTCCACAGGCTCCTGTTCACAGCCTGGTTACCATTAAGGATTACGAAGAGGCTATTTCCATTCCCAGGAAGGAGATCTCCCTGGCTTTCTGTAATCATTGCGGATTCATCTTTAATAGTTCTTTTGATACCTCTCTGGATTATTATACCCAGGGTTATGAGGACCAGCAGGGTTTCTCTCCCACCTTTGTCAAGTTCATCACCGGGGTTTCCCAGCGCTTTATTGACCGCTATGATGTGAAGGGCAAGGAAGTGATTGAAATTGGTTGTGGAAAGGGTGATTTTATCAACCTCATGAGCGAGCTTGGGGATAATAAGGGAATTGGAATTGACCCTGCATGGGTTCCAGGAAGATCAGCAGAGAATCCAAGGGTACGCTTTATCAAGGAATTCTACTCAGAAAAACATGGAGAGCTAAAAGCTGATTGTATCGTTTGCCGTCACACCCTCGAGCACATCCATGATACCTATGGTTTTATGGAGACCATTCGGAAATCCATCAAAGACGATCAAAAAGTGGTCATCTTTTTCGAAATACCGAGCATAGTGAGGATTCTTAAGATCCAGGCATTCTGGGATATTTTCTATGAGCATTCCACCTATATGAGCCCGGGGTCCCTTGGCAGACTCTTCAGAGCCACTGGTTTTGAAGTTCTGGACATGTACCTGGAATATGATGACCAATATCTCTTTATTGAAGCAAAACCGGTTATGAAAAGTCTGATAAGATTCATCCCCTGGAAGAGTCGGTTGAGGAATTAAGGAAACTCACAAAGTTTTTTGTGGAGCAGATTAAGATACAGCTGGATTCCTGGAGAGAAAAGCTGGAAGGATTTCAAAGCCGAGAACAAAAAGGTGGTGATCTGGGGAGGAGGTTCCAAGTCAGTAGGCTTCCTGACCCAGTTCAATGATATCGGGAGTGATTAAGCACGTGGTGGATATCAATCCCCATATGAGTGGTAACTATATTCCCGGAGTAGGAATCCAGTACGTGATACCTGAATTCCTGGCAGAGTATAAGCCTGATGTGGTTATCGTGATGAACTCGGTATATATGGATGAGATTGGTAAAATGCTTCAATGAGATGGGTGTGGATCCACTCATGCTGGGCCTCTAACCAATAATCAAATCTAACAGGTGCTTATTTGGGAGTATTAATACCATGCCACCTATTACTCAGTCTGGCATTACCCATGATTAGTTTTAATACACGCCAGGAGGTATTCGTAATCGAATAATCCTCGGGAATGTGGGTATAGGATCCCTTCTCCAGTTCGCTTATAGTAAGGCGGATTGAATCCAATACAATCTGAGGATCAAAGCCCGTAAGGATGATGGTCCCGGCATCCTGGGCTTCAGGGCGCTCCATTGATTGCCTGAGTGAAATAGCCGGGAAAGACAGAATCGCTGATTCCTCACTGATGGTACCACTGTCCGAGATCGTGCATTTTGCATTTTGCTGAAGATGCACATAATCGGTAAAGCCAAAAGGTTTTAGAAACTGAATGTTTTTGTTCATCTTCCTTTTGCTCATTTCAAGACGCTTCCTGGTTCTCGGATGGGTTGAAACGATAACCGGTAATCCATATTCTTTGACCAAAGAATCCAGCACATCTAATATACTCTCAAGGTTCTCTGGGTTGTCCACATTTTCTTCTCTGTGCACACTTACCATGAAATACGCTCCCCGGGTTAGTTTTAAGGTATTTAGCACCCCTGAATTATCAATCTTTTCCCGGTAATGATCAAGTACTTCCTTCATGGGTGATCCCGTAAGATATATCCGTCTGTGTGGCAATCCTTCACTGATCAGATGCCTTCGGGCATGCTCGGTATAAACCAGGTTAAAATCAGCAATGTGATCGATTATCCGCCTGTTAATTTCTTCAGGCACATTGAAATCAAAGCTCCTGTTTCCGGCTTCCATGTGGAATACCGGAACCCTTAGTCGCTTGGCGATATAGGCTGCGAGGCAGGAGTTTGTATCCCCCAGAACCAACAGTGCATCGGGTTTTTCCTTTTTCAATACCTTCTCTGTTTTCTTCATGATATCACCGACTGTCGCCCCCAGGGAGGAAGTGTCAGACTCCAGGAAGTGATCCGGTTTCTTTAGCTCCAGGTCGGAGAAAAATATTTCATTTAACTCATAGTCATAATTCTGTCCCGTGTGTACCATTATATGATCCAGGTGTTCTTCCAGGAGGGACATTGTGCGGGAAAGCCTGATAATCTCAGGCCTGGTTCCCACTATCGTCATTACTTTAAGCTTCGATTTTTCCATCATATTCTTTCAATATTACACCTCTTCAAAGTAAGTGTCGGGATCATTCGGGTCATAGAACTCATTGATCCAGAAGAGCGTATAAAGCTCTTCATCTCCGATGTTTGTAATATTATGAGTATACCATACGGGCATATCCACAAAGGCGGGAGCATCTCCCGAAACTTTGTACTCAATCAACTCATCGCTGCCTATTTTGCGCAGGCGGATGATTGCCTCTCCCTTAACCACTACAAATCTTTCAATTTTTCGGGTATGAAAGTGGTTTCCCCTTGTGATCCCCGGAAGGGTGGTGGAGAATGAGACCTGTCCACCTAATCCCAATCGCATCGTCTCCACAAAACTACCCCTGTCATCGCTGTGTTTTGTCAGCTCATATGGATAGTGATTCGGGATATCCATGTAGGATTTAAAAGTGTTAAACAGGTTTCTGTGGAAGGGATCAGGTAATTCCGGGATCATACCGTTCTCAATATAGTCTTTTTTATACTGAAGCAGGAGGGACAATAGTTCCGATACCTTGATTGAGCCAGTGGATTGAACCATTATCGCATCGTCTGCCTTCTGCTCCAGGATGCAATCATGGAATTCTTTGCATAACTCTCCAATATAGATCAGCTTCAATTCTCCATCCACATCGATGTTTGGAGTTTCTTTATGGCTGAGCTGGTGGCTGAATGTTGCCACCACTGAATTATAATAAGGATTCCCAAAGGGGCCGAATACGTTGGGGATAACCAGTCCGGAGAAAGTGGCACCGGATTTCTTCGCCCATTCTACCAGTAACTCGCGTCCTTCCCTTTTTGACTTACCATAGGGATTGTCCCTTGCTTCCTGAGTAGAGCTTGAAAACAGCAGGTGGGGGGTGGAAGATGTCTCATCCAGTGCCCCAATCAGACTTTTCACCAGTTTGAGGTTGGTGTTATAGATCTCATCGGGATCGTTGTGGCGGTTCATGGCTGCCAGGTGAACGATTACATCGCATTTTTGCACCCATTGCTTCAGAATGTTTTCATCCTGGAAATATTCATCCCTGAAAGGAACCATGGAAAATTGATCCTTATCCTGGCTCAGGTAATTGAACAAATGTGTGCCCATGAACCCGGCTTGTCCGGTAATTCCTACATGTAACATTAAATCATGATTTAAGATTTGAGATCTTCCCTGATGAAGTCAAGCTTCAGCAGGAGCTTTTTCATTCCCTCAACGTTGAGTCTCGCCGTATTATGGGAATGATACTCTTCGATTCCCGACATGCTGTCCTGTCCTTCAGAAAAGAATCTGGCATAATTCAGGTCCCGGGTATCAGCAGGGATGCGGAAATATTCTCCCATATCCTGGGCTTTTACCATCTCCTCCCTGTTTACAAGGGTCTCGTATAGTTTTTCACCATGACGGGTTCCGATTACTTTCACCGGGACTTCGATGCCGTATAGCTCCATTAAAGCCCTCGCCAGTACCTCAATGGTGGCAGCCGGAGCCTTCTGAATGAAAATATCACCATTTTCACCATGGGTGAAAGTGTATATTACAAGGTCAACAGCATCTCCCAGTGTCATCATAAACCTGGTCATTTCCGGATCTGTAACAGTAATGTCTTTCCCGGCTTTTAATTGTTCTACGAAAAGAGGTATGACGGAACCCCTGGAGGCCATCACATTTCCATAACGTGTGCCGCAGAATACGACTCCTGTGCCGTTAAGGTTTCTGGAACGGGATACCATTACCTTTTCCATCATGGCTTTTGAAAGCCCCATGGCATTAATCGGGTAAACCGCCTTGTCGGTGCTCAATACCACAACCCTGGATACTGAATATTTCTCCGCAGAAATCAGGACATTTTCAGCTCCCAGTACATTTGTTCTCACAGCCTCCACCGGGAAAAATTCGCAGGAAGGGACCTGCTTCAATGCTGCTGCATGGAAAATAAAATCCACTCCTTTAACCACCTGGTCAACTGCCCTGGAATCCCTTACATCACCAATGTAAAATTTCACCTTCGGATTGTTCAGGCGATTTCTCATATCATCCTGCTTTTTTTCATCTCGGCTGAAGATCCGAATCTCTTTCAGACCGGAATCCAGGAAGCCGTCAAGGACTGCGTTTCCGAAAGATCCGGTTCCACCTGTAATTAAAAGCGTTTTATTTTCGAATGACTTTAAATTCATAGGTATTTATTTATGGAAATTGTGATGAATACTTGAGTTCAATTCTAGTAAAATTAACACATTCGATTGAGTAAAAAAGCAAATTCCAATCGAATCAAGGCTTAGATAGTCTCTTTAACGAGTCATCCCATAATTAGTTTCTAAAACCAGCTACTATTTTTTGGAAGTGACCACAACTCCTGATAAATTGATACTTTTATAGGATTAACTTAAACATAAATGGAAGGAATCACTAAAAAATCTGATTTATTGGGTATACCGGTGGATGCCATGACCATGGAGGAAACCCTGGGACTTATACAGGATACTATCCAGCAAGGAGAACGGATAAGTCACGTCGTTATCAATGCCTGGACCATGGTCGCCATGCAAAAAGATGAAGATTTGCGTAAAAGTGTCACTTCCTCTGATTTAATAAGTGCGGACGGTCAGAGCATTGTATGGGCCTGTCGTTTTCTCGGAGATCCTTTGCCGGAAAGGGTTCCTGCCACTGAAGTCATGGAAAATCTGGTTGCTCTTGCTGCCGAGAAGGGGTTTAAGTGCTTTTTTTTGGGTGCACAGGAGGAGGTGGTTCAAAAAGTTCTCCAGATCTATTCGGAGAAATTCGGAGACGAAGTGATTGCCGGATACAGGAACGGGTATTTCAAAGATGAAGATGAGCAGGAGATTGCCCGGCAAATTGCCGACAGTGGTGCTAATATACTTTTCCTAGCCATGCCTTCACCTCGAAAAGAAAATTTCATTTACAACAATAGTGAGATACTCTCGGGATTGAATTACAACCTTGGTGTGGGTGGAGCATTTGACGTGGTGGCAGGTGTGACAAAAAGAGCCCCCCAATGGATGCAGAGGAACGGACTGGAATGGTTTTATCGTTTTATCCAGGAACCTCGTCGCATGTGGAAAAGATATTTCATAGGCAACTTCCAATACATTTTCCTCATCCTCGGGGCTAAATTCCGAAAATAGGATTCGCCCATAAAAGAAAGGAGGCCGTATTTTTCGATACAGCCTCCCATTCAATACTATTCAGATATAATCCTGTTACTTATTTTATAATCAGTTTCAATACCGAACTTATACTTTCATTTTCGAATACCCGCATCAGGTAAAGGCCACTGGGATATGCTGACAGATCTACTGCATAGTTCTGTTCTCCAGCAAAAGTTTCAGTATGAACCAGCTCTCCGGTGAGGGTGCATAATTCAAGCCTGTAATTGGCCAAAGTACTATATTTATCAAAGCTCAGATGGAATACTCCGTTCCCGGGATTCGGGAAGACAGTGAACCCACCGGAGCGGTTTTGTTCCATACCTGTTCCTGGTAAATCACCGGTAAATTCTATTTCAAAGCTATTGGAAACAAAGTTTCCTTCAGCAACCACATTGGCCGGAGCCTGCATGGAAATTACATCATTGGCAGTGGCATATACATGACCCTGGAATACGGTTTCCCCACTACCGGCACCGGTTATGCTTATATTATTCAGTTCCGCATTAACCATAGTAATAGAGGATGCATCCAGAGAAACAATCTCCTGGGAGAATGTGAAGCTTGCCAGCAAAGGGTAGGAGGTAGTAGTTCCTGATTCAGTACTGGAAATTACAGGTCTTTCCGGAACAATAAGCTGGAATCCTTCAGTGGCAAATGTTGATGCACTGCCCTTGGTCCTGAAATATATATCAGTCCCTGGAATAAGATCAAGTGCAGCGCCTGTTCCGTCCATAACCGGGTCGAAAGAGGAATTACCAGAGTACTGCATATCGGAGGAGATGGCTACATCGGTCCTTTCATTTACAAAGTCAATTCCCAGGCTTGGTCCGGCCGGCCTTGCAGGAGCTGTCAGCGTTTGTATTTCAGATGCAAAGGCGGATGCTGTAGCCATTGCCTGGAAATAGAGCCTTTCTCCCGGCACAACCTTCAGGATATTATCACTACCCTGTTTGGCATCGCTAAGGTCGGCCATGCTTCCATATACATAGGCACTACCTATTGGAGCGCTGATTTCTTCCTTCATGTAATCTATCTGGAATGATGGCGCAACAGGTCTGGCCGGTGCTTCAAGAGTTTGAATATTTGAAAGGAAGGCAGATGAATTAGCTTTTGTTCTGAAATATAACACGGCACCGGGGCTGATCTCCACATATTCCCCTGTTCCGGATGCAGCATCCGACATGTCTGCTTGCGTCGCATATTCGGTGGTGCTTTCAATTATCATGCTTGTCCTGCTATTCATAAAATCGATCTCAACAGCGGGAGCATCTGGTTTGGAGGGTACAAGCAATTCCTGAATACCTGAAGCAAAGGCTGATCCTGTGGCTGACTTCCTGAAATATTTATCAGATCCGGGGATCAGGCTTACAAATGAACCGTCTCCACTGGATGAGGCGCTCATATCGCCATTGTCAGAATAACTGTATTCCGAGCTCACCGTTGTGCTGGTCCTTTCATTGATATAATCAATTTCAAAAGAGGGAGCCTCCGGTCTGTATGGAACTGTAAGCGTTTGTTTTTTAGAGTTGTCAGCTTTCGATCTGAAATATACATTCCTGCCTGGTGTAAGATAAAGGTACTGACCATTTCCATCTTCGGCTCCGGAAAAATCACTGTTATAGCTGAACTGATCCTCAGATGATATCACTTTGTTGGTCCTCTCATCCCAATAATCGATGGAGTAGTCGGGAGTGCTACCAGATGGCAAAAATAGTTCCTGAATGTTGGAAGCAAATGCAGAGCCAGTGGCCGATTTCCTGAAGTAAGTACTTGATCCCGGAGTCAGGCTAACATAGGATCCATCTCCCGAAGTAGATGAACTCATATCGCTGTTTGATGAGTATTGATATTCGCTGCTAACCGTTGAGCTGGTCCTTTCATTGACATAATCAATTCCAAAAGTGGGGGCTGAAGGCCTGGCTGGCACATTCAGAGTCTGAACCTTCGAAGGATCAGCCTTTACCCTGAAGTAGGTGGTCTGCCCGGGGGTAAGGGTAACATAGTTGTTGGTCCCAGTAGTATAAGAGGTCCCGTCGTAGCTATATTCGTGTTCAGGAACCACCGCCTCCAGGGTTTCTTCGTAGATGTAGTCAACTGTATAGCTGGGAGTTTCGGTAGGCGGTGGTGGTGGCGGACCACTGCCCGTTGTGGCATAAACACTTATCTTAATTGTCATTGGAAAGTACTTGTCGGCATTATCAGGACATCCATCCGAACTCCACTCTGTCCCCATGGGGATGCATATATCGGCACCATCCCAGAGAACCACACCAATGCGGTAGAAATCATCAGCTCTGCTGAAATCAAGAGGGTCACCGGCTTGCTTATTCCACCAGCCGGAGGGACTTCCCAGGTTGTAAGAACCCTTAGAGCCGGATCCTCCTTCCACCCATTGCCTTCCCGCAACTGTTTCCGTATGTAAGCTGCCTTTATGTTGATCACCCCATATTCCAAACTGTAAATAGAAGGGTTCATTGGTGGGCTGTGACATAACCTCCACAGACATGGTAAAGTTTCCATTATAATAGTCATTGGGAGAAAGCCAGTTATTACTGGGCATATTCCCGTAATTGATATTTGAATAACCATCGGTTCGATGCCACCAATAGAATCCATAACCTCCGTATTCGTAGGGAGGATGGTACCAGGTGATTGTCTGATCAAAAACCTTGGTTTGTCCTTTCAGATCCTGCTTCATTCCCAGGAAGACCGAGGTCAGGGTCAATGTGAATAGTATAATTCTTTTCATAATTTCATTTTTTTTCGGGCGGACAATATAAAGAATTAGTCTAAATAAAGACCTAATGTTCATCAAGGTTTGGGATGCATCTGTCAAAGTTCTGTTAACTAAGCTGATCTGTATGTCTAATGGATGTATGAAATAAAGAAGAGGGCCGATAAAAAGTTTAAAAAAAAGGGTGATCCGGCAGGACCACCCTTTCTTCGAAGTAGTAGTAGGCTAAAAGCCTTCTTCTATTTGATTATCAATTTCACCACGCCGCGTTCCATACCGTTCTCTGAGAGTCGCAGCAAGTAAAAGCCATCGGACAGATCTGACAGATCCATTCGCACATCTTCGGTGCCGAAGAAAGTCTCAGAATGGACAAGTTCACCTGTAATGGAGCAGCAATCCACTTTATAGTCAGCCTGGGGATTAAAGTTCTCAAACTTCATATGGAATACTCCTTTCCCAGGATTGGGGAATACTGTAAAGGTGTTGAGATTACTTGACTCAATACCCACATTCGGCAAGTCGCCGGTATAAAGAATCTCAAATTTACTGGAAACAAAGTTTCCTTCCGCTGTGGCATCTGCCGGGATGGAAATGGAGATGACATCTTTGGCAGTGGCATAAACCAGCCCCTCAAAGACCGTTTCATTGGTCCCGGCACTTTTCAGGCTCAGGTTCTTCATATCTGCATTCACAATGGTCAGACTGGAGCTTTCCAGTGCGCTGATCTCCTGTGTAAAGCTAATGCTTGCAATAAAGGGATAAAGGTTTGTTGTCCCCGTTTCCATGCTGGCAATCACAGGCCTTTCAGGAACCTGAAGATGGAAGGCCTCGGATGCAAAGCTTGAAGCTGTTCCGATATACCGGAAATAGATGTCAGCTCCCGGAATCACATCCATGGCAGCGCCTGTACCACCCGTGGCAATCTCAAAGCCCGGGCTGCTTGAATACTGAAGTCCGGAGGTGATCGCCTGATCCGTGGTTTCATTCATAAAATTAATCCCGATACTTGGTCCTCCCGGTCTGACAGGAGAAACAAGCGTTTGTATTTCAGAAGCAAATCCTGAAGCGGAAGCCAGGGCCTGGAAATACAGGTTCTCGCCCGGAACTACCTTCAGGATGTTATCGCTTCCCTGGGTGGCATCGCTCAGATCAGGAGTAGACCCATAGGCATATCCACTTCCAATGGGACTGGAGATTTCCTCCTTCAAATAATCAATCTGGAAGGAGGGGGCTTCTGGCTGACCCGGGGCTTCCAGGGTCTGGATATCGGAAAGGAAGGCCGATGCTGTGGCCTTTGTCCTGAAATATATTGTAGCCAATGGAGCAATGTCCACGTAGGCACCGCTTCCTGATACAGCATCGGACATATCCGATGAACTTCCATACTCATGCGTGCTGGCAACAGGGGTGGAGGTACGGCTGTTTATAAAATCGATTCCAAATGCCGGAGCTGCAGGTCGGGAAGGAACGTTCAGGTTCTGGATACTGGAAGCAAATTGGTTCGCAGATCCCAGCTTTCTGAAATATTTATTGGATCCCGGACTCAGGCTTAGCTGTGATCCCGTGCCTGTGGTGGCTGAACTCATATCACTGTTGTCGGAATACTGGTAGTCACTGCTTACGGCCGAGCTTGTCCGCTCATTCATATAATCAATTCCAAAGGACGGTGCTCCGGGTCTTCCGGGAACAGTAAGGCTTTGTATGTTGGAAGCAAAGGCTGATCCTGTGGCCCGTTTCCTGAAATATTTATTGGATCCCGGAGTCAGGCTCACATAGGATCCGACTCCTCTCGAAGATGAACTCATATCGCTATTGGATGAATAGTCGTATTCATCGCTTATGGTTTCGTTGGTTCTCTCGTTGGTATAATCTATTCCAAATGAGGGGGCTGAGGGCCTGGCTGGAACATTCAGAGTCTGAAGCTTGGTTGGATCAGTCTTCACCCTGAAGTAGGTGGTCTGCTCGGGAGTAAGGGTAACATAGTTGTTAGACCCAGTTGTATAACTGGTTCCGTCGAAGCTATACTCGTGTTCAGGAACCACCGCCTCCATGGTTTCTTCGTTGATGTAGTCAATTGTATAGCTGGGAGTTTCGGAAGGAGGAGGCCCACTGCTCGTTGAGGCATAAACACTTATCTTAATTGTCATTGGAAAGTATTTGCCGGCATTCTCAGGACAGCCATCGGTATTCCAGTCATGTCCCATGGGTATGCAAACTTCGGCACCATCCCAAAGAACCACACCAATGCGGTAAAAATCATCGGCTCTGCTGAAATCAAGCGGATCACCGGCTTGCTTATTCCACCAGCCGGAGGGGCTTCCCAGGCTCCATGAACCCGAAGAGCCGGCTCCACCTGACACCCATTGCCTTCCTGCAACTGTTTCAGTATGTAAGCTGCCTTTATGAATATCACCCCATATCCCAAACTGTAAATAGAAGGGTTCATCCGTTGGCTGTGAAATCACCTCAACCGACATGGTGAACTCTCCGTTATAATAGTTATTAGGAGAAGCCCAGTTGTCTGAGGGCATATCTCCATAGTTGATGTTATATACTCCGCCGTCAGTTCTGTGCCACCAGTAGAATCCATAGCCACCGTAATCATAGGGCGTATGGGTCCAGGTGATTTCCTGGTCAAAGACCTTGGTTTGTCCGTTTACCTCCTGGACCATTCCCAGGAAACCCATCATAAGGGTCAGCAGAAAAAGTGTAATTTTCTTCATATTCTGTATTTATTCAATTTCCAGATGGGCTTTGCCCATCTTCATTAAGTCTCTAAAAAAATAAAAAAGGTTGCCTGTAGGATGCCTAATTTGCAGGTGAAAAAGCAATTTTCCTTTTATATCTGCGCACCAGTTTTCCCACAAGGGGCAGGGCCAGCCATCTTTTAGCCCTTTTCATCGCCCGGTCATTGACGAAGCTATCGGGTAAAACCAGGTTGTCATAGGTTTTTTTAAAGTAGCTGATGTTTTCGATTCTGGACTCTTCCAGGGCCAGGCGGGTAAGACAATTATTCTTCTTACCGGCCTTGATCAGGCGCATCCTGTATTCATAGATATTGTTGATCATATCAGTCACCATGTTATTGGTCGACTGGGAAGCAGAAATGCGGTAAAAGGCCATGGACTCTGCAATGTAAATCATGGGCATTTCCCTGGAATAACGATACCAGAAGTCGAAGTCAGCCACGGGAAAAAGCGCATTGTTAAAACCTCCGATCTTAAGGGCAACGTCTTTATTTACAAGTACACCCGGAAAGGGTACTGTGTTGAAATAAAAGTAGGCCTCATTGACAAATCGTATATCGTCGGTCATTGGTTTTTTTGTATAGATCTCTGACCATTCCTCTTCATCCACAAAGCTTGGTACCATAACACCGCCTACTTTGTCACCGTATTTTTCAAAGATATTCTGGCAGTACTCCACAAACTGGCAATGTAGCATGTCATCGTCGTGAAGGACAGTCACCCAGGGAGTCTCGGCATAACGAAAACAGTTGTTGAAATTTTCATCCTGGGGAACCGTTTCTTCGGTTTTGATGTATTTAATATCAAAGCCCTCGTAGCTATCAACAATTTTTTTAAAATCATCATGGGGTGAATTGTTGTCAATCAGTAATATACTGCATGGAACAGTCTGCTTTACCGCACTGTCCAGTGCACTTTTCACGAAGTCCGTCCTGTTATATACCGGAAGTGCAATGGTCAACTTTTCTTTCATAGGTACTTCATTTTTTTTGATTCGTCAAAGATAATATTTTATACGCTGCTTATTGTATCCTTTTCTATTGCTTTACGTATTATATCCAAGTCCTTTATCAGTAGAAAATCCAAAGCTTTCATATGAGTGTAAGATTTGTGCTTTCTGATTCATTTAAGAGAGAGAAACAAGCATGTTAAAAAGAATATACAACAGTCCCACCATGATGTCGTGGGCATCCTATTTTATCCGATTTGGAAGTGCGCTCTTTGTCCTCCCCCTGATCCTGGGGTTGTTTACGGAGGTTGAGCAATCCTTCTGGTTTTTTATAAACACCATCATAGGATTCGCAATGCTTGCAGATTCCGGTTTCGGGGCCACCCTGGTTCGCGCAGTTTCCTATTTCAAGGCTGGAGCGAAATATCTGCCACGAAATAAAAAGGAGTATGATGAAATTGATGAAATTGAACAGGGTGAACCCCATTTTCCCAGCCTGGTTAATTTGTTAGGTACGGTCAACAGAATCTACATCTTCCTGGGAATGTTTACGGTGATTATCCTGCTTACCGGGGGAATTGCCGCTGTATGGAATATTATGACAATATCGGATCACCAGACTGATCTCTGGGTTGCCTACCTGATCATTATCCCTTATTGTTATACCATGATCATGGGAGTGAAGTGGAGCTCCTATATGCGTGGTTTGGGTTATGTGGCCCAGGAGGCCCGGTTTGGTGCATTTCAGGGGATCCTGCGGGTAATAGCCTTTGTCATTCTTCTGCTCTTCAAGCTTGGACCCGCTTACCTGATTGGTATCATGCTCCTTGAATCGATCGTCAGGTATATTTATCTGCGATGGTTTGTTTTAAAGTGGTTCCGGGAAAAGCAGGTTGAGATTCCAAAGAAAAACAAATTTGATCCGGTTATTTTCAGATCCTTGTGGTCGGCCACCTGGAGAACAGGGCTTCTTTTCTGGGGTGCCTATGGAATTCAGTCGGGCACATCCATCCTGGCTGCTCAGATTAGCGATGTGGCACTGATGGCGAGCTTCCTCTTTACCATGAGGATATTTACCTTTCTACTGAATATCGCCCGGGCTCCTTTTTATTCCAATGTCCCCAAGATATACACTCTGGCAGCGGAAAAGAACATGATGGTTCTCCGGAAGAAGGCATCCGAATATATGTTTCTCGGTTTTGGAGTCCTGATAGCAGGATCGGTTTTCCTTGGCCTTTTTGGAAATAGCATTCTGGGCCTCTTCCCCTCCATCGATACCAGGTTTGTCGGTCTGACTATTTTTGCGATCATCGCCATTACTGAAATTCTTGATTTGCACGCATCCTTTCATGCGACCATCTATACATCAACCAACCATGTACCCTTTGTTTTACCGGCAACCATATCCGGTGCCCTTATTGTAGGTATTGGTTTTTTCACCATTCCGACCTACGGTATTCTTGGGATCGTAGTCACTAAATTTGTAGTTCAATGGTTTATGAATAACTGGTATGCCCCTATGCTGTCTCTGCGCTTTTTAAAATGGCCTTTTTTCAGCTATTTGTATCAATTCCCTGCTTATGGATTTAGATTTATTGTCCAAATCTTTGAGGACAATATTGTCAGGAAGAAATAAATTTATCTACTTTAAGGTATGAAATTGCCTGCAAATGTTTAGGAAGGTCATTCTGATATCTGTGATATTGTGCTCCCTGGAGTTTTTTACCCTGGTCTTTCTTCCGGATATGGTAATTGAGGTGATCGAAATGACCGGGGTAGCCATCATTCTCTTTTTCTCGTTTCTATATTTTATATATGGAGAACGCCACCTGGGAAAAATGCGTTTTACTCTTCCCATTGCTTTGATTCTTGTTTCAGTGACTTTCAGTATGATTGGGGCCTATGTTTTTCAAGAACAAGCATTTTCCACCACACTTTTGGCACAGCGGGTAATCTATTATTACCTGATTTATTTTCTGCTTCATTATTTGAAGATTTCCCTTGAGTATATTGTAAAAACCATTATTGCTCTGGCTATTGTTTACATGGTCCTTTATGTGGCACAATATCTGGTTTATCCGACGGCTCTTATAAAAAGTAAAATGTTCATTGACCGAGGTACCCTGCGGATATTTATGCCCGGAGCCGGGTTCCTGGTTATTGCATATTTCATTTGGCTTTATTCCTTTTTCAGCACCTATAGAATCAAGTATATACTTCTCTTACTGGCTGCCTGGATTGTATTTGTTCTTCTGGGCACCCGCCAGGTGATAGGGGCTGTTTTACTACTGTCGATCATATTCATGCTTCAGAGCAAAGTGGTTAAGTCCCGGGTCTTTTTTTTTGTTCTCATAGGCCTGGCTCTTATTCCGGTCTATTTAATATTTCAGGATATTATCAATGCCATGTTTGATTTGACAGTCAGTCAGAGCAACAGTGCGGAAAGTGGTATTCGTTTGAGAGCTGCTCGCTTTTTCCTAACGGATTTTTATAAGAACAATTTAGCCTACCTCATTGGGAACGGTGCCCCTGGCTCATCAGGTTATGGATTGAGAATAGTTGGCATTGCTGAACGTTATGGCTATTACCGTGCGGATTTAGGTCTTCTTGGTGAGTATACTAAGTACGGAGTGCTCTTTGTCATTGGAGTGTTCATTATCTTTTATCGTTCCCTCTCAGCCGGGCTTCCAGAAAATTTAATGTTTATTAAGTATAATTTCATGGGTATTATGCTTACACTGGTTACAGGTGGAGGGGCTTTCGGCACAAGCAGTGTTAATATTCTGACCAACTGTATGTTGTTGTACATGATTGATATGTATATAAATCAACGCGAGGAGCCGGATACCGGGCTGATAGAATCACCTGATCTTATTGATTCAGCTAACACCCCAAAAGCCTGGATGTAATGAGGTTTCTTAAAGTGGAAAACCCTGGGATACTTTGGGGTGAGGAGAAAGAATGAAAATCTTCTGGTAGATTAGTCCTGATCCTTTAGCAGATTAACAACAGATTCGGAAAATATTTGAACCATTGAATTCACGTTACTCTTTGTTTCAATGATCTCCCGTGATTTTGCCGACATCTCGTCAATTTCAGATGGACTGCAGTTAATTCTTCGCTCCATGGCGCTGGTTAAGCTTTGAAGATCATCCTTTTTAAATCTAAAACCTGTTTCAGATTCAATTACCAGGTCATTTTCAGTGCCATCTGCTTCACTTACAATGCAGGTTTTTCTCCAAAACATGGCCTGATTTAATGCCAAACCACCAATTCCGGGTAATACAAAACAATCAGCTGCTGCAAAATAAGGATCAACCCCATCAATAATCCGTCCTAGATAGATCACATTGGGATCATTCAATTCATTGATTATCTCCTGAACCTGCTCCCTTAGAGGGCCATCTCCCACGATAATAAGCTTAATGTTATAGTTCTTCTCTCTGAGCAATTTAAAAGCTTTTAATAGAAGATCGACCCTTTTTCCTGGATGAGCCCTCCCACATACAGAAAGCTGGTGTGCTGACTTAAATCCAGTTCCTTAACGATATCATTGGATTTAGCCAAAACCTCATCCTCCGTAGCAAGAAGATGGTCTATCTCGATGCCGTTATATGCGGTGATTACCTTCTGAGGGCTAACCCCCATCGATTCCACATACTCATTGGCGGTTGTACTATATGTGAGATGCAGATCTCCTTTTTTGAAAAAAGTAGATACCAGTTGATTCTTAAATGACAATAAGAATCCCTGAGCCAGGCCTGGTTCCCAACCACATGTCCATACAATAACCTTTTTCCCTTTTCTACTGGCCCAGGAAATAGCTTTCCTATTGCTGATATCACCTGTAATGCCTTGTAAAATAAGCAGATCTGGATTAAAATCTTTGATCGCTCCAAAGAGCCCCTTGTTATTCACAACCTTAAATGGTCCCAGGAAATACTTATGTTCCGTGAATCCTTCCTCATCAAAGCTGGTCTCCTCTTTATAATTGGGTCTACCGTCCTCTGCCTGAGGAACACCATGAAAAATCTTCCACTGGTACCCTTCTCCCATTTTGGATAGCTTATCATAGAATGAAATTCTATAGGGTTGTAACATGGGCGTAATAAGTGCAATTTTCTTCATATTGATGATTTTGTGAAGCGTACAAATTTATATTTTTTTGGTTTCTTACCCACAAGAGTTCGTTAAAGTTTTAAGCGGCCATAGTGTCGTATAATACAATTTTCTGATGATTACTTCCTTTTGTTTAAATGAGCCTTTATTTATTATTGTCCAATAAGTTTCAAAAGAGATGTTGAAAACTGAGACCAGCTGTTTGCTTCCATAAATTCAGCCACTCTTAATTTTCTGGTGTGGTTCTCCTCCGGGGAAGTTCACAGTAGGTCGACTAAGTCGACCAGTGAACTGAAGTCGTTATAGGTTTCGATCAGCCCCAGTTCATACAAATCCTTAAATGCTCCAACCCCCCTGGGTCCCCACAATGGTGGCTCCGTATGTGAGTGAATCCATCAATGCTCCCGAACTCAGAATTGACTCGGAGTGGTAGGTGAACAGCGTTATTTTTGAAGCCTGAATGAGTTCTATGAGTCTTTCGATCTCGACATACCCGCCCATTATTTCCAGATTGTCATACTTTTGCTTGTAGGCCTCAAGTTCCTTTGCAAGTTCTGGTGTAGTGATTTTCCCTGCCAACAGAATCCTGTATTTTCGGATAAGCTCTCTCTCCTCCATAAACTTCAGAAAGGCAGAGATTCCTTTATAGGGTGAATGGTTCCCCAGATGATGATGTCGAATTCAGACTTCTTGATGGTGATTAGTGGTGGCAATGGGTATGCTCACGGGATGATGTTGAAAAGAAGCCCTTTTTCCATTAGGAATAATATCTAATCCCTCTGGCATGAGTGATTATCAGGTCACTTTTCTTTAGCATCTGTCCATAGAGTCTTTTTTTAAGTTTGCTGTGCTTATCGAAATGTGATTTTTTATTATGCAGTGTTGAAACGATCATAACTCCTGACAGCTTCAGATATTGCAGCAAAACAAGCAGGAATATCCCCTGGGCCCTACCCCTGTGCAGTGAGGGGAGTTCTTCACTCCAGTTAAAATAGACCACATCCACTTTCCTGATATACCTGAGAATATCGAAAATCCCAGTGGTGGAAGGTTTATGGGCATTGAGCACATTATAATTCTTTCCCAGAGCATCCCTCAGGTTCCCGATATAGGGATTAATGACCGCATTCTTAGTTCGGGCGGTAAGGGGGTAAAGGTATATATTCTTCATCTGGATTTGAAAATTAAACTCAAGCATATAGATAAAAAAGAGGGGAGGATAGACCATGTAGCTTTTCCAAAGCCTATGAGGTTCTTTAATTAAGTGGGTAGAGCATTCCAGATCCTCTGAAAATACATCGTAGTCCATAACGCTGACAGTCTGCACCATTTTTTACTTGAATTATTAAAGTGCAAAAATAGCCGAATAAAAATATTTGACTAATTTTATGCCTTCTTATGTGTCTCTGACACTTACTTTTTTACGAAATACCTTCATGGAGCGAGGAATAAGCATTGTCATTTGTTGTTATAATAGTGAGTTGAGAATTCCCAAGGTGCTCGCCTGTCTACAAAATCAGAAACTTAAGTCTCAGATTGGCTGGGAGGTCCTGGTGGTGGATAATGCATCTACTGATCGAACAGGTGGGGTGGCGAAGGAATGCTGGACATTGCCTGGTGTGGAGCTGCGGGTTGTGAATGAACCGAATCCTGGGATCAGCCATGCCAGAAGGCGAGGTTTTGAGGAAGCTCATTTCGAGATTATTTCTTTTGTGGATGATGATAATTGGGTCGAAGAAGAATGGATTCAGAAGGTCTTTGACACCATGTATTCCGACATGGAAATTGGTATAATGGGTGGCTTTGGAACGGCAGCATTTGAAGAAACTCCACCAGCCTGGTTTTCCAGTTACGAAGAATCCTATGCAGTGGGCCCCCAGGGGGCCAGCTCAGGTGAACGAACTACAAGCCTGTATGGGGTTGGCTTAAATACCCGAAAAAGCACCCGGGATAATCTGCAGGAAAACGGTTTTAAATTCCAGTTAACAGGAAGAAAAGGAAATCATATAAGCTCTGGAGAAGATTCCGAATTATGCCTGGCTGTCATCCTTAGCGGGCAAAAATTATTTTATCGATCGGATCTGACATTTTATCATTTTATGCCTCCCGGGCGGCTGACATGGGAATACCTGGTAAAACTTACCGAATTTGGCCGGGCCGAAACTATCTTAGAGGCATATGCATCTTTATCAAAAGGTGATCGTGGATTTAATGCCTTGAAATATCAGAATCGTTTCTTCAGTTTGCTAAGATCCGTATACGATCTTTTAAAGTTTATTCCCCGATATATCAGTTTGATATTTATTAAAAAAGAAGGCAGCGATACTCACCTGAGGTCTGTATACCTCAGGAGCTATCTGAAGGAGAAAATTTCCCTATACGGTATTTATCCCTCCATCGTGGTTAAGATCCGAAACGGAAAGTGGAATAAACACACGAAATAGGCTGTTTGTCAAATATTCTTTTTTAATATTTTCCTTTTCTTTTTCTGCCACAGAACCATTTGCAAGCTTTTTTAGTCTATACCTTAGTCAAAAACTTTATGATAAGTTTGCATAAGCGTCAACAACATTTAAGGGCAGTTTACGTATTAAGGTTTATGGAGTAATTATTCCATTATATTTGTGCCGTGTTTAGAGGATGATTATGGTTAGAAAAATAAAAGGGTTGGGAAGGGAAGCGCAGCATTACCATTTCAACTTTCACAAAAAAGAATATATAGCTTCAATATGAGAATAGTATTCTTCTTGTGCATGTTATCGTTATCGTTTTCGGTATTCTCTCAAGATATAGTTTCAAGCGAAGATAAAATCTACTGAACTTCAATCAATAGAGCCTGATGATTTTGATATTATATTTTATCAGGATATGGAAAAGACACCTGTTGGCCGATTAGAAAGAACAATGGGCCAGGGATTGGCAGAATCCTGAATTTGCCAATGGTGTGTATACCGGTGATCGAACAATTATTGAAGATATCGACCTGGGTCAGCGGAAATCCCGGTAATGCACTGGAAATTCCCTGAGGGCACTTATTCAGCGGACGCTGAGCATGGATACCAGTGGCAGGTTCCTTTGGAGGGAGTTATGAAGAGCTCTACCTTACTTATTCAATTATGTTCAAACCCGGTTTTGAGCCTGTACAGGGAGGTAAAATTCTTGGACTTCAGGGAGGTCCTATAAAAGGTATAACGCCGGGATGGGAAGAAGGATTTGGCGGTTCTCTCATGTTTAAACCGGGGCCAACTCCTGTATTTTACATCTATCATCAGGATATGCCAGGACAATATGGTGATACCAGGGGCTGGGATTATACATTTGATGTTTCCTCTGATAAGTGGTATGATATTACATTCCGGATTGTTATGAATACAGCCACAGCCACTGAAATAGGTGGACCCGATGGCCTGAACGATGGAATAATGGAGGGATATGTCAACGGCAAACTTTATGGTACATGGACTAATTTAAGGCTAAGAAATCTTAAAGATATAGGTGTGGATCATGCCCGAATCCAGGCTTTCTTTGGAGGAGGTGATTCTGGATGGGCCACTATACGCGATGAGTGGATGCTTATCGATAATGTCTTTGTTTGGAGATATAGCAATCAATATCTGGAGAATAATCCAGATGTAAAAAGAGGAATACAGGCCAATCCAATGTATGGAGAAATATTAACACCCAGGGATGTCGACTGGAGTGATGGAAATAACCGACTCCGGATACTGAACCTCCTACAGTTCCTCAGGGATTGCATGCTGTTGATTCGACTGATTCTTCTGTAACCATTGCATGGGAGGCCTCTCGGGACAATGTTGGAGTCCCTTGGTATAAGGTTTTTTTGGATGGAACTGCCATTGGGACCTCGCCAGAAACTAATTATACTTTCACATCATTCGAGCCTGGACGAAGATATTCAATGTCGGTTTCGGCAAATGACCTTAATAATAATGAGAGCCCAAGATCATTAAGTATATTTGTTACTACTCTAAATCCAGACAGGGAGCCACCAACCATCCCCACTGGAATTTCCATTAGTAATGTGACCGGAAATACTTTGCTATTGTCCTGGCAAGCCTCAACAGATAACATCGGTGTTGAGAAATATGGCATTTACCTTAACCAAGAGTGGATAGCTGATGAAATATCCACTAGCTATAGGGTAACGGGCCTTCAACCCAATACTGAATATGAACTGGCTTTGATAGCTTACGATGAGGCAGGTAATTCCAGCGCACTCTCTTCTTCAGTACTGATGAGGACAGCAGATCCTGATGAGGATCCTCCCTCTGTACCGACAGGTTTAATTGAAACGGATAAAACCCAGAAAACAATTTCAGTGGAGTGGAATCCATCCACGGATAATGTTGGAGTCAGAGAGTACTATGTGTATGTAAACAATGTATTGAGGGAGAAATCTACAGAAGCTCGAGAGACCATTGTGCAATTATCATCCGGCATTAATTATTCCATAGCAGTAAGCGCTGTAGATGAAGCCCTGAACGAAAGTGAAAGATCCTCGGCAATCAATGTATCCACCGTTAATGGAGATATAACAACCTCGCCTATATTACCTACAGTTGATATCACAGATATTTCGGCCAACACCTCTAAGCCATCCTCAACTACCGAGATAGAATCTTTTGGATATGCCGAACTTATAAATTATGGAATTGAGGCAGTCATCTCAGAGAGCACTTTGCAAGATCCTATAATTCTCAAGGGAACTAATTCATCTGAGGTTATGATTGGTAAAAGAATCGAAGATGGTCTAATTGTTCTCTATAATTTTTCTGAAGGCGAAGGTGACAATGTTGAAGATCGATCTAAATATGGAACACCACTGAATCTTAAAATCAATCAAGAAGGCATTGCTACTCAATGGTTGAAGGGGCAGGGACTGCGCTTAGTTGGAAATACAATCATTGAACATGAAGGATCGCCCGATAAACTGATCGATGAGATTTCCAGGACTAATGAGGTAACCATGGAAGCCTGGATAAGACAAGATTTAATTAACCAATCGGGTCCGGCAAGAATTATAACCTTATCTGAAGGAACTGAACAGCGCGCAATAACCTTAGGGCACGAGGGAAATTCTTCCTTTTTTAACTATAATGTTAGGCTGAATACCTCGGCCACGGAGTAAATGGGTTTCCTCAATTATCCACGCAATCGGGGTTTTTTAGTGAAACCCTCCATCATGTAGTCTATTCTCGGAATAGTGATGGTGCTGAGCATATTTATGTAAATGGGGAGAGGCTAGCCTCCGGGAACAACAAAACCGGTAATTTCGCTACATGGAGCGATGCCAACCGCTTTGCATTGGGCAATGAAATTTCTCTGGATCGCCCTTGGAAAGGGGTTTTTTATTTAGCAGCTGTCTATAACCGGGCTTTTTCAGAGGATGATGTAATGACTAATTATAATGCAGGCATTGGTGCCATACAGTTCTCAACTCAACTGGATACCCTTGATCCCAATGTGAATTATACCATAACGCCTTTTGTAAGTACCGATCAGGGGGTAGTATACGGTAATGCCAAAGAATTTATCTATCGCAATGTAGCACTCAATGATACAACGGTACTTTCCTTCTTTCCAAATCCAAATAACGGAAGATTTACAGTTATGATCAAAAATCAAGATACGGAGTTGGAGCAATCCTTTCTCAGGGTTGCAGATTTAAACGGTCGGGTTCATTTTAGCACTGAACTCAATCTTTCCGAAGGGATCATTGAGGAGGAGTTTAGAATTGAGTTACCGGACACAATGGAAAGCGGCATTTACATTTTGATTTTCATTGCTGGATCAGGTTCTTTTGCCGAGAAACTGGTATTGACGAGGTAATCCCATAAATTTTTTTTTTTAGTATTTCAATCGAGAATATGCATCTAGCAAGCCTCTCCTCCCAGTAATACAGAACAATCATCTCAAATTTCAAACATTGAAATAAATCGTGATAAATTATTTTGAAATTTGTCATAACAGTTATAAATGATGGGAAAAAATTCCGTGGTTACATATTCATTGTAATGGAAATATATCTTCTTAAACTCATCATCTTCTTCGCTTGAAGGAACCTGAATATTGAAATCGAGGTTTAGATCAGCCAGAAGTCTCCTGGGAACTAAAATATCGACAATGTTGTCTGATATATGCTCTGGATTATTAATATAATAATGTACTTTCTCTTTAAACCGTTTTTTAGCAGCCAATAAGATACGTGAATCCTTTCCTGCGGTTACAGGGAGCATCACCTCATAACGGTTGGTAATGCTTTCCATATAACCTTCGATCATATTGCGCACTCTGTGGTCACTTCTTTGAGGGACCTTTGATCAATTTTGGGTTAAAACTATTATTATACTATTTTAAAACAATTCCTGGCTAATTATTATTATGCCTTCCAGGCTCTTCAGTCTGCCATATCATGTGACCGATCGATCAAATGAATGGATGAAATGCGTCAGGCTTTTCATTAAAACATAAAGAAAATGGTTTTCATTCTTTTACTCTTAATCAAGCCATATTTACCCTCATCAAAACAGGAAATAATGTAGCTTGGAAAATGATAGTTTTAGGATCAATTCTGATCAAAAAGTATACTTATAAACTATCTGTGAATGTCCAAAGGACCGATAATTATACTCATTCTGTTTATTTTTATACTGCCCGTAAAGTCGCAGCTACTCATCAATGAATTTCAGGCTTCCAATATTACGACGGTACTTGATCCAAGCGTAAACTTCCGGCAATGGATAGAGATTTATAATTCGGGAAACTATACCATAGACCTTTATAATTATTATTTATCTGATGAGTCCGGGAATCTTCAGAAATATCATATTTCCGAACATATAAATGTAAGCCCTGGCAATCGGGCGATTATATGGATCGACCCGGATAACAGGCACTATGGCCAGCTGAAATTGGATATGGATGGGGGGAATCTGAGTATCGCAAATTCTTCGGGAGAATTAGTGGATCAGATTTCTTACCCCCAGCAATACATCGACATTTCCTATGGACGCAATACAGATGGAGCTTCAGAATATTCCTTTTTCAAGGATCCTACTCCCAATAAGACAAATACTGGTATTGGCTTCAGTGCTGGTATTTTTCCGGATTCGCTGAATTTTTCTCTGCCCGGAGGCCTTTATTCAGGCCCTCAGATCGTAGCGCTTTCAAGCGGCTCCACTTCGGGAGAAATAAGATATACCACAAATGGTTCCTGGCCAACAGAATCCTCGCAACTATACAATTCACCCATAAACATTAGCTCTTCCATGGTTATCAGGGCCCGGGTATATGAAGCGGATATGCTGCCCGGAAAGGTAGAAACAAACACCTATTTCCTGAATGAGGAGTCTTCCATTCCCATTATCTCCATTTCGACCAATGCTGATAATTTTTTAAGTGGGGGCCAGGGTATCTATGTGGAGGGTTACAGGGGAATACCCGGATTGTGCTCCGAAATCCCCGTAAACTGGAATCGTGACTGGGAAAGACCGATTAATATTGAGTATTATACGACAGATGGTAAACAGGTCATTAACCAGATGGCCGGCACAAAGATTTTTGGGGGTTGTTCACGTATCGCCGATTCTAAATCACTGGCCCTTTATGCAAGAAAAAGATACGGAGATGATAGCTTCTCTATCAGTTTTTTTCTTCCAAGGATGTTTCCGAGTTTAAAGGATTGGTCTTAAGGAATTCAGGTAACGATGCAGGCTATTCACTACTCAGAGATGGCTTTATGCAAAGCCTGGTCATGAACAAGATGGATATCGATTACCTGGGTTATCAGCCGGCAAACGTTTTCCTCAATGGAGAATATTGGGGGATACTCAATGTTCGAGAGAAAATCAATGAGCATTACGTGGCCAGTAATTATTCAATCGACCCGGAGCAGATTGATATGCTGGAAAAGGAGGCCTATTTTGATTGGGGCCAGGTAATTTGCGGGGAAGGGGATCTTTATGCGGACCTTATCGATTATGTGGATCAGAATGACTTTTCCCTGGAGGCCAACTATAAGCATATTTCCACTTTAATGGATGTGAACGAGTTTTTGAATTATTATCTGGCAGAGATCTACTTTGAAAATGAGGATTGGCCCCAGAATAATATCAAATACTGGCGATATCATGGAGAGGGCGGTAAATGGAGATGGATTCTTTTCGATACTGATTTTGGATGGGGCTTATATCCCAATTCCGGCAATTCCCTGCAGTGGGCCACCCGAGGGGCTACTGATGATAAAATAATCAGGGCCCTGCTTGAGAATGAGATTTTTAAGAATGAATTTATTCAAAGGATGGCGGGCTTTATGAATACCGTATTTCATCCAGATACGGCTCTTGCAGTCCTGGACAGCATAGCCGGGATGATTAGAGCTGAGATTCCCAGACATGCTCAGAAATGGGGTAGACCAAACCTGGGCCAGTTTGATTATCAAACCCTCAATATGATGCCAAGTTTGCAGCAACCCGGCCCGATAGCATAAAGAAATATATGAAGTACAAATTTGGCATTCCCGGACTCAACACACTTTCCCTTAGCGTGGATGATCCTCGCAAAGGCTATGTAGAAGCTGCAGGGGTGAGGCTGCCGGATAAGTTTTCAGGTGAGTATTTCAGGAATATACCGCTTCGCCTGATGGCTGTTCCACGGCCCGGATATAAATTTTCACACTGGGAGGGAGCCTCAAATTCTACCAGCGCAACGATATACCTGGATCTTAAGTCCGATGAATCAGTGAAAGCTGTATTTACAACTGCCACACCCAATAAAAATTTATATATCAATGAAGTGAGTGCTTCGAACTTTTCTTCTGCAGAAGATGAATATAAACAGTTTGATGACTGGGCTGAAATTTATAATGACAATGATTTTGATGTTGATCTGGCTGGGTTATTTCTGTCCGATTCACCGGGTTTTTCTGAGCGCTATCAGTTTCCCAATGGAAGACCCGAACTAACAAACATTGGACCTAAAGAATATCTCTTAATCTGGTGTGATGGAGAATCAAATCAGGGTCCCTTGCATACAAATTTCAAATTGAGCAAAAGTGGTGAATCATTGTTCCTGATGCAGAAAATAGAAGACAGGCTGAGCATTATTGACTCGGTAGTCTATGCTGAGCAATATTCCGATGTGAGTTATGGACGTAATCCTGAAACAGAGCGATGGGATTACCTGGAGCCAACTCCTGGAAGTATAAATTTGTTAAGGGGTAATTTCGCACTCCTAATCAATGAATTTATAAGTCGAAATGATGGCTCCTTCAAGGATGAGTTCAGTGAGTCCGATGACTGGATCGAAATCTTTAACCCCACGGATGATAGCATCGACATCGGGGGACTCTTCCTCACTGATAGCCTTCAGGACCCACTGAAGCATCAGATACCCACCGGAGATTTGACAACAATTATACCTCCAAAAGGGTATATAGTGCTTTGGGCCGATGGACAGGAGGAGCAGGGTATACTTCACCTTGGTTTTAAACTGGACCGCAGATCGGAACAAATTGGTCTTTACCAGCTGGGGGCAGGCATGATTGATAGCCTTAGTTATGTGGTGGATCATCCTGATATTCCCACAGGGCGCCTCCCGGATGGAAACAGTAATATTCAGTATCTGAGTGCAAGCCCGGGGGCCTCAAACGGCTTTGATCGGATGGATGGATTGCTGATTAATGAATTTGTGGCGAAAAATCAAAGCACTGCTGCAGATGAATATGGTGAGTTTGACGATTGGATCGAAATCTACAATGGGAATGATTATCCTGTTGATCTTGGGGGGGTATTCTTCAGTGACTCACTTGAAAACCCCCTGAAGCACCGTATACCCATGAATAAGTCAGATTCAACAACAATTCCGGCCGGGGGCCACCTTGTTTTATGGGCAGACGGACAGGAGGAACAGGGAGTACTTCACCTGGGTTTTAAACTGGATGGAGATTCGGAGCAAATTAGTCTGTTCCAGGTGGGAGCCGGAACAATAGACAGCCTTAGTTACCAGCTGGAGCATACTGATTTACCCCTGGGACGCTTCCCGGATGGGAATAGCAAACTGCAATATGTGAGCCCAACGCCTGGAGCTTATAATCAGGTAAGGCTGCTTGAGGGAATTCACATTAATGAGTTTATGGCCAGGAATGCCACAACAGCAGCGGATGAGTTCGGCGAGTATGATGACTGGATTGAGATTTATAATACTAATGATTTCCCGGTTGATCTTGGGGGATGTTTTTTTACCGATTCCCTGGGCGATCCAACAAAATACCGCATTCCTACGGGATTGCCTGACTCTACTACTGTTCCGGCCCATGGCTACCTTATTTTTTGGGCCGACAACCAGAAGCAACAGGGTGCCCTTCATCTGAACTTTTCTCTCTCAGGTGATGGGGAGCAAATAGGCCTTATACAGGCTGATGGCAGGCAGTTCATTGATATTTTGAACTATGCCTCCTGTAATGCCGATCAGGCACTGGGAATACTGGATACAGAGCCCGACTTGTTTCAGATTGTTTCAGCCTCACCCGGTCTGCCAAATTACCTTGAGCCATCAGAAAAACTTTACATTTCCGAGATTGTGGCCTCGGGAAATGAGCAGCATGCGGATCAGAATGGGGAGTATGATGACTGGATTGAAATCTATAATGACAATAACTTTGATGTGGATATCGGGGGCTTCTATCTCACTGATAGCCTTGATCATCTGCAAAAATTCCGAATTCCGTCCAATGCGCCTGAATCCACAAGGATTGAAGCCAAAGGTTACCTGGTATTATGGGCTGATAATCAGCCGGAACAGGGAGTTAATCACGTGGATTTCAGGCTTAGTGGAGAGGGTGAGCAGCTGGTTCTGACGGGCATTGACGGGCTTACAATAGTTGATTCAGTTTCCTTCCCTAATCAGTTTAAACATTTTTCCTACAGCAGGGAGGAAAATCTGGGTGAATGGAAATATTTTCCACCCACATTTCGGGCGAGAAATATTGTAAGCCTTCCCTCCGGACTGTTTATAAATGAATTTATGTCGTCTAATATGAGCATCCCCGATGAAAATGGAGAGTTCAATGACTGGATTGAAATCTACAATGCCAATACATTTGCATTTGATGTTGGAGGGCTTTACCTGACTGATAGCATTGGCGCACCAACAAAATTCAGGATTCCAAGCCACAGTCCTTCATTGACCACAATCAAGCCGCGGGGATACCTGGTACTTTATGCAGATGATCAAAAGGAGCAGGGACCCAGGCATCTTAACTTTAAACTGGACAGAGATGGCGAGCAAATAGCTCTGATACACTATGATGGAAGATCAGTAATCGATTCCCTCAGCTACCGGAAGCAATATTCAAACGCTTCTTCCAGTCGCATTCAAAGTGAGGGAAAATGGCTTTCTATTCCACCAAGTCCGGGTGCCGAGAATATCTGTCCTGATCTATCAAATCTGGTAATCAATGAAGTAATGGGCTACAACAGAACCATTATTGGGGATGATCACGGGGAATATGATAACTGGTTGGAACTATACAATAAAGGCTCTGAATCCATAAATATCGGCGGCCTGTTTTTTACTGACTCACTGGCCAACCCATATAAATTCAGGATTTCCTCAGAGTTTCCTGATTCCACTACCATAGAGCCATATAGTTTTCTGACCCTGTGGGCAGACAACTCATCAGATCAGGGAATCCGGCATCTGGGTTTTAAAATTGCCAAGACCGGTGAAGAGATTGGAATATACGACTACGCGGGAGAATTGGTGGACAGTATTTACTATCCCTTCATTAGTCCGAATATCTCATGGGGCCGTATGCCTGATGGCTACGAAGCCTGGACCCAGTTTCCTCAGCCTACACCTTCTCAATCAAATGCCATTACGCATCTGTCCCAGGTGGAAGCTGATCATTTACAGCCAAAAATCTATCCAAATCCGGTCAGGGAGTCAGCAACTTTTGAAATTCCGGTGGAAAAGGCCGGTAAAATTTGGATTGAAATTGTGAATGCAAATGGAGCAAGTGTAAGCATTATTCAGACCTATGCGACCCAGCCAGGAAGGAGCTATTATCCTGGGAGGCAAAAGATGCCAGTGGTGGTCCGCTGGCCCCCGGCTTATATATGTTTCAGCTGGTTTCAGGGGAAAAATCCTATTCGGGAAAATTTATTCTTCAATAGCCGCTTCAGGTGTGCATTTTCTGGGCTTAAATGGGTATTTTGCGGGATGAATGTTGGTATTTCTATGATTAATCCATTCTTAGTTCAGTTATTTTGAGTAAGCCTTTTCTGATGATCCAGTAAGAGTGTCCTTATAAGTGGTTGTAAGTTAAAGGATTATATCTGAATTTTTTAGTTTTCAGGCATTTTTTCGGGGCCTGTTCAAATTGGTGCAGAATAGGATCAGTTTTATCAAATATCAACATAAGGTAAGGAAAATGGTTATAGTTTTGTATAACTTTCAGACAAGCATTTAGCGTACAATCATTGTCCAAATACAAAAAGGCAAAAAATGAAGAAATTCTTTCTCTCACATATAGTATTCCTGTTCATCACCCTTCTCACTTTAGCGTTCACTCAGACCCAGGCCCAGACCTATCGGGTTTTGCCGCTTGGTAACTCCATAACTGTGGGATGGAATGGCCTGACTCCTCCCATTAATGAGGCCGTTTCCTTCAGGGATACACTCTTTGATCAGCTTACAGCTGAAGGTTATCTTTTTGATTTTGTGGGGCATACCACTTCAGGGTCGGTTTTTTTGTCCGATCCCGAGCATGGGGCTATCAGCGGTTTCAGGGGGCAAGATGTGCTTCGCATGCTGCAGGATGGTTACGATAATCTGAACAGTAATCAAATTACCACGCCTGCAGGACGTCCCTACCTGGATCAGTATCCTGCTGATATTATCCTGCTGCATATTGGAACCAATGACATCAGTGCAGGCGGCCCGGCTAGTGCAGATGATGTGGAGGCCATCCTGGATGAGATTGATGCCTGGGAGCTTTCAAGCGGAAATCCTGTGACCGTTTTTGTTGCCAGGATCATTGATCGTACTGATAATGCCCTCAGGAGTACCAGAACCAGGGCCTATAACGATAGCATAGATTTTATGCTAAGTGAGAGGGCCGATCCCGATGTTTTTGTGGTTAACATGGAAGATGGTGTGGGAATTAACTACCTCACAGAGATGGATCCAGATGGCATCCATCCCCTGCAATCTGCACTGAATAAGATGGGGGTTGGCATGTACACGAGCATGGATGCCTACCTGAGTTTGTTGCCCTTAACCCCCGGGGCTTTATCACTGGGCGGGGAAACTACATCCTCCATTGAGCTGAGATGGAGCGATCTTTCTTCCAATGAAAGCGGATTCGAGATCGAAAGATCTTTAACGGGCCTGGGAGGAGACTTCAGCCTCATACATACTACCGGGCCAGGGGCTAATTCCTACATAAATACCTCTCTGGACGATCAGACCCTTTACTATTACCGTATACGTGCCATCAATAACGATGGTGCTTCTCTTTATACACTCATAGAAAGTACAAGTACCCTGCTTGCCATTCCAAATTCACCAACTTCCCTGGCTGTTGACGGATTTAACACTTCAAGCATACAGCTGAGATGGAATGATAATTCTGATAATGAGACAGGTTTTGAAATAGAACGCTCTCTCACCGGACAGAACGGATCATGGGGATTAATTAACACCACCGGTGCAGATGCCACCGGATATGACAATACAGGACTTACTGAAGCCACAACTTATTATTACAGGGTCCGGGCAAGGAATTCGGCAGGTGTATCCGCTTATTCCAATGTGGTATCAGCCACTACAGCACTGAGTCCGCCTGCAGCTCCCACAGGTCTCTCAGCCGAAACCATTACCACCAGCTCGGTTCTGATGACCTGGACCGATGTGGCCACCAATGAAGTGGATTACGTGGTTCAGAGGTCGCTGGATGGAAGCTCCTATAGCAATATCAGGGTTCTTCCGGCCAACAGCACCAGCTTTGACAACACAGGTCTGGATGACAATAGGGCCTATTTTTACCGAGTATATGCACGAAACGCTTCCGGTAATTCAGGCTTCAGCAATATATTAAATATTACCACCCCGCTGGCTGTTCCGGATGATCCCACAACCCTGATCATTACGGGTGTAAATACTAATTCCATTACCATGATGTGGAGTGACCAGTCCGACAATGAACTGGGATTCCAGATTCAGCGTTCAACGCAGTCTGGAAGCGGATTTACTGTGGTTGGTAATGCAACTGCAGATGAAGAGACTTTTACTAATATTGGCTTAAGTGATAATACGACCTATTACTACAGGGTCAGGGCTTATAATGGAGCTGGGTTTTCAGGTTTTACTGCCGAAGCCAGTGCAACCACTACACTTTCTGCTCCACTGCCGCCCAGTAACCTGCTTCTGGATAATATTACCGAAAATTCCATAGATTTGAACTGGTCGGATAATTCTACCAATGAAACCGGATTTCAAGTGGAACGTTCGCTTTCACCCACTACGGGTTATGTGAGAATTACCACCACCACAGCGGATGTTACCAGCTATACCAGCACCGGGCTTGATCAGAATACGACCTACTATTACAGGGTCAGGGCCATTAATCCATCCGGACAATCAGCTTATTCCAATGTAAGGTCGGGTACTACCCTTTTACTGCTGCCCGATGCGCCCAGTAACCTGGCCTTTAGTCTTGTTACGGAAAATTCCATGAGAATCAGCTGGCAGGATAACTCAAATAATGAGGCCAACTTTGAGATTCAAAGGTCGCTTACTGCCGGAATTGGTTTTGTGGAGGTGGGTACACCCACGGATAGTTATTTTGATGATGCCGGACTGGATGAGGATGTGGAGTATTTCTACCGGGTGAGGGCAATAAATGCCACCGGCCCATCAGCCTGGATCACCGGAAGCCAGTCCACCCTCCTGCTTTTACCCGGGGAGCCGGACAGGTTGGCTGGTGTGGCAAGCTCGGTTTGTTCGGTAGATCTGACCTGGAGAGACAGAAGTACAAATGAGGAAAGCTTTGAGGTTCAACGTTCCTCACTACCCACCAGTGGATTTGTTACCATACAGACCCTGCCTCCGGATACAGAAGAATATACGGATATAAGCACAGAGAATAATACAAGTTATTTTTACCGGATTGCTGCCATAAATACTGCCGGGACGGTATATTCCAATGTGGCCGTGGTTACCGTTTCCATTGCATTGGATGGTGGCCTGATCATGTCTGATCAGGATATATGCCCGGAAGGGGATCCTGACCCAATTATAAACGATCAGTCTCCCTCGGGGGGCAGCAACAGCTGGACCTACCAGTGGCAATCAAGGATAGCTCCGGGACTCTTTGCAGATATTCCGGGTGCGATTGCCATTAGCTATGATCCTCCTGCAAATGCCTTGCTAACAACCGAGTATCAGAGAATTTCCACCGTTGAATGTGGTTCTGTTAAATCCAATGTGGTGGTCATCACCGTGGATGATCTTGAAGAACCTCAATTCGCACTATGTCCGGTGGATGAGCTGATCGAAATTGAGAGAGATGAGGTGATAGCAAGCGTGATTACCACAGATCCAGTGTTTACAGATAATTGTGAGGTAAGCAGCCTTACATGGACCATGAGTGGTGCCACAGTTCGGGTTTCACCCGATGTGGGCATTAACCTGATTGGCGAGGCTGATTTTAACCTGGGTATTACTACAATTACCTATGTGGCTGAGGATCTTGCAGGGAATACGGGAATCTGTTCCTTTGACATCACCGTGAAGATTAAGGATCCCGAGGTGCTGAATGTAAGCATCCCCAATGCCACCATGAAGATTGATGATGTGATTACAGCCACCATTACGGTTTCAGATGATGGTGGTACAGAGTATATATTACTTTCAGGTGATATTGGTGGATATTTTCTTCAGAATTTTGTGCGGCTTAACAGCACCACTTACCTGGCTAACTTCCTGATTATTGAAGGAGGTAACAGCTATGAGGCTCCGGTGGATATTCCTGTTGGCAACCTGGTTCTGAGTGATGGACTGAGGCCCAGTTTACCCTATATTACACCCATATCTCAGAACAATGACCTTCTGGATGCCAAGCTTCCGGTAGTCAGTATTGCAGATGTGGTTGAAGGTTACTATAAGATCGGGGACCAGGTTGTGATTGATATTCTGAGCGATGGTAGAGGCTATACCATAAATCCTGCCTCAACCGTGAATGGAATCAGTGTGGATGAACCCAATATGCGCTTTGTAGAGAGAGGTTTGGGTTATTACCAGTTAATCTATACTGTCCTTGAGGGAGACGCAGATATTGCTCCTGGAGACTTTGTGGCATCACTTATTTTAGAGAAACCATCGGGAAATATTGGTGAGCCATTCACAAACATAGGAAATGTGGACAAGGTGGAGGTTGATGCCAATGCTCCTGTGGTAGAGAGGCTCGAAGTAGACGATGAAGAAGTCGGAGTAGGTGGAGTGGTGGTTGTTACGATCTCTGCTGACGGAAGCGGATATAAAGCATCCTCCGGGACTTTGATTAACAGTGTACCCATCAGTTCTTCCATGGTAGAGTTTGAAGAAGTTGCAAACGGCCTTTATACACTGAGTTATGAAGTTTCCGCAAACGACAATGTGGTTGATCCCGGAGATCTGGAAGTGAGCATAATCCTCAGGGATTCCGCAGGAAATATTGGCGAAGCTTTTGACCAGGTGGACGAAAATGAGTTGGAAGTATATACCCAGCTACCCCTTACACATATGGTAACCCTGCCAGAAATCTGTGAGGGAGAAGAGGCAGAAATCATCATTTATCTGATTGGAAGGAAACCCTTCTCCATAGAGTTGTATGATGGGGATACAACTCTTCTTTACGAGGATATTGATACCAGTACCTATAGCGTTATGGTATCACCATTGGAAAAAACCACTTATAGCATTCCCCTGATCACCGATAAAAACGGTGTGGAGAATAGCGGAAGTGGCAGTGTGGAGATTTCGGTAAACGAATCCACACCAGTGAAGATTACCAACCTAAAATCTGGCTACAGTGTGGAGGCACCGCCCTTCCTGCTTACAGCTGATACTCCCGGTGGCATATTCTCCGGACCGGGTGTGAACAGTACCACCAGCTTTTTTAATCCGGCCCTGGCCGATACGGTGAATTCACCCCATACGCTCTACTATAGCTATGAAAGTCCAACAGGATGCACAAGTGTTGACAGCGCACTGGTATTTGTTCTGGGCGCCAATGGCGATATTTTTATCCCCAGCCCACTGGTTTGTGATGACAGTGATCCTTTCCAGGCAACTGCATCAAATGTTGCAGGTGTGATGGGTACATTTACATTGATAAATGCTCAGGAAAATGAGGTCGCCGGACTCGTGGATAATGGCGACAATACGGCCACCATTGATCCGGCTCTGCTCTCTGGTGGTACCTATACCATTGAATATGCTTACTTTGATGCGGTGATGCTCTATATCAGGGAAAGTTTCGAGCTTGTTTATGTAACCCAGCCCGAAATCCTTTCACCTTCCGGTATCAGTTCGGTATGCCAGAATGAGGATGTGAT
The DNA here is from genome assembly GCA_963713725.1 of uncultured Bacteroidota bacterium. Lineage (GTDB taxonomy): Bacteria > Bacteroidota > Bacteroidia > Bacteroidales. The sequence continues at coordinate 400,265 of CAVQMZ010000015.1, forward strand.
TCAGCTGGTTGCCAACGATCCGGCTGCCTATTTCTACGGTGAGGGAGTTAGCGGCACTGTGGACGAGGGATTTGTCTTTAATCCTGCGGCTGCGCCGACGGGTCTTGTGACCATAAGCTGTACTATTTTTGGTGTAAATAATTGTGAAAAGTCTGCTGAGCTGGAGCTTACCGTGAACAGTGCCTCGGAAGCCAGTTTCACCATAAACAGCACCTGTATGCCTGAGGAAGGTGGAATGGTCGCTTTCAATAACCTGAGCACTGCAAAATTGTCTGTTAAGACATGGCGCTGGGATTTCGGTGATCCACTTAGCGGGGCAGATAATTACAGCAGCGAGATTGATCCTGAGCATTTCTATCCTTACCCGGGTGAATGGTCCATTTCTCTTTCAGCGACTACCTTCGATGGCTGTGTTTCTGTTTTTGAACTGGATACGGTTTTCAGCGGCAGTCCCAATAGTGATTTTACCTGGGTCAGCGATTGTTACCTCAGTGATCAGGGCATTGAGTTTGTGAACCTGAGCACTTTGGGATCCACACCGATTGAATCCGTGAAGTGGATATTCATGGATGAGTCCGGTGATGTTCTGGACGAGCTCATCTCCGATTCTGATACTGTGGAATACCAGTTTCCAGCTGCTGCGGCCTACCTGGTGGGTCTTCAGACCTTAAATCAGGGTGCCTGCAGCGATACGCTTACAAAAAGTGTGGACCTGAGGCCCACCGTCAAACTGGATGCTGAAGGATATGCAGAAGCTTTTGATGTGACTAAGGGAGGATGGACAATTGAATCAGCTGACGATAACAGCAGCTGGGTATGGGGAACGCCTGATTTTGAGGGCTACATTCCAGAAGAAGGAAACTCATGGTATACCCAGCTGCCTGACTATGGCTCAGGATATGTTGAAAATTCCTGGATCCAGAGTCCCTGCTTTGATTTCAGCGATATGGATCGTCCAATGATCAAGCTGGATTTGATGAGGAGTTTTGTTCCCAATGTAAACGGAGCTGTCCTTCAGTATATGGATAACAGGGAAGAGGGATGGCTTACCATTGGAAGCAATGCAGAGGGTATTAACTGGTATAACGCTTTTAATATCTATAATCAGCCCGGCGGCAGCCCGGTGGGATGGGGACTGGATGTGTTCAATCCGGATTCCGACTGGGTGGAAGCCAGCCAGGATCTGAGTATCCTGAAGGATAAGCGCTTTGCAAGTCTTCGCCTGGCGATCGCAACAAATGGCGCCCAGGGGATCGGGAATCAGGGCTTTGCCTTTGATAATCTGATGATTTCAGAGAAGACGAAGCTTGCCGTTCTGGAGCATTTTACCAATTCATCGGATGAAAATTCCTTCTATGCGGATATCCAGGTAGATAGCTATGCATCGCAGAATCGTTCAGAAGTGGTAGATATTCAGTATCATACCGCCTATCCGGGCGAGGACCCCATGAATCAGAATAATCCGGGGATGGTTTCCACCAGGGCAGGGAACCTTGGAGTAGGACTGGTACCCTATGCGGTGCTGGATGGCGGGACAGGTGAAATCTACCGTTATGATTTTTCTTCCAATGAAGAGATTCCGGGATCAGAAGAACTGGATCTGCTGTCTCTTTCCATTCCTTCCTTTGAGATTGACCTGGAAGTGGATTGGACAGAAACGGATCTGACTGCCTATACCACCGTAAGCTGTAATGTTCCCAGTTACTCCGACTATATACAATTATATGTGGTGGTGATGGAATCACTTGTGACTACCTATGAGGGGACCAACGGGGACATGGAGTTCAGGAATGTTGCCCTGGATATTCTTCCCACACCGGGAGGGAAACTGCTGGGTGAGAACTGGTATGAGGGAGTCAGTATGAATCTCACAAATCAATGGACCTATAAACCCTATGTTGAGGATGTGGATGATCTGATAGTCGTTGCCTTTGTTCAGGACCGGAATACCAGGGAAATACTGCAGGCTGCTGTTTCCTATAAAACCACACCCACGGGAATAGGAGACAGGTACAGCGAAATCAGTGAGTTGATGGTTTATCCCAATCCTGCTAAAGATCAGCTTTACGTGAACCTTGGCAGCAGATCGGATCATTCCGGCATCATGGAGGTTTACGATCTGAGCGGAAGGATGGTACTTAATCTTGAAACTCAACCCGGATACCAGATTTTCTCCCTGGATGTCCAGGAACTCCCAGGGGGCATGTATCTGATACGCCGCTTCGAGTCAGGAGAACTGGCCGGACTGGGTAAGTTTGTCAAAACCGAATAGTACAGATTTTTCAATGGAATCAAGAAAGCACATTTATTAATTAAAGGGGTATTAATAACACCCCTTTAATTAGTTGTGCTTTAATTTTTACCGCTAAAAAACCTATTTGAAGAAGGTGAAATTTACCCCGCCGTATTTGCGGTGCTCGCTGAAGTGATCGTGGGAGGTGAAGGAGAAGGAACCGGGATGTTCGAGAATGAAGGTGCCGTCCTTAGCCAGAATCTCTGAGCTGAAAACAGCATCGGGCAAAGTCTCAAGCAGGCTGTGATCGTAGGGAGGATCGGCAAATATAATATCGAAAGACTGGTAGGGCTTTTTAAGGTATCGGAACACATCCCCCCTGATCACATTTACCATGTCCATGTCCAGTTCCAGGCAGGTGGTACGGATGAAGGAAAAATGGGCCGGATCCCTTTCCAGAGCAACAACCGACCGTGCTCCCCTTGAGGCAAACTCATAGCTGATACTGCCTGTCCCGGAGAAAAGATCAAGCACATCCAGCTCTTCCATATCATAATGGTTCAAAAGAATATTAAAAAGACTTTCCTTGGCAAAATCGGTGGTTGGCCTGGCCTTGAAATTCTTTGGCGGACGAATCTGCTTACCCCTGTATGAACCGCTGATTATGCGCACTTACTTCCTTCTGAAAGAATCATAAAACGCAGCATCTGGGTCCTGGATAGTTCTTCCATGTAGTAGGGAGTTGTTTTAACCTGCCTGATGTACTTTTTGAGCAGTCCGAATAATTCATGTTCGGGATGTACCACTCCTGAAAGGTAGACCGGGATATTTTCCCGGTCCAATTCCAGTTGATTCACCGTATTCAGGGTATGGTAGATAAACTCGGAAGCTTCCTTTAGGGTGTAACGATTCATTAATCTGATACGGTCTTTCTGGATGACCAGTATTTCCAGGCTATGATTCTGAACCTCAATGAGGATGAATCCTCTCTGGTGGTCACTGGCCTGTACCTGATCAGAGAGTGATATCAGGCATTCCGAGATATGAAGAATCTGAACCCTGCCGCTGATTTTTTCCTTAAGCTTATCAAGTTCGGGAGTTAAGGCGAAAAGAATATTCAGGTCCCGGTCCCTGATGTAACGGTGACTTACCTCATCGTTTTCCTGCAGGTCTATGGCGTTTTCAAGCAGACTCTTTTTGTCCTTTTCTTCAAAAAGCTGCCTTGGGACAAGGGTGGCAGCTTGAAAATCCAGAATAAATGCAGTTTCTCCTTCAAAATCAAGTAACTGAAGTTCACTCAAAATGCGTCCGCACTCTGCCGGGAACATAGAAGCAGGGACAGATTTATCATACAGATATTGCTTTAAAAAAACAGGCTTATAGGAGGCATCGGATACCAGAATAGAAAAGCCATCCGCTGAAAAACGGATGGCCTGGTGACCTTTAAGTCGAATGTCGTTGGTGATGGAATTTGATATAATACCCTCTACTTGCATGGGTATATCATCTTATTCCCAGTTTCCCGTGAGTGTGCCTTCTTCCATTGAACCGAATTTAACACCTTCGAATCCAACGATTTTCATTCTCTCGTCTTTATAATTAGCGATCAACTGTCGATCCATTCCGTTCAGGAGGTCATCGTAAAGAACAGAAACTTCAACAACCTGGACTGTCAGGTTAGAGGAAGTCAGGATTTCTCCTGATTCCATTTTGAACTGAACATCCTGTGTATAGGGAACGTAACGAAGTGAATCGGAATTGAAACCTACTCCAAACAGGGAGTCCAGAACAGGCACCTGGGTAATGTCACGGATGATAATTCCATCGGCAAGGGCCTTGTTACGGGCTTTTTCAAAACCCAACTGATCCAGCCATTCCTCGGGTATATCTCCAATGGCTTTTACAACCTGAAAGGAAGAAGTATCGAGGAAAGCGATGAGGGTATCAAAACTTCCAGTATATTGCTTGTAGATGTCTTTATATGCTTTTTGTGCTTCCCTGATTTCAACCAGTCTCTTGATGGTGGCTTTTTCGCGAACTTCAACTTCCTGGTTAAAGCGAATTGGTTCCATGATGCTTTCAACAATCAGATAGCCTAATACGATGATTATTAAAACAAACAGAACCTGAATTACTCTTCTCATGGGGTATGCTATTTTAGTTTGCGCACAAATTTAGTAAAAAAAAGTATATTATGTTTTTATAATGTGCATTAATCAAGCGCCATGTTGAGAAATTTTGTGAGCTCTAAAATTCTAGAGAACCTTGCTTTTCAGCCCACTGAGGGGCAAAGAGCAATGATTGAGGAGCTGGGAGCATTTGTGGGTTCAGATGATCCCGGTGAGTTGATGTTGGTCAGGGGCTATGCCGGGACAGGTAAGACCACGCTGGTAAACAGCCTTGTTAAAACCCTGCTTTCCATGAAGCAGAAATGTGTTTTGCTGGCTCCCACCGGGCGTGCAGCCAAGGTGCTTACCGCCTATACTCAAACCTCCGCCTGGACCATACATAAGAAGATTTACAGGCAAAAATCAGGGAAGGACGGGCAGGGTGAATTTGTCCTGGATAAAAACCTTCATAAGAATACTTACTTCATCGTGGATGAAGCTTCCATGATCGGAGACAGGGCATCTGATGGTTTTTTCGGATCAGGTGACCTTCTGAGAGATTTGCTGGATTATGTGGAGATGGGAGTGTCCTGCAGGCTGGTACTTGTGGGAGATACTGCCCAGCTTCCCCCTGTTGGACTTGATATCAGCCCGGCTCTGGACCGGGAAAGACTCGCGCAGTTTGGATATCGTGTAAGGGAAATTGAGATGACAGATGTGATTCGGCAGGCAGAAGACTCAGGAATACTATATAATGCTACTTCAATTCGAACACTTATTTCGGGCCAGATCAGGGCTTACCCGGAATTTAATTTTGATTCCTTTGATGATATCACCATGCTAAGCGGGACCGACCTGCTGGAAACCATCAGTGCAAGTTATGATCGTTATGGTGCAGGGGAAACCATTGTGGTTACCCGGTCCAATAAGCGTGCAAATCGCTTTAATTCGGGAATCAGGAGTCAGATCTTATGGCGGGAGGAAGAGCTTTCAGCCGGTGATCTGCTCATGGTGGTAAAAAATAACTATTTCTGGAAGGATGAGGAGAAGAAGATTGATTTCATAGCCAATGGGGATATTGTAAAGGTGGAGCGTGTACTGGGTACTGAAGAGGTCCATGGACACCGCTTTGCGGATGTGGATATTTCCCTGCCCGATTATGCAAATACCGAGTTGCAGGTCAAGGTCCTCCTGGATGTGATTGAACTGGAGACTGCTTCCCTTGGAAGGGAGGAGCAAAAGGAACTCTATTTGTCTGTTGCTGAGGATTATCCTGAGGCGAGCAACCGTAGGCTGAGGGCTACCAGGGTTTCCAATGATCCTTACTTTAATGCCCTCCAGGTAAAGTTTGCCTATGCAGTGACCTGCCACAAAGCCCAGGGCGGACAGTGGAAATCTGTCTTTCTCGATCAGGGTTATTTTACGGATGAGATGTTGAACCAGGATTACCTCAGGTGGCTTTATACGGCTTTTACCAGAGCCTCGGAGAAACTCTACCTGGTAAATCTGGCGAAAGAGTTCGTACCCGGATAATCTTTAAACTTTTTTATAGATTTGAAAAAAAACATCAAAATGAAAATTACACCCCTTATTGCGCTTATTCTTATGATTCTATTTTCGGCCTGTTCAAACCCCCAAAAAAGCCCTTCTGAGTCCCAGGATGCTTTTGTGATTAAGCGGGGACTTAATGTGAGTCACTGGTTATCTCAAACTGAAATCCGGGGATTGGAGAGGGCTCAGTACATGGGTGCTGAGGATTTTGCCCGAATTGCAGATATGGGATTTGATCATGTGCGGATTCCTATCGATGAGGAGCACATGTGGGACAAAGAGGGTAAGCGGAATGAGGATGCATTTCAGCTCTTACACCAGGCCATAGAGTGGTCTTTTGAAAACGATCTGCGGGTGATCGTGGATCTCCACGTGCTTCGTTCACATCATTTTAACAGCGATGATATCAGGCTCTGGACAGATCCTGCAGCACAGGAGCAGTTCTGGGGATTCTGGAAAGAATTATCCGCAGAGCTCATGGAATATCCGCTGGACAAACTGGCCTACGAGCTTATGAATGAGGCCGTGGCACCTGATCCCGAGGACTGGAATAAATTAATCGCCAATGGCATAAAAACTGTCAGGGCCAATGAGCCGGACCGGGTGATTGTGGTCGGGTCCAATAAGTGGCAGCAGGTGGGTACTTTTAAGGATCTTAAAGTTCCACAGGATGATCCAAATCTGATCCTCAGCTTCCATTTTTATAGTCCCATGGCTTTAAGCCATTACAAGGCGCCCTGGAGTAAATTTCTTAATGAATATGACGGGGAGGTAACTTATCCCGGCTTTCCCGTAGATACAACGGTCTACAGCGCCTATTCTCCGCAGGTGGTGCAAAAGCTTCGGGAATCAAATGCTGACTGGGGGCCAGCACTTATGGAGGCCGAGTTTATGAAAGCCGTGGAGGTGGCCGATCGCTACAAGCTCCCCCTTTTCTGTGGTGAGTTTGGTTGCTATCCAAGCACTCCCATTGAACTCAGAGAAGCCTATTACCGGGACATTATTTCAGTTTTTGATAAACTGGATATTGCCTGGAGCCACTGGAATTATAAGAATGATTTCCCGGTGGTTGACAAGAATAGCCTGGAGCCAATTGATGAGATTGTTTCAGCTTTAATAAATTAATCCGGATTCCCCGGGCTTAAGAGTTTATGCCGTAGGTTTTCCTGAAATGGTAGCCATAAATGCTGTAGGTGATGGCCAGGGGGAGCATTCTGGGCCGGGTGAACAGGCTCCAGGCCACCAGTTTCCAATAGTAGATTCTTCCCCTGGAAAATACACCAATAATGAGCATTGAACGGAAAAGCGCCCAAACCTTAGCCCAGGTGATCCGTACCTTTGATTTTACGGAAGGTTCGAAGTTTTTCAAAAAACTCACCAGACGAAGATGATAGGGTTTCAATGAGTAAATGTTGGTGAGAATACTTCTGTAGCCCTCAATCAGAATTTCCCTGTTCATTTTCGGAATGAAATTCAGGGAGTAGTCTGTGTTATCACCGCTGCTGTTTTTCAGTATCCTTCCTTCACTCTCGAGTCTTTTATACAGGCTGGTACGCATGGGGGCGTTCAGCAATCCCACCATGGCAGTAATAATTCCACTTTGCTGGATGAAGTCAATCTGGCGCTGGAAAATACCTGAATTATCACTGTCAAAACCCACGATAAAGCCCGCCGAAACTTCAATGCCGGCGGACTGGATGGTCTGGACGCCCTCCAGCAGGTTGTGCTTCAGGTTCAAATGCTTTTCGCATTCCTTCAGTGCTGCCTCATCCGGAGTTTCTATTCCGATAAAAACCTTTTCAAAACCGGCCTTTGCCATTGCTTTCATTAAAGCAGGATCGTCCGAAAGGTCGATGGATGCTTCTGTGGTGAAGGTGAAGGGAAAAGCATGTGTTTTATTCCACAGTGCAAGTGCGGGAAGAAGGTCTTTCTTGAGCTTATGTCTGTTTCCGATAAAATTGTCATCCACAAAAAAGAGGTTTCCCCGAAAACCGGTAAGCAGAATGTTTTCCAGCTCGCTTAGAATCTGAATGGTGGATTTGGTCCTGACTTTATGTCCCAGCAGTGCGGTTATCTCACAAAAATCACAATGGTGCGGACATCCTCTTGAATACTGGATACTCAATTGGGCATAATTGGAGGCTTTAATCAGTGAATAGTCAGGCGCAGGGGTGGATAGCAGGTTTGCATACTCATCGCTCTGGTAGATTTTTTTAGGGCTTACCTCTTTCCAGGTCAGCCAGAAACAGGGGCAGGGTTATTTCTGCCTCATTGAGAATCAGATGGTCGAGGTGCATGTATGATTCGGGATCGCCGGTGAACAGGGGGCCGCCTGCCACGATTTTTTTACTGAGTTTCCTGCACCGCTGTATCACCTCAGCTACAGAAGCACTCTGAATAGACATGGCAGTGATGAAGACATAATCGGCCCATCCAAGGTCGGAATCCTTGAGTTTCCCGCAGTTCAGATCCGCTACTTTTTTATTCCAGTTTGCCGGAAGCATGGCCGCTACGGTAATCAATCCCAGGGGCGGATTGGAAGATTTTTTGGAAATAAACCTTATGGCATGCCTGAAACTCCAGTATGTATCCGGAATTTCCGGATTTACCATTAGAATATTCATCGTTTGATATTGATAATTTATCCCAAATGTATAATGCCTGTAAATAGGAGTCAATTTTAAGGTTTCTGTCACCTGCGGGAGGTATGAATCCAGCGGGCCGAGGGATGAAAATCCATGGGAAGGGATATATGTTAAATATTGGACTACCTTTGTAGCTCATTAAAATAAGAGGAATATGAATATTTATGTTGGAAACCTTGATTATAAGGTAACCGAGGATGATCTGCAAAATGCATTTTCAAAATTTGGTGCAGTAAGTTCAGCGAATGTGATTACTGATAAGTACAGTGGAAGAAGCAAGGGATTTGGATTTGTCACCATGGATAATGATGATGAGGCAAAGAAGGCAATTGAAGAGCTGAATGAATCACAGCTTGAAAGTAGAAACATTGTGGTTAACGAGGCCAAGCCAAGGAAAACCAATTACTAGGAAAAAAGTATTGATGATAATTGGGGAATTTACTCCCCGATTATCTAAATCAATAACTTAGGGCCTTTCGGCCTAACTCACCTGCGATATCAGGAAATTATACTGACTGGCAAATTCTGCCTGCCTGGAAATTTGTGTTAAATTCCTGTTAATATCCAGATATTCAGGGATATTGATTGCATAAGCATGTTGCTTGTGGGTATTCCTAACCGCAATAAACATGAACAGAATCTCTGTTCTGGTCCTTATCTCGCCTTTTTTACTCCCCGATAATTTTCACCAGTACACGCTTCCGGCGTTTGCCGTCAAATTCGCCGTAAAAAATCTGTTCCCAGGGCCCGAAGTCCATTTTGCCTTTGGTGACCGCTACCACTACTTCCCTTCCCATGATGGTACGTTTCAGGTGGGCATCAGCATTGTCTTCAAAACCGTTGTGCCTGTACTGGCTATAAGGTTTTTCCGGGGCCAGTTTCTCCAGCCACACCTCAAAATCGTGGTGCAGACCCGATTCATCGTCATTGATAAATACGGAGGCTGAGATGTGCATGGCATTTACCAGGATCAATCCTTCCTTTATGCCACTATCTGTCAGGCAGCTTTGAACTTCAGGGGTAATATTAATCAACTCCCTTCTTCTTGTTATGTCGAACCAGAGTTCTTTACGGTATGATTTCATCTTTTTCCGAATTAAATTTTTTCCGAACTAAATCAGTTTCATTTCTTTCTTGATACCAAGGATTTTTTCCTCCAGTTTGGCCTTTACGAGTCCATAGTCCTCTTTATTTTCCATTTTGGCTGAAACACTGAAATAGAATTTGATTTTGGGCTCTGTTCCGGAGGGCCTTACCGAGATCTTGCTACCATCTTCCAGCAGAAACTGGAGTACATTGGATTCAGGCAGGTCGATGGGCGTTTTTTTTCCTGTGGATATATCCGTGCTTTGCTGTTCAAGGTAGTCGAGAATCTTAACAACGGGTGACCCGCTCAGGCTTGCAGGCGGAGCTTTTCTGAAATCCGCCATCATTTGCTGGATCTCCTCGGCACCCGATTTACCTTTTCTGACCACATTGATCAGTGCTTCCTGGTAGACAGAAAACTTCAGGTACATCTCCATCAGGATATCATACATGCTCATGTCCCGGCTCTTTGCCCATGCAGCAATTTCAGCCAGCATGGAGCAGGAAGCCACAGCATCCTTGTCCCTTACGAAATCGCCAATCATAAATCCATAACTTTCTTCACCACCCCCGATAAAGGTCATGCTGTCTTCATTCTTGCGAATGATATCGGCAATGAACTTAAATCCGGTGAGTACATCCCAGTAGGGAACTTTGTAGTGATTGGCCATATCGGCAATCAGTTCTGTGGTTACCACAGTTTTAACGATGTACTCTTTCCCGGTGAGCTTGCCTCTTTCCGACCATTGGGACAGAAGGTAGTAGGAGAGGAGTGCGGCGGTCTGGTTCCCATTCACAAGCACCAGATTTCCACTAAAATCCCGGATGGCGATACCCACCCGGTCGGCATCCGGATCACTTGCCATCACCATATCTGCACCCACCTGATCGGCCTTCTTCAGAGCCATGTCAAGGGCCGCCGATTCCTCCGGATTGGGGGAGACAACCGTGGGGAAGTTTCCATCCACCACATCCTGCTCGGGTACATTATAAATATTGGTAAATCCAATTCTCTTGAGGGCCCTGGGTACCATTTTTACGCCCGTTCCATGGATGGGGGTATAGACAATTTTGATATCAGGATGTGCTGCAATTAGCTCGGGATTAATGGATTGCTGGGCCACCTTTTCTATGTAGAGGGCATCCATTTCTTCTCCCAGGGGAAAGATCTCGCTTTTATCTCCGTCGAACTTAATATCCGCGATGGATTTGATCTTCTGGACTTCATTAATAATGTTCACATCATGGGGATTGATGATCTGACCCCCGTCTTCCCAGTATACCTTGTAGCCATTATATTCCTTGGGATTATGAGAGGCAGTTATCACCACACCACTCTGACATCCCAGTTGCCGGATGGCAAAACTGAGTTCAGGTGTGGGGCGCAGGCTTTCAAAGAGGTAGGCTTTGATCCCGTTGGCTATGCAGATTTGCGCAGTGATCTCAGCAAAAAGAGGACTGTTGTTGCGGCAGTCATAGGCAATGGCCACGGAAATTTCATCCCTGCCAGAGAATTGTTCAAGCAGGTAGTTGCACAGGCCCTGGGTGGCCATGCCCAGGGTATAAATATTCATTCGGTTTGTTCCAACACCCATAATGCCCCGGAGGCCTCCGGTACCAAATTCCAGGTCACGGTAAAAACTTTCAATCAGTTCAGTTTCATTCTCTTCCATCATGGTCAGGATGGCCTGTCTGGATTCTTCGTCGATTGGACTGTCCAACCAAAGTTGTGCTCTTTCGCGTACTTCTTTCAGTACTTCTTCATTCTTGCTCATTACTTGAAATATTTTCTGTCATTACTTATACTAGATCTTTTATACACCTTTCGAGGCTGTCCCTCCAATAGGGTACTTCCACTCCGTAAAACTCCTTGATCCGGGATTTATTCAATACCGAATAGGGCGGACGTTTGGCTGGAAGGGGGTAGCCGGAGCTTTCCACCGGCAAAATACTACCGCCACAGGAGATCAGCCGGCAGATGGCAATGGCCAGGTCATACCAGCTACAAACTCCTTCGTTGGAATAATTGTAAATCCCGGGAACAAAAGTGCTTTTCCCGGTCTCTACATCCGAAATGATTTGCATGATTGCCCTGGCCAGATCTTCGGCGTAAGTGGGAGAGCCAACCTGGTCGTATACCACGCTGAGCTCCTGTTTTTTATCCATGCGGTTGATCATGCTTTTCACGAAATTGCGGCCAAAAATGCTATACAGCCATGAAGTCCGGATAATCAGAGCGCGGGGATTCTGATGCAAAACAAGTTCCCCCTCCAGCTTGGTCTTTCCATATACACTCAGCGGATCAGGCTTGTCATCTTCCCGGATGGGTCTGTGTAGTTTACCGGGGAAAACATAATCGGTGGAAATATGAATCAGCCTTGTATCCTTGAATTTTTCCAGGACCTCTGCAAGGTTCCTTACAATATCCCGGTTCAGCAACATGGCGCCTTCGGGGTCAGATTCGGCCCCGTCCACATCGGTGTAGGCCGCACAGTTGATAATGTAGTCTGCATGCATTGAAGATAAATACTTCTCAATGGCAGCTTTATTGGTAAGGTCCAGTTCTTCAACATCGGTGAAAGAATAGACCTGGCCGAAGAGGTTCCGGAGTTTTTTTATTTCCCGCCCAAGCTGACCTTTGGCGCCTGTTACAAGTACCTTTTTCATGATTTCAGGATTAGGTCTTATTAAAATATGGCAATACTTTATCCTTTTCGGAGATTATAGCTGAATCCAGGTCCACCTTCCAGTCGATATTCAGGTCGGGATCATCATAGCGGATGCCAGACTCGGATTCCGGATGGTAGACGGTATCGCATTTGTACAAGATGGTAGCGTATGGAGATAGCACAGAAAATCCGTGTGCAAATCCCTTGGGTATTAATAGCTGGAGATGATTATGAATGCTAAGTTCAATGCCGAACCAGGATCCAAAGGTGGCAGAGCCCTCTCTCAGGTCCACTGCCACATCATATATGCTTCCTTCGGTAACCCTTACGAGTTTGGTCTGGGCAAAGGGAGCCTTTTGAAGATGCAGGCCCCTGATTACACCCTGAACTGATCGGGACTGGTTGTCCTGGATGAAATTTTGGTTGATACCAAGTGTTTTCAGTCTCTCCTGGTGATAGCTTTCCAGGAAATATCCCCTTTCATCTCTGTAAACCTTTGGTTCTATGATCAGAAGGCCTTTAATGCCTGTTTCTTTTGTCTTCATAAAAAGCTATTTATGAAAATCGAATACGGTTTCGTCTGCAATCTGAAACAGATACTCCCCATAGGAGCTTTTTTTAAGAACTTCGGCAAGGTCCAGTAACTGGGCCCGGTCGATGAATCTCATCTTAAAGGCAATTTCTTCTATGCAGGAAATCTTCAGGCCCTGCCTTTGTTCAATGGTATGGATGTAATTGGATGCCTGGAGAAGGCTCTCGTGGGTACCCGTATCCAGCCAGGCCATCCCCCGTCCCATAATCTGTACCTTAAGTTTGCCCTCATTTAGGTAGAGCCTGTTCAGGTCGGTGATTTCCAGTTCCCCACGTTTGGATGGTTTCAGGGATTTTGCTTTCTCCACCACCGTATTGTCGTAAAAATAAAGACCGGTAACCGCATATTTTGACCTGGGTTTATCCGGCTTCTCTTCCAGGCTGATGGCCTTTCCGCTGCGGTCGAATTCCACCACTCCATATCTTTCCGGATCTGTTACGAAGTAACCAAAAACTTCTGCTCCTTCCTTCAGGCTCGCTGCACTATGAAGGGTTTTGCCAAAGCCATGACCATAAAAGATATTATCTCCAAGGATGAGTGAAACTTCATCATCGCCAATGAAATCTTCCCCGATGAGAAAGGCCTGGGCGAGCCCGTCGGGCGATGCCTGCATGGCATAGGAAAGGCTTAATCCCAGCTGAGAACCATCATCCAGAAGATTCTGATACAGATGCAGATCATCGGGTGTGGATATGATCAGTATCTCCCTGTATTCCGGCCAGCATCAGCACGGACAGGGGGTAATAGATCATGGGCTTGTCATAAACGGGGATAATCTGCTTTGAAATGGATCTGGTAATGGGGTAAAGCCTGGTTCCGGATCCTCCGGCAAGTATAATTCCTTTCATATCTTTCTACTTCTTTTCTTTTAATAGTTTGTCAAAATAAGCAATGGTTTTTTCCAGTCCCGCTTCCAGCTCCACCTGTGGTTTCCATGATCCAAGAATCTTCCCGGCGAGTGTAATGTCGGGTTTTCTCTGAATGGGATCATCCTGTGGAAGGGGGAGAAAGCTGATTTTTGATTTTGACCCGGTTTTATCTATAACTTTCTCGGCCAGTTCAAGGATGGAAAACTCCACCGGGTTACCCAGGTTTACCGGCCCGGTGACTTCATCTCCAGTTTGCATCATCCGGATCATTCCCTCCAGGAGATCGTCCACATACTGGAAGCTCCTGGTCTGTGAACCATCTCCGTATATGGTAATATCCTCTCCGCGGAGGGCCTGTACAATGAAGTTGGAGACCACTCTTCCGTCGCTGGGGTGCATATTCGGACCATAGGTATTAAAAATGCGAATGATCTTTATGCGTACGCCATTCTGATGATGATAGTCGGTGAAAAGGGTCTCTGCGCAGCGTTTTCCTTCATCATAGCAGGAACGGATCCCCACAGGGTTAACATTTCCCCAGTAAGTTTCCGGCTGGGGGTGAATGCTTGGATCGCCATATACCTCACTGGTTGAAGCCTGGAGTATTTTGGCCTTTATCCTTTTGGCAAGCCCCAGCATATTGATGGCTCCCATTACAGAAGTTTTTACAGTTTTAATGGGATTGTACTGGTAGTGAATGGGTGAAGCCGGACAGGCCAGGTTATAGATTTCATCCACCTCCACATAGTAAGGTGCAGTTACATCGTGCCGGATCAGCTCAAAATAAGGGTTATCAAGGAGGTGTTTTATGTTGCTTTTGCTGCCTGTGAAATAGTTGTCCAGGCATAATACTTCATTTCCTTCACCCAGCAGCCTCTCGCAAAGATGTGATCCTATAAATCCGGCTCCCCCGGTAATCAGTATTCGATTCATATGTATTATTTCAGGGTTTTACAGCCTGTTTTCCTATGCTGTAATAAGTGAAGCCATACTCCACCAGTTCGTTGGAATCATAGATGTTCCTGCCGTCAAAAATCACTTTTTCCAGCATCAGTTTTTCGATCACATTATAATTCAGCACCCTGAATTCGGGCCATTCAGTGACCACGATGAGTCCGTCGGCATCTATCAGGGCCTCATATTTATCGTCACATAATTCAATGGAATCACCCAGGATCCTTTTTGCCTCCTCCTTGGCAACCGGATCATAGGCCTTTATGCTAACACCTTCATTCAGAAGGTCCTTAATAATCTGCAGGGAGGGTGCTTCCCTCATGTCGTCTGTATGGGGTTTGAATGACAATCCCCATAAACCCAGCTTACGACCTTTCAATCGTATCTCCGAAATGATCTTTCACTTTGGCCGGGATCACACTTTTTTGTTTGTCATTCACAAACTCCACAGCTTTCAGAATTTCCAGGGATCTGCCAAATTCGTCTCCTGTCCTGATCAGGGCTTTTACATCCTTGGGGAAACAGCTGCCGCCGTAACCTGCTCCCGGATAAATAAATTTGTTTCCAATGCGGGTATCACTCCCGATCCCCAACCTGACCATGTTCACATCTGCCCCAACGATTTCGCACAAATTGGCAATGTCGTTCATAAAGGAGATTTTGGTGGCAAGCATGGAGTTGGCAGCATATTTGGTCATTTCAGCCGAGGTGATATCCATCGAGATAATGGGGTGACCATTGAGCAGGAAGGGCTTATAAAGCCGGCCCATGATTTTCTCGGCCCTTTCAGAATCGGTTCCAATTACAATGCGGTCTGGCTTCAGGAAATCGTTGATGGCAGCTCCCTCTTTCAGAAATTCGGGATTTGAAGCCACATCAAACTCAAGGCCTGATCCCCGTTTCTTCAGGGCCGCTGAAATCTGCGTCCTTACCCTTTCAGCCGTTTTAATGGGAACTGTACTTTTGGTTACAACCACAAGGTAATCCTGCATATAAGTACCAATTTCATCGGCTACTCCCAGCACATATTTAAGGTCAGCAGAGCCATCTTCGTCCGGAGGGGTCCCTACGGCGATAAAAACAGCATCACAATCTGCAATGCTCTCTTTAAGGCTGGTGCTGAAAAAAAGGCGTTCCTTTTCCACGTTGGTTTTCACCATGTCCTCAAGGCCGGGCTCATAAATGGGGATAATCCCTCTCTTAAGCTTATTAATCTTATCCTGGTCAATATCCACACAGGTAACCATAATCCCCGATTCGGCAAAACAGGTTCCGGAAACCAATCCCACGTAACCGGTCCCTACAATGGTAATCTTCATATTTTAATGCGCTTATAAAATGAAACGTAAAGGTAATTTATTAAAGGTAAAACGATAAATGATTAATCTTAGTTTTTCGCTGTTTAATAAAATAACCAGGAGGGTCTCAGGTGACTTTAAAAATCACTTCCACAATGATTTACCACCCTCATTTTTTGGGGCTTTGGCTGTCTTTTCTTAACTTTGCGCCTCGTTTAAATCAATATAATGTCTAACTTATTAATTTTAAAGTAATTACAATGTCGGAAACAACAAAAGGAACTGAGGCAAACGCCGAAGATCAAACAAAAGTAGTTGAGCCTGCGACTGCAAGCGAAGCTACTGAGGCGAAAGCCGAAGACAAGCAAGAGCCTGTTGCAGAAGAAAAACCCAACAAAGAAGAAACACCTGAAGCTGCCAAAGAAGAAGTAGTGGCTGCCGAAGAAGAAAACTGCAGAACCTGAAGCTGCCAAAGAAGAAGTAGTGGCTGCCGAAGAAGAAAAACAGCAGAACCTGAAGCTGCCAAAGAAGAAGTAGTGGCTGCCGAAGAAGAAAAACCTGCAGAACCTGAAGCTGCCAAAGAAGAAAACCTGAAGCTGCCAAAGAAGAAGTAGTGGCTGCCGAAGAAGAAAAGCCAGCAGAGCCTGAAGCTAGCCAAAGAAGAAGTAGTGGCTGCCGAAGAAGAAAAACCTGCAGAGCCTGTGAAGACTGATCCCGATGCCACCACAGGTGTTGCAGATTTTGACTGGGATGAGTTTACAGCCAACGAACTGGATACGAATACGGATAAAAAAGAAATTGAAAAACTGTATTCCGCTACCCTTTCAACCATTGCCGAGAATGAGGTAATTGATGGTACTGTGATTTCCATGAACAAGCGCGAAGTGGTGATCAACATTGGTTACAAATCAGAAGGAATTATCTCTATTTCAGAATTCCGGTATGACCCGGATCTGAAAGCCGGAGATACAGTTGAGGTTTATGTGGAGAGCCAGGAAGACAAAAAAGGTCAGCTTGTACTCTCACACAAAAAGGCCAGGAGTATGCGTTCATGGGATCGCGTGAATCAGGCACTTGACCAGGATGAGGTTATCAAGGGTTATATTAAATGCCGCACCAAGGGTGGTATGATCGTTGATGTATTCGGAATCGAAGCCTTCCTTCCCGGATCGCAGATCGATGTGAAGCCCATCAGGGACTACGATGCATACGTTGGAAAAAATATGGAATTCAAGGTGGTAAAGATCAACCACGAATTCAGGAATGTAGTAGTCTCCCACAAAGCGCTGATCGAAGAGGAACTGGAGCAGCAGAAGAAAGAGATTATAGCCAAACTGGAGAAAGGACAGGTACTGGAAGGAACTGTCAAGAACATCACCTCTTACGGTGTATTTATCGACCTGGGTGGAGTAGACGGACTGATTCACATTACTGATCTTTCCTGGGGACGTGTAAATCATCCCGAGGAGATTGTTGAGCTTGACCAGAAACTGAATGTGGTAATCCTTGACTTTGATGATGACAAGAAGCGTATCGCTCTTGGACTGAAGCAACTGACTCCGCATCCGTGGGATTCACTTGACGAAGCCCTTAAGGTGGGTGATCAGGTTAAAGGACGTGTGGTTGTAATGGCCGACTACGGAGCTTTTGTTGAAATTGCTGCCGGTGTTGAAGGTCTGATCCACGTATCTGAAATGTCATGGTCTCAACACCTCAGGAGCGCCCAGGAGTTTATGAAAGTTGGAGACGAGGTTGATGCAGTTATTCTGACCCTCGATCGTGAAGAGAGAAAAATGTCTCTGGGTATAAAGCAACTCAAAACCGATCCATGGGAGAAGATTGAAGAGAAATACAGTGTTGGAACCAAGCACACTGCAAAGGTTCGCAACTTTACCAATTTCGGTGTATTTGTTGAGATCGAAGAAGGTGTGGATGGTTTAATCCATATCTCAGATCTATCCTGGACCAAGAAGGTGAAGCATCCTGCTGAATTTACTTCCATCGGAGCTGACATTGAAGTGGTCGTTCTCGAAATTGATAAGGAAAACCGTCGACTCAGCCTTGGTCACAAGCAGCTTGAGGAAAATCCATGGGATGTATTCGAAGATGTATTCAACACGGATTCCATCCATGAAGGTACCGTGATCGAACTGATGGACAAGGGAGCGGTAATCGCTCTGCCTTATGGAGTTGAAGGATTTGTAACTCCCAAACACCTGGTGAAACAGGACGGAAGCCCTGTCAAAGTGGATGAAAAATTAGATTTTAAGGTAATTGAGTTTAATAAGTCAGCAAAAAAGATTATCTTGTCTCATAGTCGTATCCATGAGGACGAACAGAAATCTTCAACCCGGGCAAGCAAGCAGGGAGAAGGTGATGAAGTGAGGAAAGCAACCAGGAAGCTTAAAACCAACCTGGAGAAAACCACACTTGGTGACATTTCAGAACTTGCAGCTCTTAAAACGGAGATGGAAGAGAATGAAAAGTCCAAGAAGGC
The DNA here is from genome assembly GCA_963713725.1 of uncultured Bacteroidota bacterium. Taxonomy (GTDB): domain Bacteria; phylum Bacteroidota; class Bacteroidia; order Bacteroidales. The sequence goes on from CAVQMZ010000015.1 coordinate 418,767, forward strand.
AGAAAACGACAAGGCAGAGTAAGTAAAACCCTTTAACAAATTAGTCAGCTATGGAATTCAAGATTGACAAGTTTGAAAACCATACTTTAATCAAAGTATTGGAGGAAAAACTCGACACCCACATTGCTCCGACACTGAAGTCCGAGTTGGTACTTGTATCAGGTAATGGTGAGAAGAACATCATTTTAGACCTGGGCAATTGCCGTTATTGTGATTCTTCAGGATTGAGCGCTATACTTGTGGCAAACCGCTTATGTAAAAATGCAAGTGGTACCTTCGTACTCACAGGATTGAATGATGCAGTGGAAAGGTTGATAACCATTTCTCAACTTGATACTGTATTGAATATTTCAAATTCACTGCAGGAGGCAGAAGCGTTGATCAAGGAGGCTGGTTAATATATATTAGGTGTCTTTTGACTTAAGCATACTTGGTAGCAGCTCAGCGCTGCCAACTTCAAAACGATTCCCGACCGCTCATTTACTTAAGGTAGATGAGCGGTTTTTTTTAATCGATTGTGGAGAGGGATGCCAGGTGCAACTTCAGGAAATTTGGTTACAATCCTTCCCGCATTCACCATATATTCATATCCCACTTGCATGGAGACCATGTATTTGGTTTGTTTGGTCTGCTTTCTTCCCTGGGGATGCTGGGGAGGAAAGTCCCCCTCCATCTTTACGGACCCGATACCCTGGAACCCATGATGGAGCAGCATTTTTCCTTTTTTGGGAAGCTTCCCTTCGAACTTATCTATCATGTTCCCGAAGCAGATGGAAAAACCTGTATTTATGAGGATGACCGCTTAAAAGTTACCCCCATTCCCTTGAAGCACAGGACGACCACCTTTGGTTATCTCTTTCGGGAGAAAAAAAAGGCGCTGAATCTTCGGAAGGATTGTATAGAGGAATATGGACTTGGGATTGCCGATGTGGTAAAAATTAAGCAGGGGGCTGACCATGTGAACCCCGGGGGACAGGTAATTCCCAACCATCTGCTGACACTGCCTCCATATCTTGAGCGTTCCTATGCTTATATATCAGATACAGTTTATTTGCCTTCCCTGTCAGAATCACTGAGGGGTGTGGATCTCCTTTTTCATGAAGCTACCTTTTCTGCAAAGGATGAAAAACTGGCCCGACAAACCCTGCACTCCACAGCTTTGCAGGCAGCCACCCTGGCAAAAGATGCGGATGTGGGCAAACTATTGATTGGCCATTTTTCCAGCAGGTACAAGAATCACGAGTTCCTGGTGGATGAGGCCAGAGCTGTTTTTAAGGCCACCTTTGGGGTAAATGACGGGGATGTTTATTCCATTGAGCAAAGAAGAGTGACAACGGAATAAAATGTTAATTTTGTGTCTTCATTTCTGGTAAAACATTGCATAGTGAGCGAAAAAATTCTGATCCTTGATTTTGGTTCCCAGTATACCCAGCTAATTGCACGGAAGGTAAGGGAGCATAATGTATACTGCGAGATATATCCCTACAGCAAATTCCCTGAACCGGATGAGACCGTAAAAGGAGTGATTCTTTCAGGAAGTCCCTTTTCTGTCAGGGATGAGAATGCGCCCATTCCTGACCTGGAAGGCATTAAGGGAAAATATCCCTTGCTGGGTATTTGTTATGGAGCCCAGTTTCTGGCACACCACTATGGGGGAGAAGTAAAACAATCCGACTCAAGAGAATATGGCCGGGCACGACTCAGTTATATTAACAAGGAGAATTCCCTCCTCAGAAACCTGTCAGCCAAGACCCAGGTTTGGATGTCCCATGGAGATACCATTAATACACTGCCGGAGAATTTTAAGGTGATCGCTTCCACAGCCGATGTTGAGGTGGGAGCCTATGCTGCTGAAGATGAAGTAAGCTTCGGACTGCAGTTCCACCCGGAAGTTTACCATACCACCGAAGGGAAGACCATATTATTCAATTTCCTGTCCGAGATATGTGGCTGTGCCATGGATTGGACTCCGGAAGCTTTTGTAGAGACTACAGTACAGGAATTAAAGGATAAACTGGGGGATGACCGGGTTGTGCTGGGATTATCAGGAGGAGTTGATTCTACGGTTGCTGCCATTCTCCTGCACCGGGCCATAGGGCCAAACCTGATGTGTATTTTCGTTGATAACGGGCTGCTTAGGAAGGATGAGTTCAAAACTGTACTGGATTCCTACCAGCATCTCGGCTTAAATGTGATTGGGGTTGATGCGGGTGAGAAATTTATTACCGACCTGGAGGGAATTACGGATCCGGAAGCAAAAAGAAAGAGCATCGGTAAAAACTTCATAGAGGTCTTTGAAACAGAAGCAAAAAGACTGAAGAATATAAGCTGGCTGGGCCAGGGAACCATTTATCCCGATGTAATAGAATCGGTATCAGTTAATGGCCCCTCTGTGACCATTAAGTCCCACCATAATGTGGGCGGGTTACCCGAGAAGATGGACCTGAAGGTAGTGGAACCCCTTCGCCTGCTTTTCAAGGACGAGGTAAGAAGGGTGGGATATTCCATGGGTATTCCTGCTTCATTTTTAAAACGTCATCCCTTTCCGGGACCGGGTCTGGGGATCAGAATCCTGGGTGAGATTACCCCCGAAAAAATCCGCCTCTGCCAGGAGGCTGATGATATCTATATTAAGGCTTTGCACCGATATGGTCTTTATGACAGAATCTGGCAGGCCGGGGCCATCCTTCTGCCCGTGCAGTCCGTTGGTGTGATGGGCGATGAACGAACCTATGAATTTGTGGTGGCTTTAAGAGCCGTTACCTCCACAGATGGTATGACCGCCGATTGGGGGCATCTGCCACATGAAGTGCTGAGCCAGATATCCAACGATATTATCAATAAGGTAAGGGGTATTAACCGGGTGGTTTATGATATCAGCTCAAAACCACCGGCCACCATTGAGTGGGAATAGCAAAGCCTTTGTTAAGATCACAACCTTTTAGCACCAGGGAGGTTATAAGTATATACATAAGATTATAGATGATGATTCGATTAAAATATATAGTTCTCCTGGGTTTTATCCTGATTACTTCAGTAAGCCTTCAGGCCCAATTTTCCAGTCCTGATGCCCTTAAGCTGGCCCTGGTTATGGAAAAGGTGAGCCGGTATTATGTGGATTCAATTAATGATTCTGAAGTTGTGGAGGATGCCATAGAACACCTGCTGCATGAACTTGATCCGCATTCATCCTATGTCAGCAAGGAGGAACTTGAAGAGATGAGCGAGGAGCTGGAAGGTGAATTTGAAGGAATTGGAGTCAGTTTTACAGTTCTGGAGGATACCATTTACATTATTGGAGCCATTTCAGGAGGGCCTTCGGAGAAGGTTGGAATCATGGCCGGAGACAGGATCGTAGAGGTTGATGGTGAAACTGTGGCAGGCACGGGGATCACCTCCAAAGGTGTGCAATCTTTGCTCAAAGGGCCAAAGGGAACCATGGTGGATGTGACTGTTCTTCGCCGCGGTCTTGGCGGACTCCTGGATTTTACCATCACCAGGGATAAGATACCGGTAAACAGTCTGGATGCAGCTTACATGGTTAATGAGCGGATTGGCTATCTTAAGCTGGCCAGGTTTTCCCATACCACCATTGAAGAATTTCAAGCTGCCATGAAGCAACTTAAGGCAGAGGGGATGGAGGATCTGATTCTGGACCTTTCCGGGAACGGAGGGGGCTGGCTGCCTGTGGCCGTTGACCTTGCCGATCATTTCCTTTCGGAGAATAAGGTGATTGTAAGTACGGCTGGAAACAGTGTGCCGGACAGAAAGTACAGGGCACGACAAACCGGGCTTTTCGAGGAGGGTAATCTTGTGATTATGATAGACGAGAGTTCTGCCTCATCCAGTGAAATTGTGAGTGGTGCCATCCAGGATTGGGACAGGGGAGTTATTGTTGGAAGGCGTTCCTATGGGAAGGGTCTGGTTCAGCAACCATTTCCCCTTGGGGACGGTTCAATGATCAGGCTTACTGTTGCCCGTTATTATACCCCCACAGGCCGCCTCATACAGAAATCGTATGAAGATGGTTATGAGGAATATGGCATGGAATTGATTCATCGTTATAACAACGGTGAACTCAGCAATGCGGATAGCATTGTCTTCCCTGAATCTCAGCGTTTTCAAACCCTTGAGCTTAAAAGAACCGTTTATGGTGGCGGCGGTATTATGCCCGATTATTTTGTTGCCATGGATACCTCAAACTATTCGGACTATTACAGGGAATTGATTCGCAGGGGCATATTAAATCGTTTCCTGCTGCAATATGTGGATGAAAACCGGGATGAACTACTGTCTAAGTATCCTGATTTTAAGAGCTTCAAGCAGGGATATCATACGGACCAGCAACAGGAGGAAGCCCTGATTAAATTTGCAATGGAGGAGGAGCTGATCTTTGACCAGGATCAATGGGACAGATCAGGAAAGCAGATCACCCTTCTCATGAAAGCTTACCTGGCGAGAGATCTTTGGGATATGACCCGCTTTTATGAGGTTTACAATACTTCCAACGAAATGTTTTCTAAGGCCGTGGAAATTCTGAATGATCCCTCCATGCTTACGGAGAAACTGGCCAAGGCAGAAACTGAATGATCTCCTGGATCAGTGGAAATTACCTGGAGGTTCTGGGTGTGCTGAGCTCCCTTCTCTACCTCCTGTTCAGCATCAGGCAGAACATCCTTCTCTGGCCTGTGGGCATGATCAGTGCCTTATTATATATGGTGGTGTTTTACCAGTCCAAATTTTATGCAGACATGGGGCTAAATGCTTACTATTTTATAATCAGTATTTACGGATGGTTGCACTGGTCATCAGCGAAGGGCAAAGATGGCGTTTTGTCGGTAACAAAAATTAAACTGAAACCCGGATTATTACTGGCTGTGATTACCTTATCTGCCTTTACCGGCATAGGTTTTATACTTGATCATTATACCGATTCACCCATTCCCTATTGGGATGCTTTAACCACTGCACTGAGTTTTACGGCAACCTGGATGCTGGCCAGGAAAATCATTGAACACTGGATTTTATGGGTGATTATTGATGTAATTTCCATGGGCTTGTATCTTTACAGAGGTTTATATCCAACACTTTTTTTATTTGCCATATATACCCTTATGGCGGTGATCGGCTACAGACAGTGGAAAAAGACACTAAATAATACTGCAGGGACTTGAAAAGAATCCTTGTTACCGGGCCCGAGTCCAGTGGAAAAACGGAGTTGGTAAATTGGCTGGCAGGCCGATTTAAGGGGGAAGTTGTCGAGGAATATGCAAGAGCTTATGTGGAGGGATTAAAGCGTCCCTATAGCATGGATGATGTTGAACACATTGCAAGGCATCAACTTCTTTCCTATGAGGGAGACTTTTCGGGAAAGGAGTGGGTGTTTTTTGATACCTGGCTGATTATCACCAGGGTTTGGTTCGATGTGGTTTTCTCCGATGTTCCCGCCTGGCTTGATGCAGCCCTTGGGGAGGCCCGATTCGACCTCATTCTCCTTTGCTCACCGGATTTACCCTGGGTAGCAGACGGGGTAAGGGAAAATGGAGGCCCTGCGAGGGAAAGGCTGTTTGAGCGGTACAAATTGGAAATGCAAAGCTTCGGGATGGAGTGGGAGGAGATCAGCGGGAGCGGAGAGGATCGTTTTCACAGGGCTGAGGAAATTATTTACAGAAAGACTGGATATGGCAGAATTTGAAAAGTATCATGCAAAAACCCTGAAGGGGATGGAGCACTTGCTTGCAAGTGAACTGAAAGAACTGGGGGCCGAAAAAGTGGAGGTCCTGAACCGTGGTGTAACATTTTTTGGAAGACGGGCTCTGATGTATAAGGCCAATCTTGCCTCAAGACTGGCTCTCAGGATTCTGGTGCCTGTTCTGGAGTTTGAAATCAACAATGTTGAAGGTTTGTACCGAAAGGTGAAGCAGTTTGAATGGGAGCACTTTCTGGATGTAAAAATGGATTTTGCCATAGACTCGGTGGTCCACTCCCGTCATTTTACCAACAGTTTTTATGCCTCACAAAAAGTTAAGGATGCCATAGTGGACCGTTTCCGGGACAGAACCAGTATACGTCCTTCGGTAAATCGGGAGAACCCGGATTTGCTTATAAACCTGCATATCTCTGAACGTCATGTAACGCTTTCGCTGGATAGTTCGGGAGGGTCCCTCCATAAAAGGGGGTACCGGACCGGTAACTTTGAAGCACCCCTGAATGAAGTGCTTGCTGCCGGAATGATCAAGGCCACAGGGTGGAGTGGGGAAAGCCCCTTCCTTGATCCCATGTGTGGATCCGGAACCCTGGTCATAGAGGCAGCGCTGATAGCAGCAGATATACCTCCGGGCATTTTCAGGGAGAAATTCGGATTTGAAACCTGGAAGGATTTTGATGCGGAACTTCTTCAGCATGTGGCCCAGGGTCTGGCCAGGGAAAGGGAGGTAAAGGTCCCTATCATTGCGCGGGATGTGGACCCTGAAGCGGTTAAGATGACCAGGGAACTGGTGAACAAAATGGAATTATCTCATCTTATTAAGGTGGAGGAGATGGATTTTGAGGCTTCTGATACCATGGAGGGAATCACCATCATTATGAATCCTCCCTACGGTGAGCGGCTCAAAACAGAGAACATTGAGTCTCTGTACGGGATGATTGGAAGCACGCTGAAACATAAATATCCAGGATCTGATGTGTGGATCCTGTCTTCCAGTGCCAAAGCTATGAAAAGGGTTGGTCTGAAGCCGGCATCCAAGCAAATCCTGTTCAACGGGCCATTGCAATGTACCTACGCGAATTACAAGACTTTTAAGGGTAACTGGAAGGAATATAAAAGCGGATCAAAGGCATGATCTATGTAGTTTGGACAAATTTAACGGCCTGTTGAAAAAAAAACAGCATTTGATTTATTTTATTACGAATGGCTGCGAATTTTAGCTATATTAGTTACTCAAACATTTTATTTATATTTGCTGATCGATCAGCAATATCCAAGTCAACAAAAGGAAGCTAAATGAGCTTTGATGTCAATGAGTATTACTCCAAGCTGAGTGGCGGAGATGTTTTGATGGCCTTCAAAGGGAATATCTCAGGTGAGCTCATCAGCAATGTTCTGGAAGTGGTTGAGTCTGGCATGGACGACCATAATGAAATCTCCAAGGTTCGTAAGAAAGTCTATAATGTTCTGGTGGAAAGCCTTCAAAACCTATACCATCATATAGAAGTGTTGCCGGATGAGATGCAGGAGGAATTTGATTCAAAATTTGGAATCATTGTTGTCAGCAGAGAATCAGACAAATACAGGATTTCCACAGGAAATTTCGTTACCCAGGACAAGGTTGATGTCTTAAAGAATAAGATCGATAAGATTAATTCCATGGGTAAGGAGGAGCTGAAAGATATGTATAAGTTTATTCTGAACCACCAGAGGTTGTCGGAAAAGGGTGGTGGCGGACTGGGGCTTGTGGATATTGCAAGGAAAACGGGCAGCCAGCTTGAATATAATTTCGAAAAATATAACGATATATACTACTTTTTCAATCTGGATGTTTTCATCGAGATTGCTTAGGAAAATTCAAAGTTAAATTGCTAGATATGGAAGCATTGTCAATAGAGGGAACAGCTAAAACTCCAACCGTCAAATTTGATGGCCAGGGTGGCGTATTAGAGATCAAAGGAAGATCCATTCCTGAAAATTCAATCGAGTTTTACAAACCATTGGTAGAATGGCTTGAAGAGTACACAAGTGGACCCCTGGATCTGACCCAGGTTAATGTACAGCTGGAGTATTTTAACACCAGTTCTTCAAAGTGTATTCTGGATGTTTTTAAGAAGCTCGAAGCCATTCATAAGGGCAAGAGTGAGGTGATCATTAACTGGTACTACGAGGAGGATGATGAAGATATGCTTGAGGCTGGTGAAGACTATGAGTCCATTATCCGCGTCCCTTTCAAGATGATTGAGATTGTTGAGTAATAGGTCCCCGTCAAGTAATAAATTCTTAAATGGACTGTCGCCAGTAGGCCGGCAGTCTATTTTTTTTGCTAAGCCCTGAGCCAGCGTTTTAGCTTTTTCGTGGTCCGGTCCCTTCGAAGATATCCAGAAGCTTCTTGAGTACCCGGAAGTAAAGCAGGAGATAAGTTAAGAGGGTCATCAGCCAGATTACGGCAACATTTACCCAGAGCGTTGGGTAAAATACCCCGGCCACCATTTTTCTTGGAGCGTAAAAGTGGGCCTTAATAAAAGGGTGCGTCGGATCCTGGTAAATGGGATCCCGTTTCTGAATCATCCTGGCCTTCCTTTTATATTCTGAGTAAAAGCTTAAAGATTTGCTGTTGGTGACAAATTCTTCAAGGGTCTCATTATTATTCCTTCTTTTTAGTTCCTGTAATTCTTCTATATCGTATGACTTATTGATATCATCGATTTCGCTCTTTGCATTTCTGAATGTTTCCCTGTAAAATTTTTGTAAGGTTTCCAGGTACTCCCTGGTGTAGGCGATGATTTCCTGATTTACCTGGTCGGGAAGGAGCTGCTCCCGGTATTTCATTGTGAATGTGGGAGTTCCTTCATGATAATTTTTCAGTATCAGGCGTTCTTTGAGCTCAGTCTGGATTTCATTCCTCAGCACTTTCAGGGAATATTCAATTTCAGCTGCTGATTCAGGATTATTCAGGTTGCGCTCGACATAATCTATCTTGTTAAGGAGTCCGACAATGTGGAAATTTGCCTTCAGGTTACCGATACTCTGAAGCTTGGTTTGTTCATATAAGTTAAGCTGGTAGTCATTATTCATAAACTGGTAGGTAGTAAGCCCTTCATAGGCCCAGCGGGCGGTAATAATCTCACCATACCAGGGTATTTTTTCGGGTGATGAGATCTGAGGATTCAGGTTTTCGTATTTCACCAGAATACCGCTCAGGATGATCTGTGGAATCACCAGGAAAGGAATCAGGATGTAGATGGTTACCACTGTTTTGAAACTGTCTGAGATGAGCAGGCCCATTACATTTGCAGCAGCCCAGGCTGAAAAGAGAACAAGCCAGTATTCAAAATACATGCCTTTAATTCCCATGATGGAATTACCAACCAGTACAAATGTAAGGGCCTGGATGGCAGAAATTTTAAGCTGAACACCTAATTTGGAGAGCAGGTAGGCTGACCTGCTGAGGTTCAGGAAGGCTTCGCGTTTGAGAATTTTCCGGTCCTTAATAATCTCCTCGGCACTCACGGTTAAACCCATAAACAGTGCCACGATGACCGACATAAAAATATAAACCGGCATATTGGTATTCTCAGCCAGGTTATATCCGAATTTATTTGAGACATCCAGGTCGTAATAACGAACAATGCCAGCAAGGAGGAGAGCCAGGATGGGTGCCTCGGCAAAGTTGAATACCAGGTACTGGGCATCACTGAGTTTTTTCAGGATGTCCCTTTTGATGAATACCATGTATTGCTTCAATTTGCCCGGGATCTTAAAAGAGATATCCGGAAGATCCTCTCTGGAAGCTGAGTTTTTTTTTGTTTCCTTATGGACTTTTCTGAAGTGTTCGCTCCATTTGGCAGGGGAGATTCGCCTGGTCTGAGTCAGTTGTCCGAACTCATCCAGTACATTGGTCTCAACGATATTAAAAATCTGCTCTGGATTTACATTCCCACAGGTGGGGCATTCACTTTCATTCCAGTCAGCTGCCTGTACCCTGGACTTAAAGTATTCGATGGAATCCACCGGGTCGCCATTGTAGATCAGGTAACCTCCTGTATCCATGATCAGCAACCTGTCGAACATTTTAAAAATGTCCGATGAGGGTTGATGAATCACTACAAATACCAGTTTTCCCTTGAAGGTCAGTTCCTTCAGCAGATCAAGGATGTTCTCACTATCCCTGCTGGACAATCCTGAAGTGGGTTCGTCCAGGAAGAGTACGGCAGGCTCGCGAATCAGTTCAAGGGCGATATTCAGCCTTTTCCGCTGGCCACCACTTATCTTTTTGTTGAGTGGGGTTCCCACCTGTATGTCCTTGATTTCATATAGCCCCAGGTTTTTTAAGACCAAATCAACCGCATCTCGCAACTGATCCCTGGAATAGTTATCGAAACACAGGCGAGCGTTGTAGTAGAGGTTCTGGTAGACGCTTAATTCTTCAATCAGCAGGTCATCCTGGGAGACAAAGCCAATAATCCCCTTGGTGCCCGGGTCCTTACTGTGGATATCAATCCCATTAATCAGGACCTTTCCTTTTGTGGGTTTTGTTACTCCATTGAGTACATTGAGCAGGGTCGATTTCCCGGCTCCGCTGGCACCCATAATTCCCACCAGGCGGCCTGACTGTTCGGTAAACCCCACCTCATTGAGTCCAACAGCCCCATTCTTAAACTGGTGGGTAATGTGGTTTGCTTCAAAGATTATTTTTGATTTCACCTTATCCCCCACAAAAAGAGAGACAATATCACTGTAATATACAGGTCTGATCTGCTGGTTTCTCAGAGAAGAACCTGAATTCAGGGGATAGCTTTTCTGAGGCTCAAGTAGTTGACCATTCATGTAAAGCTCAGCCTTCCCCATGTATTTTAAGAAATAGAGTTTGGTAGACTGTACTTCTATAAACCTTATATGGCCCTGAAGATCCTTACGATAAATGTGTTTGGTCAGCTTCCCTGTGGGAGCCTCTTTATTATTGTCGACAACCAGGTAGGAGGCACTGTCCTCAAGTTCCCTGTCAGAAAGAACAAAATTCCTTATTAATATGTAGTCTTCCTGGGGAATATGAAAGGTATCAGCCACTGTAGCGATGAACTCCATCTCCTGCTCGGTGGCTGTTTCACGCTCCGACTTAATGAACTCCAGCATCTGGAAGAGCACAATAACTTTTTGTGATTGAGCAAGTTCCCGATTAATCTCAGTGCAGATTTTAAGCACCTTCACCGAGCGCTTTGCAAGGACCCTTTCCTTTTTTGTCACCTTGGCATCTTCCTCCATTACCTGGTCAAAATAGGTATTGAAGATCTCCAGGTAGATCGTAAGCATCTCTTGGTTCAAGTGCCTGTTCAGGAAGGATTCAACCACAAGTCTTCTCTCGGAAGCATTACTTTCCGGCCGGGAAATAATGGCAAAAAGTTGCATTAATGCTTCGAGAATCTCTCTGCTCATTCCAGGGTGATTATATCATTGTCAGACATACTAAACCTAGTATACTCAGAAAGTGCCTCCAGGGTTTCAATGAAAATGGAGTAGCTGAACTAAAACCAGAGGTAAAACAACAGAAAAATAAGCGGGATGAGAATACCGGCGGCGAATAAGATGCCATTTCTCCCGCTAATCCCCTTCTTTCCCCTGACCATAAGCAGGCCTGAAACTGCCAGCAGAATCATCGCAAAGGCAAATAGATCGGAAAACCAGGTCCATAACTTTTTTGGTTTGTTATAGTGCAGGTAGTTGAGCTCCCGGAACACCGGCCGGTTCCTGACCCGGGTGAGTCTTACCTTTCCGGAGGAAAGCTCCACATCAATGTGTCCACCCTTCAGGTAGATCATCAGGAAGCTATCATTGGGGAAATAATACTGTTTATAAGATTTTGTCTCACCTGTCAATTCAAGGAGCTCTTCAATAAGCGCCCTGTCAACGTCCTGTTTTAAAAGAGGTGAGGGATACTGGAGGACTTCAGAACGGGAAATAATTCCCGGATTCCAGTGACGGGCCACCCCATGATTCAGTGCAATTCCTGAAATACCATAGATGATGGCCATCCCGAAAAATAAATAGCCAAGCTCCCGGTGAAGCCACCGGTTCGACTTTCTCCAGTTCATGAAGCTTACTGGGTAATCTCTTTGTATTCGGAGGCCTCAATAAAGATGTCAGCTTTTTCCGCCTGGGAATGTGCCATCTCAGTTGCATGGTGCTCCTTGGATTCGTGGTCGGCCACGTGTTCTTCGGCCTCTTCGGGAGCAAGGACCCTGAATGTGCCTTTTACTGCAAGGGTTGAACCTTCCAGTTCGATTTTAAATTCATCGATATCCCCGGTAGGAACCAGCCTGATCTGGGATTCTCCATCTTCAGCCAGAACAAAACACTTCTGGCCGCCATGCCTGCAAACGTGGGTAACCATGCCGGTAATTGCCACTTCTTTGTTTTCATATTCTGCCGGACTGGCCAATAAATCTTCAATGGTGGCAGCAACAATTTCCTGTTTGTTTTCAGCTTTTGTATTTGCCTCTTTCTGGGAAGTCTGGTTGCAGGCCACGAACAACAGGGCTATGCTAAGCAGAATTGTGATCTTATTCATGTTAATCAGAAGTTAATTTTCGGTAAAAATAGGAATAATTATCGTTTAAAGCTCTCAAGGCAGGCATCCAGTTCATCATATATTTCAAAAACATGATGTAGTTGTAATAATTTGAAGAGACCCATCACTTCAGGGTTCACGTTACAGATCTTGAACTGACCATAATTATTAGTGGCTGCTTTAAGCGCCGACAGAAACACCCCGAATCCTGAGCTGTCAATATAGTTGATTCCCTCCAGGCTGAAAACCATGTCCACATTGGGTTTTAGAAAAATCTTAAGGAGAGCTTCCTTTACAGTTTCTGCAATGGGGGAGTTAAACCTGTCGGTATCGTTCAGATTAACAACGAGAACCTCTTCAATGTTTTTTGTTACAATCATGGCCCTTATTAAGGATCCAGCTGGCCAAGTTCTGCAACTGCAAGTCTGCTCTTCTCCAGAAATTCGCCAACCATTTCTTCATAGCGTTCGCGTTCTAGACCATCATGAGCCAGCTTCTCCAGTTCTTTCAATAATTCAGCCACAGAGTTCATTCCCATGACAGCTACTGAAGATTTGGCTTTATGTGCCAGTTTGGACAGGCCGTCGTAATCCTTTTCCTGAACCAGTTTGGGCATGAGTTCAGCATATTCGTCCACTTGCTCGCTGAAAAGCCCGATCATTTCTGCTATAAAAGCAGCATCACCGCCGGACATGGTTTTAAGATAGCTTAGATCTGTAATCATATTTGCATGAAGGTAGGTTGAAAACTTCTTCCGGGCACTAAATTTATTTAAATTATTTTTAGAAATAAAACCGGACACGGATTATTATCATTGTGCAGGATAGATGAAAAGGAACGTCACATTTTCTTTAATTGTAATGTTCGCATTACAAATGGCTCACTGTCAGATCTCTTTTACAGAGAAAAGACAGAGGGATAAGGCATTTCATGCGGGTATTTCTTTGATTCTTCAGGAGGATTTTAAGGAGGCATATACAAAGATGAACGAATGTCTTGAGATTGATACAGCATTTGCGCCTGCCTACCTCCAGAGAGGAAGGATTCTTATCCAGTGGGATTCACTGGATCATGCCATGGCCGACCTGGATTCAGCCACCATGTATGATCCTGGCCTGGGTGAAGCATATTTCTATAAGGGCTATATCTTGTTCGGGTCGGATACCACGGGGGCAGATGCCGAACTTTTTAACAGGGCCATTTCAAGTAATTATAATGATCCCCATGCCTTTTATTTCAGGGGCCTTGCCGAAATAAGGGATGGATTTGACGGAAAGGCTCTGAATGACATGAGCCAGGCCATAGAGATCAAGCCTGATTTTGCCCTGGCCTATCATGAAAGGGCCGGGATAAAAAGGAGAAACGGAGATCTGCAGGGCGCCCACTTCGATTACAGGAATGCCATTGAATATGATCCGAATTTTGCCCTGGCATACAATAACCTGGGGTCTGTAAAGATTTTACTGGGAGATTATGAAGGGGCCATTGAACAATATAATCTGGCTCTTGAGTTGGATCCCAAACTGGTACTTGCCTTGAATAACAGGGGTTATGCAAACTATTTTCTTGGCGATCTGGATGCTGCCATGGATGATTTTGATATTGCAATTAACCTGGAGAGCGGATTTGCCGAGGCAAACCTGAACAAAGCCTCCATACTGGCAGCTGATAATAAGATTGATAATGCACTTGCACTTTTGGACAGGGCCATTGTGGAGAACCCGGATATTTCCTTACTTTATCTGAACCGCGGGCTGGTTCGGGAGCTGAATGGAAACCTTTCAGGGGCTTGTGAGGATTGGACCCGGGCCCTGGAGCTCGGAGCCCTGGAAGCTGAAGCATATGTAAAGGAATGCAATGAATAAGGAAGATATGTTAAGACGCTTGTTATATATGCTTTTCCTGGTACTGGTGGTACCCGCTTTTATTTTTGCCCAGGAAGATGTGAATATCAAAAAGAAAGAGTTCAAAACAGGTGTGGAAATCGGCTTTAAGGAAGCATGGAAGGCAGTAAAGGAGGGCGATAAGTACTTTAAGGAAGGCCAGGGAACCTATGACCTGGCCAGGGACCTCTACCTTTATTCCAACCAGTATAATCCCAACAATGCGGAACTGAATTACAAAATTGGTGCCTGCTACCTTTTTACCGATGATAAATACCTTGCCATTGACTTTTTGCTTCGGGCCTTTGATCTGAACCAGGAGGTGAGCAATGATATTAACTACTTACTGGGTACGGCCTATCAGCTTGTGCTGGAATTTGAAGATGCAGCCCGCCATTTTAAGGCTCATAAGCTGACCCTGGAGGAAGATGAGCAGGAGATATATAATGATGTACTGGCAAAACGACTCACCGAATGTCAGGATGGCCGCAGCCTTTCCCAGGAACCGGTCAGGGTCATCCTTCAGAACCTTGGGGAGTCGGTTAATTCCAAATATGACGATTATAATCCCATTTTTTCTTATGGAGATACCGCCCTGTTTTTTTCTTCCCGCAGGCCCTTTGGACAAATGAAGCGTAATCCATTTGATAATAAGTTCGATGAGGATATCTACCTGGCAGGGAAGACTGCATCAGGTTTTGAAAGTGCAGTCAGACTGGGCAAGCCCTTTAATACAGATGGTAATGAGTCCCTGGTGGGAGTCTCCGCAGACGGCAACAGGCTCCTGATTTACCGGGGCTATGATAAAAATGGTAAGCTGGAGATTATTTCCTACAACACCAAAAAGTCAAAATGGTCAAAATCTAAGGTTCTTAATAAAAAGCTGCTCAGTAAGGATGGGGAAAGCTCAGCTGCAATCACCGCCGATGGATCGGAATTGTTTTATGTGAGCAAGAACAAAAAGTTAAGCACCGGGGGGAAGGATATCTTATACAGCAAGCTGAACGAGAAAGGAAAATGGGAAGATCCCCGCAATATTGGGGGCCTCATCAATACTCCCTACGATGAAGAGGGTGTATTCATTACTGCGGATGGTAAGCATCTGTATTTTGCATCCCAGGGACACAACACCATGGGTGGCTATGATATTTATCGTTCTGAAAGAGCTGAAAACGGGGGCTGGAGTGCCCCTGAAAACCTGGGCTATCCCATTAATACGCCCGATGATGAGGTATTGTACATTATGGATAAGTCGGGCGATTACGGCTATTACTCCACCATCAGGGAAGGCGGACTGGGATCAAAGGATATTTATAAGATCATCTTCCTGGGCTCCGAGAAGGAACTGGTAACCTCTACCAAAGACCAGCTGGTTGCAGGTCCGGGTCCGGGGAAGTCTGGTTTTCTCACCCTGCCCTTACTTCCGCCACTGGATACATCCATCGTCGTTACGGGCAGTGTTCTGGATACCCTGGAGGGAGGTTTACCGGTTATTGCGAGTCTCAATTATATCGATCCCATGGGCGGGGTTCAGGAAATAAGGACTGTAAGCAATGAGTCCGGAGTTTATACAGCGCGATTGCCCGTAGCTGGGGTCTATGGAATTGAAATTAATGCCACAGGCTACCTTTACTTTCTTGATATTATTGATCTGACCGGATTCTCAGGTGATGAGAAGGTGGTGCAGGATTTTTATCTCCAAAGAATAGAAGTGGGTGCCAAGGTAGTGCTTGAAAATATCTATTTTGAAACCGGGAAAGCGGTTCTCCGCCCCGAATCCTTCGATGCCCTTGATCAGGTAATTCGTTTTCTGGAGAACAATCCGGATATGAAGCTGGAAATCTCTGGCCATACCGATAATACGGGCTCACTTAGGATTAATCAGAAGTTATCCCGCGACAGGGCCAGGGCAGTGGTCAACTACCTGGTTAGTGGGGGAATTCCAGAAAGCATGCTGGTATATGAGGGTTATGCCGACACCCAGCCTGTTGATACAAATGATACCCGCGAGGGAAGGGAAAAGAACCGTAGGGTAGAGTTCAAGGTACTTTCCAATTAAAGTCTGTTGTTTAACAATTCCTTTCCATCCGGAAAGTGTTATTTTTGTCGGATAATTCCGTCAAAATAAATCTTTACTAAAGTGAGAAAAACAGCTTTCTATGATTACCACCTTGAAAAGGGGGCAAAAATGGTTCCTTTTGCGGGTTTTGAGATGCCGGTGGAATACGCCGGTGTAAAACAGGAACATATTAATGTGAGGAAAAATGTGGGAGTTTTTGATGTTTCTCATATGGGGGAGATCTGGGTTAAAGGACCCGCTGCCTTTGATCTGGTGCAGAAAATCACCTCAAATGATATTCAAAAGCTATCCGAAGGTGCCGTTCAATACTCCTGCTTTCCCAATGAAAATGGCGGAATTGTAGATGATTTACTCGTCTATTATTTTAACAGGGAAAAATTTCTGCTGGTGGTAAATGCTGCCAATATTGAAAAGGATTATCAATGGATTGTGGATCATAACCAAGAGGGAGCCGAGATCGAGAATGCCTCTGATTGGATTTCTCAACTTGCCATTCAGGGTCCCCGCGCAACTGAATTATTACAAAAACTCACTCCGATTGATCTTTCTGCTATGCCCTATTATCATTTTGAAATTGGTAATTTTTCAGGGGGAAAGGAGGTGATTATCAGTAATACAGGGTACACCGGGTCCGGAGGATTTGAGCTTTACCTCTACAATGAAGATGCCTCTACCATATGGGAGCTGATTTTTGAAGCAGGCAAGGAGATGGGTATTGAGCCGGCCGGTCTGGCTGCAAGGGATACGCTTAGGCTGGAGATGGGCTTCTGCCTGTATGGCAACGATATCAATGATAGCACTTCTCCGCTGGAGGCCGGATTGGGATGGATAACCAAATTCACCGAGGGGAACGATTTTATAAACAGAAAGGCACTTGAGGAGCAAAAAGCTGCCGGCCTTAAAAAAAGACTGATCGGTTTTGAATTAAAGGAAAGGGGTATACCCAGGCAGCACTATCCCATTTACAATGAAATGGATGTGCAAATTGGTGAGGTTAGCTCGGGGACCATGTCACCCATGCTTGAAAAAGGCATAGGCATGGGCTATGTGTCAAAGGATCATGCAGTGAATGGGGGTGAAATATTTATAGGGATCAGGAATAAAAAAGTTGCCGCCCAGGTGGTGAGACTGCCTTTTTATTCCCCCGAGGTTAATTAATCAGTATATGGAGTTGAAGAAGATTGAGGTATGCGTTTCACCAGCGCTATATCCCTACTATGAGAATCCGGATGCAATCGTGGTGGTATGCGATGTTCTGAGGGCAAGTTCGGCCATTGTTACCGCCTTTATGAATGGGGTGGAGCGAATTATTCCAGTTGGGACCCTCGAAGAGGCAAAGGCCTTCAAGGATAGAGGCTTTATGGTTGCAGCTGAAAGAGACGGGCTGGTGAGAGATTTTGCGGATTTTGGAAATTCACCTTATAATTTTACACCTGAAAGGGTAGCCGGAAAGCAAATTGTTTACAGCACAACCAATGGAACCAACGCCATACACCTGGCCTCCAGTGGTAGCCAGGTACTTATTGGGGCCTACCTGAATCTATCTGCACTGGCAGCTTATATCCGCCAGGAGCAAAAGGATGTACTGGTACTCTGTGCCGGGTGGAAGAATAAATTCAACCTTGAGGATACCCTGTTCGCCGGTGCACTGGCCGAGCTGGTGCTGGAAGATGATCATTTTACAACCATATGCGATGCCAGCCTGGGCGCCATCGACCTGTATAATGCAGCCAGGGGCGACATGATGGGATACATAGCCAAGGTGGCTCAGAAGGGCAGGCTGAAGAAGAACAATCTGGATGATGTGATCGGCTACTGTCATGAAATTGATCTCACGGAGATCATTCCCGTTTTAAATGCAGATCACCTGTCTGTTCTTTGAGATATTAAGTAAATTCACCGAATAACTATTAATTGGAAGTTATTCACAATGTTTGGCCAACATTTGTATTAAACGTAAATTTAAATGTTATTGGAATAACAGAGCGACTCCTTTCTTTAATCCACTAACATAATAACTAATAACATGCTAACATATTAACCTATACCATCTATCATGAAAAAACATAACTTTTCCGCCGGCCCTTCCATTCTTTCTCCCTACACCATCAAAAATACTGCAGATGGCATTCTGGATCTGAATAATTCCGGTCTCTCTGTCATGGAGATTTCCCACAGGAGTAAGGATTTCATGGCCATCATGGATGAAACCCAGCAGCTGTTTAAGGAACTTCTGGATATTCCCGAAGGATATAGTGTCCTTTTGCTCCAGGGAGGTGCAAGCATGCAGTTTTGCATGATACCCTATAACCTGCTTGAAAATAAGGCCGCCTATCTTGATACCGGAGCCTGGGCCGCCAAAGCGATCAAGGAAGCCAAACTTTTTGGTGAAGTGGACGTTGTAGCCTCTTCCAAGGATACCACCTACTCCTACATCCCCAGGGATTACGAAATCCCTGCCGATGCCGATTATTTCCATATCACCACCAACAATACCATCTATGGTACAGAGATCAAGGAGGATATGGATTCGCCCGTAAACCTTGTGGCAGATATGTCATCGGATATTTTCTCCCGCCCGGTTGATGTTTCAAAATACGGAATCATCTATGGAGGCGCGCAAAAAAATCTTGCACCTGCAGGTGTCACCTTTGTGATTATAAAGGATGAGATTCTGGGAAAGGTAAAGCGGATGATTCCCACCATGCTGAACTATCAGACACATATTGACAACGGTTCCATGTTCAATACACCTCCCTGTGTTTCCATCTATGCAGCCATGCACACTTTACGCTGGTACAAGGAGCAGGGTGGGGTGGCAGCTATGTATAAGCAAAACCTGGAAAAGGCAGCCATTCTCTATGACGAAATTGACAGGAGCTCTGTGTTTGTATCAGGAATTGGAAATGAGGAAGATCGTTCCATTATGAATGTTACTTTCGTAATGAAAGATGAGTATAAGGAGAAAGAAGCCGATTTCCTGGCATTTGCAACAGGGAAAGGCATGTCGGGACTAAAAGGACACAGGTCGGTTGGGGGCTTCAGGGCTTCCATATACAATGCCATGCCCAAATCATCGGTTCAGGCACTGGTCGACGCCATGAAAGAATTTGAACAAAACATTTAAACGCAAAATCCCAGAAAAAATGTCGAAAGTATTAATAGCTACAGAAAAACCTTTCTCAGCCGAAGCCGTTGCCGAGGTTCAGGGAGTTTTCAAGGAAGCCGGATATGAAGTGGAAGTTCTGGCAAAATACCCCGATCATTCCGACCTTGTGAAGGCAGTGTCGGATGTGGATGCACTTATTATCAGGAGTGATAAGGTAAACAGGGATGTAATCGAAGCCGGTAAAAATCTTAAAAATTGTAGTTCGGGCCGGAGCCGGATATGATAATGTGGACCTTGAAGCCGCCACTGAAAAGGGTGTGGTTGTAATGAATACTCCCGGTCAGAACTCCAATGCTGTGGCCGAGCTGGCCCTGGGGATGATGGTCTTCATGAACAGGAACAGATTTACACCGACCGCAGGTACTGAACTGAGGGGCAAGAAGATCGGAATTCATGCCTATGGCGCCGTTGGCAGGATTGTTGGCATGATTGCCAAGGGCTTTGGTATGAAAGTTTATGCCTTTGATCCTTTTGTGGATCCGGTAATCATTAAAAATGACGGGGTCACATGTGAAGATTCTGTGGAAAGCCTTTACAGCAAGTGTCAGTATATTTCCCTGCATATTCCGGTTACGGGAGAAACCCGCGGATCTGTAGGTTATGATCTTCTGGCCAGTATGCCTGAAGGAGCCACCCTGGTTAATACCGCCAGAAAAGAGGTGATCGATGAAGAGGGTCTGCTTAAGGCCTTTGCCGCAAGGGACGATTTCAGATACCTTTCGGATATCGCACCAGACTGCAGGGAGGAACTTGAATCAAAATACCCTGAGAGGATACTCTTTACACCCAAAAAGATGGGAGCACAGACCGCCGAAGCTAATCTGAATGCCGGGGTTGCGGCTGCAAAACAAATTGTAAACTTCATCGATAAGGGAGACGCTACATTTAAAGTTAATTAGTTCATGGCAAAAATACATGCATTTAAAGGCTTTCGGCCGGGAAAACAGAATGTTAATGAAGTAGCTTCACGGCCTTATGATGTCCTGAATTCGGAAGAGGCCAGGATAGAGGTTGAAGGTAATCCATGGTCTTTTCTTCACGTTGTAAAACCTGAAGTGGATTTACCCGAGGGTACTGATCTTCATTCAGATCTTGTTTACAACAAGGGAAAAGAGAATCTGGATCGTCTGATTGCGGAGGGTTATTTCGTCCAGGATGAACAGGGATCTTCTTTATGTTTATGGTCAGACCATGTTTGGAAAGACCCAGTACGGGATAGTGGCCTGTGCTGCTGTGGAGGACTACCTGAATGATGTCATCAAGAAGCACGAACTCACCAGACCCGATAAGGAGGAGGACCGGATGAATCACATCCGGGTTACCAATTTTAATGCCGAGCCGGTCTTTTTTGCCTATCCCGATCATGCCGGACTGGATGCCATTGTTGAACAGGTTGTTGCCGGGGAGGCTGAATATGATTTTGTGACCGATGACGAGGTCGGGCATCATTTCTGGCTGATCTCGGACCCGGATCAGATAAGCAGGGTGGTGGAAATTTTCGATCGTGAGATCCCCTTCACCTATGTGGCAGATGGTCATCACCGGACGGCCGCCGCCGCACTGGTGGGGCAGGAGCGCAAGAAAGCAAATCCGGATCATAAGGGTAATGAAGAGTACAATTTTTTCCTGGCTGTGCATTTTCCGGAATCGCAGCTCACCATCATAGATTATAACCGTGTGGTGAAGGACCTGAATGGTCTGAGTCCTGAGGACTTTCTAAAGGAGCTTGAAAAGGGTTTTGTGATTGAGGAAAAGGGAGCAGAAATTTTCAAGCCAGATAGCCTGCACCAGTTCAGCATGTACCTTGGAAAAAGCTGGTATTCGCTTACTGCCAGGCCCGGCACATACGATGATGATGATCCCATTGGCTGCCTGGATGTGACCGTCCTTTCCGACCTGGTTCTGGGTCCTGTTCTGGATATTACCGATCTGAGGAAATCCAGGCGCATAGATTTTGTGGGCGGGATCAGGGGCTTGAAGGAACTGAGCGATCGTGTGGATAGCGGTGAAATGGCCGTGGCATTTGCCCTTTATCCGGTGACCATGAAGCAATTGATGGATATCGCGGATAACGGAATGATCATGCCGCCAAAAACCACCTGGTTTGAGCCCAAACTAAGAAGTGGCCTGGTGATCCATTCATTGGATTAGTCGTATATTTGGGTATGGGACTTGTTGAAAATCTGGAAGTCATCAGGGAGGGTCTGCCTGGCAATGTCACACTGGTGGCTGTCTCCAAGACCAAGCCCGACGAAATGATCATGGAGGCTTATGAAGCCGGCCAGCGGGATTTTGGCGAGAACAAGGTCCAGGATCTTGCAGGGAAAAGAGAACGCCTCCCGGCTGATATCCGATGGCACATGATTGGCCATTTGCAGACCAATAAGGTGAAGTATCTCACCCCCTTTGTTCATATGATTCACGGTGTGGACAGTCTCAAATTACTCTCTGCCATTAATAAATCAGCCTTACAGAATCAGCGCACAATAGACTGTCTCCTGCAGTTACGTATTGCTCAGGAGGAAACCAAATTCGGTCTCAGGCGCGAGGAAGTCTTTGAACTTGTACGCTCGGAGCCCTTCAAGGAGATGAAGAATATCAGGATACGTGGCCTCATGGGCATGGCCAGTTATACTGAAAATACAGAACAGATCAGGAGCGAATTTCAGCGACTAAATCTTATATTTGATGAGATGAAGGCTACTGTGTTCGCAGATGCAGACTACTTTGACCAGCGATCCTATGGCATGTCGGGTGATTATAAGCTGGCAGCCCAGGAGGGATCCACCATGGTCAGGATAGGAAGCCTGATCTTCGGACCAAGAAATTATTAAATAAATTTACTATGATCGATCTTTCAACCAACTATGGGGGACTGAAGTTAAAAAGCCCCTTGATTGTATCCAGCAGCGGACTCACCAGCTCTGTCGACCGGATTAAGAAGATGGAGCAGGCCGGAGCAGGTGCAGTGGTTCTCAAATCGCTCTTTGAGGAGCAGATTATGTTTGAGGTGAGCAGCATGTCGGCCGAAAGCGACTACCCTGAGGCAGCGGACTACGTGATGGCCTATGCAAGGGAGAATTCGCTGGAAGCCTACCTCTCCATGATCAGGGAAGCAAAGGCTGCTGTTAGTATTCCGGTCATAGCCAGTATAAACTGTGTAAAGAGTAATGAGTGGGTCGATTTTGCTAAAAAGATGGAAGAAGCAGGTGCAGATGCTCTGGAGCTGAATATTTACTTTCTGCCCATCGACAAAAACAAGGATTCCAGGGTCTATGAGAATGCCTATCTCGATCTTGTTTCGGATGTAAAGAAAAATTGTAATCTGCCGGTCATGGTCAAACTGGGTCACGGATTTACAAATATCACATGGATGGTTAATCAGCTCTACCAGAGAGGTGCTGCATCGGTGGTTCTCTTTAACAGGCTTTA
Organism: uncultured Bacteroidota bacterium; assembly: GCA_963713725.1. GTDB lineage: Bacteria > Bacteroidota > Bacteroidia > Bacteroidales. The sequence goes on from CAVQMZ010000015.1 coordinate 441,606, forward strand.
TGCTCCGGATATTAATACGGATGACCTCAGTTTTGGCTCCTCTGAAGTGCTTAGCTCTCCTGCGGATATGCGTTTTCCCCTCAGATGGATTGGAATTGTTTCCTCCCAGGTAAGTGAAATTGATCTTGCCGCCTCCACCGGGGTTCATAGTGGACTGGCTGTGGTCAAGCAGATTCTTGCAGGAGCAGCCGCGGTGCAGGTTTGTTCAGTTCTCTACCGAAACGGAATTGAATACCTGGGGGATATGATCCATGAGATGAAGGACTGGATGAAGAAGAACACATACAAATCTCCCTCAGATTTCAGGGGAAAGATGAATTACAGCAACCTTAAGGATCCCTCGGTATACGAAAGGGCCCAATTCATCAAGTACTTTTCAAACATGCATTAGGCACCCGGTACCTGGTATGATTCTATGCTTTTCACCAGTTCGCGAAGCAGGAGCTTTTTATGCTCATCCTTTCCGGACATACCATGCTTAATGCGAAGAACAAGTTTTGACCGCTCACCGGGCTCAAGATCGCCCACAGCCTCTTCAAGTACCGTAAACAGCTCTATGGCAGTTTCAAGATCGGTCTCTATGATCAGGCTGGTAAAGGCTTCGGCATATTTGCCATAGGAAAGTCCGTTTTGCCAGCAAGCAGCTGCAAGAATGCGGCTTATGGATTCATAGCCGGGATTAAGCAGGGCCTCAGCCAGCACAGGAGCAGCCTCCTGCAATTTCAGGTCGTTAAGCAGGGAGGCTAGCTCCTGGATAATCTGCTCGTCATCCTGTTCAAGCAGTAAGTCGAATAATTCGGGAAGTATATCCACATTGCTTTCATAGCGGATTTCTTTCAGGGCATCCATAATGGTGGTGCGATTTCCCGAACGAAGGGCGGATATTTGTTCCTTAAGCTTTTCTTTAGTTTTATTCCCGGTCTCCATTACCCCTAATTGCATAATTTTTCAATCAATTCTCCAGCCTCATAAACTCCATACTGATAGGCCTTTTTATAACACTGGCAAGCCTCAGGGCCTTTCCCCATTTTTTCAGACAACTTTCCTTTTTCGAACCATGTCTCCCCATTATAGGGGTCCAGATCCAGGGCCATGGACATATCCTTCTCGGCATAACGAGTGGTCCCGGTTGTGGCGTAGGCACGTCCCCTGGCAAAATAATAGTCTGCCTGTCCCTTATCCATTTCAAGTGCCCGGTTAAAGGATTGGATGGCATCCAGGTACTTATTATGTTCATAAAGGATCAGGCCTTTTTCATAAATAAGCTCATGCCGGTCGGGGAAATAGCTCAGGTAGAGGTCAAGATCCCCGAGGGCCTTATTCAGATTTCCCGACAGGCTAAATACCCGGGCCCTGATAAGGTAGGCTTCAAAGCGGTCGGGTTCACGCTGTATAATCCTGTTCAGTCCACTGAGCGCTTCATCCAGTTCATTGTTTTCCAGTTGGAGGATTGAAAGTTCAAGGGCAGCATCCATGTTCCGCATGTCACTTTTGACCGCCGAGCTTAAAGATGAACGGGCAGCCTTTTTATTCCCCAGCATGGCATAAAGTTCTGCCTTTTCCTGGGAAACAAGGGAACGCTTGTATTTTTGTTTTTCCAGCTGATTCAGTATGTTTATTGCTTCAAGGGCCTCCCCGTTCTCCTTGAGGAACTGTGCCTCCTGGAACTCCATATCCGCCTTCTTGTACCAGGCCTTTTCATTCCACAAGACTTGCCACCCTTCGGTTCCTTCCAGGAGGGATAGCTCGGGATCGAGCAGAATATCCCTTTCAGGAATTTTATATTTTGACTCCAGGTGCTGGCGGAGATATTTAAGTGCCAGTTCGGGATGGTTCAGGCGCACTTCAGTTTTTGCCAGGTAGAGGCTTCCCTGACCTTCCCATCTTTTTTCAGCTTCATAAAATACCTCCCTTGCTGCCGGAAAATTGTTCAGCGTAAACTGGCATAATCCCAGGTTCATCAGGACAGAACGTTGCCCGGGCTCAAGTTCATTGGCCTGTTTCAGATATACCAATGCTGAATCATACTTCTCCTGTAGCATAAAAGCCCGCCCTGCCAGGAAAGGATCGACCTCTCCCCATCCTGGAATATGCATGAGCAACATGATAGCTGAAAATATCCAATTCTTCATCCTGCCTATTTGGTTTCAATATTAGGTTCATTATCCTCCCCGGAGTAGACATGTATAAATCCTGTCAGGGTTGTGGTCTCCAGGCCCGATAGCCTGTTCTCATAAACATCACATATATAGTAATATACCCCTGTGGTGACCAGCTTATTGCTTCCCAGGACCTTCCCGTCCCAGTTTATCTTCGGGTCCTCTGTTTCAAACACCAGTCCTCCCCAGCGATTATATATTTTCATGTCAACCCTTTCAATATAGGAGGTCATCAGGGGGACATAAAGATCATTAATTCCATCGTCGTTGGGTGAAAAAACATTTGGTAGTGCATAGTTGGAGCATTCGTCAAGGCAAAGCCTTACCGAGGGAGCCGATTCATTCTGAAAGGAATCAATTGCAGTTACATAATAACAGCCCGTCAGGGATCCTTCCGTAAAATGATTATAGGCCGTATCGTTCCTTCCCTCAAATTCCTCAAGAAGTTGAAATGAGCCATCGGTGGTTTGACTGTAATAAAGTTTGTAGCCGGTCACGTCGTTGGCGCAAGGGGGATCGTCCACATACTCCCATTGAAGGTGGTTGTATCCTTCACCACAGACCGAAAATCCATTGATCTTAGGTGGACAGGGGGGGATGGAGTCGATGGGTGTTGTACAGTTAATATGACTCACATTCACATTTTCGAAGAGGCTCGTTCCCAGGATGCGCCAGCCGGTGCTTTTTACCATATAGCAATATTCTGTTCCGTTGGTCAGCCCTTCGTCAATGAAGGTATCCTCTGTTGTAAATCCTATGGAATCATAGTCCATTGTATTGTTGTCTCTCCGGAAAATGGTATAATCATAGTTAATCCATGGGACGTTTTTTACCATCTCGATCTCAACCTGGTTGTCCTTGCCCGTTAGCCTGGGATAAATGGAGGAGGCCACTTCGGGATTCCCTATCAGGAATCTGTCACCGGGGGTATTGTTATACAGTTCAACACTATATGACCAGGGATAATTCAGTGTATTCACATCAGAATCAGTCCAGGATGTATCAGAGAGCGAAGAAGTCTCAAAAGATCCTACCTGAACAAGAGATTGCCCCAGCAGATCGGGTGAACGATAAATAATGTATTCAAATGGTCCGTTTGCCGGTATGGTGTCCAGCCTGTCTGGTTTTGCCCAGGCCACCCTGATACTACCCGTGCTGCTGTGATCCAGAACACTGACCTCCAGCAGGGAGGGTGCACCTTCAACAAGTGGTGTGCAATTTTCTTCACTGGGAAAACTCAGGGCTCCATCGGGATATACCGACACAATCACATAGCAATACTCATTGCCCTGTTTCAGTCCGGCCCCGTTGTTATCATCCACAAACAGGGTGTCCAGCCTTTCCGAGGTCTGACCAACCAGCTCATATCCAATGTTCGGCGGCATACCTCCCGTACAGGAATCGGGTACATATCCTGCGGCTCCGATTTTCCTGTAGATTTGATAGCCCTGGACCGGAAGAGCACTATCCGGAGGCCAGCTGACGGTAACCGTATTGCTACCCGGTATCAACAGCGGCATTCCCGGTGCCGCCCCCAGAACCTTGATGTTGACATTGCTGATGTCAACCAAGGGGTGTAACCGGGTGATTGTCTTCTGCCTTAAAAACGGCCGTATAATACTGCTTCCTCACATGGGTACTGTTGGTCTGCCATCTGAAAACAGAGCGGCTGTATCCCGGACCGCTGGCCAGTTGATCATTGGTATAGGTGGCCGGAGATGATTCCACAACAAAGGGGCCTCCCGTGGCGATCTGCCTGATGGAATCATTATCCACATCACTTGCCTCCACCTAAAAGGCCAGGGCCTGTCCTGCTTCAATACAATAATTGCCCGGATTGGTCTGGACCGGCGGATGGTTATTTGTGGGGTATACCTCAATCTGCATGTCCCTGACAATATTGCCAATTTTTACTCCCGACCGAAATTCTTCCACATCGATGGCAATGTTAAATATACCTGTGTCAGAAGGAGTTATCCATGTCAGATCCCCCGTAAAGGGGTCAATATAGAGGGTGTCACTTGCAGGCGGAAGGATGTAGCCCTTAATGGGTTTGCCATCCTGTTCGGTGCAAACGGTGAGTTTATAAGACAGGCTGTCGCCATCGGGATCGTAGGCCGCAGGATTATGGATGAAAACCTGCTGATAGGCTGCCCTGTCAATGGGCGGGTTAAGCAGGACAGGGGTGGAGTTGTTTCCAAGCCCTGAATTGATCATGATGGTGGTTTTAATGGAGAAAATAACATTCACCGAACTGGGGATGTTTTTCACGCCTTCATTTCGGTTAGGGTCCTGAACCACAATTTCGTATATACCAGGACCGGGGAAGGTATGTGTGGCCTTATAGGTGTTTTTAAAGTAAAAATTGGGAAGTTTAATTTTGGTAATCCGGTTGGCAAAAGAAAGGGTATTATCGCCCCATTGCACCTCGAGCTTGTCTCTGTCGGCCAGGCTCAGGGTATAAGTAAAAGTGGTTATGGTAATTTCATAGGTAAGCTCATCCAGCTGGGTCAGTGTAATCTCACCGGCCCTGTTATGGGTTGCCATACCTGGCGTTACCAGGAGGCCCAGAAATACTATAAGGCTAATAATTCTCTTCATTCTCTTACTCCAGCTCCACTACTTCTTCGTGCTTTCTACTGTCAAATTTTATACCACTTTCACTTTCATTAAACTCAAAAATCACCAGATTAGTTTGATCGGGGAAAATATCTGTCAGTAAAGCGTTGTAAATGTACAAAGAATTTGGTTTTCCCCTTAGATCCACACTCATCTCCATAAGCATGGATTCCTCGCTGATCTGAATGCTTTTAAGGGTCAGGTCTTCAGCTTCATCGCCCTTGTTCAGTGCAAACTTAAAGCGATCAGTCAGATATTCAGTGATCCACGGGTCCTTCTGCCTTTCTTCATCAGTCAAATCAATCTCGCTGCCATGGTAATGAAAATACGCGACTTCCCAGTCATCATAGAATGTTTTCATGCTGATATTCAGCTTTCCATTTTCATATGTTATATTCGTGATGGAAAGATGAAGCGGATGTGCATCAGCCAGGGCCGTCCACAAAAGAAAAAATATGGTGATGCTGATCAACCTCATCTTTCAAAATTACATAAAGTTCTGATGCCAACTAAGTGACATGTCTATATTCGAGCTGTATTTTAAACTGGGCGTTCAGCATATTGCCGATCTGAAGGGATATGACCATATTTTGTTTATCCTGACCCTCTGCGTGGTATATAAAATACAGGAATGGAAAAAACTCCTGATTCTGATTACTGCATTTACCCTTGGCCATTCGCTCACCCTTGTCCTGGCTACTTTCAATCTGATTCGGGTTGATGGAGATCTGATCGAGTTTCTGATCCCCCTTACCATATTTCTTACTGCCCTGGCAAATGTTTTGCTGGACGGGAGGCAGTTTTCGCCGGCCCTGCACAGAATTAAATATGCTGCGGCCCTGTTTTTTGGTTTAATCCACGGCTTGGGTTTTTCAAGCTATCTGCGCGCACTTCTGGGTAGTGAGAAAAACATCCTGCTACCCCTTTTTTCCTTTAACCTGGGCATTGAGGTGGGACAGATTTTTATTCTTGTCCTTCTCTTGCTTTTTACGGCCATTGCGGTTGATGTCTTAAATTATCCACGGAGAGACTGGAATATCCTGCTTTCAGGAGCAGGTCTGGGTATCTCAGCGATTTTAATGATTGAACGATTTCCTTTCTGATGAAGTGGGAGCAGCTTTTAAAAGAATTCGAAGGTTTTCTGAAACTGGAAAAAGGATTGTCCAGGAATTCGGTGGAAGCCTACATGGCCGATATGGGAAAATTGGGCAGCTTCCTGGAAGAGGAAGGACATTGAGGCTGAACCCCGTGATCTGAAGCAGCAGCATCTGAAGGGTTTTCTGGTCTGGATTGATGAAAATGGATTATCGGCCCGCTCACAGGCAAGGATTCTGTCAGGACTGAAAGCTTTCTTCCGCTACCTCCTGATGGATGATCAGATTAAAATCGATCCCACTGCTCTCCTGGAAAGTCCCAAACTGGGGCGAAAACTGCCGGAGGTCCTTTCCCATGCTGAAATCGACAACATTCTGGATCAAATAGACCTCAGCAAGCCCGAAGGCCATCGAAACCGGGCCATGCTGGAGGTACTTTATTCCTGTGGCCTCAGGGTTTCCGAAATGGTGGAATTACGACTGTCGAATCTTTACAGGGCTGAAGAGTTTATCCGTGTGATTGGAAAAGGGGATAAGGAGCGTTTTGTGCCCATCAGCGCAAAAGCAATGAAGGAAATTGATCTCTATATACCCTACCGGAACAGCTTAAAGATCCAGCCCGGCCAGGAGGATATTCTTTTTCTGAACCGCAGGGGACATATGCTCTCCCGTGAGATGGTATTTATGTTTCTAAAGGACCTGGCAAAGGATGCGGGCATTAAAAAGAAGGTGAGCCCTCATACTTTCAGGCATTCCTTTGCCACCCACCTTGTGGAAGGGGGTGCTGACCTGCGGGCTGTTCAGGAAATGCTGGGTCATGAATCCATCACAACCACTGAGATCTATACCCATCTTGACCGGGATTACCTGAGGTCGGAGATTATCAGTCATCATCCCCGCTCAAAGTCGTAAAGTCAAAGTCGAAAGTCTGTAAAGTAAAAGCTTGAAAGTTATAAAGTTCAAAGTCCGTAACGATGAGATGTACACTGCTTTTTTAATGTTGATTGCGCTAGTCTGGGTGGGCTCAAGCCCAGGATATCGAATTGGTAAAGGCCTGGGAGAGTGAGGCGGTTTTTAAAAACCCGGAATCGGTGGTTTATGACAGCCTCAGGCATCGGCTCTATGTCTCGAACTACAATCGTTTCCCGGGGGGTGAGGTGGCTGATGATTGTATCTCCATCCTGGATATGGAGGGCAGGGTAGTGGAGCTCAGATGGATTACAGGTTTGCAGGCACCCACAGGTCTTTTTCTGAAGGGCTCATCTCTCTATGTGGTTGAGCGGGACGGGATCAGTATTTTCGAGACTGAAACAGGTGCTCTGCTTGATAAAAAAGTCATCGATCAGCCGGGATTTCTGAATGATGTGGTGGTGCGCCACTGTGGTGCTATTTATTATACGGATACTTCTCCACGTGCCGCGGAACAAAGTTATATTGGCAGGATCATGGTAGGGCGTTTGGATACCCTGATCAATGAATCCGTAAACAGGTCAAACGGGCTCAGCATGGACAGAAATTTCCTTTTGCTGGGTAACAGCGGTGACCGGTCTTTGAAAAGGATAGAAGCCAGAACAGGCATATGCGAAACTGTGGCTGTGCTGGACAGTGGAATCATTGACGGGATAAGGGTTTTTGAAAAAGACCGCTACCTTGTATCTCACTGGGAGGGGCGCCTCTTCCTCGTCTCAGAGAACGAGGAGCCCCAGGTCTTACTGGACCTGAGGGATGAAGGGGTAAACCTGGCTGACTTTGAATACATCGCCCGGCTGAGGATGCTTGTTTTTCCCACTTTCAAGGCCGGGAAAGTTATTGCCTATACCTTGAAATAATCATATAAAGTTATTGTTGGGAAGGCCAAGTGACGACATGTTAATTACAAGTTAAAAACTTGTATTTCAAATTAGATACTCCATATCTCCCGTATCTTTTTGTTAACCTAAGCTTACCACATGAAAATGAGTTATTATTCTGGAATAAGGCAATGGCTTGTATATTTGACTCTTGTGGTAATTATTTTCAGCTGCGTCGATGGAGATCTTCTTACCCCGGATCCGGACGCCCCAATCATCAATGACTTTACACCTAAAAGTGGCCTGCCCGGTTCTAGCGTGACTATCCAGGGTGAAAACTTCAATGGAAGCCCAGGACTGGATAGTGTCTATATGAATGGTTATGGAGCTGAAGTGAGAAGTTCAAGTGGCACACAAATAGAAGTTGTTGTGCCTTCTGATGCTACGACAGGACCGATTGTTGTGATTGATTTAATATCCAGAAAGCGAGCAATTAGTAGTCGCGATTTCGAGGTGCTGATCAATAATAATCCTGTAAAAATATCCAATGTTATTCCAAACACAGGAGTTGTCGGATCCATGTTTGTAATAAACGGAAGCAGTTTTGGTACTGATGCGGGGGATATTACTGTTCGCATCGGAGCGGACATCGTTGAGGTAAGAGAACTCTACGACACATTGATTGTTGCAACTGTGCCGACAGGCGCTGTCACAGGTCAGGTCAATATCAACAAGGGCGGGGCAACTGCCACCGGGCCACTATTCACTGTACTGGATGTAAATCCAGTAATTGACAGCTTAAAACCCCACCATGGCCCAGTGGGCGCTGAGGTGTGGATCTTTGGCCAATATTTTTCCACTGTCGCCGAACAGAATCTTATTAGTTTCAACGGAGTGGAAGCTGAAGTACTTGAAGCACATAATGATAGCCTTAAAACGGAAGTGCCACCGGAAGCCACTACGGGAATCGTAAGTCTTAGTGTCAATGGAAAGTCCACCGATGGACCTTTGTTTACTGTAGATCCAACAGGCCCTGTTATTAAAAGTATTAATCCGACATCCGGGAAAGCAGGGACAGCCGTAAGCATATACGGGGAAAATTTCAGCACGACTCTTTCAGAGAATATAGTAAGCTTCAATGATGCAGTTGCGCTTGTAACGAGTGCAAGTCCAACGCAAATTGTTGCCACTGTTCCGGATGATGCAACCACCGGTCCTGTTAAAGTTGTTGTAAACGGAGTAGTTGCATTAGGGCCACAATTTGCAGTTGAGTCCAGCCTGATTGAAGTGACCGGCATTAATCCAAGCTCTGGAAAGGTTGGAATATCAGTTACAATTAGCGGTAGTAATTTTGGAAATAATATAGCTGATAATAAGGTAAGCTTCAATGGTGAAAATGCAACTATTCTGAGTGCAAACACATCTGAAATAGTTGCAACTGTGCCTGATAATGCCACCACTGGTCCGGTTGTTGTCACAGTTGGCGGATTGTCTGGTGTTGGACCAACATTTACAGTAGAAGCCACAGCACCACAAATTACCTCACTGACACCGAATTCCGGGCAAGTGGGCAGTGTGGTGAAAATAAACGGGACAAACTTTGGTGCAACTCCCGGTTCTAATGCAGTGACATTCAATGGAACCAGTGCAACAGTTAGCAGTGCCAGCGTAACAGATCTTGTGGTAAATGTACCTGCAGGTGCGAGTTCAGGCCTGGTAGTTGTTACCGTAGGCGGACTGGCTTCCAATGGAGTGAATTTCACAGTGGAAGCTACACCCCCACAAATTACCTCACTGACACCGAATTCCGGGCAGGTGGGCAGTGTGGTGAAAATAAACGGGACAAACTTTGGTGCAACTCCCGGTTCTAATGCAGTTACATTCAATGGAACCAGTGCAATAGTGAGCAGTGCCAGCGTAACAGATCTTGTGGTAAATGTACCGGCAGGTGCAAGTACAGGCCTGGTAGTTGTCACAGTTGGTGGGATGGCTTCCAATGGAGTGAATTTCACAGTGGAGGCAACAGCCCCACAAATTACCTCACTGACTCCGAATTCCGGGCAAGTGGGCAGTGTGGTGAAAATAAACGGGACAAACTTTAGTGCTACGCCCGGTTCGAATGCAGTTACATTCAATGGGACAAGCGCAATAGTGAGCAGTGCCAGCGCAACAGATCTTGTGGTAAGTGTACCATTAGGTGCGACAACCGGCCAGGTAGTTGTTACTGTAGGTGGACTGGCCTCCAATGGAGTGAACTTCACAGTAGAAGCTACACCTCCTCAAATCACATCGATTAATCCGACCTCCGGACCCTACAATACCCAGGTAAGTATAAGCGGGACAAATTTCAGCGATGTAATCTCCGAAAACAGGGTATTCTTTAATAACCTGGAAGCAGTCATCAGCAGTGCCAGCAGCACCACTCTCCTAGCCACAGTACCACTGGGAGCCGGAACTGGGATAGTGTCTGTTATTACCAATGGTTTAACAGCAGATGGTCCATCTTTCTCCTATATTAAGACAGGGTTTGTAAATACGCTTGCAGGGAATGGAATCCCTGGTTTTGTGAATGGCCCAGGAACTACGGCACAATTTAATCAACCTGGCAGGATCGCCGTGGATTCCAAAGGACAGCTCATCCTGGCAGAACTGGGCAGCCATAGTATAAGATTGATTTCAGAGAATGGCCAGGTGAGTACTATCGCTGGTAATGGAACACCTGGTTTTGCAAATGGTACCGGGGCTAATGCAAGATTTAATCAGCCATCTGGTGTGGCCATAGATATTAGCGGAAATATTTATGTGGCAGACTTTGGTAACAATGTTATCCGGAAAATTACTCCTTCAAATGTAGTAAGTATCTATGCAGGAAATGGTCAGCCGGGCCTTTCAGACGGGGATATTCAAACGGCTTCCTTTAATGGGCCGTATGATGTCTCCATAGATAATCAGGGGAATTTATACGTTGCTGATTCAAAAAATCATGCCATCCGAAAAATTGATACAAATGGTAATGTGACGACTATTGCCGGGAACGGTACAGCAGGAAGTTCAGATGGGAAAGGTACATCTGCCAGATTTAACACTCCAATTGGAATAGGCATTGATCAATCCAACAATATTTTGGTTGCAGATGCATTAAATCATACCATTCGAAGGGTTGATCCGGGAAATAATGTAAGCACTATTGCAGGGGCCGGTGGCACTTCTGGTTCGAACGATGGCAATGTGTCTATGGCAAGATTTAATCTACCTTCCGATATTGATGTGGATGAGAATGGTAACCTGTATGTTGCCGATTATGCCAATCACAAAATCAGGATAATAAAGACAAATAGTATTGTAGAGACTTTAGCAGGTACAGGAAGCAGTGGATTTGTTGATGGGCCTGCCACGGATGCTCAATTCAATTTCCCAATAGGAGTAACAGTGGTGAATGGTGAAATAATTTATGTTGGAGATGTTGTAAATCATCGGATCCGGGTAATCACATTCGATTAACATTGCATGAATTTTGATAAACACATATTGACTCTATCTCTGACCATGCTAATTGTCGGACTAATAGATCCCGGTGTGTATGCACAGAATGTAGAAAGCATGTTAAAGGAGAAACCTGTAAAATTTTCAGGGGGACTTTCGGCTCAGTTTTTAAGCTATTCCACCTCAAAGGAAAACCCCTCAAGAGATCCTTTCTCATGGACAATTTCAGGATCGCCTACTATAAGTTTATACGGATTTAACGTGCCTTTTTCATTTGTTATTAGCCAAAAGCAACGCGATTTCAGACAACCATTCAATCAATTTGGGATGAGCCCCTATTATAAATGGCTGACCGTTCATGTGGGTTATAGGAATGTGAATTTTTCGCGATACACCATGGCCGGGCATACCTTTTTAGGAGGAGGTATAGAGGCAACTCCTGGCAACTTCAGATTAGGAGTTGTCTATGGAAGATTCCTCCAGGCGGTCGAAGACGATTCCCTGAATGTGGAATTTGTTATTCCAGCATATAAAAGAACCGGATATTCTGTAAAAGTAGGCTATGGCACTTCCAGTAATTATGTTGATCTTCTTATGTTCAAGGCAAAAGATGATATAAGTAGTATTGAACGACCCGATTTGGCGGCCGGAGTTCTACCAGGCGAGAACCTGGTGTTTGGCATAAAAACTTTTCAGCGTTTTTTAAAGAAATTTACATTCGATCTGGATTTTGGATATAGCATATTTACCACAAATCTATATGCGACAGATATTGGTATTAGTAAGATTCCCTTACAGTCACTTATCACTAGTCTTACTACAGTTAATAATTCCACCAATGTGAATTGGGCCGGAAATGCCAGTCTGGCCTATACCCACAAATTGTTCAGTTTAAGATTGCTTTACAGAAGAATTGAACCCGAGTACCAGACCATGGGGGCCTATTTTTTTAACAATGATCTGGAACAGATTACCATAAACCCTGCATTTTACCTCTTGAAGAGGAAGCTAAATATCCGGGGAAGTTTAGGTTTCCAAAAAAATAATCTTGACCAGAATAAAATCAACAATACTTTCAGAAAGATTAATTCCATCAATGTTGCCTATTCTCCGGTACAGAAAGTAAGTATGAATGTATCCTATATGAATTATCGAATCGATCAATCCAGGAATCCCTTGATTATCAAAGACTTTGTTGATTCGCTTCAGATGAAACAGGTTTCCACCAACATCTCGGCAAATCTCAATTACAATTTTGGTACTAAGGAGCAAAGACAAACTGTATCTGTAGGAACAAGTTTTCAAAAGTTTAATGATGAGAATCCAAATACAGATGTATATAACTCTTCTTCATCGCAAAGCCCTTTTGTTTCCTATCGCTTCAATAACACAGTTTCAAAGTACTCCATCTTCGGCCGGGTAAATTACAATAATTTCAAAAGTTCAATGAATACTCAGACCCGATTAGGTCTTACTGCTGGTGGAAGCAAACGTTTGATTAATAATAAGCTGAATCTCAATGCTTCAGCTACATTAAATCAAAATAAAATTGATGGCGAATCTAATGGGGCAACAACGATGGTTCGGGCACGATTGAACTATAAGATTATCAAGAATCACAATTTGAATTTTAGTTTGAGTTTTATTAATCGGAACTTCAAACAAGATACTTCGAACAATTTTAACGATTTATTGATTCGATTTGGATATTCATAAGGATTTAGGGCCAATAGCCTCTTTTGTTATGAAAAGAATCATATTATACCTTATTTTAATTTCCTTCCTGATTCCGGGTGAGGCAATCCTTATGGCTCAGGGTAGCTTTCCCTTGAGTGTTAGCGTTAGGCTTGGTCTTCCCTATCCAACACGACTATCCGATTTTACTGACATTGAAAGCCGAGTTTTTATTGATGTCTTAAATACATCAACAGAAAGTTATTCAATTGTCCTCACAGGTAAATTGGAGACAGATACACGAGGCATATCCATTAGAACAGATCCCGGTAATCCGCCGGATCATGCGATTATAATTAATCCCGGAAATAATCCACTGGATGTTTCGGATCTGGGAGACTTGTTTGATCCGAATCATTTGATCATGCAGGGCACATCTGCAGCAGAGATCCGCCGTGATGCAGCCCTTCCTGAAGGGGAGTATACGCTTTGTATCAGAGCGTTTGATGCAGAGAATCCCGGCAGGGCGCTTTCACCGGACCCTGAGTTGGTCTTTTCAGGCTGTGCACAATTTAATGTAAGCTACATAGATGAACCCGAAATAACAAATCCTTTTAACGAGCAGTCAGTATCAACTACAAATCCGGTTCTGCCCATTCAGTGGCTCTGGAACAGGTCGATTTTTGCTGCTGACAACGTAACTTTTTCCTTGCGGATTGTAGAGATTGATCCTTCGGGAAGAGATCCCAATGACGTTCTGGCAACATCCACTACTCCAGAATTGTTTTTCCAGGATGGAATCATGGAGACCTTCTATAACCTGAATCTTCCGGATGATGCGCTTCTTGAACCAGGTGAGTCCTACATTATACAGGTAATAGCCACCGACGAAACAGGGGAACTTACCTTTAAAAACGGAGGGCGAAGTGAGCCTGTGGTTTTTCGTTACCGCGAACCAAATCTTTCCATTGGTAGTCCGCGGTGGGTTACGGAATCCGGAGCTTCTTTTGCATCTGAAAGCGACATTGCAATTGAGTATGAGATTCCCTTCCCGGAAGACACCGAGGGGGAGATAGCGAGGGATATATATATATTTGAAATACCCCAGGACATGGATCCGGAAATAGCTTATGCTCTTGGTGATTTTACTCTTCATGAAAACAGGATTGTCTATTGGGATAATGATGCAAACCCTCAGGAGTATGCCGAATTTGGATCCTCGCTTGTATTCGGAACTACCTATGGGGCAAAGATTGTCATTTCTGATCCTATGGAACGTGATGATGTATTTTTTGAAAGCGGGGGTGAGAGTCAGATCCTGGTATTTGATTATGGGGAGAGCATATTAGTACCTAAACCCTATTGGATTACCGACCAGGATACTACATATGACTCTCCTGAGGATGTTAATCTGGAATACAGAATTCAAATGCGTGCAGATCGATGTGATGCCTTTAAACGCAGAACTCAGGTATTTTGAAATCCCTTCCGGTTCTTCGCCTGGAATTGCAGTTGAGAATGAAGCAAAGTGGCGCAATTATCATATTTCGAATGGAGCTTTATATGACGATAGTCCTATTGACTTTGAGGCGGTCCTGAATCCGGAAAACTTTGAACTGGGTATACAGTACGGGGCATTTATTGAGATCTCGGATCCAACAGAAAGAGCCGACAATACCTATCGCTTTGAGAATAATGGCAGAAGTGATATCCTGGTATTCTCAATGGGAGCCACAGGAGGCACTGATGTGCTGCTGACATATCCCGCTGAAGGAGACCGGCTTCCATTTTCCTTCTTCCCTCTTATTGCTCGCTATGAACCTTTTGATACCCGCTATCAGCATTGGAAATCTGAGACGAACCTGTTGAAGAACGGCAGTCCGGATGATTTTTTCACCGGCGATGGACTTAGATGGCCCGGCGGTTCTCAGGCTGCCCAGAGTACCCTCGCCGGTTTGAGCGATATCACTGAGAGCGAATCCCAAAATGTTGCCATATTTAAGAACAACACTCAACGACCAAGACCTTTCGAAAGAGGGGCCCTTTATCGATGGGAGGCAGATGTAAAGCTATATGATGTTGTGGAACCCACTTCAAGCTCTGTACCTCTTATTGAGGTTGATCCTGTTTCAACTTTTTCCAGGGGCATGGGGCCCTCGGATTTAAATCAGCCAGGATATGGGGCAGTCATTGCTCCGGACTCTACCTTTAATTTCAGATGGATTACTGCCGATGCACCTGAAAAGCTGCTCCCTGGTCATAATATCAATCATGCCACCAGAGAACGCCGAATCGATTATTTTAACGGTATTGTAGATGAAAAATGGGTTCTGGAAGTGGATACAACGGAGGCTTTTAATACGCACAGTCATTTTTCACCAGGAGGGACGGATAGGCAGGGGTGAAATAGATTATCTAAGTGGCGATTTTTCAGAGGAGGTAATTCTTTCAGAGTTATACAAGGAGCTTGAATCTGTGGAAACATTTACGCCCGCCGATACCGGATATTATTATTGGCGGGTAAAATGGCTTGAAGATCCGGATGCTGACTGGACTTCAGATCATTATGAATCAAGCCAGATACGTCCATTCTGGGTGGGGGACAGGCCTCCTCCGGGAACTACAAGCAGAAGAGATCCACCTGGGGGCTGTGTGAGCGAATGCCTGGCTGCTGAAATCACCAATGAAACTGCATTGTCTGATCTTAGTGCTGGCTCGACTGTAAGTGTGGGCAATTTCCAGAATGCAGTGTTACCGAGGTCAGTTCGGCTTCCGGAGGACGTTTTAGTGGATACAGGTGAAATTCCTGTTGCTTTCCTCAATAATATCCGGATCCTGGTTGAGTTTGAGAATATACAGATAAACAATGGGCTGCAAATGTATGGAGGTAAGGTGGTCGCCATCAACGATGTTCCATCCATATCCATGGATTCAAGTGTAGTGACAATTGGAGGTACGCCCATTACGATACCAAGCATGAGTGAAACTGAATCTCAGATTCTGGATGCAGCAATAACAAGTACAGAAAGACTGGTAAGTCTGATGACAAACGAGCGTCCCATCGGCATGCCCATCGGCTTTGACAATGAAATTGACGGGACCAGTTATGTCATAGGCATTACTGAGATGGTATTTAAGCCCCGGGAGGCTGAACTTGCAGCAGTCATGCGCATGGATATCCCTTCTCTGGGAGACCATATTCCGGCCCTGGGGGCAAAAGGCGTATGCTTTACACCCAATGGATTGGGTGATGAAGGAAGGTTGTATTTGCACCGCGACTGGACTCTCACGCCTGATGAATCAGATATTCAATTCTCATTCTCGGGTTGTGAAGACGGAGATACAACCCGTTCAACATATGTGGAATGGGATTGTGAGGGATATAAATGCATGTCAATTCGGGGTGAAGTTGAGTTCCCCAGCGACATGCTCGTGAAGGAAGACGCAGATGGAAATATTCTGGAGGGTGAAATGGTGGTGGCAGATTTTGGAGCAAAAACATGCAGAGGTGGCAACTGGATAGCTGATATTGGTATTGAACCATTCCAGGTAAGTGGCATGGATGGTTGGGGCTTTTCAACCATAAGGGCTTATCTGGATTGTTCTGATATTGAAAATCCTCCATCCATTAGCTTCCCTGATAACTATGACAAGTTGCATCTGGGCATAAGTCCAGGCATGAGCGAGGAGAATGCCGGACGCCTGGAAAACACCTGGAAGGGATTTTATCT
Organism: uncultured Bacteroidota bacterium; assembly: GCA_963713725.1. GTDB lineage: Bacteria > Bacteroidota > Bacteroidia > Bacteroidales. The sequence continues at coordinate 458,156 of CAVQMZ010000015.1, forward strand.
GGCTGAGGTTATGATGCATGCACCAAGTGATTTCGAACATGATGTGTTGGGCAGAGCCGAGTTTGGTATTCAGAATCTGATCATTGAGATTGGAAACGGAGGTGGAGTCACGGGCTCAGTTGTGGGCAGAAATATTCTGGCTATTGAAGACGGAAGCGTTGATAATCTCTCCTTTTCACTGGATTCTGTTCACATCAGTATGGTTCAGTCGAGCATATTCGAAGGCGGATTGAAGGGGAAAATCGGACTTCCGATTTTTGCGGCAGAAGACTATCTGAATTATGAGGGACTGCTGGCCTATGATCCAGCTGTTGGAGTTAGTTTTAATTTTAATGTGAATGTATCAGATACACTCAATATGCCCATGTGGGATGTGGCTGAAATATATTTAGACCTGGAATCCACCATAGGCATTGAACGCACAAACGGGGCTCGAGGTTTAAGAACCTCTGTATATACCGACCTGAGCGGAGGGCTTAATATTATTGGCGACCTGGGAGCCGGTGAAGGTGGGGGTGTTCCTGGCGTGGATTCAAGGGAATACGCTTCGAACATATTGTGTACAATTCAGATAGCTCCTATTTTGATATTGGCGGTTTTTCATTTACCAGTGATCAAAAAAACACGGCAGGATTCCCTGTTAACATCAATGATATTGGAATCAATCTATCCCTGCCAAGGGTCGGTATCACCTTCGATCTGGCCCTGACCCTCATGGATGCAGGTTTTAGTGCTGAAGCTGGTTTTGGCATTTATGGAGCTTTGGATGTCACCGGGGATCGTGATATATTCCGCTTCGATGGAGTTGATCTGGAAAGTATTGAAATACACCAGGAAATAAGCAGTGTGCGACTGGATGGTCGTCTCGATTTCTATAACGGCGATGCGGTATACGGAGATGGGATTAAAGGCAGTCTTTCAGTGGTGATGCCCATGGGGCTTGCGGCAAGTTTAACGGTTCAGTTTGGCACCAAGAAAAGAGCAGGTGTTTTGAATCCTGAATTTAATACGGCAGATTATTTCCCCTACTGGTATGTGGATGGTCTTGTGGTATTGCCGGCTCCGGGAATTGTTGTGTTCTCCGGCTTTGCAATCTATGGTTTTGGAGGAGGTGTATATTATCGCATGCGGCCCGATTACTCGGCCATTGCTTCTACCTCATCTATGATGGGTGAGGAGAGGGAGGAGGCCCCAACTTCCGGGGTGACCTATGTTCCCGACTGGAACACCATGTTTGGATTTAAAATCATGGCTGTCCTTGGGACCACACCCGATGCCCAGGTATTTAACATGGATGTGGGGATCGAAATGAATTTTAATGAAAGTGGAGGGCTTGGCCTGTTTGCCATTGACGGGGCAGGATATGTCATGGCCTCCTTTGCTGAAAGACCCAGTGCAAAGGTTCGCGCTACCCTGCATTTTGAATATTCTAATCCTGGCGATGGATCAAAAAGGGTGGCTGGTAATTTGCCATATACGTTGATTTTGGAGAGTATCTGCATGGTATTGGGGAGGGGAACAGGTTCGTTTATGCCGAGTTCCTGGTCCAGGACGATATCTGGTATTATTACATGGGAACACCTGATAACAGGGGGGGCCTTGAGGCGGATTTGCAGATCGTGACGGCTGAGCTGAACTCCTACCTGATGATAGGCCATGGCATACCCAGAAGACTGCCACCCCTGCCTGAATTTATCGCAAACCTGGTGTATGGGCCTCAGCAACTGAATGAACAGGCTCAGGCTGCGGAGGTGAATGCCAGGGAGCATTCAATCGTGGATGAAATGAAGATGTCCACCGCAAAAGGATTCGCCTTTGGAGCCAGCTTAAGTCTGGAGGCCAGGTTTGAGTTTGCCATATTCTATACAGAGCTGGAAGCCATGTTTGGATTTGATGTTCTGGTATCGGAAGACAGTGAGCGCATCTGTGCTGAAACAGGAGCAACACCGGGAATCAATAACTGGTATGCCATGGGGCAGATGTATGCCGGATTGCGTGGTGAGATGGGAGTCTTTGTGGATCTGTTTTTCATCCAGGGGGAGTTCCCCATCATCGAATTGGCTGCCGCGGTTGCCATGCGTGGAGGTCTACCGAATCCGACCTGGATTGAAGGCAGGGCAGGGCTCTATTATAGCATATTAGGCGGAATGGTCGAGGGCCAGTGTAATTTTAAAGTGCAGGATTGGGGAGAAGTGCTCTGTGGTGGATGAAAATCCATTGAGCAGCATAGATTTTATTGCTGACATCCAACCTGGAGACGGAAGCAATCCCGATGTATTTGTCATTCCTGCAGTGTCATTTAACCTGCCTGTGAATAAACGTCTGGAATTACCTGCTGGCCTGGATGACGATCCAAGTGCTGTTCGGGTCTTCGAGCCGTACATCGAACGCTTTGAGCTAATTGACCTCTCAGAAGGGAATAGTTTGGTTACAGGAGAATTCCAATTTAACGAAACAAATACCATTGCCAGCCTCGCTTTGGAAGGTGTCGAAGTCCTTAAAGGGGAGAGTAGGTACAAGGTGGCGATAATTGTAAAGGCCATCGAAATATTCCCGGATGGATCAAGCCATATTATCAGAGATGAAGGCAGGGAATGGGAGGACAAAAAAGAACTCACTTTTGTTACAGGTCCCAGGCCAACAAACATTCCTGAGAGCAATGTATTATTTTCCTATCCCATAAAAAACCAGGCCTACTTCCTGCAAAATGAGGTGGACGGATCTTCGGGTATTCGTTGGACCCGTCCTCAGACAGACTTATTTGCCCGGACCATTGAGGATGTTGAATAGAATTATGTGGCCCGGATTACGCCGGTTTCAGGAGGAGAAGCAGAAGAAGTACCTTTAAGTACTTCAGCAAGAGGGGTGTCCTATGCACTTCCAAATCTTGAGAATGAAGAGTATTACATGATTCAAATTGTGAGAAAATTGGCCACCCCTATCATATTTGGGGAAATAGACTCCAGGGCCTCCTCATTAAGAAGTGGGCCACTTGTACCCATGGTGACAAACTTTAATCTTAGTGGCGGTGCAGGAAGTGTAAGAGTCAATCTTGAGGCACAGGAACTTCCGGGACTCTTGTTGGCAGGGGTGAATCCCTTTTATATCATTATTATTTCAGGACCAGTAAATACAATACCTTATCTGCAAAAATGGCCGGTGTGAATTTGCAGGCTGAAAGAACCCTCATTGGTGCGATGAAACTATCAGCTGAAACCGGAGAGCTATTTGAGGAATTTGATCTGAAGGGCTACTTTAAAGGTGGGTTAAAAATACTGGAACCTCTTGTATCCATTCAGGACCCATTTTCCTTTGAATACCATAGTAACATTGCCAATCCAAAGGTTTATGATTTATATCTAGAAGTCAGGGATCTGAAATATTCAGATCCGGTATTGAGCAGCATGTCATTCTATTATGCTGGCAATAGTGATGTAGGATTTCCTCCAAAAAAAGCTGTGTATCTGGCTTCATCCACAAGAATCGAAAATCCCTTGCAGGATTGGGAACTGGAGCGTGAAGCCGGTCTTGGCCAGGCAAGTACGGCAAGTTCAACTAGTACATCCACAGGATCTCCAACATCATCCTTGCCCTCGATGGTAACGGGTTCTGGTTCTGGACTTTCAGGACTCTTTGGAGGTTCTTCAGGCAATATCAATGTTTCTTCAGCCTATATTGGCGGCGGCGGCGAGTTCCAGCTACAATTTCGATTTGATATACTCCAGTTCAACTTTTGTTAAACTGGACGCAGCAGCTGTAAAAAGAAAACTGAGTGCTATCCTTAGTTATCGGGGTGCTACAGGGGCTTATACCTATCAAAACCAACTTTTAAGGCAGCATCCGGCTGTATATTCAAAGATTTTTTATGCGCTTACCAATACTGCTTCTGACTTTGAATTTACACCTGGTTCTTATGGAGTCACTATTGAGGTATTGGTTCCAAGCCTGAGCGGTGGTTCAGGTGAGTTTCCTCATCAAAAAAGGAAATCAGCAATCATGAAAAGGTTTGATTATCTGCAGGCATCACAACCAGCACCTGCGGTGACAATTTCAAAACCGAAAAGAAAAAGAAAAATGTAAAGCAAATGAATTTAAGGACCCTTACCATACTCCTGCTGCTATTCCTGCTCTCCGGGCTTTCTGTATTTGCGCAAACAGATTCAGATTCGGTGAGCAGGCCTTTTGAAGCCGAGATCAGCCTGATTGGAAAATCACATGGGGATAATGTTGTTCTGAGATGGGCCCCCAGTACACCAGGGGCCTGGTCGTACTTAAATAAAGTTGGATATGTGATCGAACGAACCACCTTTTCAAGCGAAGCGGATTTTGATCCTTCATCATATCAGCGTTTATCTGATTCTCCGATTCTCCCCTTAGCCCTGGAAGAATGGGAAGCAGTTGTTAATGATGGAGGTGATCAGGCACTTTCTGCCATTGCAGCTCAGGCTTTATATGGAGAAGGTTTTAATACAGAAGGAGCTAAAATATTTGATATCGCAGATGAGTATATTAACAGATACTCATTTAGTCTCCTCGCAGCCGATCTGTCCTCCATAACTGCAGAAGCCCTGGGTTTAAGGTTTGTTGACAGGTCTGTGCAAAAAGATCAGCACTATATTTATCGTGTCTTTCCATCACTTCCTTCGGCAAATTATAAAATTGATACGGCCTACCTGGTCATTCAAAATGTAATATCCCCTCCTATTCAGGCACCTGTAATTAGCGAGGCATATGGCTCTGAGTTACAAGTCAGGTTAAGTTGGGATAAGATCATGCATGAGTCCCTTTTCAGCGCATATATTGTTGAGCGATCAGATAATGAAGGAGCCAGCTTCGAAGCACTCCATGAAATACCATTTATCAATCCTGAATCAGATAACATTAATGGCCAGCTTAACGTATTCCAATATACAGATTCTGTTCCCAGGAATTATGACCCCTATTCATACCGACTCATTGGACTTACGCCCTTTGGTGAGAAAAGTCCGCCTTCGGAAGTTGTGGTTGAGATGGGACGTGACCGAACCCCTCCACCATCCCCCCTGAATGTGAATGCCAGGCAAATTGGACCGGGGAACGTTGAAATTACCTGGGAAATGCCAAACCCTCCACCGGATCTGGATGCCTTCTATATTGGAAGAGGCGACGATCTGGATAAAAATTTCCAACCCATTCATGAAGAGGAGATTCCCAAAGACTCCACCTCATTTATTGACTATAATTCTGACCGGATGAGTGGAAATTACTATGTGGTAGCCGCTGTCGATACAGCAGGAAACGGGAGTATTTCGATGGTTTCCTATGCTTCAGTTCTGGACAGCATTCCACCATCTGCGCCGCTTGGTCTGATTGGGGAGATTGACTCTACGGGATTGGTAACTTTGCAGTGGGAGCTGGGAAGCGAGGAAGATCTAGCGGGTTACATGGTCTACTTTACCAATAGTGCTGATCATGTCTATTCCACGGTGAATTCAGCTCCCTATGCCGATACCATATACACAGATACCATTCAGATTAAAACCCTGACGAAAAAGATCTATTATAAGATAAAAGCGGTTGATACCCGATGGAACTATTCTGATTATTCTGAGGTGCTAGAACTCACCAGACCAGATATTATTCCACCAACTTCACCTGTCTTTACCTCTTATAAAATAGTCGATGAGGGCGTAAGGCTTGAGTGGATTCCAAGTTCCAGCAATGATGTAATAGGTTATGAGCTTGAAATTTACACTAACGGAGAGCTCAAAAGAAAAGTGTCGGTCGAAAAAAGGGACAGCCTGAGCCTCTATACATATGTGGATAAAAAACTGGAGCCAGGGAATGTATATACCTATGTTGCCATCACAATAGATGAATCGGGATTACGCTCTGAACCATCTGCTTCGCTAAGTGTAAAATCAGTTGACTATAAACCTAAGGAAGCTATCGAAGACTTAAGCGCCTCCATCAACGAAGCTGAGCGTTTTGTGCAATTGAACTGGTCATATGCAGATGATGGAAAGGTAAGTCGATATCTGCTTTTCAGGGCAGTGGATGGGAACTCCTTTGTGACTTATAAATCACTTCCGGTTGGTGATAATTCTTTTAAAGACAATATGATCCGCGACGGTATCAAATACGAATACACCATAAAGGCAGTTTACAAAACCGGGAAGCAGACACCCTTTAGTAACATTGTTTCGGCCGGACTTTTTTAGCGGAAAATCCCGATTGCATTTTTGGATTGAATTGTTATCGCCTATACCTTGAAATAATCTCATCCATTAGCTCATTGGCGGGCTCATCAATCCAGATTCTGTCTGGATCGGCATCAAACCACTCAATGGTCCTTTTGAATCCCTCGCTGAAGGGGATTGTGGCCACGTAGCCGGGGACGAAGCTTTTAATTTTTGTATTATCAAAAATGACAGAGTTTGCCTTATCTCCATGCAGATTCCCTCTCATCCATTCCTGTCCCAGCTCATCAGCCACTTCACAGATGAAGTCCGATGGAATATGGACTGCCTTAAGCCGGGCGCCGGCAGCAAAAGCCATCATTTCGTATATCTGATTCCAGGTAAGGGATTCATCTGATGTAATATGAAAACTGTGTCCAATGGCCTGCCGGTTTCCAAGCAGACCCGTAAAACCAATGGCGAAATCATCCGAGTGGGTCAAAGTCCAGAGGGAGGTTCCGTCTCCGGGAATCACCACTTCTTTCCCCTTTCTCATCCGGTCGATGAGTGTGAAATCCTCCCAGCTGCCGATGGCAGCAGGAATCACCATATCGTAGGTGTGCGAAGGCCTGACAATGGTCACCGGAAAACCCTTTTCGCGGTATGCCTTCATCAGTGCTTCCTCGCAGGCAATCTTATCTCTTGAATAATCCCAAAAGGGATTATACAGGGGGGTGGATTCTGTGATTACCGGATTGGTGGGTGGCTTCTGGTAGGCAGAGGCAGAGCTTATGAAAATATATTGATCGCAGTTTTCAGAAAACAGCCTGATGTCCCTTTCCACTTCAGCCGGGGTAAAGGCGATGAAGTTAACCACCACATCAAAGTGATGCTTCTTCAGAGCAGCCTTAACCTGTTCAGACTGGTTTATATCAGCTGTCAGGTACTTTGCTGCTTCCAGCCCTGGTCTTTTTTTATTTCCACGGTTCAGAAGGAAGAGTTCAACTCCCCTTTCCAGGACCAGCCTGGAGCTTGCGGTGGAGATATTCCCTGTGCCGCCTATAAACAATACTTTCATGCGAAAAGAGTAAACCTTTATTTTATTCTAAGTTAAGCAATATCCATAACAATTGGCTATTTTTAGTCATTCCCAAAATGACAGATATATGAAAGCAATGATGTTAACAGGCATTCGTGAGATGGAGATGCTGGAGGTGCCCACCCCCTCAATTATCAATGACAATGACGTGTTGATCCGAATGAAGACCCTGGGTGTTTGCGGATCCGATATTCACTATTATGTGTCCGGAAAAATTGGAAGCCAGGTGGTAGAATACCCCTTTACAGTCGGACATGAGTGTGCTGGCCTGGTTGAGAAAGTAGGTAAGGGAGTGAAGAGCCTGAAGCCTGGAGACAGGATCGCCATAGAACCGGCCATGCCCTGCTGGGAATGTGATCAATGCAAGGCGGGAAGGCCTCACACCTGCCGGAAATTACGCTTTTTGGGCTGCCCAGGCCAGGCTGAGGGTTCTCTATCTGAATTTATTGTGATGCCGGAGACAAGTTGCATTAAGATACCCGATACCATGTCTTACGACCAGGCAGCCATATCTGAGCCTTTGGCCATTGGAGTGTATGCAGTGAAACAGTCCATCCCCATGGAAGGAGCCAAGGTGGGGATTCTGGGTTTTGGTCCCATTGGGATGAGTGTTTTACTACCGGCATTGGCCTTGGGAGCCAGTGAAGTATATGTGACCGATAAAATTGATGCCCGCCTGGATATTGCAGTTAAGAGCGGAGCAGTTTTGACGGCAAATCCCGATAAGGAAGATGTGGTTGAGAAAATTACAAAGGAAGTCCCTGAGCTACTGGATGTGGTGTTTGAATGCTGTGGGCAGCAGGAAGCAATCGATAATGCGGTAGATCTGTTAAAACCCGGAGGAAAGCTCATGATCATTGGCATCCCGGAATTTGAGCGCTGGTCCTTTCCGGTGGATAAATCCAGGCACAAGGAGCTCACCATTCAAAACGTACGTCGCCAGAATGAGGCCGTTTTGCCCGCACTGGATATGATGGAGAAAGGAGAAGTTTCTGTGGATGCCATGGCCACCCACCGCTTCAGCTTCGAAAATACCAAAGCTGCCTTCGACCTGGTGGCCGGATATAAGGATGGTGTGATGAAGGCAATGGTCGATTTTGATTAGGCAAATCACTAACTTGTGGCTATACCTGCGAAACCAATGCTACAATCATGAAATACATTATTTACAGCATCCTAATGGTGGCGATTCCTCTATGTTCCATGGCTCAGCCGGAAGTCCCCGTGGAAGAATGGACTGGAAAAACCATCTTGCTTATTGGGGCTCATCCCGACGATGACTCCTATTCCATGGGAACCCTGGGTATGCTGAATGCAATTGGGAATCAAGTTTATATAGCCATACTCACCACCGGGAATGTGGGTACACAGGATCCCAAACTGGGGATGAAGGACCTGGCGCTGATTCGCAAACAGGAGGAGCAGGCCGCCCTGGCTACCATGGGTATTCCTACAGACCATTACTTCAATCTGGGATACGACGATGGCATGCTGGAATATGAAGATAAAAAAGAGGTGGTAGCCAAATTAGTGAGGTTGATCCGGAAAATTAAACCCGATGTGCTTTTTACTTTTGATCCCGGGAAAGGGGAGCAACGCTGGCATAAGGCGGACCATCGGGCATCGGCCTATTTAACGGCCGATGCAGCCAGGGCAGCCATGTGGCCCCTGATGTTCCAGGGACAGATTACCCTGGAGGGGCTGGAAGCCCATACCGTGCCCGAGTATATGCTCTTCGATTCGGCGGAGAAGGACAAAAATACCTGGGTGAATATCACAGGGTGGGAGGAACGAAAAGTGGACGCTCTTTCAAAATATGTAAGCCAGTTCAGTTCCGGCTGGTCCGATTATAAGGGGCCGGATTTATCTCCGGAAGAAGAGGCGGCGATGAAGGAGAATCTGAAAAGATGGTTGATATACAGGGATGGCGTCCCCATAGAAGGATTTCGTCACTATGCCGGGCTGCCCGATAACATTGGAAGATAAGATATCACCATAAGATTAAAAACCAACTATGAAAGCTTTAAGTATTTTTACACTGGCACTGGCCTTGTTTGTTTGTTCTTCCTGTTCTCCGGAAACTGTGGGAGTGGGTGCAAAGGCACCCGGGGGTGCCGATTTGCTTTTTGATGGAAGTAAAGCCTCCCTGGAGGGGAACTGGATTTACTGGGAGGGCCCCCGATTCTCGGCAAAAATGCCCATCTCCTGGGCCATAGTGGATGATCCGGTGGATGCAGGTACTGTGATGAACAGCAATGATCCGGCGGCCGAAGGGGGCCTGTACGGATCAGCTGATATCGTAACAAAAAAGGCTTACCGGGATTTTCGCCTGCATGTGGAGTTCCTTATAGAAAAGCCCGGAGGGAATTCGGGGGTGTACCTGCAGAACCGCTATGAAATACAGGTGCTGGACGGCGACTCCACAAAACATGGCATGGCTGCTGTGATCAATGAGTCCGAATCGCCCTACTATGCTTATAATGGGGTGGGTAAGTGGAACTCCTATGATCTTGTGTTCAGGGCTGCGAGGTTCAAGAATGGCGAGCGTGTGGAGAAGGCCATGGTGACCAACTATTTCAATGGCATTAAGGTGTATACCAATATAGGCATAAACCAGGTATGGGGAGGCCCCAATTCAGGAATAGATGGTGGCAATGATGGTGGTAAGGGTATCACCGATTCACCCCAGGGCCTGAAACTTCAGGCCGAAGGGCATGATGTACTCTACCGCAATATCTGGATCAAGGAGCTGGATCTGGTGGAAGCCGATACCGATTTCTAAGCAGACTCTTCCTCAAAATCAATAAATATGAAAGCAAATTTATTTCAACGCCTAAAATTGCTGAGCATTTTTTCATTTTTGCTCGTTTTTGTTTGGTCCTGCGATACGGATAATGAAGGAAGCACGGGTGTCCTATATGACCTGGGGACTAACATTGAATCCAGATCGGCTTCCTTTGAGAATCCAACCGGGGCAAAGGGTTCGGGTGGTCAGGCGGCCAGCAAACTGGGCATTGGCAGGAAGGGATTTCCAGCAAAAGAAATTGCAGTGGGTGAAACGGTAGTGCTTTGTGAGGTAAATGCACCTGGAACCATCAGGCACATATGGATGACAGGGAGTTTTAAGGACAATCCCCTTGCACTCAGAAACATGGTGGTGCGAGCTTACTGGGATAAGCAGGAACATCCCAGCATAGAATGTCCCCTGGGGGATTTTATGGGAGCAGCCAATGCCCGGTTTTCTGCCTACCAGTCGGCCGTACATTCCACCGGCGTCAATGCGGCTTTGAATATCTGGCTTCCCATGCCTTTTAAGGAGGCAGCAAAAATTACACTCAGTAATGAGGGGGAAACTGCCATTACTGTTTTTTACCAGGTGGATTATACCATTGGTGATGAGCATCCCGATGAATTGGGAAGTTTGCATGTTTGTTTCAGAAGATCGAACCCAACGAAGTTAAAGGATGATTTTGAAATGCTGCCTAAAAGGAGTGGGAAGGGCTGCTTCCTCGGAGCGGTACTTGGCATTCGCACCCTGGAGGGCAACTGGTGGGGAGAAGGGGAAATCAAAATTTATATGGATGGGGATACTGAGTTTCCCACCATCTGCGGGACCGGAAGTGAAGACTATGTTGGTCTTTCCTATGGCATGCAACAAACTCCCTATTTATACCATGGATGCAGTTTTAACCAGGACGGTTTTATCTCCATGTATCGCTGGCACCTTCCCGATCCCATTTACTGGAAGGAGGATTGTCGCATTACCATCCAGCAGATCGGCTATGATCATTCCAGAATTGAAAGCACGGGTACAGCACTTTACGAGCGTCAGGATGACTGGAGTTCTGCCACATTCTGGTATGAGGCAGTACCCAGTGCACCCTTACCCGGTTTCCCGGATATGGTCGAGCGTGTGGCAGATCTGTAGTGCTTTCAAATCAGTTTTTAGTTCCCTTATTTCCAGAGCAGTTCAATCTCTTCCAGGGTTTTTCCCTTTGTTTCTTTCAGCAGGAAGATAACGATGATCAGTTGGATTCCCGACATGAGCGAAAGGAAGAGGAAGGTGACTGATCCCCCGATTGCATCCAGTAAATGGGGGAAAAACAGTACCACAAGGAAGTTAAATACCCACTGGGTAAATGAGGCCAGGGCAACAGCCTGACCCCTGATCCGGTTGGGAAACATCTCTGCCACCATGGTCCAGAAAGCCGGTCCGATGCAGGAACCGAAAAATGCGATAAACAGCATGATGAATACGGTGGTGAATATGGGATTCATTTCAAAGTGGAAGGCTGCTGCAATCATCAGCAGGCTCACGGCCATCCCAGAGGAACCAATCATGTAAAAGGTCTTTCTCCCCAGCCGGTCGATGAGGAAAATGGCAAAGAAGGTGAAGGCGAAATTTACCATTCCGATGAGAGAGGTCTGTAGGAGGGCATTCCGGATTTCCACTCCGGCCGTCATCAGGATCTTCGGTGCATAGTCCACCACAGTATTGATCCCCGTGATCTGGACAAATACCGAAAGCAGGAGGCCCAGAACAATCACTTTGCGGTATCTTTTCTTGAAAAGCAGGCGGAAACTGGAACCGGGTCCCTCATCCGCAAGGCTAAGCTCTATTTCCTTCAAGCCTGAGTCGGCAAATTCCCTTCCACCTATTCGCTCCATAACCACCCGTGCCTTATCCCGGAATCCGGCCTTCATCAGCCACCTGGGACTCTCGGGGATAAATATCAGGCCAATAAAAAAGAGGATTGAGGGAAGCAGTCCCGTAGCAAACATCCAGCGCCAGTTATTATCCGCTTCATGCAGGGCAAAATTTACCAGGTAGGAAATCAGTATTCCCATGGTAATGGCCAGCTGGTAAGCAGTAATCAGGGTTCCCCTGACTTTTGGCGGAGCAACTTCGGCCACATACATGGGTGAGAGGACCGATACTGATCCGACTGCAAGTCCGCCCAAAACCCTGAATACGATGAAGAAGGTCTGGGTTTGGGCAAGGGCCATACCCGCGCAGGAGATGGCAAAAAACAGAGCCACCGTAATGAGCAGGCTTTTTCTGCCATAACGTTCCGTAAGGGTTCCCGTGCCAAATGCACCAATGATGCAGCCAAGCAGAATGGAGCTGACACCCCAGCCCAGCTGAAGTTCATCCCATCCAAAGTATGGTTGGATGAAGGGAATGGCACCCGAGATAATACCCACGTCGAATCCAAACATCAGCCCTCCAAGGGTTGCCACCAGACTGATGAAATAAAGGTAGGCCCTGCCTTTCATTATAATTCTATTATTTTATTATTCCGGAAGACTCCAGCCCTCACGGTAATTGTGCCGGATATACTCTTCTACTGTTTCAAGCGCGGGTAGTGTCACATATTGGGTGTCGAAGTGGGGGTGTCCTTCGATTACATTAAAGGCATCTGATTTTACCACCTTCAACTGATCTGTGGCCGAAATATTAGTAAACTTCATATTAGGCCCGTCCCATTTCAGCTCCCTGTCCAGGCTTTGCAGACGGACTGCCAGTACGCCCATGACCACCATTTCGTTGAAGGGTCCGGCATTATCAAAATTGGACATGGGCTGAACCCGGTTTTCAGGATTCTCCTTACAGGCGCGTATCCAGTCCTGCTCGTGGGGGCCGTCCATGATCCCGCCCACAGGATAGTTTTCGACCCTTCGAAGGGTTTCGGGTACCACGGGTTTCCTCCCCGAGAGGAGCCTGGGGTGTATTCCTCCTAAATTGCAAATGAGCTTATCCTTACTTCCCACAAAAATGCAGCCACCCATACCATCCTCCATGATGGGATCACCATCAATCAGTTCCGTGGGCCGTGATGGCATCATACCTCCGTCGTACCAGAAGACCTTTGCCTCCGGCATTTTTACTTGAACTGCTCTGGGCAATAATTTCCTTTCAGGGAAGGTATATTCCACCACTTCAGCCTGAGGGGCTGATTCTGTGTTTACCAGGGTGGAAGAACCCTGGACCTTTGTGGGGTACTTCAATTTCAGTGCATTAAAAACCGGGTTAAGAATGTGGCAGGCCATATCGCCCAGTGCGCCGGTTCCAAAATCCCACCAGCCCCTCCAATTCCAGGGAGTATAAATTTCATGAAAGGGTCGCATGGGCGCGGGGCCTATAAAAAGATCCCAGTTTAAGGTATTGGGAGGGCTCTGAATTTCAGTAGGACGTTCAAGCCCCTGGGGCCAGATGGGACGGTTGGTCCAGGCATGAACCTCTTTTACTTCACCTATTTCTCCTGACCAGATCCACTCCTCCACAGTACGTGCCTCAGGGGCTGAATTTCCCTGGTTTCCCATTTGAGTGGCAACCTTATACTCCTTTGCAAGTCGGGTAAGTAGGCGGGACTCGTAAACCGAATGGGTTAAGGGCTTCTGACAATAGACATGCTTTCCTGCCATAATAGCAGTCGCAGCAATGGCAGCATGGGTATGATCGGAAGTGGCGATCATCACTGCATCAATGGAGTCGCCCATTTCATCGAACATCTTTCGCCAGTCCCAGTATTGTTTTGCATTTGGATACTCATCGAAACAACCTTTAGCATATTTCCAGTCCACATCGCAAAGAGCCACGATATTCTCTGTGCTCATTGCTCTAAGGTTGACACGGCCTTTCCCACCCACGCCAATTCCCGCTATATTCAGTTTATCACTCGGCGCAATGTGTCCCAGTCGGCCACCCAAAACGTGGCTTGGAACAATGGTAATTGCGGCGGCTGATGCAGCGGCAGTCTTTAGAAAGGATCTCCTGGGAAGTGATGATTTGGACATAGCTCCAAGCTTTTTTGTGAGTAGAACTTTAAAAATAGCAAAATATCCACTTAAGCTGCCAACGGAGGTGCAAGTGAATAAAATAAAAGGACAATGTGCGAATACATTGGATGGTCATCGGTCTGTTATGGCTATATTTATAGTCATCAAGCTACAAGCATTTAAGAACAAAAATTACTTAGAATGAAACGAAGAGATTTCCTGTTCACATCTGCAGCCGGTATAACCGGTGCTGCACTTTTCCCCTCCATGCTTACATCCTGTCGGCCAGCCTCCGATCCTTTACATGATTTTGGCTTGATTACCAATGTGGTGAAGGATCTGATGGAGGAGGATCACCGGGCATGTATGAAAATGCTTGCAGACATGGGCTACAAATATCTGGAGTTTGGGGGGACTTACGGGGAGAAAGCTTCAGAGCTGAAAGCTTTCATGGATCAGATAGGCCTGATACCCCTGGCGGGTGGGACCAGTATTGGAGGCTTAATGGGAGAGGGCCTTCAGGAAAATATTGATGCCTGCCTGGAGATGGATAAAAAGTACCTGGTGTGTTACTGGCCGTGGATGGATGATGGTAACAGTCCCACACTTGAAGAAGTTAAGTTTGCTGTGGATGAGTGTAATCGTATGGGCATGGTTTGTAATGAACAGGGTTTACACTTTGCCTACCACAACCATGACCAGGAGTTTCAGGAGGATCAGGGAATTGTTCTTTACGACTATATTCTTGAAAATACCGACCCTGAACTGGTATGTATGGAGATCGATCTTTACTGGTCATATAAAGGTGGCGTGGATATCAGGGAATATTTTAAAAAATATCCGGGCCGTTTTGAGATTGTACATGTTAAGGACTCCTATGATTCCCCTGATCGGGAGAGTTTTGCTCCTGTGGGTAAGGGCATTCTTGATTTTGCCGACCTGTTTTCCTACCGGAATGTGGGTGGGTTTAAGCACCTGGTTGTGGAAAATGATCAACCTGGACCCGACCAGGAAGCTGTGGCCCGCACCAGCATAGAACACCTCCAATCCCTCAAGTTCTAAGCACTAACTTGCTAACCCCTAACCTGCTAACCCCTAACCTGCTAACCTACTAACTTACTAACCTATCTAACTACTAACTACTAACTTCTAACTTATTACACAATGACCAACCGAAGAAATTTTCTCAGATCAACAGCCGCCATGACTGCAGGTCTTGGCTTATCGGGAGTACTTCCTTTATCTGCCCTGTCCCGGTCGGGGATGGCCAATGACAAAATAACTGTGGCCCTGATCGGGGCCAGAAATATGGGTTGGTATAACCTGACTGACCTCTTGAAGCAGGAAAATGTGGTCTGCAAAACACTCTGTGATGTGGATGATGCTGTACTTACAGAAAAGGGAGCAGCCCTTGTTGAACAGGGTTTTAACAAACCCATTCTTGAAAGGGATTACAGAAAAGTACTTGAGGATAGGGATATTGACGCAGTCATTATCGGAACTCCGGATCACTGGCACTGCCTGCCTGCAGTTGAGGCCTGTGAAGCAGGAAAACACGTGTATGTGGAAAAGCCACTGGCCAACTCCATAGCAGAGAGTAATGTAATGCTGGATGCGGCCAGGCGCAACAAGAGACTGGTGCAGGTGGGACAACAGCAAAGAAGTGGCGCCCACTGGAAGAGCGCCATTAAGTTTGTAAAATCCGGTCAGCTCGGTACCATCCGTCAGGTAAAATTCTGGGCAAACTTCAACTATGGTGCAGGAAATCTCCGGCACCTGATTCTGAGGTTCCTGCCGGAGTGGATTACGATCGCTGGCTGGGGCCGGCTCCCGATCGCCCTTTCAATAAAAACCGCTTTCATGGTTCCTGGCGGATGTTCCGGGATTATGGCGGCGGATTGATGACCGACTGGGGTGTGCACCTGATTGATATGGGATTGTGGGCCATGGATGTGGACTATGCACCTAAATCAGTAAGGTCAATGGGAGGCAATTATGCGAATCAGGACCGGGCAATAGAGATGCCCGATACCCTGGATGTGCTCTATGAGATGGATGGATTTACCATGCGCTGGGAACACAACGGAGGGATACAGTCAGGGCCCTACGATCAGAACTATGGCGTGCTGTTCATGGGAACTAAGGGAACTCTTGTTGCTGACCGGGACAAGTGGAGGCTTTTCCCCGAATGGGCTGGTGAGGATTGGCGGATGCCTGAGATGGAGCCTGTACTAAGCGATCATATGTCGCATCTAAATCATTGTGAGAATTTTATCAGGGCCATACGTTACGGAGATGCGCTTAATGCAGAGATTGGAATCGGACACAGGGCTGCGCTTTATGCACATCTTGGAAATATTTCCTACTGGTCAGACGATAAGGTGGTCTATGATGAAAAGCTCCGCAAGGTCACCAGTTCTCAGGTGGCAAACGGGATGATTACTCCCGGATACCGTGATCCCTGGGCCTTTCCTGGATAAGCAGCATATTTTTTACCCTTCCCTGGCAGATATTTGAGAACTATCCTGCATTTAGCTTAAATCCTGAATTTTGAATATACGTATAATAATATTAATTTAGTACGTATAAAATATTGACATGGATAGCAAGCTTACACTAAAACTCAGTTCTGAAGTGATAAACAGGGCAAAGCTTTATGCGAAGCAAAGGGGCATCAGCCTGTCCAAACTGGTCGAAGCTTATCTGGATACAATTTCAGATAAGGAGGAGGGAGAGTTGATGGTAAGTCCACTTATAGAAGGTATTAGCGGAGTTATTGAGCTGCCTGATCATTATGATCATAAGAAGGAAAGAGGCGATGCTTTAGAAAGGAAACATTCATGAGAAAGCTCTTCCTGGATACCAACATTCTGCTGGACCTTCTTGCAAGAAGGGTGGGTTTTTATGAAGAAGCAGCCAGACTATTTCTTTTAGCTGAAGAGGGAAAACTTTCACTCTCAGTATCGGCCTTTACGATTGTAAACACACATTACGTTCTCAGGAAACATCTCCAGGAACAAAAAGCAAGGGCGATAATAAGAGATATTCGCTTGTTAGTAAGCATTCTACCTCTGGATGAAAGAATATCAGATATTGCTTTGAATTCAAATATCGATGACTATGAAGATGCCATTCAATACCATACTGCTCTGGAATACAAGCAGGAGATAATTATAAGCAGGAATCTTAAGGATTTCAAACGTAGTAAGCTACCGGTAATGTCAGCCGGTCAGTTTATTCATTCTCAAAAAAATACCTGAAACTTTACTCGGACCAGTATTTGTACCAGGTGGTTCCCTGTCCCGGCCTGGCTTCGGGCTTAATATCCACGTATAGGACGGTGTCGGCATCCTCGCCATAGGGGGCATGAAGCACATCGGTACCACCGGGGCCAATGACCATGGAACAACCAATGCCCTTCCATCCCTTCCATGGTCCGCCTGTCATCCAGCCCACATTGCTGCAGGAGGCGATCCATACCCGGAAGTCCTTTGCAATGGGTTTGTAGGCCTCCTTCCACATTCCCCCGTAGGGGTCCTTTGTGTTATCATGATCGGCAACAACCGCCCAGCTACTGGGAGAGAGGATTACATCGGCTCCCATATAGGCAAGGGATCGGGTAAGGACATATTCGTCCGTATTGGCATCGGCACAGATTAAGAGGCCCAGGGTGCCAAACTCGGTGCTGACATACATTCAGTCTGTCCCCCAGAGCATAGTACGGATGTCCGATATCCAGTTCATTAATCTTGCGATGTAATAGAATCACCTCACCTTTGGGATCAATGATTACAGCCGAGTTAAATACTTTGTCCCCATCTTTTTCAATGAGACCGGAGCAGATATAGAGGTTATATTTAATGGCCATTTCTGATAGAATGCGGCAAGTTTTGCCTTCGGGAATGGCTTCTGCTTCAGTCAATGCCGATGGATCGGTCCAGCCGAGATCCATGGCTTCGGGTAGTAAAACAAATTGTGCTCCGTTTTGGGCGGCTTCAGCAATCATCTCTCCTGCATGGTCCAGGTTTGCTGCTCTATCGCCGCCAACGACCTTCATTTGACAAAGAGCCAATTTAAATTCCTTTCGCTTTTCCTGCTTTTCCTGGCATGTGGCGAGACTAATACTCAAAAGTTGAAATTTAAATTTTGAAGAAGATCTTTCGTTTGTAAAGCCAGTAACAAAGACCCCAGGCAAGGGCAAGTACCACCAGAGAGTTTGCAAAAAGAGCCAGGGTATCGCCAGCCCCAAGGAGTATCATTCCATCGCTAATAAATGATTTTGAAAAACCGATGAGCCACTGGTGACCTGCAGTTTCCATAAAAAGGTAGATGAAGATGGGATTCATTCCCACGACACAAAAAACCAGGTCCATTTTTTTGCTCCTTTAATATCCACAAGCCAATAGAAAAATGCAAGGGTCAGCAAGGCCCATCCGCCGGATACCAGAACAAAGGAGGCAGTAGAGATTCTTTTGATGATCGGGTCGATACCTGTCCAGTTCAGAAGATAGCCCAGGAGTAAAGCCATAACTCCGTAGATAAGAAGTAACTGGATTTTGGTCCATCCCGTTTTTGAAGATGCCAGTAACTTTCCTGCCAGCACGCCCCAGATGGTATGTGCAGCAGTTGGAATAAAATTGATGGCCACCCAGCCTCCTCCATTATTAATTTTGCCCATAAGGATCATATCCATAAATGAGCCAAAATTGTGATCCTTTACAAAAGGTTGATCATATCCTGGGATTCCGGTAAAACGGTAAAGTGCTTCACTTAGCACATAGCAGCCCGATGGAAATCAGCAACTGGGTACGTCCTGGCAACCGCATAATAGTATAGGCGATTAAGATGGTAACAGAAAGTTGAGACAGAACATTCCAGAGTTCCCATACCAGTTTCCCCTGGTACCCGATATGCAGGCCCACTCCAAAGGCAAGCAGGAGCAGGCATCGCCTGAGGATATGCAGGGTGACCTGATGTTGAGAATCGCCCCTTTCCTTTCTTTTTTTCACCGAAAACCACATGGCCACACCCACAATAAACATGAAGTAGGGCTGCACCAGGTCCCAGAACCGGAGTCCGTTCCAAGGATGATGGTGGAACTGGGTGGCCAGGGTGTACATGAAGGTGCCCTCCTGAGTGGTTTCAAGCCATGTGTGATATAGTCCGGCTCCTTCAGCCACCAGCAAGAACATAACCAGGCCCCTGAACAGGTCCAGGGAGTGAAGTCGATTTTGTAATTTATTCAGAACGAATTCATTTAGAAGTCCTAAGTTACAAAAAGTAAATAATCCCAAAATATGCAACACTTTGCCCACTTTATTCATTGACACAGCTTACATAAGTGTGTAAATTTAAATAGTAAATGTTATGAGGGCAGTGACCTACTGGCCTATTTTTTTGTTTTTTGTTAGGTAATTGGAGAATTAGAATAACTTTGCACTTTTTTTAGAGTGCTGATACACCTCCAAAAGAAAATTTCAATTTCAATTTAATTATCCCGGTAATGAACAAATTAGAGTCGCTTGTTAAAATATCACAGTACTATGGGACCAATCCTGCCTATGTGATAGCAGGTGGAGGGAATACTTCCTTTAAGAATAAGGAGAAATTATATATCAAAGCGAGTGGTGTTTCTCTGGCCGAAATTGATACCGATGGTTTTGTGGTGATGTCGCGTGATTTATTGGACATGGTTGGTGAGAGATCTTACTCGGATGATTCTGTTCTTAGAGAGGAAGAGGTAAAGCAGGATCTTAAAAATGCCATTATCTGTCCGGAACATCTCCGGCCATCGGTTGAGACCTCTCTGCATAATCTGATTTCATACCCTTACATCGTTCATACACATCCAACAGTGATTAATGCCTTGATGTGTGCAAAAAATGCTGAGATTGAAGTTGAAGAAAGATTTGGAAGTGAGGCCATTTATATGGAATATACCGATCCTGGTTACATTCTCTTCAAAAAACTTCAGGCAAAAATTCAGACTTATATCAAGGAGTATAGCAAGGCTCCCAAAATCATTTTCCTGCAAAACCATGGAATTTTTGTGGGTGCCAACAGTGCAAATGAAGTAAAAACCATATACGATTCGGTGGAATCCAGGATCAGAGAGCGAAGAAATCTATCTATTCCAGTGGGCGGAACTGAACCCTACGAATCGGAAGCTTCAAACTTTGTGGCAAATTACTATGCTTCCCGAGCATTGGTGTCACAGGCTTTCATCAGTCCCCTGATCAAGCATTTTTCTGCCAGCGAGCTGGATTATCAGAAGGTTAACAGGCCTTTTACACCTGACATTATTGTTTACTGTAAATCCAAATATCTATTTCTGGAACGGGGGATGGGTGTGGATGATATAGAAAAGAGCCTCAAAGCTTTTGAGGAAAGCCACGGCTATTACCCCAAGGTTATTGTTGAAGAAAATGGGGGATTAATCCTGGTTGAAGAAAGTGAAAAATCTGTTAATACCGTGTTGGAGGTTTATTTTGATATGCTGAAAATAAGCTACCTTTCCGAGCAATTCGGAGGTCCTAATTTCATGACCGATGAGCAAATCAGCTTTATCGATAATTGGGAGGTGGAGAATTATCGTCGAAGTGTAGCCAAATCGGTCTGACAACTACCAGTTTAATACATCCTCAGAAGCTGTCGCCAGGGTTTCAGTAATCCAATCGGCAGCAGCAAGTTCTCCCGAACTAAATGAAGTTTTAAGGGCCAGAACCCTGGCTCCTGCCGATTTGCCAGCTGCTACTCCACTGATTGCATCTTCCACCACCAGGCAGCACCTGGGGTCCACTCCCATAAGCCCTGCTGCCTTTAGGAAGATATCCGGGGCCGGTTTCTTTTTTTCTATATCCAGCCCTGTTACTATGGCCTGGAATAATCCGGGGTCAAGCCCTATTTCATCCAGGTTTATGTGAACCTTTACCGGGTCAGCGCTTGATGCAACTGCCAGCTTTAACTTCCTCTCCAAACAATTCTCAATGAAGCTTCTCACTCCATCGAGAGGCTGGAGTTTTCCATTTACAAGGACCTTATAGATTTCATAGGTGCGCCTCTTATCCTCTTCCAGTTCAAAAGGGATGTGGTGTTTCCTGGCAACTCCTCCCAGGTACATGTTTTCACCCATCCCAGTGAAGGGCATAAAATCCTGGTCTGATACAGTATACCCCTTTTCAGCAAACATCCGAACGGCTGCTTCCCGGATAAATGCTTCTGAGTCGACCAGGACTCCGTCCATGTCAAACAAGACAGCCTGTATTTTATATATTTCCATTATCACATGCGCAGGCCATACCTGATATTCCTGATGGTGGTCCTGTCTATTTATTCCGCCGGTCTAAAATAGTGTAGATGTTTCTCGCAATGGGATCTGGCATAATAAACATTCCTCCATAATTCCCTGTGGTACAATTATGTGTGTCGGGATAACAATAATCGTAATCTCCATTAAGGTAGCCGGGCCATGTGGATGGTAGGTTATGAGGTCTCCAGGTATCTTCAGTGTGGACGATCATCCACCGGATAACAGCTACAGTAATGCCTTCCTGGTATTTGTCCCAGTCAATTTCCGGATCGATATCACCCCAATGGATTCCTTTGGAGGCTGACTCGGCAAAAACTCTTAAAACCTCCCATTGAACATGATCTCTTACCCAATTCGCAAAATACCAGTCGCTGGAACTCAATACGGGTTTGGTATTGTATAACATGGGTACCTGATCTGTTTCCCAGAAATGGGTAAATGCCAGCAGGGTACGGATCCAGTAGATGGACTTTTCCAGGTATTTTTCCTCATCAAATTCCTGGAATGCTTCATAGTATCCGATAGCTGCGTTCCCGGCTGCCAGCAAGTTGGCAGCATGGATGGGGGTTTCCCAGTAGTCCCCGGCTTCCGGACGTTCCATATGCATGCAACTTTCAAAGGATTTCCTGGCGGCCTCTGTGTATTTGGACTCACCTGTTTCCTGTCCGATTTCCAACAGGGTCCTGGCGGGATTAATCGTAAATTCCAGGGCTGTATCGCCTGTGGGTCCCATGGATTCAATGAAATTCGTTGCAACGATAAAATCGTCTTTCCCCCGGTGCCTGCCCAGGGGATCAAAGATAAAGGACCCGTCTTCCCTTTGAAGATCCAGCAGTTCGTCTCCCCGTTTGGTCAGGCTTTTTTTCCTATCCTGATCGGATGACGGATCTCCCATTTGCTCACGGGACCAATCTATCTTAAGCTGCAATTCTTTAGCAAGGGTAGTCTTTTTATTTTCTTTAACATATCTCTCCAGAAAACCTGGAACATTAGGTCGGGCTTTTGTATTACGTTGATAAATTCCAAATCCTTCTCCTTCATGCCAGAAATTGGTATTATAAGCATTGGCAATGCGATCGAGGGTTTCTTCAAGAGGCCAGCGGGGAGTGCCAGGATCAGGCAGGCCATTGGCTTTCACCCATTCAGTCAGCACATCCGTACTCTTGCCGTTGGTAACCCTCAGGATTGCATCAAAGTTGATCAGTTGATCGATTTTCAATTCGAGTGGGATCTCAGCATAAATCTCGTTCTCATGTCCTTCAATGGTAGCATCCGGAACCATCAGTCCCATCAACTGGTTGTTCATACGGTCGATGAAGTTGGGGCTTGCAAAAACCGGTTGAGGAACATGTGCCCGGTAGTTGAACCAACGGGTTGCTACCTGTGTGGGGTCCCAGGAGAGGCTGACAGCCGTTCCCTCATGGCTGATGGCCATCACCGGCATGGTAACTTTATTGGGGTGGGGTACAAACTTCATGGCCCAGGGGTCTTTGAACCAGTCGGTTCCGCTGGTCCATTCATCCTTGATGGCCCACTCGACGCCGGGTAAAATTGCGTCGTCCTTATCAATGCCAAAGGATCCTTCTCCCACCTTCAGCCATGGCCCTCTTATATACCGGGCATAGTAATTTCCCGTGGCCTTCAGGCTATAGTCCAGGTAAATCAAAGGTTCATCCTTATCCAGAATAATGGAAACCTCGCCAATCAGGGCAGATTCGGTGAAAGGGTAACGCATCCAGTTGTCAAAGGATGTATTCTTTAATACATCCCTGGCAACCACCGATTTCACCTGGAACAGAACACCTTCGCCTCGTTCATCAGATGTCTTAGTGTATTCAGTTGCCACACAACGCATGGGGATGTCCTGATCCCTTAGCATGATCTCCCCCAGGTGCTCAAGTAGAGCCAGGTATTTCCCATCGCTGGAATGGAGTTCACCCCATCCCCATCCATCCATGCGCTTAAACAGATTAAGTTGAATAAAATCATTTTCCAGGGTGACATATTCTCCTCCCCAGGCATGTTTCCTGGAATTAGGCTTGAAATCATTCTGAGCAAAGGCCAGCGAGGAGGTAAGCAGGATACTCGCCCCTATTAGTAATGTAAGTGCCAGATTCGAAGGGTGTTGAATTCTTTTCATGACAGTAGGATTCAGTTTTTTAGTGGTTGTTTGGATAAAAGTAAGTCATATTTGAATGCAAATAAATGCACAGAAGTGGTCAAGGTTTGCACAATTTGAGCCTATGGCAATAAATAATAGAGGGTTAAGCTGCTTATTCAAATTCAAGCCAATCGACTTCAAGCAGAGCTTCTCCTTCGCCGGAAAATTTCAGCCAGAGTTCGCGGATCCCTGTGGCATTTTTTACCGGAGCCTTTAGGGTGATCCATTCACCCGGATTTTCGGAAGCAGGAACATCGATGGTGGCTATGGATCCTTTCCAGGGACGGTCCAGTACCAGGTTTATTTTTGAGGCGCTTTTTCCTGGCTTAACGCGGATGGAGACTTCGCTAACTCCCTGACCAAAGTTGATGTATTTAAAACCAGCGGCATCTTCATCAATGATTTGAACCAGTGCTTCATTGTCGGATGCTATTGCCTCAATCCTCACATTTCCATATAGGAGGCAAGCCCGCTCAGCATCAATCCTGGATCTAGCAGCCAGAGGAGGCCCGGCTCCCTGAGAGGTCATTTCCACTTCTGTAATGCTCCCGTCAGCATTAAATTCGATGGGTTCCACACAGGCTTTTCTCATCATCACACTTCCATGGGTAGACCGGTGGTAGAATACGTACCATTGTCCCTTAAACTCGGCTATGGAGCCATGGTTGTTCCATACTTCCGGATCACTGTGGTCGTTGTCTATAATCACCCCACCATAGGTATAGGGCCCCATGGGTGCATCACTCGTGGCATAGGCAATACAGGTGGCCCTTCCGGCCCGGCCCATGTGGGCGTAAATAAAGTAGTAGATTCCATTGCGCTTGACCATGGTTCCTCCTTCATGAAAAAAGTGTTCGCCTTCGGTTAAAACACTGTCTTTTATGGTCGCCGGATCAATTTCCATCATATTGGGTTTTAATCTGGCCATTTTGGCCGTGAATTGTCCCCAGATATAGTAGGCAGTCCCATCGTCATCAATGAAGACTGCAGGATCGATCTGATTGTTACCATACAAATCAATGCTCCGGCCATTTACAAAAGGACCAGCAGGATTAGAAGAGGTGGCCACTCCCTCGGTATCTTCCGGGCTGGCGAGGGTGTAATAGAGATAGTAGGTCCCGTTGCGATAGTGACAATCTGGGGCATAGAGTAAGGAATCGCTGTAGGCCACCTGGTCATTCTCCCCTTTTGACGCAAAGACATCCCGGTGCAGGGTCCAGTCGATCATGTTGTCTGTAGAGAGCACATGATGCCTGTGGGAACAGTAGTAATCAGTGGTTTCATCCAGCGAGCCATACACATAAAGGCGCCCGTCCTCCCAGACCCGGGCAGCAGGATCTGCCAGATATACTCCGGGAGGTGAAATGGGATTTTGACTGAAGGAAGAAATTATTGCACTTATCAGGATGAGCAGAAATATTGGTTTTTTCATGGTTAGATGGCTGAAGTTGTAAAATGAAGGATTAATCCAAAAGTCTTACCCCTTTCGGGACTTCAATGTCTGATTTAATGGTCCCGTTGCTTTGCTTTTCATGGCGTATTTTAATCACTCCAAGGGGAGTAGGGTAGGTGCCTTCGGCCCATTCCAGATCGCCCAGGTGCGGCTCAATTTTGACGGCCTTGCATCCAGGTTCCAGCACCTGAACTCCCAATACGTGTCGGGATAACCAGGCAGTGGGGCCACTGGCCCAGCCATGACAGAGACTGTGACGCAATCCCACATAGCAATAGTCACCATAATCGGCATGAATGTCATCTTTACTCCCGGAGGGCATTTCATCAATGCGTCCTGCATTTTCTGCCCATTCAAGGTTAAAATCTTCCCAGAAGGTGGTGGCTCCCAAATCAATCATGGCTCCCCAGTATTCCCTGATCACGTCCATGGCACCCTGATAGTCCCCGGCCAGAGCTCTGGCCTGTAATACATAGAATCCGTAAAAGGTGGAAACTCCTGCAAGGGGGTCAACAGCGAGTAGCTCCTCGTTCATGTGTACCGGATCCACCAGTCCGGATAAACTCATGAGCGCTCCGCCTGACTTATTTCCATTGGGATCAGGAATATGCTGTTTCAGTGTTTCAGCAGTTTGAAGGTATTCTTTAGCCAGCCCGGGCTTTTCAAGAATTTCGGCAATCTCTGCTCCTGCCTTGAAAGTCATAAGCATCATGGATTGCAGACCGGCGTGGACTGCCTCCTGGTTTGGACTGGTTGGCCAATCCAGGAAACGACCTCCGTCCAGTTCTTCTTTGCCAGAGGGTCCGATTTTAGTTTTTAAAACGGCCAAAAGATCGAAAAGATAATCCTGATTTGCACTTAAATACTCCAGATCCCCGTTGTTCATGTACCACTGGTGATGGATCAGTATCCACCACATGGAGTAGGAGGAGATGCCGTTCATGTAGCTGGGAAGCTCGGTAATCTGGCTTATCATATCCAGACTTTTGGGCACCACTTCGTTATAGCCAAATACCGAAAGGATGGTCATCACTTCGGGATGCATGTCTCCCACCCATACAAGGCGGTCGCGCTTAATCCCATCCCAAAGGTATTCCTGCATGTTCAGGTGGACCGTTCGGGCACCCACCCTCCAGATTTCATTGAGTCGATCGTCATTGCAGGTAAAAGAGCCAATCCACGGGATATCGCGATAAACAGAAATGGCCCGGATTTCCTTTAGGAGTAAGGTGCGATCGCTGTCAAGCAAAGTAATCCTGGCAAACCGGAAACCGGAATTTCCAGTTTCTATTTTACCCAGCCATGGCAGGGATAGCGTAAAATCTCGCATGGCGTGATCGTTGGTTGCACTGGATGCTCCTACCTGACTCATGGCCTCAGTAACAGATTCACCCAGGGTAATTTGCACACGGATGGGATCTTTACCATTAAACATTCCGGTTACAATTTCGATACCCCCGTGCAATTCCTCTCCAAAATCCAGGATGATGGAGGGTGGATTCTCCTCATTGCCGGTCATACTGCAAAGATCAGCACCCACCAGATCGGCCTGACCGGTGCCTGGTTTTAGAAAGCGTTCTGCATTTACTACCCCTTCACCTGAAGTCCAGAGAATCTTCTCAGGCGAAAGATACTCTCGAACAATTTCATTGCGGACTGTTAATGAATCATCTGAAGGAGGAGTAGATTTACATCCGGTGAGCAAAAGGACAGCTAAGCCCGGGATCAGAAATCGCATATTCATATTGCTAATTTTAAGATTTTATTGATCAGGAAAGGAACTTCTTTCTCAGGTCTTCAATCTGAGCCTCATTGATGGGCACAAGGGCTCCCAGCGGATGTCCCATGATCAGGGATCTCGCACTGAATTCAGCCACTTCCAGCCGGTCAAAGGTTTGAAGCAGTTTGTCTCCTGTCACAATGATGGAATCGTTTTTAATAATCACTGCCGGTGTATCCGGACTAAACATTTTCGCCAGCTCATCAGTGTCATCAAATTGAGTGCCGAATTCCACCATGGGGATGTCCTGGAGAAAGATCCAGCTTTCCGGGATCGTTCTCACATCCAGCTTCTGCCCTGACACACCAAAGGCCATGATATGCTGTGGCTGGGTGAGGAAGATGGAATTAATATGAGGATTCTCCTGGTAGATCTTTTGATGGAGTTTTACGGCCCGGCTGGGAAGCTTTCCAGGTTCTCTTTTCCCATCCACAATCTGGACTACGTCTTCCAGTCCCATCTCCCATCTGGGTACATCCCTGGGCGTAATCAGGAAATCATTCCCGCTCCATCTTGCCGAAACCGTTCCATATGACGAGATCATCAGGCCCTGGGTACAGGAACGCCTGACAAGTGTAGCGATCTGGCGCCTTAGGGACAGTTCCTTTACATTATGTTCCACTGATTCCAGCTCAGGAAATTCGTCAGGGATCTGGGATTCAAAGGCATCAATCTGTTTATCGTGCAAATAGGAAGGGTCTCCTATGGTGCTGGCATTGATAATGGTTCGGGCAGAGAATTCCAGGGTTTCGAAACGGACAAAGGCTTCCTTCAGGTCTGTACCACCAACCACTGTGCCATGGTTTTCCATTATCACCGCATCGAAGCCTTTTTTAAATTCAGAGGCAATTTTTTCACCAAGGGCTTCACCTCCGGGAATGGCATAGGGTGCATAACCAATAGGTCCGCAGATGTGCTTGGCCTGGGGAATGATATTCATATTGGGCAGACGCCTGACGATGCTAAAGGATACCAGGGCAGGGGGATGTGCGTGTACCACTGCTTTAATATCGGGCCTTGCCTCATATATGGCCTTATGAAAGGGAAACTCAGAAGAGGGTTTATAGTGCCCTTGGACAGAACCATCGGATTTTACGCAGACAATGTCTTTTCTCTGGAGTGTTCCTTTGTCTATGGCACTGGGTGTGACCCAAATATTTCCTTCTCCGTCTTTGATGGATATATTCCCGCCGGATGTGGTGGTTAGTCCTGCGTTGTAAATCCGTTTTATTATTTCAGTGATCTGGTCGCGCGGGTGTTGCAGAACAGTATTTAGTTTTTCCATGAATTCATATTGATTTTCAGATAAGAGAGGGGTCTCCGTCAACGGGATTCAAGCCCAGGTCCACGGTTGCACTAAATTCATCATCGATGCCCTTCCAGAGCACCATGGCTGCACCCAGAGAGGTGGCATTGGCCACTTCAGAAGTATAGATTTTTTTATCCGGGAACCTGCTGGCCATCAGTTTAAGGAATATGGGGTTTTTGCTGAAACCTCCACTGATATACATGTTCCTGGTTTGGTCATCTTTGCCGATAATCAGGTCAATAGACTCCTCGGTGAGATCTGCCAGATCGATCATCAGCTGATGATAGGCTTCTTCAAAACTTGTAAATTCCTCTTTTTCAACAGAAGTATCCACATAATCTTCCGGAACACCACCCGCAAAAAACAATCTCTCCCCAGAACTCTTTTCAATTAAGGTTCTGATGATTTCCTCATTAAGCACTACTCCTTTATAAGCGGAGGGATTTACCCCAAACAAGCCGTTCAGCCTCTCCACATTCACATCATGAATGCGTCCCATGAACAATCTGGAAGATTTGACAGGTTTTTGCTGAATGCTCATATATGCCAGGCAGTCTTTTTTAAGTTGATCGGCAGTAAGCGGTTCCGAATTGAAAGGATTCATAGATATGCACCAGGTACCGGTAGAGACCAGAATAAACTCCTCATCAGAATTCATAAAGTAGGGAACCAGCGAAGAGGAACTGTCATGAATGCCAATTCCCACAGGAACCTCCTTGTCAATTTTTTTGGAGGGATATGTGGTTTCCACCGATACTGGATCGGGGAGGGTGTCTCCTAGCCGGGTAGTCCAGGGATGATATTTCATATGGTCAAAATCCCAGAGCCCGGTATGACATCCTATGGAGGTATGTTCCGATGAAACTTTCCCCGTGAGCAGATGGGAAAGATACTGGGGAAAGTGAAGGATGCTCTTAACATGTTTGAATATCTCAGGTTTTGCTTCTTTCAGCCAGAGTGCCTGGAATCCTGAATTGAGCATTCCCAATGCAGGCGAAGCCGTATTCCGGCAAAATTCCGCCTCACCACCATGGGCTTCATAGACTACCTCGACAATGCCTTCAGGCATGGGCTTCAGGTAATTATATACCGGAGTAAGCCTTTTTCCATCTTTATCCAGATACATCAGGGTAGCACCATAGGTAGTGAAATTAATTCCCTTAAGCTCATAGCGTTCTTCGCTCATGAATTTCCTGCAGGCTTCAAGTATCCATGCTTCAAGCTTTTCAATATCATCTCCATCAAAACCATCATCATCGTGAATCTCCTTAAAAACAGTTTCTTCTTCATGCAGGATATTTAATCCGCGATCGAAGACCAGAATTTTCTTATTGGTTTTACCAATGTCGAATATCAATACAACTTCCTTGCTCATCTTTGTGCTTTTTACAAAAAACAGCGGCTTAGAACATGTCCAGGCCGCTGTCTTGTCTAACTAAAACTACTACTAATAACTATTACAATTCAAAAAAATACGATTAACTTCTTTTACTTAAAACATCCTTTTCATACTGCTGTATGTCGGTGATAAAATCCTGGGCTACAGGGACATCATTTTTCATGCAGTAATAATCCCAAATGGCACCAAATGGCTTGGTCTTCAACAGTTCCAGCATGGCCAGACGTTCAAAAAACTGTCCGTTTTCTTCCCATTTCAGCAACATATCCCTTGGCTCAAGCAGGGCAAATAACATGGATTGCTGTGCAGCCCGGGTTCCGACCACATAGGCACCGATCCGGTTAAT
Source organism: uncultured Bacteroidota bacterium (assembly GCA_963713725.1). Taxonomy (GTDB): domain Bacteria; phylum Bacteroidota; class Bacteroidia; order Bacteroidales. Next base: position 487,950 of record CAVQMZ010000015.1, read on the forward strand.
GCTTGCGTCGAAAAAATCCAGACCCATATGTACGCGATCCAGGGCATTGCAGCGGACAATTTCCTGGGCAATAAGCATTACATCGTCATTCATGGTCACCACATGATCTGAATCCCACCGGATGGGCCTTGTTACGTGCAGGAGAATTTCGGGAACATAGAGGAGCGCGGAAGATATTTTATCACCTACCTGCTCGGTTGGATGGAAATGCCCGCTATCCAGACAGATAAGTGTTTGGTTGGCAATGGCATATCCGAGATAAAACTCAGAGTTTCCAACGGTCATGGCTTCCAGTCCAATTCCAAAGAGCTTGCTTTCCACCGCGTCCTTTAGGTAATCGGTGCTGTACTTTTCAGTGAAAATTTCGTCCAGGGAATCCTTTAATATGGCTCTGTGCGTATAGCGATCCACGGGAAGGTCTTTGGAACCATCCTGTATCCAAATGTTGTGGATGCATGGGCTTCCCAGTTGCTTTCCCATTTCTGCACCAATGGTACGGCATCTTTTGGTATGCTCTATCCAAAAATCCCGGATTTCTTTATTCTTATGAGAAAGGGTCAGATCGTCAGATGCTTTGGGGTGAGAAAAAACGCTACAGTTAAAATCCATTCCAATCCCCTGATCCTTGGCCCAGTCTATCCAGCTCTGGAAGTGTTTGAGCTCGATCTCATCGCGATCCACAAATTCACCCTTGAAGTCGCCATAAATGGCATGAAGGTTCAGTCTCTGCTTTCCCGGGATCAGACTCATGGACTTCTCCAGGTCCATGCGGTGTTCAGGGATGTTAGTTGCTTTGCCTGGATAGTTCCCGGTAGCCTGAATGCCCCCTCCGGAAAGGCTGGAGTCGGGAGTTTCAAAACCTCCTACATCATCTGCCTGCCAGCAGTGAAGAGAAATAGGAAAGTCATCCAGTTTATTCATGGCAGCTTCCACATCCACGCCGATGGCTGAATACTGTTCCTTAGCTGCTTCAAAGGCTTTTGTAATTTTATCTGATTTACTCATATGATTTTGATTAAAATAGTTTTATGTTTAGTCCATATAAAAGACCTCCTCTAGGGAGACGGATACGGGGGAGTTGTCAGGATTGGTTTCCATAATGTCGGCCATGTACTTCCACCATTTCTGTACGATTTCAGTTTGCCCAAGATCCTGAGAACCCTTATCACCTGCCTGTTTCTGGAAAGCAAACAGATAATTCGTTTCTTCATCAAAGAAGATGCTGTATTCAGATATTCCGGCATCCTTCAGGAGTTTATGAAGATCAGGCCACAAATTCTCATGCCTTTTTTTGTACTCTTCAATCACGCCTGGATTGACCTTCATTTTAAATGCGAGTCTTTTATACATGCTTTAGCTTTAAGTAAGTTTGATAACAAAAGTCGAAAGGATCAGTATGAGGATCCCTACCGTTAATACAACGATGGTTTTTTTGCTTACCCCTTTCCACTCTTTCAGGAATATACCCCAGATATTAGCCATGGCTATGTTCAATGCCATCAGGATACTCCAGGCAAATGCAGACATGGCATCTGGTACCAGGCTTTTACCCATTCCGAAGAAATGGAACTGGAGGAACCATAATACTCCAGCCAGAAAGGTGAAGGCGATATTGTTTAAAAATACACCGGGTGTAACTGAAAAGTAATCAGTGTAAGTTTTGTTCTTAATGTTGAGGTAAGCGCAATAGATAAGGTTGGTTACAAAGCCTCCAAGGAGGATGAAAATTAAAGAAGGATTACTCACATACAGGGAGTTGGTCCCTTTGGCGGCTGCAAGTTCCTCCAATGGAATTCCTGCCTGCAATCCAAAGGCAAAACATGCACTCATTACGCCGGACAGTATAGCGATCAGTATTCCTTTTTTCAATGCAAAATCTTTCACCGCTTCTTTTTGCTGCTCTTCGGTCAATCCTTTGTTTTTCAGGGCCCCGGCGTATCCGATGATAGAAATTCCGGCAATGGCAACTGCAACCCCAATTACGGTTAAGATACCCGCCCGGTCTGCAAAAAGATTTCCTCCACTCATAATGGCCGGAATCAAGGTGCCAAGAGCTGCACATAATCCCAGAACAATGCTTTGTCCCAATGCAATTCCCATATACCTTATGCTTAGTCCGAAGGTAAGACCACCCACACCCCAGAGGGCTCCAAACATCATTACCATCCATTTGGTTTTCGAGGGAGCATCACCAAGAATTTCAAACAGGGTTCCCGGAGAAATGGCTACCAGTGCAAATACCCACGGTGCGAGTAACCAGGCAGCTACCCCCTGCATGATCCAGTAGGATTCCCAGGACCATTGTTTTACTTTTTTAAAAGGTACGTAGAAGCTGGCTGCCCCAAGACTCCCGATTGCAATTAGAAGGATTCCAAACATATTGGTTTAGTTAATCTGTTTCAAAAAAAAATATCTGCATGGCATTAGTTGAATCAAAAATAGGAGAATAGTTCACAGTTGGCAATGAATAAAGTGGTCCATTGTTTGCACAAAATGAGCCATTTTATTTTTTCGAATGACATTTTACCTTCGGGATAAAAAGGTTTAACTATTTTCTAATTCCGAAATTATGTAATTGCTCCTTATTTTTTATTTACAACATGTTATTACAATATATACCTATATTATAAAGGCAGAATGTTTGTCTCTCTGGCTGGTTTATTATCATATTTTGAAGCGCATGTCTTAAAGCTCATGTTATCAGATATATAAAAACATATTATTAATAAAACATAAATTCTCATTGTTGTGTGAATTATTCTTATATTTTTGCACTTGTATATACAAGTAAATAAATTATTTAGGCGCTTTGCTTCCTCGAATGTGTTGTTCTTTGCTTTTTCTATGTTTGGCTTAATTATTGTTTTAATAGATGAGTGTGATATTAGGCCGGACCAATTTCGATGTAGGGGCAAAGAAAGAGCTCGTCGTAATACTATCATATATTATGCACCCAAATAGTGCAAATGTTTAGTAGCTAAATAAATGCAAATAATCCATTGAGATACTGTTTTTATTGCATAAATTGCCGGATGGAATTCAAAATCTCACCATTAAAATTCAAGAGCAGTGGAAGAGTTTTTTAAATATGTGAATCCTGGGCAGGAAGACAAAGATTGGGGGCTTTTTGTGAATTGTGCTGGAAAAGCAGATATTCAGCCAGGTGTCATATATCCTCCAACCACCCATCCGACAGGTTATTATTTTACATACGAGAATGGCAGAAGCCTGAATGAATATCAGATCAACTACATAACCGATGGTGCGGGGGTTTATGAAAACCAGGGCGGTAAAGTTAAAATCGCTCCTGGTTCACTGATTTTTACCAAACCCGGGGAGTGGCATCGTTATAAGCCAAAGAAAAGTATTGGTTGGGTGGAACACTATGTAGGTTTCTCAGGCTACATTGCCCATCAGATGTTTGGCAGGCCCTGGTTTACACAGAAAAATTCTGTTGTTGAGGTTGGCTACCGGGAGGAAATCATTGATACTTATTACAAAATATTCAACTACATTAAAGAGGAAAAGCCGGGATATCAGCAGGTAGCTGCAGGAATGGTTATGAAGTTGCTTGGATTCATCGTTTCAATGGACAAGCAAAAGGATTTCAGTGGGAAACGCGTGGAGAAAATTATTCAGAATGCCTGTTTTACCATTCGTGAGAATGTGGAAGCGGAAATCAATTTTCAGTCCTTTGCAGAAGAGAATAACATTGGTTATTCTTATTTCAGAAAAATGTTTAAAAAATATACCGGCGTCCCGCCCGTACAATATCATCTGGATCTGAAGATTCTAAGGGCAAAGGAAATGCTGCTTTATACAGACAAAAGCATCAAAGAGATTTCTTATGACCTGGGATTCCAATCGATCTATTATTTCAGTCGCATTTTTAAGAATAAACTGGGCGTCTCACCATCGGAGATTCGGAAAGTTGTAAAAAAGTGACATACTGTATTTTAGGGCTTATTTTCCGAAATAATATGTGTCGGATAATAAAGTGATTGAATGTCAAAAAGTGCAAATCATTTCCCGTTTAGTGTATTGATTGGAGAAAGGGCGTACTCTATCTTGTACTCAGAACTCAGACCAACTAAACTTTTAATCATGAAATATTTTTCTCTTATCCTAAGCTTTGTTTTTGCTTCGATACTCAGTCTGTCTGCACAGGATGGTAACATCCGTGTTTCCGGCCGGGTTACGGACGGCAGCACCGGGGATGTTTTAATCGGTGCAACCATAATTGTGAAAGGTACCTCAATAGGTGCCGTTTCTGCATTGGATGGAGACTACAGCATCATGGTTCCTGAATCAGGGGCAACACTGGTGTACAGCTTTATTGGCTATACCAGCCAGGAGTTTGTTGTGGGAGATAAAAGGGTCATAGATGTGACACTTTCAATAGATGCCACCGACCTGGAGGAAGTTGTGGTGACTACACAGGCCAAGGGACAAATCGGAGCCAGAAGCCGGCAAATAAATTCCAATACCCTGGTGAATGTGGTAGCGCCTGACCGTCTACAGGAAAACCCCGATGCCAATGCGGTGGAGGCCATTGGACGCCTTCCCGGAATATCAGTGATGCGCAATGGAGGAGAGGGCACTGGCCTTGTGATCCGAGGCCTGGAACCCAAATATAACGCAGTGACACTGAATGGAATAGAGCTTCCGTCCACCTCCGGGACTACACGGGGAACGAACCTGAGTGGCATCTCCCAGTATGTGCTCCAGGGTGTGGAAGTTTACAAATCGCTTACCTCGAATATGGAGGCCAATTCGGTGGGGGGAACCATTAACCTGACTTTAAAAGAAACTCCCAAGGGCCTTCATACGACCTTAATGGCTCAGCTGGGTTACAATGCATTGAACTCTTATTTTGGCAATTATAAGTTTTTGGGCGAGGTAAGTAACCGCTTTTTTAATGATAAGCTGGGTGTTTTTCTGTCGCTGAATGCTGAAAGGGTAAACCGGAGTGTTGAGAGCATGAGCGCAGGCTATGACTATGTGGATAATACCCCCCAATTACATGTTGGAAATGCAAATCTGAATAAAATCACCCGGCTAAACGAGCGACGTTCCGCCACACTTTCCCTGGATTACCGTTTGCACCGTACCACCAAACTAAAGCTTTACGGTTTGTATTCCTACAGCGGGGGGCTGCACGAGAGCCAGTCGAAAGCCTATACTCCTGACGGAGCTGGCTCTGTGGGCTACAATATGAGTTACAATCCATACAATACAACTCAAATGATGCAAACGGCGCTGAGCGGGGAAACCAAACTTGATTTCCTGAATCTCGCCATGGACTATGGTGTGGCCTATTCCTTTAGCATTGGAGATGATCCGGATTCCCGCAGTTGGAACTGGCGTTTTCTGAAGGCCTCTGATGCAACGATTACCACACAGGAGATCACAGGTAGCTATTATCCCAGTGAAATCATCCCGCTTTTCTATGACAGTCCCGATTCCCTTCAGAATCTTGAACTGGTGAGCATGGGCAAGAGCTTCAGTGAACTCAGGGATGACAACCTGACGGCCTACCTGGATCTGGAAATTCCTTTTAAAGCCGGAGATTTTTTAAACGGATCGTTTAAATTCGGGGGAAAGTACAGGCAGAAAAAACGTTTCAGGGATGTGACAAACGGATCCCAGACCGTGGTGACCAATCAGTACCTGACAGAATTTGCAGACCAGGATCTCGACTGGGTGCAATTAAGCTCCGATGCAGAAGAAATCACAGGTGTTAATTTTGAAGATTACATGGTGGGTACAGTGCTTAACGGGGACTATGATTTTGGCTGGTATTTCAGCAACGATCGCCTGAATGAATTTACTGACTGGTGGAGCGACCTGTCCGATTACTGGTGGAACCAGGGCCCTGAGGCCTGGAGGAACCAGTTTGGTGAAGTCACCAAGATTGGCTGGCAACAGAACATCGAAGGGAGCGTGATGGGGGACCAGGATATAACTGAGCATTACTATGCGGGTTATGGTATGTTCGAGTTAAACCTGGGGAAATACCTGATGTTGCTTCCCGGAGTCCGTTACGAACAAACCCAGGCGGAGATGCAGGGCTGGGAGGTGTTTCAGCCAGTTCAGGCTCCCAACGTAAAACAGCCCATGCCCGGCCAGGATACCACTGCCACCAGGGAAACCTCCTTTTTGCTTCCCATGCTCCATGCCAGGGTAAAACCCACAGACTTTCTTTACTTCCATTTTGCTTATACCCAGACCCTGAGCCGACCCCAGTTTGATGCCATATCGCCAAATACCTTTTATAATTCCGGATTTTCCTACACCTATAAGTCAGGCAATCCGCAACTGGCTCCCGAATTCTGGACCAATTTCGATCTGCAGGCTACCCTGCATAATCCCAAAATCGGCCTCCTGTCCATTGGTGGTTTTTATAAAACTGTGGAGGATAAAATATGGAACCGTCAATACAAGCGCATAAAAGGCGATCCGCTCATTGAAGGATTCCCTGATAATGCCAATGTAACGGTCACTGCCTGGGAAAATCATGAATATACCGTTTTTGTAAAAGGAATCGAAGCCGAATGGCAAACCTCTTTCTGGTATCTGCCCAAGCCTTTTAGCTTTTTCACGCTCTACCTGAATTATACCTATACCCAGACCGAAACCCAGTATCCCAATACCCGGATCGAAAATGTGGTACCCCCTGAAGGAGGACGTCCCACACCGGTAAGGATCGATTCCACGGTTGTCGGGCCCATGTTGAACCAGCCGGAGCATATTGCCAATGTCAACCTTGGATTTAACTATAAGAATTTCAATACCTGGTTGGGTTTCCAGTACAACGGTAATATCCTCACCTCGAAGGATTATTACGATGACTCCAAGGATGATATAAAAGACAATTTTTACAGGTTTGACCTTCAATTGACTTATGAAATACCCCTTAAGTCCAAAGGTGATCTTCAAATTCTGCTGAATATCGCAAATATCAGTAACTACCTGGAGGTAAAACATAAACGCTATGAGTTAAGGCCAATGTACGAAGAGGCCTATGGCTGGACGGTGGATCTGGGCGTCAGGTATAGCTTGTAGTCCCAAAAAGTTTAAACAAAGGATCGTTTTGTGTATTGTAAATCTTTTAATTTAATCTTAATATTGATCAATGATTATTAACTAAAACAAGAATTATTATGAGAAAAATTTACTCAATGTTAATTTTCCTGTCAGCGATGCTCGTTGTCAATGCCCAGGAGATTGTGGATGTTCCCCCCGGAGTGGGAACTCTTAACGATGCCATTGCTGCCGACAGTTCCACCAAGATCTACCGCTTAGCGGCCGGAGAATGGTACCAGCTTACAGGCATTATCGAGAACAACGGATGGCACCTGCAAATCATCGGTGAAGATCCGGGTGACGGACTTCCTGCCACGCTGCAAACAGGCCAGACTGTTGATCTTCAGCCTTTTGCCAGGATGTTCGATGCCAAAGGTGACATTACCCTTAAGAACCTCTATCTTATGAACGTCGACCTGACGGGACAAAAAGGAGGATCTTTACTGAGGAATACTGCCTATGAGGGTAGAACTGTTATAGACAATTGTGTATTGGAGCCTGCCTCAAACGGAAATGTAGTTCTTTGTCAGGGAGGTATGGACAAGATCTATTTCACCAACAACCTTGCAGTTGCCATGGGGCATATGAACAGTCCCAACGACGGACACTTTTTCGTGACCAACCAGTCCACCACCGATGAAGGCCTCGATACCCTCTACGTTGAGAACAATACCTTTGTATGCGTAGGAACCAACATGCACATGGGTGCATTTACTTCCTTTGTACACAATTTTGTTCTCTGGAATCACAATACTTTTGTGAATCAGAAGAGCCAGTTCAACTGGTCACTTTTTGAGAATGAGATGTATTTCACAAATAACCTGTTGTACAATGCTCAAACCCAGCCCTGGGCTATACCCTGGGGAGCCATGCCTGGATTTGACCTTGGATATTTGCTGCCAGGTTTGATCTATGCGGATACCATTCAGATTGATTCTGTAACCTACGAACCGCTGCCCTCTGAGAGAATTAGCTATGTAAACTGGAACAACCATTATCGCATGCAGGGTTTCTACGACCTGGTGGAAGAGGTTAATGCCCTGGATGACCAGGATACCGTTATTGATGTTTATTTGATGCCTCTGGTTTGGAAAGCTGGTGAAGAGCCAAATGACACCCTTAAATCGAGGGAGACCATGATTTTTGCTGATGATGTAACCTTCCCTCACTTTTCATATGATTACGATCTGAACTGGACGGATGTGGATCCAGGATGGAATGATGCAGACATCGTGCAAAATGGAAATGATTTTGTGGAATGGACCAGTCCGGCAACTTACATGCATGCCCTGGGCTTTCCCGCAGATCATCCTAAAGTTGGCCCACCGACTGAATGGACTCAGTATCACTGGGATCCCGATGGAGACATCACCATTAATGATACCTGGCCTTTATTTGATGGAACTTACACAAATGCCACACTCTTAAGTGCTTCTGTGGAAGGACTTCCTCTGGGTGACCTGAACTGGTATCCTGAGAAGAAGGCCATGTGGGAGATGGAAAAAGATGCCATTTTTGCGCATATTAAGTCAGGTAGCACTGATAAGTATTCAATGACAAGCATCGGATCCAACAGGGTGATTACGCCTTCCTTCTCGAGGGTATATCCCAACCCTGTAGAGGCCACTGCCACCATAGAATTCACACTGGCTGCCAAAGCCAAAGTTGAGATTTCTGTTTACAACAGTGTGGGACAGATCATCAGGACTTTGATGGACGAGGAGCTTACAGCCGGATTACACCAGGTAACATTCGACCGTGCAGGTCTGAGCCAGGGTATTTATTTCTATAACATCAAGGCTGGTGCACAGAGTGAAACACACAAAATGATCTTTGCTAAATAAGTTTAGCTTAAAAACTAAATTTTCTTAATAGATCAATAAATAAGTGGCCCGCCAGTATATTGGTGGGCCACTTTTATTTCTGACACATTAGATTACTCAAAATTCCACCAAGACCCAGGCATTATGAAATCTTTTACGCTTGTTATTACTTTTTTCTGGATGACTTTATCCCTGTTCGGACAAAGTGAAGGAACCCGGCTAAATATTGAGCCAGATAGCCTTCATGAACTGACTTTAGAGATCACTTCTTTCAATATTAGTCAGATGGTGACCACTGGAAAGGATCCCTATCTCTATACCAAACCCTTACAGGCTAAGCTCCCTGAGCAGCACCAGGTGCTCTCCTTTGAGTACTTCTGTCCTAAGGGCCTGGATCATCTGCAGATCTGGTTTGAGGATCCAGCTCCCTGGGCGCACCACAAGCTGATTCGAAAGATCGGGCTCTCGGAGGGATGGGTTCCCTTTTCAGTGGACCTGAGTGAGGACCTCTGGAACTGGGGTGAAGCCGGAGATGTATTGCGCCTGGATTTTGGGAATCGCCCGGATGTAAATATCCAGATCCGAAACCTGCAAATGAGAGCCATGACTGAGAGGGAGAAGGAGATTGCTTCCACCCGGGAAGCAAAACGCACCCGGGATTCGCTGCTTCATGCCCACCTGGAGAGCTATCTTTCTGCAAGTTTTTCTTCCTCCCTGTCAAAGATTACTGTGACGGATGAAAAAATTGTGATTTCAGGAGATGCTTCTGAGCCTGGCCTTTATTTGGCCGAAATCCCTCCCTATATGGATGTAACCGAGGCTCATGAACCTGAATTTTTGCAGTCAGTGGATCAAGGGGCTTTTAAACTGGAAGAACCCAGGTTTATTGATCGCAATGGGGTTACTTATGATCGCGTCCTCTCCAAATGGGGACTTTACACAAAAACTGAGGAGGGATATCAGCTTGTTTCCCATGCACGTTACGCCGATGATATAGAGGCCATCCATGACCTGGCTGATGAAAAACCTGCAAGTAAGAAAGGATTGGGAGGATTCAGCACCGGACGCGGACATGTGGAAGATTTACAGGATCTGGATATTACCAGTGCCACCGTCAATATCTGGTTTACACGCTTTATGTTTACCACCCCTGCAGATGATCGAATAGAACACTCGTACAATGGCAGGTCCTATTATTTTGAAAAAGAAGCTGTAGAGGGTTTTGATCAGACCTTCCGTACCTGTGCCGATCAAAATATAATCGTAGCTGCCATTCTCCTTATCAGCAAGGCTGAGCAGTGTCCCGATCCGGAAATTGGGAAACTTCTGCAACATCCCGACATGGACCCTGCCGGAATTTACAGCATGCCAAATATGACAAGTCCTGAGAGTGTAGATGCCTATGCAGCAGCCCTGGATTTCCTGGCCAGTCGTTACAGCAGGCCCGATAAAAAATATGGCCGGATCCATCACTGGATCATGCATAACGAAGTGGATGCCGGATGGGTATGGACCAATATGGGTGATAAAACCGACCTGGTCTTTATGGATGCCTATGTGAAATCCATGCGTATGTGTTACAACATTGCCCGCTCATACAATGCCCATTCTGAGGTATTTGTGACCCTGACCCATTACTGGGCCTGGACATCTCATCCAAAGTTCTATCCTTCCAGGGACCTGATGGAAATCTTGCTGGATTATACGAAGGCAGAGGGAGATTTTCAGTGGGCTGTTGCCCAGCATCCTTATCCTGAGTCTTTGTTTGAGCCGAAAACCTGGCTGGATCAGAAAGTGGACTTTACTTTCGAAACCCCGCTGATCACCTTTAAAAATATTGAGGTCCTGAATGCCTGGATTAAACTGCCAGAGGTTCTTTACCAGGGCAAGCACAAACGGACCCTCTGGCTTTCGGAAAACGGGACCAACTCCAAGACTTATTCCGAGCAGGACCTGATCGAACAGGCAGCCGGATTTGCCTATACATGGAAGAAGTTCAAAACCCTGGACGGCATCGATGGATTCCAGTGGCACAACTGGTTTGACAGCAGGGGAGAGGGTGGATTGCGTCTGGGATTGCGCAGGTTCCCCGACGATGAAACAGATCCCGGAGGAAAGAAGCCAGTGTGGTATGTCTACCAGGCAGCGGATGCGGAGAATGAAGATGAAGTGTTTGATCAATACAAGGAGGAGATTGGGATTGCAGAGTGGGACCAGGTCATTTACCAGGGCGAAATTGACCAGGTGAAGAAACATGCTTCTGCCAGGGATATCATGTCCGATACCTGGGTGGCCACCGATGCCCTTGGAAGGGACCTGGCTTTATATGACCAGGCTGGCCCGGTGAAAGAGGACCGCTTTGTGGGCATGTTTTATTTTATGACCCATCTGAATCCCGATGGGAAAGGTCCCTTTGATGTGACTAAGATCAAGGCAGCCAATCCTGAAAATCCCCAGTGGGGCGAGGGTGCCCATTTCTGGGGTGAGCCGGAGATCGGTTACTACCTGAATAACGAGGAGTGGGCCATCCGGAGGCATGCATACCAGCTGGCCGATGCTGGGGTGGATGTGATCATTTTTGATGTCACAAACAACAAAACCTTTCCCGGAGGTTTACCTGCCGGTTTGCGAGGTCTGGCGTGAAATGAGGAAAGCCGGGGAGAAGACACCCGATATTTGTTTCCTGGGTAGTGAAATATCGGTAAACACACTCTGGAACGATTTCTACAAAAAGGGAATGTATCCCGATATGTGGTTTATGTGGAAGGGAAAACCACTATTGCTTTATGGTCGGCACGAACAGCCCCAGAGAAATAAGATCAATGAGATGGTATTTGAAGAGGATATTCTCAATTTCTTCAGCCTGAGGCAGAGCTGGGCATGGACCTCTCTTCCCTGGTACGATGACGGAAAGGATGAATGGCCCTGGGTGGATCACTTTCCCCAGACCATTGGATGGCATGAGGATCCTGATATACCTGAAAACGTGCCTGTTGCAGTGGGGCAGCATCCCCTCTCGAACATTGGCAGAAGCTTCCATCATTTCCATCAGCCTGAAGCCGATCAGTACGATCTGACCCCCTTTACCGACCATGGCCTGCATTTTCAGGAACAGTGGAACCGGGCGCTGGAAGTGGATCCCGAATTTGTTTTTGTGACCGGTTGGAATGAATGGAGTGCGGGAGCCCAGGAGATGAAAGAACCTGTCATACCCAATTTGTTGAAATGGGATTTTTATCCCGGAGCGCATCTGGGTAAAGCCGGCAAAACCATCGAACTGGGTGATAAGTATTTTATCGACCAGTATAACCAGGAATTCAGCCGTGACATTGAACCCATGGTGGGAGGACATACCGACAATTATTACTACCAGCTCATTGATAATGTGAGAAAGTACAAGGGAGTGCGCAAGCCCATCCCTTCCGGACCAGAAGTCAGCATTGATATGGGAGGCAGTTTTGATCAGTGGGAGGCTGTGGAGGCGATTTATTACGACCATGTGGGTGATGTAGCCCATAGAAATGGGGAAGGAGCAGGTTCGGCCGGACCTTATGTGGATGAAAGTGGACGAAACGATATCCTGGAATCCAGGGTGGCTCGCGACGAAAAGAAGTTCTGCTTCTATGTGAAAACTGCTGATGATCTGACTGTCCATACCGAAGGTGATTGGATGTTGCTTTATATCAACAGCGACCAGGACCCTGAAACCGGGTGGGAGGGATATGATTTGCTGATTAACGCAAGTAAATCCTCCGATACAAAGACTTCCATACAGACCTGGAAGAAAGGGAAGTGGGGAAAATCTACAGATCTGTCTTTCAGATATGAAGGAAATGAACTGATGATTGAAGTCCCACGCGACCTTCTAGGCTCATCCGCCTTTGATTTTCACTGGACCGATAATGTCCCTGTAAGTGGCAAAATTGATGATTTCTTCCTGAAAGGAGACAATGCTCCGGAACGAAGGTCTAACTACAGGTTTGAGGAGTAAGGCCCAGATAGGTCATTTTGTGCAAACAGTGGCTCAATATGGGTATTGTTCCCGGGCTCCTGGTTCTATATATTTCGTAGGTGATAAATAGCGATAGGTGGATAGTGCGGAATACAGTTGGATACCTCTTTGCTCTGGCAGCAGGGGCATTGTTGCTGATGTCTTTTGTCCGGCCCGGGGTGGAGTTTAAAATTTACCAGTTTCCCAGGGAACATACTCCTTCTATTGATGGTGATTTTTCTGAATGGGATATGGTACCGGATTCATTCTATATTGGATCGGACCAGATGATCAATACAGTTTTTGCTGAAGATACGCCACAGGATCCCAGCGATTACGATCTGAAAGTGAAGGTGGGCTGGGTGAAGGGCTTGAACCGGCTGTATTTTTATGTGGAGGCATATGATGATTACTGGGACTTTGAGGATCCGGGTCTGGACCAGGATATTTTTGAGCTGGTGGTGGATGCCGACCTTTCAGGTGGGAATTTCATTAATGCATCCAATTTGAACCATGACATACTTACCCCACATGAACTCTACTATAAAGGGCATGGCGCTCATGCTCAGAACTATCATATTTTCACTCCGGCGAAAGACAAAGACTGGGCCATGATCTGGGGAAATACCCCCTGGATCAAGGATTTTCCTCACATGCAGGTGACCTATGATCACAATCTGGAACCGGGCGACAGCGGAGTCCTGAAGATGGAGTTCTACATCACCCCTTTTGATTATGCCGCCTACGAGGGTTTTGATCGGTCCGTTGTTTCCAAATTGGCGGAAAACGAACTGATTGGAATGTCATGGCTCACAATAGAATACGATGGGACGGGAAAAAAGGAAACATTCAGGAACCTGGCCCATGATATCCGGATGATCCGGGATGCATCCTATCTCTGCGCCTTCAGGCTGATGCCTTTGGAAGCGAAGTACCGGAAGGAAATCGATGCCGACTGGACTTTTACTGAGATCGACCGCAATGAACGCATCATTCAGTTTATGGATCGATCGCTTGGTGAAGTGAGCGCCTGGCATTGGGATTTTGGGGATGGAACAAGTTCCACGCTTCAGCACCCACAGCATACTTATGAGACAGGAGGTAACTGGACGGTGATTTTAAGCGTAGAAGGACCAGGAGGAAAATCCATTCGTTCCAAGGTCTGGGATGTGGCAACTAAATAGCGAAGAAACGAGTTAATCATTAATAAGCATTAATTAAACATATTTGTTATGAATCTGCGTCAGAAGAAATCCAGGGGCACGCTCTACTTTATAGTACTGGGAATCGTTTCCATTGTATGGTTGCTCTTAAGAGTGATCCCCAAACCGGATCGGATTAGTTATCCTTGTCAGCGAATTGCTGCAGCCAATGCGGTGACCTTCATCACCTGGCTTTTCGGAACAGCTGTAGCAGCCACCTTTTTCAAAAAGGCTTTTCGCAAGTTCAGGGAATCCAAAGTGCCGGTTGCTGTGCTATTGATCATTCTGGCTATGGGTGTGGGAACGACAACAGTTATGCTTACTTCGTACAAGGAAATACGAGCTGCAGTAAAACAAAAGACTGCTGAAATCTTCACACCACCAGAGGATTTGAATACCCCCATGGGTGTGGCCAAAGGAATCTTTCCCGGACGGGTGGCATGGGCCCATGATCCTGATGCGGTTAGCTATAAGGCCAGCTCACCCAATGGTTTCTGGTGGGAAGATCAGAATACTAATCCGGATAAGGTGGACCAGATGTTTGACCTGTCCCTGGATGCTGTTTCAGGAGCAACAACCGCCTATGATGGCTGGGATAATCTTTTCAGGGATGCCAACATTCGTAAGGGTGTGGGAGACGTGGGTTATGCCCCTGGAGAAAAAATTGCCATAAAGGCCAACCTGTTGGTGGGCCTGGGTGGAGGAAAAGAAAAAGCAGCCAGTCCGGGTCCGACACCCCAGTTACTTATGTCAATAGTAAGCGACCTGATAGAGGAGGTGGGAGTTCCCGGTGAGATGATCACTGTTTACGATGTATCTGCCCGGATACCCGATTACATCATGGATCCCTTTAAAAATCATCCTGGGACTGAATATCAGAATATCCGTTTTGTGGGAAATCCCAGGTACCTGACCGGTGATGATGCGGATCGGTACATTGCGGCAGAAGCCGATCTGGATGCACCCATCCTTTTTGCGGACACCACCGTAGCGAATATTGTCTGGGTAAAATCAGTAACGGAATCCGATTACCTGATCAACCTTACCAATATGAAAGGCCACACCATGGCCGGGGTAACCATCATTGCAAAAAACCTCTATGGTTCTGTATATATTCCCACAGCTTCTCCGGAGATCTGGACCAGCGGGAATTACACATGGGGATTTGGTCCCAACAATGTTACCGATTCGGCCGGGAATCCGGACCTGCATCGCGGCTTACATATGTGTGCCACTGTGCATGATTTTTACGATGGAAACATCGGAGATTTACCTGCCAGAGATTATGCTACCTATAATTACCTGGTGGACCTGATGGGTCACCCCCAGATCAGAAATAAAACCATCCTGTATGTAGTCGATGGCCTCTATTCGGGAGATCAGCAGAACCGGATTTCCACCTGGCAGATCTACAGGGGAAAATACACTTCGAGCCTCTTCCTGTCACAGGATCCGGTTGCCCTTGAATCGGTGTGTCTGGATTTTATGAGATCGGAACCCTCCAATGCGCTGCACGTGCATGGGAATGTGGATAACTGGTTGCATGAATCGGCTCAGGCTGATGCTCCCCCTTCCGGAATGGTATATAATCCAGGAGCGGAGGATGCTCCTTTGGAGAGCCTGGGAGTACATGAGCACTGGAATGGTTGGACGGATAAGCAATATTCCCGCAACCTGGGTACAGGAGAAGGCATTGAGCTATTTAGCGTGGATTTATCTGTGGGTCTGAATGATCGCTATACAAGCGAAATGAATTTTAAGCTTGAGCCAAACTATCCCAATCCATTTAGCACAGTGACAAGCATTCCCTTTAGCCTTGAGAATAAAACAAGGCTAAAAATAGCAATTTTTGACCAGCTGGGAAGACGCATGGAGACCATTGCTGATGGCATTTATCCTCCTGGCAGGCACCAGCTTACCTGGGAGGCTTCAGCATACCCGGCTGGAGTTTATTTCTGCAGGATGAGAACCGAGGACGGAAAGTTGCTTACCATCGAGCTACAGATTATTCGATAATAAGGGATGAAGCAGCTTCTTTATTTTGTCTTGACCGTCTTACTCTTCCAATGTAAGGGTACACCGGATGTCGGAAAGAAGGAGAATACCTGCCCCAATATTATTTTCCTGATGGACGACCAGCATCGATGGGATGCGTTGGGTATTGTCAATCCCCAGGTAGTGACCCCAAACCTGGACAGGCTGGCTAGGGAGGGCGTATTTTTTGAACAGGCTGTTTGCCAGGCACCCATGTGCATCGCCTCCAGGAATTCAATGATGCTGGGTTTATATCCGAACCAGGTAGGTGTACTCAGAAACGAGCCCGGGATACCAGACGCTGATCTGCCGGCCCGGACCCTGGCACAGCTTTTTCAGGATGCTGGATATGAGACGGCAGGGTTCGGGAAGACCCACTGGGGAGTAGCCTCTTCAAGCAGAGGCTTTGAAACCCGGTACTGCAGTGAGATCAGGGAAGAAGGTGCCATTATGATGATAGATGGGGATCCGGATAAAAAGAAGGCTTACGATGCAGAAACAAAGGAATATGGTCCGGGCGAAGAGGATCCCAGCGGTTATATTGGCCGGACAAGTGGGATTCCGGAAGGATCTCACCGGGATGGCTGGATTACAGAAAGGTGTCTTGACTACCTGAAGACCAGGGAGGATGATCGACCTCTTTTCCTCTATCTGTCTTTTATGAAGCCCCATGCCGGCCACAACGTTCCTGAGGGTTACGAAGATTCCTACGATTTGGACAAGGTGGAATATGCCGTTCAACCTCCATGGGACATGGATAAATCCCCCCATGCAGACGATGTCAACCGGCGTAACCTTTATGTTGATTTCTGGAAGGATGCCAGTGAGCAGCAATGGAAGGAGATGACCATGCGCTACTATGCCAACTGTACCTGGATGGATGATATGTTTGGCAGGGTGCTGGAGGAATTAAAACAGAAGGAATTACTGGACAATGCTCTGATTATCTATGTTTCTGACCATGGTGAGATGTTGGGGGAACGTTATTACCGATTCAATAAATATTGCCTCTATGATGCAAGTGTCAGGGTTCCCATTATTCTCTCCGGAACAGCCCTGCCTGAGGCTTTAAAGGGAAAGGTGGACCAGAGGCCAGCCGAATTGGTGGATGTATATCCAACCCTGCTGACTGCCGCCGGGATTGAAGTCCCTTCCAGTGCGGCAGGAAAGGACCTGATCAGTGATTCTGAACTGCGGCCCGCAAGCTTTTGTGCCCTGCATGAGCGTGAAGATGAAGCGGCCTTTATGTGGCGGACTAAGGAAAGAAAGCTGATCCTTCGTTTTGGCCGTAAAGAAGATGCATCCGACTATGAAAGAACAGATATCCTTGGCGGCGAGTTCTACAAGCTGCAGGAAGATCCTCGAGAGTGGGAGGATATCTACGGGGAGGTAAAATACAGTGGTGAAATAGACCTTATGATTGAAGAATTACTGGCTCACCTGAAGAATCAGTCAAAGGCCAATCCACTGTAACGCCTTATATACAGGTGATCGATGGTCCCTTTACCTTTCCGGGTGATGAGGAATTCCACCAGTTCGGCGATTTCATCCGGCTGGATCAGTTCGTCCGTATTGATGTCTGGTCTCATTTCTCTCACCATTTCAGTATTGACACCGCCGGGGGAGATCAGGTGTACTTTAATACCCAGGGGCTGTACCTCCTTGGCAAGTACACTGGTGAAGCCACTGAGGGCATGTTTGGAGGAGGCATAGGCACTCTGCTTTGAATACCCCTTAAAGCCCACCACCGATCCTATGTTGATTATGACGGGATTGGAACTGAGTTCCAGATACGGGATGGCGTTCTGGCAAAGAAAGAAAGGTGCCCGGGCATTCACCCTGTGAATCTTTTCCCAGGTAGCAGCATCACAATCCAATAAGGGTCCTGTATGTGCCATCCCTGCATTATTCACCAGCACATCGATCTGTCCGAAATGATCCATGGTGGTAGCTATGATCTGTTTCGGGGCATCCTCCTCCTGTAAATCCACTGGCAGGACAAGGCACTCACAGGTCGTGGTTTCCACTTCGGATTTTACTTCATTGAGAAGCTGTATATTTCGACCGGTAATGCTTATTTGGTAACCCTGGCCAGCAAGTTTCATTGCAATCGCTTTGCCGATTCCTCTTCCTGCACCGGTGATGATTGCAACTTTCTTTTCTTCTAGCATATTTTCACTGTTTTCATTTCCAGGATCTTTCCAAGCTTTTCAATTTTATCCGCGATATGCCCCACGCCGATCGCACAGTGGTGAGCCGGGCCCTGTTCCGACCATCGGTTCATGAATTCCTTTGCCCCCAGGGAGAATCGGTAACGGCTGTTGGTATTCCCTATATTCATTACCGGCCCTGGTACTGATTCGCCTTCTGCCACCAGCAGAAATAGCCCATCATTTCCCTCCACCACCGAGAGGAGGGTGACCGGACCATGTTTGACCGACATCTGGATGGAAAGCCCCTGTCCGGGTTTTCCGTGGTAAAGGGGAAGCGGAACCAGTTTTACAGGACCTTCGGCGATGGCAGGGTGGGCCGGACCGTCATGACCCAGCAAAATCACATCTTCCTTAAAATCCATCAGATAAAACTCGGAAAAAGAACCCCCTGCTCCAAATTCAGCCATAATTTTCATGGCCTGGGCATTTTTAACCTCGCATTCCCCTGCAACAGGGATATTTTTACCAGTGAGCAGGGTATTGCCTGCGATCACCGAGGTAACTATGTTTTCATATTCATTGCCCGGCTGACCTTCATAATAATAAGCCAGCGCTCCAAGCCGGTGAACACTAACCAGCTTATCCAGTGCCACAGAGGTTTGGGCCGCCCTTTCTATCTCATTGGGGTCGCATTCAGGAACCACCTGGAACGAAGCCTTAAATTCTGCGATTTTCTCAGAGATTTCCCTTTGGGTGGCTTCTTCCCTGTACCGCCTGAGCTCACACATCTCCACCAGCTCAATATGGGTTCCAAAACCTGTGGATTGCGCCCTCAGATCGGTGTACACATCCAACATCCCGCCATAGTAGTGCCCCATTACGCCCAGTCGGCTGCTTCTCATAACACGGGCTACCTTTGCAGCTTCTGTCCAGTTTTGAATATCCTCCCAGGCCTCCGGGTCCTCCAGGTAGCCGGTGACAAAGTCATATCCGATCCCTGCCCGGTTAAACACTGAAGCAATTTCAGGCACGGAACAAGCCTGACAATGCTCCAGCCATTTCCCGGTCATTTTACCCCGGTCTCCCAGTTCATTAAAGGCTTTATAATCCAGTTGCGGAACAGCTTGCAGGTTCAGTATCACGACAGGAACTTTTAGCTTTTGTACCACGGGCAGGACGGTGGATGACAGGGCGTAGGTTGACACATAGAGAAACAGAATTTCCACATCTTCCCGATGAAGCCTGGCTGCTGCTTCCCTGGCCTTTTCGGGATTGTCCACCAGGCCAGCATCGGTCACTTCCACGCCGAAGGTTTCCATACGTGCTCTGATTTGCTGCTGGTAGCCCTGAAGCTTTTCAAGCAGTCCTTCAAACTGGTCCCAGTATGTGTCCAGACCAATTCCAAATAATCCAACTTTAGTCATATCCTTAGTGCTAACTATTAGTCATTTTTTTGTTCCTGGATGACCACCGGGCCAAGCAAGCCGGAACTTATTAAGGGAGCATTTTCGTTATAGTGCTTCCAGGAGGCAAAGGTAAATTTCTTTCCGGTAGCTTCATCACCTATCAGACGATTGGGCCAAAGGTTGACTACCTCTATCTCAAGCAAGTTGTTTTTTTCCTTTACCACTTCTGTAATTTCAATCTGCCAGGGGTGGGTCCAGGCTATCCCAAGGTCCTGCTCATTAAGTTTAACCCGTGCCATATGCTTCACCTCCCCCAGATCAAGGAAAAGCCGCTTGGATTTTCCGGCTTGCGGGCAATCAAAGGTTTTGGTATAGCTGGCAGTTCCCGAATAATACTTTATGCCTTCCTCCGGCCTTTCGGTCCAGTCATCCAGTTGCTCGAAAATCACCTCCTCCGGTCCTCCCCAACGGGGATCAAAGGCCACGTCCCATGCCCCTGTAAGGCTAAGTACATCTTGGCGGGGATAGAAATTCCTTTCTTCCTTACCGACCTCGCTTGCAGCATTTCTGTTAAAAACGATGAAGTAGCTTTCAAAGGCTTCAAATTCCAGGGGGATGCTGATGGTTTCTCCTTCATGGGTGAAGTGGGGTAAGGCACGAATTTCACCGCTATTTGGATTCCATAATTCGGGAACTCCTTCCGATACCCGGAATGTACAATTTACTTTTGTCCCTTCGGGCTTACGGTTGGATACAAAATACAGGTCGGTCCCTTTCAATTTCTTATGAATGTAACGCACGCTGCCATCTGCACTGAAATCAGCTTGAATCCCCAGACTTCCCAGGTAGCTTGCTGTGGTTTGATAATTTGGATATAACTCATCTCCGTCTGGATTGGAATAATCACCCCCCCAGAGTACTTTTCCTTTTCCATAACTGATCCCGGTCTCCTGATCAGGCAGTTCAAAACTGCCCCATATCTTTTTACTCAGCGCTTTCACCTGTGCATCGTTTTCAGGGTAGTTGGCCAAACCCGGGGATTGCTCAGCCGGATTACCGATAATGCATGCTCCCTCTTTTACAAGGGATTCAATTTTAGCTATTAATTCCGGAGTCATGGATCTGACTTTGGGTAAAACCAGCAGGTGGTAGGAGGCTCCTCCTTCAAAGACAATCTTACCGTCTTTTACCCCTGCACGCTCCATCAGTATGCGGGGACTGCAGCCATCGAAGTTGTATCCTTTCCGGTCGGGCATAAATTCTTTGGTGTCTGTGGCCTCGGTGGCTATGATCTGGTCGGTCTCTGCATCAAAACCATATTCTGTATTTCCCACCAGGTACTGGTTACCATCCACAGCTGAGGCGGGTGGCAGAAAAACATGAGGAGCCCCTTCAGGAATCAGGTACAGCACATCAGCTACACCCCTCCCATGTTGTAAGACGGCCTGACTTCGGGCCACATAGCTATGGTAAGCCACTGACATTTCCCACCAGGTTTGTCCCCTGTCCCAGTGCACACCATAAGGACCCATGGTCATGCCCGGCCGATGGTCCTCTCCCAGAGCTTTGTGAGCGAAGGTGTGGTACATCAGTCTGTTAATCCCGGAACAAAAGGCCCAGTCGTTTTGATTTTTGATGGAGCCAGGGTAGCTTCTCCAGGCTACCAAATAGGATGTGAAAGCTTCAGCTGCAACCACAGGGCGGCCATATAAATTGGCAATGGAGGTTCCCTCAAAAGTGCTGAAACCTGTGCTGAAACCATACCCTTTGTTCCAGAATTCGCACATGGGAACATCGGCATAGGAGCCCAGGTCCAGGTCGGTATTGGGATTCATATCGTAGGGCTCGATGGAGAGGCCCATGCCATACTTCCGACCAAAATCTTTGAAATATTCAACGTGATTTTTTAAAATGAGTTCCTGGGATACTGTTCGAAGGTCCCATAGAAAACGTTCACTCTCTTCCACATTACCCACAAGCATCCCTGTGTAGACCGGTAAATAGGGAAGGGGGTCATAGCCTTTGATTTCAAGGAATTTCTCCCTGAAACCTTCTGTCCAGTTCTGAGCTCCCATTTCCCAGCTGTCCATGTGAATCATTTTCCAGCCTCCCGCTTTGCTGGAGTCGGGTTTGATCTTTTCAATAAGCGGGATCATGAAGGTTTCCAGGTGATGCTTCATGGCCTCGGCACTCATTTTATCACACTCAAATCCAAGTCCGGGCATGGGTGCAGGTCGGGTGATGGCCCCATTGTTGCGTCTTCCGAATCGCATAATGGTCCACTTCCCTTCAGGAACATCCCAGTTAAGCGTGCCATGGCTATCCATGTATTGGGAAATATCCAGAATGGCCTTTTTGGGGATTCCCACTTTTTCCCCGGGAAAAACTTCAGCCTGGATCACAGGTTCATGAATGTATTGTTTGACCCCTTTCTGGGAGCTGTAGGGCGGTCGGTAATAGAGGGCTTTCTCATCCGAATCTACAATCCGCGATATGTTTTCGGATGTGGGGAAGGCCAAAACTGCCACATCCTGATAGTAATCCAGCCAGCGCGTTTTTAACTCGGGTGTAAACTGACCCAGTCCGAAAAAAGGATCACGTCCCTGTGGAAGATCCAGTTTTTGATTCACATTGCCGGGTCCTGCCACCTCCAGTTTACTGGCCACAAGGTGTTGCATGCTTTCTTCCATTTTCACCCAGGGCCCGCCGCTACCTGTCCATCCGGGGCCGGAACCAAGGGTAAGCACAATCCCAAGCCGTTCACATTCCTTCACCGCATGCCTGAAACTCTCCTGCCATTCTTCACTCAGAAATTTCACCGGTCCCTGAGGGATTCCCACATTTACTTCCAGGAAAAGCACATGACCAATCCCCACCTTTTTCATAGATTCCAGGTCGGCTGTCATCTCTTCCCGGGAAAGATTCCCATCCATAAAGTACCAGTAAACACCTGGCCGGGCCGAATTGGGAGGATTAAAAAAGTCCTGACTAAGGGCAGCATATTCGGCCTCTATCTCCTCGGTAACTGTGCTTGAACAAGACAGGGCAAGCAATGATAAAAGGGTGGTTAAGAATAAGCTCCACACCCGATTCCTTATTTTTCTCATCCATTTCATGTACCCAAGTTCCTGTTTTTTCTCCAGAGGATCAATGGCCTATTTGGGGATTTATTTGTGTTTTTTGATCCTTTTTTAAGGTTTTAATGCCAAATAGTGCAACACAAGTGCCAATCAATTCATTGATTCTTTTCCCTCTATGGCCTAATTTTAGATATTGATCAGCTTTTATGTGAAAGACTGTTAACCTTACGATAAATGATAGGCAGCGTCCTTTTAAACAGAAGTATATTCATCTTTTCGCTAAACATCCTTTTACTGGGAGTGGGAACACTTTTCGCGCAGCCGGTAAAGGAAGCCATCCTGTCTCCCAAAACATTTTCGCAGTGGGAAAGCCAGGGTGAGGGCTCTTTTACCCTGAAAGAAAATGAGGGTACTTCCTCACTAAGAGGTATTTCGCCTGGGATTCAGCTATACTGGCATGCGGCCCATGACAGCTCTGCAGGCAGCCTCACATCGTCCACATTCAACATTGAAAAACCCATTCAGGTCTTTGACCTGGCTGGCAGTGCAGGCTTCAACAGTATGAAGCAGGCTCAATATATCAAGTTACGCCTCCGGGCGGCCGAGGGAGGGAAGGTATTAAGGGAAATTAGCACCAACGGTTACTCCACCCTATCCACCGAACGATGGTTTACTTCCGATCTGATTGGACAAAAGGTATTCCTGGAGATTTTTACTCCGGCCTTGCGTACATTTTTTGGACAGGAGGATGTCTGGATGTCTGTGGAGCACTATGCTCAGGAAGACTTTCCGATTTATGATCATCCGGTAGAAACATCTTTACAGGCAGTAATGATTGATGAGCAGGCGCAGCTGACCTTCTGCCGAAGCCTGCCTTTTCTGGCAGCGGCACCCGGTCGTCGCGGTAAAAGCACCCGGATAACGGAGGGCCACTCAGAAAGCATACCCATTCATGCCCGGGCAGAAGCACTTTATCTGCTGGGCATGATCAATCATGGCTGGGAAAATGGAGTTGCTCACTGGAGTGAGCATACCGAGACGCTTGCACAGCGAAATGACCAGGTTTATGCTGGAAAGGACCTGGGAAGCATCATCCTTCACTATGAGGGAGGAAGCACAGACAGCATTCCGCTGGTGTTTGGAGCCAGCATGTGGTTTTCAAACCACTGGTCCCATGGGGCCAGCCATGAGGTTTCGCTCCCCACCAGGGAGCCCTTCGCATCCAGGCCCGAATACATGGCTGAACTGCAAAACACTTTGCTGGTAAAAGAAGATTTTCATGATGCTTCCTTTGCTTCCGACCATAAACATTTCTATCTGGCCATCAGGCCCAGGGCAGAAGAAATCCTTTCCATTGAAGTCCTGGATGATGCAGGTACAAGAGGCCAGGCCCTGATTTCAGCCATCAGCCTGACCGGGAAAAAACAAAAGGGCTTGTTTGCTTTGGGCAAATCTAGGGTGGATAAGTCCGACCTTGAAACAAGGATTGATGTGAGTGCTCCCCCCGACTATAAGAGGCTGGCCGATCGGGTGGCCGGTCTTTTATACACCAGGGAAACTGATCTTCCTGAGAATCCGGACCGGGTTCTTCTTCCTGATTTTCTGGATGCCACTTCCATTCGTTTTCTGGGTGGGGAGGAAGCTGGCTGGCTCAGTAATGTATGGGCGGCCAACCTGGCCCAGATCCATGAGAAATTTGATCCCGAGACCGGTTACTTCATGGAAACAGGTAAGGATTGTCCCTTTTATGCAGGATATTCCGGATTGGGAACCTGGAGCGTGCAGGGCATCTATCCGGCAGCCTATTCTCGCACCAGTGATCATTTTGCCACCCTTGCCATGCGTCACATCAACCTTCCTCAAAGGGAGACTTCCTTTGTGGATTTCTGTGATACCTGGCTATACTTCTACCGGAACAATCGCGATCCGGAGAAAGGTCCCCCCAATGATCTGCTTGACCTGGATCGTTATCCTGACGATGCACCACCCCACTGGTCCATGGAACTGAGCAGACCACCTACCACCGGTGGTGCCCTGAATGTGAATGAGATCCATGGGGATGAAGAAATGGACGGGCATGCTTCTACCATGGTGGGTCGATGGTATGCATGGAAATTGCAGGGAGGAGGAGCCGGATGATTGGCTCACTGGACCCCGCGAAGCGAGGTCTATGGTTACAGCCGCTGGGAGAGTACCAGGGATGCGGCCGAATTCATCTGCTGGATGATGGATTACACCGGCCGGGACCTGGTCTATTCCGAAGGGGAGTTTACCGGCTGGGGAGGGATTATGAAGGATTTCTGCCTGGTTCCGAAAGGTATGTCCACAGAGACTGATCCGGAAAAGATCAGGGAGAATTATGCCAATGCCAATATGTATGAGCCCTATCCCAATTATGCCTGTATGACCGCCCTGAAATGCGCAGCTGAGATGGCCGATTCGGCAGGACAAAGCGATTAGGCTGCAAAATGGAGAGCGTATGCACGGAACCATCCGTGATGCCATGGCTCAGACAACTGGTGGCAGGAGATTTTAATCACTTCACATGGAGGATCTCACCCTATTCTGTGCTGACCACATTCCAGGACCGGCTGGTACAGGCCTGGTTTTCTCTTTACCTGGACGGACTGGATCCGGCCAGCTGGGACCAGGAAATGCTTTCCATTACCCGAAATACCTTCCTGGAACACATGGATATGCCCTATGGCCATGCCCCGGTTCTGGCCATGGGTTACGGACAGGGCTGGCTCACACATGCATCCCTTGTTTTGGATGAGATGGATCATGCCGGCAAGCTACTGGTCAATACCGCAAGGTATACCTATGATAAAAACATGGATTATGTGAATGAGGCAGATGGGCTTGACTGGCGGAAATGGCGCTGGATTGTTCCCGAGGGAGTAAACCTCCTGCCTGACGGAAGCTGGCACCGCATCAATGACCTTTCCAATGGTGCCAACCAGGGTCCTGTGATGCATGCCATTGAAGCCTGTGCCGGTGTGGATGATACAAATCCAAAGCACATAAAGATTTTACCCCGGATTCCGGACCCGCTGCAGGGTATCAATGTGGAAAACCACTTTGTGCTGATTCCGGGCAGTGAGGGACACATGAAGGCCCGATTAAGCTATACCTATGAAAAGGGAAGGGCATTTTCGATGGAGTGTTCTGATCCCATTCCAAGCCTGTCGCTTCGATTGGGACCCTGGCCGGAAGCTGAGGCCGGATCAGAGATGAAACACCTGGAGAAATCAGGTTTTGATTGTCGCCTGGAGCTTTCAGGTCGCTGTCAGGAAGCCCCTGCCGCCTGGATCTGGATCGAAAACATCCGGGATGCAAAAGAGCTATCCATTCCTTTAACGGCAAATGACTTTTGACTTTAAACTTTCTATTATGATACCACGAGAAAGAGTACTTGGAGCATATAACAGGACCGGTTACGACCGCATCCCGGTGAAGCATGAGGGAACACCCGAGATCAATAAAATGATCATGGAACACTTTGGCCTTAGTAATATGGAGCAAGTGCTCAGGGTGGTAGGTGATGACTTCCGCTATGTGGAACTGCCCTACATCGGACCGGAGCTTAAAACCTTCCCGGATGGAAGCGTGGAGGGATACTGGAGTGAGCGCTACATTTATGCGGAATTTGAAGGTGGGAAATACCTCGAGGCAACCCATTTACCCTTTGCAAATGTCCATGAATTGAAAGACCTGGACCGCAGCCTTTTTCCGACCGCTGATCGATTTGATTATTCGAAGGTAAAAGAGGATTGTGAAAAGATTCTCAGCCAGGGATATGCTGTTTGTTTTGGAACGGCCGGGGATATGGACTTTATCAACAGCATTGCCCGGGCCAGGGGAACAGAACAGGTCCTGGTCGACCTGATCACTGATGATCCGGTTTATCTGGAGATTATGGAGGCCCGATTCCAGTTTTATTTCCAGATGCATGAACGAGTGCTTCAGGCGGCTGATGGCCTGGTGGATTTTACCCATATCGGTGAAGACCTGGGAACCCAGACAGCCCAGGTCATTGATCATGACATTTTTGAACGGCACTTTGCCGACAAATTCAAGAGGTATTTTGACATGGTGCACAGTTATGGTGCCAGGACCATGATGCATATGTGTGGCTGCGTCAGGGCATTTCTGCCTCGTTTAACTGAACTGGGACTGGATGTGTACGATGTGGTCCAGCCCACCACACCTGAAATGGACATTGCCCGATTGAAGTCTGATTTTGGCATGAACCTCAATTTTTGCGGATCTATGTGCGTTCAGTCTACCCTGGCTTATGGCAGTCCTGAAGAGGTGGAGAAGGAGGTTCAAAGACGCCTTGCCCTGTTTCCGGAAGGTGGATTGTTCCTGGGACCCACCCATGCCATCCAGGTGGGATCACCCATGGAAAATATCATTGCACTATATAAGGCGGCCGGCAGCCTGACAGAGAAAATCGACCAATCAATCAGGGATATATCCGGGGATGAGGAAGAAGTAGATAAGGTAAATATGTCCAAGTTATTCTAGAATACATCCTGATGAGAAAAAATATACATTGGCTTGCAAGAACAGGAGCAATGGCGTACCTGTTGACTACTTTGAATGGGGTATGTGCAGCCGATCGGCTTTGGACAAATCAGGGAATTGATCCGGGGACTGTTCATTCCCTGGGGAATGGAAAAATGCTGGTATATGAAACTGGTCCCGACATCACCACCATGTATGGCGGGCCTTTTAGCTCTCCTTCTCTGTACAGTTTTAAGCTTGATGAAAAAGGTGAATTGAGGGTGGCCTCAAGCCGGGAACGGGGTAGCGCCATCTGGGACCATGAGCTGAGCCGCAAGGGGCAGATCATAGGCAGAATGAAGGATTTTGTGGATGCGGATCTTCCCACAATGGTTCGTTCCCTTAATCTGACTCAGCCCCTGCGCTTCAGGCTGGACTTGCTTGAAGGAGCTTTTGTTCACCTGGAAGCTGATAAAGAGGGGGGCAGCCTGGAGTTCCGACTGGATCCTGGCGTGACCATATACCAGTATTATGTTTATCCCAAACCCCTGTATCATTGCATCCACTGGGATGGTGATGTGAGTGTTTATCCCTCCGGAACAGATAAGGGAGTTTACTTTTTTGAGGTGGCTCCCGGGGAGGTTGAACTGTTCTTTACCGCCGGGCCTGAATATGAAAAGGTGATCACAAACATGGGGGAGCAGGAGAAGCTTGGAGTAGATACCCTGTTAAGTCGAACCCGATCCTGGTGGAAGGATTATACAGCAAGACGATTTGATTTTGAAAAGAAACTTCCAGAGTCATTGCCTCAGCGCGAACTCCTTATAAGGACCATAGATGATGTGGCAGTGATGATCCGAACCCAGCAGGCAGCAGAGGGAGCTGTGATTGCCGGATATCCCTATCCACTCGGCTATGTGCGGGATCAGTACGGAGTATCCAGGGGCTACCTGGCTCTTGGCTACCACCAGGAAGCCAGGGAGATATTGAAATTTTACTGGGATGTCTGGAAGAAAGATGGGGAACTGCACTGTGCCCAGGGAATTGGTGTGGACGGTATTTTTCACATCCATGAAAATGACGAGGTAGAGAGCCCGGGATATCTGATTGTCCAGGCCTTTGACCTGCTGAAGAAAACAGGGGATAAAGCGTTTATCCATGAAATTTTCCCCATGCTGGAATGGTGCTGGGATGTACAAAAAAAGCACCTTGCCGGGCACATGCTGCCATTTAACGGCGATGAAACCTATGTGGCCGGGGGTATTCTGCCACGATCGGCACTGAATGACGGCTCTGCGGAGGCCACCATGCTTTTTATTGGCGGAGGAGAGCTCTTGCTGGACTGGATAGCCTCGGAGAGTCTCTGGGAAGCGTCGAAACTGGATGCCGGGCAAAAAATCCTGAAGGAGACCAGGGATCATTTCAGGGATCATTTCTGGAAGGATGGACAATTAATTACCAATAATCCGGATCGGCTGAGCTATACGGAAGCCCCGGAATTCAGGCATGGGGTGTGTGAACGGGGCGGGGAGAGCTGCTTTGTTTTCAGGAATCCAGGTTTCGGGGGTATTGACTGGACTGTGCGGGATGAAAACGGCCGTTACCAGTGTATGGGATGTCTGCCCGAGGGAGCACTCCCTGTCGCTGATAAACTGATCTATAAACTGATTTCTGTGAGCCTGACACCCCTGTATTTTCATTCGGACCTGCTTTCAGCCGGTGAACTAAAGCCCTTGGTGAATCAAATATTCAGTTCATTTCAGAAAACCGGGGTACTGAGCTCGCGAACCGAGGTAAAGGAAGGGAATGACCGGTCCGTAGGCTATGATTATGGCCTGGTACTCTATGGGATGTTACAAACCGGATCAGAGGGAACGGAAGAGATTTATAAAAAGACCATGGAAATTGTAGATGAGACAGGAGCATGGAGCGAATATTACCTTGGGGAGACCCCCAGCGGAACCCGATGCAGGCCCTGGGAAAGCGCCATCAACCTGGAAGCCCTTTTAGAATTTGCCAAACAATATAAAAGCCTAAATCAATAAATCTTAAACTCAATGAAAAAGATATTCTTCTTATTTGCCATTTCTTTTGTTCCTTTTCTACTTCATGGTCAGCTTAGCCAGGAGAAAACCAGATTGATTATTCTGGCCGATATGGGCAATGAAC
Source organism: uncultured Bacteroidota bacterium (assembly GCA_963713725.1). GTDB lineage: Bacteria > Bacteroidota > Bacteroidia > Bacteroidales. The sequence goes on from CAVQMZ010000015.1 coordinate 517,403, forward strand.
CCGATGAGGTACAGCAAATGCATCACCTGTTGATGTGTTCCAATGAATTTGACCTGGAGGGCCTGATTGCAGTCACCGGAAAGTACCTGCAGCCTGCCAACAAGGATCCATACAGGCAGGTACTTCATCCGGAACTGTTCCAGATGCTGATTGACGGCTATGAAGAGGTATATAAAAACCTGGTGAAGCATGCCCCGGATTTTCCAAAACCTGATTATCTCCGCAGCATTGTGGCTTCCGGTCAGACGGGTTATGGGATCAAAGACAGTGGAAAGGGCAAGTCCAGTGAAGGATCCATGCTCATTGAAAAAGCACTGGAGAAAGAAGACCCCAGGCCCGTTTATGTGGTGGTCAACGCCGGGTCCAATACCCTGGCCCAGGCTCTGAAAGATTATGAAGAAAAGCATGGCAAAAAGGAAGTGGAGAAGGCAGCAAAAAAGCTCAGGGTGTATGAAAACGGGGCCCAGGATAATTCCGGAGCCTGGATTTGCCACCGATTCCCTGATATTCACTGGTTCAGAAGCAATTACCAGACCTATTGTTATGGTGGGCCTGCCTTTGAAGGGGCAAATGACGGAAAGGGCAAAATAATGAACCTGGGACCCCACACATGGGAACCTTACGCCTATTCACCACTGGGCCAGCACCAGTGGGCCCTGGAACATATCATGATGCAGCACGGACCTTATGGCCCCCTGTTCCCGCTGAGGAGCTTCCATAAAGGTCAACTGGCTTTTATTGAAGGAGGTGGCACTGTTCCCTGGCTTTGCCTTGTTAACCGGGGTTTGTCTGACATCGATCGTCCCTGGTGGGGAGGTTGGAGCGGAAGATCTACCCGGGAGCGGGTGGAGAATTATGGATCGAAGCATGAAAGCGTGCGGGTGGATGAAAAAGCCTTTGAACCATTTTATTCTTTCGGTGAAGGAGAAGATACATGGTATAATCCGGATGATGGAAGAACCTATGAAGGACTGTTTGTTCCCGTCTGGCGGTGGAGGCAGGCTTTTTTTAATGATATCCTGTGCCGGATGGACTGGTGCATCGAATCCTATGAAAATGCCAATCACCATCCCGTGGCGGTGCTCAACGGAGATACTTCCAATGGAATACTGATCATGGAGGTGGAAGCCGGGGAAAATATCTCACTCAGCGCCAATGGATCTTCTGATCCCGATGGAGATGCATTGGAATTCCGATGGTGGTACTATCCCGAAGCTGGCACCTGTGACGGGGTACCAGTGATCTCTGAACCGACCGGTCTGTCCACTACCGTTAGCATACCTCAGGATGCGAGCAGCGGTGAGCTTCATCTGATCCTCGAAGTGATGGATCGCAATGATATAGGAAAACTCTGGGATTACCGGCGGGTGGTTTTCCAGGTAAAAAATTGAAACTACGTCAGGCTTTCTCTGGGTCATTTTGTGTAAAGGAAGGCCCATGGTATGCATTGATTCAGATCCTTAAAAGTCCTATTTTGTGTTCAAAACCCCAATCATGAGAAGAGCTTTCCTGTTTCTGCTGACCTTTGTTATGGTCTTACCCACTTTCGCCCAGGAGTGTCCCGACAAGCCTGAATGGAATTTTGACACTGATCTGGAATGCTGGGTTCTTACCCAGAATCTGGATGGGAGCGTTAGTGACGGTGTTTTGAACCTGACCATTACAGGTGCCGATCCCTTTATGCATTCCCCCACAGGTTTGGACATCAGGGCCTCTGATAGCTGGGAAATCTACCTGGGCATGAAGAACAATACCGCGGACTCTTCCGGTCAGGTGTACTTCACCACCCCAACTGCAAATTGGAGCCAGGAGCTTTCCAGGTCCTTTACGCTGGTTCCCAATGACACCCTCATCAGGGAATACCGCATTGATATGAGCAGTGTGCCCACCTGGACCGGAAGCATTGAGCAAATTCGAATGGATCCTGTGGCCACTGCCAGTAGCGGGACTGTTGAAATTGATTACATCATCATTACCGGCCCCGATTGTGAGAAGCAATACCTCACCTTCCCTTCCCCGGGAAACAAAACCATTTATGATGAGCCTTTTGTTCTGGAGGCCAGTTCCTCCTCAGGTTTGACTGTTAGCTATGTACTGTCCTCCGGACCTGCAGTGGTGGAGGATTCTCTGCTTACACTTACAGGTGAAACCGGTGTTGTGGTAGTGGCCGCCAGCCAGGCAGGAGATAGCACCTGGTGTCCGGCTAAGGAAGTGAAACAGGTCTTTTTCGTAAATGACACCATCGAAGTAGAAGAAGTTGACCCCTACCGCTTTACCGATCAGTGGGTGGTCACTGATGCATTGGGCCGGTCCCTGCCTGAGTATGAATCTGCCGGATCAGAACGAGAAGACAAACTGGTGGGTATCTTCTACTATGTTTGGATGGGAACCCATGGACAAAAGGTGTATGACATCACTGAGATACTGAAAAAGCCCGAGGCAGAAAGGGAATGGGGGGGAGTGGGAAGTTTTCATTTCTGGGGAGAGCCCGAGCAGGGCTATTTCCGTTCGGAGGATCCCTGGGTAATCCGGAGAGATCTGCAAATGCTCAGTAATGCCAAGGTGGATTTTATGTTTTTTGATGTGACCAATGCGGTGACTTACCTGAATGTCATTGATGAGGTTTGCAGGGTATCGGAGGAGATGCGTGCCGAGGGCATCCCCACTCCCGATGTTTGCTTTCTGACCAATGCCAGCAGTGGGTCTACCATGAATAAGATTTTTAATCAGTTCTATGCCACCGGGAAGTACCAGGATTTGTGGTTTTTCTGGGATGGAAAGCCTCTGATCATGGGGCACGCCGATGATCCTGATCTTCAGTCTCATGTAAAGGAATTTTTCACCATTAAATACAGCTGGGCATGGACCAACAGTGCCAATGAACCCGATCATTGGCAATGGCTGGATCATTATCCCCAGGACTATGGTTGGAGCGAAGCGGCCAGTGTTCCTGAACAGATTTCTGTATCGGTAGCGCATCACCCGTCCAATCCCCTGGGTAAGAGCTACTCCGGCGGAAAACAACCTGCGGTAAACGAGGCATATGAGACAGAATATACACATGAGGGTCTGCAATTTGCCGAACAATGGCGTCGTGCCCTGGAGGTGGATCCTCCGGTAGTGATGATCACCCAGTGGAACGAATGGATCGCACAGCGGGCCATCTGGGATAAAGGATCAGGCACTTATGCAGGCAGACCCATTTCTGATGGGGATTCCTACTTTGTGGATGTGTACAGCAAGGAGTTCAACCGGGATATTGCCCCCATGAAAGCTGGATATACCGACAACTATTACTACCAGATGCTTTCTCACATCAGGCAATACAAGGGCATGGAAGCTCCCCAGGAATTCTCTGCTCCCACATCCATTGAAGTGGATGGAGATTTTTCAGATTGGGAAGAGGTGAGTCCTGAATTTGAAGATCCGGTGGGAGATGTGATGCACCGAAATTACCGGGGCTATGAGGCAGGCAGCCTGTTTATTAATGAGAGTGGCAGGAATGATATACTTTCCAGCAAAGTCACCTATGATGATGATTCCCTTTATTTCAGTGCTTCGACTAAGGAAGTCCTTACTTCCCACACCGATACCCTTTGGATGCTTTTGCTCCTGGATGTGGACAGAAGTGCCTTTACAGGTTGGGCGGGATATGATTACCTGATCAATCACAGTATTGAAGGAGATGGGCTCTCCTCGCTGAAGAAGTGGAATGGAAGCCAGTGGATAAAAGTAGATGATATCTCCTTCAAGACTGCTGGTAATCAGCTTGAGTTGTCCGCCTTAAGAAGTTCCCTGGGACTGGCTCAGGAAGTGCCCCAATTCTATTTCAAATGGGCGGATAATCCTATGGAAATGGACGATGTGACTGCATTCTTTCTGAATGGGGATGCAGCTCCCGATCGCAGGTTTAACTATCATTTTGGTAGCAGTCTTCCTGAACCCTCAGAAAGGTCAGCCTACAAAGATCACAAGGTAGCAGGAGTGATTCAGTTCGAAGATTTTGATGTGGGGGATGCGGGAGACTCCTATATGGATGCGGACCTGGGAAACCAGGGAGGAGAATACCGCCCGGAAAACTCTGTAGATATTGGCAAAAAAGCAGACGGGGAGTATTTCGTGGGATGGATCAATGGGGGAGAATGGCTGGAGTATACAGTGAGTGTGAATGCCACAGGGAAATACAGGGTTCAGGTCAACTATTCCAGCGAAAACGGGGGACAAAAAGCCCTTCTCCATGCGAATGGAAAACCAGTCTCCGATACTCTGGTATTCCAGGCAAGTGGGGGATTGGATCAATGGACTACTCTCGATGATTACTTTGTGCAATTAGCTGCTGGTGAGACTGTACTGCGTTTTCAGATCCTGAAAGCTCACGACGATCTGAAGCTGGATTATATTTTACTTTCTGAAGAGGAGGTGGTTTACCCCGGAGAGGGGGAAGGCCTGTTCAGATCTTACTGGACCGCCAAGGCAGGGGGAAGGGGATGGTTTGTGGATTCCATTTGTGGAGAGACGGATCCTGAAATTGACCATAAATGGGAGGGCTCTCCCGGTTGCGGACTGGCAGATGTCTACTGGAATGCGCGGTGGGAAGGCCAACTGGAGCCTCTGTTTTCTGAGATTTATACCTTTCATCTTACCATGGATGATTTTGGAAAGCTCTGGGTGAACAATGAATTGTTAATCGAAGCCTGGAAGGGTGGAGTTCAGGGTTCTACAATTTCAAACACCATGGAACTTGAAGCAGGTAAAAGGATCCCCATCAGGATTGACTATGCTCAGGCAGTGGGGAGTGCTTTTATAAAGCTGGAATGGGAGAGCGCCCGTAATCCAAGGGAATTGATTCCTGCAGCCCAGTTGTTTCCAGAGATCCTTACGGGTGTAAATCCAGGTCTTACTGTCGGTGAAGCAGAATTAAATATTTTTCCAAATCCGGCCAATGAATTGCTAAACCTGGCTGCAAAAGGGGGAGGTAGCTCGGGAGAGATTAAGATTTATAACCTTCATGGACAAATGGTTCATGCTGCTTTTATTAAGGAGAGCAAAACACTGACAATAGCCATCAGCGAATGGCCATCTGGTATATATTTCGTTGAGTGGAAACATTCGCAGGGTGAAGCTGTTCGAAAACTTATTATACAATAATAGCATCAAATAGCGGGCTATTTTATGGCCATGCTTTTCACAGCCAGGAAAAAGGGAGAAAACTCTTGGCTATCTGGTCTGCCAGGGTTCAGCTAATCTCATCGTAGATTGATTACCACTCGCCTGACATCGTGCATGGGTGCAATGAGGCTGTTATCGGAAATATCCAGGATCAGGTGAATCTGGCTGCTCCCTGCATTGTCAGGGATGTGAAGCTTCACTTTCCTGTTGTCTGAGTTTTTAAGGGGGATTTCCTTAAATCCGCTTCCTGCCTCAGGATAAATATACCAGTGGTAGGTGAGCTTCTGTCCAGAATCGGGATCATAGGATCCGGAGGCATCAAACTTCAGTTTTTCTCCCGGTTCGGCTGACACATAGAGAATCTGCCGGGAAGCATCCTGATTGATAAGCGCCACCGGGTTGTGGTTTGCATCGTCGAATGGCTCGATGCACCAGTCCATGCGGCATTTAAAATCATCGAATAAGAGTTGCCGCCAGCGGTGAACCGGGGTGTTGTGGTTGTTGTAGATCTTGCCGTCAGCCGGATCGGTCCATATATCGCTTGTGTCGGCAAATACCCTGAAATTGGGAAACTCCTTCTTTTCGCGTTCAGCAATGGTGGCATAATTAGACCAAATACCTGGCTTCCTGACGGAAGTATAGCGCCCGCTAAATCCACCCCAATGGGGTTGAAGGGGATCATAAAGGGCTGGTGCCAGCAGTCCGATCCAGGGAACCGTCCCACCCCCTTCCATAAAATGCAGTCGACCGATGTCAAAGCGGTCCGGGTACACTTCTCCCAGCGCTCCATGATTGGTTTGAATGTGCTCACTGGCCCAGTCATGTTGCCCTTTTACGCTGTACTCAAAAGGACTCCAGGCCCATGGTCCAAGTTCTTCAGCATGCGCTATACCCACACCTGAATTACCGCCGTAAGCATTCTTCTGGTTGACGCTTCTGATCCAGTGGATGGAAGGAAATTCCTGCACGATCCAGGCCCCTGCATCGTCCTGTGCCCCGTTCTCATAAACAATCAGCCTGGCCACAAAAGCTTCCAGTTCCTTTTGGGTGTGGGTATTCCGGTAGTCCCACAGGGCCTGGGCCAGGGTGTTGGATCCGGCATTGGCCACGATGTACACCGGACGGGGATCATCCTTCAATACGGCCTCGGTGATCAGCTTTGAACCCGGACTGCTTTTTCCCTTCCCGACATCATCAATGCCAAAATGTGTCTGACCTGTACAAACTAAAGAGCGAAGGTCCCCGGGAGTATGCCAGCCACTATCATGAAGTTTCAGGTTTTCATAGACCTGCTCGTATCCATCAATGATTTCATGAAACAGATTGGGATGCAGCTTTTTCCGGTATGCGGGGCCATCAAAATCGGGCCTTAGCCAGATGCCTGTAACCGCAATCAGGCCCTCCAGGTCAATCTCATTGTTATACAAAAGCAGGTGAACCATCTGTTGCATCTCGTCTGGTTCATTGCCCATATCGGCCAGCACAATCAGACGGAATTTAGGATCCCTGGGGTTTTGTAGTTGTGCAGAGATCTCTTGTTCAGCCATCAAATTCATACTGATGGCAAGGCTTAAAATCAGCAGGTTTTTCATATGATTGATTTTCCTATTCCTCCAGGGGGGATTTATTGTCTATCTGCTACATAATCGGGATTAGGCAAAGGAATTAAGGCCTCCGTTTCTAAAAGTAATTCATCCATGCGACCGGATAGTTCTTCTACACGTTTAGTTTCCTGTATTGCTAGGTTGTTTTCCTCCCCTTCGTCCTTGGCCAAATTGTAGAGTTCATAGCGGTGGCTTCCATCGGGTTGGTCAAAATACCAGCGAATCAACTTCCAGTCGCCTTTTCGCAGGGAGGTGCAAGGGTTATGGTGGGGGAAGTGACAAAAGATCTCGTCCCTGACTTCCTGGTTTTTCTCCAGGGTAGACCTCATACTTACCCCGTCAAATGAGTGTCCCGACGGCATTTCCCACCCCAGCATATCCACAAAAGTCGGAAAGAAATCGATGCTCTGGTGCAAGGCATCTGTCACACTCCCAGCCTTTACCTTGCCGGGCCAGGACACGATCAGAGGGACACGGGTACCTCCTTCATAAATGCTTCCCTTCCCGGCTCGCAGGGGGAAGGCACTGGATACCGGAACTCCGTGGAACTCCTCGGGCATGTGTTGCTTGTTGGAGTTGATGTAGGGCCCGTTATCTCCCACAAATACGATCACGGTATTGTCAAGAATTCCCGCCTGATCCAGTGCTTCCACCAGCCGGCCCACCACCTCATCCAGGGTTTCTATCATCCCGGCATAGACCGGATTCCTCTGGGGAGCATCCGCTTCCATTTTTGCGCGATATTTATCTATCTGCTGCTCTTTAGCTTGCCAGGGAGCATGTACTTCCCAAGCCCAGTAGTTGAGGAAAAAAGGCTCGTCCTTGTGTTCATGAATGTACTTAACCGCTTCATCGCACATCAGGTCCTCCAGGTTGGATCCGGGTTCTCCGCGACTGTCGTAGATGGGAAAAGGGTAGAAGAATCCCCCGGCCAACGGACTGGGTTCAGGGGAGTGGGGGATGTCCAGATCAAAACCCTGCTCCAACGGACTGTAGGGTACTGGTCCCAGGTGCCATTTGCCAATGTGGGCTGTGGCATATCCATGCTCTTTGAATGCTTCGCTGAGGGTGTAATACTCTGTTTTAAAACGAGTCATGGGTACGGCAGACAGGACTTTTTTGTTGGCAGGGGCAGAATCCTCCAGTCTTTTCTCCAGAACCAGTTTATTCAAATGACAATGGGGCAAGGTGATTCCAATCCGTGAAGGGTAAAGCCCTGTCAGGATGCTTGCCCGGGTCGGGGAACAATAGGGATTGGCCGAATAGGCCTGGGTGAACATCATGCCCTTCTCGGCAAGTGCATCGATGTTGGGAGACTCATGGAAGGTGCTACCATACAAGGAAAGATCATTTGCCCCCAAATCATCTGCCAAAATAAATACCACATTGGGCGGATCTGTAGCTGCAAGTTGAGTAAAAGTACCCATTGCGAGAATTAGGAGAACTAAGTTTTTCATGCTCATATTTTCGTTAGTTTATTACATTAATGACCACCCGTCTGTAATCCGCCAAGGGTACAATCTTACTTTGATCCCAGACTTCCAGTATGAGGTGAAGTTCTTTGCCTTTGGCGTCTTCAGGAATGGTAAATTGTATCTTTTCTGCATCCGAATTCCTAATGGCCAATTCCTTCCCATAGGCCCTTCTTCCTGCTTCCGGGTAGATCCACCAGTAGTATCGGAGGGCATCCCCATCCGGATCGGTGGAGCCAGATGCATCGAAGCTCAGTTGATCACCGGCTTTGGCTGAAAGAAAGGTGATGGCATCGGTGGTGTCGTTGTTCAAACTTGCTGATGGATGGTGATTGGCCTTTTCGAAAGGTTGCACACACCAATCCATGCGTGCTTTGAGATCGTTCCACATGGCCTGGCGCCAGGGCCACACAGGGGCATGCACATCATTGTACACCTTTCCATCCTCCGGATCCACCCAATGATCTATGGTATCGGTGTAAACCGCCCAGGGCAAGAATCGTTTTTCTGTTTCCTGGACCACCTTCCACCGTGCCGGGACATTGGCGATCTTTGTGCTGGTATAACGCCCGCTCCATCCCCCCCAGGAGGGCTCGGAGGGATCACTCAGCCCCGGAGAAACCAGTTTTAACCAGGGCATGGTTCCTCCCCCTTCAATGAAATTGGGATTGCTGTCGGTAAATTCATGGTAGGCGCGGATGGGGTAGAGTTCCCCTAAGGGGCCGTGATTGGTTCTTATGTTTTCCCGGGCCCAGTTGTCTTGCCCTTTCCCGCTGTAAGCATATGGTTTCCAGTTCCAGGGTCCAAGCTCATGGGTCAGTGGCCCTCCGAAGCACTTGGTCTGGTGGACACTCCGTACCCAGTGAATATCGGGAAATTCATGACAAATCCATGCTCCGGCATCATCCTGAGCCGCATTTTCATAGACCCTTAGTTTGGCCACAAAGGCCGCTACTTCTTCGGGTGAATGGGTGGCTCTGTAGCTCAGCAAGGCCTGGGCCAGGGTGTTGGATCCGGCGTTAATTACCACATGGACGGGGCGAGGATCGGGCTTGGTGACCTTTTCTATAATCAACTGGGATCCTGCACTGTACTTGTATTCTCCAGTGGCATCGATGCCATAACCTGCCTGTCCACCTGCCACAATGCTATGCAGGTAATCGGGCGATTGCCACCCGGAAGCATGTAGCTGAAGATTGGGATATACCTGTGCGTAGGCGTAAATCAGTCGGTGAAACAATTCGGGATGTACCACTCTTCGGTACAGCCTGTTTGCTTCAGGACGGATGATGGCACTGGTTACCGCGATCAAAGCTTCGAGATCTACTTCATTGGAACAAATTAATAGGTGCATCATCTGCTGCACTTCATCAGGTTCATTCCCCATGTCAGCAAGAACGATCAGACGGGCCTTTCCCAAATCTGATTGGGAGGAGAGATCGTAGGGCAGAATCAGGAAAGAAACAAGAATGATCCATGTGTACAAGTTGTTGATTTTATGGCAAGAGCAAATCCGTTTCTGTATCATGCAGGGAAGTTTTAAAGGAGAAATATACAAGGAGAATGTATGTAATGAAATACACTAACTGGGAGATAGTTTGCACTTTTTGATCGTGCGGTTTTGAGCTATTCCTGCAGCTTCTGCTGCATTAACCAGCCTTTATAAGGCCCATATTGTTTAAATCCTTGCTCGTATTGTGCATTAACATAATATTCACTTTATTGCATATACCATAATGAAGATTTTACTTACTGCCGGAATGGCTCTGCTGTTACTAACGGGTTCTCAGAACGCGGAGATAGATCAAACACTTAAGGACATTAATGCGCGCTTCAAAAATATGGAGGTGAGCATTGTGAATTGGCCCGATGACTTACAACACAGGCTGGGAAAGTTGAAAAAATCTGCCTTCATGGCTGTGCCAAGAAAGGAATCAGGCGGAAAGCTACCGCTGCTCATATCTTTGCATGGCGCAGGAGGAAAAACCTGGAGCCTGGAAGAACAGCTTGCGCGCTCAGCAACTGTAAAAGGTCTCTCACTTGTGGAACTGGCAGGCAAAGAATTGATTCTGATCGAGCCCAATTCTTTTGATGACTGGGATCCTAAAACCCTTGATATAATGCTGGACTATCTATTGGAGAACTATCCTCAAATAGATCCAAATCGTGTTTACGTCATGGGGCATAGTATGGGCGGCAGGGGTACCTGGGAATGGATCCGGAATTCCCCGGAACGTTTCGCGGCAGCAGCACCCTGTGGTTTCAGTAGCGTAAGCGATGATGACGAAGTGGAGAGACTATCCAACTTGCCCATTTGGGGGATGGTCGGAGCCAATGACGGTAAGAATGTGGAGTCAGTTAAAAAAATTATAGATCTCCTGCGTGCCACCGGGAATCCAAATGTTCGGTACACCGCTTTTTTAGATGCTGACCACGCGAAAGGTAACGCAGCAGTATTCAGTTCCGTAGAGTGGATCGACTGGATGCTGAATTTTTCCCTATAGAATAAGGGTTAGAGTTCCTTACCAGCAATCTCTATATCCCGTTCTACCTCTCTGGTAAGTTTCACCCAGTCGATGTGCCCAACCCGTTTAAGCCACAAGGGATTTTTGTATTGTTGCATGGCATTGGAGGTATATGCTTTCCAGTATTCCAGGGCGTTTGTGAGCTGTTTTACAGACGCTTCCTGGTAGCTGACCTCGCGGGTTTCCCGATACAGGGCTAACTGGGTAGCTCCGTTGATCTTGCAGGCATAATACTTCCCCAGTAGGGCCATGGACCGAATGTCGCTGAGGGTGTTTGCCAGTTCCTTGTTCTCCCCGGCATTCAGTTTATCCAAGAGATTCAGGGCTTTGTCGGCATGCAGATGTAAATTCTCAGACACCTGAATGGGAGTAATCAGATCGTTTGTTTCTCTGCTTAGCTTTGATTTCACATAGTCAGGAATGCTTAGGTTGCGGGTTCCCCTGTGTATAGGCTGGGTAATAAAATGGTTCACGTTGTGAAAATTCAAAGGTACTTTCGAAACATTCGGATGGCTCTTGCATCCTTCGATGTACCAACTGAAGTCAGCAGCTCCCCAATGAAATCCCGTTGTAAGAGGATAAATCAGGGATGCCTCTTCCCAGGCCAGGAACAGATCCTTCGAATTTGCTTCGGGATATCGTTGTTGCAAGATCTCCATAAAACGATCATCCGGGACCTCTGGATCGTAACCCAGTCTTCCCCATATCATCCAGTGGTACCAGTGCTTCTCTACCTCCAGCTGGCGCGGATTTTCCGGTTCTTTGCTCAGAAATTCCCTGCCCCAGATATAACCGTCTGACCCATAATAGAATCCCTGGGAAACATCGTACGGTATTTCTTTGATAAAATCCCGGACAAAACCTGGAGCCCCCCAACGGAAATAGTAATTATCATCGTTCCGGAGGGTCCACAGGGTCTTGTGCCCTTTGATCTCCTGCACAAATTTATCTGCAAAGGGTTGACGGACGCTACTCATCACATGTGCTGCAGCATACTTAAAGCTGAAAATGAAGTTGATGTTTTTATGTTCCACCAAAGGGGAGAACTGTTCCAAAATGTGGTCAGCCTGTCCCTGATGCATCCGGTGGATAAAGGTAAATTTGCGATTGGGGAATTCTTCCGCCGCGTCCAGGGTACCCAGGCCATACGAATCGAAAGCCCACGCTTCCTTATACGCCGATTCAAAGCCTGCCATGTTTTCTCCCACGGTCAGGCCAATACCCGCCAGATCTGGGTATGTCAGATACATCTGTTTGACACTCTGCCGGAAGTAGTCCCTGGTCACCGGGTTGTCAGGCTTTTCAGTAATCCCGTATTTGCCATCGATGCCCCAGTCAAATATATTCCAGGTCATGATGTAAAAGTCGATGTTGCGGTCCCGGGCGTAGCTCATCACCTCCTTCCAGAAAGCTATCTTCTCGTCCATGGAAATTTTGAGCACAACTTCGGTACTATCCAGCATGTCTGGGGCTTTTTCGCCATTCCCGATTTCATAAAAGGTTTTGGGAAATTTGGACGTGGATCTGTGCACATCATCAAGCGCAATATCCGGATAGTCAGGCACCCTTACCATGGAGGGAAAGGGATGCAGGTTCCAGAGAGAAATCATATTATACCTCGAAAGGGCCAGCTGATCGATGTAAACTTTCCAGAACTCCAGATTCCACATTTCGGGAATATTTACCTGGCTGGCATCGGCCGGGTCGGAATACGTAGGTGTTCTCACATCCAGGGGAATGTTGAATTTCACTCCCCGGGTTTTCATATACGGAGCTTTTGCTGTTTCGCTGATCCCTTCCAATCCGTAAAGATTGATTTGTTCGGCCAGTTCCAGTGACCCGTACATCAGGCCTGCATCGCTTCCACCTTCCACCAGGATCTGATTACTCTCTGATACAGAAATGCGGTAGGCTTCTGATTCCAGATCCCCGTTTTCTTCCAGGCTGATCCGGAAAACTTTTTCAGGCCGGTCTATATGCTTCAGCGCAAGGTTAATCTGCTCTACTCCAAAGGATATCCGCTCATTGCTGCTGTCATAGTCGATGGAAAACTTCTGTGTACAGGCCGAGAACAGGCTGAGTCCGAAAAGCAGGAAGGTAAGGATGGATGTTTTCATAACAAGCCTTTTGCTTTCTTGATATTTACTGAGGTGCCTTTCAGGTTTTCTGCCTGGCACAGCACGGTGATGCTCCCCTTGCCCTTTGGCCGAATAGTCAGTAGCAGTCTTCCTTCAAAGGCTTTTCGTTTATTTTGCTTGTATGGTTCATGACTGAACTGGTCACCTGAATCCAGTCCGATCAATTCTCCTGCACCCTGAACTTCCACACTGATTAGATCGCTGGCGAAGGGACAGCGTATTCCTTTGTTGTCCTGAACTTCAAGGGTCAGAAAAATGAGCCTCTCATCTTCATTCCCGGCTTCCCCTGGCTCTGATATTAGCGCCAGCTTTTTCGCTTCCCCTGCAGTTTTCAGGCTATGTGTGGCCACTACATTTTTTTCCTGAAGAGCATTCGCTTTTAGTTCCCCTTTCTGATAATCTACCAGGTAGAGGGCCTGATAGGTATCGGGATTGACCTCCTTTTTACCCAGGCTTTTGCCATTTTGAAAGAGTTCGACTTTCTTGGTATTGCTGTAAACAAATACAGAATCAACCTGCTCCGGGGAGAAGTTCCAGTGTGAAGCCACATTGTAACACTTCCACCTGAAAGTGTCCTTGTCTTTCAGGTTAACCGCAATGCGAACCATAGGTGTTTCAGACCAGAAGGCCTGCCAGTAGTAATAGAGGCTCTTTTCGAAGCCTGCAATGTCCATCAATCCCCATTCCCATCCACGCCTGGGCCATTCAAGGGCCTCGCCCAGATAATCGATACCTACCCATAAAAACAACCCCGCAACATAGGGATTGTCCCGGACCCTGATCCAGTTTTCCAGGGTCATGTAGTTCTCAGTGCCTAACAAGATGCGTTCGGGATAGGCTGCATGCTCTTCACTATAGTGACCTTCAAAGTACCTGTCAGGATAGTTGTAACCGGCAATATCCATGACATCGAAGAAGCCATTGGTATTGGCCCAGGCTGACCAATCGCATGCCGCAATTACAGGACGTGTATCATCCTCTTCTTTCGCCCATTTAATAAGTTTTCCCAGGGTCTCGGCACCGTCCGGATAACGCTGCTCAGGCATTTCGTTACCTACCGAATAGAGGACTACGGAAGGGTGGTTTCTGTCCCTCCGGATCATGGCCTTCAGGTCTGTTTCAGCCCACTGCCTGAAGAATTTATGGTAGGTATAGGGCATCTTTCCTGCAGGGTCCTCCGAATACCCATATTGCCAGGTCTTTTCCCATTCATCAAAGGCCTCGGCCATTAAATAGAATCCCATCTCATCACATACCTCAATAAACAAAGGATCCACCGGTCCATGGGTCCGTATACCATTGCATCCCAGTCTTTTTAACTTCCTCAGTCGGTAGCGCCATACATCTTTAGGGACGGCCGTTCCGAACGAACCAGCGTCCTTGTGAAGACAAACCCCTTTGATGATTACTTTTTCTCCATTTACCAGCATACCCTGGTCCTTATTAAACTCAATCACCCGTATTCCAGTCTTTGTTTGCTGAGAGTTATGCAACTTTCCATCCACCCACAATTGAAGATCCAGGGTATAGAGATATGGATTTCTGTGGGACCAGAGTATGGGGTCTGTCACTACCAGCTCCAGTTGCGTTTCCAGGATGGAATAATCACTTAGGTTTTTTTCTTCAAATCCTTCAGCAACAATCTCCCCTTCTCTGGTTTTCAGCACCGCGACTATTTTGGCAGCTTTTTTAATTCGTACAGGATCATCGGGATAGCTTTGGAATTTGATGACCTCGCTTTCGGGGTAATTGTTTGAAATGACTTTGCAATTTATAGATAACCAGGCAGCATGGGTGTTTCGTTTTGTTGTACGTATAAATGTCCCAAACTTCTGAAAATGTTGTTGCTCGGTGACAAATAGGTGGACATCCCGATTGATCCCGGAACCAGTGTACCAGCGAGCACTTGGCTGTAAAGAGTTATCCACTTTTACCGCAAGTACATTGTTGCTATCTCCAAATTCCAGGTGGGGAGTAAGATCATATTCAAAGGTACTGAATCCATAGGGGCGGGTTCCCAGGAAAACACCATTCAGGTAAACGGAAGAATTCATATACACCCCATCAAAACGAATCTTTATCCGTTTGCCTTTGTAGCTTTCCGGCAATGTGAAACTTTTACGATAACAAGCTATCCCGGTGGGCAAAAAGGCTCCAGCAGCACCGGCAGGATTTTCCGGATCAAATCTTCCTTCCACAGACCAGTCGTGAGGGAGTTCAAGCAGACGCCACTCCACATCGGTATAGCCGGGATCCTGAAAACCAGGTAACTCTCCCTGGAAAAAGCGCCATTCATCGTTAAAATCTAGCCGCAAGTCTAAGGCACCTTCCGGAGCATCATCAGAAAGTACTTTTTTCCTGGTCTCATCCCGAAATACATTTTCATCCACCTGTGAGTAGGATGGCGACTGGATGCCCAGGAGAGCTAAAAAAAGGAGGATAAAATACCTTTGTTTTTTCACTTTGCTTAAAATTTAAAGACTTGACCGTCTGTACCGGGTGAGTCTCAGCGGCCCGGATCGATGCCGGAAAGATCCAGGATATAAATTCCATGTCCGATGCCAGCCACTTCCCCGCTGCCCGGTACGGTGAAGGCAATGTAACGTCCATCATCACTGACCACCGGGTTGGAAGCCTTGTATACTCCCCCTTCGTTAAACCAGGTAAGCCTTTCCCAGGAAGGATTCCCCGCTTCCAGTTTCAGCTTGTACAAATCGATGTTTGCACCACTGTTGGAATCGTTGTGCCGGCTGCATTCCACCAGGGTGTATTCCCCGTCGGGGAAGATGCCCTCGGGCTCATCGTACTGATCCGGTTCGTTGGAGTAGTTGATCAATTCTCCGGTTTCGATATTCAGTCCGAATACCTCGCAATCGTGGTAGGCCTGAACGGTAAGCTCCTCTTCCTTCCCTGGCCGGAAATTCTGGGGTTCCAGCACCTTGTCTTTGACTGCTCCCTGACTGTTATCCAGGACCACCCTCTGATTCACAATTTTTGGTTCTCCAGAGGAATAGTCCAGGTCGCCCACATAGAGCTCGTAATGCCGGATAACTTCCGGGTACAGGCCATGATGTTGGGCCCAGGCAATGCGGAGTTCTGTACGTGAGGCTGCCGGACCCTCCCAGCAGTATTCCCCCAGTCGGGTGGGGGGTTTATCCAGGTCCTTATCCAGCACCCATAACTCAGCCAGACGGAACCTGGCTTCCATCCAGTCCTCTCCCGGGAAGTCTTTGGGACCGGACAGCAGGATGTCCCCATTGCTCAGGTAGAGCGCACGCACATAACCTCCATGGTAATAGTGGTGGGTGAGGGGCTTGTATTTTCCTGTTTCCAGGTTGTATTCATATACATCGCCAAAGGACCGTTCCACAAACAGAAAACGTTTGCCGTCGTGGGACCAGTCGGGCCGCTCTCCAAACTCGGTCACCTTGGTGATATACTCCGGATAAGTTGTATCGGTCCAGCTTTCTGATCTTATTTCCTGTGCAGAGCTTGTTTGATTGATTATTAGTGATAGAAGCACTGCGAGTGTTGCGTGAATCAGGTTTTTGATTAAAGTCGGACTCATGGACGTTTGGTTAAGTTAGAAGTAAGCAGAATGCTTAAAAATAGCTTATTACCAAACATCAATAAATGCACATATTGGGAAAGTGTTTATACTTTTTGGATGTGCTTGTCTATCAGGCTTAGCAATTGCCGATGGATTTCTTCACTAAGCGGAAGCATGGGTTTCCTGCTAATCCCTCCATATAAGCCCAGATAATCCATGGCTGCCTTCAGGGCCGGTACGCCCCATTTTCTGGTAATCGCCGTATTAAGAGAGATGACATCCAATTGCGTTTTTTGCGCAGTGTCCAGATTCCCTGAGCAAAAATCATCGTATATCTGAAGGCATTTTTCCGGGGCAATGTTGGCCAGTGCCAGGATGCCACCCACGGCACCCATGCTGAGTGCAGGCAAGAGGAAGCCTGCTCCTCCAGCCAGGATCTGGAAATCTGTTTTGGCCAGCTTCTTTATTGCGCCCGTTTTCACCACGTTCCCACCGGAATCTTTCAAGCCGATAATGCGATCGTGTTCGGAGATTTTAGCGATGGTGTCTGCATCCATGTCCATGCCCGTATTGGCTGGCATGTTGTAGATAATGACAGGAATGTCAGAGGCATCGGCCACCTCGTAATAGTAGGTAATCAATGCTTCCTGGTTCATAAGCCCTTTGTAATAGGAAGGATGTAACACCAGGGCCGCATCTGCACCTGCATCGGCAGCGGTTTTCGTGCGTGCGATTGTCTCCCTCGTGGATTGAGCCCCTGTTCCGGCCAGCATGAGTTTATGACTTGGAATGGCCTTCCTGGAGGCTGCGTACACCTCTCCTATTTCTTTTTCATTGAGATGGACCAGTTCCCCGTTGGAGCCCAGAACCAGGAATCCCGACAATTCAGTTTGACTGAGTACGGAAATATTGTCCTGTAACTTGTCCAGAGCAAGCTCTTCATTTTCCTTAAATGAGGTAGGAAGCGGAGGGAAAATCCCATGTAGTTTTAGCATGGCGGTTGATGGATTTATATAATTATGAGTCCATATCAAAGGTAGGCAGAGATTACTAGGAAGAGAAAGGAGATCGGCTTTATTTAAGTTTTTTTTGACTTTTCTTTTAGGTACCTTGAGGTCCAAATCTGCAGTCATAGAGTCAATAATTCTGGAACAGATCCAAACCTATATTTCAACATGAGATCACACAGCTATCCTATTTTTATGGCTTTCCTGTTTGCCCTGGCAACTACCTCTGGTTTCGCCCAGACGGAAAAGCCCAACATCATTTTTATTCTTACCGATGACCAGCGTTGGGATGCCTTGGGCTATTCGGGCAATGAGATCATCCAAACCCCGGAAATGGATAAGCTGGCAGCCCAGGGAGCTTATTTCAGAAATGCCATGGTCACCACGCCCATTTGTGCGGCCAGTCGCGCAAGTATTTTCAGCGGCCTTCATGAACGTACGCATAAATACACCTTTCAAACCGGAGGCGATCCGGAGTGAATATATGGAAGATTCCTATCCCCGATTGCTAAAGGAAGCAGGATATTACACCGGATTTTTTGGAAAATTTGGAGTGAACTACGCGGAGAAGGATCAGCTGTTTGATGAGATGGAAGATTATGATCGCAATGGGACAATTACAAAGATTACAGGGGATACTATTACAAAACTCTGGGATGAGGATACCGTCCATCTGACCCGGTATACGGGACAAAAAGCGCTGGATTTTATTGACAATGCACCCTATCGGATCAACCCTTTTGCTTGTCCATTGAGTTTCAGTGCGCCACATGCCCATGATCGGTGCTCCGCTTCAATATTTCTGGCAGGAAGAACCGGACAAGCTTGTATCAGGATATGGATATGCCGGGACCGGCTTTGGGCGAAGACAAATATTTTGAACAGCTTGCCCGAACCGGTGCGGGATGGATTTAACCGGCTTGCGCTGGACCTGGCGATACGATACACCGGAAAAATACCAGCACAGCGTAAAGGGCTATTACCGCATGATTAAGGGTATTGACCTGGAGATTGCAAAAATCAGGGAGAAGCTGAAAGAAAAAGGAATGGATAAGAATACGGTCATTATCCTGATGGGGGATAATGGTTATTTCCTCGGTGAGCGTCAGCTTGCCGGCAAATGGCTGATGTATGACAATTCGGTCCGGGTTCCTCTGATCGTATATGATCCCAGGGCAAAAAAGCATCTAGGACATTGATGAAATGGCTTTGAATATTGATGTGCCGGCAACCATGCTGGATCTGGCAGGAGTGGAAGCAGCCAGAATCCTGGCAGGGAAAAAGTCTGATGCCCCTGGTTTCAGGAAAGGAAAATCACTTCAGCGGGATACCATTTTAATTGAGCATCTATGGGAATTTGAGCATATTCCCCCCAGTGAAGGTGTGCGTACCAGCGGAATGGAAATACTTCCGCTATGTCAATGACAAATCTTCTGAAGAATTGTACCATCTGGCTGAGGATCCAAAGGAAATTGAACAATCTGGCCGAAAATCCGTGAGTATCAGAATGTACTTAACGGAATTTCGCGAAAAAAACGATGAACTGGGACAGCAAATATGCGGATCCCTATTCAGGAATTCCGTCGGGTTTGACTGTGGAATATATTCGGGAACCCGGTTATACAAAAATTCAGGACCGCAAGCCCGAATTTACCTGGATGGTGCCAAAAGAAGCGGTGATTCAGAAAGCATATCAGATTTTAGTTTCTTCGAAGAGAGAGCTGGCAGAAAAAAATATTGGGGATGTCTGGAACAGCGGCCAGGTGAGAAGCCAGCAGTCGACTGATGTGGAATTTGGCGGAGAAGACATTGAAAGAAAATACCACTTATTTCTGGAAAGTACGGGTATTTGACAAAGACAATCGACTGTCTGAGTATTCTGAGATCAGAAATTTACAACCGGAACTTTTGGAGATACTCTTACATCCGGACAATTATTTCCAGATTGAAAAAATTAAGCTCCCGTGGCATTTCAAAAAAACAGAGATGGAACCTATTTTGCTGATTTTGGAAAGGATGCTTTTGGAACCCTGGAACTTAATATCGCAGACCAGAAAAATCAGAAACCATCAACATTCGTTGGGTGAAAAACTTAATGGATGGAAAAATTGATCCAGAATCCCGGAGGTACCATCCGTTATCAGGAGCTGAAACTGAAGGTTTCACCCGAAAAACAGAATTACCAGATTGAACTGGTCCCCGACGAACGAAATACTTAAAATCAATGGCCAGTGGCCTTGCCCGATTCATTTCCCGTGATGATGCCATTTCGCTATGTGGAAATTGAGGGAGTAAAAGACCTAAAGGCTGAGAATCTTACCCAGCTGGCCTATTTCAACTATTTTGACGATTCCACAAGCTCATTTACCAGTTCAGATGATATACTGAACCAGGTTTGGGATCTTTGCAAATATTCCATCAAAGCCACCACCTTTGCCGGTTATTATGTGGATGGGGACCGGGAGCGGATTCCCTATGAAGCCGATGCTTACCTGAATCAGCTGAGCCATTATTCGGTGGACAATGAATATGCCATTGCACGGAAAACCATTGAATATTTTATGCACTATCCCACCTGGCCCACCGAATGGCAGCTGCATGTGGCCCTCCTGGTTTACCAGGACTATATGTACACAGGTAACCAGGAGCTTATAGAGGAATATTACGAGCCCCTAAAGCACAAAACCCTGATAGCTTTATCCAATAAAGAAGGACTGATTAGCACAAGCTCTCCCAATCACAATGGGGAACTGATGGCTAATCTGGGTTTTGCAGATACCACGGAACGATTGAGGGACATTGTGGACTGGCCTCAGAAAGGCGGCTTCGGCGGCGTGATGGGCGAGACGGATGACTTTGTTTTTATGCCTGTGAATACAGTAATCAACAGCTTCTATTACATGAACATGCTCATTATGGCAGAATTTGCTGAACTCCTGGGAAAAGACCAGGATGCGTCCGATTTCCGGTACAGGGCAGAGAAGGTCAAATATGCGGTAAACAGGCTGCTGTATAATAAAGAACTGGGATACTATACGGATGGGCTGGGCACCGATCATGGGTCCCTGCATGCCAACATGCTGCCCATGGCCTTTGACATGGTGCCTTTAGGGTACAGGAAGTCTGTGTCAGACCACATTAAATCCAGGGGGATGGCCTGCAGTGTATATGGCGCACAATACCTGATGGATGCTCTTTACAAGGCTGGCGAAGAAGAGTATGCCCTGGAGTTGATGACGGCCACCCACGACCGAAGCTGGTACAACATGATCAAAGCGGGATCGACTATCACCCTGGAGGCATGGGATTATAAATACAAGCCCAACCTGGACTGGAATCATGCCTGGGGGGCCGTTCCGGCGAACATCGTTCAGCGCGGGCTCTGGGGAATTCAACCCCTTTCACCCGGCTTTGGCCTGGTTTCTATCCATCCCCAGATGGGAAGCCTGGAGCATAGTTCTCTAACAGTTCCCACGCAAAAAGGCCCCATAAAAGCAGTATACCGGAAACTGGGACCTCGAATGACTACATACAGCCTGGACCTGCCGGCCAATATGGCTGGTGAATTCAGGATGGACTTTCCTTCTGCCGCTTCCGTAATGTTAAACGGACAGAGCGTGGATCTTTCTTTTGGGACCATCCGTTTGGGACCTGGCAGGAATGAAATTGATATCAGAATCAACTCCTTCTAGCTGGCTTTTCATACGCAGCTAATCCAAACAAATCTACTGATACAACTGGCTTATGAAACGTATCTTTTACCTGGCAGTTATTGCAGGATCAGTGATCTCCTCCTGCACACAGGAACAACAGGCACCAAATATCCTTTTTGTTTTTGCTGATCAGCTGCGCTCCCACGAATTAAGCAGCTATGGAGGTGAGAACATACAGACGCCCAACCTGGATCGTCTGGCCCGGGAAGGTGTCCGGATCACCAATGCCCTGAGTACCTATCCCATTTGTTCTCCCTACCGGGCCATGTTGATCAGCGGACTGTATCCCATGCGAAATGGAATGACCAACAATGATCATCCCTACAGACCTGAACTGACTTCTTTTGCAGAGGCATGCAATCAGGCTGGTTATCAGACTGCTTATATCGGGAAATGGCACTTGGATGGCCACGGCCGAACGGCATACATTCCTCCTGAACGAAGGGAAGGATTTCAGTTCTTTCAGGCCCTGGAGTGCACCCATAATTACTTCGAGTCTGCCTATTACGACAACGATTCGGAGGAGCTGACATACTGGGATGATTACGATGCTTTGTCCCAGACAAAAGCCGCCCAAAGCTACATCCAAAACAGGAATAAAGACCAGCCTTTCTTTCTGATGCTTTCCTGGGGACCTCCTCATGATCCCTACATAGCCCCCGAGGAGTACCTGGAACAGGTGGATGCTGCGACCCTGAAGCTCAGACCCAATGTATCCGAGCGAAAAGAGGCCGCGAAATTGCTGGAGAATCCGCGTTTTACGCTCCCAGTAAGGTATCAAAAGACGAGAATCAAGTATCAGGGTCACCTGGCAGATACGGCATTTATCCGGGAGATGAATGCCGGATATCTGGCCTCCACGATGGCCCTGGATGACTATATGGACGATTTGCTGAAAACACTCGAGGAGGAAGAGATCCTGGATCATACCATTGTGGTATTTACTTCAGACCATGGAGATCACCTGGGTTCTCATGGCATCTGGGGAAAAGACACCCCTTTTGAGGAGTCCATCTCCATTCCCTTAATCATTCGTTATCCGGAGAAGATTCCCGCATCCACGGTTTCGGATGTCCTTTTTACGCCCATTGATGTGATGCCCACCATCCTGGGGATGGCGGGAGTTGAGTGGTCCGAGGTGGATGGATCGGACCTGAGCAGGGTTTTGGTGAAGAAAGCGCCTGACACCAGGGATGCAGCCCTGATTATGGGCATGTCCCATTTCTGCAATGCTTCGGTCATCAATGGAATGGATACCTGGAGAGGGGTGAGGACCAAAAAATACACTTATGCACGTTATGAGGATCAGACTGCCTGGTTGCTTTATGACAACGAAGAAGATCCATACCAGATGAATAATCTGGCTGAAGACCCTGCCTATGCCGGATTGATTGCAGACTTAAATGGCAAACTGGATCAATTGCTTTCTGAAGCGGGTGACGCAGAGAACACCCAAAAATTGTACGATAAAATTATCAAAGAGAATCCCCAACGAACCATGCTGCTTGATATCAGGGAAGTGAATGCGGGATTGTGACACGAGGATCTATTTTACCTGGAGGAGCTCGATACATGCTGCTATCTGCTCAAAAAGTTTTGACTGAGTCCCGGTTGCACCACCAACTCAGAGATTCCATCTGCTGCAGGCCATTTTACCACAATCAGCTGCTGGCGGTAGGGATCCCAGATTAACTCAGGAACGTTCCCGGCCAAATCTGTTTTCAGCACTTCAAGCCCCGTCTTTTTCAGTGGATTGTATATCAGCTGAGCTTCACCGAGGGTCACTGTAAAGCCATCCGGATAGTGCCTGTCGGCCGGAATATAGATCCGGGAAATCCCAAGGCTGTTGTCTGCTTTCAGGGACAGGTGAAAACTTCGGGTAGGTAAATCGAAAGCGTAATTCAGAATATCTCCGGCAATGCATTGCGGGTAGGGCCTGGCAAGGATGTCGATGATGTATTTTCGTTCCACCGTGCCCACGGGATTGTTGTCCATAAATATGGACCAGGTGTAGTAATCCTTCCACCAATCTTTGTCCCATCCTTCCCATTCCGGTTTCAGGTACTTGGACCTGGTGCCCATAAACCAGGGTTTGATGGAACCCAAACCCAGGCTGTCGAAAACATGAACGGTTTCCACATAAAAATCAATGAATTTATGTTGCTCGCTCAGGGTGGAATCTACCTCATCATAGGTGGCTGATCCCCATTCACCCATAAACATGGGAGCTCCCGAAACGGCAGCATCCTTCTGATAGCGGCTGATCCATTTTCGGATTCTGTTTTTATCCCCTTCATACATATGGGGTGCATAGACGATATTTGCCCTTTCTACCGGAGTTTTCATCTCGATAAAGGGCGGGAAATAGACATCCCAGTCGGAACAAATCGGCACTGAGATGGGCTGATAAAGGATCTTTTTTTCAGGGTCTATTTGTTGGAACACATCAATCAATCTTTGATACAAAGGAATCAGGTATTCAGCCTCCATCTCTTCATAACTTACGTCCAGATCACCCCTCATGGGTTCGTTTAAAAGGTCATATCCAAACACAGCAGGTTCGTCTTTATAACGTTCCCAGAGCATGGTCCAGGTTTTTTCCAGGAGGTCAAATTCGCCCCGTTGATTCCGCCAGAAATCACCCCAGGAGAATCCCTTTGAACCATAGACAGTCAGTTTGAAGTCCGTGCTGATCCCCACATTTTTAGCCCTCTGAACCATGGAGTCCAATCGAGGAAGATAGGAGTCTTCCAATTCATTTCCAGGGTAACCTCCCAGCCTGCCCAGGGCAAGACGGATGACCTGGAAATTGGCACCCATTTTGGCCATCCGGAAGTAATCATCCTGGGTATAATAGATGTCCCCACGGGTTTCTGTATTATTTACAAATCCCCGGGGAATCACCTGTCTGCCCTGGTGATCTCTAAAAGTATAGGGGGTTTGGGCAGATAAAAAAGTTAGACAGAAAAAAGAAAATATCAATACCAACGAACTTCTCATGACCAGGTTATATTTAAGGTTTTAAAATGCTTGATAGAGGTAGTTAAAACGGCCGGAAGGTGCTGCATCCCCGTGGATGTAAAAATCCATGATGTCGCCCGCTTGCTGCAGGTTGTCGGACCATTTGAATTCAAACGATGTGCTTGGATTTCCAATATCCAGCAGGTCGCGAGGAATCCGGATTTCCATCTGATTCCCTGTCACCTGATACTCAACTCCACCTATCTTATTCCACTTCCATCCACCCGCACACGTTTCCAGCACGGACTTCCCATTCCGGGGCGCCAGTCTGTTCAGAACAAAGTCGTAACCTTCCCACCCCGTTTTTTTATCCCGGTCCATGTCCAGGAAAAGTGTCATCCACCTTTCAGATGGGGAAGAAATGGGTTCCGCAGTCTCAACAAAAAAATAAACAAACTCTTCATCCCTGCTTACCTTGGATAAAAGAATGTCGTTCCTACCAGTGGAGTTCTTGTACCAGGTGCTTCCATAGCCCCGATGGTTTCGGGGTTCAGCTGCATCTTTGTGATCCCTGAACAAGGGGCTCACATCCTCCCAATCATCAAAGATCCCATCGATGCGAATGCTTTTTGGTCCGGAAGGTGTTTCCGTGGGAGTGACTCCTTTAAATCGCCTGACGTTGTTTACAAGCTGGTAATAGTAGTGGTCTCCATGCCCCCCTTTCATAGGCTCGATGTCCCTGCTGTATTCCTGACTGTATTGATCCGGAAAGGCATTGAAGGTGCCTTGCCATTGTTTGGACCGGCCTGCCACCCATTCGTTCCATCCGGTTACAAAAACCACTTTGGGGTCCACCTCAAACGCACGATCCCATTGCTCCTGGAAATTCAATCCATAATTGACTGCCCCGGGCCGGTTATCCATACCACCTTGTTGGGTATAGCTACGTCCATATACCTGAAGGGTGTCATTCATAGCAGCTGGTGCCAGGGAATCGGTGGCATTCATGGCTACTCCCACAGTAATTTGCTCGTACTTTTCTGGTGCATATTCTACATACCCATTCTGGGGATATAGTTCCAACCATCCCCATTGATCTGATCTGGAGGGCCCCTTTTTGTAATCAGGCTGTCCTGGTCTGAAGGTAAAGAACTCCTTGATTTCATCGGACACATTATCAGGGTAACCCATGATCAGTGGTTTTCCATCCCAATAGAACCATAGATCCTTGTAGAGGCCTTTTTTATATATTTTTTCATAGATCTGTGTAATAAGATCAGCTGAATTATCCAATGGACTGAATGGACACATAAAGACCATGGAGGGAGCACGCACTCCTTCCTTTCGTGCCCGGGTCCATTCTTCACCGATGGCGTGAGTGGCATCGTCCCACATCCAGGTCCTGTTGGTACAATCAAAAAATACCACATCCACTCCCGCATCAGCCAGCATCTCCGCATGTTTTCTCAGCACCCAGCGGTCTGTGCTTACATAGTACCCGAAAAGGGGTTCGCTCCAATGGTGGTACCTGTAAAAATCGCTGGGTGTCCATTGAGGGTGGTCATAGTCATTGATAGCTTCTGGGTACTTGGAGATGATTTGATCCACATTGATGGGCTCCACCTCAATTTTGTCAAAGGTATGCCAGCTCCAGTAAAACATGGCTACGTACTTATTAGATCGGGGCATTCCAGTTTCCAGATGGTCAGGCAATTTCCTGCCCAGTCCATCTGTAGCCACCCATCCATTGGAGATGTTGGTTGGCAAGTCTTTGGAAAGAATGCCTTCCTGTGCATCCAGAAGGCCAGGTATAAAGAGGGATAAGAATCCCAGCGGGATCAAAAAACTGAAAGGTGTTGTCATATTTTACTCTACTTTATTTAATTTGACTGCCCAATCACTGTCTGGATCAGGCAAGTTGGGAAGTGATAAATTGCCTTTTATATCGCTTTTTAAGGGGAGTTTATCTGACCAGGTGCCAAGAACCGGATGGAACCATCGAAGGGCATATTTCTGATCAGGCAGCATGTTTTTTAGTTCCGACAGCACGGCATCCTGTTCCAGATACAACATGGCCAGTTCCTTATCCGGGGTTCTCATCATAAATGACCATCCATCAAGCCCTTGTGGGTGGCTTCCGGGAGCTTTTTGCGGATAAAGATCCATGGAGGCCAACTGAAGGTCCTGATAGCGAGCCCCTTCCGAGAGGATAAATACCCTCAGGTGCTGCATGTAGGAGTTGGATTCAAACTGCAGGGCTTCCCATACGTATGGGTGGTGATCCCCCTTCTCCCCGGTGGTGGTACAATCATATCCGGAATGCCCATGAACATGTCCGGCCAGGCCCCCGGAAAGTACTGATCCATACATGGAAGCCCTTGTGAAGTAATTGTCTCTGGGGGAGTTGGTGGGGGGCCATTCGCCTGCAGGATGGTTG
This sequence comes from uncultured Bacteroidota bacterium, assembly GCA_963713725.1. GTDB lineage: Bacteria > Bacteroidota > Bacteroidia > Bacteroidales. The sequence continues at coordinate 543,979 of CAVQMZ010000015.1, forward strand.
GCTTTCCCTTCCCAGCCGGTATAATGTGGCTCCAGGTTGGAAAATGGATAGGGGGGATCAAGCCTGAACATTTCTTCCAGCATGGGGGTGATGCCATGATCCCGGGCCATGTTGTTTCCGGCACTGTGCATGTTCAGCCAGGGACAATCCTTCCCATGTCCAAATTTTACCAGGGTTGTGGCTTCAATCAGGGTCGTAACCAGTTGCCCGAAAGGTGGTGGACCATAGGTGTCAAGATGATGGCTCAGGGTCTCGTTAATGATATCAATATCCGATTGTGTAATCCCTCCATCCAGGTGCATGCCGCTGAATATGAGATTGTATGCTCCGTAGCGGGCAAAAATGTATTGCACATACCTGGTATAGGACGCTCTGAAATCAAAATAGGCTTCCCAGGTATGGAAGTGGTCCCTTCGCATGGGTTCAAAAAATGGTGTAAATCCCTGGTCTGACATGTATTGCATTTTTTTGTCAAGACTCTGAAAATAGGCGGGTATAATCCTGTTGTAATCGGCACAGTATTCAATCTCAGTGGACATCTCAAAGGGTTTGTTACCAAATTCATCCTGCATTTCTTTACTCAGATCCTTTCCATCTGCGGTCAAATAGCCCCATTTGGCCCAGCTTGCCCGGATCAGCACGCCGTTTGGATCCACCAACCTCCAGGGATAGCCATCCACGTCCCAGTTGGGGTAACAGGCAATCAGGTTCACCGAATTATATTGCCTTTTTTTCAGGTATTGGATTAATCCCTCAAAGGTAATTCCCGGTGCCGGTTGATAATCCGGGCCAGGATCCACTCCGGAAAAAGGCAGTCTCCAGGTGGTGGCTGCCCACCAGGTATCTCCGGACAGAAAGAAGGGGGTTCCGTCGGCATACTCCAGGGCATGTCCATTGGCACTTGCCCGGACAAATCCCCTTCGGTTGGGATTCTCCAGAAGTTCTTCCTCACTCCAGCTGGTCGCCTTAAAATGGCCGCCCTTTCCATTTAAACCGCTGTCATTCATATGATTAGAGCCGCTTTCCCAGGACCATTCACCCGGACCGGTGGCCACAACCCTGACTTTGAATGTTTGTCCCCCATCCCAGAATCCATAAATTCGTTTCTCAAAGCCAGGGCCTTTCAAATCTACCCAGATATCCACCTCAACATAGGGATTTTCATAGGCTAGATCTGCAGTGAAACTAAGCTCTTTCATTGTCCATACCCGGATTTCCCGGGCATTCGCAATACCCGGGAATATAACTATGATTGTGAGCAGGAGAAAAATTTTGTTTTTCATGGCACAGCTTATATTTTCAAAGGACTAATTCGAGGAATTTCCGGAGGTCCGAACCACCACATAAGGCATTTCAAGCTCCAGATCAGGGATCATGCAACCATTTCCAAGCCCATCGATAGCTTCAATAAAATAGATCAGGTCCCATTTCGGAATGATAAATTCTCCAGGAATATCCGCTTTATAAATTCCGGTGGCGCGATCAAGTTTCATCTCAATGGATTGATAGTCATCAAACTGGGTCATGTGCCTGAAGCGTAAATGCACTGATTTCACACCAGAAGGGTCAGAAACCCGGGCATGAATGCACAGGTTTTTTCCCGGGGTGGCCTGAATGACTTTTTCAAGAGAGACGGCCGGGGGCATGTTCTCAGCTTTTTGATGATCTGCCAGATAATCCCGCTTTTCTTTAGCAGGACTTAGCTTGCTTTGAGAACGCATCTCCTTTAATTCCATTAGCCCTTCGTCCAGCTCGTTCAATTGTTCATCCCAGTGCCGGGGGAATCCCACTTCCTTAACTCCAAAAATAAGCTGCTTGTTGTAAACATCCCCGGCTGATTCTACAATGCGGGCCCAGGCATTCCGGGCCTTTTCTTCCTCTGCTATGGCTTGGTCAAGTGAAAAGAGATCTTCGGCCTTCTCGTAGAGATTGTAGTGAACTCCGGCGAGCAAGCGGTGTGCATGATAATCGGCCAGATGAGCCAGGATTCTCAGATCGGTCAGCGAAGAGCTAAAGTCATTTCCTGTTAATCGGTCGTCTGCATTTTCTGCCTGGTCTACCTTCTCCAGAATTTGCTCCGAGATGGAACTAAACCACAGGCTGGTCTGGAGAGGAGTACGTTTCGGGGTATAAGACCCTTCCAAAAGCATTTCGGCAAAATCCCTCATATTCATAAACTGCTCAATGTCACTGCCTTCGGCTTTCGCGTAAACCGGCAAATCATATTGACGTTGCATCTCGGCCCACCCCCGGGTCGTTGGAAAGTGCGAATAGGGATAGCTTGCTGCCACAATTCTGGGGAGAACCCGACTGGCCAATTGGATACCTTCCATCAAGGCCTTTCCGGCCGTACTCCCATATCTCTGTCCATACTCCCTTTCCCATATTACAGCGGGTGTTTCCGGATTGTAACTGACCCTGCCCCAGACCATATAATATGCCCAGTATCGTTCAAACTCGTAGTCATAATAGCGGTGTTTTGGATTTAGCAGGTCAAAGGGCTCCGCGTCGTGATCTGCACTCAACATTTTGGTAGCCAGCATCTCATTTACCTCGAAGCTGTTTCCTCCATAAATCCTGGCAGCACTGGCAAAGCGGCGTACGTATTCCGGATCGCTCCACAGCAGCATTCTGGCAGTTCCACCACTCCACATTCTCCAATGCATTTGATAGCGTTTGGGGTATTTCAGCAGATCTGCATATCCGTGCCTCCGGTCCTGCTGATTTTGTTTATTGATGTGGGTGGGATGGAAGGGGAGCCCCATTTGCTCCATCCAGTATTTGGTGGTGATTCTGATGTTAAGACCCATTTCAATGGCATCTTCGATGACTAAGTCAGGCAAACCTTTGGCCCTGAGATCCAGGGTAATTTCGGGCCTGGTATTCTTAATGTTGGTAAGCATGTCGTGCCAGAAAGCAGGAGTCTCTTCCCGGGTCAGACCTGATTCCCAATGCACCCGGAACTGAATGGCATCAACATCCGGAAAAACCTCCAGAAATTTGTTGAATGCCGCCTTGTTATAGGCCACCAGGTTTTCGGTAGTGACCCCGGAAACCAGGTGTGGTGTTCTGGTTCCGGCTAGTTCTGAGGCACCCGGAATCCCCCCGCCCTGTACCTCTCCACGGTAGATGTAATCCCAGAAAGCCGGAGTTACTCTGATCCCACGCTGGTGTGCAATTTCAATGAGCTTGCTGAAGGCTCTGGTATTTTTCATTTGCTGTGCATTGCTGGTACCTACAAGTTCCACATCCGGGAATCCCTCCACATCATAAAAATAGGGATAGGCAGGGGCCATAAACCCTCCATTTTCATACCCAAAAATCAGGACAAAACTATTGATCCGGCTGGCTGCAAGCAGGTCAAAATAGCGTTCCATATGGGTATCATCGTGTAAAAAACGTTCGAAATGAGCCCTCTGCATGGTGTACATCGAGATGGCCCGCTCTACCAGGTAGGGTGATTCCTGTATGGCTTCGATATGTAAAAACAGATCTTCATCCGATTCGGCCCAGTCGATTCGTTTAGCGGCATCCAGTATGGCGTACATCAGACCCGTTTCATCGAATCCACAGAGAATCAATGCGGGTTTCCCTTTGTATTCACTCCTTTGGATCACCAGAGCCTCAGGAGCTTCCGGCACCTGAATATTCAATACTTTCAGGTGCAGATCCACGGATTCGTTACCACCCCATAATCCGGCAAAAATGTAATAGTCCGCAACTTCCGCTCCGGTATCATTAGTGATAGTTACAGAGATGTTCCGGCTTTCAAGGATGCTTATTAGCTTGCTAATCCCGTGCTGTGCTGGCCCACTCAATTCTGCATCCTGTATGAGTGCAATCCTGGATTTGCTAATATTCTTATCTGCTACATCCTTTTTTTGGTTTGCAGCACTCAAATTCAAGGCTGCCATGGTGGTGAGGATTAGAATAAGTGGCTTCATCGATTGGTTTTTATGAGATTGTTTTTTCGGGTTTATTCAGGGCTAAGCAGGATCACTGCAGCATCGCGGTCTGCTACTTCAACGATCAGCTGATTTCCTTCCACATGGATGGGTTGATCACTCCAGATATCCTTGGCAGTCAAGCCAGGGATACCGCCTGTGAGCTGCATTCTTACTTTTCTGGATTGGCGTGATGGATTCAAAACCCAGAGGTAGGTTCCACCAGGACCCTCATGAAGTCTGGCTTTTACCACCGGATCATTGGAGATCACCTTCTGAGACACTTCGCCCCACTTCAGCAATCCCTGAAAGAAATCACGGCTACCTGCCGAATGGTTCAGGAAATATCCTGCTCCGGGGAAAGTTCCTATCAGGAGGGTTTTTCCATGTCCATATTCATGCGCTACGGCTGCCACAGCCCCGTTTTCGTAGGTTCCTGCCACCTGACCCCCGGTAAGGACGTATTCCTGGAGGAAATAGCGTCCGCTGATCTGATGCCCCCTGACCTGCAGGCTCAGATTTTCAAGCAGATCAGGGGTGAACTCCACATACTTTTCCCGGGCTCCAAATAGTGCATCCAAACCCAGATTAGGCTGTACCTCCCCCACATGGCCCCGGTCTCCAAAATAGGCAGGAAGCCCCTCACAAATAAGCTTGCCTCCCTTCTCAACATAGCGGATCAGCTTTTCAGCAGTTTCCTGTTTCAGCATCACCGGGTATGGAAGGTAAACCAGGGGGTACTCATCTATGTGGTCGACATGCACATAATCGGACTGAATGTTGGAATCAAAAAAGCCCTGATAGGCACCCCGGACAGATTCGGCATAATGCTGCGAATTTCCAAATTTGACGTAGTTAAAAACCGGTGCCTCTGGTACCCATACTATCCCAATATCCCCTTTTACCGGTTGGGATTTCCATAGATCCGGATGGGCATTGGCCCACCTGGAAACCTGGCCGGCCATTTCTGCTTTTGGTCCGACCGATCCATCCAGGTTCATGGGGCCGAATGCGGCCCAAAGGGGCCCATCCAACAAGGGACGCCACCTGGGGTAAAGAATCCCGGTGGCCCCACAGGCCATGGAGACCTGGTTCCAGAAGCGCACATCTTTGGCGTCTGAGATGCGGCCATCTTCGCGGGTCCGGCCCGGCACCTGGGGCTGCATCCAGAGTGATCCGGCCTCTGCTTCAGCGTGCCAGAAGGGTTTCCCCCGGGAAGCAGCGCGAACAAAATCCACACTCGTAAATAACATCCAGGGCTCATTTCCATTGCGGGAGGAAACATAGGTAAAGCCGAAGATGTCAAATTCAGCGGCATCGCGCCAATCGTTGTAAGTCACCTGGGTCAGAGAAGCGGCGCGGGCTACAAATGCACTGTGACCTGTGATCAGGTGTTTGCTGTCCAGCCTCTTAAAAAGCTCTACCCGCCGGTGAAGGAGTCTGTATTTGTTGTCACTTATGAATTCCATCCAATCCATGGCATCCGGATATCCGCCATAAAATGATTGTGGAGGGTGCAGGTTTTCCCAACTGCCAATACTATAGCGATGCCAGGCCTTTCGGAGCTTTTCCAGGGAACCATATTTCTGCTTCAGCCATTCACGAAATTGTTCCCGGGTGGCTTCACAGTAGCATTCTTCGGGATGCATTTCGTTCCAGAGGTCGTATCCAAGAAGGGCCGGATGATCTCGGTATCTTTCTATCAGCGCACTTTGAAACCTTTCTGCCCCCCGAAGCACTTCTTTATGGTCTAGGCACATAGCAGCCGAACCGGTCACTGCACTGGCCCCCATGTTGGGTAAATGCATTGAAAGATTTCGATCCATTCGACGGGCTTCCGGGTGACTGTCGTACATCCATTCGGGAGCAACGTTAGAAATCTCACCGATAATTACCTTGATCCCATTTTGTGCGGCCAGATCCATCTGGCGGTCATAGTCACTCCAGTCATATTTTCCGGGTTCCACCTCTACCGCGGCCCACATGAACCAGTGCCGAAACACATTCACACCAAGCCCGGCGGCAATTTGATGGTCGGATTCCCAATCTTCCGGGGGGGGATTGGATTTTCTGAAATAGACTCCCCCGTAAGGAAAAACGGGGGCCTGCTTCATTTTCTCTTCCTGGGTACTGGGTAATGGATTTCTGGATTCCGGAGCCTCCCCATTTCTACATGCATTAAATGCAAAAAGCAAAAAAAACAGGATGGATATAACTCGCTGCGGAAAGATAAGGGCTTTACAGTGGTTCATAGCTTGCATTTTTAAGCTCTTAATCAGGGTACTCCGGATAGTGAAGGCACGTGTCCCCTTTAAGTCCATCCCTCCTGGACATACAGGTCTCAGGAACATGGCGGAGAGAGCTATTTGTCCTTTTAAGTTTCATCATGACTAAGCTACGGCAAAAAAGTAAGCCTTTCAATGTACAAAATGCGAATTGGGATATATTATTTGGCATAAGAATAATCGGCTCCCATAAAACAGAAGCTTAAAATAGCATTCGCAGCAATTGCACCCTTTTCGGATCCGTGATTTTAGCGATGATTGGCTGAACATGGGTCAGGACTAAGGAGAAAACAGGGATGGTTATGCCTAATTTTCGGATATAATTATTCCTGTATCTGGTAATCCACTTTTGTTTCATGCATGCTATACCAGGGTTTGGCAGTGATTTGCCCTTTCTTATGGTGCCCAAGCACCCTGACTACTTTTTTCTCGCCGGGGAACAGGTCAAAAAAATTGTCTTCGAAAAACCATCCCAGCTTCTCCCCATCAGCATTTCCCAACAGGTTGATGTTGCGGGCAAATTTGTCGGTGGTAATGTGCAGGGAGTTTCCCTTCACTGATACATCCAGCCTGGCATCCGGAAAAATGCAACGGCGTTCTATGTCTGCCAGGGCATTGCTCCGGGCAATGACCTTTCCATCTTTGTCTGTCCATTGTGCGAAAAGCACGTGCTCTTTTCTGAATGCTCTGATTCCTGCCTCATCCAGGCGGACCACCGCTTTCGATTTGCCAGGTCCCAGGGTCACTTCCCTGACGATCTCTTTCCGGAATTCGTTCTGCTGGAGGTGGTAAAGTTGAATTTTTACCGTTCCTCTAACCGGCTTTGTGCTGTCATTGACTGCCCAGAGGTAGATGTAGGTGTCGATATCAAAGGATAGAAGGACCGGGGCATAAGCAGCTCTCAGGGTGTAGTAGACATGATAAGGCTCCAGGAAATAATCCACTTTGGCACTGTATATAGACACCCAGGAATCATTGTATTTCCAAACGAGATAACCGCCGCAACAACGACGGTCGCTATCTTCGTTGCCAGGCCGCCCGCGACGTTGCCGTTCAATCACATCCCTGTAATAGACCCCTTCAGCCATTCCGATCCGGTTGGCCAGGGATGCCGCATCGGTGGCATCGTAAAATTGTTCCACCGGTCCGGTTTTTTTCCAGCTCTCTGCGGCGGTAAACATCCGCCAGGTATCGGGGTAAGGATTCATGTTCCCGTGCAGGGCCAGCGTGGTGTATCCCTCCGGGCAGATCTCTTCAGGAAGCATAAATTTTTCCATGCTTTGCAGGGTGGGGCAGGATATCCGTGTGTCCTCGCTGGCGAAGTTTAGATAGTCATATCCGGGCACGTACCACATGTTGGTGTAGCCATTGGTTGTGCCTTCCCCGGGTTCATTCGCATTGATCCCTCCGAAGGGCGCAGATGGGGTGTAATGCCGGTCGGGATCCAATTCCTTGCACACCTGCTCCACGGCATCAGAGCCTGTTATTCCTGGCCAGGGCCCCTTATCGGTAAATTCTGTATTGTAGTCTTCATGCCACCACATGGCCGCTTCATTGATGCCACACCACAGCAGGATGGACGGATGATGCTTCAACCGGATTAAAAACTTTCTCGCCTTTTCCCGGGCTTCCGGAATGTCTCCTTCCTCCGCATAGAAGGGCATCCTGGTGAAGTCCTGCCAGAGGAGGAATCCCCTTTCGTCGGCCATTTCATAGAATCGATCGTTTGGTGCCTCCACCGGTCCCCAGATTCGAAAGGCATTAAAATGCGCATGTTCGGCCAGGTCAAAAAGACCGTCCATTCGTGGCTGATCCCACACTTCATTGAGCAGATCCGGAGTCACCCAGTCACCACCCCGTAAAAAGACCGGCCTTCCGTTTACCTGAAAGTGGTACTCCTCCGGCATTGTGATTTTGCGAAAACCGATGGTCCGCCATTCCTGCTGATGCACCTTACCGGAAATCAGCAAGGAGATTTCAGCCCTGTATAGGTTCTGATCTCCATAACCCCTTGGCCACCATAACTCCGGGTCTGTAACTTCAAGTGAGTGTTCGGCAAAAAAAGTTCCCCCGTTCACATCTGTGGACAGGCTAGCCTTAGCCACCTCTTCTCCATTCGGGCCAAGCAATCTTACCCTGAGCTTCACTTGTTTATGGGTACTTCTTCCTGAAAGATTGAGGTTTATCCTTCCCAGTGTGAAGGTATCATTCAAAAAAAAGTCCGTAATGATTTCCTCCATCAGGTGCCCGTCCGTCCGCTCAAGAAAAACCTCTCCGACGATCCCGCTTGTGTATAACATGGGGTTGGGTCCCAGGTAGGTGCCGTTCTTTTTGCGGACAGAAGGATCTGACTGACCGGGGCGTAAATCCGGGCCAGCTTTTTTAAAATGAAGCAGCAGTTGGTTTTCCGGTTCCAGTTTTCCCGATACGTCCACAGCCAGCGGATGCGCCTGGTCGGAATTACTGGCGAGCAATTCTCCGTTCAGATAAACCGATACATCCCCCTTTAATTCTTTGAACATAAGACGTTGTTCGCCAGTCTGATCCCTGACCTTGAAATTTAGCCTGTAGATCCAGTCTTTTTGACTCACCCAGTAACACTTCTCCATCCCGAAGGGTTTCCAGGGTTCTTCAATCTTTTTGTGGTGAAGCAGGATCTTGTGCGGCATGGCCGGGACCGAGGGTATTTCCAGCCAGCCATCAGCTGCAGCCGGATTGATTATCCTTGCCAATTGTTCAGCGTTCATAGAACTGCCAGGTTCCATTGATTTGATCCGCCATCCCTCGGAAAGAATAGAGCTCATTAGTATCCCCTTTCTTGCTTTTGTGTTTGGATTGGCCATTAAATAGCCAGGCATCAAGCTGGACATGACCAGGGAGCCTCCCACCAGGGCCGATTGTTTTACAAATTGCCTGCGGGAAACATCCGGGGCTTCTGTTATAGGTTGTTTATTTTTCATATAATTTATCCCGGATTATAGGCAGGGTTAGGAATAGGGGCCATGCCTTCGGTTTTCTTTACAAGTACATCTATCCGTTTGATCATCTTTTTTAAACGTTTGGGTTCAGAAGAAGCCAAATTCTCCGATTCTCCCTCGTCAGCAGCCAGATTGTAAAGTTCATACCTGTCAGTTTGATCCGGGTTGTCATACCACCACTTGATCAACTTCCAGTCTCCCTGGCGAAGGGATGTTGAGGGATTCTTGTGAGGATAGTGACAGAAGATCTCCTTCCGGACGACTTTGCCATTTTCCAGGGTGGGTTTCATACTCACCCCGTCAAATTTGAGTCCTTTTGGCACTTCCCATTCCAACATGTCCACAAACGTGGGAAAGAAATCCGTACTCTGTTGCAATGCATTTGTCACACTCCCTGGCATTATCTTATCAGGCCATATAACGATTAAGGGCACACGAGTGCCCCCCTCATAAATGGTTCCCTTGCCGTCCCTCAGGGGATCAGCACTGGAGACAGGCACTTCATGGAATTCTTCAGGCATATGTGGCTTGTTAGGCTTGATATAGGGTCCGTTATCTCCCACAAAAACAATGACGGTATTGTCCAGAATGTCCTCCTGCTCAAGGGCTTCAACCAATCGGCCCACTACCTCATCAAGGGTTTCCAGCATACCGGCATACACCGGGTTTCTTTGGGGATTGGAAGGATCGACTTTGGCACGGTACTTATCGATCTGGTCCTCTTTGGCTTGCCAGGGTGAATGCACCTGAAAGGCCCAATAGTTGAGAAAGAATGGCTCATCCTTATGTTCATGAATGTATTTTACTGCCTCATCAGCCAGGAGGTCCTCCAGGTTGTCCCCTGGCTTGCCATAATCGGGCCAGACGGGAAATGGATAGAAAAATCCTGCTGGTAAGGGACTTGGAGCAGGGGTGTGCGGAATGTCTATATCAAATCCCTGCTCAAGTGGGCTGTATGGCTCGGGCCCCAGGTGCCATTTACCAAAATGGGCAGTGGCATATCCCTGGTCTTTAAAGGCTTCAGCCAGGGTGTAATATTCGGTTTTAAGCCGGGTAAGGGTGACGGCATTCAAAGCTTTATTGGTGGCAGGTGCAGATTTTTCAAGATGCTTATCCAGGACCTCCTCCGGTACATGGCAATGGGGCATGGTAATGCCTATGCGGGAAGGGTAGAGGCCCGTTAAAATACTGGCCCGTGTGGGAGAGCAGAGGGGATTCGCAGAATAAGCCTGGGTATACATCATACCTTTTTCAGCCAGGGCATCGATATTGGGAGTTTCATGAAAGGAGCTTCCATAGAGAGACAGGTCATTTACACCCAGGTCATCGGCCAGGATAAAAACCACATTTGGTGGTTCGGAGGCTGAAATTGAAATGATTAATACGAGACTAAACAGTGTGCTTAATATAGTTTTCATATATAGTTTTATTAGCTTATTAAAAATAACAATTGCAAGCCCTTGTTTAAATGCACAATCTGGGACTAAGTTTACATTTTTTGAACCTGCAGTACCCAGTCCTTTAATACCTGGTGGTGTGGATATAATTCCGGATTAATTATTAAAAAGTGAACCAGAAAGCATGCAACTTTTAACAAAAAACAGCTATAATTATTTAACAGCCTGTTGAAATACCTCAATATTTCTTTTAAGCTGGAAATCGAACATATCATCACAAATAAATGAGTCTTAACCGGCACCTACGAAAAACACGATGATATCCTGCGGCGGATGATGGAGATCAATAAGCGGGCATATTCCTTAATCGACTTTTTCGACAGTAAGACGATCTATTGAAAGAAATAGTGATGTGAATTGAAACATTCAGCTAATGTGCTTGTTATCCTTAGGCAATGGGGAGAGTTAAAAGCAGAATGATAGCGCAGATCATAAGAGGTATTGGCTTCTTGAGCTTTATATTTTATATGGCTTGTGATTCAGCTGTTTTAGAGAATCCCAAAGCGAATGAACCTGATGATCTGAAAGGATTCCCTCCTTTTATCACCCCCACTGATAGTTATTTCGATATACATATTCCAGGGAATCAGTCCATAGAGGCTGGCACTTACGAATTGAAAATTTCAGGCCTTATTGAGAACCCGGTATCCCTTTCACTGGAGGATCTTGCAAAGCTGGAATTGCTCGAGAAAACAGTGACGGTGGAGTGTATCAATAATCCCGGCCACGGGAGCTTGTTGGGGACTGCCACATGGAAAGGCTTCCGAATATATGATCTGATAGAGAGCCTGGGTCTGCAGGATGGTGCTGCCTTTGTGAAGTACCTTTGCAGCGATGGTTATTTCACATACAATACCCTTGAGGAATTACAAAAGAATGAGGTGATTGGGGCCCTGGAGATAAATGGTGAAACCCTTCCTGAAAAGTATGGATTTCCTTTAAGGATTATTTATCCCGGTTATTATGGGGTGCGTCAGGCAGCCTGGGTGCTTGAAATCCAGGTTCTGGATCGGGGGATCAAAGACTTCTGGAGTGAAACTCAATTTGAGAAATGGAAAACGGATGCTCCCATGACCCCGGACTGCAAGATTTTTTTTCCATCTGACAAAAATCCCTTCAATGTAGGTGGCGAAGTCAGGATCGGTGGTGCAGCTTTTGGAGCTAAGAGAATATCACAGGTAGAGGTATCTGTCGATGACGGAGCAAGCTGGTCTGCAGCTAATATTGTAAAGAAATTGGACCAGGAATATACCTGGGTCTTTTGGGAAGTCAGCCTGACTCCGACCAAAGCCGGAGACCTGGTTGTCCTGGCAAGGGCCACTGACCAGGATGGGAATGTGCAGACCCGCTATGATGATGACTATCTGGACGGAATAAATGATTGGCCAAGCCTCAGACTTACAGTCCGATAAGCATCATCTGGTCCAGATATACCTGTAATTAAACCTGCGATTAGGCGCTGTATCACCCCCGGTACAAAACGAGATGGGGTCTTCCAGTCCGCCTGGATTATCACTCCATTTGAAATCAAATTGTATTTTATTCCCGGACAGACCCAGGGTAGTTCTGGGGATGGAAATTTCCATTTGATTGCCTGCAGTCCGAAAGTTTAATGTTTCTCTGAGCATCCATTTTCCACTTTCCTTATCAAATTCCTTGAGGGTGGTATGCTTCTGATCTATTACTTCGCCATTGATCAGGAAGTCATAACCATACCAGCCGGTAGCGGGGTCCTGATCCGCATCAATCAACAAAAGCATCCAGTTATCAAGCTGCCAGGAACTCAAGTCCTGATCAGTTTCAATGTAGAATGAGATCTGTTTCCTGTCCACCGCAACCTTGGATGTGACAAGGTCGTTCCTTCCGGAAGTATCGGTGTAGTGCAGATCTCCGTAACCCGGGTGATCCCGGTGGAATACATCTCCGCGGGTGTCCCTGTACTCTGTACTTAGCTGTTCCCATTCATCAAAACTTCCATCAAGTTTCACTTTTACCAGACCCTGGTTTACGGGGATTGGCCGCGCTCCTTTGTAAAGGCGGATGTTCTGGGCCATCTGCATGTAATAGTTGTCGGTATACCCGTCCTTCATAGGGTGAATGCAACGGTTAAATTCAGAATTGTACTGATCTACGAATATAAAAGGGTTATCACGTCCCAGCCAGGGCATGGTATGCTTGCCAGGGGCAAAGCTTATACCTCCTTTTCCATCGGGATTATATTTCCCCGCGGTCCATTCATTCCAGTCGTTGATGTAGAGAAATTCCGGGTCCCCGGCAATGGCCTCATCCCACCTCTCCTGGAAATAGATCCCATATCCTTCCGGATTCTCAACGGTTTCACCCAACCAGGGAACATAAGTTGGAGCAGGCAGATCATATTCATTCAGCGCAGGCTGGCCGTTTTTACGTGACCAGGATTTACCAACTCCCATGTTTTCATCCGTCATGGTGACCGGGTGCTGGGCAGCGGTTACCGCTCCCTGCTCTTTTATACCCTGGTGGGTAGATAGTAATTCTTCAGGACTGAGCGCCTTTACCTTCGGATCGGCTAGGCTGTAACCAAAACTCCAGTTGTCCTCCGTTCCCACAAAGCGCTCTCCGCCCCATTCGTGGTATCCCCACCACATGGTTCGAAGGGTGAAGAAATCCCTGACTTCGCTTGTATAGTCCTTGTAAAACTCCTCTGCGTAGTCCGGATCCTGGTAATGGGGATGGGAGGGATTGGTTTTTGCTTCCGGATCATAATTTGGATTCCGGTGCTTGATTCCTCCCCGGTTTGCATCAAAATCGGGCCGGCCATTGTAGAGTAACAGAGGTTTTTCGTCCCAGTAAAACCATAGGTCCTTGTATTTCTCCTCCTTATAGATTTTCTCGAACAGATCCTGGACCACGGTGATCACTGGTCCGTTAAATGCCCAGAAACAGAACTCCGGCACTTTGTTTCCCTCGGCCTTCATCTGGCGCATGACGCTGAAAGTAACTTCCCACTCATCCCAGTACCGAACTGCATTTGTTACATCCATGATCATTACATCCACGCCGGCGTCGGCAAGCATAGAAAGATCCTTGCGGATTACATATTCATCCTGACTCAGGAAGTATCCCATTTCCGGTTCCCCCCAGTGGTAAGAATTGGTATACCACAATTTATGATTTGCATCCAGTCGGGCTTCCGGATCAGCGTTCAGGATCTTTGTCACATCTGCCATGTAGCTCTCGCCGGGCTTGTGTTTGTCCTGGGTATGCCAGGTGATGTAAAAGATTCCGGTAACCCTTCGTTTGTCAGTTTTTGGTGGACCTACTTCCTGAGAGGAAGGCATGTTTCGGCCCAGTGCATCGGTGGCAACCCAGGTATCTGAGTAGAGATCCCGGTAAGAGCCATCCTCCTCATCCATAAGGGTATCATGAGGCTTGTTTTCTGGTGAACTACATGCCACTTGGTTTGTAAAGTGGTGGTCTCCTGACCCAATTTCCAGCGCTTCCTTATTCCCGGGGAGAAATATCCTGGCCCGTGTGTTGGGTGGAATGCTTATGTGCCATTCAAAAAGATCACCGGAAAGGGTCCATTCACTTTTTATCAGGCCATAAGGTGAACGGTGAGTGGCTTTCACATGATCCAATCCGGGAATGAGCGCAGGCTTCATGACTATCCTCCTGAAACCGGGATGGGATGGATCCGGTTTGATTCCGGCCAGCTCCTCGTACAACCAGATCAGGAAATCGCCAAGGAGCATCACGTGATTGCCAGAGTTCATGGCTGGATCGGCGGTATTTCCGTTCCACAATTCCCAGATCGTAGTTGCTCCGTTATCAATCATATATCCGTATCCGGGATAGTCCTTTTGGGTATTTACTGTGAAGGCCAGATCGCCCCTCCCGTATTTGGTAAGGATGCGGTTAAAATATTGCTGTCCGATCAGTCCGGTTGTGATGTGGGAATGATGTTCCACCTCGATCTTTTCCACCAGCTTGTCAAAAACGACCTGTTCATATTCCCGGGGAACCAGCCCGAAGGCAAGTGCCAGGATATTGGCCGTGGCTGAATTGTTGCTGTATTTTTGCGTTTGCGGATCGAAAAACTCCTCATTAAAAGCTTTTTTCATGCGGACAGACAGATCATTAAAGTAGTCTGCATCCCGGGATTTCCCGAGCAGCAGGGCATACTCATGCATCAGGGTCAGGTTGTGATAGAAATAGGAGGTACCCAGGTAAACCCCGTCGGTTAAGCGCTCCGGATCCCGGGTATGAATTACCTTTGGATCGATGGGAGGAACACACCAGTCTCCATAAATGTCTCTGGGCATCAGGTCGGCTTTCATATAATTTTCAATCATGTAATCGACCCACTTTTTCATGGATGTGTAACTATCGCTGATAACATCCTGATCCCCGTACTGATCATAAAGCATTTTTACCAGCTGGATATGCGTTCCTGCCCAGGTGACATTGTCCCCATAGAAAGGCCAGTAGGCGGGACACACATCGGATACACTGCCGCTCTCTTTCTGTCCGTCAAAAATATCCACCAGCCACTTTTTATAGAGTTTACTGACATCAAATATATAGGACTCTCCGCGGGAGCCGGCTGCCCGGTCACCCAACCAGCCCTGCCGTTCATCCCTCTGAGGGCAATCGGTTGGGATGCTTCTGTAGTTTCCGCGCAGGCCCCAGAGGGCATTTTTATAGATCTGGTTGATCAGCGGATTGGAACACTCAAAACTTCCTGTGGATGCCAGGTCGTCATGGATTACTTTCCCTTCCAGGCTCGATAGGTCGGGCTCTCCCGGGTATCCGCTCAGCTCCACATACCTGAATCCATGAAAAACAAAACGGGGTTCCCAGCTCTCCAGTCCTTCTCCATTGGCCACATAGGTATCTGTGACCCTGGCTCCCCTGATGTTGGCCAGGTAAAGTGTGCCATCCTCTTTCAGGGTCTCGGCAAAGCGTTGTTTGATCACTGTTCCCTCCGGGGCATTCACCGAAAGCTTTGTCCATCCGACCATATTCTGTCCCATATCGAAGATGAAAACACCTGGTTCCGGATTGGATAGAGCCACCGGCTTGAGGGTCTCGGTTATCCTCATGGGTTCAATCATCTGCGACGATATTTCCGGGGAGGAAGGCTCAACAATATCGGCCGTCTCCCATCCTGTTTCATCAAATCCGGGCTCACTCCATCCCCTAAGCTCCATGCGGGCATCATAGTACTCCCCGTCGTATTCGTTGTTTTCCCGGATGGGTCCTTCGGTGGTGAGTTTCCAGGAATTATCGCTGACTACCATGGAACGGCTGCCATCCTCGTATTCGATCTCCATTTGTAATAAAAGCTTTGGAAATCCATAGGTGAGGGTGGGGGTAGGTACATTGATTCGGGGCGAGAAATAACGGCCATTGCCCAGGATCACACCCACGGCATTTGCTCCCTCTTTTAGCTGATCAGTTACTTCATAAGTGACATAGTAGGAGCGTTTTGGATATTCCGAAAGGGCAGGAGACAGTACATGATCACCTACCCTGGCACCATTCAGGTAGAGTTCATAGGTCCCCATTCCCACAATATAGGCCATGGCCCGTTTGATGGGCTTTTCTGCCTTAAATTCTTTTCTTAAATAGCGGGCAGAAAGCACCCTGTTTTCTATCTCCGGCTGATCTATTCCAATGGCACGGTCCAGTCCAATCCAGCTGGCCTCCCAATCCTCTTGTGTCAGCAGACCCATGCTAAAAGACGCCACTTTGCTCCATGCAGATACCCGATCATCTTCATTCCAGATCCGGACTTTCCAGAATACCTCTTTTCCTGACCCAAGGCTGGCTCCCTGATACTTCACCAGGTGTGATTGTTTGGAAACAATCTTCTCCGAATCCCAAAGGTCGCTGCTGCCTTCCTTCAGAAGTGAAGGATCGGTGGCCACTAAGATTTGAAAGGCACCCTGTTCGGCATCCGGTCTTTCAGTTTTCATAATCCAGGAAAACCGGGGCTGATCTCTGTCAATTCCCATGGGATCCAGCCTTCCTTCCGTTTGTAAATCAAGCGGCTGGTCAGAAGGAGTCTGACTGCAGGCTGTGAGTATTAATGCGAGAAGTAGCAAAGTTCTTGAGTAAATCCTTCCTGGATGCATGGAATGTCGATTGGTTTGTTTAGCCACTAATATAGGCATTGCACCCACTCGGGTAAATAGCCAATACGAGCTTTCGTTTGCACATTTTGGGTCAAAATATATAAACAAAAGCGCATTCTGGCCATTGATACGGAACCTATAGCTTTCTATATTTGAGATTCAGCCAAAACGCTCTGAAAATGAATAGATGCTTTGCCCTGTTATTCATAATATCTGTGATTCCTTTTACTACCTATTCACAGGAATTTGAAATCTCTTTTAACAGTGATCGTGAGTGTGTCGGTTTTGCGGTGGCTCAACTCCAGGAAGCTATCGGAAAAGAAGGGCAAACTGCAGACCAGGTTTCCATTGATATAAAAGGGTCAGACCGCTTATCTGAACAAGCCTACCGAATCTCCTTTCCTGCTCCCGGCAAGATTCTGGTAGAAGGCGGAGATGATGCAGGGCTTATGTATGGAACACTCAGGCTGGCCGAGTTAATCCGCTTAAGGGGTGTGGGAGCGTTTGATGAGGAATCGGCAAAACCCTACCTGCTCAGAAGGGGTTTAAAGATGGACCTGACCATGGATGCCCGTACAGTTGGGTATGACGACAGCGGGGATTCGGGACAGAAAAACCTGCCTGAAGTATGGAACCTGGATTTCTGGACCGAGTTTCTGGACCAGATGGCCCTCCATCAATACAATGCACTTACCCTCTGGCATCCGCATCCTTTCCCTACCATGTTAAAACTGGAGAAATATCCGGGTGTGGCCATGGAGGATGTACTCCGGACCACCCGCATGTGGCCCGTGGATGAACATCCCAGATACGCTCCTGAGGATGTACTCGAGCATGTGGAGGTGGTAAAGCTTATGTCCATTGATGAGAAGATTGACCATTGGCAGCAGGTGATGAAACACGCCCATGACCGGGGTATTGAGATCTATTTTATTACCTGGAACATTCATCTGGACGGGGCAAATGGGAAAGCTTGGAATAGATCCGAAACAGGACAATGAAACCACCATCCAGTACATGCATGATTGTGTGGAGGAGTTTATTCAAACTTATCCCCACCTTACCGGACTGGGACTGACAGCAGGCGAGATGATGGAGGAAAGACATGACCAGTACAGCAAGGAAAAATGGTTGTGGCGAACCTATGGAGAGGGTATTTCAGATGCACTGAAGGATAAACCGGATCGGAATGTGCGCTTTATTCACCGGGTATGGGAATCCGGGATGGAGAGTATTATGGAAGATTTCGGGTCGAAGTATCCGGGCGATTTTGAAGTGAGTTTCAAATATGCCAAAGGTCGCATGTATTCAAATCCCAATCCACCCTTTGCCAATAAGCTTCTGGATGAGTTGCGACCATATAATATTAAAGCCTGGTGGAATATCCGCAACGACGACCTTTATACTTACAGGTGGGGAGATCCTGAATATGCAAGATCTTTCATAAAAAATATTCCCAGAGAACAAACTGCAGGATATCACATGGGCTCGGATGGTTATTTATGGATGAAGCACTTCTTTACCCGTGACCCTGAATTCAACGGGCAGCTTGAGATTCATAAGCACTGGTACAATTTTATGATGTGGGGCAGGCTGGGGTACGATCCCGGACTGGACCGCACCTTTTTTGAAGCACAGCTGAAAGAACGATATCCCGAAGTACTGCCATCGCTTCTCTATGATACATGGGCTGCTGTTTCAAGGATTCCCACTCAGGTTCACCAGTTTCACTGGCGTGACTGGGATTTCCAGTGGAATTATGAGATATGTTCGGAGATCTACCATTTTCATTCGGTGGATGACTTTATCGACAATCCCACCATGGAGGGAAGCGGGTATTTATCCATACCGGAGTATGTAAAATCCTCCCTTAAGGGAGAAACAACGCAAGGGCTTACACCACCCATGCTTGTGGAAGAGTTGGAATCACTGCTTGCACAAACACAACTTGGTTTGGATCGCCTTCGGGAGATGCAAATTCAATCCAGTGAACTCAAATATCTGGTGATGGATATTGAATCAATGGCCCACCTGGGATCCTACTATGCCCATAAAATAAGTGGAGCTTTAAATCTCGCTTTCTACAGGGAAACAGGGGAGAGGTCCTATCAGGATCTATCAATTAGTGAGCTGGAAAAGGCCCTTGTCGCCTGGCAAAAATATGGCGATCTTTCATTACAACAATACCTGCCGCAACGATATTCCCGTACCCGTTCTTCAGACTGGAAGGCCATTGAAAATGAAGTGGCAAAAGATATTGAGATTGCAGGAAGATAACCTGACTAAGGCTTAGTTCTTGATAAATCTGTTTATTTGAATGTTGTTTTTTTGAGTTATTTCAGAAATATACACACCTGCAGGTAAGAGTTTTATATTGATGCTTGAGTGTGAATCTGAAATTGGCTGCGACATCACTCTTTCACCGATAATACTGTAGATGATCACTTCTGCATATTGCTCTCCTGTATTCTGAACCCCGGCATTGGAGAACTGAAAGTTTAATAATTCCTTTGCCGGATTGGGATAGAGTTTAATCAGATTTTTGTCCGGCATAGCTGACCTTTTCGAAATTCCAACAGCAGGTTCTACAACAAAGCTTATTGTTGTTGTGGCGGTAGTACCATTCATATCGATTGCAACAGCTTTTAAGGTATAGTTTCCCCCACGCAAATTTTGAAACATCGAGTTGCCCGGGCCCCATTTGTAAGGAGCAACGCTATCCTGGCCAATAAGCGTTTCATTAAGAAAAAGGCTGACCATGGAAATACCATCATCGTCCCTTGCGCTTACTTCCACAACAATATCTGCTTCAAGTTCAAAAGTATCCTTGTGTAGTGGTTGAATAAACGAAACTTCAGGACTTGATGTTAACTTGTTCTTTAGAATACTGTAGTAATAATAGGGATCGTTTTCCGGATACTTCAGAGGTATGCTACCGGTTGCATTTTTTGTATCGTTGATGCCCCAGTGGATATTATCGTTGTTGTCATCATAGGAGCCATAAATACTGTAATGCGCCGCATCAGCTGCCCAGTCAATCCGATCCGC
Source organism: uncultured Bacteroidota bacterium (assembly GCA_963713725.1). Taxonomy (GTDB): domain Bacteria; phylum Bacteroidota; class Bacteroidia; order Bacteroidales. Next base: position 563,810 of record CAVQMZ010000015.1, read on the forward strand.
CCATTGTTGAGCACTTATACGGGTTGAGGTGCTGGGAACAAGGCCTGCAGTCGGACTTACAAATCGTATGTTACCATTTGAGCTCTGCTGTATGTCCCGATACCCCCAGCCATCTGATGGTGTGTCAGTAAAATCTTCATTGTATTCATGGGTGCCCCGGTAGAATTTTGAAAGGTAGGTAAGATCCTCATCCGGTGTAGTATTCCACAAAGATTGAACTAATATGCCTGGATAAAACATATTAATTATCTTTCTGTCATCGCCAAAGCCATACCTCCTGTAATGACTGTCCTGGGCCCAATTTTCCCAGATATATTGTGCCTGCATATTCCAGAACTCCAGATGACCTATTGTTTTTATCCAATCCGGCATACCCGTTCCCGCTCTGACTGCATCAGACACAACAGCACCGATCATTACAAAATATTCCATATTCTTCTCGGCGCAAACTGTACGTATATTTTCAACCATAGGACTGAACATATCCCATAACCTTGTCCATTGTGAAGGATTAGTCATATCAATACATACCACGTTAATTCCGGCATTTTGAATATGCGTTAATATACCCCTGACCTGATTGATATCGCTATAATCGTGGCTCGCTTTCCATTGTCCGTTAACCAAGAAGGGCCCCCTGTCTGTGCCCCTGCAACAAATCAGAAGGCCGGTCACCGGAACACTTGAATCGAGACTGCCCGGCCTGGAAACATAAAAAGTCATATTTACGGCCACAGGGTGAAATTCATTATTTCCCTCCTGACTGACCAGAATATTAACAACTCCAACTTTACCGCTTAATTTCACCGTGTCGTTTACAAGTTCAGCAGGGCCTGATACAAGACTATAACTAAGGGCTAAACCTGAAGAAGCAAGTGCGGAAATTTTAAATGGCTCATCCTCAGTTGATTTTACACCAATGGGGTCAAAACTAATTGTTTGTTTCTCTTTGTTAACAAGCTGAATTTTCACAGCATACAACCTGAGACTGGCAACACGTTGGCATATGGCAAGCCCACCTCTTTCCTTCACTTCCATGCCTGTAAACGACCCTACCTCTTCCATGCTTGAATTCATTACACTTCCGGAAGTATAATTCGGACCGGATTTATCAGCCAGTTCGATTTTAATAAATGGATCGTTATTAAGAAAGACATATATGGATGTATCAAGATCTTCAAATCTGAAGGTGTTTATGTCTTTAAAACTTGTAAGATTATCAGGTTACGGAACCTTTATCCTTGTGACCGGTGTGTTATACTGCATATACGCACCGGTAAACTGAACAACCAATGAGTCTGCATCGCCTGTTGGATAAAAGGCAATGCCTTCAGAATTAAAACCATCACCACCCCCGCTGTCAGCTGGTTCCTGAACCGCCTCACCACTACCGTTGCCCACTGCTCTAATAACGATTCCTCCGTAATTGCTGCCATCTCCATAAGCAATTTCGGCCTCTAGAATACAGGGTGAAGAATATTCCACTTTTGACCGGAGAATGCGTTTATCAATCCATTCGAACTGCAAATATCCATTTGTTATATCAGATGCTGTAAAGATGTTAGGCAAATGAGCATACCATTGAGTGTAAAACAGATCTCCATCCCATTGATCGGAAGTGAAATCTTGCTCATAAACTGTTTTCATGGAATATACCGGGCGTTCATCCCAGCTTTGTGCATTTAGAGAAGAACTAATTGCCAGTAAGGCAGACAAGATGATTATGGATAAGCCTTTCATTTGATCGATTTTTAGTCTGGATTTCTTTTTCACTTATACAAAACAAGTTTTGGAGAATTCAGTATTCCTCCCGGGTGCAATACATAATTATTCGTCCAATTATCTCCGGTACTCAGGAATGAAACTGGACTTGAGACTTTTTCAAAAGGTGTACGATGAAGGGGGCCAAATGCATTTCGGCGGGTAAGCACTGCTTCAAGGACCAGATGATCCCCGGATTGCACTGCATCGCTTACTTCAAGCTTGTTGGGTTTCCAGGCGATGGTGCCTCCCTTTTCCTTTCCCGGGTTCACGATGATACAGGCAGCTGAATATTCGGGCACTTCGAGCACCACTTTTCCGGCCCGGGAGTAGTCCTCTCTCAGATCCAGAATGTATTGAATTTTGCCCGTGTAAAATGGAAATCCCTGCTGAGACAGATCCCCGAAACCTATTCGTTCTGGTAGTTTTCCAAGAATCTTCCGGTGCCCTTCCAGTTGCACTGAGAAATCTCCGAGGATATACATTGCTTCCAGGTCCAGGTCTTCCCGGAAATTAAAATCCTGCACCAGCATATTCTCACCTTCTTTCAACAGTTCTTTAGGCAGGATGAATGTGCGTATGGCCTGGTCCACCCACCAGCCCTCTTCTTCCTTTTCCAGGTTTTTGCCGTTCACCAGAATCCTGAACTCCGCAGGAGTTTCCATACAAATGACCAGGTCCTCTTCTGGTAATTCCCCTATAAAAAAGGGATAGTGTATCCGTGCCTGGCCCAGTATTGGAGGTTTGCTATGGAATTTCTTTGTAAACCAGGGTTGGACCATTTTCCCACCCCGGAACGGAAGCTTATAGTACTCGCGAAGTTTCTCGTCAATCTTCAGGATCTCCAGCACTTCCTCTCCCTTCTCACCTTCCATCTCCAGGTATCCCATATCAAGTACACAGAGGTTGGGCTCATTCAGGTGGTAAGCCATGGGACCGGTAAATTCAATTTCCCCCAGCTTTTGAGTCGTGGTCAGAGAGACAGCTCCAGGAATAGCTTCATGGCTTATGGCAAAAACATGCTCCTCTGGGCCGTAAAAAGAAACCGGGATCTCCAGGACTTCCCCCTTCTGCGAAGCATTTATACCCACGATGCGTCCCGTTTCACAATCCCATTCTGTCACCTCTCCAATGGCATTGAGCCTGATCAGAGCCTGGTCAAATGATTTCTCCGTATTGAAATTCATGGCCACAACGATAGTTCTTTCTCCATCTCTCCTTACCTGGCAGAGGATGTCTTTCATAGGCGTTTCTGTGGTGGGATCAATCACTTCGATGGGAATGGCGGTATTTTCCCTTACTGCCGCTGCAATGAGATCCCTTTCGAAGGGAATTTGTATGGCAGAGGCCAGCACAGCTGCAGGCCGTCCTGAAGGTTCTGCATTCAGATATGTGGGGGCATCCCCTGCCATTATTATGGTTCCACCGGCCTCCCCAAAAGCCTTCAGTAATTCAAGTGTGGATTCACGAAGGGTGGTCATTTTTCCGATAACCACCGTTGAATAAGCTGCTTCTCCAACCTGCAGAACCGGCTTATGGCTTGTGCCTCTTTTCACGGATGCATGCCGTTGCAGAATATCCTCATCCCCGTAATCGAAATCTATCTGGTTTTCCTGAAGCGCCCAGAAAAGCTCTGTATAGGATTCTTCCAATTCTTTTATATCATCAGCATTTGGCGACCAGCCATTGGTCCAACCCAACCTGAGCCTGCTCCACACAGATTCCACCGGGTTTAACACAAGAACTTCACAATCGGGCTGACCCTGGGAAAGCATGAATCCAAGGCGTGCAAAATAGGTCTCCACATATTCGTACTCCTTATACCAGGTTGACTGGTGTAGGATGCTGGCAGGGTAGTCTCGTTTTGCCTGTCCTTCCATGGTATACCAGGAAAGGTGGTGGCAACGCAGGTTTACCCCGAAAAGCGCCTGCCAGTCACCCACATACTTATGTCCGGTAAAATCAAACTCCCAACCGGTCGCAGCATACAATTCCGAGAGCATGAATTTCTGTCCTATCTGGCGGGTTACGGACTGGCACTGCTTTGCGATCCAGGGAAAATTCCAAAGGTGTGTAAGTACATCAATACCCGGAACCTGCATGAATTCATAGGAGCGCATCAGGGAGCCTTGCATCAGTGTCTGGGCTGTCAGACTGTTCTCATGCAGGAAATGACCGGTGAACTTCATATTGTTTTGTTCACACCAATCGCTTACAGGCTTTACCCAGTTGTCGAGGAATAGCTGTTGGGTCACTTCCACATAGTCCCATTTTACTTTTGCAAGCTCAGCCCCTTCAGGATTCAGGAAGAGAGCGGGTAGGTTGTCCAGAATACTGTATCCCATCCGTGATTCAAACTCTTCAGGGAATTTTGTGGTCCAGGGCAGGTAAATCAGATTACTAAATGACTCGTCAAGAGAAACTGCATCTCTAAGTGCTCTCTGGCGGTGGGGTTCATCGGTAAATATCCCCTTAATGGAAGTGCCGATCCTGTCGCCGCACCTTTCTGAATACGCCTCATGGGTGATTTTGATGAAGTAGTCGGTGGCCTCGCGGCTCATACGGTCCACATCCGTGTTGCCATTGTAAAAGCTGCTGCTTTCCACATTTCTTACAAAAAACCCCAGGATCCAGAGCTCCTTATTTGCCTTTCTGGCTTCCTTCACTGTAAGCCTCCTGGCATCATAGCAATCCGTACTATCAAGGCGGCAACTGAATAGCACCTTGTATTCCTGTTCAGCTTTGAACCTGCCGGGCTCGAAAACATGCATGGTCATCAGCTTCGCCCTGTATTCCGGGTTCTGAGTAACCATTCCCCCGGCAGTCCCTGAAGGCCAGCGGTCTTCATCGTAAAGCCATGCCTCCATACCCAGGTCCTCCGCCTCATCTGCACAGGCATTTATCAGATCAAACCACTTGTCTCCGAGGTATTCTGTCTTTAGTCCGGTCCGGCTATGCATAAAGAATCCCCCCATGCCCATCTCTTTCATTACATGAACCTGTCTGATCAGTTCATCTTTTTCCAGCTCCCCGTTCCAGGACCAGAAGGGCTTTCCCCTCCATGCCGGACCAGGGTCATCAAATTTTTCCTTTAACTCCTGTTGGCTTAGATCCTGTGCCATGAGGAAGGATGGAAATAAAACCAGAACTGCAAGTAACTGTATGATGGTATTTTTCATGGAAACTGTGTTTTGCTTTGGACACTATTAAACAGATCTTTCACCTTTGGTTTCTAATACATGCCGAAATATTCCCTGATTTCTTCCATGGTCGCATCGGAATTCCCTCCAGGAATGACGGCGAAAACCATACCGGCGTCGGAGGCATCTCCCTGGGCATTACCATTGAGGCCAAGTTCAGGCCGGCCGGCAGCCGCCAGCCTTTCCAGTAACCACTGTCCTTTGTTTCCTGAGAAACCAAATCCTTCCACCTGCTCTCCATAGCCATCCAGCCAAAGCCACGCATCCATGCCAGCTCGCTTTGCACGTGGGGCCTGGTTCCAGGCCGTGGAATTCTGGTCAGGGTTCATGCCGCCTTCCTTATTCTCATTCATGACCGGTGATTTATAATTAAAAAATGCAGGGAAGGGGGAAAGCCTTACGAGATTGACCCAGTTCACATGCATGGAGGGATCTTCATGATTTTTATCGGAGGTCCATTCATTGGGTGGGGAATGTGAAATGAAGGTCACCGACCGCAAAGCCGGTTCTCCTGCTCCATTCTGAATGGCTTTGGAAAGTGCAGCATAAGGTACTTGAACGCCTCCCCCGCAAAAGACCCACAGAGGCCTGTCCGGAGCTGAATTTATGATCTCACTTGCCAGATGGTTTATGGCAGCACTTTTCTCCTCCTGCGATTCGGATACATCAAAGAAGCCATCTTTTGCATCCACAGCCTCAATAAAACCAAAAAGCACTCCGGTTTCAAGCACACTTCTCCGGTGTTCATCAGCGTGTTTGGGAGGGCCTCCGAAATTCGTATTAAAATGGTAATGGACCAGTTGTTTGTGGAATCCGCCCCGGTCAAACAAGGCCAGACTCATGGCCGATCCGGCCACATCGTCCCGGTCCTGGTTAAATCCATCGGCCGAGTAGGCAAAACGGATTTTCGACCAGTCCATATTCTCGACGATTTTCTGATGCTCAGCTTTGTTTGTTGCATAAATTGCTTTGTACACTGCATCAATAAATTCCTGGCGTAAGGCCCCATATTCACCTGCCTTCTGAATCACCAGATTGATGGTCAGATTATTTACCGGGTCCATCCAGTAGAGAGAACCAAAGGCTCCACCCCAGCCATAACACTCTATGGGAATGCTGCTAAAAAAGGCTCCGGGAGGAGAGAGAATCTCAAAGCCAAGTCCGAATTTATCCTCTTTCCCTTGTAAGAATAAGGACCCTGCTTCCAATTTACCGATCTGGTTCCTTGTCATCATGGCCACGGTTTCCTCCTCAAGCAGCCGTGTCCCCATATAAATACCTCCATCCAGGATCATCTGCTGGAAAATGTGATAGTCCATGGCCGTAGACAGAAGTCCGCCTCCCCCCGAAAACAGGTACTTATCTGCTTTAAAAAGCCTGGTATCCATGGCTTGGGGAAGTAGTTCTCCGGTGGCAGGATCTTCAGAATAGAGTGTCATCAGGCGCTCGAGCTTATCGTCGGGAAGGCGGAAATAAGTGTCCTTCATGCCCAGGGGATCGAAGATTTGTTGCTGGAAAAACTCCTCCAGGCTAATGCCGCTGACAGTTTCCACCAGATAGCCAAGGATATCGGTACTCAGTCCGTAAGTATAAGCCTCACCGGGCTCGTGGAGGAGGGGCATGGCAGCAATCTTCTGTATTTCCTCTTTCAAGGTAGTGTTGCGGTCAGGGATGCCTCCGAAGATTTTGTTTTTTGCATAGATGGCGCTTATGGATTTATCCGGATTGTTTGGATAGGGGTAGCCCGAAGTATGGGTCAATAAGTGGCGAATGGTGGGTTCCCTGTCCGCAGGGATGGGTGTATACGAGCTGTCGGAGAGATCGAACTCTGCCACCAGGTGGGGAAAAGCAAATTCCGGAAGAAACTTTGAAAGAGGGTCATCCAGGTCAAATTTTCCTTCTTCCCAGAGCATCATCACTGCCACGCTGGTGATGGCCTTGGTCTGGGAAGCGATAAAAAAGATAGCATCCTTTTGCAGTGGTTTTTGCTCTTCCAGATTTGAATATCCAATGGAACTGTAATAAAGGATCTCTCCATGGCGGGCTATCAGGGCGCTGGCCCCGGCAATCTCTCCCGCGTCAATGTATTTGTTAAACAGCGAATCAATACTGCAAAAATCCTCCCCGTGTATAGGAGGATTTTCCTGGTTTCCGCTACAGGATAAGAGAAAGCATGTTAGGCTTGTTGCAACCCAAAAGAGGAGTTTAGTCATTCCGAAGATTTTTTAGTGTGGCTTAGTGAACAATGATCCTAAAATTAGCTATAGAATACCTGCCTGTAAATGGACAATCCGGGTTTTCTTTTGCACTATTTGGTGTTTTTATTCTGCTTGCAATCTAAAATTGGTCCAAAACAGACAAAGATCTTCCCAGATTGTCCATTGTCCGGTATCGGGTTTCTGACTAATATAGCTGTATTAAACTTTCTAAATTCCAAGCTATGAAATGGAATCCCTTTATTTTAATTTTATGGATTTCCGTGTTGCCTCTTACTTCACAGGAACTTCGTCCTGAAATCAGGGAAAATGCCAGACTAATTGAAATTCGAAAAGAGCTGGATTATGCCGATGCTTTGATGAAAAAGGGCATTTTCAGGGATGATGATACGGGGAAGGATTACTTCACCGGCTACGCCTATAAGACCCTGTATGACTGGGATCAGTATTTTGAAGCCATTGTTCAAATCTACATGGGATGGCCGGCAGATTACATCAAGAATGGGGTGACCATTTTTCTGGATCATCAGGAAGAATCGGGAATGATAGCCCGTTCTGTTCCCAGCAATAAGTTTCACGGTGCCGAGCATGTAAAACCCTTCCTGGCCCAGATCACCCTCCTGGTGTTTGACCATTACGGAGACACCCAATGGTTGACCAAAAACTACTTCAAGAAGCTTCAAATGTACCTCGATTTCTGGCTCAACAACATGGACAGCGATAAGAATGGCCTGAGTGAATGGATGAGCGCCCCTCATACGGGAATGGATAACCAGCATGAGCGAGCCGGATGGTGGCTAGACAGGGTAAGTGAAGGGGTGGATCTGAATTCTTACCTGGTGAAGGAGTGCCAGGCTTTTGCCCGGATTGCAGACCTTCTGGGTGAAAAGAAGATCGCCATGAACTACCGGGAGTTTGGGGAACAAAGAGCTGAGGTGGTTCGAACCATCCTTTGGGATGAGGAAACAGGCTTCTTCTATGACTACAGTCACGCCGGGGAAAACTTCGGGGCCCACAGGGGAATGAACCAGCTCATCAAGGTAAAGAGTGTGGCAGGATTTATGCCCCTCTGGGCTGGCATTGCCACAGAAGAGCAGGCAAGGGAGATTGTATACAATGAACTTCTGAATCCAAAGGAGTTCTGGTCTTCCTACCCCATACCTGCTTTAGCGATTTCGGAGCCAGGGTATTCTGAGTTGCAACTGAAGAGCGACCTGGGTTGCAGCTGGCGGGCCAATACCTGGATACCCACCAATTACATGGTTTACCATGGACTGAAGGATTATGGCTACAAGGACATTGCCACCCTGCTGGCTGTGAGAACCCAGCAGCTTCTTGACCAGGCAGGGGACCGTGAATATTATACTTCGGAAAGCGGATCCGGGGTAGGACTGGATCCCTTCTGGGGCTGGAGCCTCCTTGGGCATTTTTTCATGTTTGAGGAAGGTTTTGAGCTGGATGTGTCCAAGATTTATTAATAAGCGATACAATTGTTATCATGAAGAAAAAATCAAATTCTGATCGAAGGGCTTTTATCAAAAGCATGGGTGTTTTAGGGCTTGCAGGTGCTGCAGCTCCCATTGCCCAATCCTGTTCATCTTCTGAAAAAAGAAGCAGGAGTGTGGGAGAGATCACTGTTCCAACACGGCCCCTGGGAAATACCGGAATCGAAGTTCCTGCCATAGCAGTTGGATTGGGATCGATGGACCGGTTCTTTAAAGAGGCATATTTGAAATATGCTCTGACCTACTGGGACACATCCATAGGATACGGAGGAGGAAAGACTGAATCTGCTTTAGGTGAGTACTTTGCCAACAACCCGGATATCAGGAAGAAGGTGTTCATGGTCACAAAATCTGACGATTGTCACCGGCACATGAATGAGGGGCTGGAGAGGTTTGAGAATGAATTTAACACCTCCTACCAACGATTTGGCCAGGTAGCCCTTGACGGATATGTAGTATTGCATGCGGTTCAACAATCCGAATCATTTTTGCCCGGGCTTGGTGACTGGGTGAAGAAGAAGAAAGATGAAGGAAAATTCAGGTTTGCCGGTATCAGCACACATGCCAATATGGCGGAAGCTTTGAAAAAAGCTTCGCAGGAAGACTGGATTGATTTTGTATACCTGAGGTATAATTTCTCTGTTATGAATGATGAGAAATTGAACGAAGCCATTGATGCATGTTACGATGCCGGGAAAGGCATTGTGGCCATAAAAACGCAACGCAATATGAGCTTTCAGGCCGAAGTGACACTTGATGGACCTTATGAGACAGATGCAATGGAACATATGGTTACACATTTTAGAGAGGAAGGATATACGGATGGGCAGGTCAAGTTGAAAATGGTTCTGGATGACAAAAGATTTAGTTCAGCTGCCGTTAGCATGCATGATATTGGATTGGTTGCTCAGAATGTGGCCGCAGCCATGGACCGGACAAAACTTTCAAGCACAGATATGGAGGTGCTTCAGAAATATGCTGATGCCACAAAACACCTCTCCTGCCAGGGATGTTCTTCCATTTGTGAAAAGGCCATGCCCGAGATGCCCTATATAGCTGATGTCATGAGATATCTCGTTTACTATAATGGCCATTGCGAGCATTCAATGGCAATGGAAGAATTCAAGCAATTGCCAAATCACATTAAGAGAAACCTGAAAGACTTTGACTATACTAAAGCTGAGAAAGTCTGTCCCAACAAAATGGCCATTGGTAAAATGATGCACGAAGCGCATCATCTATTGTTTAACAAGCTCTAATTTATATTCAGACATGAAAAAAGCATTGTTTAGCCTTGTTGTATTTTCGGCTGTCCTATTAAGCACAAGCCTCCAGGCCGCACCGCCACAAAGGGTAAATATTCTGGTGTATACATCACCTGACCGGTGGCACAATCCAAGCATCCCCACTGCCGTAAACATGCTGGAAGAGGTGGCAGCTGAAAAATGGTGGAAGATCACGTGGACCCAACAGGAATCAAGGTTCACGGATGAGTTCCTGGCAGACTTTACGGTGATCGTTTTCCTGCATTCCACTTCCGGGAATTTTACCCAGGAGCAAATGAACAGCATAAAGGGCTTTCTCAGGAATGGAGGTGGCTTTGTCGGAATCCATGGTGCATCAACCTTTGGTTCTGGGAAAGAAGATCCGTGGTATGAAAAGCTCATAGGATACAGGTTTACAGGGCATCCTCCTGTTCAGACGGCCGTTTTGACTGTTACAGACAGAACACACCCTGCCACCATGCACATGTCCGACCATGAGGTATGGACCGATGAGTGGTACAATTTTGAAGGTCCGCTAAAGGATGATATCAGTGTGATTTTAACGGTTGAAGAGTCCACCTATAAGAATGATCAGGAAGAAAGCGGACCTCACCCCATTGCCTGGTACCAGTATTATGATGGAGGAAGGTCCTTTTATACGGCGCTGGGGCATATAGAAGAATCATTCAACAACGACCTGTTTTTGAAGCACCTTTACGGAGGTATATACTGGGCTTCAACAGGATATGGAGTATTGAAGTAAATCAAAAATGAAAAGGATTACAAAGCTATCTTTAGCTGCTCTCAGGATCGCAGTAGGATCGCATTTATTTATCAGTGGACTGGTAAAGCTCATCGACCCCGCTTGGACGGCAAAACCCTTTCTTGATGGATCATTTGCTTTTTTCAAATGGTTGAGCGCTAAACCATTTTTACTTCAGGTAATTGACCAGCTGAATATCTGGATTTTGCTAATTTCCGGCGCTGCGCTGGTGGCCGGCATATGTAAGCGTTTTGCAGCCTTACTTGCACTCGGCCTGCTAATTTTATATTATGCTGCTTATCCCCCCATAAATATCTTTCAGTCGACCGGTGGGCTGGGTCCTGAGTTTATTTTTACTCCCTTATTGATCGAGATACTGTTCCTTGTGGTTTTAATTACCTCCTCGGGCATGAGCAAATCTGCCGGCATTTGGAAACCATTCAATCGGTCAGGAAAGAATAATTCTCAGCATGATGAGGTAAGCGGGGAAGTTATTAGCCTGAACTCAAGGAGGCAAATGCTGAAATCCCTGGCTACAGTTCCTTTTTTAGGACTCATCTCACTACCGTTTATAAAAGCAAGCAGCAACAAAGAGGTGGATGCCATTGGAGGGGCCACAGCGCCAGGAATGAATTCAACCATGCCAGGCTATCAGAAATTAAAGTACCTGGATTTATCCATAGATGAGGAGGCTATGGAAAATCAGGAAAATATGCCTTATGGAACCATTGGGAATCTTCGAATCAGCCGTTTGATAGCCGACAACAGTTATCTGTCCAATGAATTCTTCGGACAGCATTCCATCCATTTGCAAGAGCTGGCCCAAACCTACTTTTCAAAGGAACGCATCTATTATACCTTAAAATCAATGGAGGTACAAGGGATTAATACCATGATCCTCTCCTTGAAAAATGTGATCGATCATAAGTTGATGGACTATTTTAAGGAATGGAACAGCCAATTGCAATGGATTTCAGAAATAAAGGCCAATACGCTGGAAAAATTCGAAGAATATGTCAGGAGAAATGTAGATTACGGGGCTTCTGCCATCCTTATCTCCAGGGAGGTCTGTGATGCCTGGGTAGCAAGTGAAAGTCCTGAATTCCTGGATCATGCGATTAAAATTGTAGGGAAGTATAAGGTGCCCGCGGGTATTGGAGCATATTCCAACACTACTATAGCATATGCCATGGAGAGAAAACTGTCACCTGACTTTTTTCTAAAATCATTTCACAATGCTCCGGAAAGAAATAAAGGAAATTTCTTTTGTGATAAAACAGCACATTTTTCAGACTTAATTAAAACATCAGAAATTCCATGGATTGGATTCAGAACCAGTGCAGGAGGATATATGAACTCCTTTGACGGATATAAATTTGGCATGGAAAGCGGGGCATCTTTTATTTGTGATAATATGTTCGATTTTCAGGTTAAAAGAAATGTTGAGGTTTTTCGACAGGCAATTAATCTACTTTGACAGATTGGCTAAATATTGATATTATTCTGTAATACATTTTCACTTTCTAAAAAACGATTATGAAAACAATAATCACTTTACTTGCACTAATTCTATTGACTGTTGTCTGCTCTGCACAGTCACAGCTGACAGGGAAAACCGAGAAACCCCGCTTAATCGTATTGGCAGATATGGGCAATGAACCCGATGAGGAACAGCAGATAGCCCATTTACTTATGTATGCAGACAAGATTGATATTGAAGCATTAATTGCGGTATCCTCCTGGCATTTAAAGCCTGGCCGAGAGCATCCTTATCGTGCTAAACTGCATCCAGAGTTGTTAGAGAGGCTCGTACGAGGATATGAGCAAGTATTTCCGAACCTTCTAGAGCATAACGACGATTGGGAGTCTCCTTATAACCTGCGCGCGCGAATTGCTTCAGGCGCCCTGGAATACGGCATGAGCGGCGTGGGAGAGGGAAAAACGACCGAAGGGTCCGATTTTATTATTCGCATCGTTGAGCGAGAAGATCCCCGTCCCGTTATTGTGGTTTCCAATGCCGGATCTGGAACTCTGGCGCAGGCGCTTTATGACTACCGCAAAACGCACTCGGCAGAAGCGCTTGATTCATTTGTGAAAAAATTGATTGTGATGGAAAATGGTGCACAGGATGAAACCGGTGCCTGGATCTGTCACGAATTTCCAAACATTCACTGGGTACGGATGATTATACCAAATCGCTGCTATGGCGGCCCTACCAAAAGTAAAATTGGGCCGCATGTTTGGAAACCCTACGCTTATTCCTCCAAGGGACAGGATGAGTGGGCCCACGAACATATTCGTACCTACCACGGTCCACTTGGAGAGCTGTATCCCATGCGCCTATATTTCCATCTTACCTACAATGGCACCGGTCCCGACTTTCTTGAAGGCGGAGGAATCATTCCTTGGTTAGGCCTTGCCATGCACGGTTTGACCGATCCCGCGCAGCCCTCATGGGGTGGCTGGAGCGGGCGCTATACATCAGAAAAAGTAAAAAATGTACCATCTATGTATGAGCCGATCGTGCCGCTGGAATACCCATTCAAGCCCTGGAGTGTCTATACCGATGCCAAAGATCAATGGACCGATCCTGAAACCGATATCGAATACAACAATGCCGAATCTACTGTTTGGCGTTGGCGTCAGGCGATGTGGGACGATTTCCGCGCTCGCATGGATTGGTGCTTAGAACCATTTGATGAAGCGAATCATAATCCTGTGGCTGCCATCGATGGGGACACAACGGACGATATTATCATGAAAACCGTGAAAGCAGGCGAGACCATGAGTTTCGATGCATCGGCCTCCAGCGATCCTGATAACAATTCACTAAGCTTTGTTTGGTGGGTATATAAAGAAGCTGGCCAAAATCCATATGGAAAAGCAATCAAGATTGCAGGCAACACGAAGCCAAAAATCGACCTTGTAATTCCAGCAGATGCAGCCGGGAAAGAGCTGCACCTCATCCTCGAAGTATGGGATGAAAGCCCCATTGTACCGATGGTTGATTACCGCCGTGTTGTAATTCAAGTGAGGTGATCTACTTAAACCTGACGAAAGTGATAGCTAAGATGGATATTTCTGGAGCCCTTGATATACATTCCCAGCGTAGTTTTACACCCTCTGTGTTCTTCCAGCTGGAGTGCATAAAGGACCAGTTATCGACCTGGTCTAGTTCGACTTCCACATCTTTATGATGCTCGACCGACATCTCATAAACTTTGCCTGGTGTTTTGGTTTCACTTACACAAAAACCTAATTTCGTTCTTACGTCATGTATCCATAGGTTTTTAAAGACTCCGCCACCTCCATCTGTAACCCAGAGTGTGCGCCTGACCCTTGCCACGCAATTCGTGGTTATCAAAGTATCCGTACAATCTGTATGCCCATCTCCTTTTGCCCTCAATTCAGAAACATCCACCCAGCTTGACTGGAGGGGTAATCGTGTGATATCGCTTGGGGTAAACTCTCCCAGAGTCTTTATGGGAAACTGCACTATTTTTCTGGTAAAATGAGCAGACCCTTCAATTCCGAGGGGGACTTCTATAGGTACGCCATGGGAGAAACTTTTAACTGCATACATGGGTACCGGAGCCTCAAAGTCAAATTTAATTTCGTTTGCAGAGGATCCCTGCGATGGAATTCTAGTAGATCGTCTTGCTGTCGAAAAAGTCGGTTAAGGAATAGGCCTGTTTGTTGATCTCCATACCAGGACTACCCAATCTGTGTAGGAACCCGGTCCTTCCATGGGTTGCCCCAATGAAACCAAAGCTCCCCCAGAGACATCTTCTATGGTTCCGCTTTGTAGCGATCCCCCGGTTTTTGGATTGTACCAAAGTATTTCAAAGTCTCCTTTCACGCCTCTGAGATCAAGAGTCTGGTCCACTGCCATGTTAAAGTAGGCTGCATATACCTCACCCTTAGATTCAAAACAGAATCCTTCACCGGTTCTTATCAGATGATTGCCTGGCTCCATTTCCCAAAACGGAAGGTGATCCAGCATAAAATCCCTTGCAAACGCTGTCTGCTTCATCAGATCTTCATAGGGTCTGTAAGAAGTCAGATAATAGTCGTCTTCTGCGAGCCACCATTCCACGCTGGCACCCCCGCCAAGAAATGTTCCCCAGGCACTCTGCCTGAATATTTGAAGCAATCCCTCACGCATATTTCTGACCGGATCCGGCATGTGATGTTCGCTGAATTGAATGACCCAGGGTTTTCCAGCAGAAGCGGAAGCATCTCTAAGTTCGATGGAGTATCGGTTGGCCTTTTGCGTTAAACCCTGGATTGCGGTTCTGGAGAACTCTTCTCCTCCAAACCAGTTGATATAATCTTCCATGGGTTTATCCAAATCACCTTCAAATCCTAAGGAGTGTCGCCCATAAGGCTCAAGAGCATTCACATAGTCTGCGTACAATTTTATCTGGCCAATTGAGGTGTTTGGATAACCGTAGGGCTGGTTATCCTGCCGAAGGCTAAGGCCTAGCTCTTCCCCCAGATTCCAATCCAAGGCGTTAAGATGACCCAGCCTGGAGATTAGCTCCCGGTAGTATAACATCCGGATACTGGCAAAGGCATCCTTACTTC
This sequence comes from uncultured Bacteroidota bacterium, assembly GCA_963713725.1. Taxonomy (GTDB): domain Bacteria; phylum Bacteroidota; class Bacteroidia; order Bacteroidales. Next base: position 579,107 of record CAVQMZ010000015.1, read on the forward strand.
CCATTTCCAGTCCTTCCACCTTTTCAAATATTTGCTCGGACTCATCTTCACCCAGATAGGCGTGGAAGATAATTCCCTGTTGCTGGGCGTGACTCACAATGATTTCCCACTGGTCAAGCTTACTCACGTCAAAGGTACTCATGCCGGGTACTGTGATTTCCTTCTCGGGATAAGGCCAGGTATCGTCGGAATCACAAAATGCACTCATGGTACTCACAAATATGGAGCTTTGGCCCAGTTCTGCGAGGTAATTCAGGGCTCCGATTACCCCCTTACCCCGGTCGTTTCCCCATATGGGATCTCCTGGCTTCCAATCCTCTAAATGGTCCTCGTAAAATTGTTCCTTCAAGCCAATCCGGGTAGCATCAATTTCTGAATACCCCAACAGGTTCTCCGGCGATCCGGGTCCAATGGAAATCCAGTAGGAATCGTCTTCTGCGAATTGCTGATAGTGCTTGCCCGCATAATGGAGCAGGCCTCTCGCACGAAAATCAGGGACCTTCTTATCGGATGGACCAATAGCAAATGTCCCTTTCATACCATCTAATGGGGCCAGCGCAGATCCTGCCAGGGGCTCTAAACTGCAGGCCACATCTTTGCCTTTTCTGAAGGATACCAGGTAGCTCCACTCCCCTGTTTCATTGGGGGTAAAATATGCGCGCCATTTATTTCCAGAGCTGGCACCCGTATTGGCCGCATCACCATCGGCAGCAAAATGGCCGGGCACGACAAAGCTTTGAGAACCTTTGGTAAAGGTTACATTCAAGCGATAATTCCGGAATGTGGCAGCTTCCTCAGCAAGGGCAGGCCCTTCTAGCAGAAGGCACACGCGGTGCCACTTTTTTAATTCACCTGAAATACTTGTCAACTTTTTGGGGCTGGACCTTTCACCAGCCAGGAGGGTGGAGCATAGGAAACAGCAAAGAAGTGTGTTGGTAAGAATTTTCATAGTATCAGTATATTCTGGTTTTTATCTCCCACAGGATGTTGTCATGGATGATTTCTATGGATTCGCCCTGCCTGGCATTGCGTGCAATTTCCACGTCCTTTTTCACATATTCCAGAAGGGCATCCCAGTTCAGTTCCTGGGTACGTGCATAGAGTTGAGGGTGGTACTGCTTATTGGCTGTTTCAGTATATTGCTCCCAACAGGCTACCGCCTTTTGCAGCTCTGAAATGGCCTGGGTTTTGTTTTCCTCATTTCCAGTAAAACGGTACATCGCCACATAGGTAGCTCCTCTGACCTTTTGGGCATAATAGTTTCCCAGGTGGCCAAGGGCCGTTAGATCCAACAGCGTTTCTGCAAGATCCAGATTGCTCCCTGGATCAATTTTAGCAGCACCTTCGATGAGGGTTTTGGCTGCGGCATCCAGGCGGCTGGCGACATCAAGCGGAGTCTTTCCCTCCGGGTTTTCGGGATTCCTGGCATAGTCTGAGATGGAAATCACCCCCTGCAATGGCATCGCCCCCACAGCTATGAACTCATTTACGTCATGAAAACGAAAAATATCAAAACAACCTTCAGGTGAAAAATTCGCATCATTCTGCATGAAATGGATCTGATCCACCAGGGAGATGATTTCAGAACTGGCTTTCCAGGTTTGAAACAAATGGCCGGCCTCAATACCGGGAAATTTCAGACTAATCTGGTCGGTCCAATAGGCTTCATCCAGATGGGGGTTGTAGGCAGTCCTTCCCCAGATCCTGAAACGATACCAGTGCTTGTCAACCTCCAGTTGCCTGGGTGTCCGGGGATTTTTGCTGATAAACTCCCGGCCCCAAACATAACCATCCGGGCCCATGTAAAAGCCCGGGCTTAAATCACGTGGCATATTTTTTATGTAGTTACTTGCGTAGGCCGGATCCCCCCAGCGAAAGGTAAAGATATCGTCGTTTCTTACATTGAGCCAGCAGGGGATATCATGGGCTTCCACAGTTTCCCGGTAGATCTTGTCAAACCATGGAGGGGAGGAAGAAGAATACATTCGTGCGCGGGAGTATTTAAAGGAGGTTTCAATCTCTGTGGGATATTCTTTAAAAGCTACAGCAATATCTTCCAGGTCACTCCAATGTCTTCGAAAAATGAATCTCACATCCAGGTCAGGATTCTCTGCCCTGGCATCCATGATCCCCTGTCCGTAGGTGTGCCACATCCAGTTTTCAGTCTTGTACTTGCCCTTTAGTTTCTGATCAATATGTTCCCCTGCGGTAACTCCAATTCCCTTGATATTGGGATAGGTCAGCAAGGTCTGCTTGACAGACTTCCGGATGTAATCAACGGTGATGGGATTGTCCTGTTCCCAGGTTATGCCATGCTTTCCTTCCGCCCCGTATACAAACACATTCCAGTGGAATAGGTAAATGTCAATGCCTCTGTCCTCTGCGTACTGGAAAACTTTCTTCCAGAATTCTATCTTTTCTTCTATGGTTATTTCCTTTACAATAGTCAGGTTTTCAGGCTCCAGCATCCCTTCCTCTTTCCAGTACTGGATGGTCTGGCTACTGATGGCTTTGTTGTAAACGGCCACATCATTCAGGGCGACCTCCGGATACTCCGGCACCCTGACCCAGGATGGGTAGGGGTGCAGGCTCCACAGAGTAAGCAGGTTGTAACGGTTCATGGCCATTTGATCCAGGTACTGCTTCCAGAAATCCCATTCCCACATGGTCTTTATGTTTTTCTGAGCTGCATCACCCGTATCATCATAACTGGGGGTTCGTGCATCCAGCGGGATATTGAACCTCAGTCCCCTGTGCTTAATGTAGGGTTTTTGTTCGAGTGAGCCGATGTGATCCAGGTCTTTCCCAAGCAAGATCATCTCCGCCAGGTCTATCCCGGCGTACATCAATCCATTGGCATCTCCTCCGGTCAGCACAATGCCGTCTCCTCCCTGGTCGACGCGGTAGGCTTCAAAACCCAGTTCTGGTTCAATGATCATGTATACTTTCAGGGCTGCTTCCTCCTCATCATGCAGAGCCAGCATTTTTATGCCTTTACTTCTACACGCTTCTTTGATATGATCGATGGCGAACAATACCTGAGGGATCTCTCCATTGTAATGAATTTTTACGGTACCTGGCTTATCAGCTGAGGTACAGCTTAGCATTAACATTGCCAGGAAAATGGCCAGGGTTCTATTGAGCAGGTTTTTCATAAGTGATAGAAAGTTTTCCTTTTTTGATGTCCATATAAATCTAATGCTATTATGGATATTAGAGGCAAGATTTTTCTAAGCAAATTGGTGTCAAATAGTGTAAATTCTGTCCCGAAATGTGCATTTCATCAAGGAAATCCAGTATGTATATTTATAACTTATTATAAATGAGCGACAAATAAATGCCTTTTCAATTTTATTCCTACTCCTAAGTGAACTAAAACTATGAACAGACACACAAGAAGAAAATTTCTTGGCCGACTTTCAGCGGCCGCTGCCATGGCCGGTATATCAGGCACCGGCTATGCTCACACTGCCTCCGGCAGAAAAACAAACATAGCGTACTCGTGAGACACTGGCAGAAACCGATGTGCTGGTGGTGGGTGGAGGACCGGCAGGGATCGGAGCTGCCATGGGTGCTGCCCGCCAGGGAGCCAAAACCTTCCTGATCGAAAATTGCGGCTTTTTTGGTGGAGTGGGAGCCTGGGGCATGGGCATGCAGCTGAACCAGATGAGGCCGAAGGGATTGCCCAGAGGAATTGTACACGAAACACTGATCGAAAAACTTATGGCCCTTGGGAAGCCAGGCTGGCACCTTCAGGATAGCAGCAAAAATGGACGGTAAGAATGCCCTTTTGTGCAATGTGGAGTACCTGAAAGTGGCCATTCTTGATATGCTGGATGAGGCAGGCTGCACCTACCTGGTGCATACCCAGGCCATCGATGCCCTGGTGGAAAACAACCGGGTTACCGGAGTGGTGGTGGCTACCAAACGGGGCCCCATGAATATAAGGGCCCGTGCGGTAATCGATTGCACCGGAGATGCGGATGTGGCATTTTTTGCACGGTGCAGAGACCCAGACTGCCACAGGGGAACTTTCCCCCAGCACCCTGCTTTATAATACGGGGAATGTTACTCCGGAAGAGATACAGAAGGGGCAGGGAAGAATTTAAAAAGAACTATGAAGAAGCAAAAAAGGAGTTTCCCCTGATCACCTCCCCACATGCCATTCACCCTGTGGGAAATTCACACTTCTATTACACCAACCATGCAGGAACCAGGGATCATGGTGAATTTGATGTAACCGATCCCTTCAAATTTTCGGAGGCGGAATGTTTGAGCAGGCGGCAGGTGCTTCAAAATGTAGAGGCCCTGAGGAAATATGCCGGTGAAGGATTGAAGGAAATTGAATTGTTTGGTGCCGGTCCCCGGATCGGGGTACGCGAGAGCCGGCGACTGTTGGGGGAATACGTGCTCACCGAGGAGAATGCCATGGAGGGTACTCGCTTCGATGATGTGGTGGCATGGAGAAGCGGAAACCTGGATATCGGGCATGTACGCTGTGGCCAGGATGAAGATCCATGATGTGCCCTACAGGGCACTTTTGCCAGTTTCCGTTGACGGATTGCTGGTGGCGGGACGTTGCATCTCCGCCACCCACGTGGCCGCATCGGCAGGAAAGAGCATGGGGAACTGCTTTGCCACAGGGCATGCTGCCGGTATTGCCGGTGCCATGTCCGCAAAAAAAGGGGTTCAGCCCCGCGAATTAAAGGTTAAAAAGATTCAGGATGCACTTAGAAAGGATGGGGTCGACCTGGATTTCAGTGGTCAGGAACAAAACTGGTTATAAGATGAAGACAAAAATTCGATTAGCTGTACTTATTCCTCTGGTATGTATTTCCTGCCAGCAGGTACAGGAGGAAACAGCGGATAGCCGGCCGGGTATGGAAGCCCGACTCCACTCTCAGCCTTTGAAGTGGGAACCCAGATCAGGCCATGGACCATTGCAGATGAGGGGATGGGCTACATCCTGGACAACATGCAAAGCATGGCGGCTGTGAATAACCTCTACCTGATTGTGGTGATGCATGAGGAACACCGTCCTTTCCAGGCTCCTGAATTTCCACATAATCCGGCCAGGGATATTTTCGATGCCGAGGACTCCCGGGTTAGCTTCTTTCCGGAGTGGGAGCGATACGGGGAGATCAAACCCCTTCTGTCTGACCATGAGTGGATCAGGGAGACCGACTGGCTCCAGCTTGTTGTTGATTCATGCCGGGCCAGGGGAATGGCGGTGGGAGCAGAGGTAAGTCACTTTCCCATCCCAAAGTCCATGATCAGACAACATCCCGAATGGCAACAAAAGACCATTGACGGGACCTCGGCAAGCGAAGTAAGATTTTGTCCCAACAACCCGGTGCCCCGGGAGTATGTGGTCGCACTCTTCGGGGATATTGCTGCAAATTATGATGTGGACTACATTCAGACCTGCCAGCTGATTTACACCAACAATGACAATGATGAGGGTGCAAGCTGCTTTTGTGAGCACTGCATTGCCCGTGCCAGGGAGGAAGGATTTGACCTGGAGGCAGCCATCCCGGTATTGAAGAAGGACTGGAATGCCCAACCCCAGAAACAGCAGTGGATCGATTTCAGAACCCGCTCCACCACGGCCTTTTATAAGGAGATCGCAGAAAAGATAAAGGAGGAAAATCCTTCCTGTCATTTGCGCTTTAACGATGTCCTTTCATGGGGGACAGGGGCTAAGGCCATTGATTTCGGAATGGATATCAGGGCAGTCGCACCCTATCTGGGATCACTGGTAAACCAGGATCATACGGAACAGCTGGGGGTGGAAGGTGAGGATTTCTCTTTGAGAAAGGACTGGCTGGCCACCAACAGGGAACTGCTTGGTGAGGAAATGTACTATCTCACTGGCATAGCTGCCAGAATGAATGCTTCTCCGGCACTGGTGAAGGAGGGGATCAAAGTGGCCCTGGAACACCCGGCCCGGGTGAACGGGCTGGTACTGAAACACTATGACGGTGCATCCTTTTCACTCCTGAGGGCATTTAAACAGGGGATGATCGACGGGGGAGTGCAGGGAATTCCCCCCACACTGGGTATGGAGGTGGAAGAGATGGAGCTGGATGGATACGAGGTATTCAGTGAGGAATTGATGGAGGAATGGGGCGTGGAAACCACAGGATCGGGGACGGCGTCTGGCGATCTTCGCTGAAGCTTCCGGCACCTATGATATCCGGATCACCTATTTTGACGGGGAAGAAGGGCAATCAGAGGTTCAGCTCCTTGTGAACGGGGAAGAGGCAGCTTCCTTTTAATGGACGAAGATACGCGACTGCTGGAGATGGAGGCTTTTCAGGGGAATTGATCTGAAAAAAGGAGATGTAATTGAACTAATGGGGAGTGCTGATGGAAAAGAGGGGGCCATCCTGGATTTTATTGGAGTTTATCCCATCTTAGAATAGTTAATGGAAAAAAATTAACATATGAAAAGCATTCCTCGCCATATTTTTCCTGGCAAACTAATCTTTGGTATTACATTAACCCTATTCTCAGTCAACCTGTTTGCTCAAAAAACAATATCCGTTTATTCGGTAGAAGATTCGCCAATGCTTGAATTTGCTCTGGCCGATTTACGAAACGAGCTTAGCTCACAAGGCATAGCTATGGGTAAAACAGGTGATAGGGATGGGGATGTGATTTTGCTTAACCTGGCAGACTATACTAAGTTAGTATCTGAAGGCAAAAAATGTCCAGAACTGAATTTTGAATTGAAGTCTGAGGGCTTTTGCATCAAAAAAGATAAACAGGAACGAATTTGGGTTGTGGGTGCTGATGAACCCGGGCTGATGTATGGTGTGCTTGAACTGACCGAGCAAATCCAGATCGCAGGATTAGATAAAATTGAAGAAACAAATCAAAATCCTTATATGCCAACACGTGGTGTGAAATTTAATATTCCCCTGGATGTGCGAACCCCGACTTATACTGACCCAAGCGAAGCATGCCAGCAAAATATGCTTGAAATGTGGAGCATGGATTTCTGGACAGAATACATCGATGAACTGGCGCGTGATCGTTACAACCTGATTTCACTCTGGAATCTTCATGCCTTCCCTTCAATGATAAAAGTGCCTGAATACCCCGATGTTGCACTCGATGATGTTTACCGAACAACTGCTCCTGTTGAAGTATTCCGTCCGGTAGGAAACGGTGTGAAATACCCAAACATCTACAACAATAGAGAATTGATCAAGCACATAAGCATTGAAGAAAAGATACTATTCTGGCAAAAGGTGATGCGCTATGCCAAAGAGCGAAACATTGATTTCTATTTAATGCAGTGGAATATTTTTGACTGGGGCATTGATGGTAAATATGGAATTGATGAAAAAATTGATAACCCGATCACAAAAGATTATTTCAGAAAAAGTGTAAAACAAATGCTGCTTACTTATCCCGATTTAGCGGGAATTGGAATTACTGTTGGTGAGAATATGATTGATCAGCCCGCGGATGTAAAAGAAGCATGGGCGTTTGAAACTTACGGCTTAAGGTGTTCTCGACGCATTGGAACTGTTTCCCGACAGAAAGCTCACTTTTATTCACCGCTTGCATCAGGGTCAGGTAAAAAACATCGAGGATCAGTTTGCGCCATTGATTGAAAATGAAAATGTCAGTTTTATATTCAGTTTTAAATATGCAGAGGCACATATCATGAGCTCAACCAATCAGCCTTATTGCAACGAATTTGTGAAGGAAATTAAAGGTAAGAAAACCCTTTGGACACTTCGAAATGACGACAACTACTACTTCCGCTGGGGTGGTACTGGCTTTTTGCGTGAATTCATAAAAAATATTCCTTACGATGTGTCGCAGGGCTTTTATTATGGTTCAGATGGTAATGTATGGGGGCGTGAGTATTTATCCAGGAATCCAAAATCGCCCCGGGAGTTGGAAATAAAAAAACATTGGTACCATTGGATGAATATGGGTAGGCTGGGCTACAATCCTGATATGCCGGATAAACGATTTGCTGACTTGCTAAAGCATCGTTTCCCTGAAGTTGATGGGAAACAGCTTTTTACCGCCTGGAACGAAGCATCGATGATATATCCTGTAACTACGGGTTTTCACTGGGGGCCGGCCGATTTTAGCTGGTATATAGAAGCTTGCAGATCACGTAACGGACATCCAACAGCCTCAATAGACGGGCTGGGCATCCACCATGTTGAGCAGTTTATACAGCAACCCGTTCATCCGGGTACAAACAACCAAACCATTCCTGACTATGTTGAGATGATTGCAAATGGCGGAACCTCATCATTAACCACGCCATTGCAAGTATCTGAACAGCTTCACAACCATTCTGATAAAGCCATCGCGATAATAGATGGCCTTAATGAGTTTGAAAATGAGGAACTTTCAAATACAGTTGAAGACATAAGGTCAATCAGCTTTTTAGGCAAGTATTATGCGTATAAAATTAGTGGCACAACACACCTGGCTTTATACCGAAAAACGAAAAAAGAAGAAGATCAGGAGAATGCAGTAGAACAGCTGGAGATGGCCTTGGACTTTTGGCAGAAATACACAGAAAATGCGATGAAACAATACATCAATCCCATTTGGATGAAAAGAGTGGGAATGGCAGACTGGATAAAATTTGAGGAATATGCCCGAAAAGATATAGAGATCGCAAAACAGAAACTGGACTAGCTGCTCTTTCATAATATTTACTGTATTAAGAGTACATTTTAACAAAGTAAAAACAAGATGAAGCAAATGATGAACCATTCCCGCCGAGCATTTCTGAAAACCACCGCATTATCAGCTTTAGGCGCTTCACTGACTCCATCATGCCTCTTTACATCAAAGAGCATTGATCCAGAAAAGCTCAACATCTACCGCTCCAAGGCCATGGGCTGTTTTATGGGTGCGGCCATTGCCGATGCCATGGGTGGTCCGACTGAAGGCATGCATTACCTTCGAATAGCCAAAATGTTTCCCGATTTTCAAAATCCTCTTCCCTATGACACGCCCGGAACATTCATTGGACTGGGACCCGGGAGGGCCCTTGATGCCGCAGCTGGTAATATCACAGATGATACCTTTATTCGGATGGATCTGGCAAACTATTTACTACAGACAGATCCCCCCTACGAAGCTGCCAGTTTATCACCCTGGTTGTTGGAGCACGCTGACTTCTCAAATTGGTGGCCTGTGGCTTTAAAGCCTCTCAAGCGCATCGAAAAAGGAGAGGTTTCGCCTGAGGATGCAGGAATAGACCATCAACAGGGTGGCGGTGGTGGCTGGTGGCAACCGGTAGCCATGCTTTATGCCGGTGATCCCGATAAAGCCTCGGCAGTGACCACGGCCATGTGTAAAATCTGGAAGGCGCCCCTGGAGCAAGACATTCTATCTTCCGTTGTTGCCGGTCAGGCAGCGGCCTTCAAGAAAGGTGCAACAGTCGATTCCGTGGTTCAGGCGGTGCTGGATGATTCCGGGCCACTTGCCAAAGAACTTTTCACACGGGCAGTGGAGATCGCGCAGAAAGCCACGTCGACCACCCAGCTCTTTGAGAATCTCTATGAACACTGCCTGGTCAAGTCCTGTACAACGGCCGTGGATGGCCCTATGCCGGAAAGAGAGGAACCCCGGGTCGAAATGGAGGAGAAGATTTACAACGGAATTTTCTTCGCTGAGCAACAACCCCTTGCCCTTGCTTACTTTGTATACGGACAGGGTGATCCTTACAAAACAGTTCTCACCGGTGTCAAGGCAGGACGGGATACCGATAGCAATACCTGTAATACTGCGGCCTGGTTGGGAGCCCTGGGTGGCATGGAGGTTTGGCCCAGGCAGTGGGTATCTACCGTTCAACAAGCCAACCTGGAACGCATGGATATTGAAAAAATGGGAAGTGCTCTCATCGAAAAAGGCATCGAGAATCAAACCGTGCGTTTTAATCGAATGGGATAAAGAATGGCGATTTCAAAGAATATTGTAATGGATGGTTTTTGCTGTTGTAATGTTTACCTTGGAACAGTCAATAACATTGTATCATATTTAATATTCCCAACATGAAAACACATACTTACCGGACTATATGTTTACTGATTATTGCGCTTATAACTTCTGACATGCTTACTGCTCAGGAAGAGTATCCTGAGCCAGGTAAAATGAAGCCCGATATGTCGGAGTTCTGGCTTCCCCAGCCAGAAGTGGTGACTCCTGGATCTGTTTCTTGCGATGATCCTGTTCCGGCTCCTTCAGATGCAGTAATATTATTCGACGGCAAAGACCTTTCTGCATGGAAAAGCAGTAGTAAGGGAGAGGCAAAATGGATTGTTTCAGATGGAGTTTTTACTGTGAAAAAAGGTACAGGAGACATTGAAACTAAAGGACACTTCGGAGATTTTCAACTTCACCTGGAATGGAAGGTCCCTGAATCTATCACCGGGAACAGCCAGGCTCGGGGCAACAGTGGTGTTTTTTTACAGGGCATGTACGAAGTTCAGGTTCTGGACAACTACAACAATAAAACCTATGCCAACGGACAGGCTACCAGCATTTACAAGCAAACGCCTCCTCTGGTAAATGCCATGAAAAAGCCTGGAGAATGGAATGTGTATGATATCATTTACCAGGCTCCTACATTTAAGCCTGATGGGAACTATAGAAGCTATCCTTATGTAACTGTGATTCACAATGGGATCATAGTTCAAAACCACACCAGAATAAACGGCACCACTCCATATATCGGATTTCCTGAGGTCGTTGAGCATGGAGACGGCCCCATCAGGCTTCAGGATCATGGCGATCCCAGCGAAGCCATCTGCTTTAGAAATATCTGGATCAGAGACTTGTAAAGCGAATCAATTTATACCACATAAATATTGTGTGGGATTAGTGCTCCTGGGGATTGTTGCGGGAGCTGTATAATCTTATTGGGTCAAATAATACAAAGGAAAGCGCAATTAGGTCATTGATAGGGCTTGCTTATATGCATATATTTGGTAATACCAAACTGTCCAATTATGAGTAATATTACAGCACGGTATCCTATCACCGCTCTCCTTTTTCTCACACTCTTTTTTTCCTGCTCTAAGGAGAATTCCACAAAACCCAATATCCTGTTTATACTGGCCGATGATCTGGGGTGGATGGACGTAAGCTACATGGGAAGTGAGCTTTATGAGACTCCGAACATTGATGCACTGGCAGCTGAGGGCATGGTCTTCAGGAACGCCTATGCGGCAAATGCACTTTGCTCACCCACCAGGGCCAGCATTATGACCGGGATGTACCCTGCAAGGGTAGGAATTGTAACTCCGGCATGTCATGTGGATGAGGAAGTCTTTGAACAATCAGTCCCTGAAAGTGGGCCGGCCAGTCGAAAAGTCTTGCTGCCCAGTTCTGTTACCCGTCTCTCAAAAGAGTATTACACCCTGGCGGAAGCTCTTAAAGACGGAGGGTACAGCACCGGTCATTTTGGCAAATGGCACCTGGGTCATGCTCCCTATGATGCATTGAATCATGGCTTTGATGTGGATATCCCCAATTCGCCGGTTCCCGGACCAGTGGGGGGTTACTTTTCTCCCTGGGTATTCTGGGAAACGGAGGGCCCCGATGCAGAATACATAGAAGACAGAATGGCCAAAGAGGCAGTGAAATTTATCCGCGAAAATAAAAGTAAACCATTCTTCCTGAACTACTGGGCTTTTTCCACCCATACCCCCATTGATGCCAAGCGGGATATTTCGGCCAAGTACTACCACAAGCTAAAAGGAATGGATCCCGATACACCTCAAAAAAATGCATCCTATGCAGCCAAGGTTGAAGGACTTGACGATGCTGTGGGAATGTTGATTAGAGAACTGAAGAAACAGGGACTCTATGATAAAACCATCATTATCTTCTTTAGTGACAATGGAGGACTGGCAGTAAGCACCAAAGAGGTGCAAACCCTTTACTGGAATACCCCAACCACCAACAATGATCCACTTAGGTTCGGCAAGGCGAGCATTTATGAGGGAGGAACCCGGGTACCCATGTGTGTGCGCTGGCCGGGTACTACGAAACCTGGCATGGAGAGCTCAGAATTTGTTTCAAGCGTTGACTGGTATCCCACCATATTGGATATGTTGAATATACCTGAACCTGAGAGAATTGAATTTGATGGAATCAGTATTGTTCCTGCCCTTAAAGAGGAAAAATTAGATCGCAATACGGTATTTAATTTCAAACCCTTTTCCGCGTTTGAAGAACGTCCTGCAGTTTCTGTAAGGCAAAATGATTTCAAATTGATCCGCTTCTTTTATGGAGGAGAGGGCTGGGAGGATGATTATGAATTGTACAATTTAGAAGAGGATCCCGGGGAAAGCGTTAACCTGGCAGGGGAGATGCCAGAGCTGGTGAAGGAGCTGGACCTGATGATCGCGGATTTCCTCATTGAAACCGAGGCTGTCTTACCTGTTCCAAATCCCGATTACCTTGACGAGTAAAGACCACAGATTGGGCATACATGGATATTGAAATAGTAAAATCAGAAGATTGTGTGGAAGTTCGCCGTGAAACCAAGCAGCCAAGCCACTAATTTAACCAATATGAAAAAACCATCACATGTAATGATCGCCTTGTTGGCCTTCTTATTCCTGGCAGTATCCTGTTCATCAGGGGATGGTGGACTAGAAGCCAAATGGGAAAATCCACCCCTGGAATACCGCATGAACCGGAACTGGCACAACATTCCAATGGATCCTGTGGCCATGGATTCCCTGATTATGGAAACCCTGGAGAATGGGTGGGGAGGACTGGCCATTAATGTGCCTTATGAAAGCTATCTCACCGATGAAGGCATGAGGGCAACGCAGCTTTTTTGTGAGAAAGCAAAGGAAAAGGATCTAGACCTGTGGCTCTATGATGAGCAGGGCTACCCTTCCGGAAATGCAGGCGATAGGGTGATCAAAAAGAATCCTTCATGGGAAAGTATGGGGATTTTTATGAAAGATTCCCTGGTGGCAGGAAAGGTTCATTTCCTGATGCCTCCGGGAGAGGTGGTTCAGATGTTGGCCTTCAGGATCTATGACGGAGAAACGAATACTGCTGAGTCTGTTGACCTGAAAGAGTATGTGAAGGGGGACTGGCTCGACTGGAATGCCCCTGATGGAAAATGGAGGCTATTTGCAGCTTCAAAACATGTACTCTATGAAGGCTTTCAGGCCTTTGATAAAGGGGGTAGCAAGCTGGGTTCCCGCTATCCTTCCCTGATGATTCCGGAAGTGACTACGGCCTTCCTCGAAACAACCCATGAAAGATATGTGGAGTACCAGGGCGAAGACCTGGGGAAGTATTATACAGCCACCTTTACTGACGAACCCTCAAGCATGGCTCTTCAGTTTCACCGCTACAAGCTGAACCATGCCCTGGTTCCATGGCATAATGTGCTTACGGAGACCATGGTCGAACGTTACGGTTATAGGCCTGAGGAGAGACTGGTTGAGCTTTACTTTGATAAAGGTCCGGCCGGGCAGCAGGTACGTTACCAGTACTTCCATACTGTAGCCGACCTGATGGCCACTAACTATTTTGGAACGATTAAAGACTGGTGTGAGGATCACAATTTTTATTCAGGAGGACATCTTTTGTTGGAGGAGTCCATGATTGCTCATGTCCCCCTTTACGGAGATGTCATGAAGTGTTTCAGGGAAATGCATGCACCGGGGATTGATATCCTGAGCTGCTTCCCGGAACAAATGCCGGTACATACTCCGAAGCTGGCATCCAGTGCAGCTGAGCTTATGGGTCATCCCTATGTGATGGCGGAACCCTGTCCTGTAGCCGATCGGGCCATGCTGGATGGAAAAGAAACCCCGGCAGCAGCAGTGCGTGGACACCTCAACATGCTTCTTCAGGGAGGAGTGACCGATTTCAATTGCTACCTTCGACTGAGTAATTCGGACCAGGAGGAGAAGCAGGCCTTTAATACCTATGTGGGCAGGATTAATTTGATGCTCCAGAGTGGTTTTACCGCAGCAGATGTGGGGCTTGTTTACCCCATCGAATCCATGTGGACCCGTTACATGCCCCGATACCATCGTGTATCCGGTTGGCAGAGAGTGTCAGGTGCCAATGAGGATCTGAACCGCATAGATTCCTGCTTTATAGATGCTTCACGGACGATGTTTGACTATCGTTGGGAATACCTGTACCTGGATGGTGAAGCACTGGCCGGGGCCCGGGTAACAGATGGGATGTTAAAAACAGGACCCTTTAATTTCAAAGTACTGATACTCCCTTCTGTTAATACACTTCCGGCAGAGTCCTGGTACAGTCTTCTTGATTTTGCAAAAAGCGGTGGCCGACTGGTATTTCTTGAAGAGACTCCACTCAATTCAGACCTGCATTTCCCGGATACGGAGATCAGGGATGCATTCTCAGGGCTCATTGCCGAAGCTTCAGGGGTGGTGTTTCTGGAAGAATGGACGGCAGAAACCTTAAACGAACAGCTGGAGAAATGGCTGGACAAAGCCATTATACTTGGAGATGAATCCCTTGATGTGGGTATTGCCCACAAACAAGTGAAGGGGAAGGATGTGTTCTTTGTGCTGAATGATTCAGGGCAGGAGATTCATACGAGTCTTACTTTAAGCACTTACGGGAAAATTGAGGAATGGGATCCGGAAACCGGGAAAATCACCTCTTTTGACAATGGCCAGCAGTTGAATTTGAAACCTTATCATGGAAAGTTATTCCTGTCTCATTAATCTGATAAAAAGGTTCATTCGGTTCAGAGTCCCAAATATCATGAAAAAAAATATATGCGTCCTATGTACTTTGAAATGAAAAGGTTATTTCCAATCCTCCTGGTTCTGTTAGTCGCAAGCCTTCAAACCGGGGTGATCGCCCAGTTTTTTAATGAGTCCACCGAATACCAAAACCTGGCCAAGGATGCCTATGTGGATGTGTTTTTCGAGTTTTCAGAACATGAATCCGGTACCACCGGGAGCATATCGGATGGGAAGCAGGTACCCATGGGCCTGTGGGATTCGTCCGAAAAGGCCAGGAAAAGAATGGTTTGCCAGTCACCGAACTATAAAGTCATCGCCAACCTGGAAAAACCCTCGGTAGAGGAATTCCTTGTGGGTGACCATAATTTTTTTTCAGAGGAAGGAATGGTGCTACAAGTGATCGACAAAGAGGGCAATGTCTATAGCAGTCAGCTTTCGCCTCTTAAAGCCCGTCAGAATACCTGGAGGGCAGGAATCTATTTTACAGATGCCCACCTCCTGGATTTTCAGCTTGCTTCTGCCAAAGGGGATACACTGCCACTGGAAGGAGAATTTGTGATCAATGCCTACCCGGAAAAATTGCATATTGAAGGTCGATTGAAGTTTCATGAAAAGCATCGAAATTAGCCAGGCCTTCCTGCTTTGCCATATGAATAGTCGAATCAAGGAGGTAGAAAGCGGGTGGATGCTCTCATCACCCGATCCAGGTCAGTTTTTGGGAATTCTGGGAGGAGAAGCCTCGAAAAGAGTTATTTCTATACCCCTGGCAGGGAGTCCGGGTCAGGGAGAAGTCATGGAAGCCCACCTGGTATTCTTTCCGGGGGAGGATGAGGAAAGTGTTGAGAATTACTTAGAACAGGAAGCCCATCCCTTGCCAGATGAGGCCTTCACTGTTTCCAATGGTTTGTTTTTAGGCTATGATCCGGCCAAAGGCTATTATGAAATTCAAAATGTATATGGACAAAGTGCAGACTGGTTCACCAGTTTTTTTCGCAACCCCAACATGTACCTGTCCACCGGACTGGATATTACGAACGATGATCTGAAGAGAAAGATTTACATCCAGCATCATTCCGGAGCCGGAGCCCTGGAGTGCGCCATACTCACAGATACCACGGGCTTCCCTCTGCCTGTGGCAGTTGAATCGGCTAAAAATTTTGGTATGGAGAAGGAAGAACCCGATGATACCCCTTTCAGTGAGAGCTATTTTCCTGTCCAGTTGGAAGCTTCTGAAAGGCTGTCGTTCAATGTGCTTCATCTGCACCAGAACTGGGGAGATCATGCCCTCAGACAGGTCTCTTCAATCCGTTTTTTTCAGATCTACTACCATCTTTCCCAGGGGGTAACTGAGACCACCTGTTTTTCCCTTCCCACCAAATTTGGTTCGGTACCATCCGGGGAACCCAGGGCCTATACACTGGCCGATTATCGTCCACTCAGCGGTCAGATGTGGGCCGGTTCGCCCCAGCACCACCATGTGGCCCTGGAGGGCTGGCTTCAGTACCTCGATGCCGCTGGGAACTGGAGGTATCCGGTCTACAAGGGTTCTGAAATCTATTCTGCAGGTCCAAACCTGGCCTGGTTTACCTTGAATTATGTTTCATCGGATGGAAAAGTGGATCAGCACCTGGAGATTTTTGAAATGCCCCAGGAGGATGAGAGCCGCACCCACATTCGCCTGAGGTATACATTTAATGAGGATGTGGAGATTGGAGGTGAGGTGGTGAAAAATTTGAGGCTCATCAATAAGGGCAGTTACATCCGCAAGCTTAACTGGAAGGAACTGGCATGGACCGCACCCGATGGAGAAATCCGGACGCATCCCATGGAAACCGATGGAAAGTGGGACATCACCGGCGAAGAGCTTAAGCCCTATAACTCTTTTTTCAGTGCATACCCCCATGCTGATGGCAATGCGGGTCTGGTCATTAGAAAGGTATCGGGAAATGTGAACGGAAGCTTCTTCGACCGGGTTGGCTATTCGGCCATAGGCCACGAGGATGGGAAGGCCGAACTGATGCTGGTACCCCTTATCGAAGGAAACATCATCAAAAAGGGGAGCGTCATGGAGATAGATTGCATCCTTATCCCTTACGGAGACGATCGTTCCTCCTGGACCACCCCCTATGAAGAAAGTGTCAGATATGGATTGAATTCCTCCGAACTGGAAGCCTACCTGGACGCCTCAGGAAAGGCAAATAAACAAGAACCAGTCTTCGGGCCCTCTCTGGAAGCCTTGCATGGTGAGGTGATTCAGAATCTTCCCCCCATGGTAAAAGCCAGGGACAACTTTGCGTCGGTAAAGTTCTCTGGGGCTCACCAGCGTATATCCCTTGTGGCAACGGGTTTCAGTCATTCCAAATACCCCATGCTCTGGGAAGGGAAGGCATGGTTGGACCCACAGGTAAAAGGTCATGATGGAATTCAGGCTTTTGAGAATCAGGATGGAAGCTATGGCTTTGTTTTTACCCCCCTGGTCCGGACTTCCCGGGTCAGTGGAAAATGGGGGACTTCCACTCATGTTTTCCATGTTACACAGGCCATATCGGCCTCCGGTATCAGGGAGCTCTCTTCACTGAACGGACGGGTGAAAATAGAACAGTATGAGGCTGGACACATTGAACTGGTAAGTCCTCGTTTTTGGTATCCCGCCAGGCACGAAGTCCTGGGAGAAAGGCTGAGTAAAATGGAATCCGGCGAAAAAGTCATTGAGACCGCTCCCATATCGGTAAGTGGTGAAGCTTTACCACAGATGATCGAAATTGTTGCTTACAGCCCCGACAGGGTACTGTTGAAAACCAGCTCCAAAGACAGTTTCACCCTTGATGTAGAGGGTCTCTATCCAAATGAAGTGTATGTTTTTACAGCAGGTGAAGTTTCCAGGAATTACACCAGTGACAGACATGGTATACTCAAAGTGGAAATCCTAAACCAGGGAAATGAAACTGAAACGGAGATCCTGATAAAATCCTCAAGACCATGAAAAGAACCCTGCTGTTTAGTCTGACGTTTTTGTTTACCCTGTCTGTGTTTGCCAGGGTTGAGGCAGTCAAACTGAAATGCGAATACCTGGTGGATCCCATGGGTGTTGACATGCCTGATCCCAGGTTTTTCTGGCAACTCTCTTCAGAGGAGGAGGGACAGTTTCAAAAAGCCTATCGCCTTCTGGTGGCCACTTCAGAAGAGTTACTTCTGGAAAACAGGGGTGATATGCTTGATTCCGGTAAAAAGAAGTCGGGTCAGAACACTCAAATTGTATATAATGGAAAGGCGCTTGAGCCAGCCACCTCCTATTTCTGGAAAGTCAAGCTATGGGATAAAAATGGGAAGGAACAGGATTGGAGCGATGCAGCTAAATTTACGACCGGTCTTTTTTCGGAAACCGACTGGAAAGGAGCGGCATGGATCTCCTGGAGGCCCCAGGAGGAGTGGGCCAGGGAGTGGTGGAGAAAAAAGGAGGTTGAGAAAGACTGTTTTGAGTGGGGCCTGCCAAGTTATTTTGGGATGCGCATGAACATGTGGGAGCGCTACAACTTTTTTGATGTGAATAAATACGATCCCGCCCCCCTGTACAGAAAAGAGATCGAAACCCCCAAAGAAGTAGCTCAGGCCACAGCATTTATAAGCGGAATTGGTTATTACGAATTATATGTAAACGGAGTGCGGATCGGCGACCAGGTGCTGGATCCGGGCTGGACCAACTACAAAAAAACCATTCTGTATGCCAGCCACGATATCACTGCTCAGTTGAAAAAGGGAAAAAATGCAGTGGGAGTGATGTTGGGAAGCGGGTTCTACAGTCAGCGGGCCATCGATCACTGGTGGTTTTACAGGGAAGATGGCTATGTGGGGCAGCCGAAACTGATTTGCCGGATAAAGGTGGATTATACGGATGGAAGCAGTGAGGATGTGGTCACAGATCTGAGCTGGAAGGTAAGAGGGGGACCTGTGGTCTACGATGGCCCTCACATGGGTGAGATTTATGATGCCACAAAAGAAATAGAAGGATGGGCCGAAACCGGTCTGAATGATGCTGACTGGGATAAGGTTCAGCCTGCACCTGCACCGGGAGGAGAACTTAAAGCCCAGCTATGTCAACCCATCCGGAAGGTGAAATTTTACCCGCCGGCTGAGGTGGTGAACCAGGGTGGATGGAGAAACGGGATATGGGTGGATGCCGGTACCCAGCTTTCCGGCTGGTTGAAAATCAAACTGCCAAACGCAAAAAAAGGGGATAAGATCCTGGTTTATTTTGGCGAGCATGAAAATCCCCTGGATATCCACCAGCCTGCCCAGCTTCAGCAAATGGCTTACATTGCCAAAGGAGTTCCAGGGGAGGAGGCCATCTGCAAGTTTACATATAAGGGCTTCCGCTATGCCACCATCTATGGTTACAGCGGTCAGTTAAGCAAGGAGGATATTGAGGTCATCGAGGTGCATTCGGATGTACCCGGGGTGGGTTCTTTCAGCTGTTCCAACGAAACGGCCAATACTGTGCATGACATCTGTGTCAAGTCCCTTCGTTTTAACCTGCATAGCATTCCCACAGATTGCCCGCACCGCGAGAAGAACGGGTGGATGGGCGATGCGGTTACCGGCATGGAATTTGGGATGGCCAACCACGATCTGGCCGCCCTGATGACGAAGTATACCCGTGATATGTGGGATACCCAGGATCCGGACGGGGGATTGTCCATAATTGCTCCGGATAACCACTATATGCGTGGAAGCTCCACCCTCTGGTCCTCAGCTGCAGTGCATGTGCCCTGGTATATGTACATGTACTACGGGGATATCCGCCTGTTTGAGCAGTATTGGGACCCGATGATGTTGTGGGTGAATTTCTCCTGGGAGAATAACAACATGCCTGAGATGGATGGGGTATTCGAGGAAGTCCTGGGGGATTGGGTTACGCCACTGAAAGATAAGGAGGGTCAGAAACCCGGGGGAAACGGAGCCCATGCGGCCCTGAATTTTCACCTGGTTTTAAAACGCCTGGCACATATGGCTGAGGTTTTGGGCTACAGGGAGGATCAAAAGCAGCTTGCAGCTCAGGCAGAGAGGGTGAAAACCGGCATCAACCGATGGATTTACGATTCGGAAAAGGCCGAATATGTAGGGAATATCCCCTATGATGAGTATGTCCCTGTACTGAATGTGATGGCCCTGGATTATGGCATTGTGCCGGAAGCCGATCGCAAAAGGGTAGAGGACCGACTGATCCGGAACATTGTCGAAGAGAAGGAAAACCACTTATACGGGGGAATATTTGCCGTTCATTCGGCATACGAATACTTGCCAAAAAATGGCTATGCAGATCTGGCTTTTGACCTGATCGTTGAACCCACCTGGCCTTCCTTTGGCTGGATGGTGGGGGAAGGTGCCACTACCCTGTGGGAGGGATTTAACCGGGGCAGCTCCGACATCCACCATTTCATGGGGGCTGTGGATAATTACTTTTACCGCCACCTGGCAGGGATTAATTTTGATCAGGAGGAACCTGGTTTCAAAAAGATTGTTTTGCGTCCCAATTTCATCCTTGAACTGGATCATGCAGCAGCCACATACCAGAGTATTCAGGGTGAGATTAAAGCGTCCTGGATGCAGCTTGCCCCAGGGCGTTTCGAATACCGGGTAAGCGTTCCGCCCAATACAAAGGGTGAACTGATCCTTCCGGATGACAAACACACTCTGGGCCCTGGCGATTATTCATTTATTGTTGAATTGTAATAGTTTACTTACTTATGATGTACTTGAGACTTATATTTATACTTGCAGCAGCAACGCTGCTTAGTTCCTGTGAGAAGGCCCCTGAGCGTCCCAATATCATACTGATTCTGGCCGATGATTTCGGCTATATGGATTGCACTGCCTATGCACAAAAGACACTGGGCGTGGACCCTGCGGAGATGTTTTATGAGACACCCCACCTGGACAGGCTGTCGGCAGAGGGTTTCTCCTTTTCCAAAGCCTATGCCAATCAACTTTGTTCTCCCACCAGGGCTGCTATCCTGACAGGAAAATATGCGGCACGGCTGGGCTTTACCACTGCCATGCCTCATCGGGATACCTACTATAATCAGAGTATGGATCCACCAGAGGGTCAATACCTGCATGATGTGATTTATCATCATGACCAAATTCCCATTCAGCAAGCCTGGCTGAACGGTTCTTCCAATTCTGCTCTTCCTGCCGGAACGAAATGGGATGGGGGCTGGGATGAGATTTCCCTGGCCGAAGCCATGCCGGATTACCAATCAGCCTTTATTGGTAAATGGCATATTGGTGGCTTTGGGGCAGAAGGTTATCAGCCGGAAGATCAGGGTTTCGAGCCCCTTGCATGGTTTGATGCAGGTGGGTCCGTTTATTTTAACTGGAGGGAAGGGTGGAACAATCGTTCCACAGCACACCTTCCGAAGATACCTCAGGATCAGTGGATGATGGGCGATGCTGGTGAGGAGACCGGAGAGGAGTATCTCAGCGATGACCTGACTGTTCAGGCTCTGAATTACCTGGACAAAAGGGCAAAGGACAAAAATCAACCCTTCTTTTTATATTTTAGCCACTTTGCCGTACACGGACCCTGGCAGGCCAAATCGGAAGACAGTGCTTACTTTGCAGGTAAAGAGACGCTGGGTTGGAACGGCCACCGGGTATCCCAACTATGCAGGGATGGTCAGAGGTCTGGATAATTCGGTGGGAAAGATTCTGGATAAACTGGAAGAGACGGGCCTGGAGGACAATACCCTGGTGATCTTTATGTCGGACAACGGCGGATGGGATCTCAGGGTGTCTGTGGGAGGTGAGTTTGCCACCACCTGTGCACCCCTGCGAGGAGGCAAAGCCTGTCTGAGCGAAGGAGGGATCCGGGTACCCCTGATTCTTCGCTGGAAGGGTAAAATCAATTCAGGTCAGTGGTGTGATGTACCGGTGGATTGCACCGACCTTTACCCGACCATTCTGCAGGCTGCCGGATATGACCTCAGCTCCTATTATCAGGAAGCGGACATTGACGGAAGGAGTCTGATGCCTTTACTAAAAGACCCCACAAACCAGGAAGGTGCATACGACCACGATACCCGTTACTGGCATTACCCCTTTAATGTGTCTGTATTCAGTCCCTTCGACGGACAATACCTGACTCCCCGCTCTGCCATCATGGAAGAGAATTACAAGCTGATTCTGGACTGGCATGGCAGGCTAAAGCTGTTTGATCTGGAAAAAGACCTTGAGGAGAAGCACAACCTGGCTGCTGAAATGCCGGAAAAGACACTAGATTTATATACCAAACTGATATCCTGGTTGGAGGAGGAAGTGGACCGGCAGTACTGGCCTGTGCTGAATCCTGACTATGATGCGGCTAAGGAAGTAAGGAATGATGCTCCTTTTGTAAACCTCTACCAGGCCTACAAAGAAGGGAAGGATATAGTTCAACTGGCAAACACTGATTAAAACAAGCTTATGACACGATTCTCTTGCCCCATCTTACTTACGCTGCTTTTTGCCTTGCAGCTCACAGGATTTAGTTCCTGCAGCGCAGATCAGGTTCCGGAAAAGCCCAATATCATTGTGATTTTTACCGATGACCAGGGATATGCTGATTTAGGGATCCAGGGCGTAGTAGATGATATCAGGACCCCGCACCTGGATCAGCTGGGTAAAGACGGAGTCCGGATGACCTCGGGTTATATTACTGCCCCTCAGTGCATCCCCTCTCGTGCCGGACTTTTAGCGGGGCGTTACCAGCAGCGCTTCGGGGTGGATCATAACGGTACATGGCCCATGCCTCTGGATGAAATCCTTCTGCCACAGAGGCTGCAGCAGGCAGGTTATGTAACCGGAATGGTGGGAAAATGGCATCTGGATCCCAATCATGCTATGGAATCATGGATCAATGAGAATCTGCCCGAACTTGCAGCTAAACCCATGAATCAAAGAGGGCCCGCTGATATTTCTGCTGACATAAGAAAGCCCTATTACCCATCCGAGAGGGGCTTTATGGAGACCTGGTATGGACCAATGGGTCGCTACTGGGCCAATTTTGACCTGGAGGGAAACAGCCAGGAGTATGCGTGGAGGTCTGATCCCCGTTTTCGCCTGGATGTGCAAAGCGATGCGGCCGTGGCCTTTGTAAAACGCAACCACGATGCGCCATTTTTTCTCTACCTGGCTTATTTTGCGCCGCATGTCCCCCTGGAAGCCACCGATGAATACCTGTCCAGGTTTCCGGGAGATATGCCCGAGAGAAGACGCTATTGTCTGGCCATGATGTCGGCCATAGACGATGGCGTTGGACAGCTCAGGAAGACCCTGGAGGAATATGAGATCGACGAGAATACACTGATCTTTTACATCTCCGATAACGGGGCCCCCACCAAAATGATTAAGGAGGACCGGACCCTTGAGTTTAAAGGAGGAGCCTGGGATGGTTCCCTGAATGATCCCCTGGTGGGAGAGAAGGGCATGCTTTCTGAAGGGGGCATTCGGGTGCCCTATTTGCTAAGCTGGCCGGCTGTATTGCCTGCCGGTATTGAGTATCATGAGGCTGTCAGCTCCCTGGATGTTGCTGCAACAGCATTGGCTGTTGCCGGATTAGAAGTTGCTCCGGAACTGGATGGTGTGAACCTGGTACCCTATCTTACAGGTGAAGAAAAGGGCCAGCCCCACAAATATCTTTTCTGGAGGTTCTGGGACCAGACGGCGGTCAGGTCCGGAAACTGGAAATTCCTGAAGGCAGGGGAATATGAATTCCTGTTTAATCTGGAAGCAAGTGGAGTGGAATCTGAGAACCTGATCTCTGAGTATCCTGATAAGGCGGCCGAATTGAAAGGAGCCCTGGAGGATTGGGCTTCAGAGTTAAAAGAACCTGGGGTACCTGAAGGCCCCATTTCCAGGGAGAGAAACTGGTATAATTTCTATTTTAGTGCCGATACAAGCAAACAAAATAAGCCATTAACCACTAACTAAATAACCATTAACCAATAAACACACTATGAAAGCTCAATTACGATTCAAAGCTTCGATTTTCAGGCTTACAAGCTTACTTGCTATTTCACTTTTAATCTCTTTTTGCGACCGGCCCGTGCAGATTTCCCAGGAGGGCTACGACCAGATCCAGGAGGGTTTTACAATGCCCGCCGATACCAATAAGCCCTGGTGCTACTATTATTGGATAGGGGATGACATATCCAAGGAAGGCATTACCAAAGACCTGGAAGCCATGAAGGAATTTGGCCTGGGAGCAGTGCTCATCGGGAATATCAACCCCGATGAAGTGGACGGACCTGTACCCCTTTTCAGCGAAGCCTGGTGGGATGCCATGGTGCATGTGGTGGTGGAAGGACACCGACTGGGCATCGATATAGGGATGTTTAATTGTCCCGGAT
This sequence comes from uncultured Bacteroidota bacterium, assembly GCA_963713725.1. Taxonomy (GTDB): domain Bacteria; phylum Bacteroidota; class Bacteroidia; order Bacteroidales. The sequence goes on from CAVQMZ010000015.1 coordinate 603,246, forward strand.
GGAGCCAGAGTGGAGGTCCCTGGGTGACTTCCGACAAGGCCATGCGTCACCTTGTGTATTCCGAAACTACCGTGAAGGGTGGTGGAAGGGTCACAGTTCAGCTGCCAAAACCTACTGAAGAGTTTCAGGATACCTATGTGCTTGGATTTCAAAAAATAAAGGCAGAAAATAACGAGATCACCAAAAGAAATGCCCTCTTTAAGATTGAAAAAGGCCAGAGCCATACCATTAACATGCATGCTCTTAAACCCATAACTGCAAGAAGCATTCTGATTACCCCGGCCGAGCCCAGATTAATGTGCGATGTGGAGTTGCAGGCTAAGATGGAAGGATCCTACCAGACCATCAAATCATTCAGATTTGACAGAAGCAATACCGGAGTTGGTGTGGGTCCCGTGACCCATGGTCCGGTGGCCATATCCATTCCTGACACAAAATCCAAAGCCTTCAGGCTGGTGTGTTCCAATGCTTCAAGTGCAAGCTGGGATGCAACAGAAGAGGGTGTGCTGCCTTCTGCAGGTTTTGCCGAGATCAGGATTAGTGAAGCTCCGGTGCTGGAGAAATATGTGGAAAAATCCCTTGGTAAAATGCATCCCACACCCTTCCCTGCCTTCGACACTTACCTGTGGGAATCACAGAAGGATATAGCAGATGGGAGCATGCTCATCAACGAAGTGCACGATGTAAGCGATCAAATGGATGCCAATGGGCTGCTTACTGTTGATGATGTACCTGAAGGTGAATGGACTGTATTGCGCATTGGGATGACACCCACCGGAACACAAAATTCTCCCGCAGCCCCCCAGGGAAAAGGCTATGAAATTGACAAGGCAAGTGCAGAGTTGGCCCGCTTTCATTTTGAGCAGTACATGGCCGAGATCATCAAGCGCATTCCTGAAGAGAGTCTTCCTGCGCTTAAATACCTGATTGCCGACAGTTATGAAATGGGGTCCCAGAACTGGACCGATGGTTTTGCCGCGAAATTTCAGGCCAAGTTTGGTTATGATCCTGTGAAGTACCTCCCTGTAATTTCAGGCAGGGTAGTGGGCAGTGTGGAGGAATCGGATCGCTTCCTCTGGGACCTGCGACGATCTGTAGCCGATGATGTGGCCTACGAATACGTGGGTGGCTTAAGGGAAGTAGCCAATGAATACGGACTTAAGACCTGGCTGGAGAATTATGGCCACTGGGGCTATCCCGGCGAGTTCCTGATGTATGGAGGCCAGAGCGACCTGGTGGCAGGCGAGTTCTGGAACGAAGGAAGCCTGGGCAATATTGAGTGCAAGTCAGGTTCTGCAGCAGCCCATATCTATGGGAAACCCATCACCTCGGCTGAAGCCTTTACTGCTGCCGGGAAATCTTATATGAGACATCCGGCCATGTTGAAGAAAAGGGGTGACTGGAGCTGGACGGAAGGAATCAACCATTATGTTTTCCATCTCTATATTCAGCAACCGAGGGAAGAAGCTCCGGGAGTCAATGCCTGGTTTTCCACGGAATTTAACCGCCTGAATACCTGGTTCGACCAGGGATCCGCCTGGGTGGATTATGTACGCAGGTGTCAGCATATGCTGCAGCAAGGTAAATATGCAGCTGATGTGGCCTATTTCATTGGTGAAGATACCCCCAAAATGTCGGGCACAAAAGATCCGGCCCTTCCGGCAGGTTATTCCTATGATTATATCAATGCGGAAGTGATACTGGAGCGGCTTAGTGTGGAAGATGGAAAGTTTGTGCTTCCCGACGGAATGACCTACTCCATCCTGGCACTACCTGAGAAAATAAGCATGCGACCCGCGGTTCTGGCCAAAATGGAAGAGCTGGTGCTGGCCGGAGGATGCATACTGGGAGGAAAACCTGAAAAATCCCCCAGCCTGCAGGATTATCCCCAGTGTGATCAGGAGATTCTGGAGATTGCCAATCGCATGTGGGGTGAAGCCCACACAGGGGGAAAGTTGGAAAATCCCCTGGGTGAGGGCTATGTACTGGATGGAATGGACCTTCAGGCTGCCCTGGACATCATTGGTGTGGCAGCTGATATTAGCGTATCTGGCGAAAAGTCCTTTCTGTTTACACATCGTACCCTGCCCGGCATGGAGATCTACTTCCTGACAAACCAGTCAGACCAGGTTCTGGAGTTCAGTCCTTCTTTCAGGGTGAGCGGACTGGAACCACAGCTATGGGATGCAGTCACCGGTGAAATTCGCAAATTGAATGATTATACCGACGATGGCGCACGCACAACTGTTCCTCTTGCCATGCAAAAGGATGAGAGCTGTTTTCTCGTTTTTACTTCGCGGGCTAATAAAAATACGGGTGCAGGTTATGACAAGAACTCTCCTGATCCCGAACTTTTAGTCACCCTGAATGGGCAGTGGAGCGTTGAATTTGAAAATAAGGAGTTTGGCCCTGCAGAGCCTGTTCAAATGAGCGCACTGGTTAGTTGGACGGAATCGTCCGATTGGAGGCAGAAATACTATTCAGGAACAGCCACCTATACCACCGAGTTCTCTCTTGAAGAGCTACCTGAAGGGGATCTCTTTCTGAACCTGGGTGAGGTTGGGGTCATGGCCAGGGTAAAGCTCAATGGAGAGGAACTGGGCGTTAGCTGGATGGCTCCCTACCGCCTGAATGCCAAAGATTTTCTGGTGGCCGGGACAAATAAGCTTACTGTTGAAGTAGTGAACGTCTGGAGAAACCGAATGGTGGGGGATATGGAACTTCCTGAAGCGCAACGCTTCACCACTTATACAGTTGCAGATATAGAAAAAGGAGAAGAGCTCACACCTTCCGGACTCCTGGGGCCGGTGAGTATTGAGGTCATCAGGTAGTCCTGTTGATTTTTACGGAATAGATTTAGGTTCAAAGATGTGATGACATGAAAAAGATCCAACGACGAAGCATGCTGAAATCCATGGGGGCCGTGTCTCTTGGAATGGCTGCCCCTCAGCTGGCCAGGGGAGAAAAACTGGTGGAACCATATGAAAACCAAGAAGAAGCACATAAGCACCGATATTCTGGTAGTGGGAGGAGGAACTGCGGGCACGGTGGCCGCCATTCAGGCCGCCAGGGCAGGGGCGAAGACGGTCCTGCTTGAATTTGGAAGTCAGCTGGGAGGCACCACCACCACCGGAGGCGTATCTTTTCCAGGCATTTTTTATGCCTGGGGGAAGCAGATCATCGGGGGCATAGGATGGGAATTGGTGGAGGAGTGTGTGGCCATGAACGACGATGAATTACCCAACTTCTCCATATCCCACGGCAGGAATCACCCCAACCACCAGGTATGGATTAATGGACCCCTCTACACCCTGCTGGCTGAAGACAAATGCCTGGAGGCCGGTGTGGATATCAGATACTATGAAACTCCTTATAAATTCAATTTTAAGAAGGATAAATGGATCGTGGAGACCGTTGGCAAGGGCACCCATACTGAGATTACCTGCGACCAACTGATCGACTGTACTGGCAATGCCCTGGTCACCTCCATGGCAGGATTTAAAGTGTTGAGGGAGACTGAAACCCAACCGGGCACTCTCTTGTTTACGCTTGAAGGCTACGACAAGTCTCAGCTGGACATGGATCACCTGGAAGAGCTCTATACGGAAGAGTTAAAAAAAGGGGAAATGATCCGGGAAGAATTTCTAAGCATTCGCGGGGTGCTCAACAGCAACGGCTACACCTTCAGCGGCCATGTTTTCGGAGCCGACTCCACCACCTCAGAAACCCATACCACAACCAATATCAACGGACGCAAGGCTTTGTTTAAAATGCTGAAGTTTCTGAGAACCTTACCCGGTTGTGAACAAACCCGGGTGGGAAAGATACAGACCGAAACAGGGGTGAGGGAGACCTACAGGATTGATGGCCTCCACCAGGTGACCCAATCGGAATATGTGAGCGGGAAGGTATTTGAGGATGCCATTTCTTATGCTTATTATCCCATCGATATCCATGATAAAACCGGGGTGCACCCGGAGTACCTTTCAGAAAATGTAGTAGCCACCATCCCATTAAGGGCCTTGATCCCCCGGGGAAGTAATAATCTTATAGTGGCCGGAAGATGTGTAAGTAGTGATCGGGGGGCAAATTCTGCACTGCGGGTCCAGGCGCCCTGTATGGGCATGGGACAGGCAGCTGCAGTTGCTGCTGTATTGGCAAGCAGATCAGGGATAACACCGGCAGAAGTGCCCCTGGAAGATATCAAGCAACTTCTGGAGGAGCATAGAGCCATTATTCCAAAAAACACTCAGAACTGAAAAAAAAAATATAGTTTCCCTGGAATTATGAAGGTTTATTATCTTTTCTTCTTCTTGTTGCTTTTAGTTTTTTCATGTGAAAAGCAAGGTGATGATCCCATATACAGGGAAGACCTTTATGGTCTTTGGGAATGTACCGATGAAGACAAAGATACCCTGTATATAGACTTCGGACTTATTAAATTAAAAGACAGTCTTGTCTATTTATCCTATTACCATTACAAACTTGAAGGAGACAGCATAGCTTTAAGATATTTCGGATTAAACGATGTGGGGCCTTTTGAGGGTAAATGTCAGATTCGTTTCCTGGATCAAAAAAATCAGCACTTAGGTATATACAATTTCAGTGAGATGTATGGAAGCTATACTGGAAACGAATTTAGAAGAATAGTAGTATACTAGTCATTAATATAATGCTGGAATGAGGAAGCTGTTCGGTGTAATTATAGTATTGTCATTCTTATTTTCTTGTGAGGAAGAAGTCCAAACTCGAATAGTCAGAGAGGATTTAATTGGATCCTGGGTAAATCAAAGCAATAGTCAGGATATCCTGCTCTTTGATGAATGGAGAAATCTTATTGTGAGAGGCTCTCATCCCTGGACCTGGCCACAGGAAGCGGCTGAATTTTTGTATAACAGTTATTTCCTGAGCAATGACAGCATTGAGTTTGTGATCGGCATCCAGGCGGATACCTACAAATGCAAAATACGTTTTCCGGATCAGGGAAAGCAATCCTTAATTATTGAAGGAATGGGCAGCGTTCCGCCTTTCCTGAAGGGAGAAGAGTTTATAAAAAGCCATTGATTGCTATTTAAGCTCTTCTATTTCATAGTCAAGGCCCTTTTGTGTCTCGAAAATCAAATCCCGGCCATCCACCTGAAATGAAACGGGCTTTCCATTTTCCGAAATCCAGGGTTTTCCTGTTTCCTGCCATCTCAATCGGCAGGTATTTCCCTGGAGGCTGTGGATGGTGGCTTTCAGAGGGGTTTCTGGTGCATGTGATGCACTCACCAGAAAGGCTCCACGGGCTCTGAGATCGCTGAATGAGGCTTCCTTCGTTTCAGGCCAGTAGGGGAAAAGCCGGATGCATCCGCCCTGGCTCTGCATCAGCATTTCAGTAACTCCCAGCGTCTGCATGTACTGGTTCTCTATTAATCGCCAGGTTTCCAGGTAGGGAGTACGAACATATTTGCCTCTTTTGGACTCCCAGGCACTAAATTGCCCGGAGGGATATTGATGACCTAACATCAGGGTGCGGATATCCTCAAAATTGTCCATCATTCCCATACGGATATAGGGCAAAACTGTGGCCTCTCCATGAAAAGCACCCAGGGTGGTGGTTCTGGGCCTTAAATTGAGCAGATCCACCTCAGACATGATGTCGCGAATCACAGGGGCCAGACCCTCTTCTTCATCGCCCTCAATATATTCACCCGGGAATACAGGGAAGGCCTGACAACCCCACCGGGAATGCCTTACATGATCCAGGTATTCATTAAAATCGGGCCAGGCCTGTTCCCAGTCCTCACAGATGGCATACCACCCCTGGTTTTCCCTCCACCCATAGGCAATATCGGGTACACGTTTCAGGTGCTCCGACCAGCGGGAACGCTCCTGCACTTCCAGCCCGAGGACCTCCGAAGCCTCTATGGCTGCCTCAAAGGCCTTGCGAAAATAGATCAGGTCGGTGGAGACGTTTTTGTTTCCCAGAAAATTTGTACCCCAGGCAAGGTGCTTTCTCTCAGTCCATAAATCCTCAAGCCGCATGGAGGGATAGATGATTTGGTCCTCTCCCTGGTATTTGTCCATATAAGCCGCATAGAACCGGGCTGCCTCCCGGATATAGGGGTAGGCCTTTGTTCGAAGCCAGTCAAGGTCTCCCGTAAACTCATAATGTTGAAAAAGCTGATCGGAGAACCAGCCTGTGTGACAGAGGGCCCGGCCCACCACAGGGTGTGTTTCAGCCTGAGCCGGTGTTTCGCGGGGACGTCCCGACAGATCTACATATACACCCTCCAGGCCGAAAATGGTCCTGGCCAGATGTTGAAATGTGGGTATTTGCTCATTTAGTAAGGCAGCCAAAGGATCGTGCCACTCGGGATGATTGACTGGAAGGTTGGCGAAATACCATTTTTGCACATTGTGATTCCAGGTATACTTGCCCTGCCAGGCCGTTCGGTCAGAAATCGGAATGTTGGCAGCCAGTCCGGGTGCCTGTGCCCCGGATCGGAGATGACAGGCAAAGGAGTAGAGTCCCCGGTACCAGAGCGCCTCCATTTCAGAGTCTTCCATTTGAATGCTGGAAGAAGCCCAGAACTCAGCCCAGGCCTTAGTGTGTGTGGAAAGCTCTTCCCGGAACCTGTCTCCACCCGAATTACCTGCCAGTACACTCGCGCGGTCTTCAGCGGGCTGGCTTCCATCTGTATCCGTAGTCACAGCAGCCACGAAGGTTAGTGAGGCTCCATCCACCAGCACCACATCCTGCTTGAGGGACCAGCCTTCCTGCCGGACCTGGCTCGAAACCACACCCTCGCTGACAACGGCACCGGCCCCCGAGGCAGCAGCAAGCTGTGCTTCATCCGGAAAGGATGCAGCCACATGCCAGGTAAAGGGCTCCACCTCGAAACGTCCGGGGATTTTTTGGGTCAGGATTCCCTTGAAGGTCTCAGGATTGTGATCTACCTCAAGAGGCGGCAGGGCCCTGTTCCACCTGCCAGGGTCCCGTTCCATAATGATGCTGAACCAGGGGACCTTTCCCTCTGCGGAAGTGCGAAGAACAAGGATGTTTTTTTCACGGTGGATGAAAGCCTGGATTCTCAGCGTCCCGGTCGGGAAGCTATATGCGACTTCCATTGTACCCTTATCAATCTCCACTTTAGATTCTACCCGGGTTTCCGACCATCCGGGATGAACAATGCGAATAGCGCCCACCCGGAGTGGAGAGTAATGAATATCGGGATCCCCGGGTTTCCCGGACCGCCAGATGAAATCCTCAGACACCTCCCCGTTTTCCCGAACATGCTCGATCAGTTCATCATGGGTAACTGCCACCTCTTCTGTAGTGGCCGGGCTGCTGTAACGGACATCCCAGACATCGTTTTTTCCCAGGTTCAATTGCAGCTCATGAGAGTAAATCAATACATTGGCCCCCAGGTCTCCATTGCCAAGGACCAGGCCTTCCTGGGGGTTGGTCAGCAGGCCCTGATGGACCAGGGGATGTTCCCTTGCCCTGCTTGCAGTCCTGCTTTCAGGCCGGGATTTATCCTCCTGCGAGTGACCATTTTGGCTCAGGCATAAAAGAAAAGCAATAAAAGCAATTTGACAGATATGCGGTGATTTCATAGGGTTCTTTTTAACAGCAATTTAAAGGGCAGCTCCTGAAGGAGACCATTTTCAGGACAATTTAGTGATTTTTCTCTGCTTTCAGAGTGTCAAATTGTGTATGAGAAGTCTCATTTTATGCATTGGCAGCTATCACTTAGTATTGTATTTTTAGGCAAACTGCTTCTTAGTAAAACAACTTAGCTATGAAAAGAACCGTGTCCTTTATTTTGTTAATCCTTAGCCTGGGACTAAATAATCCATTGGAAGGACAGGTAGAAACAAAGGGATTTGATCCATCTGTTTTCTTAGAGGACGAAGGACTAAAAGATTCAGTCCGCGAGGCACCTCTCACCGCTTTGCAAGTAAAAGTGACCAGAGATGAAATGGCAGATAAACCCATCTCCAGGCTGCTTCCTGGCTACCTCTTTGAAATGGGATACGGGGATATGGAAACCGGGATGTGGGGAGAGATGCTCTTCAACAGGCAGTTTGAACCTTTTTCTCCTTACAAACCCAATCACGACTGGTGGTATGAACTCCGGGATCGCGCTCCAGGGGGTTTTACCAATCTGACCACGGTGGATTGGCGGGTGATGAGCTGGTATCACTCCTCTTACGAACACAACTCGTGGTACCCTGCTCCGGGGGAGGTGAACGACCATGTAATCCATGAGTCCAGTTCATTCTTGCACACGGAGAGTGGAAAAGCCGTCGAAAACCTCATCGGGAAACAATCCGGCTCACTCTTTGTGGATGGCCGGCGTCCAAGCACGATTAAACTGAGCAGAATAAAATCAGGTAATCGACCAGGCTACCTGGTACGGATTCACAATCAGGAAGTAGCCCTTGAGGGAGGTTTGGCCCAAAATGGAAAATACCTGAAAGCCGGTATGGCTTACCAGTTTTCAGGCCGGATTAGGCGGGTTGTGGGTGATGATCAGGTCAAAATATGTCTGTTTAAGGAGAAGGATTGGTCCACCCCTCTTGCAGAAGTTGAAATCGACGGGCTGACTGTTGAGTTCAAACACATTGAAGCAGTCCTTCAAAATACAGATTACGAGGGAGTTGCCTCCTTTGCGATCTACATTCCACCCGGGAGTGTGGTGGATGTAGAATTGCTCTCATTGATGCCTGAAGATGTGCTTGGAGGGTGGAGAAAAGATGTGATTGAGATGGTACGAGACCAGGTGAAACCTGGCGCATTGCGTTGGCCCGGGGGGATTTTTGCCTCCTTTTACGATTGGCGCGACGGGGTGGGAGAACCCGACAATCGTCCGGTGAATCCTTCGTACCACTGGGGTGGTTATTCATTTAATGACGTGGGAACCCTGGAATATTACAAGTTTTGTCAGGAGACCGGTGCGGAACCCTTTATTTGCCTGAATCTATTTCATCCCTCCAAGGAGGTCTATTCCTATCTGGGAAAGAACGATGCGCCCATGCAGGTCCATGGATACCACCTGCCTCAATTTACAGATTTAGAGAAAGGAGCCAAACTGGCAGCCGACTGGGTGGCGTATTGCAATGCACCGGCAGGCTCCCATCCCATGGCGGATCTGCGTGTTAAACATGGACATCCGGAACCCCTTAGAATCAAGTATTGGGAACTTGAAAATGAGGCGTTCAGGTTTTTCCAGACCGCAGAGGAGTATGCAAAGGCCTGTGTGGTTTACTCAGGGGCTATGAAGGCTGTTGATCCCGGCATAAAGTTAGGTATGTGTACCTATGGTGATCACCTGAGCAATGGACTGGAGCATATGCTGGAAATAGCCGGGAAACACGTGGATTTCCTGGCTGACCGGGGAACCGGATATGGTAATATTGCCCGAAAAATCTCTATAGCAAAGGAATACGGCAAAAAAAACAAAAGAGACATTGCCTATGCCAATACAGAGTACTTTCTGTCCACCGCCAGCAGCAAGGACGTTTACGATCAGATTCTTGAAGAGAGCGGCAGTCGGAACCTGAAACATGCCTCCTGGGCTTACGCCCTGGACTGGGCAAGTAAACTGATGCAATGGCAGCGATTCGGGGGAGATGTGATATTCACATCCTATAACAGTTTTGTAAATGACCACATGCATTCGGTTTTTGATACCCCAAGAGAGGGGGCCTTCATCAGATATCCTGCTGCCATTGGGAAGCTTTTCCGGGATACACCAGCTGCCTGGCCCCTGGAGTTGGAAAACTATCTGCCCGATTCCGATCAACCTCTGCAGGTACAGCTTGCCTGGAATATGGATCGCACTCAACTGGTCATCTATGTCCTGAATTACCTGGATCATCCGGGAGAGGTGAGCCTGGATTTATCAGATCTGAATCAAGAATTTAACACCTTGTGCAGCACGATTCTTTCAGGGCCTGAGCTTTCTAGCATCAGGAGTGTGAAAACACCAAATCCCATGGTATGCGAACAAAATCTGACAGAGGAGGACCTGGCGATCAAGGGAAAATGGAGCCTGCTGGCTCCTCCGGCCTCCTTTATGCAAATCATACTCAAATAGACAACCTATGAGAATTCTCCCTCCTGTTCCCGGAGTACAAACTGTCAAGAAGAATAGAAAAGTGGCCTATAAAAGAGTCGAATGTATCCTGGGCCTTATCCTGTCAGGCTTTCCATTATTCGGACAAATTCTGGAATTGAACAACGACACGCTTCGCGTAAAGCTTGATCTGACCAGGGGAGGGGCCATCAACTATATCTCTGAGTCGGGTAGTACCAGGAACCTGGTTAATATACACGATGAGGGCAGGTACATCCAGCAATCATATTATGCCGGTCAAACCCTTAACAGACAGGCCGAGGGGCAAAATCCTAACTGGTCACCCTGGTCCTGGAACCCCATTCAGGTAGGTGACTCTTACAAAAACCGGGCTGAGATCCTGGAGCAGAGCATTGATGGAAATACGATGTATACAAAATGCATCCCAATGCTGTGGGACATGAACAATGAGCCGGCGGAAGCTGAAATGGAGCAGTGGACCACCCTGATTGGCAATGTGATTAAAGTGCATAACAAGTTGACCTGCCTGAGGACCGATACCATCTGGAGGGAGGGAACCAGCAACAGCCAGGAATTACCAGCTGTATATCCCATCTCGGCTCTGAGTAATTTGTACACCTACTTCGGAGCCTTCCCATTTACCCGGGCTCCTTTATCGAATCCAAGCGTAGAGAAGCTTCAGGACGGGTTCTGGGGCAGGTATCAGAACGGTATGGTGAAGGAGAACTGGATGGCCTTTGTGGATCATTCAGGCTGGGGAATGGCAGTCTATACGCCCATATGCGATGATTTTCTGGCCGGTATGGCCGGTTACCCGGGAGGGGAGGCCATGGACGGATCCACCTCTTACATTGCCCCTGTAAAGAAGGAGCAGATGTATAAAAATACCGTCCTTGAATATGATTACTGGCTGGTGATCGGATCCCTGAACCAGATCCGGTCTGAGATCTATGACTTGAAAGGCATTCAGCAAAACCGGTGGGAATTTAAGGAAGACCTGGAAGGCTGGCAGGAAGAGGTCCAAGGTGGGAATGTGGAGCAAAAGGAAGGACGGATGAACTTTGCCGTGAGTGGGGAAGATCCATCGGTCAGTCTTCTGCCCGGGGACTGGAAAACTGGAAATCAGAGCTACCTGTGGATGCAGGTGAAGAACGAAACAGCCGGCGACTCAGGGGCTTTCCATATCTATTCAGCGGAAGGGGATTCCATCAGCCTGGCCTTAACATTAATTCCCTCCGACACTGCCTACAGGGATTTACTGATCCGCTTGGATACCCTGGAGTTCTGGTCCCCTGATGCCTTGATGTCCCGCTTTAGGCTGGAGCCTGTGACCGGCAATTTCCCCGGTACGGTCTCGGTAGATTTTATTCGCTTCGAAGAGAGTTTGATCCAGATCAGGAGCGAAGGAAATGCAAGGGAAATTGCAGGCCTGGGGAATAAGTTGCAGCTCTATGCGGAGCTTATCCCGGGCCTGGGTGCAGCTGAAGTATCCTGGTCAGTGGATAATCCGGCGGTGGCAGGCATCAATGATTCGGGCCTTTTAACGGCAGTTTCAGGTGGAATTGTGCAGATATGGGCTACAGAGAAAGATGGAAGTGAGCCGTCGGCTTTCCTGGGCATTGAAATCATTGACGACGGACAGAAGACTTCCTGGGAGTTTATCCATGATGTTGAAGGATGGAATAGCAATCCGCATGCCTGTTTCGTTTCCCACGAGGAGGAAGCCCTGAAAGTTACCGTAACGGACGGGGATCCTTATGTTAGCAACAATGAGCTTCCCTGGCCCGTGGGGGACCTGAAATACCTGTGGATGCGAGTCCGGAATGAGACCGCAGGGAGTGGAGGGGCCATGTACCTTTTTCCCGAAGGGGGAGGACATGATTTTGTTAGCTTCCCCCTGACACCGAACGACATCGCTTACAGGGATGTATTTGTGGATATGAGGCAGGCCGGGATATGGAATGAATCTCAGGTGATCAATAACCTTCGCCTGGATGCCAACAATGGAGGCGAAACGGGGGATCTCTACTTCGATTTTATCCGCTTTCGGGAGGAGTTGGTAAATGTGAGCAGTGAAGGAAATGTTACAGAGATTGAAGGGCTGGGCACTAGCCTGCAACTTTACGCCCAACTTGCCATCGAGTTGGATCATCCGGTGGGATTTGAGTGGACGGTGGACAATCCTGAGATAGCCTCCGTTGATGCCAGTGGATTGGTGACTTCATTGACTGAAGGAATAGTAAGGGTAAAGGCTTCGGATACGGATAGCTCAGGCATCGCAGGAGAGATCGCCCTCCGGGTCCGTGTGGATCATACCTCCCTTGAGGATCATCAGAAAAGCAATGTGCGGATGTACCCAAATCCGGCTGGAGACCTGCTTTACCTGAAAGGAGTACGGGATAATGCCCAAATCAGTATCATCAGTATCACCGGGGAAGTTCTTATGCACACTTCAATTACACAGTCAGAATCAGCCCTCAGGCTCCGGACACTTGCTCCGGGGATTTACCTGCTGCGGATCAAGAGTCCCACCGAGGCTTGCGAATACCATCGTTTTGTGAAAAAATAGTACAACAAAACATATTGCATTAACCAGTTTAAACCAAGTATATCAGATGAAAAATACCTTTAGCTTATCCCTGACCTTTTTCCTGCTGCTGTCTCTTTCTGGCTGGTCACAGGAAAGAAAGCAAGCAGATTCTTCTGTCTGGACCTATACAGAATTTCCTTCCTACATCCGCCAACTTACACATTTTGGAGAGCGGGCCGACTGGTCCCATGATGGGAAAAAGATTCTCTTTGTGGGGCGCACCTTCGGGGATGTATACGAAGTGGATGTGGAAACAGGCATTATTACCCCGGTAACTCACCACTATTATCATGGGGGATATACCAGGGCATTGTATCTGGCCAATGGGGACATTCTGCTCTCCGGCCCCAGACAATTTAATCCCGAGGCTGCCTTTGAATGGAGGCGATGGCGTTGTGAACTCTGGGTCCTGGATAAGGCCCTGGATCAAGCGCCTCAGAAACTGGGTACTTATTGTTTCGAAGGTCCCTGTGTATCCAGGACACAAATGAAAATTGCCTGGACACAGAATTATGGGGAGGAAGCCGATCCGGCCGGAAGGTTTGTAATCTGGACCGCCGATATTGATTACGCTTCGGGGAAAGCACAGCTGGCTAATCAGCAAATTGCCATAGACAACAGTCATCAGGGTATTGAAGGTGCGGTTCTGGAGGTGCAGAATTTCCGGCCACCTGATGAGAAAGAGATTCTTTTTCAATCCACCATTGGGGTAGAAACCTTCGGAATAAACACCGAATCCGGGAAGCTTACAAATTACAGCATATCCCTGGATACCCACGAAGAACCAGAGGGGGTTTTTCCCGATGGAAAGGCTACCCTGGTGGAGAGCGACCGCGAAGCATCTGTTGGGAAATGGCCCACCAATGTGGATTTCTACAAACTGGAACTGGATGGAAGCGGGAAGTCAGAAAGACTTTCCTTTTTTGCCGAGGGTGGAGAACTCAGGGGAACCAATCCCGTGGTCAGTGATGATGGCAAAAATATTGCATTTCAGCTCTCTCCCTCAAACGCTGAGGCAGGCGTGGGGATCGGGATCTTCGTTTTTGATTTGGAAGCCGCCGCAAAATACAGGCAGAAATAGTTTACATTCAGTTTTAACAATTTTAACCAGAACATTGCCTGGAATATTTTGTTTTGAAACTTTAACTCATATTTAATAGAATACAGCATGAGCAAATCAAATCGACGTACCTTTGTAAAATCCATATCCAGCCTGGCTGCAGGGGCCACATTGCTGCCTCTTAATACTTATGCCAGTTTTAAGCCAGTTTCCATTCCAAAAAGGGTTCTTGGGAGAACCGGAGAGAAAATATCCCTGCTTACCATGGGTGGTTTTCATGTCGGGGCCCCGGATGTTCCTGAGGAAGAGGGAGTCAGGATTATTCGTAAATCCATTGACGAAGGTGTGAACATGATGGACAATGCCTGGACCTATCACAAGGGCCGGGCAGAAAAGGTCATGGGAAAAGCCTTAAAGGATGGATACCGGGAGAAGGTATTGTTGATGACAAAGTTCACAGCCAGAACCCTGGATGAAATAAAGCAGCAACTGGAAGACAGTCTGAGCCGTTTTGAACTGGATAGTTTTGATGTAATGCAGTTCCATTCCATAGGGAGCAAGGACAATGATGTGGATATGATCTTTAATAATGGGTTGATTAAATGGGCAGAAGAACAGCGGAGCCAGGGTATTTTCAAATACATTGGCTTTACCGGTCACAGCGACCCCAAAGCTCATATGGATATGATTAACAGGGGATATCCCTGGGATACCACCCAGATGCCTGTCAATATTGGAGATTATCACCGAAATGTGAGCTTTGAAAAGGATGTACTGCCCCTGGTCCTGGAGAATAACATCGGGCTATTTGCCATGAAATCCAATGGTATGGGCCATTTGAATAAGTCTGGTATTGCCACTCCTGTGGAAGGGCTCCGCTATTCTATGAGCAGACCCGTCTCCACAGTGGTATCCGGAATTGATTCCATGGATATCCTGGAGGAAAATCTGGCCTTATTCCATAATTTCACCCCCTATACCGACCAGGAAATAGCAGAATTCCGGGCCCGGGCTACTGGAAAATCAGATCAGATTGAAAAGTACAGGCGCAATTTTTATGATGAAAATAAGGACCTGATTCCCAGGGAAAAGACCAGCTGAAATAAGCCTCTTGGGTAGATTTTCATTCGCTTAATACAATTTCTACCCGATGGTGACCACTTTCGGCATGCAAGAGATAAGTCCCGTTCTCAGCATATATTTCCTTTCTATTCATCCTGAGATTTTTAATCTGATTGCCTTTTCCGGTCCAAATAAAGTCATATGTGGCATCTCTCCAGATCACATTTTTAAGCTCTGTGAGAGGCTGTTCTGTAAATGGGTTCGGATCGGAGATGGTGATACCATCTTTGTGTTTGCTTATGCCATAAACGCCATTGATGAGCATGTGGAAAAAAGTCCCATTGTCCCAGCTGCGTCCCGCACCCCCGGTCAGGTAGCCATAGACTCCTGCACCCTCCGGAAATGGGATATTACCAACATCCCCTGCGTGATTCATCAGTAGCTTGAAGATCCTGTCCCTGTTTTTCTGGTGTCCCTTTATTCCCCTCAGGTAGATATCCAGAAATGCAAGCCAGGTGACACTTGAACAATCCATTACACTTTTTTCATGCTCACCGGCCGGTGCACAATACATGGGGCCAAAATCCAGCTCATATATATCATCGAAGGTCTCGTCCAGCCTCTTGAATATGGCCCGGTCCTGTGAACTGCTTGTCATTCCACACCACATGGGTACAAGGTTATTATAGGGAATGAACTGATCGTGGATGCTGTCTTGCTCTCCGATCTTTCTCATTTGCACATAATATCCTCCATCTGCCTGTGCTTTCCACAATCCACCCTCCTCAATAGACTGATTCATATTCTTTTTGATATTTTTAGCCAGTTGCGAAAGATGATTGCTGTAATCCTGCTCCCCAAGCTCACGGGCCAGGCTAGCGACTGACTGGTAGGCCAGGCTTGTTTTGGCACACATCAGTGGCTCCTCCGAATCCTCTTTGATCCACATATAATCATAACTTCCCTGAAGGGCATCCGGAAGGGAGTTGCCATCGGTATCAAGCAATTCCAGGGTAGAGCATACATATCTTATTTCATTCCAAATGGAGGCTATAAAGTCTAAATCTCCCGTCTGATTCCAGTATTGAAAGCAGAGCAGGAGAAAATCGGCCTGAGATTCCGAGCACCAGGGGTAAAGGTTTAATGCAGATTTCAGTCCTTTTGTATAAGCCTGTGGAATGTAAAATCTTTTGTCATTCAGGGGCCAGAGTTCACTCTGTCCCAGGCATTGGTTTTTTTCTTTGGCCTGAATCAGCAGCAGAATGGAAGACTTCATCAGGTGATGCACCCTATCATCGCCTGCCTGGCTCCATCCCAGAAAACCCCAGTAAAGATCTCTGGTCCAGACAGAGTAATGGTCCTGCCGGGGATGGAAGTCCGCCCCGTTCCTGTGCTTTCCTTCACTTGTGCACTGTATGGAGAGGGTCGCCAAAGAATCGCCGTCCGGATATTCATATATAATGTTGTGGGTATATCCATGCCGAAAAGCATCTTCTAAAATGCTGAAATCATTGCTGTAAATGTGTTCAGGTATTAGTCCATTTTGAGCCGGTTTTTCCTTTATGTAGCAGGCTTGAAGGAAGAAGAGCAAAGTGAATGAAATACAGATAATCCTAAGATATGGTTTTAACATTTGAGAAAAATACCAATAAAAATCCTAAACCTACATTGAATGCCCGGGAAAGCACAAAAAGTGCAAACTCTTGCCCGGATTGTGCATTGGTCTGTTCTGTCTCGTGCGCTATATTTGTTTGTTGATCAGGTATTCTTATTCCCACTTAAAGTACATGTTATGGCAAAAACCACACTCATTTTCCTTCTTTTCATCCTGGTGGGGGCACTTAGTTCATGTGAAAGCAATAAAGGACCTGTAAGCCCCAATGTTATTCTGCTTATTTCAGACGATCAGAGCTGGCCCGATTATAGTTTTCTGGGGCATGAGCATATTCAGACCCCCAGGATCGACCAGCTGGCAGCCGAAGGCCTGACCTTTACCCAGGGCTATACCACTGCTCCTCTTTGTCGTCCTGCACTGGCCTCCATGGTAACAGGACTATATCCCCATCAGCATGGAGTAATCGGGAATGATCCCGTTTTTGATCCTGGAGGAAGAGCACAATATGGGGATGATTGGATGGTTAAAAGGGCTGAGTTTAACAAGCGGGTAGTTCAGGGAGTAGAGGATATTAAGACCCTGCCTGATATTCTTGGGGAGGCAGGATATATTTCACTTCAGACTGGAAAATGGTGGGAAGGTAATTATTCCATGGGTGGTTTTTCACAGGGCATGAGCCATGGGGATCCCACAAAGGGAGGCAGGCATGGAGATGTGGGCCTTGATATTGGTCGCAAGGGATTGGATGTAATTTACGATTTCATTGATGAATCTCAGGAGTCTGAAACGCCTTTTTTTGTCTGGTATGCTCCCTTCTTACCACACGCTCCTCATACACCACCCGATAGCCTGAGAGAGAAATATCTTCCGCTGGCACCCACTGAAGCCGTAGCCAATTACTGGGCAATGTGCGAATGGTTTGATATTACCATCGGGCAATTGGTGGACTATGTGGAGGAGAAAGGAATGTCGGAAAACACACTCTTCGTCTATGTAACTGACAATGGATGGATCCAGGATCCCGACCGACCAAATCGTTATGCACCCCGTTCCAAACGTGAGCCCTATGACATGGGGATCCGCACCCCAATCATCTACCGTTGGAGCGGAACGATTGAGCCTGAAATGGATGAATTTTCACTCGCCAGCAGCATTGATATTGCTACCACGGTACTGGAAATCTGCGGATTGGAACCCGCGGCAAACATGCAGGGAATCAATATGCTGGATGAGGCGGTACGAAAAAACAGGCAGGCCATTTTTGCAGAGACTTATGCCCATGATTTTGTATCGGTGGACTCCAGTCTCTACTACAGGGTCGTTATCACAAAGCCATGGAAGCTAATCCTTCCCGATCCCCTGGGACAGCCAGATAAATCTCCTGAGCTATATAATCTGGAGAGCGATCCTTTTGAGTGGGATAACATGGCAGAGGCTCATCCGGAACTTGTGGAAGAACTGAGCTCTACAATAGAAGACTGGTGGTTACAATCGGCTCGTTAAAGAAATGGCATGAACTCCACAGCCTCTTCTCTGGCAATGTCTGATGAAATAGCCCCCATAGATAACCCACAATATTCCACCAAATAATGAAAAACAGAGTCTTACTATTTTTATCAATCCTGATTCTCTCAGTCTCCCTCATGGCTCAGGAGCTTCCCAGGGCAGACTTTGAAAACACCTTCTACATGCTACCCTTATTTGAAAGGATCCGTGTTCCGGGCATGCTTTCCTATGAGGAGAAGGAAGAACAGCTTTTAAAAATGAAGCATGAGCTGGGAGAGGGGAATCTGTATCACCGCCTGGGTTTTTCGTTTATCTATTCACCCTCGGTGGATCAAACGGTACGTGAAGCCTTTGAATTGATGCAGGAGCATGGATTGCATGCGGGACTAATTTTTGCTTTGCAGTCACATACCAGGAATGATTACAGGGCCATAGCCAACCAGGACCTGAGGCTCTATCAGTGGAGGTTGGACGGGCTGGATTGGAGGGGGGCCTATACCAGCAGCGGAACCTTGGAGATTCCGGAGGATGAGAGGGATTATAAAGTACCTACGCCCTCAAGGTATGCCACCCGACTCAGAGCCTTCAATGCCGCAAAGGCGGCAAGCTGGGCAGAATCGGCACTCAGTCTGATGCAGGATTTTCCGGGAGTGCTTGCCTGCATCAATGGGCCCATTGAGGAGGAGTTGGCCATAGGTGGCCATACAAGTACGGCGAAGCTGGCCGATTACAGTCCTTATGCCATTACCGAGTTTCGGGATTGGCTGAGGCATTCAGGGATCTATGATGGATCTGACGGTGCTTATGCAGGTGAAGGAGCAAGCGCATACATTATTGGCGATCTGGTCGATTTTAATGGAGTCATGAGAAGTCAGTTCTACGACGATCCCACACCTGATAAAGCCAATGGAACAGGGGTAAGTTTTAATGAACATTTCGGAACCCAGTTTTCAAGCTGGAGCCTGAAATACTGGGACCTGTACATTTATCCTGAGCCAATTACCGATGAAAGTTTCGACTGTAGCCCGGAGTCCGGGCATGGGTTTGTAGAAGGGGGATTTGATGCTCCGAGAATTCTTTCCCCCGGGGACAAGTTCTGGAAGGCCTGGAGTTATGATATTCCTGACCAGGGAGGGCATTACCCGGAAGGGAATCCTTTGAATCCTGCTTTTGGGTTCAGACAGGTGATGGTGAGGAATTTCGTGCGCGACCTTTTTGATGTACTGGCAGAGTCAGGAATCCCCCGTCAGATGATGTTTGCCCACCAGATCCCGGGCGAGGCACTGGGGAATTTTACTGGTCAGGCCGGCAGAAACCGAAGTTCAGCCTCCACCATATGGACAGGGTATCTTGAAAAATCAGGTACCGTAGGAATCACCAGGTTTGGAGATATCGATCCTGGTCTTGTTACCCAATATGCAGGTGACTGGGGGATTTTCGAGTGGCATACCCTACCTAACCCCCATCTGAGACTCCAGGATTTGTATGCGACCAGCAAAGACCATCTTCAAAGGTTTTATCAGAATCAATGCCATATCCTTTTTCCAGGATGGTGGGATTTGACCATACCTGCTGCCGATGAGACTTTCCCTTTGAATGATTCAGAGTTTGGAGAGGCCATAGGAGATTTTATGAGTTCAAGAAAACTGCATCCCTATTTAGAGCAGGACGAGGGTCCGGACTATACTCCCCCTATTGTCAGGAATATAAGTGCCGAGATCCTGGGTGACAATGAGTTGGCGATCAGTTGGGATGCGAAAATATGGCCCGACCTGGTCGCCCGATGGCTTGAGTGGGACAGCCTTTCGCATTTCGAAATTCAATTGAGTAAGGATGGAATGGTTTGGCCTTATTCTGATACCACATCCCGGATTGGCTTAATTGCCCCAATGACCGATACGATTTACCGGGTCAGGGTCAGGGCCCATACTTTATCCGGACTCACTGGTCCCTGGAGTGAGACTAAGGTATCTTTCTCGGATAGTCTCGGTGCCAAGCTTGTCATGGAAGCCGAATATGATGTCCTGTATGCCGATCCCAAAATGACCAATCAGATTCAGATTAAACTGGATGATCCCGGTTTGTATCTGGATCCGGATTCGGTCCGGGTTACCATAAGTGGACAGGGAACTAACCAGAATACTGTTCCCGCCGAACTGGATAGCATAGAAATGTTCTGGCCCATGAATTCCATGAGCGAGGTAATGTCATATCATCATCTTGATGATATTCAAACATCTGGAGGCATTCTAACAGGGACTGTATCGGCCGAGGAACCCATTGATCCCTATTTCTATTTTACAGGAAGCGCTCTGAATGGAGAGGAATTGCCCCATATCACCTTCCGCCTTTATTCCAGCCTGGAAACAACAGGACAGTTATACTGGTTTGCTGATGACGGTTTTTGGTCCACTGCTTATGAAATGAAAAAAGGTTGGAACATTTACAGGCTTGATAGCGTGGCCGAATGGGTGAGCTTACAGAAGATAAACAGGGTGAGGCTTGATCCGGGAACCACAGCATCAGCCCGGATCATGCTGGATTGGTTTGCCGTAAGTGCCAGGCCCTTTTCAAACGATCTTAATGGGGAAATTATAAAGGGAGACCAGTCCCTTTCCCTGATGACCAGTCCGACTTCCGATTCAGGGTCATATGTGGTGAAAGTAGAATATGGGTCTGAGATTGATTCCATTACCATCCATACCCATGTTACCAACGTAAAACCCAAAATGGTGCTTCTTAGTCCGCTTCAGGATACCCTGATGGAATTGGGGCATACCATAGAGATTCGGGCAGATGCTTCAGATGCAGATGGAAGGGTGGAAGAAGTTTTCATCCTTTTGAATGATTCGCTAACCAGGTCTTTCATTCAAGCTCCATATGCATTCCAGTGGTATCCAGGATCCCCGGGAGCATACCAGCTTCAGGCTGCTGCCATTGATAATGCCGGAGATACAGTTTATTCTAAAACCTTGAGCATGGAGGTATTCCGGCAGGATGTTTTTTCTGGTTCACCCTTTGCAGTACCTGGCGTGATTGAGTTTGAGGATTATGATTTGGGTGGTTCGATGGTGGCGTTTGAGGATGCAGATCCGGCCAATCTTGGTGAAGCTTACCGGAGCGATGCAGTGGATATAGGGCCGCTCATTGATGAATCGGGAGGGTATTATGTGGGTTGGACAGAGCCCGGAGAGTGGCTTGAATATACCATAGAGGTAGAGGAAGCCCAGAAGGTTCAGATTCTGTTAATAGTGGCCGCAGAGACTGAAAAAGGGGAGCTTGTTTTGGAGCTGGATGAGCTGCCTCTTACGAATCATTTGTTTGTCCCGAGTACAGGTAGTCTGGATGTGTATGATACACTCATGATCGAGGATCTGTTTCTGCCGCAGGGTATTCACAAGCTTAAAATTGGAATTGTAAGCGGGGGAGTTAACCTCGACCGGATGGAGATCGAATCCTATGATCTCTTTATACTTACAACTCCGGATTTATCCGGTGAGCTATCTCTTTATCCCAACCCGGCCAGCGCATCCCTCTGGGTGAAATTGCCGGAGGCTGATCACCTGGAATTGGAGATTTGGTCTGTAAATGGCAGACTTATGAA
Organism: uncultured Bacteroidota bacterium; assembly: GCA_963713725.1. Classification (GTDB taxonomy): domain Bacteria; phylum Bacteroidota; class Bacteroidia; order Bacteroidales. The sequence continues at coordinate 624,771 of CAVQMZ010000015.1, forward strand.
GAAACAAAAACTAAGCTATAAGAGCGAAATTATCATTTCTGTTGAAGATTTGCCGGAGGGGATCTATCTCTTGCAGGTCCTAGCTGAAGACCGCATATACAGGAGTAAATTTGTTAAACAGTAAACCGCATTAAAAAGTATAGAAAAAAATGAAGATCGCATTAGGAAATGACCATGCCGGCTATGAAATGAAGCTGGTGGTAAAGGAGTGGCTTGAAGAACAGGGATATGAAGTCGATAATTTCGGGACAGATTCGTCCGATTCCATGGATTATCCGGATGTGGTTCACCCACTTGCTTCGGCAGTTGAAAAGGGAGAATTTGAAATGGGGGTGTTGGTTTGCGGAAGCGGACAGGGTGTGTCATTTACCGCCAATAAGTACCAGGGAATTCGCGCAGCCTTATGCTGGCAATCCGAAATCGCAGAACTGGCACGATCCCATAATAATGCCAACATTCTATGTATTCCAGGACGCTTTGTGGATGAAGAAAGAAACCAGGGAAATACTGAGGTCCTTTTTTAATACCCCTTTTGAAGGAGGCAGGCATCAGAACAGAATCGATAAAGTGCCAGTTCATGAGTAAGAAACTATCAAAAGCTTTATATCCCTGGCTGCACTATCTCTGATGCTGTTTACAGGATGTAATTCAACCCAGAAACCCAATGTGATTTTCATCCTGACCGATCAATGGAGGGCCTCAGCCCTTGGCTATATGGGGGATCCCAATGTGCTTACTCCCAGCCTCGACGATCTGGCCAGGCGATCGGTCAACTTTGTGAATGCAGTGAGTGTTAGTCCTGTTTGTACTCCTTACAGGGCCTCTTTGCTCACCGGAAGATTCCCAACTTCCACCGGGATGACCTTCAACGACATCTATTTGCCATCGGAGGAGCTGTGTATGGCAGAGATTTTTCAGTTAGCGGGTTACAATACAGCCTACCTGGGTAAGTGGCACCTTGACGGACATGGACGGCATAACAATGTGGAACCTTCACGCCGTCAGGGTTTTGAATACTGGAAGGGTGCGGAGTGCTCCCATGACTACAATCACATGCCTTATTATGAGAATGAGAATCCGGATATGAAGTTCTGGGAGGGCTACTCTCCCAATGCAATTACCAGAGATGCCAGGGACTATATGGACCAGCATGCCAATGATGAAGATCCTTTTCTGATGTTTATCTCCCTGGCCACTCCCCATTTCCCTCATCACTCTGCACCGCAGGAGTATAAAACCATGTATCCTGTTTCAAATATCGAACTTCCTCCAAATGTCCCGGAAGAGCTGTACGAAAAAGTATTGCCCGAGATACAGGGCTATTACGCCCACTGTACGGCTACAGACCGGGCCATTGGCGAATTAGTGGCATACATGACAGAGAAGGGCCTTATGGAGAATTCCATCCTGGTATTTACTTCCGACCATGGCGAGATGATGGGGAGCCATGGCAGATTGCCTTTCAGAAAACAGCTGGCATGGGACGAATCAATACACATCCCCTTTCTGATTTCTTATCCTGGCATTGGCCGGAACATGGGGGCCCGGGTAAATGCACCACTTACCACTCCTGATATACTTGCTTCCCTGCTGGGCCTTTGCGGGATACCCATCCCGGAATCTGTGGAAGGGGTGGATCTATCTGACCTGATTCGCAGCCCGGACCCTGATGTGGACAGGGCTGCGCTGATTATGAATGTGACTCCCTTTGATGTGAACTGGGATGATGCTGCATACCGCGGAATCCGTACTGCCAGGTATACCTATGCAATATCTCCGGAAGGCTATCACATTCTCTTTAACGATCTGAAGGATCCCTATCAGATGGAGAATCTGGTGGATCATCCTGAATTTGCGGATCTTGTTGACTCACTTCAACAGCAATTAGTTAGCGAGCTTGAAAAGATTGGAGAAGTTGAAATGTTTCCCAGGGAATACTACATCAAGAAGTGGGGCTTCGAAATTGAGAGGAACAACATCAACTACTGGGGCTTCAGGGAAGGTGAAGGAAAAGTTCAGAGTCCCGGGATGAAGGCTTCTATTGATTAGGCAGCTTTACATTTTAAATAGTGCCAAAATGTGCATTCCCTTGGCCAAATTGTGCATTTACCCGCGGCCTTGTTTATGTTATTTTTAGCTAAACCTTAAAACCTTCCAAAATGCATAAACAAATCCAGATAAGTCTTAGCTTTTTATTCATTCTTCATGTTATTGGCTATAGCCCTTCTTCATTGGCACAGTCTGAAATCCGGGACGTTAATGCCCAATCCTGGGTGGCCACAGATGCCCTGGGCAGGGAATTGCCAGGCTATGATGAGTGCGGACCCATTAAAGAAGACCGCTTTGTGGGAATGTTTTATTTTATCACAAACTGGCTGGGGCCGGATTCCGATGGACCCTACAATGTGACTGAGATTCTTGCTGAAAATCCGGATGATCCTCAATGGGGACCCAAAGCCCATTACTGGGGGGAACCCGAAATTGGCTATTACCAGAATGAAGAAGCCTGGGCCATCCGCAGACATGCTTACCAGCTGAGCGATGCAGGGGTGGACGTGGTGATTTTTGATGTGACCAACGACAAAACCTTTCCGGAAGTTTATCTGCCCATTTGTGAAATATGGACCCAAATGAGGGCCGAAGGGGCTGTAACACCCGATATCGCCTTCCTGGGCAGTGAAATCTCTTCCAATACCCTGTGGGATGACTTCTACAAACCGGGCAAATACCAGGATCTCTGGTTTTATTGGAAAGGTAAACCCCTTTTGCTGGTTGGGCAACATGAGATTCCCAGTAGAAAACTGAACAATGATATCGTTTTCAGAGATGAGATTTATGAGTTTTTCAGTATAAAACAGAGCTGGGCATGGACCTCCCTCCCCTGGTACGACGATGGAAAGGATGAATGGCCCTGGGTGGATCATTTCCCGCAAACGATCGGCTGGCATGAAGATCCAGGTATTGCGGAAAACGTACCGGTGGCTGTGGCCCAGCATCCCTTTTCAAATATAGGCAGAAGCTTCCACCACTTTCACCAGCCCAAAGTTGATCAATATGACCTGACTCCCTACACCGACCAGGGTTTGCATTTCCAGGAGCAGTGGGACTGGGCCCTGGAGGTGGATCCGGAGTTTGTGTTTGTAACCGGATGGAACGAATGGACAGCTACCTCACGCATATGCCCTGAAGATGTTGTAGCCCAGGCACTCCATGCGGATTTTTATCCTGGGGCACATCTGGGAATGGCCGGTGAGCCTCTTGTACCGGGCATGAAAATTTTTCTTGACCAGTACAACCAGGAATTCAGCCGGGATATAGAACCCATGAAAGGCGGACATACCGATAACTATTACTACCAGTTGATAAGCAATGTGCGCAAATTTAAAGGCGTACCGGAACCTGTTCAGGCAGGTGAAATGCAAAGCATTGATGTGGGAGGAAGTTTTAAGCAGTGGGAGGCTGTTTCTGCCACCTATTTCGATCACTTGGGAGATACAGAACATCGAGATCATATGGGCGATTGCAATACCGGACCCTATGTAAATGAGTCGGGCCGTAACGACATTATCGAATCCAAAGTGGCAAGGGATCAGGAGAATTTCTATGTTTATGTGAAGACCAGGGAGAAGATGACTCCGCATCAGGATGCTGACTGGATGAACCTTTACATTGATGCAGATCAGGATAAGTCCACCGGCTGGGAAGGCTATGATCTGCTGATCAACAGCAGTGTAAATTCAAAAAGCAAGACCAGCCTGAAGCGCTATGCAGATGGCAGCTGGGGGGGAGAAAAGATCCTTAGCTACGCAGTGAAGGGAAATGAGCTTATGGTGGAAATCCCCAGGGAACAGATTGGTGGTAGCGGATTTGATTTTCACTGGTGCGATAATGTGCCTGTTAGCGGGGATATTGCAGATTTTTTTACCCAGGGGGATAATGCTCCTGAACGTCGGTCAAACTACCGTTTTGAAGAATAGATTTCATAAAAAAGTATTACAAATGAGAAAGTTATCTTTTGTTCTGGTATCAATGCTATTGTTAACAATGCTCGCATGTCAGAAAGTACCGGAACAAGCCAATGTAATTTTTGTGCTGGTAGATGATCTGGGATGGAAGGACCTGGGTTGTTATGGATCGGACCTGTATGAGACCCCGAATATTGATGCTTTTGCAGCTTCAGGAATGCGCTTTACCGATGCCTACACTGCCAGTCCGCTGTGCTCGCCAACCAGGGCCAGTATTCTGACAGGGCAGGAACCGGGGCGATTGCGTTTTACCACCCCGGCGGGCCACGTGGCCAATGTGGTTCTTGATCCGAAGGAAAGCGATAGTTCTGCTCCATGGCAGAAAGCAGCCACTCCTCAAACCCGAACGCGCCTTCCCAACGAATACCTCACATTTGCAGAGGTGTTGAAGGAACAGGGTTATTCCACAGCCTTCATGGGCAAGTGGCATCTTGGAAGGGATCCTTATATTCCTGAAAACCAGGGATTCGATGTGGTAGTAGGAGGGAGGGAGCATCCCGGGCCTCCCCCTCCGGGCCATTTCTTTGCGCCCTGGGACTGCTCGACACTTCCGGTAGTGCCTGAAGGAACGCATATCTGCGATGTTGTTACCGATACGGCACTGAAATACATTGAAGCCAAAAAGGATGAACCATTTCTATTATGTCTCTGGTACTATGATGTACACGCGCCTTACCAGGGAAAGGAGGAGCTGAAGGATTATTATGCAGGTAAAATCACCCCGGAAAACAAGCAGCGAAGTCCGACTATGGGAGCCATGGTGGGGAACATGGATATGAATTTTGGCAGGCTTATGGATAAGCTGAAGGAGCTGAAACTGGATAAGAATACCATCATCATATTTACGAGCGACAATGGGGGGAATATGTACGACGGTCCGGATGGCACCACCCCAACAAACAATTACCCCCTGAGGGCAGGTAAGGGAATCAATTATGAGGGAGGAACCAGGGTTCCACTGATGGTGAAAGTCCCCGGTTTGACCAGGGCAGGAAGCCTTTCGGATGTGGTGGTTTCAACGGTGGACCATTATAGTTCCTTACTTGAAATGCTGGATATTCCCTTCCCTGAAGAGGTGCTTACAGATGGGCTGAGTTATATTCCTGCTTTAAAGGGAGAGAAGTATGAGCGTGAGCCCATTTATTCCACCTTCTGTCACTATACTCCTGCAACAGGTGGGCGTCCCAATATCTCCATGAGGTACGGCCCATGGCGCTTCTATAAGTTTTATTTCGATGGTCCAGACCGGGAGCACCGTTATGAACTCTACAACCTGGAGGAAGATATTTCAGAAACCAGGAACCTGGCAGAAGAAATGCCCGATAAGGTAGAGGAGATGCTTGCTTTGCTGGATGCACATGCAGAGGAAGCAGAGATCCTCTTACCCAGACTCAATCAGAACTATGAAGGAAATGTGGCAGATGCCTGGCAGGGATCTGAAGATACCCATATATCTGTTTCCGAAAAAGTGCTTTCTGTGGAATCTGTTGGAAGGAATCCTGGCATTGAGACGGTTTTCACACCAAATGTCTCCGGGGCGACCTTCCTGTTTCAGTTTGAAATGAAATCCATAAGCACCGGCCCCGGAACCTTATCCTGGAAGGATGGTGGGGAAAAGGAATACACTGCCGAAAATTCAAGTCCCTTCGAAAGCATCCATGATGGGGAATGGCACAGTTACAGCATAAAGATGCCTTTGGAAGGAACCCTGAGCACCATCCGCCTAAAACCTTCTGAAGGGGAAGGCGAGATGGAACTCAGAAACCTGGAGTTGCTGACCCTCGACGGGCACTATATCAGGGACTGGCCTTTGTACTAGTCGATTACACCTATAAAGAACTCAGATGAAATTTCCCATTGCCAAAATCAGCTTCCTGTGTATTCTTCTTTTTCTTTGCCTGAGCTGTCAACAAAAACCAGATACTCAGCTCTCCCGGTTAAAAGAGGAATTTGCAGATCCGCCGGATGATGTTAAACCCTTTACCTGGTGGCACTGGATCCATGGTAATATCACAAAGGAAGGGATCACAAAGGACCTGGAATGGATGAAGGATTTTGGACTGGGAGGGGCCATTGTTTTTAACGTGGGCCGCTTCAGTGATGAGGTGCCCCGGCCAGTTCCTTTCCAATCGGAAGCATGGTGGGGAATGGCGGACCACGCCATTGCTGAGGCCGACCGCCTGGGCTTAAAGCTTGGATTCCACAATTGTGATGGCTGGTCTCACAGTGGAGGTCCCTGGATGGAAGAGGACGAATCCATGAAAAAAATGGTATGGACAGAAAAAACTGTCCGGGAAGGAGAAAGGGATATTGTTCTGCCTCAACCGGAAACCATCCGGGGCTATTACAAAGAAATTGCAACTCTGGCCCTGCCGGTTTTTGAGACTGGTAAAGGTCTTCCTGTAAAAAGATTCAGTGCCAGCATGGCATCCATCAATCCTGAAGCACTGATAGATGGTGACCTTCAAACTTCTGTCAGTCTCAGGGGATTTAAACCCGAAAATCCATTAATGTTTGATGTAGAGTTTGAAGATCCTGTAAAGCTAAGTTCACTCACGCTTGTGACAGGAGCCCAGCGAATTCGTGATATTGTATTATCGATGGAAGTTTCAGATGATGGTCAGCAATTCAGACAGGTGAAGGAATTCAAGTCCAGGGCCCGGGGAATTCTGGGATGGAGGACCGAAGGAGCCGGGAGTACGATGACCTTCAGCTTTCCGGCTGAGAAAACGCGCTTTTTCAGATTGGCCATTGCCCGCAGCAATGATATGGTTTTGAGCGATCTGATTCTTTCCGGGACTCCGAAAGGTTGACCTGTGGGAAGCCAAAGCAGGGCAGGTTCAGTATACCGAACACGGCGGTGGAGCCGAATTCTTTTTTCCTGATCCCGATCCTGAACGCTATGACAAGGATGCAGGCTCGCCTGCTTCTGCCGGAGAAGTGGTGATCGACCTGAGCGATAAACTGGGTGAAGACGGGGCCCTGGACTGGATACCACCTGCCGGAAGCTGGAAGGTGATCCGGGTGGGGCAAACCACTACGGGTAAAACCAACGGTCCCAGCACCCTTGAGGGCAGGGGGCTTGAAGCGGACAAATTGAGTCCGGATGCCCTCACAAAGCACTACTCCAATTTTATGAAATTGTTGATCGAGAGAGAGGTCAATGAGAATACAAACTCCCTGGCTTACACAGAAATTGACAGCTGGGAGGCAGGTCCCCAGAACTGGACCAACGGACTCATGGAGATTTTTCAAGAGCTCAACGGCTACGATATGAAACCCTATTTGCCTGTGTTGGCGGGTGGGCATGTGGTCGCCAGTTATGAGCTCAGCGAGCGCTTTCTCTGGGATTTCAGAAAAACCCTGGCACATCTGATTCAGGAAGGTTGTTTCAGGCACCTGGCCAATCTGGCAGATCGCGATGGCCTGGTGGCCTTTTCAGAAGGTTCGGGCCGTCAACAATACCTCTATGACCCCATAAACTTCCAGAGTACCGCACCCATTCCCAAGGGGGAATTCTGGATTGGACCGGATCATGGTTCCCTGGTCCCAGATGGATCACCAATGATGGCCATGCGGCCCCGTATTGACTGTAAAGTGGCTTCTTCCGTGGCACACATTTATGGAGGACAACTGGCTGCTTCAGAATCATTCACCGGCGGTCAACCCGCCTGGTATTTCGGGCCTTTCGAGAATAAAATGCTGGGAGATCAGGCTTTCACCATGGGTGTGAACTGGATCGTCCTCCATACCTCGGTCCACCAGCCTTATACCCATTTGAAACCGGGATTCAGCCTGGGGGCTGCAGGAAGTCATTTTCACCGTAACAACATTGTTTACGAGCAGAGCAATGCGTGGATTTCATACATGACCCGCTGCCAGTACATGCTAAGAAAGGGTTTGTTTGTGGCCGACGTGCTTTGCTTTACCGGGGAAGATGTGCCCAATTACCTGGGTTTCAGGCATGAATTAAGTGTAGCTCTTCCTGAGGGTTACGATTACGACGGTTGCAATGCGGAGATCGTCCAACAGGCCGATGTCAGGAATGGAAAGATCATTCTTGAATCGGGGATGGAATACCAGGTATTGCTGCTTCCCGACCGGCCTTACATGTCGCTGGATCTGCTTACAAGCATCCAGGGGCTGCTTAAAAAAGGTGCCACTGTCATTGGTCCGGCTCCTCAACAGGCACCTGGATTGCGTGGGTATCCGGACCAGGACCAGCTGGTGGCAAACCTGGCAGAGGAGATATGGGGTGATTGCGATGGAGTCAGGGTCAAAGAACACTCATATGGCAAAGGCAGGGTGATCTGGGGACAATCCTTTGAAGAGATCTTCCAGGGTATGGATGTGCTTCCCGACTTCAGCTTTGCAGGGGGAGATAAAGGGGACGAAATCAACTACATCCATAGAAGGATGGGACAAACAGATATTTATTTTGTGGCGAATGCGGAGCCGGAAGCAAAGCAGCTGACCACAAAGTTCCGGACCGAAGGCAAGCTTCCTCTCTTGTTTGATCCCGGAAGCGGAGAGGTGATTCAACTGGCAGCTTATCATGCTCAGGATGGCAGCATAGAGCTGCCTCTTACCTTAGATCCTTACGGATCTGCATTTATAGTATTTGTTCCAGGAAAACCAACCACACATGTTCGTTCAATGAAGGGACCGGAACAGCCATGTGTTTCACTCGCTACGGATGGAAGCCCGGTGGCAGAAATATTCACTTCTGGTAGTTACCGGATTGAAGAGATGGACGGAGCGTCTCGTGAAGTTAAGGTGAATGTCCCCGGGGAGTACTCCCTGGATGGCACCTGGAAAATCTCATTTCCTCATGAAGATGCCGAGAAAAGGAGAATGATAGATTCAGAATTATTCCCCTGGAATGAGTCGGAAGATCCTGAAATCCGATTTTTTCTCCGGTACGGCCACCTATCGTAAGCAGTGGGATCTGCCCGCTGGATTTCTGGAAGCCGATCAGAAGATTTACCTGGATTTAGGCAGGGTGCAAAAAATTGCCCGGGTCCGGATTAATGGACAGGAACTTCCCGACCTCTGGAAACTCCCTTTTCGGACAGAGGTAAGCAAATACTTGAAGGCAGGAAGCAACGAGCTTGAAATAGAAGTGACCAATACCTGGGCCAACCGGATGATCGGCGACGAGGAACTGCCTGCCGATTTGAATTACCCGGGTTTCCACAGGAATCTGACCGAGCTTCCTGACTGGCTGGATGGCAGTCAAGCCAAGACCCACTGAGCGGGAGACCTTTGCGATCACAAAGTTCTTTTTTAAGGGCGATGAGCTTCAGGAATCGGGTTTACTGGGACCTGTTGTATTAAAAAGCAGTACAATTGTCACACTTTGAATATGAAAAAGTATAGCATCTTCTTAATTCTTACCATGCTATGTGGCATGGTACTTAAGGGACAGGATCAACCAAATGTCATCTATCTGTTGTTTGATGACCTGGGCTATGGCGATTTTTCATGTTATGGCCAGGAGAAATACCAGACTCCTCATATTGACAGGCTGGCCAAAGAAGGGATGAAATTTACCCAGCACTATTCAGGAAATACAGTCTGCTCTCCATCCCGCGCCACACTGATGACAGGGCAGGATCCCGGGCATTGCCATCTGAGGGGAAATGTGGCATATGAATTGGGCGCTGAACTGGACCCGGCTATGATAACCCTTCCACGCCTGTTTAAGAATGCCGGGTATGCTACTGGTGCCTATGGGAAATGGGGACTTGGACAAACTCTGAAAGAAGGTGCCTCTAATCCACTCAGCCATGGATTCGATGAGTTCTATGGGAACAAATCCCAGGTAATCGCACATACCTATTATCCAAGCTCAATGGTGCACAATGGGAAAGAAGTCCCCCTGGAAGCTGGCCAGTATTCCCACGACCTGGTGGTGGATTTCGCTTTTTCCTTTATTAAGCGACATGCAGCCTCCGGCGATCCATTCTTTTGCTACATGCCCATTGCTGTGCCCCATGCTGCCATGCAAGCCCCGTCAGAGCTGCATAAGAAGTGGCGAAAAAAGCTTCCCGAATTTGATGACAGGATTGGAAAGTATGGAGCCGGGCCAGATGAAGATTGTCCCGATGTAATAAACCCGGTGGCCGGATTTGCTGCAATGATGGAAAATGTTGATAATCAAGTGGGGGAACTACTGAGCACTTCTTGAAGATCTGGGTATTGCCGAAAATACCCTGATCCTGGTTTCCAGTGACAACGGAGCTCATAAAGAGGGCGGTCACGACCCCTGGTTCTGGGATTCCAATGGTCCTCTCCGGGGCCATAAGCGCGATTTGTATGAGGGGGGAATAAGGGCACCATTTCTGGCCTATTGGCCCGGAACAATCAAAGAAGCTTCTGTTAGCGATCACATCTGTGCTTTTTGGGATGTATTGCCCACTATGGCTGATTTGCTGAATCAACCTTTGCCTGAGCAGGTAAGGGGTATTTCATTCCTTCCAACGCTCCTTGGAAGTTCTGGTAAGCAGAAAAAAGCTCCTTATATGTATTGGGAGTTTTGTAAAGGTCCAGACCAGGTAATCTGGTCACAGGCTTTAAGGATGGGAGACTGGAAGGCGGTTAAGATCACAGGAGGCCTCGAAGAAGGTAAAACCCCTGAAATGGAGCTTTACAACCTGGCTGATGACCTGGGTGAGGAAAAAAACCTGGCCTCTGAATACCCCAAACAGGTAAAAAAAGCCGAAAAAATCATGGTAAATGGACGAATCCCGGTGGCTCAGGTGAGGTAGGATGTTCAGAATTCCGTCATAATAGAAAAGACTATGAAAAGCAGTTTTTGTCTTATTGGATTGTTTATAGGTTTGAATATACTGTCTGCCCAGGAGAATCAGGAACTTCCTTTTAACCACGGCATGCGCCTTCCTGCAGACTATCAGAAGCTGTCAGAAGGATTTAAGGACCCTTCCATGATCTATGCCCCATTTATGTTCTGGTTTTGGGATGCTCCCATGAATACCGGACATGTGAATGAAAATGGCCGAGAACATGATCAGCCAGGGAATCAATCCAGGCTACATCCATCCCCGCCGGTCGATGAACGAATCCCCGGGTTTACCTCCGGAACAATGGCTTGGGAACCAGTGGTTCGACGCTTTCAAGGCTGTTACGCAGAGTTCCAAAGAGCAGGGCGCCTATCTGGGTTATGTGGATGAGTACTGGTGGCCGAGCCTCCAGGCCAAGGGAAGGGTGCTGGAGCAGCATCCCGATTTGCAGGCCTTAACCCTGGAAACCCTTGTGATCCGTGTAAAGGGTGGTACAAAGGTGAACCTGCCGGCATCCTCCTTTGCCATAGCTGCAAGTATCGATGAGTCTTCCATGATACTGAGTTCAAGCCTGAAAATAATTGGAGAGGGAGCTGCTTTTAAGTGGAAGGCCCCGAAGGATTCAGATTGGAAAGTATTCCTGTTTACTAAAAAATCCCGGTCTACCGTAAATTATATGGATACCCGCCTGGGAGAAGCCTTTATAGATATTGCTATTGAGCCCTATGCCCGTCACCTGGGCGATGAGCTTGGAACGACCGTGATCGCAGATTTTGTGGATACTGAAGGAAGCTATGGGGAGAGACTGGTGTGGTCTGATACCCTTGAATCGAGATTTTTGGATAAATACGGCAGAGACCTCCGCTTATGGTTGCCCCTGATGCTGGATTATGACAGTGAAGGCTTATATGCCAAAGCCAGGTGGGAGTGGTTCGACCTGGTTTCAGATCTCTATGTGGAGAATTTTGGTAAAGTGGTGGACTGGCATACGCAGAAGGGAATGTACTGCATTCCAAATTTCTGGGAGGAATCTCTGCCTGCACAGGCCCTCAGGGTGGGCGACCATATGAAGATGCAACGCAAGTACACCATGCCAGGCCAGGATGCCCTCCACTCGGGCGTTCTCCTGCCCCATGACTTTATGGAAGCTGTATCAGTGGGTGAGTTTGAGAATCGAAGGGTGATGAGTGAGATGCTGGGAGCCAGTCAGTGGCACCGCTTTAACCCCACCATGCTAAAAAAGGCCATCAACTGTGTCACGGCCTGGGGCATCAGCAACACTTCTCCACATGCGGTTTATACCAACCGGAATCTATATAACAATAACTGGATGCCGGACTGGTACACCGAAAACCCACTGTTTCAGTACCTGCATCTCTGGAGCGATTTTGCCAGGAGGTCCAGTTACATCAATTCCTTTGGAAGAAAGGCAGCTGAAGTGCTTCTTTATACCCCCCTGGAATCGGTCTGGGTACTCACCGATTCCGCGCATTTTGATTCAAGGATGGAAGCCATCAGGCATCCCTGGAGTTATCCGGGGATCAATGAACATGCCCGTAAAGCCAATGAGATTGACCGTGCCTATGCCAAAGCCATGAATGACCTTTCCCGATCACGCATTGATTTCCTGGTGGCAGACCGGCATTATATCAGTGAAATGGAGCTTTCGGCGGGGCATCTTGATCATGGGGCGTTTTCTTTTTCTACCCTGATCCTGCCTCCACTGGTGATTCTGGAAACCCAGGTGGCAGAAAAAATCCTGGCTTTTGTCAAAGGAGGAGGAAATGTGTATGCACTGGGTGAGTTGCCACATGCATCTGCCGAACATGGAGCCGGCGATCCCCATATGATGGATCTGATGAAGGAACTGTCAGTCCAGAAAGGATTTAAATCCTGCAAAGGTGAGCCTATGATTACCTTTGCCACGTTCACCAATCACTGGATGGGCTGGGAATATGAAATGGATACAGATGCCTATGGCATCATGCCCCATATACGATTAAATTCCCCCGGACTTGTTTCTCCACTTCAGTTTGAAGAGGGCGAATTTGACATGTTATCCCAGCACAGGATCATAGACGGGGTCCACTTTTTCTGGTTGGTGAATAATACGGAAAACCCCCATTCCCCAAAGATCCGCCTGTCCTCACTTGAAGGATCCGTGAGTATATGGGATTGCGAAAATGGTAACAGGCTATCTGTGGATTCAGAAGCTGACGAAAATGGACTGAGCCTGGATTTGTTTTTTGATCCCCTGCAAGCATACTGGGTGGTTGTGGACCCCTTGGACAGGCTGGACTTTTCACCTTTTGAAAAGCCTGGAGAGGTGCTGGATGAAACAGAGCTTGAAGGGCCCTGGATCCTTCGTTATACGGAAGAGGGCCAGCCCGAACTGGAACCCTTATGGGAAATTCCTCCAGCCCTGGAGTCGGACGAGGGATTTAAAACCGAGCTGATGGAATGGGCCCAACTCCCGGATTTGCATGAACGGTTTACAGGGTTCCTGGATTATTATATTCAATTTAACTGGACAATTCAAGAAGGAAGCGTCACCCTTGATCTGGGTCAGGTGTATGACATGGCTGAGGTATGGCTCAATAACAAAACGGCAGGGAAGAGGCTGTGGGGCCCATTCAGATATGACCTCTCCCAACTTCTGGAGGAAGGTGACAACATCTTAAGAATCAGGGTTGGTAATCAGGTGGATAACTATTATGCGAATCCGGTGGCAGCAGGATTGCTGGGGCCGGTTAAAATTATGACTGATCAATAACTGATCCTCCAAATCAGAACCATTCAAATCTTTGTAAAACAAAATAAATCAGTATGAATCGAAGATCTTTTTTAGTACTCAGTACACTGTTGATGGCAGCAATTGTTCTGGCCACTGAGCCCATGACTTTCAGACAAAAAGTTGCATTCGATCAGGAGGTGATCCTGGATGCAATGTACAGGGCCAAAACCTGGCAGGAGGCTCAGCATGAGGGTCCGGTTCCCACCAACTGGCTTACAGGCACCCTGTACACAGGGGTCTTTGCCTGTTATGAGGCAACGGGTAAGATTGAGTTTCTGGATGCAGCCAGGGACTGGTGTATCGCTGCAGATTGGACCTGCGGGGAGGAGAGGCCCCTGCATGCCGATGATATTTGCAGTGCACAGACCTTCCTGGATGTGTATTCAAAGGACAGGGATCCTGCACAAATAGCTAACATTAAGGAACTTATTGATCAGTATTACATTGGGGCTGATCAGATCCCATATGATCTCATGGGTCATGCCATCTGGAAAGAAAGCTCCCGCCCCTTTACAGGTCGTAACCTCTGGTGGTGGTGCGACGCACTCTATATGGCCCCTCCTGTTCTGGCCCGTCTGGCCACACATACAGGCGAGCAGAAATACTATGACCTGATGCATGAACTTTACTGGGATTGTACAGATTTCCTTTATGATCCGGAGGAAAGTTTGTTTTTCCGGGATGAAGGGTATTTCGATACCAAAACTCCCAATGGAAAGAAAATGTTCTGGAGCAGGGGGAATGGCTGGGTGGTGGCAGGTCTGGTACGTACACTGGACTATCTTCCTGACAGCGATCCCATGAAGGAAAAGTACTTAAAACTGTTCCGGGAAATGATGCTGAGACTGGCTGGTTTGCAGCATGAAGGGGATGGGACCTGGAGTTCTTCGGTGAATGATCCGGATTGGTTAAGCGATCCGGAATCCAGTGCTTCATCCTTTTACACCTTTGCCATGGCAGCAGGGATCAACAGGGGCTGGCTTGATCCAAACATATATCTCCCACACGTGGTGAAGGGATGGGAAGGATTGCTTTATTGTTTGCGTGAGGACGGAAAGCTTGAATGGGCACAGATGGTGGATGGCCAGGCCAGGCAGGGCAGGCATGAAGACCATAAAAACTATGCCCAGGGTGCTTTCCTGCTGGCTGCAGCCGAGGTATACAAACTGAAGCTCACTCCTGAAAGTTACAGGGGTATTCTGGGAGACCGGCGGGTGGTGACCGTATCCAAAGAGGGTGCCTGGACCTGGTACAACGATGAAAGGGTCCTGTTCTGGAACGAGCACCTGGTGGCAGGACATGTGAATAATGAGGGTGAGAGTGCCATTGCGATCTATTTGAAGCCCGGAGGAAATTCAGCACACAGGCTGGAAAGGTATACCCTGAGTGGATGGCAGGAAAAGGATGATCACAACAATCCGGCCCTGCTGAGCCTGGGTGGCGACAGCCTTCTGGCAGTCTATGCCAGGCACAATACAAGCAAGGAATTTTCTTCCCGGATCATAGGGAGAAATTACAAGCTGGGTCCGGAGCAAACGGTGGTTCAATCGTCTCCGGTAACTTATTCCAACCTCTACCTCTTGGAGGAAGAGGGAGGAAGGATTTATAATTTCTTCAGGGGTGAGGGCTGGAATCCCAACCTGGTGAGCAGCGATGATCGTGGAGCCACCTGGTCAGATCCCATTATGATTTTCCTGTCGGGCGACCAATCCACAAGGCCCTATGTGAAGTATGCAAGTGACAATCAGGGACGCATCGATCTGTTTTATACAGATGGACATCCCCGGAATGAAGCGGAAAACAATGTATATCATGCTTATTATGAAGATGGAGTCTTTTTTAACAGCAAGGGGAAGAAGATCCGGGGTTTGGAAAAGCTAAAGGAAAAGCCACTTATGCCCGGTGACGGCACCCTGATTTTTGATGGCTCAGGTGAAAGTGGACGAGGATGGGTGCATGATCTGGAAAGAGGGCAGGAGGGTGTATTGGCGGGCGCTTATATCAGCTCTCCAGATGGGGATGAAGGCATGGATCTGCGCTATCATTATGCAAGATTTGATCCCGAGAAAAAGAAATGGAACACATCTGAAATTGGATATGCCGGCCCTCACCTGTATGTGCCTGAAAATCATTATGCAGGAGGAATTTGCATTGATCCGCTCGATCTTAATGTAATCTGGCTTTCCTCAACCCTGGATCCCCTTAGCGGGGAAGACAATGGGACGGGCAGGTACCAGATCTATAAAGGGATTACTGACGACAAAGGGGAGACCTGGAAATTCGAGCAGATCACTTTTGATGTTAGATACGATAACCTGAGACCAAGCGTTCCTCGAAACAGACCTGAGGATATGGATGAATGTGTGGTCTGGTTCAGAGGTGAATACCATACTTATACAGATTATGATTGTGAGATTGTTGGAATCGTACCTGCCAAAGAAAAAGCTGTATTGTATAAGTAGCAGATTATGAGGCATATAATTGTATTGACTGCATGTATACTTCTGGTGCCTGTGATAGAAAGCTGTGGCCCGGATGAGATGACTGAGCAAACGGGCAGCTGGGGTGATCAGGGTGACGGGACCTATAAGAATCCCATTCTGAATGCAGATTATCCAGATGTTGATGTGGAACAGTTGGGAGATACTTATTATATGATATCTTCCAAACAGCACATGTCGCCAGGAATGGTCATTCTCGAGTCCAAAGACATGGTCAACTGGAACACCCTGGGTCATGTCTGGGATAAACTGGACTGGGCTCCCGAATACAACTGGGACCGGATGGCTGGCTATCCATTCGGAGTCTGGGCCGGAGACCTGGCATACCACGACGGAAGGTGGTATTGTTACCAGATTGATGCCCGGCATGGACTCTATATGAGTTCCGCTCAGGATATCCAGGGACCCTGGAGTGAACCCATTCAAATGTTAGACACAGAGAAAGTCCTGGATGATCCAGCGGTGTTCTGGGATGAGGACACTCGCCAGGCATACCTGATCTGTAACAATGCAGGTAAGCTTCGGAGTCCCGACAATCCGGTTCCTGGCAATGAAAACAGGATATATAAGATGAGCTGGGACGGGAAGAGGCTGCTTGATGAGGGACAATTGGTCTACACGGGCATAGGGGCCGAGGCGGCCAAGATCTATAAGTTTGAAGGTACCTGGTATCTCTTTATGGCCGAATGGTACAGGCCTGATCCCAGAAAACCGGACAATCCCGAGGCTGATTCGGGCGACCGGAAACAAATTGTACTGCGCTCCACCAGTGGCAGTATCTATGGTCCCTATGAAAAGAAGGTGGTGTTTGAACGTGGGAATGGAATCATCCGGAGTTCATCGCAAGGTGGTCTGATGCAGGCTCCTGACGGTTCCTGGTGGTACACCCATCAGCTGATACAGAATATCAAAACCCCCTTTCAGGGTCGTCCCCAATGCCTGGAGCCGGTCCAATGGATCGATGGCTGGCCGATGATCGGAGAAGATGTGGATGGAGATGGGATCGGTGAACCGGTATTGTCTCACCGGAAACCCATCCTGGGCTACCCCGTTTCTGCTCCTCCAACGGATGATGAATTTAGCGGTCCCTATCTGGGAAAGCAATGGGAATGGAATCACAATCCAAGAGACAGCCACTGGTCTCTCACCGAAAAAACAGGCCACCTGCGATTGAAAGCCAGTTTGCCTGTGTCGGAAGAGCATATGGATCCTCCAAATATTCACAAACCCTGGCAAAAGAATCCGGGTCCGGAAACTGCCTTCTGGAGGGCTTGCAATACGGTGAGCCAGAGAATTATGGGGACCACCACGGGTAGAGCTGAAGCCTTATTTGATATCAGCGGTGTAAAGCCGGGCCAACGTGCAGGTTTTGTACGATTCGGGGGAGTTTATCATTTGCTTGGAGTTTATGGAAATACGGAGGGAGACCGGAAACTGTTCTTTATGGATACCCGGGGAAAGGAGACTCTGGGTCCCACCATTACAGGAAAACACCTCTACATTCGCACTTTCAATTCCGGGAATCAAGCCTATTATGAATTCAGTACCAATGGCAGGACCTATGAGAGATTTGGACCGGAATTCACCCTGAAGTTTGGTTTATGGACAGGAGATCGACTGGGGTTCTTTTGCTGGAATGAAATGGAAGAAGCCGGGTATGTGGATGTGGATTATTTCCATTATGATTATGATGGTCCGAAGGGCAAAACAAGTCGAAAGTCAAAAGTCAAGCTTAATTTTTTGCGGCGTCCAGCTTAAGTCCATCACCACTTTCCCGTCGGGCGTGAAATGAATGGGATCAATGACCAGTAAACCGTGTCTTGCTTCCTCTTCATTTAAGGCATCCAAAACCGGATCTACCGATAGGGGCATATCTTTTCCTATACCGTGAGAACAGAGCCACCATTTCCCATCCGGTCCTGTAAAAGGCTGTCCGTGACCTACATGGCTAAAGGGGACAGCTTCATCCTGGGTATATTCCTTTTTGAAAAGAGTGCAATAATAGCGGGACTGGGCTCCATAGACAGGATTGTCTTCTTGTTTTATCCATGGTCCCCCGATACTTTTTGAGGTGGCAATACCCACTTCATATCCCCTTCCCCATGATGAATAGAAGAGATAATAGGTGCCGTTTACCTTAATTACTCCGGGTCCTTCTCTTCCGACTCCCTTTCCCGAATCCCAGTCTTTGGGTGTTCCTTCCTCAAGAATGCGGGTAATGGGGGAAATTACCCTGGCATTGGGTAGGTCTACTCTGGCCATGTCGATTCCAGTGCGGAAGGCGTAAGTGCTTCCATCATCATCACAAAAAAGGTGAATATCGTTTCCATACATAAATGGAGCATGGGGGCTCAGTACCTGGTAGGGGCCTTCAATTGCATCGGCCACCATTAAAAGGGCACCGTGTTTTCCTTCCCCAAGACCATCTTCTTCCACTGCGACGATCTCTTCAGGAAAGGTGCAGTTGACCGTAAAATAGAATTTCCCATCGTTTGGATTATGAAATATCTCAGGAGCCCACCACCGGGAACCGGCCCACTCCGGGGCTTCATCTGTCCGAATGATTTCAGTTACGATGGCCCAGTTAATCAGATCGGCTGATTTATACAGACGCATGGCTGCCGGATTAACTCCGGTAATTGGAAAAACAGGGTACTCCGAATTAACCCTGTACCAGTATTCTCCCACTTTGAGAATGAAGGGATCACGCATCATAAGTCCTGGAATTGGATTGCAATAACTGTATGCCGATTTGTTTTCATTGAATCCGGAGTTTGGCTGACATAAGGCGATTTGCACCAGGCAAATCAGTAGCGGGATGATCGTTAATCTGGTCTTCATTGATGACTCGAGTATGGACATTAAAATATTAAATGTTCAGGTGTGCAATATATAACTCTGATCACCAGGTAAAGGCAAGCCACTGTCCGCTGCTTTGCTCATCCACGTCCACGATCAGACTGTTTTCACCGATCCTGTGGTTTACCTTCTTTCCCTCATTATCCTTTAGACTGGTTTTTTTTGTGTTGATCCCGGCAGGCAGGGGAATGTGAACGGATCCATTTCCTTTTACAAATAATTGTAATTTCGTTTTCTTCCTCCTGGGAAGGGGCAAAGGCAATATGTTCCAGTTTATTCTCTGTAAATTTATAGGCTTTGCCATCCATTACCAGCTGATCACAATCCATGCCCTCAAAAGCGATCAGTTCATCTTTCTTATTGGTGCGGAATGCCATGGTCAGGCTTCCATCATAGGTGATTTCGTGCCCGTTCACTTTGAAATTTTCCAGATTGACCTCATCGGAATCCAGGGGATTTACAGCCAGCCAGGCTGCATCCTCTTCCGCATTCCTGGAGTTGTTGCTTCCCCAGTTTTCCCTGTGATCCTTATAGTGCTTAACAATCACCGTGGTACCATTTGGGAAACGGGTGCAGAGGTAGTCCGAATTCCTGCTCTGATATTCAGTATTGTCATTGATCCCGGTAAATTTCCCGGTGGGAGCGTAGGCACCCACGTGATCCAGAATCTCAAAAAGGGTACGGGTTTCATAACCCAGACTGCCCGACTGGTCATCCCTGGGCCTGAAACCAAAACAGTAGGCATTGCCTTTTCCTGTTCCCACCAGCAGATGATTATCACAATAGGCCAATGGGGTGGTGCCTGCCTGAGCTTCTAAAGGGTAGATGCGATCCACCAAATAGTCTGTCAGTATATATTGGGGGGGGATGTCCTTCATGGAATCCTTAAAATCTATGCGCATCCCTACGGCAATTCTTCCCTGGGGCTCAGGAGCAAGGTATTTTACTCCAAAAAGCTTTTCCCACTCATCCAGACAGGTCTCTCCCTGATCGTTGATCAAAGGCGGAGGACCAAACCAGAGTGCCTTTCCGCCCTTAGCCACTAATTCTTCCATCATTGCCAATAAGCCCTTGTTAGGCAGGGGCTCGAAGATAGAAACCAGGGTGCTGTATTTTTTTTCCATGATGATTAATTCCCCATCTTCGTTTATGGATCCCAGCTCCAGTAATTTCTCGGCAGTGATAAAATTACAGTAGCCATACTGGGTCATCCAGGAGCCGAATCGTTCATCTGCGGCCACCAGGTTCATGGGATACAGCACAAGCACATCCACATCCCTGTGTACCATTCCGGTCAGCAAATTCATGGATTGGGATTCTGCATTTCCTCCGAAAGCATTGTTGATGGCCTGTTTCCTCCTGTACACATCTTTGGGATGTCCCCAGAAATGAGGATAAGCTGACGGAATGCGATTAATAACACCAATGGATGCGGCCATGGCAGACGCGTAATAATTGCGGTCGACCCATCCCAGTTCTGCGAAATCGTTTCGGGTGGGAGACAGGTACTCCCCCCACTTGAAATAATCATAGCATGCTGCCGAGGCCTGTTGTACAGTATTTCCCCAGACAAAAGCGGGGGTATATTCATATTTGTATGCATTTTTGTGCAGGCTGCGCATATCCCAGTAATCCACAGTGGGACTTTCGGCCCAGGAGGCATGCCCGCTGGTCCCCCAGTCATCCACTCCAAACAGCTCCCTGGAATAGGCCTGAACCTCTGTAAAGATATCCACCAGGTAATGGTTGAGCATCTTGTAATAATTATCCCTGAACAAAAAGGTCTCCTGAATTTCCTGGGTAGAAGATCCTTTGACGTATTGCACATGCGAGGAGGCCATTACAGAGTTGCTGTGGATATCCGGACCGCAGGCAAAATAGAGCAGGTCTTTTTCTTCAAATGGGATCCCGAACTGGTTTTCATAGTACTGACTCATGGCTTCAGTGAAGTAGCGGATGGCAAACTGTCCGTTGTCGTGGTGGTTGAAATAGAACCAGTCGGCCTGGAAATGTGGTTCATCGTTGGTCAGATGGACCAGTTTGATGCCCGCATCTTTGTACCTTTTGAACATATCTTTCATCCAGGGTACTGTTACTTCATTGAAATATGCCATTTCAGGGCTTTCATATTCCAGAAGTACCAGGACACGGTCATAACCTTTCAGCTCCTCCGATCCTTCACAAAACACTTCGATCTGCCTCGCTTTGTCGGCGGTTTGTGGCGAGGTGGTGGTGCCATCCCACATGGCAATATCCATCCTGGAATCATCTTCGGTGAGGGGGATTTCCCACTGGACATAATCCACCTCTTCAAGGGCAAGGATATCTTCCCTGTTTACTGCTCTGAACATGCTGTTTGGAATGGCCTCCTCCTTAAAAGCATAGGCCTTTACGGCTTTGAGCTTAATATCAAATTTCCCTTTGTTGTTGGTCCAGTAGAGTTGTTGCCACAGTTTTACAGTGAAGCGACCGCTCTGAGGGTCCCGGTTGGCTACCTTGTAGTGCATCCATTTACCGGATTTCCCTGTTTGTTTGTTATATCCCGAACCCAATTCCAGGGGACTCAAAAGGGGAAGCCCCAGTCCCAGCCCATATTGGGAGGCGAAATCGCCAATTACCTTTATTTTCTCAATGTATTCGTCGCTGTCCACAGTGAGTAAGCGGTCGGTTTCCGGCTGGTTGCGGTATTGCCTGTAGAAGGCGTCATACTTAATCCGGAGCATATCATGCCCGTTGGCCTGGGCCGACTCACATACCTGGCGCAGACTGGCGTAGACTTTCGTATTACCCCTGGAGATATCAAGGACCTTATCGGGATCCATCAGATCGATAACCTGTTGGTCGCTGGTAAGTGTGATCTGGGATTGTCCGTTTGCAGACTGCATCGAAATCAGTCCCAGGATAAAAATAGCAAAGAATAGTTTAGCTTTCATGGTCAGGTGTTTTATTGTGGTTTAATGTTTAATTTTATCTGGCCAGCCAGCTGGGTTCCCTTATAGGTAAAAAGGATCCGGTATACCTTATCACCCCAGTGTCCCTTTAGTTTACTGTCTTCAAGCAGCTTTTCCTCAAGGCTGACACTGGTATTTGTACCGCCGTCCATAATCAGGGTGAAATCCGCTCCGGATAATCTCACAGCATGGCCAGAAATTATTTCTGGTACAAGGGCTGTCATGTAGTTTACAGAAGTTGATCCTAGCTGCGCTCCCAATTCAAAATCTTCTGTGATGGTAATGGATTTACCCCGCTTAAGAACAATCTCTCTGTTCCAGCTCTTTAGTTCTGCTTCCTCCGGATAGGCTGCTGCAAGTTGTGTGGCAAAGCGAACTTCCTTGCTGCTTTTGCTGAATTTCACTTCTTTGGCTTTGAATTGCGCCCCTGGTGGCTGTTGAAAGCCATTGATCAAAGGGACGTTATGGTATTGTGACTGTATGCACCAGATCTTCCAGCGCTCAACCGGATCAAAGGTGTTTTTAGTATACACTTCCGACCCCACATCAATCAATACCGGCTCGCCATTATAATAGACCATAAAACTGCCCACATCATTGTGGTTGTGGCTTTCCCCATTGCTTCCACCCTTGGCCCCAAAGTAAAACCCCTCCTTTGAACCAGCCTGGTCTCTTCCTCCCGCCCATTGCAGGTCGGGGAGGTAAAAATCGGCTTTAAGGGGTTCCCAGGCCTCTGCCTCAAGAATGGCCGGGTAGATTTCCAGGTTAATCAAAGTATTGTAAATTCCCCTTCCATGCCCAGGCTCCTCTTTTCCCGAGAGTTGGGCCAGGAAGGCTCCGAAGGAGACCATCTCCTTATCATAGACCGCCTTCCCGTACCGGTAGATCAAAGCTCCTGAACCACCTCCCCTGGGACTGGCATCTGCAAAGTTTAAGACGTAAGGATGGGACACGTTTACCTTACATATATAGGTTCCTATACTTTTGATAAACTCATTATCAAAGAGTTTTATCTGTTTCCCTGTGGCAAGGGAGAGGATCTCCAGGTATTCGAACAATGCACCACCTGCCACGCCCCAGTAGTGAGGTCCTTCATCACATCCTCCGTCATCGGGATAGGCATTCAGAAAATAGTCCACCGATCGCATGGTTTTATATACATACCAGGCTCTCTTCAAGGTATCCTTTTCCATAAGCAATATGGCATTCAAGATGTTGGAATTGGCCCATGGATTCCAGTTATTTACATGCGAATACATGCTTTTATCGAAACTCATCCACCAGAGATCGGTCCTCTCGTAGTAAACATTTAATGATTTTTCATATAACTCCTGGTGAAGCCGCTTGCTAATGATGGGGTCCACCTTATCGAATTCCTTATGAAAGAAGTAATAGGTCCAGGCCAGCAGGCTGGTGGTCTCTGAAGAAAAAATGCCTATGGTCGGATCATTGATGTCGGGCAAACCAAAACCTGCCTCCTGCATATAGAAATGAGCAGGCCGCACCCAGGTGGTCTGCTCACACATGGCCCAGACCCCATTGATGATCTGATCCATAAAACGACCTTCTCCTTCCATCAGTTCAGCCAGTACCAGGTTTCTTAGTTTGGTTCTGCGGGCATTGAGATAGGCGCTGGCTTTAGCCCTGCTGCCTGTTCGGACAAAATCCAGGTAGTCGGTGGCTTTTGGGGGGCACCAGTCAAAATCCAGGGCTTCTTCGGCTGTTTCGATGAATACCAGCTTCATATCCACGGGCGATCTCTTTCCAGGCATCCCTGTTTTCGTAAGCAGGAAAAGGAACCCAATCTTCCGGATCCAGCACCTGGTCCACCAGCAGTCTTTCATTACTGGCATTGGTCAACAGGTTTCTTTCTTGCCCGACAACTATAAAGGGGGAAAGGAAAAATATAAACAGGAAGGATGCAATTCCCAATATGATGACTTTCATTGATATTCGTTTTTATTTATTTTTAAGCATTGCTAATACCAGTAAACCGCATTGGTGCAGATTTCCAGTCGGGTCTCCCAGTCGCTGACCGCTTGCTCCCAGGTGACTCCCAGGCGTTCTACTTCAGCCTTAATTCTTTTATATTCTGCCGGTTTGGCCTCTCTGAATGCTACCCAGTCCACTTCAGGAGCACCAAACTGAGCGCGCGGACCCAAAATATCGAAGCGAAAACTGGATGGATTCTCCTCCCTCCACTGGTTGAAGGTCTGACGGGCTTTGTCGATCTCCTCTGCGTAGACTTTGTTCTGAATCAGGTTGTTGGCTTCCCGGGGGTCCTGACTTAAATCATAGTATTCTTCTATGCTGAAGTTGGGGTCTGTATTTACCTCTATCCAGCGAACATATTTTGAATCTTTGAACCGAACCCCCACATTGCGGGCAATATAGGAGGGGACCATACATGGAGAGCAATAGTGCTCAAAGAAAAAATGGTCCCTCCAGGGTGAATCCTTGCCCTGGATTATAGGTTTCATGCTTTTCCCATCCATGACTTCCGGGATTTTGATGCCGGCCAGATCGAGCAGGGTAGGAGCCACATCTATATTCAGCACCATCTCATCCACCGTGACCCCTTTTTGCGCCTTGTTGCGGGGATCGTAAATGATAAAGGGGATTCTTAAGCTTTCATCATAGGGCCGCCATTTCCCCACAAAATGCCTTTCTCCATGGTGGGTCCCGTGGTCAGACAGGAAGATAATCACCGTATTTTCGGCCAATCCCCTTTCCTTCAGCATTTCTTGTAGTTCCCCCACAGAACGGTCCACGCTCACAATTTTTTCAAAGTATTGTCGCATGTGTTTATTAAATCCATCATCGTCACCAAAGCCCTTGCCGTTTTTGATAATTCCCCAATCCGGTGCGCACAAACTCAGGCACCATTTCTGCAGCCTCCTCCGTATCCATGGGACTGCGGGTGAAGGTGTAATCATCCAATAAATGATCATCTTCCGGAGCAGGTTTTGAAGAGGGGTGGGGCTCTTTATAATTGAGCTGCAAACAGAAGGGCCTTCCTTCAGGTACTACATCCAGAAACGCTTCTGCTTTTACTGTGAGCCACTCGGCATCGTGCATGGTTTTGCCCTGGTATTCCCTGAAAGCAGGACCCTGGTAAGCGGTTCCTTCATACACATCAAATATTTTCTCCTGGTCTTCGCTAAGACCAACACCGTATTTTCCCAGCTGACCGGTAAAATATCCAGCTTCATTCAGATACTGAGGGTAGATATGCTCAAATACATCACATTCCATGGGGGTCACAAACTGATGCAGCCTGGAGTTTGTAATGTACCTGCCTGTGAGCAAGCAGGCCCTGGAGCACATGCAGATGGGGGTGGTAACAAATCCTTCTGTGAATTTAATCCCCTCACTTGCGAGGCGATCCAGGTTTGGGGTCTCAATGGGACAGGCTGCATCGTAACAACCCAGGGTTTCGAGGCGCTGATCATCGGTAAAAACAATCAGGAAATTAGGTGGTGCCTGCTTCTTGTTGCATCCAAAACCAAATGCAAGGGTAACTAAGGTGAGAATGGCATATTTTTTCATAGCTTATGATTTACGATCACTTTTTGGGAAGAAGTTTTGCCGCCGGCATTGATGTGGACGATGTAGGTGCCAGAATCCCATTGACTGGTATCTGCCTTGTAAAAGGGTTCGGAAATCTGGAAATCATCTTTTTTTTGTCCGGACAGGGTATAAATTTCACAGTGTGCTGGTTCCGGGCAGTTGAAGAAAATCTCCTTCCCGGCCGGATTGGGATAAATGCGAATACCTGTCATGGTAGATTCTAAGGCCTCACTCGATAAATGAGAGGAAGTATCAACTTCTGAATAGAGCTGACTCGCGGGAATCACTTCCCTGGGCAGTTCCCCGCTTTCCCATTCCAGTTTTGCGAAGGCATCACCAGTGGTATTGGCAAAGTCAACCCGGATATCCACTTTCTGTCCTGCCACCAGGTCTACGCTTACTTTGTGGCACAGATTAGTGTATTCGCCTCCCCATGCATCCAGCACCAATTCCCCGTTTACCCAAAGTTTTGCATAATCATTGAGGGTGAAATAAAGCAGGTGAGTACCTGTGAACATGGCTTCCAGAAGGCCTGTAAAACGTGCATTCCAGAAATCAGCATTCACGCCTTCGGCCGGACTGCCCGCCCAGTAAGCATCCAGGCCCTGCACAAAGCTGCCTGAGATTGAATCGGTCCACCACCCCCGGCCACCTGCCTTCCCATTCCAGTAAGATACAAAGAGACCATTTCCGGATCCGGGATGGTCAATATTGTATGTCCGTAATCCGTATGCTTTCATGGCATTGGTATAAAATAGCTGATCCTGACTCAGGTCCTCCCGCTGATCGCAGTAGGCTTTCAAGAGGCTGACCATCCCCTGGTAGGGTCCCCTCAGTCCGGAAAGGGACCAATTGCTGCCATAAAGAACGCGATCCGGACCAAAGGCATCCACTGCTGCATCTATAAGCCCTTTGTAATAGGCCATATCAGTGGGAGCAGGATTTTGTCCGGAGAGGGTATAGAGTGCCGAGATCTTAATGTAGACATTGGGCTCGGCAGCGAGGATGTTCAGTTTGGAAGAATAGTCTGACGGGGAAACGCCGCCATCACGTGCAGCACCCCCGGCAAAATGATTGACTATGATGTTCATATTGGGATACATCCGGGCGATAGTGGCAATGTGGGCTCCATTGCCCCAGAGCTCCAGGGCCAGGTTGCGGCGGGCCAGTTCCACAAATTGTTTCTGGATGGCGGGATCATCCAGGTTTAAGCCACCCACCCTTGGCCGGATGCCTCTGAATTTGGGATTCTGGATGAGAGAATCCAGATCCTGGCGGTAGGTATCTGCACGGGGATCCAGGTTTGCAGAAAAGCCCAACAGGCAGTCAGAGCTATCCGTAATCAGGGATAACCAGAAATTGTCTTCCCGTCTCGGGCTGGCCTCCACCACATAGCCATATTGTACACCAGCTGGACCTGCAGAATCCAGAAAGGTCTTGGCCAGGTGCGGAAAGCGCAGTACTTCACTGCCGGAGGAAGTGTGGTCGTCCAGAAAGTCGTAGCTACCCTCCCGATTGGTATCGTAGAGATGCAGGTGGGTATCCAGGATTTTTTCCTGGGAGAAAGCTGAAGTAAAGATACACAGTAAAGGAAAGATAATTAGTGGCAGTTTGAGTTTCATGGACCGGGTTTTAATTTCTGTTAAAATAGAGAGCTTTTGCGGGGAAATCAATGCACAAAACAAGCTTTGCTTTGCACTTTTTGGTCATGATCCAGGAGGAAGTGAATCATTTTGTGCAAATGATTGTCCAGTTCGTGCATTGACTGTAGTTGTTGCTTGTGCTAGTTTTATTAGATTCTTGTTTTTACAAGAGATTCATCCAAAGGCATTTCTATGTATAAGTATAAAGTAGTTATAGTTTTCCTTTCAGCGATTTTTTGTTTCTCTTGTACTTCAGAACTTGAAAAGAATTTTCAAAATCCCCCCCAGCCGGTCAGGCCCCAGGTCTGGTGGTGGTGGCTTCAAACCAATACAAGCAAAGAAGCCATAACACACGATCTGGAGGAGATGAAAGCAAAGGGGCTGTCGGGTTGCCTGATTCTGGATGGGGGAGTGGCACCTTTTGGTCCCAACAAATGGAAGAAGAAAACCCTGATAGGCGAGACAGAAATTCGGTATTTGCCCACCTCGGAATACGAAGGAGGACACTTACACAGGCTCCCGGGGGCATGGTCCAGTGGACCAGAGAGTGGCGGGATATGGTCAGGTTTGCCTCCAGGGAAGCGGGTCGACTGGGATTGGATCTGGGGGTATTTATTGGCCCGGCGGGGTGCGCTGCCCCCTGGGTCACCCCCGAATTCGGACAGCAGGAGCTGGTGTGGAGCGAAACACCTTATTCAGGGCAAAAGGCTGAGCTTGCTTCTGGAAATCCCGCAGCCTTCAGATCATTACAAAGATGTGGCTGTACTTGCAGTTCCCGACCGCGAAATCATTCAAAAAGAGGAGGTACTTGATCTGAGTTCGCTTCTGGCAGAAGATGGAAGTATCAAATGGGATCCACCCGCCGGCAACTGGATTATCTATCGCTTTGGCTACAGACCCACCGGCCGGAACCTGGCAGGAGTATATTACATCGATCACCTGAGTTCTGAGGTTTTTGAGAAGCACTGGGAAAATACGGTGGGCTTGTTATTGAGCGAGATGTCGCCAGAGGAACGATTGGCATTTAAATACGTGGAATGCGATAGCTGGGAGGCTGGAAATCCGAATTGGACGAAAAAATTTGCCGAAGAATTTCAGCAGCGCAGGGGATATGATTTGCTACCCTATTTACCCGTTCTGGCAGGACGGGTCCTGAACAGTGAGGAGGAAAGCAAGCGCATCAGAACGGACTATCGATTGACCATCAGTGATTTGATTGCAGATAATCACTATGGAAAACAACGGGAAATGGCCCATGCTTCCGGACTGCTATCCTATGCTGAGGCTGCAGGACCCCATCAATTCCAGGCAGATGTGATCAAATGTGTGGGGCGATGTGATGTGGCCATGGGTGAATTCTGGATGCCTTCTCCCCACCGGCCAAGTCCCCCAGCCCGCTTCCTGGTTCGAGAAGCAGCCACAGCTGCACATACCTATGGCATGAAGAAGGTATTTGCTGAGTCTTTTACTTCCGTAGGCCCCAACTGGGAAGAATCTCCCTTTCTGATGAAATCTTCCGCCGATCAGGCTTTCTGCGATGGCCTGAACTGGATTTGCTTTCATACCTTTTCCCATCGTCCCTCACTGGAAGAAAAGCCCGGCTGGACCCACAGCGCCGGTACCCATTTCGACCGAACGCTTACCTGGTGGGATCAATCAGGGCCCTTTATTGACTATCTGTCCAGGTGTTCTTATATGTTGCAGCAGGGCCTTTTTGTGGCCGATGTTTTGTTTTACAAGGGCGATGGCATTCGGATGAAGGATGGGGCGCAAAACCTGAATGCCTTTGTGTGGGAAGACGGACTTAAAAACCCTCCTCCTTCCCTGGGGAAAGGTTATGACTACGATAAGTGCAATGAAGAAGTACTCCTGTCCAGGCTTTCGGTCAGGGATGGATTGCTGGTATTGCCCGATGGTTTAAGTTACCGTTTGCTGGTGCTTGGAAAAACAACATCCCCCTTCCCTGGCTGCATTACATAGAATAGCGGAACTGGTGGAGCAGGGCGCAACCCTGGTGGGTGAGGCCCCTGATCCGGCCCTGGGTCTGATGGACGATCTGGAGGAATACAATCTACTGATCAAGCAGCTGTGGGGCGCTTCAGATAGCTGGTGAAAGGCGGGTAGGGAAGGGGCGCGTAATCTGCGGACTCTCCCATTAGAAAGATCCTAATGGATGATGGGATAGCTCCCGATTTTGAATGTTCCGGAACCAGTGAGCAGGGCGTCATCGATTACATTCACAGAAAACAGGGGGATGCTGACATTTACTTTATAGCCAGCAGGTGGCAAAGGGTGGAAAAAGTTCAATGCACCTTTCGGGTTGCGGGCAAACAACCGGAACTCTGGGATCCGGTAAGTGGAAAAATCAGGGATTTGAAGGATTTTCATAATGGAAAATGGAAGGACCACCCTGGCCATTGAATTTGATCCCTGCGCTTCCTGGTTTATTGTATTCAAAGATCCTGTCAGGACCCGGGCGCAGACCTCTGACTGGACAGAATACAGTACGGTGAGTGAGCTGGAGGGGCCCTGGGAGCTTGCCTTTGACCCCGAATGGGGTGGGCCGGAGAAGACCATTTTTAATCAACTAAGTGATTGGTCCACCCATAAGGATGAAGGAATCAGGTACTATTCCGGGAAGGCCACTTATACCAAGACCTTCGATTTGCCAGAAAATTTTCGAGGTCAAAGCCATTTACCTGGATCTGGGTAAAGTGTGCGAACTGGCATCGCTTCGGGTAAATGGAGAGGATTTTGGAGTGATCTGGACCAAACCTTTTCGGATAAACATCTCCCCGGCTTTGCGTCCCACCGGGAACCTTTTGGAAATCGATGTGGTCAATCTCTGGCCAAACCGATTTATCGGGGATGCTTCACTTCCGGAGGGGGAGAGGTACACAAGTACAAATATTCGTAAATTCACCTCTTCTTCCCAGCTTTTACCTTCGGGTCTCCTGGGACCTGTTAAGCTTTTATCAGAAACCGAAAATAATTAAGACGTATGAAAAGAAAAATGATCCTGCCGGTAACTTTCCTGGCCCTGATCGGCCTGGAAACAATTGCGCAACCCGAATTTGCTACAGAGACTCCCGGGAGCGAAAAGGGTTTTGTACGGATATTTGATGGCAAAACCCTGGATGGCTGGGAGGGTGATCCGGTGTACTGGAGCGTTAAGGATGGGTCCATTGTTGGGACCATTACTCCAGAAACCCTTGTGGAAAGGAATACCTTTCTGATCTGGAGAGGGGGTACCACCGGCGATTTTGAACTGAAGCTGGAATACAAAATTTCGGCAGAGGGGAATTCCGGCATTAACTACAGGAGCTTTGAGGTGCCAGGTGTTCCATGGGCCCTGAAGGGTTACCAGTCAGACATCGATGGAAAAGGACAGTGGAACGGTCAGAATTACGAGGAAAGGGGAAGGACTTTCCTGGCACTTCGAGGTCAGGTAACACGGATCAAAGAAGGAGAAAAGCCCGTGATCGTCGGAACCATAGGAGACAGGGATGAACTCTCGGACTATGTCCTTAAAGAGGATTGGAACCAGTGTCACCTGATTGTACATGGAAACGTAATGATTCACATGATAAACGGGCAGGTGATGAGTGTGGTGATTGATGACGATTCTGAAAACCGGACCATGGATGGCCTGCTTGGGGTGCAGGTTCACGTGGGGCCTCCCATGACAGTGGAGTACCGGAATATTCGAATAAAAAAGCTGTAATACGATAAGGCATGAACACACTGAAAACAAGCATACGGTTCATGGTTCCTGTTCTTTTGAGCCTTTTATTGCTTCAATGCCATCAGCCTCCTGCTGATGCCTGGACCGAAGATTTTGCCTTCCAGCCTGTTTCTACAAGACCGTCGCTGGAGGTAAATTACACCGATGCCACGCGTACTGCCTTCCAGGTGCTGGCAGAGGAGTATCAATTAAGGGGCCAGTTGATTCCCCCCAATCTTCTGATGGATGAAAACAACAAAGCCTGGTTGTGGATGGAGGTGGAGGATGATCAGGGAAAGGTTTTTTCCACAAAATGGGCCAGGGATTCTACCCGCATTAACCTCTATCGAAGGGGACCTTATTTCTGTGAATTGCACTGGTTTGATTTGCAGGTCGCTGCGGAAAATGGGGAGCCAGCCCCCCTTAAGGGAGATCTGACCCTCTTTTGTTACCCGGAGAAGATGCTGGCAGAAATCACCTGGCATGCGACGGAAGATTTTGAGGGTAAGTTGGTTCGTATAGAAGGGATTGCACCCGACGAGTTTGCTTGTACCCTATTTGCCAGAGGAACAAAACAAAGCTTTACTTTCCCCATGTTTGGTGAGGAAGAGCCCCTGCCACTGGAGGCCTTTCACATGCTCGAAGGAGATGTTCCCATGCGATACAATGCCCAGAAAGGGATATTATGAAATTGGGACAAAAACCTCTGACAGTTTCGAAGATCAGATGTATGATTTCCCCAACCGCTATGAGACGGCCAGATTCAGTCTAAAAAACGAAAACAGGGCCAGAAAGATATACATTGGACATAAATCCGTGGTCGGAGGTGGCATTGTGGAAGGAGGAGCTGTCCTGAATGAAGCAGGGCCAGAACATGCCACTGCTGGTCCAGGTTTCCAAAAACTTTGCCGGCGAAAAAGAGGAGAAGTTTTACAATCCCGATGATACTGCCTTCAGTGAAACTTTCTTTCCGCTCTACCTTGAACCCGGGGAAGAAATGACCCTCAGTTCTCTGCATCTTTATCAGAATTACGGCAGGCACATGACCAAGCACTGGTCTTCCCTGGGTGCATGGATGGATTATTTTCATTCTTCCACCGGTGTGACTGAAACCACCTGCTACGTGCCCTTTAAATTTGCAGGTATCGGAGGGGTAGCCATTGCCGATTTCAGAGCCATGAGCCAGGAAACCTTCTGGAGCGGTCAGCCCCAGCACGACAACCTGGCCGGGCATAGTTTCTTGAGTTTTTACGATGGAGAAAAATGGCAGCACTCCAAATATGTAAGTACGATATACCGCAGTACAGGACCCAACTGGTACGACATACAAATGAACTACATCAGTGCAGACAGCAGCATAAAAATTACGGCTGATATCTGGGAAACTCCCCAGGTGGATGAACTCAGAAGCTTTTTTAATGTAAGGTATGAAGTCCTGAAAGCACTTAGCATAGAAGATGCCCAGGCCCATTTCCGCTTCCTGAACATCACCTCCCGGATTCAGAATCTCAAATTTACCGGATTTGCAGCCAGTGGTAGCAAAGATTTGGAGATAGACTTTGACAAATCACCCTTTCCGGTGAAAGGCCACAGGCTTCCTTCGGAAAATGCCTTTCTGGCGGTGTTTGGGGATAGTGTCCGGGAGCGGGGTTCCAATGCCATTGTGATTCGCAGCTTCAGTGGACCGGAGGGAATCGGGCCTGCAGCCACCTTGCAGACCGGTCCATACAGGGGGCGTTTTGAGATGGATCGGGCAGAGGATACCCGCTTGCTGCTGGTGCCCGACAGGGAGAAACTGGAGTTGAAGCCAGGAGACCTGTTTGAGATCAATGGATTCTGGTTACCCTACGGAACCCGCGACGGAGCGGATACTCCACGCCGTGAGGCAGGTTTATTTGGAATCAATAGTCCGATAATCACGGCTTGCAGAACAGGTACTCCTGTTTCCAACCTGCCTGTAAGAATAAGGGCAAAAAACAACCGTGCCGAGTTTAGCCTTAAAGGAGGCAGGGATTTAATACCTGTGGTGATCAGCGGTCTTACGGAATGGGAATATCCGCGAATCTGGAAAAAAGAAGGATCTGGATGGAGATTGCTCTCTCATGCGAGGAATACGGAGCACGATGGATACCAGGTATTCAGCGAGGAAGGAGGAACCTTTGGGGCAGTTTTCCTGGTGCATAGCGATGAAAATGAGCAAACCCTAAAAGTACAAAGCGGGAAGAAGGTGGATGAGGGTGAGAAAATTCTGCTTGAACTGGCCTCGGATGAAGGGCTTCCTGCACCCCTTAGCCTCCTGGACCCTGAAGGTAAAACGGGGATTAAACTCAAATTTCCAGCAAGAGTTCAGGAAGGCAGAAATGAAGCTGATCCACTTTCCCAATGGAAGCAAAGTGAGGGAAACTCCCTCTGGTTCGAATCCAATGAGGGCAGCTGGCTCAGGGGCGGCCGGATCAATCCCAACCAGGATGACCTGGATCTGGAGTACTGGTGGAGGAACCTGGAGCAGGGAGTGAATCACGCTTGTCCTGAGTTTCTTCTGGATGTTTCCGGGAGCGATTTTGAAGATAAAGACGGAACAAGGACCTGGATCCTGACACCAGGGGGATGGGTCAGTGGAAATTCAGGGCTGAGTATGGAGATTAATGGACTGGGGGCAATTGCCATCGAATCCTCCGGAGGTGGTAAAATCCTGTGCATGGCATGGCCCAAATCCAGAAAAGTCCTGAGCGGACCGGGGCAGTCCCCCGGAATCGCGCTGGAACCTGTTAGCTTCGGACTGAATAAGCGATACCATACCCGGGGAAAAATCTACCTGATTGACGGAAATCTTGAAATGCTGAGGGACCGGATCCAAAAGGAGATCACACCCTTGTAATTGATCATTTTGTGCAAATGTTTGACCAGTTCATGCATTGATTATGCTTGTTGCTTGTGTTAGTTTTGATAGACTAATCCTTAACCAACACCACATGAATTTCTCCAAAATTTCGAAATTTTTT
The DNA here is from genome assembly GCA_963713725.1 of uncultured Bacteroidota bacterium. Lineage (GTDB taxonomy): Bacteria > Bacteroidota > Bacteroidia > Bacteroidales. The sequence goes on from CAVQMZ010000015.1 coordinate 658,643, forward strand.
TATGCTTGTTTTTTGGCAATGCTTAGCCTTATGGGCTGCAACCCCGACCAGCCAGGTGCAGCAGAGGCAAAGCAAGCCAATATCATCTTCATCCTTTCTGATGACCTGAGCTTCAGGGATCTGAGTTGTTACGGACAGGAAGTCTACAGGACGCCCCACCTGGATAAACTGGCCCGTTCAGGGGTCAGATTCACCCAGGCCTATTCGGCTGCTCCGGAATGTGCTCCTTCCAGGGGGTGCCTGATGACCGGGCTCCACACGGGTCACGGACCGATCAGGGTCAACGGATCTGCCAGGGGGCAGGAACCGCTTAAGGCTGAAGATATCACCATCGCGGAGGTCCTGAAAGATGCCGGATATGCTACCTGCTTTGCCGGAAAATGGGGCATTGGAGAACCCGATTCGGAAGGATTACCCTATAAACAGGGCTTTGATAAAGCGTTTGGCTACTATAGCCAGGTGAGGGCGCATACCTATTTTCCCGACTATCTCTGGCACAATGAGGAGAAAATCTTCTATCCGCAAAATGCCGGATTTGATATGCTCAAGAGGTATGGAGACGGATTGAATGAATACGGTGAGGATGGCAAGATTTTTATCCGTGAGCTGGAGGATCCGCTGGGTGGGGTTTATTCCGAAAAAGAAATCGAAAAGGCCGCACTGGGTTTTATCAGGGATAATAAAAATAAGCCCTTCTTTCTTTACTTTGCCACCCAGCTGCCCCATGGCCCTGTGATTGTGGATGATTTTGGAGAAATGATGAAACATGATAGCATACCCCTTAGAAACAGGGAGTGGGCAGCCATGGTGATTCGGCTGGACAGCTTTGTGGGTGAACTGGTGAAAGAATTGAAGCAACTGGGACTCTATGACAATACCATACTCTTCTTTGCCTCTGACAATGGATACGCACGAAGCAAAGCCGATAACTGGCCCGACGATCCCTGGTTTCATAACAAAGGACCTTTCACGGGAGGGAAATTTTCTGCACTGGAAGGGGGATGCAGGGTGCCTTTTTTTGTCACCTGGGAGGCAAAAATTAAGCCGGGAATACATAGTACACCAGTTTGGCTTCCTGACTTTTTCCCTACGGCTGCCCGATTGGCGGGAGCTGAATTTTATCACAAGGTAGATGGAACCGACCTATGGCCCATATTGGGAGGGGATCCTGCAGAATTTAAGCCTCATCATCACCTCTATTTTAGTAAATGCCAGGAACAGGCGGTCAGGATGGGCGCTTGGAAAGGATATCGGGAAAGCCCCGATGATCCGCTGCGACTCTACCTGGTGGAAGAGGATACCTATGGAGAGCGGGATTTGTCTTCCATTTACCCTGAGGTAGTTAAAGACATCGAGGCCATCATGGATAGCTCATGGACACCCCATGAATGGTTCTGGACTCCCGACGAATCCTGGGAGGATTACCAGAAGAAAATTCAGCGGGCCAAAGACGAGGGAGAGATGATCCCCTTTCAGCGAGCCAATGGCCTGGAGATCCTTCCCTTTGAAAAACGTACGGCCGACGGGAGGCCTCTATAGAAAAAAATATCACTAAAGAAGATCAAATATCAAAAAAATGAAAAACACACTCCGATTGTTTCCTGCCATGCTTATTCTGGCAATTATTTCATCCTGTAATACCGGCACAGCCAATCAGGATCAAGCCCTTGTACCGGTAAAGCTCACTACAGAGTACATGGAGAAACCCATGGGTATCGAGACCAAATCACCCAGATTTTCGTGGCAGCTTCATGCAAAGCAGAACGGTGAGTCTCAGTCTGCCTACAGAATCATCGTATCCGATTCGGAGGAAGCGGTGAATAAAGGTTTGGGAAATCTTTGGGACAGTCAAAAGATCCAATCTGAACAAAGCATAAATATCGTTTACCAGGGGGGCGAGCTTATGCAAATGAAACGCTTCTGGTGGCGGGTGAAGGTTTGGAATTCGAAAGGTGAAGAACAAAGCTGGTCGGAGCCTGAATGGTTTGAGACAGGCATATTATCTGCATCCCTTTGGGAAGGAGTAAAATGGATCGGTCTTTCAGAGGACAATAGACCGGAAGCGTACAAGAGCAGACCATTAAAAATCAGAAGTATGGTGGAGCCAGTTATGGAGACCTCCCATGCGGCACCCCTGTTCCGCAAAGAACTCACATTGGAGAAAAAGGTAAAAAACGCCAGGATGTACCTGGTGGGGCTTGGATATAACGAATTGTATATTAATGGCAAGCGGGTTGGAGATGCGGTATTAAATCCCGGTCAGACTTCTTATGATAAGCGGGCTTTTTATGAGGTGTATGACATCGTTCCCTTCCTGAATAAAGGCTCCAATGTTTTTGGAGTGATGCTGGGGAACGGGTTTTACGGACAGAGCATGGCCTTTGGTGTGAAATTTCTAAACTATGGGGAGCCGGTTTTGAAGTGCCTGACCCATTTTGAATATGAAGATGGGACTTCTGAGATCATTGGAAGTGATGAGAGCTGGCTTAGCAGCACAGGTCCGGTGGTTTTTGACAACGTCTATGCAGGTGAGACCTATGATGCAAGGGAAGAGATTCCGGGCTGGAACCAGGTGGAATGTGATTTTAAAGACTGGCAAAATGCGGACCTAAAGGAGGATGTGGATGTTCCTTATCTCACAGCACAATTGTTGCAGCCCATTCGGAAAATTCAGACCCTGGATGCAGTTGATTTTTATGAAACTGCAAAAGGGACCTACATTTTTGATTTTGGTCAGAACATAGCCGGATGGGCAAAGATCAAAGTGAGTGAAGAAGCAGGTAAAAGCATTAGCATCAGATATTCCGAGATCCTTTCCCCTGATGGTAAAGAACTGGAAACTGCCACAACCGGGGGACATGCAACCGGCTTCGACCAGATCGACCAGTACATTTGCAAGGGAGAAGGGGAGGAGCAGTGGGAGCCCCGCTTTACTTACCACGGTTTCCGCTATGCAGAAGTGAAAGGAATAACAGATCCAAACATTTCGTCAGTGAAGGCTGTTCTGGTCCATAGCGATGTGCCAAGGGTGGGGCACTTTGAATGTTCCGATCTCCTCCTGAACCGGATCTATTCCACTTCCCTGTGGACCATTGTGGATAACCTGCACAGTGTACCCGAGGATTGTCCCCACCGGGAGAAATGTGCCTGGCTGGGAGATGCCCATGCATCGGTGGAAGCCATGAACTATAATTTCGGCATGAGCCGCTTCTGGATCAAGTTTATGAAGGATATGGAAAGCAACCTGGGAACAGGCGATCATACTTATGAAAAGATTCCGGCTACGGCTGGCATTCCCACAAACATTGCTGTGGGAAGAAGGGTGTGTCAGGAAGCCCGTCCCGACTGGGGGGCCGCCCTCATACTGGTGCCCTGGTCCAATTACCTGTATTACGGGAATGAACGCATCCTTCAGGAGAACTACGAACACATGGTCCGATGGATGGCTTATCTCCAGGCCTACCTGAAAGACCACATCCTTTACCAGGGTTATGGAGACTGGTGTCCTCCGGGAGGAAACCGGGGCGCAGAGGATAAAGTCGCTGTGGAGCTTACATCTACTGCTTTTTATTACCATAGCCTGGTATTAATGTCCAAAATCTCCAATCTTTTGGGTGAAGAAATAAAGGCTGATTCCTATTTGGAAGAAGCTGCACTGATCAGAAAGGCCTTCAATGATAAATTCCTGGACCAGGAAACTTACAGTTATGGTACCCAGACAGGTACTGCTGTGGCCCTTGATATGGGACTGGTTCCCCAGGGCCTTGAGGGGCAGGTGGTCGAAGCACTGGTAGAAAAGGAACTGCTTGAGAAATACGACGGACATTTCAACACAGGCATTCACGGGGCCAAGCGCCTCTATGATCAAATGTCGCTTTATGGATATGAAGAAGAATTGTTTGATATGGTCCGTAAAAAGGATTTCCCGTCTTACACCTACCTGTTTGAGAATGGGTTTACCACCTGGCCCGAATCCTTTCATGATTATGATTCCAGTGAGGATGCCATAAAGCAGGGCTCCCATAATCACCCCATGCAGGCAGGTTTTGCCATGTGGTTCCACAGGCACCTGGGCGGAATTCAGGGGGATGAAAATTTTCCGGGATTTAAAAGGTTCATCATTCATCCATTTGGATACAATCACCTGGAATATGTCCATTCGAGCTATGAGTCACTATACGGTACCATTGTTTCTAACTGGACAAGCAGGGATGGTCAATTTATTCTTGATGTGGAGATACCCGTAAATACAAGGGCCACAGTTTATATCCCTGCATCTTCAGAAGAAGATGTGGAACTGGCACCAGGGATTAGAAAGCTTAGCTTCACAGAAGGAAAATTAAAACTGGAAGTGCCCTCAGGAAAATACACTATTACCTCCAATCTATAGACAAAGAATCCAGCGTATTTAGTCCAACTAAAAAGAAAAGCATATGAAATCTGGAAGTAGAATTACCATTGGTGCCCTTTTGTTTTTTTTTCTTAGCCTGAGTTTTTGCACGACGTCGGATCAGGAACCCTGGATAGCCCTATTTAATGGTGTGGATGTGGATGGCTGGGAAATCAGAGATGGTCATGCAGAGGCCTGGGTAGAGGATGGCATACTGCTTACTCAGCAGGTAGACTCCCTGAATTTCCCCTATCTGGTATATGGGGAAGAATTCAGCGATTACATCCTGGAATGTGAGCTTAAACTGACGGGTCCGCTTAACTCGGGTATACTGATCCGTGGAATCAGTGATCCGGACCTGAATAATGGAAAGATCCATGGATTTCAGATGGAAATTGACCAGACAGAGCGCAAATGGACGGGAGGCATCTATGAAGAGAGAGGCAGGCTTTGGCTGACCCCCATAGAAGGTATGGGAGAGGGTGAGGAGGAAGCACTGAATGCCTATAAAGTTTCGGATTGGAATCAATACCGGATTGAAGCGATTGCAGATACCTTTAAGATCTGGGTGAACGGGATACCTACCTGCCATTTAATTGACAGCAAAACTAAGCAGGGTATCATCGGGTTTCAAATACACAAAATTGCACCGGGTACCGAAACCGGGTTGTTGCGCATTAGAAATGTCAGGATTATAACAGAAAGCCCGGCTAATTATTCGAAGAATATTTCACTTCCTGCCAGCATAGCAGAGTCGGTTCCAAAGTAAGCTACAACACAAGCACCCTGGTAGTTTGGATCATCTCTTGCACTTTTACTGCATCATCCCTGACACAGCGAATGCAAAAGCCATAGCCCGGGGAATGGAAATTTCTGACTATAGTGGATTTGGAGCTTGATAAACCATGCAGAATCCCTTCTGTGCTTCCCTGGTTATCGTAGGGAGTGGAGGTCCAGTAATCATTATCTCTACCCATGGCCTTAAAAGTTCCATCCGGATGCCGGTATCCTGTACCCAGTGCAGTAAATCCTGAGATGTTATTTCCTCCGAAACTTTCGTCTTTTAATTGATCTCCTTCCGTAGTCCCCCTCCAGGCAGTCAAACCTTCACTTTCTTCAGCGCCCATTCCCAGGTGTTTTTCAAGGACAATCCAGTCTTCATCTGTGGATACATGCCAGCCGGAGGGACATACTTCCCGATCGTCGGCCGCCACATACCAGTTATACAGCAAGCCGCACTGGTCGATAAAGTTGCTGCTGTTTGCATAAAAACAATAGGCAGCAACATCCGAGGCAGTCCAATCCTCGGCCTTTTTTAAATAAGGAATACTGTCTCCATTGTTAAACCTTGTAACTTTCAGGTTTTCAGTCATCCACCACTGTGTTCCGATGGCCATTGTTTGATAAACGTTTCCGTCGATATCGGTGATACTATCGGTCTGTGCTGAACTGTCAATTGTTATGAAAGATATGATGGTCAACAGGAAAATAAGAACTCTGAATGATTTCATGTCTTGTTGGTTTTAGTGCAAATAGTGGGAACTAATATACTATTTATTCCTCTGCCGGATATAGGCATAATTGTCCCAAAAAGTGTAAATAAAAGGCCATTCTCTGCATATCTTATGTGACTTATCTTTCATATATTGAACCAATTGTTGGAGTGTCGGCTAAGGCTTTTATGTTCCTGGATCTTAAAAATCACATACCTATTATTATGAATCCGAAAGAAAGAATAAAGAACATCCTGGACCGCAAAGCTGTGGACCGGATTCCGGTGGATATATGGCATACGCCTGAGATAGAATCTGCACTGATCAGGCATTTGGGTGCTGAAGATGACTTTGACATGTGGAAGAAACTGGGCCTGGATAAGATTGTCTGGGTGTTTATGGATTACCTGACCGATACCGGCGAAAGTGCCGGATCACAGGTAGGAGCCAAAGCGATAGGAGAGCGAACCATGTGGGGAGTTCCGCTGAAAGAGGTACAGGCCGGGGAAGCACATTACCAGGAATTTGTTGAGCCCCCCATGAAGGGCTTTGAGACCCCGGGGGATGTGGAGAAGTATCCATTCTGGCCCGATGTGGAACGATTCGATTATGCTTCTGCCCTTAAACTGGCCAAAAAGGCCTCCCGGGATTTTGCGGTAATCGGACCCTGGGTCTCATTTTTCGAAATATACAGCCAGCTTCGGGGAATTGAACAATCCCTGCTCGATTTGCTGATGTATCCCGACCTGGTTCAGGCCACACTGGATCGCATTGAAGACATACAAACCCGGATGATGCAGCGGTTTTTAAGTGAAGCGGCAGGACATCTGGACATGGTTTTTATCAGTGATGATATTGGAATGCAGGATAATTTGCTGATGGCACCCGAATCGTGGCAGTACTTTCTGGAGCCCAGGATGAAACGATGGTGTGAATTGATCCATTCTTACGACCTTAAGGTTTTCTACCATACCGATGGGGCCTCTGAAAGGCTCATCTCACCCCTGATCGATTGCGGGATTGATATTCTGAATCCCATACAGCATGTATGTCCCGGTATGGAGACAGATCAACTGAAGCGAAAATACGGTGACCGGGTAATCTTTCATGGCGGTATAGACAATCAGTCCATTTTACCTTTCGGATCACCAGCGGATGTGAAAAAGGAAACCCTGCATTGTCTGGAAACCCTGGGAGCAGGCCGTGAAGGATATATTTGTGCTTCCTGCCATAATATCCAGCCGGGTACCCCAATGGAAAACATCCTTGCCATGATTGAAACTGTAAAAGAATGGTAAACCATAGTGGTATTAAATTAAACTGACAAAATATGCATAACAATCTACTGGTAAGTATTTTAATAGCATCTATCCTTTGTGGTTGTACAGGAAGCCAGCCTAGCCTGGACGGAGAGCTAAAACAATGGCACAACGTGATCCTCACCCTGGATGGTCCTTTTGCCAATGAAAGCGATGACAAGCCAAATCCCTTTACAGATTACCAGATGGATGTACGTTTCACTCACGAATCGGGAAGTCCGTCCTACCTGGTTCCTGGTTATTTTGCAGCCGATGGAAATGCGGCTGAGAGTTCTGCTGTGAGCGGCAATAAATGGCGTGCGCACCTGTCTCCTGATAAAACCGGAAGCTGGGAATATCGCATTTCTTTCACCCTGAACGGAGAAGCAACGGAATGGGATGGAATCAAAGGGGCATTTGAAATTGTTAAAGGAGATAAAGCGGAACCGGATCTGAGAGCAAGGGGAAGACTTCAATATGTGGGAGAAAGGTACCTGAAATTTGCCGGAAGCGGATCATATTTTCTGAAAGCAGGAGCTGACTCTCCTGAGACGCTTCTGGCTTATATGGATTTTGATGGCATGCTTCCAGGCAAAGGACTGAAAACCTGGGAACCCCATGTAAGTGACTGGAAACCCGGGGATCCGGTCTGGAAGGACGGAAAAGGAAAAGGACTCATCGGGGCCATTAATTACCTGTCTGCTCAGGGCTGCAATGCATTTTCCTTTCTGACTTACAATGCAGGAGGCGATGGAGACAACATATGGCCACATCTTAGCCATGATGATAAGCTGCATATGGATTGCTCTAAACTGGATCAGTGGGGGATCATATTTGAGCATGCGCAATCCAAAGGGATGTATTTGCATTTCAAACTGCAGGAGCAGGAAAATGACGATTTAAAAATTAAGCCCGCAGGCGCTGCTGTCACACAGGCTTTAGATGAAGGAGAGCTGGGACCTGAGCGTAAATTGTACCTAAGAGAGCTGATTGCCCGCTACGGACACCTGCTGGCCCTGAACTGGAACCTGGGCGAGGAGAACTCCCAATCTACAGGGCAGATTAGGGACATGGCCCGGTTTATAAGGAGTACAGATCCCTACCAGCACCACGTGGTCTTGCACACTTTTCCTGAAGATCATGATATGGTGTATCTGCCTTTGTTAGGAGAAGAGGGCATCCTTACCGGCTTATCCATTCAGAATAAAGACGTTTTTACAACACACAAAGAGGCTGTGACCTGGGTGAGCAGATCCGAAGAGTCCGGACATACCTGGGTAGTTGCCCATGATGAAGCGGGTAATGCAGCTACGGGTACACCTTCCGATCCGGATTTTCCGGGAACAGAGGAAGCCAGTAAAAGGATCCTGGAGGATCCTAAGGGCGCAGCACTCCCCTCCATCCATGATGTGCGAAAGGTAGTTCTCTGGGGGAACCTTCTGGGTGGTGGTGCCGGAGTGGAATACTATTTCGGATACCAGTTGCCTCAGAACGACCTGGGAGCACAGGATTGGAGAAGCCGTCAGGCTACCTGGGACTATTCCAGGATAGCGCTTGAATTCTTCAATGATCAAAACATCCCTTTTTGGGATATGACAAACAGGGATGATCTGGTGGGAAATCCTGAGCATAACAACAGCATGTATTGCTTTGCCAAGGTGGGAGAGCTCTACCTGGTTTACCGACCGGGACAAGGCTCGGTGAACCTGGATTTGACGGGGAATTCCGACTCATATAGAGTTAAATGGTTCAACCCCAGGACAGGGGGTGATCTGGCAGAGGGCTCTGTAAAACGTGTGGAAGGAGGAGCAAGGGTTAATCTTGGGATTCCTCCAACCGATCAGGACATGGATTGGCTGCTTATGATTGAGGCAAATTAGTCCAAAACCATAATATCATATTAAGCAATGATTATTTCAAAGAGTTCACTTACATAAATAAGCACATTATGAACAAAACATTTTCATCTTTCCGAAGAATTGCCCTTCTTGCCGTGCTGGTATTCCAGTTTATTCTGGGGCACTCAGCAACCATTATCCTGACCAGCGATCAGCAGCTGAACGACCTGCTTGATCCGGATAAAAAAATTGATCTCTCCACAGGCTATACCAAGCGTTATGGAAGTCTTAGAGAGATATGCGAAGCGGCGCAGAAGAGAGGGGATCATACCCTTACCATTGCCTTTGATGAGTTTTTCAGGCAGTACAGGGAGCAATCAGGTACAGAACGCCTGCTCACACCAGATAGCGATGAATACGTTGATAAAATCAAGATTATAGCCGATTTCGCTGCCGACTATGGCATGGGAATGGGTCTCAGTTTGCTCAGTCCACTGGAGCTGGGTCCTGCCTTTAAAAAGCAGACTGGGGAATCGGGCCAGTGGGTGCATTACAAGGTTGGAAACCGAGATCCACAGTCGGGGAGGTTTCATGTTAAACTCTGGCAACAGTTATACTGGACCAACAATAAGGGAAAATTCACCATTAAGCTAAAAGGTGTTAAAGCTTATGCCTTTAAAGAAAATCAACTTCCCAATACCATGTTTAAGGCTGTGGACAGAGAGGATATCATCGAGTTGAAAAATGTGAATTTTACTCAGTGGGAGATCCCTATTCCTGCCGACGATACAGAAATGGATACAGACCTGTGGAGTGCCACTTCGGGCTCGGGACAAAATGTGGATCGTGCCCGCAGGATTGAGGTCTATTCAGAGGGTTCAGATGAGCTGGAGGGATATGATCGTGTGATGGTTCTTCTGGAATATGAGGTGCCCGAGATGGAGTATTTTAGTACTGAAGCCAAACCATTTTTAGAAAAACTTCTTAAAAAATACAAAGACAAAGGCATTAATCTTCAACACTTCTATTCAGATGAGTTGCACCTGCAACAGGATTGGGTTTATTTTGGTCACCATGACAATGGTCAGCTGGCCGTGAGGTACTATACTCCTTCCATGGGAGAATATTACCAGAAGCGTTTCGGAGTTCCCTTCGAAGAGAAAGATCTCCTCTATTTCGCCTGCGGCCCCGATATCAACTCCAATTCGGTGATGGCCACCCAGCAAGTTCAGTACGTAAGAGGTGAATCGCGTGAAGAGATCCAAAAATCTTTCCTTTTCAGGGACAATTATTACTACATGCTCAACGAATATGTAGTGGACCTGTTTAAAGAGGCAAAAGATTATGCCACAGAGCTTTTTGGTGTGGAGGACTGGGGCACTCACGGTCATTCTTCCTGGGCTGAGAGTCCCACGGTGGATATGTGGAATGTGGAAAACCTGGATCGCCATGCCTACAAATATGAGTATACTCCAAACTTTGTTTGGGGTAATACAGTTCAGCAGGCAGCAGCAGCCTGTTATGACTATTTCAAGTGGGGAGAGTACCTGGAACCCACACGAAACGACTTTGCCGAACTGGGGTGGAACGATCGCAACTACTATGGGGCGGCCATGTCCACTTCATTGGGAGTGCTCAACCGGATCCCCAGTGCCTATCCGGCATTCTGGGGCATGCCAGATGAAGTGAAAAGACGAAAGGGAGCTGTTAATGATGCCTTCGGCGGTGCCACAAGATCGAAAACCATTGATGTGATTCAGGGTCACGTGCACCGCGATGTGGATGTGCTGGTTCTCTATCCCATGAATCTGGTAGCTGTGGATGAGCGTTTTGGCAGCTGGATGACCCAGTATGGCTACTGCAATTTCATCACTTCGGAAAAGCTGTTGGAACTGGCCACCATAAATGAAAAAGGCGAGATCCGGATCAAGGATAAAAAGTACACCACCCTGGTTTCCATTTTTGAGCCCTTGCCCAACAAAGGATTATTGGATATGATGGGGGAAATGGTCCAGAAAGGGGGCAAAGCCATTTGGTTTGGTCCTCCGCCGATCATCAATGCCGCAGGTGAAGACTGTCTGGATAAATGGGAGAAGCTCTTCGGAGTCAAATATACCCTGCCCGATCCACTTGGCAGGATCGCCGTGGGTATGCGCATTGATTTCGCAAATCAGATGAAAGAGATACCTTCCCAGTATATATTAAGTGATTTTATTGTGGACAGAATCTATCCCGTTGAGGCTGCTGAAGGAAGCACCGAGCTCGCCTACTGCGATAACAGCCTGCTGGTGGGTACAGCCAATGGGAATGCTTATTTTTTTGGCTTCCGGCCAAGGGACGACCAGTCGGGTAGCCTGGGCTATGAGACAAGAACCCTGTTTGAAATCCTGGATCATGCAGGGGCCTATCCATCGTCCGGTATTTTTGCAGGTATAAATGACAATACCGAATATGTGTCCCGTACCACTGACTACCTTGCTACCCGCTTCCCCAATGGAACAACCGTAATCGTAAGACATTACCGCAGCCACAGGGAGACCTGGGATGGCGGCTTTTCGCGTAATGAGGAGGTGGATGCGGCAGCCCTGGCTGTCAATCCTATGCCAAGCGATAAAATCAAGCTGGATGGATTGAAAGTGAATGGTCACGAACTTACATTTGAAGGGAAGCTCAGCATGGCCTTCACAATGAATGATAAGAATGAATTGATCGCATTCGAGGGGGAGGATTGCAGGCAGGTGGAAATCGATGGAGAACTGTTTGTTTTTTCTGAGGATCCTCTGGAAAAAATTGCCTTTGCCCCATCCCAGGAGAAAGCACAGGAAATTCGGATACTTGTAAGGGGAGAATCAACAGTGAGTATCCCGCTTTCTTCAGAGATTGCTTCTCGAAAACTCAAATTGACAGCCAGCAATGGTAAGAAAGTGAATTTTAAGCAAAAAGAGGCTGTGCTTCTGGTCGATGTTGACTCGCAATTAAATGGCAAGTGGCTTTCACTTGCATGGAATTAGTTCGTGTTAAATTAATATCCAGCTCAGAAAATCAACTAAATACACCAATGATGATGAAAGTAACTCCAATTATGATTCTGACTGTAAGCTTACTTTTTGGATTGGAAGTTTTTGCCCAGGATTTTCCATTCATTTCCGAACAGGATAGAATTACCCGGCTTAACCCTCCCGAGGGCAAGGTCCGGATGGTGCTTGACACCGATACCTATAATGAGATTGATGATCAGTTTGCGGTGGTATATGCCCTGCTGTCAAAAGAGAAATTTGATGTCGAAGCCATCTATGCGGCTCCATTTTTCAACAGCAGATCAGAGGGTCCTGCGGATGGCATGGAGAAAAGTTATGAAGAAATCCTGCGTTTGCTGGACCGACTGGAAGTGGAACCGGAGGGGCTGGTGTATAAGGGAAGCAGGGAATACCTGAGCGACCTGGCAAATCCCCCGGAAAGTCCTGCAGCCATAGACCTGGTCGAAAGGGCAAAGACGGCAAGCCCCGAGCATCCTCTCTATGTGGTGGCTGTGGGTGCCATTACCAATGTGGCCAGTGCCATCCTGATGGATCCATCCATCATAGAGAACATCGTTGTGGTATGGTTGGGGGGCAATGCCATTCACTGGCCCAATACCCGGGAGTTTAATTTTTCCCAGGACCTGATTGCATCCAGGCTGATCTTCGATTGTGGGGTGCCTTTTGTTCAGCTGCCCTGCGTGCCAGTGGTGACTCACTTTGCCACCACCATCCCGGAAATGGAGACATACCTGAAAGGCCGGGGGGCCATAGGTGATTACCTGCTGGAAATTTTCAAGGATTACCATAAGGACCATTTTGCCTGGTCAAAAGTTTTGTGGGACATGACAGCTGTAGCCTGGTTGGTAAATGCCGAATGGACCCCCTCTAACCTGATTCACAGTCCCATTGTAACCGATCAGCACACCTTCAGTAAGGATGATTCCAGGCACCTGATACGCGTCGCCTATTTTATCAGCAGGGATGCCATATTCGGAGACTTCTTCCGGAAGATCGAGAATGCTGCAAACTAAAAATCATCACTGATGAATATTATCCTTAAAATAATTCCGGTGAAATTTATTTGTAATAAATTTATTGTCATAGTCCTGGCTCTTTTTTCATTTTCAGCCCCAGCCCTTCATGCCAAAGAGAAACCCAATGTACTCTTCATTATGATCGATGATTTGGGGTGGAAGGATGTAGGTTTTATGGGGAGCACTTATTATGAAACCCCAAATGTTGATGCCATAGCCGCCAATGGCATGAGATTTATGAACGCCTATTCGGCAAGTCCGCTCTGTTCAGCTACCCGCTCAAGCGTGATGTCGGGAACCTGGCCTGCCCGCAACGGGCTCACTGGCGCATCGGGTCACGAAGAGGACATAAGGTATGAAGGAACAATGCTGAAGCAAGGTAAACCAGATCAAAAAGCCCTTAACATTCGAAGCGCCAGCCGTTTGAGACCCGAGTACTATACCCTGGCTGAAGCCTTTCAGGATGGGGGATATACCACGGCGCACATTGGAAAATGGCACATCGGGACCTCACCCAGCGATCCCCTGAGCCAGGGTTTTGATGTAGATATTCCCCACACCAATGATCCCAGCCCCATGCCGGAAGGTTGGTTTGCTCCCTGGCCTGTGTGGCCTGATGAAGGGATAGAGGGTGATCACCTTGAGGACAGGATGGCCCAAGAAGCAGTGACTTTCCTCAAGCAGAACAATCCAAAAAAGACAGGTAAACCTTTCCTGCTTGATTATTGGGCATTCTCGGTTCATTCCCCCTGGGAAGCAAAACAAGAGATCATTCAGAAGTACGCAAAGAAGGCCAATTTTTATGAGGGACAGCATACGGCAGTGTATGCAGCCATGGTTGAGATTATGGACCAGGCAGTTGGAAGGCTGATAAGAACCCTCGAAGAAGAGGGATTGATTGATAATACCATTGTCATTTTCTATTCTGATAATGGAGGTTGGTTCCTGAGTGCAAAGAACTTTGTGGATGCTGCATATGTGGATGTACCCATGGGAACCAACTACCCCTTGAGGGATGGTAAAGCATCCATTTATGAGGGAGGTACCCGGGTTCCACTGGCTATTTCCTGGCCCGGACACATTGAACCGGGGAGTGTGAACCACGATGTGATTGTCTCCAGCGTTGATATCTATCCCACGCTCATTGACCTGTGCGGGATCAAGCCTAACAAGGAAGCTCAATTTGATGGCTCCAGCATTAAGCCCGCACTGGAAGGCAAAGAGATGCAACACGACGAGATCTATTGCCATTTTCCGCATTACATTAAGGCTACAGGCAATGTGCCTTCTACCTATGTAAGAAAGGGCGACTGGAAGTTGATAAAGCATTATCATGATAACGATGATCAGACTCACAGGTATGAGCTCTTTAACCTGCACACCGACATTGGTGAGATGATCAACCTGGCTTCCACATATCCTGAGAAGGTGGAAGAGATGAACGAGATGATCGTGCAGCACCTTGCTGAAACCGGAGCTGTATTTCCGCTGCCTAATCCGGAATATATCAAATAAAAAAGACTGTTTATGAGAACTTTAGTTAAGCGTTTACCAGTTTTTCTGTGTTTCCTGATGACTTATGCTTTTGTTTTTGGCCAATCAGGTGCCTATGATGTCGCGGCTTTTGTCTGGCCTTCCTATCATCCTGATGACCGCGCTAAAATTTTCTGGCCCGATGGGATCGGTGAGTGGCAGACGGTAGCCAGCAATACACCTAAATATGAAGGGCATGAACAACCCCGTTTTCCCCTGTGGGGATATATCAACGAAGCGGATCCCTATGTTGCGGAGATGGAGATCAATGCCGCTGCCGACCATGGGGTAAATGTGTTTATTTTTGACTGGTACTGGTACGACGGCATGCCTTTCCTGGAGGGCCATCTCAATGAGGGTTACCTGGGAGCCAGGAACAATGACCGGGTGAAGTTCTACCTGATGTGGGCCAACCACAATGTGAATCAGACCTGGGACAAACGCAACGCAGGCTTGCCAAATGAAACCCTCATATGGAGGGGAGGAGTTGACAGGGATGAATTTGAGATTGTCTGTCACAGGGTAATAGAGAAGTACTTTTCACACCCTTCCTACTACCTGGTGGATGGCAAGCCCAGTTTTATGATCTATGACCTGAATACCCTGATTCAGGGTTTGGGGGGTATTGAGGAGACGAAAGATGCACTGGATTGGTTCAGGAAAGAGACCAAAAAGGCCGGTTTCCCGGGACTGGACCTCCAGTTAACTTTGAGAAAAGGGGGAAGTGGAGTTACCGGGGTGGCCGGGGATCAGCTGGGTACCCAGAAGGAAGTGATCACCCAGCTGGAGTTTAATGCAGTAACACATTACCAGTACGTCCATTTTATCAATATTGACCGGGATTATCTGGAGATCCAGGAGGATGTTGAAAAGGAGTGGCAATCCCTGGATCAGGAGTTCGATATTCCCTATTATCCACATGTTTCCGTCGGCTGGGATAACAATCCCCGATTCGAGATGTTCAGGCCCGGTGTTGTAAAAAACAATACCCCTGAGAACTTTCAGAAGGCTCTGGAAGGAGCCAAAGCCTATGTGGATGCCCATCCCGATCAGGCACCGCTAATCACAGTGAACAGCTGGAACGAGTGGACCGAGACCAGCTATCTTCAGCCCTGTACCATGTTCGGATATGGCTATCTGGAAGCGGTGAAAGAAGTGTTTAAGTAGAAAAACAACGAACATGAGCGCGCGAAATGTTTTATCAATTATTTTTCTGCTAACGATCATCGGATGTCAAGAAGCTGCTAAATCTGAAATTGACAGGTATAGTCTTGTAAACAGGCATCATGTAATCTTAATCGCACCCGATAAACTGGCACCCCTTTCCGTAGGCAATGGAAAATTCTGCTACACTGCTGATGTGACCGGTATGCAAACTTTTCCAGCATATTACACAGAAGGGATTCCGCTCTCAACGATGTCTGAGTGGGGCTGGCACTCTTTTCCAAACAAGGAAGGGTACAAGCTTTCGGATACCTATGAATATGTAGATACCTATGGTAGGAAGGTGCCCTATCCACTTAAGCAAGGATCTGAGAGTGGAGCATTTTTGCGGGCCGACCCTCACCAGGCAACACTTGCGCTGGCGGGCTTGAAATTTATAAAGCCCGATGGTCAAACCACCGGTATCGATGAGATTAAATCCATACACCAGGAATTAAATGTTTGGAAAGGTGTTCTCACCAGTACGTTTGAGTTTGAAGGTGAGCCGGTTGAGGTGCTAACGATTTGTCATCCCGATTCAGACCTTCTGTCTTTCAAAATTACTTCGCCATTATTTTCAGATGGAAAATTAGCCGTCCAACTATACTTCCCTTATGCTTCAGGAACATTTGGGAAAGACCCTGCTGATTTTGAAAATGCAAATTTACACAGATCAAATTTCATCTCAGATAGCGGAGATAAGATCCTGTTCTCACATCAAATGGACGAGAAACTCTATTTCTGCAGAGTTGAAACATCTTCGAATGTGGAAGTTACAGATGCTGGAAATCATTATTACATCATAAGTCCCAGGGATAAGATAAAGGAACTGGCCCTGTCGATTGATTTTTCGGAGAAAAAGCAAACAGATGATTTAGCCGATTTTGAAGATACCTGGTTGTCAAATGTTGAAAAGCTGGGAAGAATTCTGGATGTCAGGCGCTGCCGTGGATCTGTCAGAAAGCACCGATCCCAGGTGGAGGGAACTGGAACGGAGAATTGTTTTATCGCAATATTTGACCGCCATACAATCCCGTCAGATTTATCCTCCCCAGGAAACCGGCCTGACTTGCAATAGCTGGTATGGAAAGTTTCATCTGGAGATGCACTGGTGGCATTCCGTTCATTTTGCACTTATGGGACAGGCTGGAAAATCTTGAAAACACCCTGGATGGTATGAAGATATTTATGACCAGGCACTTGGTTTTACCAGGGAGCAGGGATACAAAGGGGTAAGGTGGCCTAAAATGGTTGGACCGGGTGGAAGTGATGCTCCTTCGGGGACAGGTCCGCTATTAATCTGGCAACAGCCCCATCTCATTTATTATGCCGAATTAATATACAGGCAAAAACCAGGCAGTGAGACTTTAGAAAACTACAATAAGCTCATTCAGGAAACGGCCACCTTTATGGCAGATTTTGCTGTATGGGATGGAGCACGCAGGTGTTATGTATTAGGACCTCCTCTAAAATCTGCCCGTGAGTTTGGAAGTAATTACAGTCAGAATCTGAATCCGACTTTTGAATTAGCCTATTGGACCTGGGGACTGAAAAAAGCCAATGAATGGAGAGAGAGAATGGGCCATATGAGAATCCCCGAATGGGATGAGGTAGCCGATAACATGGCTCCCTGGCCGGTGGACAAAGGGGTATATGTGGAACAGGAAGCTGTATTGGTTCGCGGATGGAGGGCATCCCTGTCAGCTGGCTGCTTTTGGGATATTGCCCGAAAGTGTTGCCCTGGATAAAGAGCGGATGAGAAAAACGCTGAATCATGTAATGGAAAACTGGGAGTGGGAGTCCACCTGGGGCTGGGATTATCCCATGGTGGCCATGACTGCTGCCCGGCTGAATGAACCTTTGATTGCCCTGGATGCCCTTTTAAAAGAGGTGCAAAAAAACACCTACCTGCCCAATGGGCATAATTTTCAAAGTGAGGGATTACCCATATATCTCCCCGGGAATGGAGGCCTGCTAACCGCAATCGCAATGATGAGTGCAGGCTGGGATGGCTGCGAAAACAGAAATGCCCCGGGCTTTCCGGATGATGGGTCCTGGGTGGTGAAATGGGAAGGATTAAAGCCTCTGTTTTAAATCGACTAATGAAACGGCTTCAAATTATAATACTTACCCTGACGCTTGGTTTTAATATTGCAGCCAAAGAATACCATGTAGCTAAAACGGGTGCTGACAAAAATAAAGGGACAACAGAATCTCCATTTTTAAGTATTCAGGCCGCTGCGGACCTGGCGCAGGCGGGTGACATTATCACCGTCCATCAGGGTGTTTACAGGGAGCGCATTAATCCACCGCGCGGAGGTGAATCTGAGAGCAAACGAATTATTTACAGGGCAGCCGAAGGTGAGAAAGTAGAGATCAAGGGCTCGGCGGTGATCGATAAATGGGTGAAGTTTTCGGGGACCGTTTGGAAAGCCAGGATCTCAAATTCGCTGTTTGGTGCATATAATCCCTATATAGATCTGATCCATGGGGATTGGTTTGTGGATAAGGGGCGGATTCACCATACGGGAGAAGTTTATCTGAACGGAAAATCCTTGTGGGAGATGGAGCTATTGGAAAAAGTGCTTGATCCTTTGGCAGTCCAGGATAACTGGGACCCTGAGGGATCCACCTACACCTGGTACTGTGAGAGTGACAGTGAATACACTTACATTTATGCCAATTTCCATGAGGCTGATCCCAATAAGGAGCTGGTGGAGATCAATGTGCGACCCACCTGCTTTTATCCTGATTCCACAGGGATTAATTATATAACGGTGCAGGGTTTTTACCTGAGCCAGGCGGCTACCCAGTGGGCACCTCCCACGGCAGAACAGGTCGGCCTAATTGGTACCAACTGGAGTAAGGGGTGGATCATCGAAAACAATGTGATCCGCAATTCGAAATGTTCCGGTATTACGCTTGGCAAATATGGGGATGAATTCGACAATACATCAGCAAATTCGGCCGAAGGTTATATAGAAACTGTGAAACGGGCCTTGGACCGGGGATGGAATAAAGCTAGCATTGGAGCGCATATTATCCGAAATAATGCAATTTCCGATTGCGGTCAGGTGGGAATATGTGGCAGCCTGGGGGGGGTGTTCAGCATCATTGAGAATAACCATATCTATGACATCTGGACCAAAAGACAATTTACCGGGCCGGAGACTGCCGGCATAAAGATCCATGCCTCCATCGATATGTTGATTAAAGGCAACCGGGTAGTAAATACAGGAAGGGGTATCTGGCTCGATTGGATGGCCCAGGGGGCGAGGGTAAGTGCAAACCTTTGTTATCACAACGATTTGCAGGACTTTTATGCAGAAGTCAACCACGGGCCTTACCTGGTTGATAACAATCTTTTTTTATCCCTCTGCTCGGTGTGGGATATGTCCCAGGGTGGGGCCTACGTCCATAACCTGATGGCAGGTAAACTCAACATGAGTCCCCATAGCCGGGTGACCCCTTTCCAGGAGCCCCATTCAACAGAAATAGCGGGGTATCATGAATTGCTGGCCGGGGATTACCGTTTTATCAATAACCTGTTTGTAAGGGGCTGCCAGGTGAACGAGTACCAGGCGGATCCAGAGCAGAAGACTCGTAAACAATATGGTGCTGAAGATTTTGGTCTGAGTGCTTTTAATGGTGCCGAATTGCCGGTGAGAGCAGAAGGAAATGCCTATCTGAAGGGAGCCAGCATCTTTGAAAATGAATCCAATCCGCTGCAGCTGGCTTATGATCCTGAGATTCAATTTACCGAAACGGAGGAAGGTATCTTCCTTTCCATAAAAATGGAGCAAAAGCTACTTGATATGAATAACCAGGTAGTGACTACGGAACTATTGGGAGAAGCCTCAATCTCTGGTCAGGCCTATGTTAATCCCGATGATTCACCCATCACCATTGATACAGATTATTTGGGAATCAAGCGGAGCAGCTCGAATCCCGTTCCTGGCCCGTTTGAAATTACTGAACCCGGGATTCAAAATATCAGCTTAAAATCTCCATCCTCCAAGGCCATTGATGAGGGTCACTTAAAGGAGTGGTCGGAACCCTACAGAAACTGGCATTATTACCCCAATTTTGTGATACCCGCACAACCCTGCATAAAGGGATTTGAAGATGTAAGCAAGACTGATGTCCCCACCATTTTTCAAATTGAAGGAGAAGCAGACTGGTACATGTCATTTATAGGTTTTGACGGAAAGGGGTATCAGTCCTTTATTGCCGAAAGTTGAAGAAGAAAGAGGGTAAATACTATTCTCTTTATGGAGCTTACCCACGTCAGGGTGGATATGAGCTGCGTCCGGGTTACGAAGGGCTTGCCTCCAGTACAGATGGTCTCCACTGGCAAAGAGCAAAGGATAAGCCCATATTATCGGTATTTCAGGAAGCTTGCGGCCAGTGGGAAAAAGATTGTATCTACCAGCCCTGGCTGGTGGAGCACGAAGGAAAATATTACAACCTCTATAATGCAGCCAATGAGAACATAGAGCAGTTGGGTGTGGCGCTTTCAGAGGATCTTTACCATTGGAAACGCTATGATCAAAATCCTGTGATTCCTGTGGGCCCGAAGGGAAGTTATAATGAGGTGTTTTCATCCGATATAAAGGTGTTTTGGGATAAGGATCACTGGACCGGTTTCTTTTTTGGAGTGGGAAAGGAGGGAGCTCATGTGATGGTGGCCTTTTCACGTGATCTTCTCCACTGGACTGTGGACCCGGAGCCCTTATACAAATCAGGTGGAAATCCTTCAGGCCTGGACAGCCAGTATGCCCATAAGATATCCCTGGTATGGAATCCAGAGAACGAGACCTATCTATATGTTCTACAATGCAGTGGGAGATCAGGGCAGGGGAATTGGACTGATCACCAGTAAACCTATCGATAAATAGCAATTGATTCTCCTCTAGTTTGATTTTTTTTATAGATTAATCCGTGCGAGCATGAAACAAATACCTGGTATATTTCTGATCCCCACATTGCTTTGTTTAGTCGCCTGTCAGACTCCTTCAGGAATCGATCTGGATCATATTTCTACCGAGTTTAGCCAGGTCCCTGAGGAAGTGAAACCCTGGGCTTACTGGTACTGGATGGACGACAATGTATCAAAAGAGGGCATTACGGATGACCTGGAGTCCATGGCGGAAATAGGAATTGGTGAGGTTTTCATAGGAAATATTGGAGGGGAAGACATCCCCTCAGGTGATGTCCGGATGCTCAGTGAGCAGTGGTGGGAACTTATGCGTTGGGCCATAAAGGAAGGTCACAGAACAGGTGTGGATATCGGAGTGTTTAATAGTCCGGGATGGAGCCAGTCAGGTGGACCCTGGGTGACTCACGACAAGGCCATGCGCTTCCTGGTGAGCTCAGAAACAAAAGTTAGCGGTCCTGGCCGATTTAACGCCATGCTTCCGGCCCCCGCAGATCCTTTTCAGGATGTGGCTACCCTGGCTTTTCCTGTTTCGACAGTAGAGGTTTCACTTTCAGAGATATCGCACAGGACCTGGACCAATCCAGCTATCCCAAATGCAGCTTACCTGACCGATGGTAAGCTGGAAACTCAAAGCTTGTTTTCTTATGCTGGAGTAGAAGGTACTTCTATCAGCATTGAAATTGAAACTGCGGAACCCTTCACCGCACGTAGCCTGGTACTCTTTCCTGCCGAATACCAGATTCTGGCCGATTGCCAGTTGTTTGCAAAGCAAGGTGAGGAGTTCAAACTTGTGAAAGCTTTTGAACTGGACCGGCATAACGAATATCTTCCTGTGGGACCGGTTCCCTATGCTGAGCTTGCCATAGCCCTTCCGGAATTTACTTCTACGAGGTTCAGGCTGGAGATAAGACTGAAAAAGAGTGAATATTTTATTGCACCGGCCGGTTATACGGGATCTGTAATGGGAGGATTTAAAGAAGTTGGGCTAAGCAGTGGGGTCAGGTTAGAACATTACATGGAGAAACAACTGGCCAAGGTGCATCAGGACCCGGTATATGATGGAACAGAATATATCTGGGAAACACAGGCAGAACCTGAGATAGCAGGCCTGGTAATTGGTGAGGCAGAAGTCATCAATCTCAGTGATCGAATATCTTCCGATGGCAAACTGGAGTGGGACGTCCCTGATGGAAAATGGCTTATTCAGCGGATCGGCATGACGCCCACCGGGGTGGAAAATCACCCGGCACTGCCCCATGCCAGAGGACTTGAGATTGATAAGATGAATCCCGAGGCCATTCAGTACCATTTTGATGCCTACGTGGGAAAATTGCAGGAAGGGGTGGATGCAGCGGAGCTGGAAGCATTGAAGCATGTGATTATCGATAGTTATGAAGTCGGCTCTCAGAACTGGACCGACCATCTTGAGAATGATTTCCAAGAAATATATGGCTACGATCCCCTTCCCTGGCTACCTGTTCTTTCCGGCAGAGTGGTGGGAAGCGCAAGTCAATCGGATCGTTTTTTATGGGATTTACGAAGACTGGTGGCCGATTATGTTGCTGAAAAGTACGTAGGGGGATTGGCAGAAGCTGCTCATAAATCCGGAATGGAACTCTGGCTTGAGAACTACGGGCATTGGGGCTTCCCTGGTGAGTCCCTGCTTTATGGGGGCCAGTCCGACTGCATTGGAGGAGAGTTCTGGAACGAAGGCCCCCTGGGAAGCTGGGAATGCCGGATTGCCTCCTCTTCCGGACATATCTATGGAAAGAAGGTGATTTCTGCCGAGTCTTTTACAACTACGGGACTGGATTTTCAAAGATCACCCAAGACCTATAAAAAGCGGGGAGACTGGTCCTATACCGAGGGAATCAATCACACGGTGTTAACCCTGTTTATCCACCAGCCTTACAATGATAAGAAGCCAGGGGTCAATGCCTGGTTTGGAAGTGAGATTAACCGGCATAACACCTGGTATGATCTGGCTAAGCCCTGGATCGATTACCAGCGCCGCTGTACCTACCTGCTGCAGCAGGGAAGCTATGTAGCCGATGTATGCTATTTTATAGGGGAAGATGCCCCCAAGTCAAATGCGCAGCGAGATCCGGAACTCCCAGCTGGCTTTTCCTTTGATTATATCAACTACGATGTAATTATGAACCGTCTGGACGTAAAAGATGGACGCTTCGTTCTGCCCGATGGTTTGAGTTACCGGGTAATGGTCCTGCCTGAGAGCCTTACCATGCGACCCGAATTACTGGAGAAAATTACTCAGCTGGTGGATAATGGAGGAGTTATCCTGGGCAGTCCTCCTGAGAGGGCGCCAGGGATGAAGGGATTATCCGGAGT
Organism: uncultured Bacteroidota bacterium; assembly: GCA_963713725.1. GTDB lineage: Bacteria > Bacteroidota > Bacteroidia > Bacteroidales. The sequence goes on from CAVQMZ010000015.1 coordinate 681,740, forward strand.
CAGACCACAAGGTGGAGTCGCTGGCTTCCGCCCTGTGGGAGAATCTGGATGGTGTTGAGGTAAACCATAAGGAGTATGGAAAGGGGAGGGTTTTCCGGAACATAAGCCTGGAAGAGATCTTTGAATCGCTGGAGCTTCAGCCCGATTTTGCCACCGGAGGTGAGCTACCTGTTGCTTTGGATCCACCGCAGCCTGCCCGGGATGGAAATCTACTTTCTGACCAATCAGGGAGAAGAAAAGATCAGCTTCAATGGAAACTTCAGGGTGAGAGGAATGTATCCCCAATGGTGGAATGCCATTGACGGGAAGCAGCGCGCTTTACCCCAATATCAACACCAGGGGGAGATAACAAGCATACCCATTCAGCTGGGACCGCTGGAAAGTGGCTTTATAATCTTTACAAGGGAGAAGGGAGAAGAACAGGGTGAGAGCAATTTTCCTGATTACAAGGCCATAAAAGAGCTTTCAGGACCATGGGAGGTCGAATTTACAGATCCTTTTGGACGAAGCTTCACTACCTGGTGTGAGTCTCTTATGGACTGGAGTTTGAGTAGCGATAAGCGAATCCGCTATTTCTCCGGAACCGCTGTTTACAATATGAATTTGGATCTGGATGAATCAATCAAGGGTGAAGAGATCTGGTTGAACCTGGGAGATGTAGATGCCATTGCAGGCATTCGGGTGAACGGAAGAAATGCAGGAGGGGTGTGGACTTCACCCTGGAGGCTCAATGTATCTGATAATCTGATGCCCGGAAGCAATCACCTGGAGATTGAGGTGGCCAACACCTGGTTAAACCGCCTCATTGGAGATGCTGGTCTGGAGAAGGATCAAAGAGAGACCTGGCTGGCCCTGGACCCCATAAAACCTGGATCTCCTTTGCAAACATCTGGTTTGCTTGGGCCTGTTACCCTCGAAACTCCCAATTAGTGTGCCAAATAGTGTAACAGAAGGCTTGTTTTGTGAATTGATATATTGTCACTCCTGACCTATATTTCCCAATTATTTAACCCTCTTTTCATGAAATTACATTTAGCCATTTTATTACTCTCTTTTTTCTCATTCGCTCCATTAATAGCAACAGATACCCTTGTGGTGGAACCAGGGAAAGGCACATTACAGACGGCTATAAATAAGCATGGGGGTGATGTGATTTACCTTCTGAAAGCAGGCGAACTCTACCAGCTTGATGGGGTTGTAAATGTAATTCCCCAAATCCTGGGAGGATCAGGAAAAACCCTTACCCTTGTGGGGGAGGTGACCGAAGGGATGCCTGCACTTATCCGGGTTGACAGGAAGAATGGCGCTCCAACAGCCTCCATGTTTTCCTGCTCAGCCAACCTGACACTAAAGAACCTTTTTCTGACCGATAAGGATGAGGTGGGCGACTTCGGGAAAAATGTTCTCACACTGAATGCATCCATAAGCTTAATCATCGACAATTGTGTGATTGATCCAGCAGGGACCAAACGGACAATAAATGGAGCAGCAGCAGCCAACGGATCCTCCCTGTACCTGACCAACAGCCAGATATACAGGAACGGATCCATGGAGGGACCCAATGATGGGGGCTGGACAGCTGGAATGACATGGGATACCCTCTGGGTTGAGAACAATACCCTGGTATCCTCAGGTCAGGATTTCATTGGCGGATCCTTTCACCGGGAACCCAATAACCAGTTTATCTGGATCAACCACAATACCATTCTGTGGCATGATGTGTGGATTAAAAAATCCTTTAACGATCAGAATTTTTACTTTACCAATAACCTCTTGCATGATGAAAGCCTTTTCCCCGAGCTGCCCCGCTGGTATCCCTTTTTCCCGGACTATGAGCAGGGGAATAACCTTCTTTGTCAGACGGCAATTGACACCCTGGAGCTGGGTGGAGTGCCGGAAATTCTTCCTTCCGAAAGGCGCATGTTCTGGACCTACAACCTTATGTATTATTCTCCCGAGCTTAAGAAGGTCCCCAAATATGCCGCAGATAACAATATTGAGCTGGCCTACTTGCTTCCCATGCTCTGGGATGAGGACGTTCCTTTAAGCTATTCGGGAGGAGTGGAAATAGCTTCCCCGGCTGACTCCTGCAGGGAATACGGAATTCTAAATGACAAAGTTAACTGGCCCCATATGAAGTACAGCAACAACTGGTACGATATAGATCCACTTTATAAGGATTCCATGATCTATGACATCAGTGATAGTGCAGGCCGGCATATCCTGGGTTTCTACAGGGGGCAATTCTGGGAAGAGTCAGATGCTCCTGCCATCGATGAATTACCAAGCTATAACTGGGATATAGATGCTTATCATGGATATGGACCTGCTGAGCTTCCCCAGGTGTGGCCCCGTTTTGAAGGATCCTATACCAATCCGGAATTATTGACCGCATCCCAGGAGGGTCTTCCTCTTGGAGATTTGAACTGGTATCCGGAAAAGAAGTTTCAGTGGTATGCCAACAGGGAGTTAATCCAGAACCATGTTCTGGAACTAAAGGAGGAGCGTTTTGAGTTACAGGATCCTGATGGCATTATGTACCATGCAGATTTTACCGTTGTCAATGAGAATAACAATCCCATACAGGGGGCTGTGCTTGTTCAGGGCGAAGATACTCTTGGGGTTTCAGGTCGCTATGGTCTCATTGAACTGGATACGACAGCCGGATCCTATGCTTACACCTGCAGCGCTCAAAATTATGAGGACTTGGCAGGTACCTTTACCATCGCTTATACTAAACTTTCAAAGACCATTACCTTACGAAGTACAGTTGGGGTGGATCCCAGCATGGTCAGTGCCTTAAAAATCGGTCTCTATCCCAATCCAGCAACCGATATATTGTTCGTGGAGGGCGAGGAACTGGCTGGTGCAAGAATCCAGGTAATAAACCTTACCGGTTCCATTCAAAAGGAGGAGGTACTGGCCTCCGAAAAATCCTCTTTGTCCCTGGCGGGCTTATCGGATGGTCTTTACCTCATTCACATTTCAAAGGACCAAAAGCACTTTAACGGAAGAATCACCATACAACATTAAACTATGAAAAAAATCAACTACTTATCCGCAGCAATCCTTCTGACAGTAACCATGCTAAGCGTTTCCTGCTCCTCTTCAGAAGGACCAATGACTGCCCTTGATCTTAAAGTTGAATATAAGACCAATCCCTATATTGATGATCCCATACCGCGCTTCAGCTGGATATTAAAAGATGAGCGGAGGGGGCAGGTTCAGACTGCTTATCAGATTCTGGTAGCAAGCTCCTTGAAAGACCTGGAAGCGGGCAAAGCCGACATGTGGGATTCAAAAAAAGTAAGTTCGGATCAGATGGGCCAGGTGGAATATCAAGGCAAAGACCTTCAGAAAAGTACCCGCTATTACTGGAAGGTTCGTTCCTGGGACAGAGAGGGTAATCCAGGTTCCTTCAGTAAATCCTCATGGTTTGAAACAGGCCTGTTGGAAGCAAAAAACTGGGAAGCCAAATGGATTGGATACGATCTGACACACATGGGGCAGGAGGGTATGTACCATCTGCCCCCGGCACCTTATTTAAGAAAGGAGTTCAGTCTGGAAGGTCCTGTAAAAAAGGCCACTCTCTATGCCACCGCCCTTGGGGTATACGATATTTTGATTAATGGAGAAAAAGTGGGCGTGGATTACCTCAATCCGGGATGGACCAATTATAACAAACGTGTACATTACCAGGCTTTTGATGTAACAGATTACCTGAAGGAAGGGCGCAATGCACTGGGTTCGGTACTTTCCTATGGATGGTATTCGGGCTACCTGGGTTACGCACTGCTGGTGGGTTTGCCACAGGTCAAGGATTTTTATGGGGTGGTTCCCAAGCTCCTTGCTCAGTTGGAGGTGGAATTTGAGGATGGATCAAAGGAGATTCTGGTCACTGATAAATCCTGGAAAGCTTCCAGTGGTCCTTTGCTGGAAAGTGATATCCTGCAAGGGGAAATGTATGATGCCCGCCTTGAATTTGAAGGCTGGGGTCAAAAAGGATTTGACGATAGTGGATGGGAAGAGGTAAGTGAGTTTCCTTCTCCGGATATTGAAGTGCAATTGCATCCTGGGGAGGCCATCCGGGAAATTGAACGGATTAACACCCATTGAAATCACCAAACGTCGAGGAAGGAACGATCTTCAATCTGGGTCAGAATTTCGCAGGAATTGTGGAATTAAAGGTAAAAGGGAAGGCCGGAGAAAAGGTGGTGCTGACCTATGGTGAAATGCTTGCACCCCGATGGCCGACTAATGACCGAAAACCTGAGGATGGCCAGGGCCACTGACACTTATATTCTGAAAGGTGATCCCGAGGGTGAAGTATGGAAACCCAGGTTTACCTTTCATGGATTTCAATATGTTCAGTTGAGTGATTACAAGGGTGAGGTAAGCAAGGAGACCATTACAGGTATTGCTTTAAGTTCCGATCATGATCTTACTTCCTCTTTTGAAAGTGGCAGCGAAATGATCAATCAGCTCTACAGCAACATCAACTGGACCCAGTTATCCAATTTTCTGGATGTACCCACCGATTGTCCCCAGCGGGATGAGCGACTGGGCTGGACGGGAGATGCCCAGGTTTATATTAATTCGGCGATAATTAACCGGGATGTGGCCTCTTTTTACACTAAATGGATGGCTGATTTAAATGATGATCAGTGGGAAACAGGTGCTTATCCCAATTTTGCACCTACCCCTTATATAAGGCCCAAGTACGATTTTTCTCCCGGTTGGATGGAGGCCGGTATTATCTGTCCCTACGAAATGTATCAGGCCTATGGCGATGTGAGGGTGTTGGAGAAATACTGGTCAAACATGGAAAAGTTTATGGATTTTTGCCAGCTTAGAGCAGGTGATAATTTCGTTTTTGAAGAAGCATCTTTTGAGGATATTATTCCCAAGGGAGGGTTTGGAGACTGGCTCTCCATTGGTAAAAAGACCCCTCCCGATCTGATGGCCTCCTTCTATTACAGCTACTGTGCCCAATTGATGTCGGAGATGGCTGAAGCAATCGGCGATTCAAATAAAGCTGCATACTATGACAAGCTTTTTGGAAAGATCAGGGAGGGAATCCTTCAGCACTACGGGACTCCTGACCTCAGGTTTCAATGCAATGAAAAAGCCTATGGTGACGGGGAGGGTTATGTAGACGGAAACCTTGGATTTGAGGGTCATACCCAGACTGTATTTGCCAATGGACTTTATATGAATTTTTTCACTCCTGAGGAGGATAAGAGGGCTGGAGAACACCTGGTAGAATTGATTAAAGAGGCGGATGGAAAGATAACTGCAGGTTTTCTGGGTACAAAACCTATGCTGCCCGCTCTATCCAAAATGGGCTATACCGAGCTGGCTTATGACCTCTTCCTGAGAACCGAATATCCTTCCTGGGGATTCGAGATTGTGAATGGAGCCACCACCATCTGGGAACGCTGGAACAGCTATACCCATGAGGAAGGGTTTGGAGGAGAAAGGAATGCCGGTATGAACTCATTTAATCACTATGCCTTTGGAGCAGTTTGTGAATGGATGTTTGAAAATGCGGCCGGAATCAAATCTGTCAGTCCAGCCTACCGTACCATTACCATCAAACCCGAAGTGGATAAACGTCTTGGTTTTCTGAAGGCTGAGTACAAGTCCATTTCCGGCCCCATCCGCTCTGATTGGGAATTTGAAGCCGAGGGATTGGCCATGGAGGTTTCTGTTCCGGTCAACGTTAAAGCACAAATCTATGTTCCTGCCTCTTCCCTGGATGCCATCACCGAAGGAAACCTGCCAACTGATCAGGTCGAAGGATTGACTTTTGTAAGCATGGAAGGCAAGTATGCGATTTTTGAAGCTGGGTCCGGAGATTATTCATTTTTTGTAAAAAACTAATTGTATGAAGAGATATGATATTATTATTGCACAAAGCATTCTTTTCCTTCTTAGCGCCCTGTTCCTTTTTACAGCCTGCAATACAGCAGTTGAAAAGAAAGCTCCCAACCTGCTTTTTGTTTTTTCCGACCAGCATACTTTTGATATGTTGAATTGTTATGGCAATGAGCAGATCATTTCACCCCACATAGATAAACTGGCCGAGGAAGGACTCTTGTTCAATCATTGCTTTTCCAATTCACCCACCTGCACACCTTACAGGGGGATGCTTATGACAGGAAAGTATGCCCTGAATAACGGGTGCTTTACCAACGACCGGCCTTTGATACCCGGACATGGTAAGAAATTTGCCGAGGTATTAAGAGATGCGGGTTACAGTACAGCTTATGTGGGTAAGTGGCACCTGCTTGGTGGGGACCGGGACAGGCCCATTCCGGAAGGGCCGCTGCGGTATGGATTTGATGAATTGTTTTATACCAACAATTGTCATGTGGATTTCAGGCCCGGGAAATGTTTTTACTGGAACGAAGAAGGCGAGAAGATCTATTTTGATGAATGGGAAGTGTATGGGCAGACCAATCAGGCCTTGGAATACCTTGATGGCCGGAAAGACCAGGAAGCCCCCTTTGCCCTGTTTGTTTCCTGGCATCCTCCCCACGACTGGGGTAAATTTGAAGGTGAGGATGGTAAAATGCACTATCGCTACGAAACCCTGGATGAGTTGATGGAGCTCTATGAAAGAGATGAAATCAAAGTGCGGCCAGGAATGGAGAGCTCACCCGACCTGAGAAGAATGTACCATGGACAGATGGCCATGGTTACGGGTGTGGACATTGCTTTCGGGCAACTGATGGCAAAGCTGAAAGAGATTGGTGCCGATGACAATACCCTGGTGGTATTTACCTCCGACCATGGTGATATGCTGGAGTTTGCAAATGCGGGAGTCCCGAAACAATATCCCCACGACTATTCCCTGAGGGTGCCCTATATCATGCGCTGGCCGGGAAAGATAGCTGCGAATCAGGATACAGATTTGCTGTTTGGGGCCCTGGATATCATGCCCACCATCCTGGGCTTGATGGACCTGGAGGTTCCGCTTGAATGCCAGGGAAAGGATTTGTCAGAGCCCATTTTAAGAGGGGATGAAGATGCTGTGGACTTTGTACCCATATGGTCCTATTACAACAACAGTTTCAAAGGGGTCATTACCAGGGACTGGACCTATTCAGTTACCAAACCCGACCAGACTTCTCCATTACACACTGTGCTATTTGATAGGGAGAACGATCCTTACCAGCTGGAGAATCTCTTCGATTCTGAAGCTCATCAGGCTGTAAGGGATTCCCTCTGGTCAATCACAAGAGGATGGATGAAAGAGTTTGAAGATGAGTATTATACCCATGAGGATCTGAAGGTTTGGTCGAAGGAAGAATGGGATCAGAATTATACCCGTTTGCCCTTAGAGGTTTTGACCTCACTGAAATAGGAAATAGTCTTATTATCCAATATTCCTTGCTATGAAACTTATCGAACTAAATTCGGTGCAGACATGAAAAAAGCTCTTCTTATAAGCTTTGTATGCCTTATATTCCTTACACTCCCGGCACAGGACACACCACAAAATATCCTGTTTATTGCGATAGATGATATGAATGACTGGATTGGGCCCCTGGGAGGGAATCCAATTGCAATCACACCCAACCTGGATCAGCTGGCTGCCGAATCCATGGTCTTTGCCAATGCACATTGCGCTTCTCCTGCGTGCTCCCCTCCAGGCTTTCCCTCATGACCGGGGTAAGCCCGGTAAAATCGGGGGTGGCTCAAAATCAGTGGTACGATGGTCCGGAGTGGCGCAAACTACCTGCCATGCAAGGCATTGAATCGCTGGAGGAGTTTTTTCAAAACCGGGGATACACCACCTACGCCGGGGGTAAAATCTATCACACCCTGGCACCCCCCTGGACGACCATCAATCACGCCGATCCGGATACCTGGGATTATTATTTTCCAAGTGCTTATGTGCCCATTCCTTACCAGATTCGGGCTCCTGAGGAGGTGATTTTTCCAGCAGGGACAAAAGGAAGCCATCCCCATCCCTATTTTACATGGGCTCCATTGGAACTGGAAGATCAGAAAATGGCTGACCACCAGGTGGTTGACTGGGCTTTGCATGAACTTGGCAGAGAACAGGACCTGCCCCTATTCCTGGCAGTGGGTATCTTCCGGCCTCATATGCCATGGGAAGTACCGCAGAAGTACTTTGATATGTACCCCCTGGAATCCATTCCCGATCTGGAGATTGAAGAGAATGACCTTCTCGATGCCCACGACCACAACCGCAGGCACTGGCATGAGTGGGTGGTTGAAAACCAGGAATGGAAAAAGGTCATTCAGGCCTACCTGGCATGTATCAGTTTTGCAGATGCCCAGGTAGGGAGGCTGATGGAAGGATTAAAGAATTCCAGTTACGCGGAAAACACCATGGTCGTATTATGGGCCGATCATGGGATGCACATTGGAGAAAAGGAAAATTGGGAAAAATTCACCCTCTGGGAAGAGGCCACCCGGGTTCCTTTATTGTTTCAGGTCCCGGGTCTTACCACTCCGGGATCGAGGAGTAAGGAACCGGTCAGCTTACTGGATATTTATCCAAGCCTGGCCGAATTAGCGGGATTTGAGGTTCCGGACCATTGCGATGGAGAGAGTCTGCTACCTTTTCTGAATAATCCGGACCTGCTTGAGAATACGCCGGCCCTGACCACTTACCAGTTTTACGATGGAACGGCCTATTCCTTACGCTATCAGGAGATCAGGTATATTTATTATCCCTCCACCGGGATGGAGGAGCTATACGATCACTCCACCGATCCCAACGAGTTTAGCAATCTGGCCTACGACAAGAAATATAAAAAGAAACTTAAATCATACAGAAAGGACCTTCATATGCTTGTCCCTGATCTGGAACTTAGTAAATTGGGAAGGATGCCTGAGGGCTATGTGCTTGAGGATGGGCGGATTAGAAAAGAGCATTTCATTCCTTTGCTGGAACTGAATTAAAAGTTATTATAAATGAAAAAGATTATAATATACACCATCTTAGTGGCAGGTTTGAGCGCCTGTGCAGGACTTAAGTCACCTGAAATCAGATCCGAAAAGCCCAATATCCTGCTGATTCTTGCCGATGACCTGGGATACAGCGATCTCAGTTGTTATGGCGGAGAGATAAGAACCCCCCACATCGATGCCCTGGCCGCTGAGGGGATCAAATGTTCCAGGTACTATACCTCACCCATGTGTGTCACTACCCGGATAGCCCTCATGTCGGGGATGGAATTTAAAGCAGCAGGAGGGGAGAGTCTTCCCAGGGGTTTGAGCTTTGTCCATTTGCTCCGCGAGGCCGGGTATGCTACCAGCATGGTGGGAAAAAACCATGGATTTGGGAACTTCCGGATTGGCAGTCCCGAAACGGATTATGGATTCGATCATTTTTTTGGATTTGCAGGAGGCGAGATTAACAGCTTTACAGGAAACTATAATGCGGAATGGCAATCGGATGGCCGGATCTTCCCTGCTTCAGAGCTGGATCCGGGATTTTACACAACGGAGGATTTCACCGATTCGGCCATTGTTTTTATGAGGGAGGCTGTGGTGGAGGACAAACCCTTCTTTTCTTATGTGGCTTTCAATGCGCCCCATTCTCCCCTGCATGCTCCGGAGCGCAATGTCCGGAAGTATTACGATCCGGAAAATGGGATTAATGTATATGCACCTGGATGGGAGAAATTAAGAGAGGAACGCCTGGAACGAATGATAAAACTGGGACTGGTCGAACCGGATACAAAATTATCTGAACCCGGAGTGGAGATTCCGGACTGGGACCTGCTGCCCGATACGGCCTACACCCAGTGGGAAATGCAGAAGAAATTTGAAAGCCTCACCCGTGCGGCCTATGCCGGGATGGTGGACAACATCGATGAGAATGTGGGGCAAATGGTGGCCTTCCTGGAAGATCCCAACGGCGATGGTAATAACGAGGATTCCCAGCTGGACAATACCCTGATTATTTTTATGTCAGATAACGGAGGCTGTTATGCAGGACTGCACAGCCGAAGGGAAGATGTTCCCTGGGACAGGAACACCCAGGCTTATACCACCAATTTTGGCTGGGGTAGCCTGAGCAATACACCCTACAAGTACTACAAACATGCCAGTCATGAAGGCGCACTGCGCAGCCCATTGGTGATGCACTGGCCGGAAGGGATCAGCCATCCAGAAGGTACGCTTCTGCACCAGATGCTCCGAGTGTGGGATTTCTACCCCACTTTTCTGGAACTGGCCGGGGCCACTTATCCGGAAGAAGCCGATCAAAGAGCGCTAAAGCCCCTGATGGGGGCCAGTTTTGTACCCTTGTTCCGGGATGCTGATTTCGAGACTGATGAATATTTTGTACCCATGTTCAGTCGTACCCGGGGCATGTTGAAAGATCACTGGAAGGTGGCCAACTTTTACGATGGACCTTTCGAACTCTATAATCTGGAGGAGGATCCTACAGAACGGAACAACCTGGCAGAGATAGAGCCCGAGAAATACAGGGAGATGGTAGACCTGGTCTATCAGTATGCCAGGGACCAGGGCTTTTCAGGTGATCCCCAGTGGGATCGTCCTGTTCAGGATGTTCCGCGTGGCTGGGCCAGTGACTTCTGGAAGGGAATCATTCAAGAGTCCGTACCGGATGTTAATTCGGATCAGGTGGCCCTGGATGTGAAGCTTAGCCTGGAGTTTGTGGGAAAGATTGATTTCCGGGATACAGATGGCAGGCAGATCAGGCTTCAGAGATACGGGGATTCAAAGATACTATGGTCCTTTGATCCTGATGCCTCCCATCCGGCTCAGGGATCGACTACCCTTGTATTTGAAGATTTTCCACCATTGGAAGCCGGACAACACTATTACATTACCTGGGATGCGGGATGGGTAAAGTACATGGATGGAGATGAGCTGAAACCCATCAGGCCCTGCCTGGAAAGTGCTTTTGCTTACAAGTTTAAAACAGTGATTCAATAAGACGCAAATCTCTTAGCTATGAAAACGTACCGAATATGTTTAATGCTTCCTTTCCTGATGGGCACGGTATTGTCTCTTTCAGGGCAGAAGTTGCCTGAACCTGCCATGATAATTCCCCTCTATGAAGGAGTGGCTCCGGGATCAGAGAAGTGGGACTGGACGGAAAATACGGCTGAGACGGAGTCAGGTATACCCATGGTTCAGAATGTGGTGAACCCTGTTCTGATGTACTACCCTGCAGACCTGGAGAGCGCTGCGGGGACTGCAATGATCATCGCTCCGGGAGGAGGCTTCAGAAACCTGATGATGAGCTACGAGGGGGTGGATATTGCCACCTACCTAAATAGCATCGGTGTAGATGCTTTTGTGTTGAAGTACAGGTTGATTCATGAAGATGGCAGTGAAAAGCAGAAGGGTCAGGATATTCGAAAACTTGGGGCTGCAGACGGGCAGCAGGCCGTGCGCCTTCTTAGAGCCCGGGCCATAGAGTTTGGAGTGGATGCCTGATAGAATTGGAATGATGGGTTTTTCGGCCGGAGGTTATGTAACAGTTGCTTCTGTAATGGGACCGGCTGATGGGAGACCCAATTTTGCTGTACCTGTGTATGCAGCCATTGGTTCGAAATGGGGTTTGCCCATAGAGGTGCCGGACAATGCGCCTCCACTTTGCATCCTTATTGCAGCTGATGATCAGATCATCCCATGGGAGCGTTCCATGGAACTGTTTACTGCCTGGCAGGATGCTGATGTCCCCGCAGAGCTGCATATTTTTCAGACCGGAGCACATGGATTTGTGGAAAAGGGGGGAGGAGCTGATCATTTTATGGACCGGATCAATGAATGGATGAAGGTAAATGGATTACTAAACAAGATTACCAAAAAGCATGATGATGAAGAACAAACTGAAGATTGCCTTAACACTTGCAGCCGGAATACTGCTTGTTCCGACCTTTGGACAACGCATTGACACGCATATCCATTTGTATGATACCGACAGGGAGGGAAGTTCCACCTTTCTGGATCCGGTGAAGCATGAAAAGATTTACTTTCCTCATTATGCACAAACCTTTGTGGATACTGCCGGTCCAGTAGGAATTGACTACGCTGTTGTGGTGGAAGCCAGTGCAAGGCGAGAGGATAATTTCTGGCTGATGCAGCATGTGGATACTTCCGAGGCTTTGGTGGCATTTATTGCCAACCTGGATCCAAGGGATCCAACTTATGTGTCTGATTTGGATTCTCTTTCAAGCTTTGAAAAATTCAGGGGCATTCGAATACGTCCCATCACACCCATTAACATTTCGGATAACAACATCATCGCCAGCTTTGCCCACCTGGCCAGAAAAAACCTGGTGCTGGAACTGGGAGGAGGAGGTGTGGATCCTAAAACCATTACCACCATAGCAAGGCGCTTCCCTGACATGAATATTATTATGAATCACATGGCTGGGGGCCGGATGGCCGGGGATCAAATCAAACCTTCTGATTGGCTGGCCAGATTAACTGAATTTGCTTCTGAACCCAATGTATATTGCAAAATCTCCATGCTTTATGGCCTGTCAGGAGAAAATCCTGCACCCATCGATGCGGCCTATTATAAATCTTTCATTGATTCGGTCGTGGATGCCTTTGGAGCGGATCGGGTCATTTTTGGGAGCAACTGGACCCTTTCGGACATGTTGGGAACCTATGGGGATATGATAGCCATGTATGATGCCTATCTTGACACCCGGGAAGACCTGAGCCCGGAACAACTTTTTTTTAGGAACATCAACAGGGCCTACGGCCTCTTTCCGTTAGTTTCGCAGGCCAATGAGATCCAGAACCAATAGTAGCTGCATAGATGATATCGAAACCTCCTAACATTTAGAGAATTGAAAAACCGATCAAGCCTTATTATCTTTCTGTTCCTGATAACAGCTGCCATAAGTGCACAGGAAAAGTATTTTGCTTCGGAATGGGTAGCCACAGATGCTTTGGGAAGGAAGTTGCCCAATTTTGAGGAAGCAGGCCCCAGGCGCGATGGAAAGCTGGTGGGCATGTTTTACTTTATCTGGCATGGTTCCCATGGAGACAGCATCTGGGATATAACGAAAATCCTGGCTGAGAACCCGGACAATCCACAGTGGGGAGCCAAAGGTGGATATCATTTCTGGGGAGAACCCGAACAGGGCTACCACAACTCGGAGGATCCCTGGGTGATTCGGCGGGACCTCCAGATGCTGAGCAATGCAGATATTGATTTTATATTTTTTGATGTGACCAACGCAAGGGCCTATGTGCATGTGGTGGAAGAAGTATGTAAGGTTTCCCTGCAGATGAGGGCAGAAGGAATCAGGACCCCTGACCTTTGTTTTCTGACCAATACCCGAAGCGGCAGGGTCATGAACCAGGTCTTTGATGAATTGTATTCCAATGATGCCTACAAGGAGCTCTGGTATACCTGGGAGGGAAAGCCTCTGATTATGGGGATTCAGGAGGATCCAGAATTGAGGGAGGAGGTCAGGGATTATTTTACCATTCGAAAAAGCTGGGCCTGGACCAACACCCGGGAAGAAGCAAATCACTGGCAGTGGCTTGACAGCTACCCACAGGACTACGGATGGAGTATTAGTCCTGATATCCCGGAACAGATCACAGTATCCACGGCACATCATCCGCAGAATCCCCTGGGGAAAAGCTATCATAATGGAGCTCAGCCACCTGTTCAGGAGGATTATAACACTGCCTTTACAGATCAGGGACTTCAGTTTGAGGAGCAGTGGAGCAGGGCTCATGAGGTAGATCCCCAGGTGGTGATGGTTACCCAGTGGAACGAATGGATTGCTGGTCGCTTCGAGTGGAAACGAGAAGACGGATTCTATGCCGGAAAGCCCATAAAGAAAGGAGAATGGCGTCATTTCGTAGATGTATTTACCCGTGAGTTCAATCGCGATATAGCCCCTATGAAAGGAGGCTATACCGATTCCTATTATTACCAGCTTGTGGACCATGTACGAAGATTTAAAGGGATGGATCCACCGCAAACAGCTTCTCCTCCCCAAACAGCCTCCATTGACGGAAGTTTTATGGAATGGGTGGAAGTTTTCCCTGTTTTTTATGATCCTCCGGGGGATACAGAACACAGGAACTTCAAAGCCTATGATCCCGATATCCAGTATGTGAACCGGAGCGGAAGAAACGACATCATTGAATCCAGAGTCACCCGGGATAAGGATCATCTCTTTTTTTATGTAAAAACAAGAGCTGAATTGACTTCCTCAGAGGATCCCAACTGGATGCTCCTTTTCCTGGATACTGACAAAGACAAGAGCACCGGTTGGGAAGGCTATGATTATGTGATTAATCATGGAAAGATCAGCACAAAGGGCTCAGACCTCCAAAAATGGAACGGAAAGGAATGGAAAAAGACAGGAAAAGTGGAATTTGTCATGCAGGGAAACGAGCTTGAACTGGCTGTTTCCCGCAAATTACTGGGATTGAAAGGTACAGCGCTGGATTTTTACTTTCACTGGGCAGACAATGCCCAGCATTTGAATGACATCACTGATTTCTTTCTAAATGGCGATTCTGCTCCGGACCGCAGATTTAACTATCATTATAAAAACTAATTCGATGACGAGATTTTTAAGTTTGGCAGCTATTGCGATTCTAAGTTTCGCTTGCAGCTCTGAAGAAAAGGCACACATTGAACTGAAAGTGGATTTTATCAGTAACCTGGATAATCTGCCTGTTTTCTCATGGAAAACAGAAGGGAAAGGGCAGAAGGCCTATAAGATACTGGTAAGCACTGAATCTGACCTGGCAGAGGAATCTACCGGTCTCATTTGGGATTCCGGAAAACTGGAAGGAAGCTCCTCCCTGCAGATACGGTATTCAGGCCCCCCCCTGACTGCAGGACAGAAGTATTATACCCGGGTTAAAGCCTGGACCGATCCGGAGGGCTCATTAGCCATCAGTGAACCTGTTTCCTTCCTGGTACCCCTTGATTATCCGGACGATTGGAATGCGGAATGGCTGACTTACGACTATGGGGAGGATGAGCCCCTGCCTCTTTTCCGCAAGGCTTTTGAAGTGGAAAATCCTGAAGAGATTGACTATGCTGTTTTTTACATAGCTGCTCCCGGATTCTATGAAGCTTCCCTCAATGGGGAGAAATTGGGTGAGAATGTACTGGATCCGGGACAGACCAATTACGAGGATTATACCTATTATACCTCCTATGAGCTTGATCCCGAAAGGCTGATGAAGGATAATGTGCTTGGAATAATCCTGGGCCATGGCTGGTACAACCAGTACCAGGTTTGGAAAGGCCAGTCTGAGTATGCGCCAATGGTCTATGGGCCACCGGTTTTTATGTGCCAGCTTGTGATCCATAAAAAGAATGGTGAAAGGAAACTTATTGGATCTGGTGAGACTTGGGAATGGACCCATGGCCCGATCACCTATTCCAATATATACGGAGGTGAGCACTATGATGCAAGGTCTGAAATCTTGAACTGGAATAAGCCCGGATCCAAAAAAGGGGAGTGGAAGCCGGCAGAGTATCCTGAAGTTCATCCTGTGAAACTCTTTGAACAATTTGCTGAGCCCATCAGGGTGATGGATACCCTTGAGGCTATTCAAATCATAGATCAGGGTGATGGGAGTTATATCTTCGAT
Source organism: uncultured Bacteroidota bacterium (assembly GCA_963713725.1). Lineage (GTDB taxonomy): Bacteria > Bacteroidota > Bacteroidia > Bacteroidales. The sequence continues at coordinate 697,349 of CAVQMZ010000015.1, forward strand.
TTCGGTCAGAATATGGCTGGATGGATGGAACTGAACATTCAGGGAGATCCCGGTCAGACCATCACAGTGCAATGCACCGAAGTGCTTGATGAGGAAGGCAACCTGGATCCGAGAACCACCGGAATAAGGGCCACCAAAGTGATTCAGACCCAGAAATATACCTGCAGGGGTGAAGAGATGGAGACATGGAGGCCCCGGTTCACCTATTTTGGATTCAGATATGCCCGGGTGGAAGGATTATCAGAGATGCCAGATAAGAACCTGCTTACTGCACAGGTTCTTTACTCTTCAGTAGAGGAGGTTGGATCCTTTGCCTGCTCTGAGGAAAACATCAACAAACTTCATGAATTGTCCAGATGGACCATCATCGGAAACATTCACAGCATTCCCACAGATTGTCCACACAGGGAAAAATGTGGGTGGACCGGCGATGCCCATGCCATGATCCTTCCAATGATATACAACTATGATGCACAAAGGTTTTTCCAGAAATACATGTTTGATGTGCGCTCGTCGGCCAGGGAAGAGAAAGTTGAACTATACTTTGGCAGGGATTTTCACGATCGCAGCATGGTCACAAAACCGATCGGTATTCCGACCATGATTGTTCCCGGAAAACGCACCAGCGGTATTGCTTCACCCGACTGGGGTACTGCCATGGTGCAGATTCCATGGTATCTATATCTCTACTATGGCGATCTGGCCTTGCTCAAGAATTTTTATTCCGACATGAAGGTATGGGTGGAGTATATTGAAGGGATCAAAGAAGATGGGATCATTCCCCATGGACTTGGAGACTGGTGCCCACCGGGTGGCAACGGCAATAAAGATTGTCCTGTACCTGTAAGCTCATCAGCATTTCATATACTGGATGTCAGCATTATGGAGCAGGTGGCTGGTATTCTGGGAAAGAATGAAGATCGGGAAACTTTTTCTGCATTATTGCTTCAGCTGAAACGCGATTTCAACCGCCACTTTTTTGATATTGAAAGTGGGAGTTATGGAAGTAGTCAAACTGCCAACATCATGGCTCTGGATATGGGAATCGTACCTGGAGGATTGGAAAAAAAAGTGGCATTTGCCATTTTGAAAAACATCAGGGAATCTTATGATGGATTCCTGAATACAGGGATATTTGGCCTGGCACGGGTTTTTAAAGTTTTAGCGGAAAATGGATACGAGGAAGAAGTTTACCGCCTGTTGACAAAGACCGGAGATAATAGTTTTGCTAATATGTGGGATCGTTTCGATGCCACTACGCTATGGGAGCAGCTTCCCACACGGGAGGAATTCGGAGCTACCTACAGAGGCTCAATGAATCACCCCATGCAGGCTGGATTTGATGCCTGGTTTTATTCCGGAATTGCAGGGATTAATCCCACAACGGATGGACCCGGTTTTCAAAATATCGTTTTTAAGCCCTATCTGACCCAACAGTTGGAATCTGCTTCGGCCAGCTATCATTCAAAATCAGGAACCATCAACAGTTCGTGGGAAAGGAGCGAGGGCTCTTTTAGCTGGAAATTATCCATTCCGGCGAATGCAAGGGGGGCACTTCATATACCCACATATGGTTCAGGAAGTAAGCTTGTGGTGAATGGCCAGCAAGTGGATTCCCTTCAAGAGGATGAAGGATTTACTTTCATAGGGGAATATGGACCAGGGGAATACCTGGTGGAATATACAGATTAATATCATGGACGATATTTGAAACATAGCCAGTGCTGGGTTCGTACCATAATTAAACACTCCGACAATGAAAAAAAACTCTTCTCAGGTGCCGCCCAAGTAGTACCTGCACTTGTTATATTTCTGTTTTTGACTCCTGTCAGTGTTATATTCAGTCAACAGGCTGCGCCCGGATTTGTGCTCGACTCAAGCGCCATTTATGCCACCAAACTGGTACTTGCCTCCCATGGGGACTGAAAGCATTGATACCTCGGTTCTGGACTGGAAATATGTCAATATATATCAGTATAGCCATGACGATGCAGGTAATATGCTGAGCAGATTGGACAGCCTTAACTGGTATGATGATAGATGGTATGAATACACTTACATTGCTGCGTCCTTGATTACCTCTCAGATTAAAAAAACCAGGTACCTGCATCATGACGAATGGGAACCAAATTGGGAGAAAACGGAATATGTCTATGATAATGGCAGCCGGCTCTATGAGACTATTATAAGTACGCATCTTGGGGGCGAATGGGTGCCGGGTAGCAAAATGGCCTATCTGTAATATCCCGACGACAGCCTTCAATATCAGATCACCTACATGTGGAAAATGAAGGATGGCATAGCTTTGATACCCTTGAATATGTGTATGAGTACAATGAACTGAACCAGGTAACTTCTCTTAAGAGCAAGGCTGAAATAGGGGATTATACCTACCATTCTAAAGGGCAGATCGACAGTATCTATTATGAAGATTTGTTTCACAATCAGTACCGGACGGAGCAATATGATTCTTATGGAAACCAGATCGTATTTAAGGAGCTATACCCTCCCGATCCATCCCTTACGACTTACAGGACCGAGTATTATTATAAAGGTTTCCCTGCTAAGGTACAGGATGAAGTTTATCAAGAACTAGGAACGAAGACGAGACAATCAGGCAAAGGTCAAAAAGGAACCGCCTCAAACCTTGATTTGAGGCGGTCACATTTAACTAAAAAACTAACTATGAGAACTTCTAATTCTTAAGAACTTTTGAAGAATAAGATTCTCCTTTGAGAGTTTCAATCTCAAGAATATAAACGCCATTGTTCAGGTCGGAAATATCAATTGATTTACTAACTGATCCTCCCATGTTGATTTCTTTAATCATTTTTCCTGTTACATTAAATACCTTCGCTGAACTCATCTCAGTATCACTGGCAACGTACAGTACATCCTTAACTGGATTAGGATAGATTGAGAAGGCAGCTGAAGAGGAGATATTCTTGAAACCAACTCCTGGTCCCAGTTCGTACCTGCTTTCGTTCAGAGCCATGATATGATCTTCAATCATGCCCTTTTCAGCCATCCATCTGGCCTTAGCCTCAGGGAACCAGTTCAGGTCACCCAAGGGTAATCCTTCGATAGAAGCAGTCAGCAATTCAGCATTGGTATAAGATCCGTCGAAACGGGGCCATACAAGCGGAAACTCAGAAGGATCTGTACCATCCCACTTGTCTACTTCATACAAATAGCTCGGAGTTCCATTAAATTCGGCTCCATTTTTCCAGATCACAGAGCCATACCAGCTGAAGATGTTTTGAATCATACTGTCGTTTGTGGAATAGATCTGATCATTGTTATACATGGGATCGATGTTGTACCAATTGTTGTTGTACTTCATCTTAGGCCAGTTTGCATTGTCATTCAGAATTCTGTTTTCCCTGCTTGAGTCAGCTGGAGAAGCAACATCCAGTGTGGTAAATTCTGCAGGTGTATCTTCATCCCATAGCATGGGGATCAGGTACAGGGGAGCTCCTCCGTTCTTTTCAGCTTCTGCCGGTAAGGACATCAGCTGAGGCGAATTGTACTGCAGGTTGTACTGCCAGAAGGCTACCCTGTCAGAAGGAAGCGTTTCATAAGCTTTATTTCCAAGGGTATCTATCACAGTCTCAACTGTATCAATACAGGTAAGGGAAAGCATGGTATTACCTTGCTTGTAATCCGGGAAAAACTGTCCCCAGGCATAAAGCTGAGCAAAGATACTGATGTCATGCATCAGGTTGTTGGTAAAGTAGAAGTTCTGATCGTTATAGGACTTCTTAATCCACACATCATGCCAGAGGAAAGTGTTGTGATTGATCCAGATAAAATCGTTGCGAGGTACACTGTGGAAAGGAGTACCAATAAAATCCTGTCCTGAGGACACGAAGGTATTGTTCTCTACCCAGAGGGTATCCCACTGCATACCACCTAACCAGCCACCATCATTGGGTCCCTGCATGTGCCCATTGTTCATGATCAGGGAGTTGGTCAGTTTGAAAACAGATCCATCAGCAGGATCACCACCACCAAAGGTGCGGTTTACACCAGCTGGATCAATGGTTACATTGTCGAGGATCACCGTCACTTTGTTTGCCAGTGTAATAACACCAGGGCCAGTAACCCCGGAGAAATCCTGAGCGGTCAGAAATACATTTTTAATGGTCAGGTCATTGAGTACCCTGAACAGGGCAGAAAAAGCAGATCCGCCACCATCTACACCTACCTGGATTATGGGAGGCATGCCATCGGTCTCTTCTCCGATGATCACAAGGCCATTGCCTTCACCCATGGTGGAGTCACTCACCTCATAAAGGGAAGTTAAACCATACCAGGATCCGGCAGTTAGCTTATACACCTTATCTCCGCCATTGGCGGCGATGGCTGCTTCCAGGGTACCCAGACCCTGGTCCACAACTACGGTGTCCTGTGCAATCAATGCAGTACCAAGAAATAGACTCATGGCTGCAATGCAACTTTGAATAAAGATTTTTTTCATAATTTGATTTTTAGATAAAACAAAATTTATATAAGTAAACTAAATAATTGTTGGTAGCTTTTTTTTCTGTTCCCTCCTTTCTTTGAATAATAGTAGTTGATTAAGATTTTATTTTAAAACATAAATCGTACTCCAAAATCGGCAGTCCATCCATATGCCTGTAGGCTGGCAGGCCTGGTATCCCCCCTGAAATATTCCGCTTCCACCAGGTTATTCAGGTTGGCCACATTGGCCAGAATTTCCAATCCGGGCAATTTCTTAAGGGGAAGTTCGTATTTGGCCTGAATACCCCAGCGAGAGAAAGCAGTTTTATACCTGTCAAATTCGTTTTGCACAGCCACATCTGTTAAAGTCTCACCTATATACTGATAAGAAACCCAGATGTCGAAGGTCTTGTAAGAGAATCCCAATGAAACATTGGCCATATGGGTAGGTTGGTTAACCATGGGACCCGTAAAAGTGGAGTCTGATCTGACTTTCTCAAAAATGGGTCTTCCCCGGTCAGTAACACCTGTTTGAATCACCGAGACCCTTGAATCCGGATAAACCGCCTGGTTGTTCATGTATGAATAGTTGGCAGTTAGTGTAAAGTAAATTAAAAGGTTTGGGCAGGTACCAGAAATTGGTCTGCCACTCCACTTCAAATCCCCTAACATAGGTTTCATGTTCATGGTTGTACCAACTGGTAACATCCACTTCTTGATTAGCAGCAAAGTTGGGAACAGGATCATCGCTGGCAATGCGGGTCCAGGTGCGGCGCCAGATTTTATCAGTGACCGTTTTATAGAATCCATTTATGGAAAACAGGCCCAGCTTTTTGCTGTGAAACGCCAACATCAGGTCAATGTTGTCCCAGCGTTCCACGTTCAGATTGGGAACGCCTGCTTCATACTGGTAGGGAAGCAGTGCATCATCCACATACTCAAAGGGCACGATCCAGTTATAATTTGGTCGGAATATGGTCTGAGTATAAGACATTTGAATTTGCAGCCAGTCAAGGGGCTTTATCTTCAGGTGTACCATGGGCAGAAGCATATCATTTTGCCGGGTTGCTGTGGTATCATGTCCGGGAATCTCGAGCCCTTCATTGATCCTTCTTTCAATCCACCATGCATACATGTCATAATTCACATTCTCATAACGCGCGCCGGGTATAAGCGTAACCATTTTCCCCAGGTTTAATTCAAACATCATATAACCTGCCAGGTAATTCTCCTGTACTGAGTTGTCATTCTGAACACTGGGGCGTGGGTCAAGCCAACCCATCATACGCTCCTGTCCAAAAATAAGCTGCCATCCTGGTACCTGGGGGCTAATGTAGTTGGCACCCATGGGTTTGTAATAACCCGTAATGGATTGCCACCAGTCGAAAATCTCATTCTGCATATCCACATCTGGGTACCAGCCAAAATTGTATCTCCCATCCAGGAAGTTGTCAATATTTCCACCCACCATGTTCTCCATTGAGACGTGATTGCGGTCATTCAGGTTTACCCAGGGAATCTCCCACGGAATACCGTCAGGCGTTGTTTGAATCCCCGAAACCAGTTTATGGAAGGGCGGTCCCCCATATATATAGCTGTTGTAGTCGCGATGGCGGTTTTTGTACCTGTACATGCCTCCAAATTGCACATTGCCAGTCAGCCAGTCTCCGGCACGCAAGGGGACTGTTATATTCAGGCGGGCATCGTATTGCTGCTCACTCAGATCATCCGTCGTTTGGTTTCCCGGTCCGGGTTGTCCAAATTCCCTCAGGTTTTCCTGGGTCTCCTCATCGTTGGCCATATTAATAATATCGTCAAGGGGGAGTCTCCGGTTGGATTGAGTTCCAGTTCCCTGATCGTAGCCCAGCGGATTGGTTACACCGAAGTTTTTTACCGCATTGGTTTTGTTGGATTGCGAATAAGACACACTGTAGTCAATCATAAATATGCCCAGCACATGTTCGCCTCTGATAGACCCGGAATATAGCCTTGAATATCCTCCGCGGTCCTGATTCGAATTATAACCCACACTCTGATCTAATAGGTTGTGGGTCTTGCTGATGGTCAGGCGGTCGGTGGGACTGGAAGAGTAAAAGTTAGAAAATTCAATTTTAGATCTGGGAGAAAAACGATAATCGAACACCAGGCTGCCTGAGGTCCTTTTGTTAATTCGTTCCACGCTTTGCAGACTCACTGTGTTTAGAAACATGGGTTGCAAGGCAAGGCTTGTATCTGCAGTCTCCACTTCATAATTGGCTCCCATACTCTGAGTGCTGCGGTTGGTTTTTTCATTGGAAACATTCAGGACCACTCCAAATTTGCTGTCAAAAAAGCGGTTACTCAGGTTTACATTAAATTTGTAATTGCTGAAATCACTGTTCTGATCATTATATCCTCCCTGCAACATGGCACTTCCATGAAAACCTTCAGGAGCTGACCTCATCTGCATGTTTACAGCCCCCGATACCGTATTGGCATCCATATCAGGAGTAATGGCCTTAAACACCTCGATTCCCTCGAGAGAGAACTGAGAGATTCCTCCAAGACTGGCATTCCTGCTTTCCCCTTTGTTGGAGGGGATTTCAATTCCGTTCAATAACACGGTATTATATTGAGAAGGCATCCCCCTGATCACAACATCGTTGGCCTCTCCGCCATTTCTGGTAATGGAAACTCCCGGCAACCTTCCAATGGCCTCTGCAGCATTGGCATCGGGATTCCTCTGGATACGGTCGGCAGCAACCACGTTTTTGATGGCTTTGGCAGAAAGTTGCTGGTTAATGGCGGCCAGCTGTCCTTTTGCCTGCATGGTTACCACCACTTCTTCCAGGTCCAGCGTCTTATTCTCCAACACCGCATTATGGCTTACAGTCTCGTTATCAATGACGGTAATATTTGCAGTGCTACTGGTGTAGCCCAGATAAATAATATCCATTTTATAGGTGCCTTCTTCCAGCCCGGTGAGGGCATATGCACCATCCATATCGGTTACCGTACCCATTTGGGCGCGCAGGGCAACTTCCTCTCCATTGATTATTTTATGAGTAATTACCACATTGGCAAAAGCAAGGGGATTCCCATCCTTATCTGCAACAAGCCCTGTAATGGTTCCCGCAGCAAAGGCCATTCCCATCCCCATAAATCCAATTATTGCAAGTGCAAGCAGCTCCTTATAAATTTTTTTAAATCTCATCCTTCTACTTGTTAGCATGTTTATAGCGTATTTTATAAAAATCTTATAGCACAACTGGTCGGTGGTAATTATCTATGAGGTAAGATGTATTGGTTGTAGAAAATAAATCTCCGGGAGAGTGCCAGCATTGAAAGTCAGCAGCCAAGTTTAGTCTTAAGTTTAGTTTCATACTCAAATGTTTTTTTGCCAGGTCCGGCTACTTTCACTGAAGAGTATTTTATAAGTGCTAAATTATAGCTAAGACACACGCTCTGCAATGCACAAATTGATCAATCATTTGCACTTATTGATCCTAAAAGATTTCAGGTTTGTGTAAACTACTGCCAAATAGTATATCAAAAGGATTATAATGTGTATGGATCAATATAATTCAATGAACTATATTGGAGCAGAAAACAGTCGATTTTAACTGTAATCCCTTTTTGCGTATGAAAGCTCCAAACATATTGATCATTGTTACTGATCAGCAAAACATCGATACCATTGCTGCCTACAAACATCACTTCACACACGAAGCCTATGGATGCCACTGGCTGAAGACACCACATCTGGATCGAATGGTTGAACAGGGTTATTCTTTCCTTGAATCTCACAGCTGCAACCCGGTCTCCTGTCCTGCACGATCCACCCTGTGGACAGGCAGGTTCAGTACAGAGACGGGTTTGACCTATAATAATATAGGTATTGATAAATCTGTTCCAAACATGGGACAATGGTTTGAAAAAAACAGCAATTACGACCGTGTCTACTGCGGGAAATGGCATGCCGGAGGGGCTTGGAACTACCCTGATATAAGTGGCAAGCGAAAGATCCCCGGATTTGACACCCTTCCTGTGGGAACACATGGCACTGGGGATTTTAATGATTTTCAGGTCTCAGGAGCCGTCAGAGGATATATTCAGAATCACAATTATGAAACCCCTTTTCTTGTGGTAGCCGGATTGATGAATCCGCACGACATTTGCTACTGGACACAGGGGGACTGGGGAAAGAAGATTGTTCCGGATCAGGATCTTTTTATGCTGGGAGAGGATCTGCCACCTTTACCACCCAACTTCAGTTTCAGTTTTAAGGATCCCGAACCAGGTGCACAGGTTGAAAAAACCGAAATGGAATGGAAAAACTACATCTACGATTACCTGCGCATGGTGGAAAAGCTGGACACAGATGTGGGAAGGATGCTTGAAGCAGTCGATATGAGGAAGGATGAAACCCTTGTGGTATTTACTACAGATCACGGGGAAGGCGCAGGCAGGCATCGACGGGTTCAGAAGTGGCATCCTTTTGAAGAATCCGTAAAGGTCCCTTTAATCTTTTATATGCCTGGCAGGGTGAGGCCCGGGGTGATTGATACTGAACATATTGTTTCACAGGTGAATCTGCTGCCCACGGTATGCGAGTTTGCCGGCATAACTGAGCCGACCGATTGCCGTGGGATCAGTCTTAAAATACTCCTGGAAAATCCGGAAGCCAGGGTGGAACTTCAAACAGCCTTTTCAGAATTTAAACATGTGGCTAGGGTGGTTCGGAAAGGTGATTTTAAATATGTGAAATATTATGAATATTCCAGGGAGCCTGATACACCTTTTTTGCGAAAATCGGATGGCAAAGCGGAAAAGTTTGAACCCTGTGTGGGAAGTGAACGCTACATGGAATCGGATCGAAAACTTTTGTTTAATCTGAAAGATGATCCATGGGAAACAGTTGATTTAAGCCAGAATCCCGATTACAGAGAAACCCAGCTGGACCTGGAGGATACCCTGGTTAACCAGTTTGAGCTGGCGGTGAAACCAGGGACACATTATGATAGAAATTAACGACTGACTCAGTCATGCGACTGTGATTGAAAAACGATAAGATTATGGACAGGCGAAATTTTTTAAGGGCATCGGGCATTGGAACACTGGCAGGTATGATGCCCGGTAGCATTCTGGCCACCAGCCTGGCTCCTTTGTATACCGGGGAGATAAAACCCGGTGATGCCTTCACCCTGCTTCGCATAGCCCGGATTTTTCCGGAATATCACTTTCCTTACGTACAAGGGTATGATACAGAGCAGTATAATCTAAAATACCGGCTCTGTAACTTCTATGCAGATTTTGTTAAGGATGCCGGCACCTTTGAGATGGAAAAGACTGGAGGACCGAGTCCCCTCTTCCTTGTGAGTTCCCGAAGGGACGCTGCTGCCGATGTAATTACCGAACTAAATGATGTTTATTCTCCGGATTTTTCAGGGAAGTATGTGTTTGAGGGAAAGATTTCCACCCGAAATGATCTCCTGGCTACTCCCCTTAATTGGAGTTGCCAGACAAAAATCATAAGGGGAAACTCTGAGGAAGCCTATATGAATACCCTGCATCAGTGGGAGGGAGTGCATAAAGATAAGGCTATCTATTATTATTCAGGATCCTATTCTCTGAAAAAGAACAGGGTGGAGGGAAATCTAAGCTGGAAATGGGGGATCATCCACCTGGTCCAAAAAATGGCCGAAGAGTCTCTTTCTGAAATTCATTTTTCCGCCCTGGATGAGATGGACATGGTCTATGAACACCAGTACGCCAGGTTCAGAAAAAAGCAAAGGATCGAATGTGGCAGGGGAGAGGTGGAATTTTCGCTATTTGATGTGCTGGGTGATGGGATCATCCCAACTGTTTACTGGGTAGATGAATACCACCGGGTTACTTTTATAATTACTGGGGTGGAAGCGTATTTGATTGTGTAAACCGTCATGATTAACCGACCCACCATACCTTTCTCATTTAACCTGATGGCAAAGCCAGTTGGCTCAAGCTGCAACCTGAACTGTGATTACTGCTATTACAAAGGAAGTCCTTCAGAATCATCCCATGGGCAAGTGCGGATGAATGACCAGGTTTTGGAAGCCTACGTGAAGTCCTATATCCAATCCCAATCCTGCTCCACAGTTATTTTCAACTGGCAGGGAGGAGAACCCCTGCTGGCCGGAGTGAGTTTTTATGAAAAAGCGGTAAAGCTTCAGAAGAAATACGCGGGGAATAAAAGAATTGAGAATAGCATTCAGACCAATGGAACCTTATTGTCGAATCAATGGTGTGTATTTTTTAAAAGAGCATCAGTTTCTGGTAGGTGTCTCCGTGGATGGACCCAGGGAGATCCATGATTTTTACAGGAATGATGATGCCGGGGAAGGGAGTTGGGAGCGGACCATGAAGGGAATCAGCTTCATAAGGGATTGGGGTATTCCTTTTAATACCCTGACCACCATTAATTCTCATAGCGTATTATATCCCCTGGAGATCTACACTTTTCTGAAAGGACTGGGAAGTAGTTACCAGCAATACTCACCAGTGGTGGAGCGGTACGGTCCGCAAAACGATATTAGTCCCTGGTCGGTTTCTCCTGAGCGCTACGGACAATTTCTGGTTTCTGTTTTTGATGAGTGGGTCCGGCATGATGTGGGGAATATTTTTATTCAGCAGTTTGAGGCTGCCCTGGCCAGCTGGCTGGGTGAAGATCCCGGGATTTGCCTCCATCGATCGAGCTGTGGAAAAGCCCTGATGATCGAGAAAAATGGCGATGTTTACGCCTGCGATCACCTTGCATTCTCGAACTTTCTAAGGGGGAACCTGCTCCATGCCCCGCTGGCTGAACTGGTTTCTTCAGATGAACAATTGGAATTTGGATTATCGAAGTTCACCAAATTACCCGCTACATGCAGGAATTGTGAATTCTTATTTGCCTGTTATGGAGAGTGTCCCAGGAACAGGTTTGTCCTCTCGACCAATGAAGAGGAAGGTTTGAATTACCTTTGTGCAGGATTCAAACACTACTACCGCCATATTGCACCATATATGGATTATATGGCCGGGCAAATCCGACTGGGTGAAAGCCCGCTTAATATTAAAGATAATATCTCAGAATTATGACACATAAACAATACCTGACCGGATTTCTGATATTTGCAGGATTCATTTTCCTGATTGCAGCCTGCACTACTCCTGAGGAAAAAGGACTCAGGGTAGCATTTGAAACCCCGCCCCTTGAATACAGAATGAACCTGAATTATCATGAATTTCCACTGGATGATGCAGGACAGGAGCGCATGATTCAGGAACACCTGAAAAATGGATATGGAGGTTTTACCATCAATGTCCCCTATGATCACTATCTCACAGAAAAAGGTATGAAAGCCACTCTCAGTTTTGCGGAGAAAGCCAAAGCAGCTGATTTGGAACTCTGGTTGTATGATGAGAATGGTTATCCCTCCGGGAATGCCGGTGACCTGGTCATCCGTGAGAACCCAGACTGGGAAGCCATGGGCCTTTTTTTTGATGATACAATGGTGACCACTGGCCCTGTTTTTTTCCAAATTCCCCCGGGAAGACCGGAGGCGGTAATGGCTTTTCCCTATCTTGGAAACAGGGTGGATTACAGTCAGGGTATTGACCTGTCAGACAGGGTAGAGGAGGGGGTTTTACATTGGGAGGTTCCCGAAGGCATGTGGAATATATTTGTGGTAAGCAAGCATATTTTATACGATGATTTTCAGGTTTCCAAGAAACCAGGAGGAAGCTCAAGTCCACACTATCCCTCTCTGATGATCCCCGAGGTCACAGAAACTTTTCTTAGGGTAAACCACCAGGTTTATGCCGATTATATGGGAGCAGACCTGGGAAAATACTTTGTCTCCACATTTACCGATGAACCTTCTTCGATGGCTGTACCTTTTGAATGGCATAACTGGTCGGTGATTCCATGGCATAACATTCTTTCAGAAACCATAGAGGATCGATATGGCTACCGGCCTGAAGAGAAGCTTGTGGAGCTTCTGGTGGATCGGGGACCGGAAGGACAGAAGGTTCGCTATGAATATTATCATACAGTTGGAGAACTGATGGCCAATAATTATTTTCGGCAGATTAAGGAGTGGTGTGCCAATCATAATTTTATGTCTGGTGGTCATCTGTTGCTGGAAGAGACCATGATGGCCCATGTGCCTCTCTATGGGGATATTATGAGGTGTTTCAGGGAAATGGATGCTCCCGGCATAGATGTCCTCAGCTGTTATCCCAGGTTTATGCCTGTACATTCACCAAAGCTGGCCACCAGCGCCAAAGAATTGTCCGGAGGGAAGCGGGTGATGAGCGAGCCCTGTCCGATCATGGAACGTTTTACCCTGGGAGATGAGCCTCCCGTGGAGAAGGTAATGGGACATCTGAATATGCTGATGGCCGGAGGTGTAACAGATTTCAATAATTATCTGAAATTAACAAGGGCCAGCCAGGAGGAAAAAGTGGCTGTCAATGAATATGTGGGCAGGACAGTTATGCTCTTGCAGGGTGGTTTTACTGCGGCCGATGTGGGTGTGGTCTATCCCATAGAATCGCTTTGGACCCAATTTACCCTGAAGCCTTTGAAGGTCTGGGATGGTTTTTTTACCGATCCGGAAGTAACTGGCTGGGATACCCTTGCCGGTGGCTCCCCGGAAGCTGTATTTGTGGAGCAAACCTTTCGGAACAGTGCCCGCTTTATGTTTGAGAACCGCTGGGAGTATGCTTTCCTTGATTCACGAGCCATTATTGAATCCACCGTCAAAAAAGGTGAACTTGTGCATGGGGACTTGCGCTGGAAGGCCATTGTGCTGCCTGCTGTTACCACCTTGCCTGAAGAAGCCTGGGAGAGGCTCAGACAGTTTGTGGAGTCGGGCGGACTGCTAATTGCCCTGGAGCTTTTGCCTGAGAACAGCGACATTTCTTTCCCTGATCCTTTTGTCCAGGCTGATTTCCAGGCTCTGTTCGAATCCATGGAGAATGCAGTATTTATAAAAGACTGGACTTCCGAAAAACTAAATGAAGCACTTTTGGTGCAATTGGACAAAGCTCTCAGGCTGGATGATGAAAAACTTCCCCTTCGTATGGCTCACAGGCAGATTGAGGGGAAGGAAGTCTATTATGTGATTAACGATTCTGAAGAAAGCTTATCAGCACGTATATGGCTGACTAACAAAGGAAAATATGAGGAATGGGATCCTGCAAGCGGAGAAATTCGTTCTGTAAGCCATTCACCGGAAATTGATTTGAAACCCTATCACGGCAAGATATACCGATCCAGATAATCACAAGCAGGTTTTGTGTATTACATAGTCTATCCTGTCATCATCATTCCATTCAATGATGTCATCACCATCTTCCAGATCGCCGGGACAATCCACATCCTCAACCGTTGATGTGGGAAAGTCCCCATCGTAGTTATAGGTCCTTTTGGTGCAATTGCAATCATCACTTTCGCACGAGAACAAGAAAAAAAATGCAATGCAAACTGGAATAATCATGAGTCTTTTCATCATCGTTTTTATTTTTTTAAAGTTTTAATCTTTTTTCAAATTAAAGCGCTTCCCCCAATCAGGGTGTGGTGCCCACTCGTATCTTCGCTGTGGATCAAAGTCAGGATTCGGAACAGGCATTTCGGCGCCAACATCAGTTCTCCACTGCTCCAGTAGATTGTATAGCTCGGTTGTTTTTTCCGGGTGTTTATTACTCAGGTCGTTGATTTCACCCAGATCATCGGCCAGATTATACAGATGGCGGGTGTTATCATGCAGGTAATGGATTAATTTCCAGTCCCCTTTTCTGATCACTGAAGCAGGTGAATCATGGTGATAGACAGGGTAGTGCCAGAAGATGGCTCGTTCTTTTTCGGCTTCCTGGCCTTCCCAGACAGGTAGAAGACTCTTTCCGTCAAATTCCTGGGATTCAGGCAGCGAAACACCAGCCAGCTCTGCAAAGGTGGGATAAAAATCAACGCTTGAAACAATGGCCTCACTCAGCTGGCCCCCCTTGATGGTCCCTGGCCACCTGGCAATGAACGGTTCCCTGATTCCTCCTTCATAAACGGTCCCTTTCTCAGCCCTGAGCGGCGCATTTGAGGAGGCCACATACAATAGCGTATCTCCCTGATAAATATACTGTTTGGATTGTGCCAGCAGGGGGATTTTGTCGAAGCGACTTACCAGTCCGCCATTATCTGAAAAATATACCACCAGGGTATTCTCCGACAGGCCCAGTTCATCCAGTTTATGCAGGATTCTGCCTACACTGTTGTCCACGTGCTCCACCATGGCGGCATAAACTGCGTTGCATGGATATCCTTCCACTTTCTCCTTGTTCAGGTATTTCTGAATAAGCAGAGAATCTGCATCCAGTTGTACATGTACATCATAATGGGCCAGATAGAGGAAGAAGGGCTTTTCTTTGTTATCTTCAATAAAATCAAGGCTTAGGTCAGTCAATGCTTCGGAGAGCACCCGCCCGGGCTTTGGCTCTACGGGGCTACTCATTTTTTCCGCGTAGTCAAAAAAGCCCCCACCCTGGTACACGTTTACACTTTCAAATCCCTGGTTCCCCGGTTGGTGCCGCTCTTCCTGGCCCAGGTGCCATTTGCCAAAATAACCTGTGGCATATCCTGCTTCCTGCATGATTTCCCCCATGGTAATAATTTTTTCAGGAAGGTACTGGGTCCTGTTGCTGGGCACTGTTACCTCTTCATAAGGTCTCCAGTGGCCGGGGATGAAATCAATTACACCCACTCTTGCGGGGTATTGTCCCGACATAATGCTTGCTCTGGTAGGTGAGCATACCGGGCAAGCCGCATAAGCATCCGTAAAACGCATTCCTGCTAAGGCCATCTCACTTAAATTGGGTGCCTCGTTAAAGAGGTTACCGTATACCGGAAGGTCGGCCCAGCCCATGTCATCAGCCAGGATAAATACAATGTTTGGTCTGCTTCCTTTTAGTTCAGGCTTTTGATTGCATCCGGATATTAATCCCAAAGCAATGACAAGAAGAATGAATTTAATTAGAAAAGAAGCTTTTTGCATAACATATGATTCCTTTGGAACAGCTAATTAAAGTGCTAAATATAAAATAGAAAAGCAGAAAGATCAATGGACCATTTGGTCAAAGATTTGCACGATTTGACCCAATCTGTATCCGAGAGGTTCATTCTGCATTTCAGAATCTGATTCCACTAAGCATTGACGGGTAAAATATCTTATTTTATCAGAATCATTCGTTTGGTCTCCTGGTGCTCGGGGGTGGAAATCCTGTAAAGATAGATTCCGCCACTCACCTCTGCTCCGGAAGCATTTTTGCCATTCCAGCTGCAACTGTAGTTGCCAGGAGCATGCCTTTGGTCAACAAGGGTAGTTAACAGTTGTCCGGACAAGTTGTAGACCCTGATCTGTGCACGGGTTTCTTTTCCTATGTGATAGTATATGGTGGTCTGAGTTCGGAATGGGTTGGGTTGGTTTTGACCCAGTGAATGCTTTTGTACTGCGGGAGCGTAAATGCCTGTACTTATTTCATTCACAGTGCCTGCCCCCGGAGTGCCACCCTTCCGGTCACTGATTTGCCAGCTGGAAGCCAGGGCATTATCCAGTTCCGGATCGGAAAGTCTGATGGTTAAACCTTCTGATCCTGAAAGGTCGGGCCAGGGTTCACTTGCACCATAATCCACAAAATCAATCAAAGTTCCTGAAGAATCAAAAAGCCTGAGCAATTCTCCATTGGAGGACAGCCCAAAATTCAAATTTCCAAGGAGGTCCGGCAGGTCTGACCGAAGCAGTGTGAAGCTTTCCATTTCGCGGCAAAGCACAAGGGTTCCCTTTGGCTCAATCAGCGTGTTATCCGGGATTGCAAAGCCATGATCATCATCGGAATCCTTAAAAACCCAGGCGCTTAAATCTGCGCTTGTTTCGGAACTGTTGTATAGCTCAACCCAGTCTTCAGTATCATAATCATCGGATGATATATAATTGATTTCATTGATCATGATATTTTCGGGTTCAAAAACTCCCATTTCAAAAGAGGCGGTTAATTCACTGATTTCACCCACGTTGATGGTGCGGGAAATGGAGTCAATGCCATCCGACCATCCAAGGAATTTATAACCTGCCTGAGGAATGGCCCTGATCTTCACAGGCACCTTTGAAAGGTAGGTGCCCACCCAGGGATAATGATCGCAGACGATGGAATTAATCCCGATGCTGCCTGTTTCGGGATCAGATACATCTAAGGTAAGTTTGCTGCCACGCCTGAGCCCTATATGGAGGGCAAGATGAGTTTGCATATTTGGAACCCTTTCATTTGCAAAGGTTTCCATAACATCTACATCTCCGGGCCAGTCGCCTGTGGTGTAATTCAACTGATGGTGACGGTCCATCTCCGGTGCATAGCGATTTTCATATGCTGTAAGGATTGGAAGGATCCTTTCAGGCTGGAAGGTGGTATTCAGATGATCACAAAATGTATTCAAGAATTGATATTTGAAAACCTGGTTTTTCATCAGGTTTCTGAGGAGAAAAGTGGAATGGGGCGGATTGGGCCACTCCTCGCCATTGCTGGCAAGGGCTATTTGCAAAGTGTTGTGTTTATAGTGTTCCAGTTCTATACCCGTTTCATTTCTAAAGGGGCTTAAGCTAAAGCCAAAATCGGTATCAAACATCAGCCACCTCCATTTGCCTGCCGGTGAGTTGCGGCGCCACCATTTGATATTGTTACCGGGCCAATCCGAATTATCGAAATAGATCTGAGCAATAAGGTAGTGGATGTAATTAGGGATGTCAATCCGGGAATTTACGTAATCGTAATTATCCTGATCCTGAAGGTCGTTCTTGGAAATAAAATCGATCAAATCATTAAAACTGTCTGCACTCCCGTTGAGAACCTGTACCTCACTGTTGTGATGTTTATATTCCAGTACATCAATATTTTCCGGTGCTAATTTATAGATCCCGGTCAGAAAGTGTTCATTCATCTTTTCCCGGATGTTACGGATCCCCCAGTATTCTCCATTAAGAAAAACCACAGCTGGTCGGTATTCTGACAGGTCCAGATTAAGTTCATCCTTGACTATACTATGCATAAAACAATCCCGGAACATGGTCCATCTGTAATCATTCCCGGAGTTCCGCAGTACCAGGTTGTTGAATGTTTGCAGATCCTTATCCTCAAACATCTGGTAGTTAATTTTACTGTTTCCGTAAGCAGACCTGGCCATAATCGCCAGTGACTTCCCGGGCACATTTCTGGTGAGGCCTCCGTGTACCTTCACCCCGGCGTCCATGCTGAATCCATGGATTTGAGCCTCATCAAAAAACTGGAGATGTATGGGTCTTTCCCAATCCTGGAATAGATTTGAATTATAGTATGGAGTTGAGAATATGAAAATTCCGGAGTCAGGATCATACAGGTTATATGGATCTGTGGTCAGCGAGATGGTCGAAAAGGTGGAAGACTCATTAATAAAATAGGTTTTGGTACCCACCTTACCGGCAACTGAGCTTTCCGAAAAGATGCTGGCCCTGATCGTAGAGCTTGATTTAAGGATTAAAGTATCATTGTATAATAATGATTCCCTGGATGGTAGGGATCCATCCAGGGTATAAAAGATCGTGTCTTCATCCTCCGGGGCTGATAATGTCAGAACCACCGAATCTGTATAGAAACCTTCGGGCAAGGAGAAAACTGGCATCTCCCTGAAGCCCGTTAGCAGGCTGTCACCATTGGAAAGGGAAGGGCTGGGATCTACACTGATTTTCCACTGCCCATCCCCATCAGGATACCTTCCAAAGGAGAGGTCTGGGTATAGCTCCGGTAAAAATACCTCGTCAATTTTCTCACCTTCTGGATTGCTCAGAAGTAATGTCTCTCCGGAAGAAGAGAGTTTGAAACTGGTGTGCAAGTTCCGGTTTTTTGATGAAGCCCAGATTAAAAGAAACTCCCCGGGTTGCAATATAGTATCGGACAGTGTCCACTTCAGGGGGACCGTTGTATCGTCGGAAAGGCCATAACCATCAAGATGGAGCGGTTCATCTCCCGAATAATAGAGTTCAATCCAGTCCTCATAATCACCATCCTCGTCCTGGATGATTGAAATGTTAGAGGAAGAGATCTCATTAATCGACAGATTCTGAGATAATAAGGCTCCGCTGAACAGGGTGAGGATAAAGGCTGAGAGAGCAATTTTAAGTTTTATAAACATCATTGGTAAAAGCATAATTTAGGGAGCCGTTTCCCTGGTGCCTAATGTAGAGGTGAGTTTCCAAATTAGCAATGATCTAAGTGGGACTCTTTTTATACAAAATGACCCTTTCAGGTGCCCCCGGAGGGATGAAAATCCCTGGAGATTATTGGTCCACTGCAAGGACATCGATTACCATTTCATCAAGTTCGCCTAATCGGGGACATTGCTTTTATCGAACAAAGCACCGTAAACCAAAACCCTCCTTCAGATGAAGGTTTTGCATCTCTGCCTTATAAAGTCTCCTCTTTCAACTTTTCAGAGATATATACCTTGATAACACTTTGCCGGGTAACTCCCAGCCGGCGGGCAATCACATCAAGCCTGTGAACCATCCATACCGGAAAGTCAACACTGACGCGACGTTGCTCCAAACCGGGCCTGGTGGCATTATCTATATCGTAATGCATGGATAGATCTTCGCCAGCTTCAAATCGTTCATCAAATTCCGAGGCTGTCATATATTTCTTTTTCATCTCTTCGGGATTTTCGTATAGATATTAACCTGATATTCTTATTCCTTTATGGTAGAATTCGATAGTGTCTGGTAAGTAATCAGTTGAGGAGCATGCAATCTAGTAAAAATGTTATTATTATCTTGAGGCAAAAGTTCTTACAATAAATGCATCTCAAAATTCTACATATCATATTAAATACCTTCTGATGAAAAATTTCGCATTATTAATCCTTACTGCAGTTCTTTTCAGTGCTTGTAATCAGACTCAAAAAACACAGACGGAAAATCCCAATATTATCATCGTGTTTATTGATGATGAAGGCTATGGCGATGTGGGCTGCTATGGAGCTACTGGCTTTGATACGCCAAACCTGGACCAGATGGCAAGCAAAGGAATGCGCTTTACCTCTTTCTATTCAGCACAGGCTGTTTGCAGTGCCTCGCGTGCGGGCCTGCTTACGGGTTGTTATCCAAACAGGATCGGGATTTCAGGAGCCCTCTTCCCCCGTGATGTTGTTGGATTAAACCCGGAAGAGTACACCATTGCTGAAATGTTGAAAGACCAGGGCTATGCCACGGCCTGTTTTGGGAAATGGCACCTGGGCTGGCAGAAAGCGTTTCTTCCCCTGCAGCATGGCTTTGACGAATATGTGGGATTGCCCTACTCAAATGATATGTGGCCAAACAGCAATGTGACGGGCAAAAGGCTGCCAGAAGGTAAAGGGAGGGCAGGATACCCGGAGCTACCCCTGATTGAAGGGAATGAGGTTGTAGATAGGATTACAAGCCTGGAAGACCAGGATAAACTGACCACACTGTATACCGAAAAGGCTGTCGATTTTATTAATCGGAATGCTGAAGGGCCCTTCTTTTTATATGTTCCACATACCATGGGGCATATTCCACTGGGTGTTTCAGATAAATTCAGGGGAAAAAGTGAGCAGGGTCTCTATGGGGATGTAATGATGGAAATTGACTGGTCGGTGGGAGAAATCATGCAGACTCTGGAGGAAAACAATATCGCAGAAAATACCATAGTGATTTTCACCACAGATAATGGTCCCTGGCTGAATTTTGGAAATCATGCAGGTTCAGCAGGGGGATTGCGCGAAGGAAAAACCACCTGCTGGGAAGGCGGACAAAGGGTTCCTTTTATTATTCACTGGCCGGAGAAAGTTCCTGCCGGGACGGTTTGCAATAAACTGGGATGTGCCATAGACCTCCTGCCTTCACTGGCAGCCATTACGGATGGTGAATTATCTGAAAATAAGATTGACGGAGTAGATATCAGCTCACTCTGGACAGGCAATTTCAGTTCAGAGCCGCGCGAAACGGTACTCTATTACCTAGGTAAGAATAATCTGAATGCTGTTCGAAAGGGAAACTGGAAACTGGTGCTGCCACATACATATCGATCCTATGATGCAGAGCCAGGAAATGACGGGCATGGCGGTAAAAGAATAAGCCGGCAAATTGAAGAAGCAGAATTATACAATTTGATGCGCGATCCGGGCGAACAATACAATGTAATTGAATACCATCCCGAAAAGGTCTCAGATCTAATGGCCGTGGTTGAACGGGCCCGTGAAGAGCTGGGTGATTTAAATGTGGGAATCGAAAAAGGAAGCGAAAACAGGGAGATTGGAAAATTACAATAAAGAGAGCCATTTGAACAGAGACTTTGGATAAAAGAAAGATAAGGAGCTATCTTTCTTCATTATGAAGAAAATGATAAAAATCAGGCATCCTGGCCGTCAATTTGATGGTACTGGCCCTTGCCGTTTCTTGCCACTCACCGGAAGCTAATCCGGATTATCCCTTTCAACCCGTCCCCTTTACACAGGTGCAACTGAGCGACGGGTTCTGGGCCCCCAGGATAGAAACAAACCGGGCTGTCACCATCCCCTTTGCCTTTCAAAAAAGCGAAGAAACCGGTCGGATTGAGAACTTTATGGTGGCAGGTGACTTATCCGATGGAAAGTGGACCGGAGGTTTTGGTTTTAATGATTCTGACGTATCAAAAATTATTGAGGGTGCATCCTATTGTCTTACCGTAAAAGCCGATGAGCAGCTGGATTCCTACCTTGATAATGTGATCCGCTATTATGATGCGGCGCAGGAGGAAGATGGTTTCCTGTATACACTTTGGACGGCCAGACAAACGGTGAGATCAGTATGAGGACATTTGTTGTAAGCCGGACCTTCATGATCGCTGGTCTGAGATTCCTCACGCCCACCAGCTCTATAATGCGGGGCATATGTATGAGGCGGGTGTTGCTCATTACCTGGCCACCGGGAAAACCGGGCTGCTTGATGTTTGCATTAAAAATGCCGATCTGGTTTGTTCCAGCTTTCATCCGGAAGGCCTGATGGAACCGCCGGGCCACCAGGAGATTGAACTGGGACTTGTGAAGCTTTACAGGGCAACAGGGGACCAGAGGTACCTTGATCAGGCCAAATATTTCCTCGATCTGCGAGGCAGAAATCTGGAGGATAGACGCAGTTCAGGAAGTTATAACCAGGATCACCGTCCGGTGACAGAGCAGGAGGAGGCCGTGGGACATGCCGTTCGTGCCAACTACATGTATGCGGCCATGGCCGATGTGGCAGCACTTACGGGCGATACTTCTTATTTGAGGGCCATAGACCGTCTCTGGGACAATGTGGTCACTAAAAAGTTATATATCACGGGTGGAGTGGGGGCATCCCATGAGGGTGAAGCCTATGGAGCCAACTATGTATTGCCCAATCTGACTGCCTACAGCGAAACCTGTGCCTCCATTGCCAATGTATACTGGAATCACCGCATGTTTCTGCTTCACGGTGAGGCCAGCTATATTGATGTCATGGAACGATCGCTCTATAACGCGGTATTAAGTGGTGTGGCACTCGATGGTGAACACTTCTTTTATCCCAATCCCCTGGCATCAGATGGCAGTCACGAACGCAGCGAATGGTTCGGTTGTGCCTGTTGTCCCAGTAACCTGACACGCTTTATGGCCAGTGTGGGAGGGTATATGTACGCGCTTCGTGAGGAAACAATATACGTAAACCTGTTTGCCGAAGGGAAGGTCAGTATGGAGGTAAGCGGACTGTCGGTTCAGCTGACCCAGGAGACCACTTACCCCTGGCAGGGTAAGGTGAAAATGATCGTTGAGCCCGAGAAGAGCGCTTCACTCACTTTGAGAATCCGGATTCCGGGTTGGGCCCGGAATCAGGTAATCCCTGGCGACCTCTATTCTTTTTTACAGGCTTCAGAGGAGGAGCTTGGCCTGAAAGTAAATGGTGAGGCATTTGCACTGGAATTGGAGCAGGGATATGCAGTCATCAACAGGCGATGGAAGAAAGGTGATATAATTGAATTGACTTTACCCATGCCGGTTCGCAAGGTGCAGGCCAAGCACGCCGTAGAGGCAGACCGGGGCCTGGTGGCCTTGCAGCGTGGTCCCCTGGTCTATTGCATCGAACATCCTGATGTGCCCGGGGGAAGGGTGGATCGATTGGTCATATCGGATGATCTTGAATTGTCAGCAAATTTTAAACCTGATCTTTTGGGTGGAATTACCGTATTATCAGGAGTAAGCCTATCCCTTGATGATGGTGGTCAAACTTCACTTCCATTTACTGCGATCCCATATTACGCCTGGGCACACCGGGGTAAGGGTCAGATGGCGGTCTGGCTACCCCGAATAAGCACCAAACCATAAGTATCATACATTTTCCAGCATTGGAATGATCCGTAATCATTTGTTCAGCAAAACTTCAAGAACAAAACCTTCTGATCTGATACCCTCTGTAAAAACGAATTTGCAAAACATTGATTTAAAAAGCGATGTACTGATCTGGTTCGGTCACTCATCCTACTACATCCAGACAGATGGACTACGCATTTTGGTAGACCCTGTCTTTAGTGGGAATGCTTCTCCATTACCGGGGACAGTAAAAGCCTTTAAAGGTGCAAATACCTATTCTGTAGACGATTTACCGGAAATAGACTACCTGTTTATAACGCACGATCATTATGACCACCTTGATTATAAAACCATAGCCGCCCTGAAAGCCCGGGTGAAACAAGTGATATGCGGACTCGGGGTAGGAGCCCATTTCGAAAGCTGGGGTTATGACCCTGACCGCATTATTGAAAAGGATTGGTACGACAATCTGGAAATAAACAGCAATTTCAACGTTTTTGTTGAGCCTGCGCGCCATTTTTCAGGCAGAGGCCTTTTAAGGAATAAAACGCTTTGGGTATCATATGTGCTGGAAACGCCTGTACTGAAAATATTTATGGGTGGTGACAGTGGTTACGACTCGCATTATGCCACCATTGGAAATAAATACGGTCCTTTTGATCTGGCCATCTTGGAAAACGGTCAATATAATGAGGCCTGGCCCTATATTCATCATTCACCTGACCAGGTATTAAAGGCCGCAGTAGACTTAAAAGCAAAACGAATTCTCCCGGTGCATTCTTCAAAATTTGCCTTGTCCAGGCATCCCTGGGATGAACCTTTGATCAGGCTAAGCGCTTTGAATAAAGCTTATGAATTTCCTGTAATAACTCCCCTGATAGGTGAAGTTGTTTACCTCAGTGACAGCACTCAGGAGTTTGGACCATGGTGGGAGGGCCTGGATTAAATCACCTGCCTCCTGATATAAAATACGATGCAGTTTTCCGCAGATGAATTAAATATTCTGCTAAATTTAGACATATTCAATAATTGAACTTTCTAAGCAATTTTTTTCTATGGAAAACAGAAGAACTTTTATTAAAAAATCCGCCCTGGGTACTGCAGGTCTATCGCTGGGGGTAAGTGGCCTTTCAGCAAAATCCTACAGCCGGATTATGGGTGCGAATGACAGGGTTAATATGGCTGTTGTTGGATTGAGGGGCAGGGGACAAAATCTTATGGATGCTTTCTCCAAAATGTATGATGGGGGTGTATCCATAAATACAGTCTGCGATGTGGATTCACAGTTTCTGGATGCTTCTGTAAGCCTGGTGGCTGAAAACCAGAAGGGTTTTAAGCCAGCCACAGCCGGGGATATGCGAAAAGTTTTTGAGGATCCGGATATTGATGCTGTGGTGGTGGCTACTCCCAATCACTGGCATGCACTGGCAAGTATTTGGGCCATTCAGGCAGGCAAACATGTTTATGTTGAGAAACCCAGCTCACATAATATCTGGGAAGGTCGAAAGATGGTGGAAGCTGCCCGGAAATATAATCGAGTCGTTCAGGTGGGATTCCAGAATCGTTCCATCAGTAAGGTCATGCAGGCCATGGCCTTTTTACATGATGGTGGCATAGGTGATGTGTTTATGGCACGGGGAACCTGTTTTAAGCCAAGGGACTCTTTTGGAATTGCTCCCGATAGTGAAGCACCCGCGAGTCTGGACTATGATATGTGGCTGGGGCCCTGCGCCTATCGCCCCTACAATGAGAAGCGAGGGCACTATAACTGGCACTGGCACTGGAATACGGGAAATGGTGATACCGGGAACCAGGGGCCACATCAGTTTGACATTGCCCGCTGGGGCCTCAATAAGAAAGTACATCCTTTAAAGGTGCAGTCCATGGGAGGGATTTTTGGAATATCCCCACATGAGTGTTCCCAGGAAACACCCAATACCCAGACTTCGGTTTTTGAATATGCAGATGGAAAGATCCTTGAATTTGAGACCAGGGGCCGGTATACCAATGCTGAGGCACCCCTGAATGTAAAAATAGGGAATATCTTTTATGGTACAGAAGGATGGCTCGAAGTCAACGGGTCGAAATGGAATGCATACAGGGAAAGGGAGAATGAGCCCTTTGCCGGATCGGGTATGGATGCAGAGAGTGCTGCCGTGGGTGGCGATACATCTTTCCGCGCTGCACCCAGCAGCGGAGGTCATTATGCAAATTTTATTGATGCGATTCGCAGCGGCGATCCAGGCGACCTGAATTGTGATATACTGAAAGGTCATATGTCAACTGCACTGCCTCATCTTGGCAACATAGCATACAGGGTGGGAGAGACCCTGGAATTTAATGGAGAATTTGAAAAGTTCATAGACAACCAGGAAGCCAATATGCTGTTGACGCGGAAATACCGCTATCCTTATATTGTGCCGGATGAAGTATAATACCAGGTACATTCTCTTCATCTCCCTGATTTCGGCCCTGGGAGGGTTTTTATTCGGGTATGACTGGGTTGTGATAGGCGGGGCCAAGTTTTTTTACGAGCGCTTCTTTGAGATCACACAAATCCCTCATCTGCAGGGCATCGCCATGTCGAGTGCCTTAATCGGTTGTATTCCCGGAGCGCTTTTTGCCGGGTATCTGAGCGACCGCTTTGGCCGTAAAAACACCCTGATTTCGGCGGCTGTATTGTTCATAGTCTCGGCCCTGGGTTCGGGCTATTCTGAGCATTTTGCAAGCTTTATGCTGTTTCGCATCCTCGGTGGACTGGGGGTTGGAATGGCCTCGGTTGTTTCGCCCATCTATATTGCTGAAGTTTCCCCAAGGCATATGCGTGGAAAACTGGTGGCGCTGAACCAGCTTAATATTGTTTTCGGAATTCTTCTGGCACAGATTACCAACTTCCTGATTTCTCAAGAAGTTCCACTGAATGCTTCGGATGCATTTATATTAAATTCATGGAATGGTCAGATGGCCTGGAGGTGGATGTTCTGGGCGGAGACTATTCCTGCTGGCATCTTTTTCATCATGGCTTTTTTCATCCCTGAATCGCCAAGGTGGCTGATCAGGGGCGGATTTTCTGACAGGGCCCTGTTGATCCTGAACCGCATTGGTGGTAGTACATACGGGAGCAAGATTCTTGGTGAGATCAAGATCAGTTTGAAAGAGAGCGCCCGGAAGATCGATTACCGGGTCCTGCTCAGCAAAAAAGTAAGACCGGTGCTGATCCTGGGCCTTGTACTTGCCTTTTTCCAGCAATGGTGCGGGATCAATATCGTATTTAATTATGCGGAAGAGGTTTTTACCTCGGCTGGTTTCGGCATCAGCGCCTCCCTTCTGAATATTGTGGCCACAGGGGTGGTAAACCTGGTTTTCACACTGGTTGCATTAAGAACAGTTGACAACTGGGGAAGAAAGAAGCTGATGCTGACAGGGGCTGCAGGACTGGCCATAACCTACCTGGTTCTGGGAGCATGCTACCATTATGAACTTGGAGGTACAGTGGTACTGATGGTTATCCTGGTGGCAATCGCACTTTATGGGATGACGCTGGCACCTGTTACCTGGGTTATTCTGTCGGAAATTTTCCCTAACCAGATCAGGGGAGCTGCCATGGCCGTGGCCAGTACCGCACTCTGGATATCAAGTACCCTTCTGGTACTACTGTTTCCGGTCATTCGTTCCTGGATTCAGATATCAGGAGCATTCTGGCTCTACGCGGGTATTTGTTTGCTTGGATTTTTTTATGTGAAAGCCAGGCTGCCGGAGACAAAGGGAAAATCGCTCGAGGAGATAGAGCGCATGACCATGCCCTGATCTATTTATTGGAAAGCTCAGCTTCAAGGGCCAAATGCTGATTGAGCCGGGGATCTGACATCACTTCTGTATTCAGCTTCTCAAGCGCATCAAGCATGGCTCTCTGATGTGACTTCCGGGTGGTCATGGTGTAAATGGAAACCGATTTTTTACCCCTTCCGACTCCGCGGTGAACGGCTATTTTCTGGTTTCCCGGGTCAGAGAAGGAGGCTTCGATTTCCACATCCGTGACATTGGTCGCAACGGGTGCCCCGAAGAGGACAGAGATTCCCAGGGTCAGGATGCCGAACAGAGATCCGGCATTAAAACGGCTGCGCTCTTCAAAATAAATAATGCTCATTTCCACCTTCCCGTTTTTTTCGTCTCCCGGATCCAGGAGCTGTTCCTCCATATAGAATTCAAGGAAACGCACAGCATCCATGACTTTGGTGTCGGATAAAAAACTGTAAGAAGTCTGTTCTACGGTATCATTCCCCATTCCTGTAATTTCGGTGGTGTAAATATTGCCGTAGGTCTGGTAGGTGGTGGATATTTCCTTCATATTTAATTGCGCATGCATGGGTGGCAGGCGGTACTCATTCTCAAAGGGGAAGGTGTAAACGGACTGCTGTGCCTTAAGGTTCAGGCTGGAAAATGTCAGGAAAAAAACCAGGAGCGGGAGATGCTGTATTTTAAACATGGCAGGTGCTTTAAGGTGTTGCTAACTCTTTGAATCGCAAATACCGTTCCGAAATTTTAGTATTTTTGAGGATCACCAAAAATTCCGACGGCAAATGAAAAGACGAGACTTCTTACATAAGACAGCCACGGTAACAGCTGGTACAGGAATAATAAGCTCCTTCCCGGGAACAGCTGAAGCTGCAAGCCGGATCCTCAGGGCCAACGAAAGAGTGAATGTGGGAGCCATTGGGCTGAAGGGCATGGGCATGGCAGATCTGAAATCTTTTCTGAAAATGGAGGGTGTGGAATGTTTGGCCCTGTGTGATGTGGACCAAAACATTTTGGAGGAACGGGCTGCAGAATTGGAGCAGATCCAGGGAAAGAAGGCGACTTTGTATGGTGATTACCGGAAATTGCTTGAGCACAAGGGATTGGATGCGGTCATTATCGGAACCCCGGATCACTGGCACACCCTGCCCATGATTGAAGCCTGTCAGGCAGGACTGGATGTATATGTGGAAAAGCCCATTGCAAACTCCATCGAAGAGATTGATCTGATGATCGCTGCTCAGAAGAAATATGGCTCTGTTGTCCAGGTGGGGCAATGGCAACGCAGTGACCCACACTGGAAGGATGCCGTTGATTTTGTCCATAGTGGAAAGCTTGGGAGGATCCGGACTGTAAAAGCCTGGGTTTACCTGGATTGGAAGCATATTCTGCCAGTACAGCCAGACGGGCCTGTTCCCGAGGGGGTTGACTACGATTTTTGGCTGGGGCCTGCTCCAAAACGTCCCTTTAATGCAAACAGGTTTCATTTTAACTTCCGCTGGTACTGGGATTATGCGGGGGGACTGATGACGGACTGGGGAGTACATCTGCTGGACTACGCACTGTATGGTATGAATGAATATGTACCCAATTCGGTGATGTCCTCTGGAGGTAAATTTGCTTTTCCTTCAGATGCCAGGGAAACGCCTGATACCCAGTTCGCCATGTATGAATTTGATAACTTTGGACTTCTCTGGGAATCCACCCTGGGAATTGGTCAGGGCAACTATGGTCGAGCACACGGGGTGGCCTATATCGGAGAGAATGGCACCCTGGTTGTAGACCGTCAGGGTTGGGAAGTGATAGCCGAGGCGCCCGGAGGAACTCCCAGGATGGAGGCTGTCCCACTCATCAAAAAGGGTGGAGAGAGCGGACTGGACCTGCATGTGAAAAACTTCCTGGATTGCATAAAGACTCGTGCCACTCCCAACGCAAGTGTGGAAATAGGAGGGCACATTGCAAGAATTGCCCAGCTGGGTAACCTGGCATACAGGACCGGAAATAAGATTTTTTGGGATGGAGAGAAGGGTGAAGTGATTGGAGATGAGCAGGCTGCCAAACTGACTCGGGCTACTTACCGGGAACCCTGGGTTTTGCCAAAGCTATAAGCTTAAAAGTGCCCGATCAGCCTTCCAGCCTTCCGGCTTGACTGTCTGCTCCCGGAATGGGGTGATGCTCCTTCTGGGAAAGGAATTTTCGTCTGAAAACTGGCTGGTGGAGAGGTTTGACAAATCGTTCACCTATGCATATAAAACTGGAAAATTAGTTTTCCATATGGCGAAACACTTCATCATCCAAGGGGGCTGTCCCATTTAATAAACTTCATGGTACGCGCTTTCTGCCTTCCTGAATTGTAGATGCTGACCAGGTAAACTCCACTGTCCAGATATCCGAGGTCTATCTGAACCTGTTTCTCTGAGCGGTGATAAGAGTGATAAACCTGTCTTCCACTCAAATCAGTGATTGTGATCCTTTCCATCCCCTCTTCCGACTCCACAAGCATCTTACCATGCACTGGATTAGGGGAGATTTTCGCCACAAGCTGATGCGTGAAGCCATCTCTACATTTGTGGCGAATTTCTCAAGCTCCACCACCACCAGTGTGTCCCCTTTCAAATCAAGATCTGTCAGAAATTCATGATATCCTTCCATACTAACTGATAGCGCATGTGTTGTTTCCGGATCAAGTTGGTAGTAAAAAACAGAGCCCTGGGAATCGCAGGTTTTAAATTTCTGATCCACACTGATCCTGGCCCCTGGTATGGAAGTTTTACTTTCTCCATCGATCACTTTCAAAGACAATTTTAATGTGCCTGTCTCGCGGTGGTCAATTTTTGTTTCAGGTCTGTCCAGACTCGTTGGATTTGCCACTGAAGTTTTATACAGCACAAATCGGTCCAGCAGATGATTTTTGGAACGACCTGATATTTGTACCCTGTAAAACCCGGCTGAATCAAATTCGGCATAGATGTTATGGGCATCGCTATCGCTTGTCCTGGAGGACCAGGTCCAGCCGGTGGTTCCACTGCTGTATACTTTAAACCATCCCTTGGAGCCTGCCCCCTCCGGGCAATCCGTGGTGCAAATGCCGTGAGGCCGAACCGTATCCTTATTGGCATCTTTTACAGCATAAAAAAGCGAAGCATCCGGAATTCTAAGCCAGGAGTCATTGGAATCAGTGTTGCTGGTCCCATGCCCGACCTTGCAGTGCCATTGAAACCTGTAGGTACCAGGGCTATTGATTTTTATAAGATACTCCAGGGGGCCTGAACCCGGATTGTTGTATTGATTGTTCGAGGTCCACTCAAAAAAACTGCTGCCGGTGAAACCCGATCTATCCGTCTTTTCAGTCCAGCCAGAGGACGGTTCCAGGGATTCTATCTCAGCTACAATGATTCCTTCTACCTCATTGAAGTAGAGAGAGCTATCCACATCGCTCGCGCGAAAAGAGGCGTAGCTTGATGCAAAAAACGAAACAGCGAAAAGAAATGAGAGAATTCGTTTCATAAGTGAAGGTATCATGTGATTTCTTTTGAAAAACCGGAACGGCAAAGCTACATATTCCAGTCATTCCTGCAAAAAAACTCTTGCGTCCAAAAGTCAGAACCTGCCAATAAGGCTGTAATTCTCGGTATTACAGTATATCCGGCTAAAAAAGGAAAATCCTGCTTTGCTGGTTTCAAGTTTGCGGTCAACCCTCAGGATGGGGTGGCTTTTTTTAACACCGAAATGTTCAATTATCCTTTGATCGGCCGTAATGGCCTGAATTCTCTGTTCACCGCCCTTTACTTCAATCTGGTAGTGTTTGCGAAGGATGTCAAAGAGAGACCTGTCCTCAAAGGTTCTGGATGTGAATCTTGGAAGGTTCAGATTGGGAATCATGGTGATATCATAAAAAACCGGCAGCTCGTTGATCATCCTCAGGCGTTCAAGATAAATGCAGCCCATGTTTTTCTCCTGCTCGTTTAGCTCGAAGCCGAATGCCTGTTCCCAGCTTCTGATCCGGGGCTTAACAATGATCCGGGTGCTCAGCTTATCCTGCCCGATGGCCGAAGTCGTGCCGCTTAAAGAGAGGATGCCGATGCCCTTGGGTTGTCCCTGTACAATGCTGCCTTTTCCCTGGTGACGGAATATAAATCCGTCATTGACTAACATATCCAGTGCCTTTCTAACCGTAGGGCGGGTCAGGTGGTGTACTGCACACAGCTCATTTTCAGAGGGCAGGAGGTCTCCCCGGGAATAGGTGCCCCCTTCGATCAGGGCCCTGAGCTTCTCGTATAATTGTCTGTATTGCGGGGCTTCCTTAAGTGCCATGCGAATGTTTAAACATATGTTAGTATAAACAAAAGTAGTTGTAAAGATATGTATTGAATTTTATTTTACAAAATACAGTGTCTTTATATTTCTGTAAAACACATGATATCAGATTAATAAAAAAATCTCACACTTCATATATCATTTCCTTTTGTAATTAAAATAAAGGTGCTATATTTGCACTTGTATACACAAGTTAAAAAAATGGCTATACCCGTAATCATGCCCAAGCAGGGGCAATCAGTTGAAAGTTGCATTCTCACAGAATGGTATAAAGAGGAGGGGGATTCTGTTTCCAAAGGGGATCTGCTCTTCGCTTATGAAACCGATAAAGCTGCTTTCGAGGAGGAAGCGCAGGAGGATGGAATATTATTAAGTCGCTTTTACGAGGCCGGAGATGAAGTTCCGGTCCTTATCAATGTTGCTGTATTGGGAAGTAAAGGAGAAGCAG
Source organism: uncultured Bacteroidota bacterium (assembly GCA_963713725.1). Taxonomy (GTDB): domain Bacteria; phylum Bacteroidota; class Bacteroidia; order Bacteroidales. The sequence continues at coordinate 728,773 of CAVQMZ010000015.1, forward strand.
TGGATGAATTCAGGCCCGGTGGGGCTGATTCTGCAGGTGAACCTGAGGCCCCGGCAGCACCTGAGACTCAGGCAGCACCTGAAGTAACAAGCGCAAGCACAACAGCAGTGGAAGCTGCATCAGCACCAGCTGTTGATCAAGAACCTTCAGGAAAAACTATAGATCCCTGTTCGGATACACCAGGTGATGGAAAGGTTGCAATCTCTCCCCGAGCCAGGAAACTGGCCTGTGAAAAACGGGTCATGCTTGATGGGGTCAAGGGTAGCGGTCCTGGTGGCAGAATCATCGAGCGTGATATCCTGGAGGAGATCAGCAATGGCAAACGGCTTACACCCCTGGCTCAGAGAAAGGTGGAAGGATCCGAAGGCCTTACTGTTCCGGCAGAGGGCAAATCTCCTTTTGGAAAAATCACTTCCAAAGACCTGGTCGGAGCCACGGCATCCCAAACGGATGGATTGGAGTACACGGATATCCCCCTCACCGGCGTTCGAAAGATTATTGCCGGAGCCATGTATAACTCCCTGCAGAATTCTGCCCAGTTAACCCATCACCTCAGTGCCAATGCATCCCGGATGCTTCAGATCCGGAAAGAGGTGAAAAGCCGCATAAAGGAGGGTTATTCCTACAATATCACCCTGAATGACATGGTGGTTTATGCTGTAATAAAGGCCTTAAAAATATATCCTGAAGCCAATGCCCAGTTCCTGGATGGAACGATCAGGCAATTTAAAAAAGTGAACATGGGACTGGCTGTTGATACGGAACGCGGCCTTCTTGTACCCGCTCTGCAGAATGCTGATGATTTATCCTTACCCGGCCTGTCCTCTCAGCTCAAAGGCATTGTGGATGCAGCCAGGGCAGGAAATATTTCACCAGATCTGCTGGCTCCCCAGATGGCCTCCTTTACCATTTCAAATCTTGGCAATTATGGAGTGGAAATGTTTACCCCGGTAATCAACCTGCCCCAGGTAGCCATCCTTGGGGTGAATACCATTCTCCAGAGGCCCATGACCATGCCTGACGGTTCCTTTGGATTTCAGCCCTTCATAGGCCTTTCACTGACCTATGATCACCGGGCCATTGACGGCGGACCGGCCACCAAGTTCCTGGCCGAAATCAAAAACCAGATAGAACAACTCTCACCCGAACTCTTATAAACTTTACGACTTTAGACTTTACAGACTTTTTTGACTTTATAGACTTATACCATGCCAAAGACACAATTTATCAATCCAGCGGATGTAAGAAAAGCCCAGGTGCTTGAACTCGGATCCATTCCCGTGAACACCTATGACAAGGAAATGAAAGAAGAGCTTTCCCGCTTATTCAAAAGACGACCTGGTGAGGATTTACCGTGATATGTTGATCATCAGGGAGTTTGAAACCATGCTCAACGAGATAAAGATTAAAGAGGAGTATAAGGGCATCCCCTATGCACATCCGGGACCGGCCCACCTCTCCATCGGACAGGAGGCTGCCGCGGTTGGAATGGCTTACAGGCTGGATATGGATGACTATATTTTTGGATCCCACCGTTCCCATGGTGAGATTCTGGCCAAGGGACTTTCCGCCATTGAGAAGCTTGATGATGATTCCCTGTATGGGATTATGAAGAACTTCTTTGACGGCGGCATTCTCAGCATCGTTGAAAAGGGACATAAGGGTGATATGAAATCCCTGGCACACAAATTTTTGATTTATGGTACCCTTGCAGAGATATTTGCCCGTGAAACAGGTATAAACAAAGGTCTGGGTGGTTCCATGCACGCTTTCTTCACGCCCTTCGGAATCTATCCCAACAATGCCATTGTGGGAGGATCTGGTGATATCGCAGTGGGTGCAGCTCTATATAAAAAAGTAAATCGTAAGAAGGGGATCGTGGTTGCCAATATTGGTGACGCTTCCCTGGGTTGTGGCCCGGTCTGGGAGGGAATGACCTTCGCCTCTATGGATCAGTACCGTGAATTGTGGGAGGGTGATATGAAGGGTGGCCTGCCCATCATCTTCAACATTATGAATAACCAGTATGGCATGGGTGGACAAACCTGTGGAGAAACCATGGGTTATACCATTGCAGCAAGGGTAGGAGCAGCCCTGAATCGTGAGAATATGCATGCCGAAAGGGTGGATGGATACAATCCCCTGGCTGTGATTGATGCCTATGAGAGAAAGATGCAGATCCTTGAAGAGAAAAGAGGACCGGTATTCCTGGATGTGCTTACCTATCGCTACAGCGGTCACTCACCCTCAGATTCATCTTCTTACCGTTCAAAGGAGGAGATTGAAGCATGGGAGAAGGTAGATTCCATTGTTTCCTACGGACTTGAACTGATATCTTCGGGTCTTGCAGCTCAGTCAGATCTGGATCAGATCAAAGCGGATACCGACGACCTGTTAATGGGCGCTTTTAAACTTTCCATAGACGATGAAATTTCTCCCCGGATGGACCTTGTGGCAAATCCAGAACTCATTGGTGAGATGATGTTCTCCAATGAATCGGTGGATGCCATGGAGGAAGGACCTCTTGATACTTTAATGACACTGGAAGAGAATCCACGTGTGAAGCAGATTGCAAGGAAGGAACGTTATGCATATGATGAGAATGGAAAGGCATATTCGGGAATGAAACAATACCAGTTTCGTGACGGGATTTTCGAAGCCATTGCCGACAGGTTTTATAAGGACTCGACCCTGGTTGCCTACGGTGAGGAAAACCGTGACTGGGGAGGTGCTTTTGCCGTTTATCGCGGACTCACCGAAGCACTGCCTTATCACCGTTTGTTTAACTCACCTATTTCAGAGGCGGCCATTGTTGGAACTGCCATTGGATATGGCATGTGTGGCGGACGGGTGATCCCCGAGATTATGTATTGTGACTTCCTGGGCCGCACTGGCGATGAGGTATTTAACCAGCTCCCCAAGTGGCAGGCCATGAGTGGAAACCTGATTAAGATGCCCGTAGTTTTGAGGGTGTCTGTGGGTTCCAAGTACGGTGCTCAGCACTCCCAGGACTGGTCATCCCTTGTGGCCCATATCCCGGGAATTAAGGTAGTCTTTCCGGCTACCCCCTACGATGCAAAAGGACTGATGAATGCAGCCCTTCAGGGTACCGATCCGGTGATTTACTTCGAAAGCCAGAGACTCTATGGTATTGGAGAAGAATTTCATAAAGAGGGTGTGCCGGAAGGGTATTATGAAATTACCATTGGAGAGCCGGATGTGAAAAGGGAGGGTAGCGATGTGACCATCCTTAGCATTGGGGCCACCCTTTACAGGGCCCTTGAAGCAGCTGATCAGCTTCAGGAAAAATATGGCATGTCGGCAGAAATCATCGACGCCAGATCACTGGTGCCATTTAATTATGAACTGGTGCTGGAGTCTTTGAAGAAGACCGGCAGAATTCTCCTGGTAAGTGACGCCAGCGAAAGGGGATCCTACCTGAAAGATATGGCTCAGAATATCACCGAACTGGGTTTTGACGATCTGGATGCTCCCCCTGTTGTGGTCGGTTCCAGGAACTGGATTACCCCGGCCTATGAGCTGGAGGACTATTTCTTTCCACAGGCAAGCTGGATTTTGGATGCCATCCATGAAAAAATTGTTCCTTTGAAGGGACACCAGAGCACTGCAAATTATACTGCGGGTGAAAAATTACGCAGAAGCAGACTGGGTATTTAATACAAAATCGAAATATCAAAATGAGTTTTCTAGAACAATTTCCGTCAAAGGAAAACCTGCTCCGGGCTTATAAGGAAGAGAACAGCGGATTTCCCCGCAAAGTGAATAACCACATCCACACACCCTACTCTTTCAGTGCATTTTCAAGTGTGACTGAAGCGGTACGAAAGGCTGTGGCAGAGGAGGTCAGGATTCTTGGAATCAATGACTTCTATGTTATGGATGGTTATGGTGAGTTTGTGGAAGAATGCATTGATCACGGCGTGTATCCGCTATTGAATATCGAATTAATCGGGATCAGTAAGTCAGATCAGGATGCTGGTATCAGAATCAATGATCCGGGAAATCCCGGTCGCATTTATATCAGTGGCAAGGGACTGGCTTTTCCTTCTCTTCTTTCTGAGACAAGTACAAAGGTCCTGAAAAAGGTGGTTGATGAGAGCAATAAGCAGGTTTCTCAGATGATCGGATTACTGAATCAATGGCTCGGAAAGCAGGGTGTGGATTTTCAGCTGTCGGTGGATGAGATTATGGAGAAGCTGGCAGTTAATCTGCTTCGCGAAAGGCATGTGGCAAAAGCCCTTCGCCTGAAACTGGATGCTTATGCAGATACTGACGAGGAGTATTATGCCACCCTGGAAAAGATATACGGAGGTGAGGCTTCCAAGAAAAGCAGGTCCGATAAGGCCGGCACAGAGGATGAGCTGAGATCAAAATTGCTGAAAGCAGGAGCACCTGCCTTTGTTCCTGAGGATGTCAAAGCATTTATGCCGCTGGAGGTGATCATTGCTCTCATTCAGGACGCCGGAGGTATTCCCACCTATCCCTGTTTGCTTGACGGAGCAGGGGCCAAATCAACCGAATTTGAGGAAAATAAGGAGAGTTTACTGAAGGAACTGAAATCGCGTGGCTTTTTTTCTGTTGAATTCATTCCACTCAGGAATGAGTTTGAAACGCTGAAGGAGTACGCTGAATACTTCTATGAAAATGGTTTTGCGGTTTCCTTTGGTACGGAACACAATACTTCAGCAATGATTCCCCTTGAAGTCAGCTGTAAAAATAAGGTGGCTCTGGATAAGAGCCTTCTTCAAATCTCTTTTAATGGTGCTGCTTATCAGGTCGCCCATCGCTTCATGGTGGTAAAAGATGGAAAGGGGTATGCTGCCCTGTCAAGAGACGAAATGGAAGGGCTGGGTAAGGCTATTTTATATCACTATTTCAAGGAGTATAACCCCTCACTAAAAGACGAGCAGTAATGGAAGCCAAAAAAGAACGCATTATTCAACTGGTTCCTGCCATCAGGATGATTATGTCTGATCAGGCCCTGAAGAGTGGGAGTTTTGTACCCCTGGACCAGCTCAATGAAACAGACCCGGAAAAGATTACTCTAAGTTTGGGACGCAGCATATCAATTTTTAAGGGAGATAATGACCAGATTCTTGCCGAGGTGAGTGCTTCACGGGGCGACATAGGAGAATACATCTTTATTGAAAATCTTGGACTTCTGGGTCTTTCCTCTAACCAATCGGAGATAGAAAAGAAGCTGGCCAAAGTCAGAAAAAAGAGCCGGGGATCAGAACTTCCAGAGGCTGTTGCCAAACCGAAAATTAAGAAGCAGCTTTATAATAAGATCATCGCCATTACCGGTGGAGCCATGGGTTATGGGGAAGGATTGGCCAGATCCCTTTTTGCTGAGGGTGCCAACGTGGTCATTATGGATATCAACGAGGATGCCGGCCTTGCCCTGAGCAAGGAGCTGAACGCTCAAACCTCGGCCAACAGGACCTGCTTTGTTAAGGCCGATGTAACCAATCTTGAGTCAGTTCAGGAAGCCGTTTTTGAATCAGTCCTGGAATTCAGTGGCCTGGATGTGATGATTAGTAATGCGGGTGTGCTGAAAGCAGGAGGGATTGATGTAATGGATCCGAAAAGTTTTGAGTTTGTAACCCGGGTTAACTATAATGGTTACTTCAATTGCGTCAAAGCTGCAGTTCCTGTAATGAGGGCTCAGAACACAGTGTCGGGAAGTAATTTCGGGGATATTATTCAGATCAACTCCAAATCAGGCATTGAAGGCAGTAAAAAGAATTTTGCCTATTCGGGCAGCAAGTTTGGAGGCATCGGACTTACGCATTCCTTTGCCATGGACCTGATGCCGGAACGCATCAAGGTGAATGCCATCTGCCCGGGGAACTATTTCGAGGGCCCTCTGTGGTCTCACCCCAAGACGGGTTTATTCAGGCAATACCTGGAAAATGGAAAGGTTCCCGGTGCCAAAACACTTGCTGATGTGAAACGTCATTATGAATCCATGGTCCCTGCTGGCCGTGGATGCCGCGTGGAGGATGTGGTGAAGGCCATAAAATATGTCATCGACCAGGAGTATGAAACCGGTCAGGCCGTTATGGTAACGGGCGGACAAACTATGTTAAGCTAATGTGAATGAAGGTAGAAGGAATCATTTTTGATCTGGACGGAACCCTGGTACATACCATTGAGGATATTGCCGGTGCCGCCAATGTCCTTTTTGCCCGGCATGGCCTGCCTGAACATGATATAGATTATTACCTCAACTGGATTGGAAACGGGGCTGTGAAATTCATAGAAAAGGCCCATGGGAAGCCGGTCAGTAAGGAGCAGCTCAGGGCTTATGTGAATGAATTTAAGGATATCTATGCCAAAAACCTGCATGACAAAAGCAGGGTATATGATGGTGTCCCAGAGCTACTTGACGAGCTGGTTAGCAGGGGCATTCGCATTGCCATTCTGTCCAATAAGCCACACAAGCTCACAGAGGAAGTAGCTGAGTACTATTTGTCAGATTGGCCACTGGTACCGGTCTTTGGTCAGCGTGAAGAGGTACCCCGTAAACCCGATCCTGCCGGGGCCATCGAAATAGCAGAAATGATGGGGATTGATCCCGCCGAAATGATGTTTGTGGGTGATTCCGACAATGATATTTTATGCGCCCAGGCAGCAGAAATGTTTCCTGTGGCTGTTTCCTGGGGATACGGGCGCCTGTTAAAAGAACCCGTGGAGGGAGATTACCCCATGATAAATAAACCCTCAGAATTATTGACTTTAATTGATTAAAAATGTGTGCTATGAAAACAAAGGCAGTACGATTATATGGGAAAAGTGATTTAAGGGTTGAAGAGTTTGAGCTTCCTGAACTGAAGGAAGATGAAATTCTTGCGAAAGTGGTAAGCGACAGCCTGTGCATGTCATCCTACAAGGCAGCCACCCAGGGTACAGACCATAAAAGAATACCCGATGATGTGGCCGAGAAGCCCATCATGATAGGACATGAGTTCGCCGGTGAGATCGTTGAGGTGGGATCGAAATGGCAAGGCCAATTTAAAGCCGGGGATAAATTTGCCATACAACCTGCCCTCAATTATGAGGATGGTCCTGTAGGGATTTTAAGTGCGCCAGGCTATTCCTACCAGTTTCTGGGTGGAGATGCTACCTACGTGGTCATTCCCAAAGAGGTGATGGAAATGGGTTGTCTGCTGGTATATAATGGGCCAGGTTATTATCCTGCCTCCATGGCCGAGCCTTTCTCCTGTGTGATCGGTGCCATGCATGCCAATTACCATACCCGCCCCGGATCCTATATTCATGAAATGGAAATTGTGGATGGGGGCAAGCTTGCACTGCTGGCCGGTGTGGGCCCCATGGGACTGGCAGCCATCAATTATGTACTCAGCCGTGAGGACCGCAAACCATCCCTGATGGTTGTGACCGATATTGATCAGACGCGACTGGACAGGGCTGAGCATCTCTATTCTCCTGCAAAGGCAAAGGAAAGAGGGATTGAGCTTCACTACGTAAATACTTCACTTGGAGAAGATCCTGTGGCACAGTTGAAGGAGCTTAGCGGGGAAGAGGGATACAATGACGTATTTGTTTTTGCACCTGTTGCCCCTGTAATTGAGCAGGCAGATGCCCTGCTGGCTTTCGACGGATGTCTGAATTTCTTTGCAGGTCCATCCAATCCCGACTTCAAAGCCACATTGAATTTCTATAATGTGCACTATGCTTTTACGCATATTGTGGGTACCAGTGGCGGAAATACCGATGACATAAAAGAATCCCTGGCCCTGATGGAAAAGGGGATGGATACATCCGGACTCATTACCCACATCGGCGGATTAAACGCTGTACCAGAAGCCACCTTGAACCTCCCCAATATACCGGGAGGTAAAAAGTTGATCTACACTCATATGGAGATGCCACTTGTTGCCATAACTGACTTTAGAAAACTGGGAGAAAAAAATCCCCTTTTCAGTGACCTGGCCGACATCTGTGATCGTCACCAGGGTCTCTGGTCAGTGGAGGCTGAGAATTTGCTTCTGAAATATTGCGGCTAAATCATATTATCGCACTTGATCATGGAATTTAACTGGCTTACTTTACAAAATGGTTCCGACATCCGGGGTGTTGCCGTAAAAGGCGTAGCGGGTGAAGAAGTGAATCTGGATGAAAAGCGGACTGAGATTCTGGGCAGATCTTTTTACCAGTGGCTGAATAAGAAGGGTTATAAAGAAGATAAGTGTGGCTCTGGGCAGAGATTCCAGGATTTCCGGTCCAACGCTGCAGGAGAGCTTTTCAAAGGGATTCCGGGCCCAGGGAGGAAGGGTATGTGGACTGTGGAATGGCCTCCACTCCGGCCATGTTTATGGCCACACAGTATCCTGAATTAAATGTGCTCGCAGGTGTGATGTTAACTGCCAGTCATTTGCCCTACAACAGAAACGGACTAAAGTTTTTTACTGCTGATGGAGGCTTAAATAAGGCTGACATTGCCGAGATCCTGGAGATCGCCTCAACTAGCTCTTTCGAGGATGCTACAGAACCAGGTCCCTTGTCTGAAGCTGATCTGATATCCCTTTATGCGGGGGATATGGTCCGGAAAATCAGGAAGCAGGTAAATCATCCCCTTAATTTTGAGAAGCCCCTGGACGGGCTGCACATCCTTGTGGATGCCGGAAACGGGGCAGGTGGATTTTTTGCCGATAAAGTACTTGCTCCCCTGGGTGCAGATACCAGTGGCAGTCAGTTCCTGGAGCCCGATGGTATGTTTCCCAATCACGTTCCCAATCCCGAGGATGCAGAAGCCATGGATTCAGTTTGCAAGGCTGTAAGGGACAATGGCGCTGATCTGGGGATTATTTTTGATACAGATGTGGATAGGGCAGCAGTGGTGGATGGAGAGGGGCAGCCTGTTAACCGGAATGCCCTGATAGCCCTGATTTCAGCCATTATCCTGGAGGAGCATCCAGGAACTACCATTGTAACAGATTCCATTACCTCGGAGGGCCTGGCCAGTTTTATAGAAAAGAAGCTTGGAGGCAGGCACCATCGATTTAAACGGGGCTATAAGAATGTGATCAATGAGTCCATCAGATTGAATGAAGCCGGTGAGCCATCGTGGATAGCCATTGAAACCTCGGGGCATGCAGCCCTGAAGGAGAATTTCTTCCTGGATGACGGAGCCTACCTGGTTTCCAAGGTGCTGGTCAAGGTGGCGCAACTACATTCGAAAAATGAAAGCATTTCTGACCTGATCAGGGATCTTCAACATCCTGAGGAAAGCGTGGAGTACCGCCTGAAGATCATGGATAAGGATTTCGGGAGCTATGGCATGGCCGTTATTGAGGAGCTTTCAGCTCTGGTGGACTCCCAGGAAGGCTGGGCGGCTGAAAAGAAAAATTTTGAAGGCATCAGGGTTCGCTGTACGAAAGACAATGAGCAGGGATGGTTTCTGCTGCGTTTATCCCTGCATGATCCTGTAATGCCTTTGAATATTGAATCGGATATTCAGGGAGGATCAGAGGCCATCAAGAACAGGCTCAGGTCTATTCTCAGCGGATTTGCTCAGCTGGATATTTCCACCCTGGATTAGTCAGCAGAATCGTATTTTCCACACCCTTCTTGCTCCAGAGCTCATGCTCGAATAAGCAGTCTCATTCTTTGTCTGAGGCCTGGACCTGCATGGACTGTTTTCTGAACTTCAGGGGGGGGATACCGTACTTTCTGCTGAAGGATCTGTTAAAATGAGAAATATTCATAAATCCACTTTCGTATCCCACACAGGTGACAGGCATTTCTTCCAGTTGCAGCAGTTGCGCGGCCCTTCCAAGCCGCATATCCATTACAAAATCGGTATAGCTTTTCCGGGTTCGCTTCTTAAAATAGTGTGAGAAAGCCGAGGGTGACATGTTTGCCTTGTCAGCAACTTCGCTGATGCTCATCTTCCGGGTATAGTTCTTCTGAATATAAAGTAAAACCTTCTCAAGACGTCCGCTTTCATCCCTGCTTGATGGATTTAAATAACCTTCACTGCAAAGCTGCCTGGTGGCTTCCTTCATGCTGAAAAGCTGTAATACTTTCAATATATCCAGGTAGTTTTCAAGCCCTTTTTCCTCTCGCATTCCCTGGATCAGGTTTATGGCTTCGACTTTGGTATCTCCCCTTAGCTCCAGGCCGTATTTAGCCCTGTCAAGGGCTCTTGCTATGGATTTGAAATGTTCCGTATAAATGGAACCTGAGGGTATCAGGTCCTCGGAAAACTGGATGACAATCACACGGTGCCTTGCCTTCCCTCTCAGGCCATGATCCTGCCAGCAATGAGGCAGGCCGGGAGCCATGAGTACAAGGTCACCATCCACAAACTGCTCCGTATGGTCCCCGATCATTCTTGTGCCGCTAAGTCCAAGGGTTAAGGTGAGTTCGTAGGCGTCCCTGTGGTGGTGAAACGGATAGCTTAAATCCGGTTGATCGAAGATACTTACCAGGAAGGGATTTTCCCTGGTCAGAGATACATATTCCTGTATTAATTTCACTATAAAGACGGGTATTTTGTAATATTACGCAATAATATTCATTAGAATACAAAAAATGAACAGCAGACTCGGATTAATTGCTGTATAATTTCTTGATTTTTGTAAGATGCGGCAAGAGATATTTGATATCCAGACCTCTTCATTTCACGATGGACCCGGGATCAGGACCACGGTTTTCCTGAAAGGCTGTCCCCTTCGATGCCAGTGGTGCAGCAATCCGGAGGGCCTGGAAAAAGGCCCCACCCTGTCTTATCAAAAGGCCAAATGTACATCATGCCTTGCCTGCGTGGAAAGCTGCCCCAGTGGAGCGCTTACAGCCAATGAGGGCTCACTTGAAGTCAGACAAAATTTATGCACTGCCTGTGGTGCCTGCCTGGATGTTTGCCCCACGGGTGCCCTGAAGCTTTACGGCCATCAGAAATCTCCGGCTGCCATCCTTGAGATACTTCGAAAAGACCGCAAATATTTTGAAAAGTCGGGTGGGGGACTTACCCTGTCGGGGGGTGAGGTAATGATGCAGCCTGAATATGCCCTTGAGATATTAAAACTGGCAAAAGAGGATGGCTTCCATACCTGCATTGAAACCAGCGGTTTTGCTGAAACGGAAGATTTCAAAAAAATCCTCCCCTACGTGGACCTCTTTCTTTTTGATTATAAGCTAAGTGATCCTGAAAAACATAAAAGCTATACAGGTGTTTCCAATGAAAAGATTCTGGAAAACCTTAAGTTCCTGAGTGAGCAGGGAGCACGGATTACGCTGCGCGCTCCCATCATTCCGGGTGTGAATGATCATGAAGCACATTTTTGGGCCATTGCTGAAATCAGCAGGCGCTTTAGCGCTATCCGGGGGGTTGAGGTCCTGCCTTATCACAACTGGGGGGAGCACAAATATGAAGAGATCGCCTGGAAGCAAGCGCCGCTTCAGACGGAAAGGGTAGCAGAAGATGTGGTGAATAGCTGGGTGGAAATGCTGAAAGCCCTGGATTGTAAGAATGTAACAGAAAGTTAAGCTTCGGAATATGGATTTAGCAGCTAAAAAGATGTCCCCGTTTTTATCACATTACTGTGATCAGAATGGTGTTTTTATCCCCGGACGCCTGATCCAATGTAGGCCTGATCCCAATGAGATGGTGGGGATCCTGGATGAGTTTACCGGCACCTATAAAAGCTTTGACCGGGATGAAATTGAATCCCGGGAAGCAGCCTGTGTCAATGTTCAGCTAAAAGGCAGGGTACGCTCCATTCAGGCTGGTGATCTTTTTGCCGGAAGGATGGACCAGATGCCCATCAGTTTTACTCCCCAGTGCAAGGGTACAGGTATGGGCTACTGCATTCATCCGGATATTGATAAGATGCTGATCAGTAAGGAAGAATTGAGTCCTGAAAGCCGAAAAGTTCTGGAGCAGATTCTTGTATTCTGGCAGGAGGAAGGAACGGTTTACAAGTCGCGAAGAAAGATGCCCGAAGAGGTGAAGCAGGCCATTCCCAGCGAACTATACTACCTGGAATCGGGAGTGGCTTTCTCCCTCTACAGAATGTCGGGTATTCAGTTGGATTATCATAAACTTATAAAACTTGGCCTTCCCGGCCTTCGGGAGGAAATTGCTACATACAGGAATAAGTTCGTCGCTGATGCTAAAGCTTTGGCCCTTTACACTGCCATGGAATCGGTCCTTGATTCCTTTGCTGAGTTATGTGTTTTTTATTCCAGGCAGGCCTTTGCCCTGGCCGAGCTTAGCCCGGAGGAAGCAGAAATTAATGAACTGCTGGATATGGCAAGGGTCCTGGAAAATATCTCTCATAAGTCTCCTGAGTCATTTCGGGAAGGACTTCAGCTGGTGTACCTCTATAATAAGTTCGACGGAGCGAAAAATTATGGTCGGATGGATGACTACCTGGCCGATCTTTACCACGATGATCTGGAAGCAGGGCGGATCCATGAGGAAGAGGCCATCCGTTTGCTCTCAGGAATCTGGAGATTGATGATTTCACGCGACAACAGGTATGACACCCGGGTGATCATCGGAGGCCTGGGTCGCCACAATGAAAAAAGGGCCGATGAGGTGGCCATGCTGATCATGGAGACCACAAATCGGGTAGCTGATATCGTTCCCCAGCTGGCACTAAGGTTCCACAGGGATCAGAATCCTAAGCTCTACTCCAAAGCCCTGGATGTACTGGCCACAGGTAATACTTACCCCATGCTCTACAATGATGAAGTAAATGTGCCATCCGCACAAAAGGCCTTTAATATTCCCTATAAGGAAGCCATCCATGTGATACAATACGGCTGTGGAGAATATGTACTGAACCACAGATCCGTGGGTACGCCCAGTGGGGTGATCAATCTTCTTCAGGCACTTCTGGTGACCATGAATCGGGGTATCGATCCGGGCACCGGCAAAAAAATGGGTATGCCCATGGAGCGTTACTTGAAATATGGAATTTTGAGCGTTTTTGAAGATTTATGGGTAGCCTATAAGGAGCAGGTGGAATATCATGTGGGGCCACTGGCCCTGCAGGAATACCTGGAGTATGTGCATGCCTCGGAAGACAATGCTTATTTGTCCAGTTCTCTGCTCATGGATGATTGTATAAAGCGGGGGAAGGCCATATTTGATGGTGGCATCCGCCACCTGGGAGGCACACTTGAAACTTATGGAAATACCAATATTCGGATAGTCTTCTGGCCATCAGAATCCCTGGTGTATGAGCAAAAAGCTTTTTTCACTGGAGGAATTGATACATATGCTCCAGGCGGATTTTAAGGCTTATGAGCTGGAACGCAGAAAGCTTCTGGACTGCCCCAAGTACGGAAATGATGATGACTCGGCCGATTCCATGCTTCAGGAAGTGCATAATCATATTTGCCAGGTCACCCGTGATCAGGCAGCCCATACGGGCCTGGATTCCTACCTTGTTGTCGTGATTAACAATGATGCAAATACCATTATGGGCGCATTTACAGCTGCATCACCCGATGGCCGGAAGGCATTTACCCACCTCAATCCCGGGAATAATCCAAGCGGGGGAGCCGATAAATGTGGTGTTACGGCCTTTCTTAATTCGCTGGCAAAGCCCGACACGAGCATACATGCCGGTGCGGTGCAGAATATGAAGTTTTCAAAGGAGGTGCTGACCAGGCACCGTGGCATGTTTGAAGTCCTTCTGGAGACCTATTTTGAGAAGGGTGGGGCCCAGGCCATGCTTACTGTGAGCAGCAGGGGTGAACTGGAGGATGCCATGCTACATCCTGAGAATTATCAGAATTTGATTGTAAGGGTAGGGGGATTCAGTGAGCGTTTCGTTAATTTGCCTCCTGAGACCCAAGGTGAAGTGCTTAGCAGAACCTTGAATTAAACATGGAATATGAGAATTAGCGTAATAGTAGCTTTCGTTTTGGTTTGTTGTTTTGCCTGCACGAGCAATAGAAAGATCGTGTAGACGGGGAGATCAAGGATGTAAAAGGTGATGGTTTTTGACAAGGCAAAATGGAAAACAAAGGAGGGTGAGGATTATCCCTACAGGGAAAGCATGCTGAAGGATGTGGTATACAACGATACGGTGAGAACACTCAACAGGGAGGAAGTGATCGATCTGCTGGGTGAGCCGGACCGGATGAATGAAGGTCATCTTTACTACCTGATCTCTCAAAAGCGTATTGCATCCTGGCCTTTGCATAAAAAATTCATGGTAATTAAGGTTTCCAGCGATACCATAGAATGGATTAAGGTTCATGAGTAGGAAATAATCCTCACTGCATGGATGGAATATAATCTTCGGGAAGCAGCCAGGCCACCCCCTTATCTCCAATGGCTCCGTTAAATAGGATGGAATTATCAGCTACCCTTCCAGTGGAGTATATGCGGATGGTATCTTTGGCGAAGAAAAGCAAAGATCTTGACAGGTTGTTTGGGTGAGCATAAAGGTAGGTGAGATCTACGGGCTTATTTCCTCCGGTGTGATAGTGTGATATATTAAAATAGGGACAGGGAAAGTCAGTCAGGGTCAATATGGGTTTGCCCGACTCAGGTTCGGAATATGATCTTTCAAAATCGGCCATATGACCTGTTTCTGTTTTCAGGCTATCCTGATCAGGACATATTTTCTCCATGATATATCCATTCTCAGCCAGGCGGTTTGCATATAGCGAACGGCAAAAATGTAGTCTTGAATTGTAATAGGCATTGGTCCGGTTTCTGGCCAGGGCTCTTTGTTGCCGGCGATTGCCTGTAAACGTTTCCTCGAAATAGAAATATCCAAGGATGGAGCAATGGAAGCCACCCAGGTCCTTTTTGATCTTCAGCTTAAAATGAACAAGATCAGCCTTAAGCAGATATCCGGTTTGAGGAAGGTCAATGATTAGTGCTTCATTGGCATAAGCTTCAAATTGTTCTCCTTCAAGGGGGATAAAAAAGAGGGCTGAATCATTCAGAATCTTTGCCCCGCTTTCTTTATAATTTGCACCCAGGAACCATTGTTTAAAGCTCTCTAAATAAACGTGGCGCGAACTGTCACCAATAACCGTTAGCTCCTGTATCTGGACAAGCTTCTTCTTCAGAGCGAAGTGCAGGTTCTCTAATGCTGGAGCATCCTCAATTACCAAACGTTGCAGATCATAACTGACATGGGACAGGATCAGTTCGCAGGGTAAGGTAATTCCCCATATGGAAAAGCTGCCTTCTGAGTCAGAGGTGGTTCCCCTTGTGGTTCCGTTTATATAGACGGTTACGTAGGGTATTGGCGTATTACTTTCCTGGTCAGTAACCTTTCCAGCTATTTTGAAACCCTGAGATAGGAGAGAAAGGGTGCTGAGAACAAAGAAGCCTATCGAACAAATGATTCTGAAAAGCATCGCTATCCCAAATTACAATATTTTAGCAAAGAATCAGCTCTCCTCTAATCCATTTTTGCAAACTCAATCTGGGGCCATTTGAAAGCAATGCTGTCATTGGACTGTGACTGACCGGGCGTGCTTCGTCCTTCAACTGATATAACTGATCAGGAGGGATTTCAATTCTTCCGCCTTTTCTATTTCCTTTGCCTGCAGATTGGAGGTTTCACCCGGATCATCTTTCAGGTTGTAGAGTTGAATATCCGGAAGTTTAGCAAGTTCCTCTTTATCCCTTCCGGGCCTGGGAAAGCTCCATCCTCCTGATCCCGGACACATAATCAGTTTCCAATCACCCTTTCGGATCGCAAAACTCCCGTTTATGGAATGGTGAACTGTGGCTTCCCTGAGTGGCGTTTCCGGGGCAGGTTCATTGAAAAGCGTACTGATGTCGTAGCTGTCTTCCCCTTCATCATCGCCGGTTCTATACCCGGTCAGACTGGCAAAGGTGCGGAAAAGGTCGGTGGTGCATATTACTTCTTCGGATACCGTTCCCGGCTTTACGCCAGCAGGCCATTTTACTATAAAAGGCACCCTGTGACCTCCTTCGAAGATATCCGCTTTGTGTCCCCTGAAAATATAGCTGGGATGGTGCCCTTTTTCTTCAAGTACATCAAATCTGGCCATGGGAGAGCAGCCGTTGTCACTGGTGAATACCACCAGGGTATTCTCCCCGATTCCCGATTCTTCAATGGCCTTCAAAAGCAAACCCATATAGTCGTCGACCATCAGGACAAAGTCCCCATAGGGATTCAGCTCACTTTTCCCCAGCCACTCCTCCGTGGGCAGAATGGGTGTATGTGGAGAGGGGAGGGCGAGGTAAAGGAAGAAGGGTTGTTCTTCACCGGAGCGCTGCTTAACATGTTCTATGGCCCGCCTGAAAAAATTGGGTGTGACATCCTCATGGATAAAATCACTCCCGGTGGGACCCTTCCGCCAGAATCTATAGCCTGTATCCAGGGTAATCCGGTCGGGTGGTGCTGTTACCATGCCGTTTTCCACATATACGTAGGGAGCCATGTCCAGGGATCCGCAATGCCCGTAGGAATAGTCAAATCCCAGTTCGGCAGGACCGTTTGAAACAGGTGCGGAATAGTCAATTTCCAGCTTTCCCATATCATAGTCTCCACCTTTGGCCTCATCCGGATTCTGAATAGCCCAGTCCCAGCCCAGGTGCCATTTGCCGATGAAGGCCGTGTGGTATCCCGAGGATTTAAGCATGGAGGCAAGCGTACTTCTGTCGGACGGGATCAGCGCCTGGGAGATTCCTGATAAAACACCACTTTTCAGGCGGGTCCTCCAGTTGTATCTGCCGGTGAGAAGTCCGTAACGGGTAGGTGTACAAACCGAGGAGGAGGTATGGGCATCGGTGAAACGCATGCCTTCGGCCGCCATCCGGTCCAGGTGAGGGGTGAGGATCTTACTTTCCGGATTAAAGGAAGAGAGATCGCCATAGCCCAGGTCATCGGCCAGGACCACTATGATATTGGGCAGTTCCTTGCTTTTTTCTTTGCTCTGGCAGGAAATGAGCAAGAGAGCTGCAAAATCAGGAAGCTAAGTCTTTTCATAATCCGGGTCATTTAATAAGGTCATTGGTGTTTTATGCTTTCATAGCCAGATAGGAGCGGCGCCCGTAAATTGCTATGACACAGAAACTAATAAAGGGCAGAATAAAGGATGCGTTTTCGGCTGGCAGAGGTCCTACCTGGCCCAGGTCAATAATGGCCCCCTGGAGGGGTGGCATCAGGGCACCTCCCACAATGGCCATGACCAAAAAGGCTGCACCCAGGCTGGCATCTTCACCAATTCCTTCCAGTGCAATCCCATAGATGGTTGGGAACATAAGGGACATAAAGGCCGATGTGGCCAGCAGGCAATAGAGTCCTCCCATTCCGTCGATGAGTATGGTGCCGGTCATGGTAGCCATTCCACCTATGGCGAAAATCATCAGTAAGCGCCTGGAATTCACATATTTCATCAGGAAAGTACTGATGAATCTACTCACCAGGAACATTCCCATGGCCCCGATATTATAAAGTTGGGCAGTGGCTTTCGGAATGCCCAGGCGTTCGGCATACTGAATGATAAAGGTCCAGCACATGATCTGGGCAGCTACGTAAAAGACCTGAGCCAATACACCCTCACGGTAGACCTTGTTTTTAATCAGTCGTCGAAACGAGTCTCCTGCACTGGATTTTTCAGAATGGCCCGTTTGGGGCATCTTTACCAGGGCGATAATTACAAACATGATAATAACCACCAGTCCAAGGATTACATAAGGATTTCGGATAATCATCAGGTCACTGGTCCGGATGGCTGCTTTGCTTGCCTCATCCAGGCCTGGAAAGATCAGTTCTCCGGCCGCATTTCTTTTTTCCGATTCCAGTGTCGCCAGGATGACCCGGGAGGCCACGAACATCCCAAACAGGGAGCCCATGGGATTGAAGGATTGGGCCAGGTTCAGCCGTCGGGTGGCTGTTTTTTCACTTCCGAGGGACAGGATGAAGGGATTGGCAGTGGTTTCCAGGAAGGCCAGACCAAAAGTGAGCACATAAAGTGAGACCAGGAAGAATCCAAACGCTTCAAAACGGGCAGCAGGCCAGAACATCAGTGCTCCAACCGCATATAATGCCAAACCGAGAAGAATGCCCTTTTTATAATCGAAACGACGCACAAAGAGGGCTGCCGGAACGGCCATGGTGGCATAGCCCCCATAAAAGGCCAGTTGTATGAGTGATGCTTTCGCATTTGTAATCTCCATAAGAGATTTAAAAGCGGCCACCATGGGGTTGGTAATATCGTTGGCAAAGCCCCACAATGCAAATAAACTGGTGATCAGTATAAAAGGCAAAAGGTACTTCTTCTCTACAACTATCTCTTTCGGGTTCATAT
Organism: uncultured Bacteroidota bacterium; assembly: GCA_963713725.1. GTDB lineage: Bacteria > Bacteroidota > Bacteroidia > Bacteroidales. The sequence goes on from CAVQMZ010000015.1 coordinate 747,082, forward strand.
TATGTCAGATTTATTTAGGAAAAGGTAAAAATCGGCTGAATTACACTATCGTACAATGTTTGAATTTGGTAAATTTGTGTCAATAATACATATTCATTTTGGTAAAAACACTATCTAAAGTACCGGACAGGGGAGATCCCTCCGACATTTTACAACTGTTTCCAGGGTTTAATCTGCAACTTCTTTGCTGCAGGTACTGGTGGCTAAGGCACTGGGAATTCAGGGAATTGTCTTTTCCTTACTGGCGTATTTACCATAACAGTCATGAGGGCGCAGTGATTATTTATAATGGAATGGAATATGCGCTCAGGGCAGATAAGATTCTGATGATCGCCCCCAATACCTCCTATTCCACACGCATAGGCGACTTTCAGATTCCTGAAAATGGTTACCATATCGAAGGCGGCAGATTGGGAAAAGGGCAATCAGAGGAGGGCTACACCCTGAGTGGCTGTATCCTGCATCTTTTTATTCATTTCAACATCGGAGTGCCCTATGACAATGTATCACCCGGTGTTTTTGAGTTTGAGCTTACAGATCACCTCCTGGAAAAACTCTCAATAATTAAAAAACACCTGAATGAAGATTTTGCCAGGTTTAATTTTTACACAGTTCTGGCCATACAATCCCTGATCTCTGATCTGCTTTCCTTTATCCCGGAGTCCAACTGGGATCTGGTGTCCAAGGATTACAGGATTATCCATGTCCTGGGGCACATAGAGGCCAATCTGAACGGAGACCTTTCCAATGATTGCCTGGCAGATCAGGCCAGCATGGCTACCAATGCTTTTAACCGCTTGTTTACTGAAGAACTTGGACTCTCACCCCAGCGCTTTGTGAAGAAGAAGCGCATCGACAGGGCCTGTGCATTACTGCATCACTCATCATACTCCATCGAGCAGGTTGCAGCTGAAACCGGATTTGCCGATCGCTATCATTTTTCAAAGATTTTTAAAGGCTTAACAGGACTGTCACCTGCGAGGTACAGAAAGGAGTTCAGTGTAAAATAGACACAAATTGGAATTTTTTCTCCATAGGCATGAAGTGATGCTCTACTTATCTTGCACTCATAATAATATGATCCTGTCATGACGAAAAATAAATTTACCTGTATTGCCATTGATATGGGGGCCGGAAGTGTCCGTGTAATGCTGGGAATGCTTGATGGGGAGGGGATTTCATATTGAGGAGATTCACCGGATTACCAATGAGATCATCGAGACTGACGGACATGACCGATGGGACATGGACTGCATTTGGCGTGAAATCAGAAATGGAATCTCAAAGGCCATTGAGCATTCAGAAAATGCGCCCTCCAGTGTTGGTGTGGATTCCTGGGGTGTGGACTTTGTGCTTTTGGATGAGCAGGGTGAACTTGTTGAAACTCCGGTAGCCTACCGCGACAGCCGCACCGAAGGCATGCAGGAAAAGTGGGGTACAATGATGTCTCCCATGGATACTTTCACGCGCACAGGGATCAACTTCTATATTTTCAATACCCTTTTCCAGATGCTTTCCCTGAAGGATTCGGAAGAAATGAAAAAAACTTCCAGGATCCTTTTTATCCCAAGCTACATCGCTTATTTGCTGACAGGAACTGCCCACAACGAAACTACAATATCTTCCACTTCCCAGATGCTGGGTGTTGAAGGCAATACCTGGGATCCAAAAATTTTAGAAATGCTCCGGATCAATCCGGGGCTCCTGGGAGATGTGGTGGCACCGGGAACAAGGCTTGGACCAGTGAAAATCCCGGAGGCAGAGGGCACGGGCATGGAAGGGATTGCGGCATGCGGACATGATACAGCCTGCGTGGTTGCTGCCCTTCCTGTGGAGAATCCCAATTTTGCCTACATTTCTGCGGGCACCTGGTGCATTGTGGGCGTGGAATCGGATCAGCCCCTGATCAGTGAGGAAGCCCTTGATCTGGGTCTTACAAACGAAAGGGGTTATAATAATACCTACAGAACACTAAAGAATATTGTGGGCCTGTGGTTATTGCAGGGCCTCAAGAAGCATCTTCCACCCGAAACTTCCTTTACCCAGATGGAAGAAATGACAAAGGAAGGGGGGGCCATTATGCAGGTAATTGATCCCGACGATCCCGGGTTTTATAACCCTGAAGATATGAAGGAGGCCTTTGATGCCTACTTTGATGGGACCGATCAGGCCAGGCCTGAAAATTTCGGGGCTTATTTGCTCTGTGCCTATGACAGCCTTTGCTTTTCCTTCCGTTACCATATCGAAAAACTTGAAATGCTATCAGGTAAACCCATTGAAGTACTGCACCTGGTGGGTGGAGGGAGCCAGTCCGATTACCTGAATCAGCGAATTGCCACCATTTGTAGGCGCAAGGTAGTTTCGGGGCCTGTGGAAGGTGCCACCCTGGGGAACATCCTGATCCAGGCCCTTGCCATGGGAAGGATCGAATACCTTGAAGAGGGCAGAAGCCTGGTTAAAAAATGTTACCCGGTGAAAAGTTATATGCCCCTGGCCGAATCCAGTCGTACGACGCAGCGCTATGATAAATTCCTAAGCTTAAAACAAAATACTAACAAATAGAAACATATTATGAGTACAAAAAGATTAATCGGACAGGCCCCCAAGGTGGGTATCAGACCAACTATAGATGGTAGATTGGGAGGTGTAAGAGAATCTCTTGAGGACCAGACCATGAATATGGCAAAGAGTGCGGCTGCATTGATTGAATCAACAGTAAAACATGCGGACGGATCTGCAGTGGAATGTGTGATTGCTGATTCCTGTATTGGAGGTGTTGCAGAAGCGGCGGCAACTGCCGATAAATTTTCCCGTGAGGGTGTGGGCGTAAGTCTGACTGTCACGCCATGCTGGTGTTACGGAAGTGAGACCATCGACATGGATCCCATGCTTCCCAAGGCTATCTGGGGCTTTAATGGAACCGAACGTCCCGGTGCTGTTTACCTGGCAGCTGCCCTTGCCGGACATAACCAGAAGGGTCTTCCCGCCTTCGGAATTTATGGCAAAGACGTACAGGACTCTGATGACACAGAGATCCCGGATGATGTAAAGGAGAAGATTCTCACCTTTGTAAAGGCGGGTATTGCCGTTGCTACGATGAAAGGGAAATCCTATCTATCCATGGGAAGTGTATCCATGGGTATTGCAGGATCCATTGTGGATGCCGATTTTTTTGAAGAATACCTTGGCATGCGTTGTGAGTATGTGGACATGTCCGAGTTTACCCGCAGGATAGAGGAAGGCATCTTTGATCCTGAAGAACTCAGCCTGGCTAAAAACTGGATTAAGGAGAATTGCAAGGAGGGAAAGGACTATAACGCGCCGGATGTTCAGAAATCGACTGAAAAGAAGGCGGAAGAATGGGATTTTGTGGCAAAAATGGCCCTTATCGGGCGTGACCTGATGGAGGGTAACCCAAAACTTAAAGCCCTTGGATTTGGAGAGGAAGCCAATGGCCATAATGCCATTGCCGGGGGATTCCAGGGTCAGAGGCAATGGACCGATCATTTCCCCAATGGTGATTTTATGGAAGCAATTTTATGCTCATCATTTGACTGGAACGGCATCAGGCAGCCTTATATGCTGGCCACCGAAAATGACAGTCTGAACGGTGTGGCCATGCTCTTTGGGCATCTGCTTACCGGAGCTGCCCAGGTATTCAGTGATGTCCGTACCTACTGGAGTCCCGAAGCCGTAAAGCGGGTCACCGGTAAGGATCTGACCGGTGATGCAAAGAATGGTTTTATTCACCTGATTAACTCAGGCCCGTCTGCACTGGATGGTAGTGGCGAGCAAACCATCGATGGCAAGCCAGCCATGAAGCCATGGTATCAGATCACTGAAGATGAGGCCCAGAAATGTCTGGACAATACCACCTGGGCTCCTGCTGACATAGGTTATTTCAGGGGTGGGGGATTTTCTTCCCTTTTTAATACCTTAGGTGGAATGCCCGTCACCATGAGCCGTATTAATATGGTTAAAGGATTGGGACCGGTCCTTCAGATCGCAGAAGGACATACCCTGGAATTGCCTGAGGATATTCACTTTATCCTGACAGAGCGAACCAGTCCTACCTGGCCCACCACCTGGTTTGTACCCAGGCTGACCGGTGAAGGGAACTTTAAGGATGTTTATTCAGTGATGGCAAACTGGGGAGCAAACCACGGTGCATTCTCATATGGACATTTCGGATCGCAGTTAATGGCCATGGCAGCCATGCTCAGGATTCCTGTCTGCATGCACAATGTACCCGAAGAGCAGATCTTCAGGCCCAGCTCCTGGCCTGCTTTTGGTATGGATAAGGAGGGTGCCGATTACAGGGCCTGTGCCTCCTACGGACCGCTTTATAAATAGTAGTTTTAGTCAGACGTAAAGCCGTCGCCTTATTTATGGATAAGGTGGCGGCTTTTTTTTCTGGCGCTGTAATAAGCCAGGGCGGGGATTTTTGCAGGGAAGGATGTATTGGATAGAGTGAATCTGAAAATCTACTCGATGGGAAGGTACCAGTTTTCCTGACTTCATTAGTTTCTGACGAATCTCTTCCGCCTTTGACCCGCTGAACTTAAGAGGCTACCTTGTCGGCCAAATAGGCATTATCGCCCCTGCGTTTTGCAATTCTGACAAGGTCATAAAAGCGTTCCCCTTCAAAGGCCAGTTCCCTGGCACGTTCAGTGATTATTTGATCTTCAAGGTAATCCTGTTTCGCCGACAGGTTTCCCGGCCAGATCCTGTCATATCCTATAATCTCGTTTGTATACGGATCATGGTGGTAGAGGATATTATCTATTTTTACAGCATCATCGCCAGTACCGAACCCAACCCTTCCCCTAACGCCAAGTTGTTGTTTATCTCCGTTATAACTCCCGTCATTCAATATGTTAAGTCCCAGATTGATGTCAGTGCGAACGATTCCATCCTGTGAAAATAGCCACCTGCTGTAGATTTCGGCGACATAGAGGTGAATACCTGCAGCCCGGTAAATGATCAAATCTGCATCGTGGTCAAAACTGTTTTTCCCAAGAGAATATTTGTAAACCACCGTATCAACTCCGGCCATAATCCGCTCAACTTCCTTTGTGTTGCCGATGTTTTTCATTCTTAACATATTCCTGACTTCATCCTCCTCCATCAATATTCCGGCTGTTTTGATAGGCATAGGAAACGCCATGTCCCCGGTGAAAATCACCTGGTAATCCTTTCTCCTCCAGAATGGTCTTTTCAGGATTGGTCAGGTCCCTTTTCAAAACCATACCATCCCATATGGTCTCCCAATGGTGGATGGCCACTTTTGATGGCTTAATCATATAGGTGTTTGGGACTTCGGGTGAAAATAGTTTCTGAAGATCGTTTTTTTGCTGATAGGATTTATTGAACCAGATGGTATAGATGTGTTCATATCCGTCCAGACTTGTGATAATATTGCGCCAACGGCTTTTCTCAAATTTGTTGTCCAGCCCATATTTAATATTTGAGCTCTCCGATTCGTAGTTGTAAATGATTGTTTGGAAATATTTTATAGCCTGTCCGTAGTTGCCGTTAAATAAGTGCATCTGACCAAGAAGGCACTGCATGGCATAGTTATTCCAGACTGTAAAATCCCAGGTAAGATCACCATTGTCCATATTATGGATAATCCCGACTGCCTTAACCTTTGTACTGAGCTGGTTTGTGAAGGTATCCACAATGGCAGGCAGATCCAACCATGTTTTCTCCAGCAGAATGGTATCATTGTAAATTGTATCATTATTGTATCCGTCCATGCCATATTTGATGTGGACCGGGACCACAATCATCCGGGGGCTGTTTACGTATTCGGTAATATCTGAAACCCCGGGAGATGGAGTGCCCACATAGGGTACCTTCCCATAAATCCTGACGGCATTAAAATAAGCCCAGGCCCTCATGCAGAGAACTTCCCCGTATAACCTGTCGTAGTTAGTAATGTCCGCCTCGGGGTCTCTAACATCCGGATGATCTGTTTCAAGTTTCGAGATTAACTTATTGCAACTTGAGATCAGGCGGTAAAAGCCAATGGGTGAAGCATACCTGTTGTCCGGACTGACTTTCCAGGTTCTGGATCTCTATCAGATCCCGATCGGCATTTTCTGTAACTTCCAACAGGTCGGCCCGTAACTCTCCAAGGATCACAATCTGATCCACCAGTTGCTGTTGAAGCGAGTCCAGGCCTAGTTCAGCCGCCCTGTATTCACTCCAATCCTGATAATAAATATCCGATTGAACAATTAAGCCCTGCTCGGGATAAAAGAATTTTTCACAGGCCGTACAGAGCAGTCCTAAGATAAGTAGCAGCAAGAAAGCCCCTCTTTTATATTTTTCTATTTCAATTTTTTTCATCATATCAACAAATGTTGAACAATTTACTTCTGTTTTTACAAGCCAAGTTTTATACCAAGCATGAACCTTTGTGTAAAAGGGGTATTTCCATAGTCGATACCCATTTCCATGGTATTAAAGGAATAGTTAAATTCCGGATCATAACCAAGGTAGTTGGTGAAAGTAATGAGATTGATCCCCGATACATAAAACTCCGCATTTCTGAAGAGTAGAAATTTTTTGGGCACCTTGTAGGAGAGGGTGATGGTTTTCAGCCTCAAATAGAGGAGCCATCCTCGATCCAGCGGGTGGAAAAATCCGAATTCCCAACAGGATCGGACCATATGGCGCGCGGCACCATAGTTTCGTGTCCATCGTATTGCCAGCGGTTAAGTGCTGCAATACTCTGGTTAGAGAGATCCGTCATTTTCTCATTCTTGTATCGCAGGTAATTGAACACTTCATTCTTTGTAACAAACTGGATGGAAAAATCCAGGGACCAGCGTTTGTAACTGAGATGATTTTGTAATCCTCCGATTAGATCCGGAATGGGTGAACCTATGAGGGTTTTATCAAATTCATTAATGACCCCATCGGCCTGTCCCTCTGGTCCTGAAATATCCGAATATTTTGCATCGCCGGCCCCAAAGGAAACGCCCTTTTCAGTTTTGAGGTTCAGATTCCGGGCTTCTTCTGCATCCGAAATAACCCCTTCAAATACATATCCATAGAATGAAGTGATTCTCCCTCGCGTGATATATATGCGCCTCCCTCTCTTGAAGGGAGTGATAACCTTCCATCGGCAATCTCCATGACCCGGTTCTCCATCCTGGTTAGATTAACGCCAATGCTCCAACTGAAACGTTCACTGTATATGAGATGTGCTGTCATGGACAGATCAATCCCTCTGTTCCTGACTGTACCGCTGTTTACCAGAGAAAAATATTCTCCCAGGTAGAAGGGTATACTTTTTCTAACAAGCATATCCTTTGTTAATGTGGAGAAATAATCGAAGCCCAGGTTTATCCTGTTTCCTTTGAAAGCAAGGTCGATTCCAGTGTTAAATTGACCCAATGATTCAAACTTAAGACTGGTATTGCTCACAGGCTGTTGCACCATACCCGATGATTCCCTGTAGTGAAAAGGGAAGTAATCGAGTGCTGAATAAATCCCGATGTCATCATTTCCGGTGAGTCCATAGGAAATCCTCAATTTAAGATCCTCGATGAAGCTTTGTTGCTGAAGGAAAGCTTCCTCCGAGATTCTCCATGCGAAGCCGGTGGAATAAAAGATCCCCAGTGGAATATCATTGACCCTGAATACATCCGGAGCATCCCTTCCTGTCAATCAGGATCCATCTGCACTCAAGGTCCCGTTAAAAATATAACGGTCTTTGAAAACATACTGGAGATTCGCATATGTGGACATCCGGTTCCATCTATAGCTTTCTCCCCCCATTTCACGTAGGTAGCTGATCCCGTCCTGCAAGGACCTGTATTCATCATTTTCATGGGAGTTTTTGGCAATCCCGAAGTCTTCTTCAAAATTATTGAGGTTGAAGCGAATCCCAATTGCAGTGAATAAACTATGGCGTAAACCAATATCAGGTACCCAGGAAATATAGTTGTCGTTATAAATGGCAAAAAAATGGTCCTTCAGGGATTTTATGGCATTGATGGCTTCATCGTCATAATAGGTCTCCATGCCATGGTTAGGCATAAAGATGCTTTCAGTTATCGCATTAAAATTTACACCTATAATTGAGTTTAGCTTGATATGGTCGCTCAGATCACCTTCTAATTTTGCTGATGACAGCAGCCGGTAATTGTCGTTGGATGCGCTGAAAGTTTTCAATAACTGCCACTGGATTACTCACTCCCAGCGGTCCCACATCTTCAAGCAGAGTAAGCTGATTTCCTTCATCGTCGAAAGTATAAGGCTGGAAGGAAGGGTGCTTTGTACAGACTGGTCAGGATGGGGCTGATTTTTGGCGGACCCGGGCCGACTCTTTGAGATTTGAGTTATTGATGACAAGGTTACTTGTAACACTCATTCTCATACGCTTGAAGATATTAAAAGCAGCTACAAAACGTATGTTAAATCTTTCATAATCAGTAGATTTTATCACGCCCTTGTGATTCATATAGCCCACCGAAAGTCCATATTTTGCGATCTCATCACCCCCTTTAACACGAAGATTTACATCGTATAAGGCAGCATTCCTGAATACCTCATCCTGCCAGTTTGTATTATACATATACTTGTAATAGTCAGGAGAGTTGGGTCCGCTGTATAATCCGGGGTAAGCTTCCGGATAATATTCTTCCAATCCTCCAGAGGAATTTAGGATCTCGGTTGCAAAGGTGCGGTATTGTTCACTGTTCATCTCGGGAAGAAGTTCGGGAGGCATTGGGGTTCAGTTCTTTTCTGAAAGAGATATCAATACTGGTTCTGGCTTCTGACGGTTTTAAAGTCTCAATCAGAATAACTCCATTGGAAGCTTTTAATCCCCATGATGCCACGGAGGCATAGTCCTTGAGGATGGTTATCTTCGTGATATGAAAGGGATCGAGGCTTGAAGGGGATTGTATGAATAGCCATCTATCTCTGATTGATAAAAACCAGGGGACTCCAGCAGCATAACCACTGGATAGAATCATAATTATTGGTATTCATTGATTTTATTCCTCGTAAAAATGTTGTTGCTCCTGTTCCGGGCATCCCAGATAAGCCTATGCTTCATCAGGCCGGGTATATCTCCCTGGAAACTCTGGTCCACACTTTCATAGGGAAAATGGAAATTTTTAGCAGGATCAGGCACATCCACAGAGCCTGGCATGTGTTTCCTGCTCTTAGTTTCAAATAAATCAATTAGCTGGTCATCAGGAGAATCAATACCCAGAGGTGTAAGTCGCACAATCAGGTTTGTCCTTTTACTTATAAATATCCTTTGAGCTTTATATTGATCTAAAGGGCTGATCATTATCCATGCATCACCTGAAGGAATCAAAAGGGAAAATGAGCCATCCTGGCCTGTAATGGCAGGTTCCGTAATTCCTTCAACAGAAACCGAAACGCCACTCACCGGCTGATCATTTATTCCCAGAATCCTACCACTCAGGTTCAGCGTATCCTGACCAGCCGTTGCCATTTCCATCAGGCAGCACAGAATCAAGAGGAGGTATGTGCGAAAATATTTTGACATAAAGTTTGTTTATTCAATAAATGGGATTAATTCAACATAGTCAAGGTTAAATCCGTTGGAAGTCGCATTCCCGCTTTCAAGGTATTCGAAACGAATGGTAACATCTCCGAATTCGGTAATATCTTCAACCCAGAAGTCCTTCATATTTAAGCCATTGTCCGAAGGCGCAAAGCGTTCGCCCGTGACGCTTATCACAGAACTCCTTAAAGAATAAGTATCAAATTCCCCAACCAGGGTTTCATTGACATAAACTGCATATACTCCCGAGGGGCGATAACTTGACCTCAAAAGAAGCCTGTATCGTGCCGGCCACACATCCGGAAGCATGAACGAAATAGAATATTCTCCACCATATCTTCTTCCCAGGTCCACATTGACCATGGATTCATACAGGGTATTTAATTTTACAGGTTCCACAATGGCACCCGTGACCTCAACTTCCTCTTTCCAAGCAAACCTTCCTGCCCCAATTGAATCCACCAGGTCTTCACCTTCTACTTTAATCGTATTCAGGTAAAGGTCCAGGGGTACTGAAAAGTCGAAATAATTGTATGCCAGTCCATTGCTGCATTGCAGGCGCGACATGGGATCGATATTCTCATGCTCGATAACCACTGGTATCACCAGTCACGCTTTTCAGGGTATCCCGTTGAAGATCGTAGTATTCCAACTCATTGTCAAACAGGCCAATTTTCATCATTTCCGGCAACAACACGTCATACTGCCAGTAAAGTGGGATATCCTCATGGGTCTGGAAATTCCCTCCCAGTATTCCAGCCATTTCATCCAGCGCAGCAATGTATTGATCCTGGGTGAAAAGTATGAAAGTTGCCGTTTTACTGCGAAATTCTGTATTGACCGGGAAATAGTACTTTTCAAAAAGGTTTACCGAAGAAGTAACACTGTCATAAATTGTATTCCCTGATTCATCGAAACCAATGGGTTTGCTGGCTTCCAGGTCCAGGTAGACTGAATCCTGGAGATCGATGTAGTCTTTTATAATACTGCTGTAAAGCTCGGTATACTCATAAAGGTTGGGCTTGGGAATTGCCGGATCCGACAGTTCATAATACTTTCCGTCGAGATACAGGGGACTCTCTTTCTCAATGGAAACTCCATCATAAAGATAGGTACCATCCAGAGCCTGAATCGCGGCATATTTACCCGATTGTGTGAGTAATTTCTTATAACTGTTTACATTTCTGCTAAGGAACACAGTGGGAGAAATATGGAATGCTAGCATCTTCGGAATATAAGATCCGGTGTCGGGTACAGCTTTAAGGGTGCTGTCCGGGACAACGAAGAGGGTATGAGGCATATTACCTTCAAACAGGGTATCCATTCCATATTTCTGCATGTAGCCGGTAAACAGGGAATACCTGGGCTCGGTTTTAATATGGTCCCACATACTTCCGTTCACAGTTTCTTCCTTGATTTCAAAATGATTATCCCATTCTTTTGTACAGGATGTCACAACAAAAAACAGGATGAAAGACATGCAGACAAGCTTTGCAGGCAAAGGGTCGCTAAGTCCCATGAATCTCCTCATCTTGCGTTCGTTATTACTATATATATCTTTGATAATCATCAGACATTAAACAGGTGTAAAAGAAATATAGTCCCAAATGAACTGTCCCGGAATCAGCGCCTGGATAAATACCAGGTGTTCCTCGTAAACTGAAAATTCGAGTTCGCCCAGGTTGAATATTTTGTAAGGATTGGAAGAAGTGCCTCCTGCAGTGAGATCCAGATTGCCTCCGAGCTTCTGGCCATCAATGTATACCTGAATGGATGCATTGTTCTGGGAATATGCATGTGTTCTAAGGCTAACAGTGTATTTACCCGGGATAACTTTGGGAATGGTGTACTCAATTGTAAATTCGTCTTCTATCAAAATATAATCCTCGTTTGTGGCCCTGTCACCGGCGGCTTTCACGAAATAAAGGCTTTCGGGCCCGGTCCATTTGATTATTTCGAAGTTTTCCACATCCACGAACTCATGAATACTGTAGATATTCCTGACTTTAAAGATTTGGGGTTCTTCATAAAACTGGAAGGTTCTTTGTGATCTGGAAGGTTTGAACAGTTCCATAATTTCTGAAATCATATGGATGGCTCCGTTCTTTGAAAGCTGGTTGCTTTCCTGGTAATAGAGGCTGATGTAGTTTATATAGCTGGTATCTCCTTCAATGACATCGATTCTGAAGGTATCAGCGCCGGTATTTATCCGAATTTCCAAACCCGCATTGATCTGGACCGGGAAGTTTGCGTAAGTATTGTAGTTGGATGAACCAATGAATTCATCCAGGAAATAGCTACCCTCGAGCAGGTGGTAAGCTGCCAGCTGGTACAACTCATTGTCAGGATCGTCATAGGAAAGACCAGGACTGCTGTATCGATCTATGAGGTCATCCAGGGATGATATTCCATTTCTCAGGTATATGGAATCGTGTTCTGCCAGGACCGTATAGCGGTTTTTTATGATTTCACCAGCCTGTGTTTTTCGATAAATCCCCATGGTATCTTTCAATCCGGTTAATTCCAACAGACCTGAAATGATGGAAAAACCTTCTGTTTTCTGGAGCCATTCAAAACTGTCATAGGCATTGGGCTCAAGAACCTGGTTAATCACATGGATGAAGCCATTGGCCACCTCGATATTGCCAGCTTCAATCGTAGCAACGTTGTTGATCTTATAAAAGGTGGTATCCAGCTCCGAACTGAATCCAACGGTCAGGAAATCGCCTGAAGCGGTGGTGTCCGGTAGGGCTCCATAGGGAAATTCATTGGTATTGAAGGCTTTATTAACCAGGTGGTACCTTCCCAGTAAGCGTACATAAGCCACATCGGCAAGTAAATCCTCAAAACTTGTATACTCAGGCATTTTAGCTATGAATGCTTCAAACGCCCCGTCGCTGGGCAGGAAGAGTGTAAATCTGTCACCAAAAGGATTATAGGCTGTCAGGGGAATCCTGAGTTCAGCCACTTCGAGGATCTGCCAGAAATAGGAATAAGTCTCTTTATGATTCTTAAGATAATCTGTAATTGTAACGATTTCATCTTCGTAAAAGGACCGGTCGGGGGTGCTTTCTTCGCAGGATACCATCATCATTAAGCCCCCGAGACCCAGCAGTAGCATGTAGTGCAATACCCGGGTTTTCATTCTGGTATAGATGCTATATTTATTCCGAAAAAGATTCATAATATGGATTCTGATCCAGGTTCACATTCTTTTCTAATTCAAGCGAGTATATGGGAAAATACCAGCCATTCGGGTCGGTTAGCTTGGATGCGAGGACAAGTTTCTGAGTGGAAGGTACTTTGTTGACAATGATTTCAATTAAGTTGTCTTTTCGGGCATATGAATTCCTTCTACCCATCCTCAGCAGGTCGAACCATCTTTTCCCTTCAAAGGCCAGCTCCCTTGCTCGTTCAAGCAGGATGGCATCCTCAAATGCATCAGGACTGGGATTTATATTCAGGGGTTCCATCAATGCCCGGGTCCTGATCTGGTTGAGGATTAAAAGGGCCTCCTCGTAAAGACCTTGTTGAGATAGGGCCTCAGCTTTCATAAACAAGACATCCGCAAAGCGATATACGATCCAGTTTCCGCTGGCGGCCTCACTGCCAGATCGAAGGGTCCTTCCGTCAGGTGCTCCCCCGCAATATTTCCATATCTTGCCATCAGTTTCCCTTAAGGATCCATTACCCCTGATGATTTCCTGAGAGTTTTGCGGGGCCAGGATATCAAGGGCAAAGTCACTGGCCAGGTAATTTTTTTGAGTTAAAGTAAAGGAGTACATGGAGTTGTTCTGACCCAGCTTGCTGTCAAACTGCAATTCAAAGATGCCCTCCAGTGAGTTGCCGGGATAGTAGATTTCAAACCATTTACCAGTTGGTATCAGGAAATAATTCAGTTTTTCTACTTCCTCAATATAGGAGAGAGACTCTTCATATTCGAAATTCCAAAGGCAAATATCAGCGAGTAAGGCATTGATAGCTCCCTTGCTTGTCCTGCCCTTGTTTTTTTCACTTGAACCGTAATTGCCTGTTACAAAGAGTCTCGCATCGTTTAAATCCGCTTTTATCCTGGTAAGGATTTCTAATTCCGTTGATTTTGCTACGAACAGGTTTACATTATCCGATTCAGAGGGTTCAAGCACAAGAGGAACATCCTTAAGGTCCGGACCAGGTAAAAGTAGGCCAGGCTCCTAAGAAAGATGGCTTCAGCCTCAAAGCCCCTCTATTGATACTCGCTAAAGGTCTGATCACCACCCTGAACCACAGGGGCATATTTCAAAACAGAATTACAGTAATTGATGACACATAGAAATCGGACCAATTGCACAGAATATTGTCGGGGTAGAGGTTCCCGTCCATGATGTTTTTTTCATTGAGTGCCGGGTGTTCACGTCCTGACTTCAACCATGTCGGCCCTTATTTCACCCAGGAGAAAGAGCCGTTCGTCCATACCGGCGAAATTCTGGTAGGCACCCATTAGAACGGCTTCAACATCTTCTTTGGTTTTCCAGTATTCGTCCTTTACCAGCCCGTCGGGTGGAACCATTTCCAGCCAGTCATTGCAGGAATGAAAAAGCATCCAGAATAGCAGCAACCCACCAGGATTTTTCATTTAATTTTTCTTATTCATGACCCTGGTATCAGGACTAAAATCCTATATTAATATTTACAGTATATGCCTTAGGAACAGGGGTACGCGCCTTGTCAGTACCAACCCAGAACGGATCGTCGCCGATCTGGGGTATCTCCGGATCCTGCCCTGTATAATGGGTAAATGTAATTAATTTTCTGATATTTAGTCCCACATCAAAGGATCTTAACTGATTTTTTCACAGATTCTTTTGTCTACGCTGTAGTTGATAACCAGGCTTACAAACCTCAGGAAATCCCCGTTTTCCACGTACCGGTCGGATCCCAGGTTATTTGCCGGGTGGCCCAGGTAAGCCCTGGGTAGCATACCCTCTTCATCCTGTCCCTCTTCTCTCCAGCGGTGAAGCACCGCCTTGCTCTGGTTATTTTTATCCCTCATACCTTCCGTATTCATTGCAACTTCATTGACGATCTGAAATCCGGTCCTGTAAAGGAATGGGCTGAAAGAGAAGTTTTTCCACTGAAACCGCCTCCGAATCCCCCAAAAAAATCGGGATTTGAATCACCCAGGTAAACCACATCATTTAGATCAATCACACCATCGTGGTTCAGATCTTCATAAATGGCATCCCCACCCTGGAACTCATAGGTTCCCATGTAGGTCAGGGGAACAGGGTTGCCATTCGCATCTGTGAGCGTTCTCCATCGGCCTTAATGGCCATCACATCATCATTTGATGGCCATACACCCAGATACCTGAATCCGTAAAAAGAACCGATGGGTTCCCCAATACTGGCCCGCCTGGGATACTGGCCATTCCCAATTGTGGTTGCCACTTCATTATTAAAGTTATCTGGGAATTATAAAAACGTGTTGATATTTTGCGAAATGTTAAAATTGAAGGTAAAGTATTCCTTCTGATTGGTTTGGCCCCCAGATAAATTCCCATCCCTTGTTTTCAATTCTCCGCCATTAAACCACTTAGTTGGGAGCCGATGACCCGGGATTGGATAGGATCTCCATAAAAGATCTTCTGTAACTTTACTGTATACTTCACCGGTTAGGGAGAGGTTATTTTTGAAAAATGCGAGATCCAGCCCAAGGTTCCAGGAGGAAAGCGTTTGCCATTTCAGATTATCAAGCTGGACCTGCTGGGGGATAATGATCGGATTATCAATATACTGATTTGGGTTGGTTGTATTATAAATGGCATGGCGGTCATAGGGATTATTGGGTTCGCGGCCGGTCTGCCCGTAGCTCAAGCTCAACATGCCATCAGAAAGGATATTTCGCTGGAATTCAACAGGGCTCTCCCGAGAACCTCCATCCCATGATACACTTGGGAAGATACCCCATCGCCGGTTTGCACCAAATTTTGAGCTGCCGTCAGCCCGCAGGTTAAATGCAGCGATATACCTGTCCTGAATTTATAGTTGAGGCTGACCAGTGCACCAAGGGATCTTGAAAGGCTGGATCCTGAGCTAAAAAAATTGATGGGAGCGATGGAGGCCGGGTCCTGGGTATTAACACTGGGCCCCTTGTTAGTTTTTAAGGTGTGAAATTCACCGTTCTTGCATCAGTCTCCCACATGAGAACGGAGGAAAGAGAATGAGTCGGCCCTAATCTTGGTACAATAAACAACTGCGACCTGGTTAACATCTTCGTGTTTGTGGAGTTTGTCTCTGTGGCCTCATTTTTTCTCCTGTCCAGCCAGTCTGCCCCAATGGCATTGTAGGGCAGGAATCTTTTCCTTTGGCGTTCAGGTACTGAAAGGAGATGGTTTCCCTGAATCTTAACCAGTTAGTGATTTTGTATGTAAGGACAAAGCTTGTAAGCATCTGATTTTCGCCAACATCATTGGAGCTCAATTCTCCTACTGCCACAGGATTAAAATAGTCGGTCCCATCGCCCTGATAACTGTAGATGGGTGTGAAATATTCGCCAGTCGGCTGTCCCAGGTAATCATATTCCATGATGCTCATGTTGGGTGCCTTCATGTAGGCCATTTCACGGATATTTACGTTTCGGGCGCCATCACTCAGGTTGGCCCGCAGTACGAAGTTATCCTTCAGTACGCTGTTGGAATAACTGAAATTCGTGGAAAACTGTATTTTTTGAGACACATCATAATCCAGGTTCACACGGGTAGAAAGGCGGGTCAGGGAGGTATTGATGGTTGTGCCGTTATTTTTCTGGTAATTGACCGATGTGAAAAACCGGGTTTTTTCTCCCCCTCCTGAAATATTCAGGTACTGGTCGTTGATAAATCCATTTTGGGTAATCGCATTCACCCAATCGGTATTGGCCGTGTAATTATAATAATCCACAAAATCCTTATCATAGGCAATTTCGGGGGGAACTTCAAACAGTCCGCTTGCGTTCTGCAGTTGTTCAAGCTGCATCATGATGTATTCATCTCCATTCAACATGGGGATGGCAGGAGGTTGACACTGAGCGTCAGTTTCATTGGTAATCAAAAATAGTTTTTCCCTTTCTGCCCCTGTAAGTTTCAATAAGCAGTACACCATTTGCACCTTTGGATCCCCAGACAGATGCAATGCTGCATCCTTCAGTACTTCAATGGATTTAATATCCTGCGGAGCAATGTTCACCAGGTCTCCAATATCTTCCTGGTCAGCCGAACCAAAATCGAATGTGGCATCAACCTTGATGTCCTGAGGTATGCCATCCACAACAATCAGTGGTTTTGCACCTCCCAGGGAACTTAATCCCCTGATAACAATGGAGGAACCCTTGCCAGGACCGCCCGAAAGGGACTGGATATCCAAACCGGCCACCTGGCCCTGCAAATTCTCTTCCGCCGAAACGGCCCCCAGGCTTTTAAATGCCGACATGTCGACTTTCACCCTGGATGAGGTCATATCACGCTGTGCGATATTGGTGATGGGATTATTCTCTACAACATGTACAACAGCTACTTCCTCAATCTCAATGGATTCCGATTCGAGCTCAATATTGACTGAGGTTCTGGAACCCAGTTTGAACTCCTGGGATTTGTATCCAATATAACTCACCATAATTGTGGCATCAGCACTTGAAGCATTCAGCACATAATTGCCATTCACATCGGTGATGGTCCCGTTGATGATGCGCCTGAAATCATCATATTCTGTTACAGTAGCTCCTATGACAGGTTGCTGGTCTGAAGCATCGACAATCTTGCCCCGCACAATGATTCTGTCCTGAGATTTTAGTTCAGAGAACTGCAACAATAGGACAGCCAAAATACCGATGCTAAAAAATATTTTCATTGTTTTTCAAGTACGCGGTCAATTTCGTGAATGACTCCTGTTGTGATATAATCAAATACAGATCCTGATGTCTTATCTGTATCAGTGGCTACAAAAATATTAGTCTTACCTTCCTCTTCGGGAATTTCAACAATAGCACTGCCCTTACCATCCAGAATTTCAATCAGGTCCGGGCTGGTTCTTATATCAAGACTGCTGTACCGGGTTGTATAAGGGGTGGATGACTCATCTATACGCATGGTTGCGTAGTCCCCGGAAGCTTTCTTCCCATCTGTAAAAATGATATGACCTTTCACAAAATGATACTTGATCATTTTCTCAAGCGCTTCGATGGCCAAAGTGTCAGCACCAAAATCGATCAGTGCCTGATCAGTAGGAACAAAAATGGTATAGAATTCGCCCTCGGAAAGAAAGGGGAAACGATAGGCCTTAGGGTCGTATAATCTTGCTTTTGTCATCAGTTCCAGGAAGACCTTATAGGAAGTAAGACGGCTGTATATATCGCTCCTTGGAGGTGTAAACCAATGGTCTACGCTAAAGGTTAGGCCGTTATCTGTCGGCTCCTCCATAAGCTCGGGGTGCAGGATTACCGCTGAATCACCCAGGTATCCAAATACATTTTTATCACCTCCCTCCACCGTTTGATCCTCATTGTTTACCACAATATAATTACCCCCGAGGGTTTCAATATATTCTTTATTTGCAATCTCGGTGGTCGAGATACCAACCTGGTTCAAGAGCCTTTTTGATAATGCATTCTTTTGGAGGGTTTCATATCTTTGAGTGCTGCGGTTGAAAGCCCTGAATTTATACAAATTTGCTTCCCTGTCAACCCATTCTATTTCCAGGGAAGAATCAGCCTGTAAACTTAAATCCGGCAGGATGTAGAAGGCATAAGTGGCCTCTTCCCGCTTTAGGGCCGGCAGGATCTTGGTATATTCCATGGCATACAGGAGCGTGGAATATCCCGGTCGCAGGTAGACCGGTCCCGCCACACTGGAAAAGGCCCTTGGGATAATGGTTATGTCCAATCCGAGAAAGGTACAGTTGCTGCCATAAATCTTGTAGCTGATATCCCCCGGATCCAGCCTGACCACATCACCAGCTGCATTTTCAATTCCTTCCATGATGTTTGTATAATATACCGGGTAGCTGGTTAAATGGGTGTTTGCGATAATCTTTTTAATCTCATTGGGGACTTTTTCATAGGATCCCCACCTGGGAAAGCCACTGTTTGCCGTTAAAACTTCATCAATAAAGGTCTGGAAAGCTTCATCGCTGGGGGCAAGCACGCCATTCTGGTATCGGACTGTATAGTCAGACACATTGGTATTTGGACCGGTTAGTTCTTCATGAATATTAAAAGCAATTTCCGTGTAATTCAAATTATAAAGTGTATCATATTGCTTCCCTTCCTTTGCCTCGGGCTGTTTATAGGTTTCTTCCAGGTTACTTGAAAATTCAGGAAACAGGTAGATCATTTCCAGAAAGGACTTATAACTTCTGCCTGCATAAGTTTCCTTCAGAAGCTGTTCGGCATTTAAAAGCGGAGAAATGACCCGGTCGATTTTATAAATAAATCCGTTTTCTGCAAACACTTCATCTCCAAGGACTTTGCCTTCAGAGTAAAAGATGTTCCCTGGTTCATAGCTGCGTCCATAATAAAATTCATAATCGGAAGTAGCCAATTTATTTATGGGAAAATATTCATCAAAAAACAGTGGCGCATATTTCCTTGACGGAGTGTATACCATGCGATAGCTATTGCTTTCTGTGGAATCTACGATCATTGTATTTCCCTTGTTGGAGTATACCCAGTACTTCTGATTTTCATCCCTGAGCAGGGTTTGTCGCTTGTAACCCCTGGGCTTATCATTCTCAGGGTCATCCTTATTTATCCATCCGTAAATATCCAGGCTCTGGAGCTGCAGCTTGCTCCAGGAGTTTTGAATGATGTGAATTCTTACAATCTGATCCAGTTCAGCCAGTGGTATATTTTCTACCTGTCCTCCATATTCCGGGTGATCCTGAAAGAAGAGCCCGAAGGCTTGATTATGGGGGGCAAAAAAAACAGAAAAACTTCCCGAGATATCCAGGATGGTATCATATCCTGTCCGTTCCAGGCACTGCGCAAATAAACTCAGGTCTTCCTCAGCAGCAATCTGTGTGTAGAGTTTGCCAGCAAGCCAAGAGGGCCGCTGGTATTTCGCCTGTTCAGTGATATCCTCGCATCCCAGAAATGACAGAAGCGAAAGCAATAAGATTATATAGGTAACTTTCATTCTGTTATTTAACATTGGGCTTTCAAAATAGAAAATATAAATGTCCCTCAAAAATGTCCCCTTTAAAAATGCGATTCAATGGCATAAAACTACATCTTAATTGCATTTGTGGTTGTGTATGGGGTATAAAGATTGGAGCAGAACATAACACATTTATTCCACAACTTTCTTTGAAGGGTTCATTTCTAATATGCACGATTTGTATTATCATTAGCCGGAATTGTGACAGCTTCAGAGAGGGCCCGAAGCCTGGCCTTATTTTAAAAAACCCTTTAGTTTTATGCTGAGCTTCAAGTGAATCAACGTAATTCCATAAACTCTTCCAGAAATGAGAAATTTTTTTACCCTTCTGATAGCTGCTTTGTTCATTCTTTCCAATCAATCATGTAAGCATCCTTCAAAAGAAGATCCTGCAATATTGGAATCTTCGTGGTCCAAGATGAATGCCAGTAAGCAGATTGAAATGGAAAAGTTTTGTGACGCAAAATTTGGTATGTTTATTCACTGGGGTCTTTATTCTATACCCGGCGGTATCTGGAAGGGAAAGAAAATGGAGGAAATGGGGCGACCCTATGTGGCGGAATGGGTACAGTACGTTGCCAAAATTCCGCGGGATGAATATGCCAGGCTGGCATCCGAGTTTAATCCCATCGAATACAGCGGCGAGGAAATTGCAAAACTGGCACGGGATGCTGGCATGCAGTACATTGTAACTACCACTAAACATCATGATGGATTTGCAATGTACGATTCAGAAGTCAGCTCTTATGATATCGTTGATGCCACACCCTATAAAAAAGATGTGGTAAAGGAGCTGTATGATGCATGCCAAAAATACGGACTTGATTTTGGAATTTATTATTCACATAACATTGATTGGATGGATGGAGGGGATTGCCAGTATTCGGTGATCAAAGAAATGAATGATAAGAAAGGTGAGTCCACAAAGACCTTTGGTCCAAACCTCAGGGATCCAAGTCCCAATAGCTTTGAAACCTACCTGGAGCAAAAGGCCTTGCCACAGGTGAAGGAGTTGCTTGAGCGTTTTCCCGGACTGACCACCATCTCAGTTTGATATGGCAAGATACATGACTCCCGTTCAAAGCTTTAAGTTTTATGAACTTGCCTACCAGATGCAGCCCCAACTGCTTATGTGAATAGTCGTGTAGGTAATGGTTTTGGTGATTTTGATATACCCGGCGACAATAAGATTCCGGAAGATCCTGAAGCCATAGAAAAACCCTGGCAAACAGTGGGAACCCTGAACAACTCCTGGGGCTATAAGTCCTATGATCATGACTGGAAATCGGTAAATGAACTGCTGTTCTGGCTGGTGGAGATTGTAAGCAAAGGAGGAAACTACATGCTCAATATTGGTCCGACAGCTTCGGGAATGGTGCCACCGGAATCCCGGGAGAACTTGCTGAAAATGGGTGAGTGGCTTCAGGTAAACAGTGAGGCTGTTTATGGAACCCGGAAATGGAACGGAGGGGCAGTGAAGGTCCGACAAAACTCCTAATGGATGGTACTGAATCGAGAAAGGAAAAGTGGCTTTGAATTTACCTTTACCCCGGAGGATTTTTGGTTCACCCGAAAAGGCGACAAACTTTACGTAATCTCCTTTTTTTATCCTGTGGAAAAGGCGCTTGTAAAAAGCCTGGTTGCCAGTGAGGTCGGTAAAATTAAATCGGTCCGGATGTTGGGTAATCCCAGCCCGGTTTCCTGGAAACAGACAGAAGCTGGCCTGGAATTCACCCTTGGTGGAACACAAGACCAATCCTTATGGTTATGCCCTGGAGGTTGAATTGTAGGGTCAATATAAAGATCTAAAATTTGTAGGAATCAGATGAAAATAGAAAAGATAAGGAGTAAAATATTTTACACGCTGTTGATGCTGATAATTCCAATGGGATTATGTGCCCAGCAGGTGTGGATTGAAAAAGATGGTTACGTGTCCTTCGAGTCGGAATCGACAGATTCCCCCTCTTCAAAAATGGGGTCGTATTACACCGGCCATTGGAATTTATGTTGCAGATGCTTCTGACTCAGTACACCTTGAATTTACCGGGAACAATCCTGCCAGCGGGCCTCCTTCTGCACCACTCTCTTACTGGTTCAAAATAGAAAATGCAGGACAGTACCGACTGTTGATCAGGGCCAGGCAGCGACTGGAGGGAGTTAGCAGTGACAGATGCAACGATTGCTATGTGCGGATGGAGGGAGACTTTAGTCACGTCCGTCTTCACAGAACATAGAGGAACACCTGCGACAGGATCATAAGTTTTACGGAGCAGAGCCAGAAAGCTGGGGCTTTTCCAGGGTGATTGAGATTGAGGGAATTGGGAAGAAAATCCCCATTTATGAATTTAAAGCAGGTCAGGTTTACAGGCTTACAGTGTCGGGTCGCTCACAACGATATAATATGGACTGCATCACTTTTTACAGGGATATCTACAGCCGGGATGAAGCTCAAGAATTCAGGCCCGGGAACAACGATACACTTGCCCATGATAAGTTCCAGGTTAAATTTCAGATAAAGGATAATGAAGGGAATCCCCTGGAGGAAGTGATGGTCAATTTGAATGGACATTCGGATAGCACTAATGAAAACGGGGTGCTTATCTATGATGAGATGGGCCTGGGAGCATATTTCATTCATTGCACTGCTGATGGATATCTGCCTTATACCAGCTCTCAGCTTATTTTTTCCGATACCACCATCTCGGTAACACTTTCTCCCAAGCTTTGGATGGATGCTTGGATGAGTCTGTTTGATGGAGCCACAGGCAATCCAGTAAGTCGGGCAACTGTGAGAAGCGGAGCCCGGACTTTTGTATCTGGCAGCAATGGTATGGTTCACATTGACAGTCTTCGTCCAGGATATCTGCCATTCAGCATAGAGCATGGGGATTATTTTCCATTTGAAGATTCGCTCCTGGTACAGGGTGACACAAGCTTTTATGTGAGTATGAGCAACAGGCTTGCATCTGTCTTCTTCGAGATTGATGACGGAACCTTACCCTTAGTAAATGCTCTGGTTAAATTTAATAAGCAGAGCTAAATTTTGAAATCAGGAAGGCATTGTCCGTTTCCAAAATCAGCCGGCTAGGACGATGCTCGAATACCACATTGAAAAAAGCGGATTTGAAGTGATTTCTGATTCTGTTTTTCTGTTGGGCGATACGGTGATCAGGCATAGCCTGTCGCAGCTTTTGTCTTCGGGCTGGCTGGAGTCCCGGGAATGGGAATGCAGGTTTACCCCAATCCAGCCAGGGAAAATGTAAGGATTTGGGCGAGGGGCGATCAAATGGTGGCTACCCTAATTGATTTAAATGGTAAGATTCTCCGGCAGGGAATGCTGAGCGAAGGAGAGCGAATTTTTAGTAGACCTGCACGATTTACCTGGAGGAATATATATTCTTCAGATCAATTCTTCACTTGGCAACTGGCAGCGTAAGATTCTCAGGCTATCAAATTAATGTCGTGCATGTAATTTTTATGGTATCATATGGAATATCCATGGCATCAAAAAGAGTCCTTTTATTATATGTATTTCTTCCGTGTTTTCTAATTTTCACTCATTAAAAATTATTTCTAAACTTAAACTTCGTGTTATGAAAAGACTACTACCTATTATGCTTTTAATGATCACTCTGGTGCCAATAAAGGCCCAGGGTGACGCCGTTCGGAGCCTTATCTTCAGCGAATGGAGGGGAGATGGAATGCAAAGCGCTTATTTTGAGCTCACCAATATGGGCACGGAAACGCTGGACCTTTCAAGGTTTACTTTAAGCTGTATTTCTCCCTTTCAGAACTATCCCGCCACCTCGCCGGAACATGTCAAGAGACTGGATGGCAGTCTGCCTGGTGGTGAAAGCTATGTGGTAATGAATGTATATGAGGAGCTCACCGAATCCGGGGGCTATATTCACCGCACAGAGATGCTGCCACTGGCTGATCTGGTTGTTTATACAATGGAAACGAACGTGGCGGGTGACAGTGTATCACCTTTTTATTATGTTGCCAGGTTATGGAATGGTATATATATAAGCAACCTCTGGTATCACCTCGATAATGGTGACTCGGTGATTGTGGATGCTGTGAACAACGATATTGATCTCAATACTGGTAAACATGTGGGAGTGCCAAGTAGTGTGGCTGGAGTGGAATCGGCCACTATTTCCCACTTGCTTGTTCGAAAAGCCAAATAACAAGGGTAATGCCAACTGGGATAATGCCCGCGGCGTAAGCCTGGATGATTCCGAATGGATACCTGTGCCACACGACGGCTATAACCCGGATGGGGCCATATATTCCACAGTGAAGGTTCACGGAGACTACTCTGTTTCAATGGCATCGGAAAGCATTGGCATTGATATACCAAATAAGACTCTGACAGTCCCCTGGGGTACTCTGAAAGGTGATTCCATATTAAACGACATCACCCTCGGGCCAATATGGCCTGGACTTATTATGAAAGTCCCAATAACGAGGATTCTGCCTACAATGTCACAAGAAACGGAGATGTGCTGACCGTCTATGCTTTTGGAAACACGCTTGAGCAAATTGATTTTGACATCGTGGTATCTGAACCGTGAACGACATTCCACTATCTTTCCATGAGGATAATGCCCTGAAACCGGCTACTGGATGATGGGATCGAGGTATTATGTGACCAAGGATGAGCCGGTCATTGATACCATTGGGAATGTACCTTATGATACAAGAACCGATACTTTGCTGGCCTATCTGCTAAAAGCGCCCAAGGCTTCCTGGGAATTCGTCTGGGTGGACGATGTGGAGCGGGTAGACCTAAAAAATGGTGATATATAAAGGTAACTGCAGAAGACGGAAGCACGGTAAAAGAGTATTATATTGATGTGCTGGATTTTGAAGGAACTCACAATGCAATGCTTTCAGCAATCACCTGGCCTGATAAGCAGGGAATGTTCATTGAGGGTTGGAAGGAAGATACCATTCCTTTCTTCGCACCCAACAGGTTCTCCTGCGTGGTTAAGTTACCTTATGGAACCACGAATGTTCCGGCTCTTGTTGCCAGTCCGCAAAGCACTAATTCAAAAGTATCCAGTAAGAGAGCCATAGCCCTTAGGGGTAGTGCAGTGGACAGGACTACGGAATTTACAGTTACAGCCGAAGATGATACCAGCCTGTTGGTCTATTCGGTCCTCTTTGAGGTAAAACCATCGGTGAGGAGGAGTTCAGGGCAGAACCCTTTTTCTCCCAGATAGTGCATAAACAATTCTTCCAGAACAGTTTCATTGAAATTGTCAATCCCGGTAATGTGCTTCTCTCTCTGGACGAATACATGGTAATCCAGTCAAATAGTGCGGCAGTCCCGCTGATGCGTTAAGCGCTGCTCTTACGAATACCACGGCAGACTGGGCAATGAGATACTTTAAGTACGTTCCCGGATATAGATTCCAGGCTGAGAAGGATTGGATCATCGAACCCGGAAAACTGGTCATTGATCCGACCATCGATCCCACACTCGATCCAGGTGAAGTCTTCACGATTGGCAGGTTACACACCAATGCTGCCCGAAGGCCTGCAGAATCGGACTTTGTGAACATCCATTTCAGTGCAAATGCACCCAATGTTTGGGATGAAATGGGATGGTCCTGGAATGCGCTTTGCTGGACCCTTACATCATCGAGTTTTTACCTGTTCAAAATTGAGAATGATTCGGTATTGACAGGAGATAAGCCGGTAGGTGATCCCAATGATTACAGGCTTGTGGATATGTTTGGTTCTTCTACCGCAGAAAACTGGGATGTGGGAGGACAGGTCACTACTGCAGACGGAACCTCCGTGATTCGCAAACCGGAAGTGTGGAAAGGAAATCCCGAAGACAAAGGTTCATGGGGTACCAATGAAGAGGATACGGAATGGATCGTTAAAATCCGTAATTCAGGATATAGCTGGGATGAAATTGCCGAAGATGTGGGAACACATACCCTGGATCCGGCGACAGTGTATATATCAAAAGTATCCTCCTTTGATTACCTTGTAAGCGATGAATTTTGATGAGGTACAAAGCATCCAGGGAGATCTTTCCGGCAAAAACGTTGAGGCTTTCTATGAGCTGATTATCAAACCAGAACCGCTCAGGAATTTACCCTGACCAGCGCTGTGGATGGCTCAGTTTAAAGGGGGTCAGGATGCAGTAGCTGCCAATGATACCCTCACAGTTGTCTCTGCCGATGGAAGCAACACAACCAAGTACTACCTGATCGATCTGCCGCTTGATGACGATGCGGTACTGATAGCCAAAGAGGGTTCGGGATATACAATTGCCATAGACGGCAATGCCGGAGTGATTTCAGGAATAGACTATGGCGTGAGCCTTAAGGAGATCCTGGAAAATGTGGAGAAGCCGGAGCTGGCCACGCTTAATGTGATTGACGACAATGGGCAGTTGGTTTCGCTGAACATGGTGAATTACGATACGGCATATGTGGACACTAAAGTGAGTAAGTCCTATCTTTTCGAGGTAATCGCACAGGATGGAACAACGATAAACTATCAACTGGAGCCGACCTCGCTCTCAGATGATGCCTTCGTAACTTCCTCAATCTTTGGAGTAGATCAGGAACAAATGATTATTTCACTGGTTCCGGGTGACTTCTGTATCTACTTTCTTATCGATGCTTGAAGTGTCAGGTAATGCCACCGTAAAAATTACCGACAAAATAGCAATGGAAAGGGCCATGGGCGGGATGTCTATGGACGACAGGCTGGTTGTCACTTCGGAAGATCAGTCGAAAACAGTTGTTTACAGTATCGATTTTCTGGGTGAAGAGAGTCCTGACCGGCCTGCTTCCGCAGCATTGAGCGACCTGACGGTGGATGGAACAACAGTTCCGGGATTTGGTGCAGAAGTCTATACCTACGCGGTGGGTCTTGATGCCAATGGTGGGACTCCGGCCATACCAGTGGTAGCAGCTGTAGCAAGCGACGAAAATGCCACAGTAGAGATTTACGGGGCTGAGGATCTCAAAGGAACTGAACCCAGAGAACAGCAACTGTTCACGTGGTAGCATCAGCAATGCATCCAAATTAAGCTATTCTATTGTCTTTAATCTTCTCACGGGAATTAATAATGACGGTAGCAGGGCATTGAAAATTTATGCTCATGAATCCACCATTTGCATCAGGGCTGAGAAGATCGGTGCACAGGATGTGATTGAAGTGTATAACCTGATGGGCAAGAAGATTCTACATAAAAAGATGACAAGCACATTCGAAAGAATTGAGCTTCAGGATCCAAGCGGAATGTTCTCGTACGTGTAAAAGGTCATGACTTCATGCAGTCTAAGAAGATTATTCTTCAGTAGTAGAGTAGTAGTAGTTTTAGTAATACCCGAGTGATTTTCAAAAGGTCACGGATCAAACTCAAGCATAGTTTGAGAACGATCTGTGACCTTTTAACTAAGGACTCGAATCCAATTAATTTTGATCAGCGGATTGATTTATAGCGGATTAACTTCATATTCAGGTATAAGTAACGGGAGGTTTGTTCACCTTGGATTCAGACTGGATCATCCCTGGGGAGGTAGACTGCACATAAATAAACAGGGGAAGGGAAAGGTGTCGTGCATAATGTGGGTATCATTCCTTGCCGGAAAAATCAGAAAATATGAACAACTGTTTTTATTTGCGGGTATTATCCTGCTATTTTCGACCCGGTTTTGGCGCAGCTATAAAAGAGGACCAGTACCCAAGGATCCACGTAGAAGAATGGAAAAAATGAATTGTTCCAAGGAAAAGACCTTTGAATGGTTCGAGGAAGCGAGGTTTGGAATGTTCATACACTGGGCTTTATTCCATCCGGGGGAGTCTGGAAGGGTGAAAAGATACATGACATGCGGCTCCTCATGTGGCTGAATGGATTATGCATGCTGCGATGATACCCAGATTGGAGTATGCTCAGTTGGCCGGGCAGTTTAATCCCCAGGAATTCAACGCGGATGAGATTGTTGCACTTGCCAAAAGCGCCGGAATGAAATACCTGGTAATTACCTCAAAGCACCATGATGGATTTTCCTTGAATGATTCTGAAGTCAGTGAATATGATGTGTCGGATGCCACTCCCTTTCGTCGCGACATTATTAAAGAATTACACAGCATGCAAAAAAGAAGGTCTGGCCTTCGGAATCTATTATTCCCAGAACATCCATTGGATGATGGTTCCAATGCCAGTCTGAGAAGAGTTTTAAGGAAAATCCCAATATAACTGACCATGAGAGGACTTTTGGTGCAAATACCTGGGATCCGGTCCCAATAGCTATGAGGCCTACCTTGAGAATAAGCCTTTCCCCAGGTAAAGAGCCGCTTACCAACTATCCTGGAATGAAACTGCTATGGTATGATATGCCATGGAGAATGAATGCAGACCAATCCTTTGCCTTTTATAAGGCAGCTTATGAAGTTCAGCCTAGATCCTTGTAAATCAGCGAATTGGCAACGGATTTGGAGATTATAAGATTCCTGGCGATAATAGAATTCCTCAGGAGTATAAGGATCTGAAAAAGCCATGGGAGACGGTCGGCACCTTTAAATAATTCCTGGGGATTCAATTCATACCACAAGGACTGGAAAACGCGGAGGAGGTCCTCTTCTGGTTGAGATCGCAGTAAAGGAGGGAACTACATGTTGAATATCGGACCCGATGGAATGTACATACCAAATGAAAGTGTTAGCTGCCTCAAGGCCATAGGGAAATGAATGGAGTTAATGGAGAGGCTATATACGGGACAACTTTTTAGCACAACCCGGGAGGGTCCGACCATCTCAAATTTCAGACAGAAGACAGGGCAGAAAAAGGCTTCGCGCTCCTTCACTCCTAAGGATGGTTCACCAAAAAGGGAACAGGGTATATGCCATATCCATGGTAAATCCCGGGACCAGTGTCACTCTGAAATCTTTTAAAAAGGACATAGGGAGGGTAGAGAGAAAATTGCTTGGGAAAGGGAGCGTGAAATTCGTATATAATGAGGAGGGTCTGACAGTCAGTCTGCCCAAGGATATAATCCTGAATTGGGGTATGTGCTTCAGATCGATTTAAATAAATGATGGACCGGAGGAAAATATACGAAATATTGGATTGTTTGCTGCACTGTACAGCCTTCCCATTCATCCGAGTACATATGGACGGTTCGACTCAACAGTGGATGTTTCAGCACACGATAATGAGACGTGCACAAAGGCCTGGGAATCACTATGTGGAGAAGATTCTCAAAAAGCTACTTTCAGGAATATTGCTCCAAATCAGGTACAATGAAGGTGCTTCTCTATGGAGATTCCATATCCATTGGCTATCCCGAAGCGCTCAGATGTGCACTCGAAGGGGAGGCAGATGTATTCAAATTATCCGGAATGGGGGATCAACCTGGCAGTTTGTCCAGAATATGGAAATACAGCGAAAGGCCATGTTTCAACCCTATCTTCAATCCGGATGGGAATTTGAATGGACCTGATCCATTTCAATGTGGGATTACATGATTTAAAGTATGTTACTGATGGAAGGCTTGATAAAATTAATGGACAGCAGGTAAGCTTGATCATAGATTATGAGAAGAATCTGAATGAGATATGTGAATATTTGCATAGTTGATACCCTTCCGCAAAGTTGGTCTTTGCTGCCCAGCACCAGTTCTAAAGGTGAACCGGCCGGAATTTCGGAGATGAACTTAAATACAATGATGCCGCCAGGAGGTACTGGAAGATACCAGGAAATAATATATAATGATTTACATGCATTCGCTCTCCCATTTTAATGAATGGGCTATTAAACCAGGTAATGTTCATTTCAATGAGGATGGAAGCCTGGCACTGGGAGTTGAGGTTGGCAGGGTAATCAGAGAAGTACTGAGTCTTAATGCACATAGGCAGGATGAATAAAGCCACAGCCATATTGTTTTTTTTGCTGCTTTCATGTGCACTGTCTGGCCAGAAAGCCGATCTAATCAATGGAGATTTCGAGGATACACCGGCAGGTAGCTATATCTGGGAGGATATTAGTGGATGGCGTGTTCAGGCATTTGCTGGCGCACAGGCTGCTTTCAATATTGTTGATGATCAAAGTGCATCGGGACAACAGTCGCTCCAGGTTGATGTTCAGGTGCCTGTGAGTATCAACACCGTATATGTTTGTAATCATTACACTTCACCCGTTGCAGTGAGCAAGGGAGACCGACTCATTTTCAGCTTCAGTATTAAATCCGGATTTCCGGGGGGGCTTGTGCAGGCAAGGATCATTTCCTCAGATAATACCAATACCCTTACCAAGGAGTTCTTTGAAGTGCCTGATACATTTTCTGTATTTGAACTGGCCAGCGATATTTACTTTGAGGATAGTTTTGGCATCCGGCTCGATTTCGGATCCGCTGCAGGACTTTTCTGGCTGGACAATGTTCAGGCCCGGATCCAGAAGCCGGTTATTGATACTGCCCGGGTATATGTTTCTGCTGAGGAGGGATCTGACAGCAATCCGGGCACCTTTGAATCTCCCCTCAAAACCATTGGGAAGGCGATGGAAAATCTGAAGGCCGGTGGAAGCTGTGTGATCAGGAAAGGAATTTATGGGGAGGAGCTCAGTGGAATAAACTCAGGACTGGAAGGACTTCCGGTCACCATCAGGTCCTATGCCGGTGAAAAAGTGATCATTTCGGGAGCAGACAGGGTAAACAGCCACTGGGAGCCCTGGGAGGAAGACCCGCGAATCTGGAGAACTCCTCTTACGGGCCCGGTCTTCACACAGCTCTTCCTGAAAGGAGCCAGCATGTCGCCGGCGCGTTGGCCCAATATGGAATACCATGAGAACTGGATCACCCATAAGAAATGGGGTTACACGGGTCCTGGAACCACCTTTGGATTCATTTCAAGTGACTCACTGGCATCGCTGAATACTGATCTTACCGGTGCAAAGGCTTTCCTGAGAATTGGCAAAGGGAACAGCTGTTACTCCAGGGATATCCTTGAGCACGGGCAAGGATCCGCTACCTTTCGCTGGGATACTACCCAGTTTATCGGTACACAATTTACGGGGGAAAATGGAGACCCGGTTAAAATGGCTAATAACGGTTTAGCCAACAATGAATTTTTCATTATTGGAAAGCTGGGACTGCTGGATACTCCAGGAGAATGGTTTTACGACAGCATACACCAGTGGCTCTATTTCTATCCGCCGGGCGGAGAGGACCCAACGGAATGGACATTCGATACAAGGTACGGGATCACGGTGTTATCCTCAATGGTGCGGCTCATATCCGACTGGAAAATCTTTCCTTCCATGCTTGTAATATCAACATTAGCAACGCTCACCATATAGTGCTTGATGGATGTCAGACCCAATATCCCACCAGTCGTCTCGATTATTTTAACGAGCTTCAGAAGGACGAATTTCTTTATGGCATATGGCTGGAAGGCAAGAGCAATATCATCCGGAATTGCGAAGTGGAATGGGCCGATCACTCTGGGATTTTCCTTTCAGGTCCCAACTGCCTGATTGAGAATAGTGTGGTGCATGATTGCAACCTCCATGGCAGGCATCCTGGTGCTGCCATTACCCTTTATCATGCAGGTCAGGTTACAGCCTCGGATACCTGCTCTACCATCAGGAATACCACCGTGTATAATGTGGGAGGGGTGGGGGTTTACCCAAGAGGCACCTTCCCTGTGAAAAGCACTGAGCTTCATGTATTCAATGCAGGCCTGCATTGTGTGGATGTATCCAACTACTATATTCCCTACGGGAAGAACCTGGCGGGTTCGGAAGTATCCTATGGCTGGTTTCACGGTACCGATGGATTTGGGATGCGTTGTGACTCATATGGACGTGGAATTACAGTTCACCATAACCTGGTCTGGGATGCCGAAAGGAACTGCAAATGGGAAGGATATGCCATTAATTTATACAACAATACCTTCCTGGCAAGAAGTGATCTTAAGTCAGGAATCATGCTGGTATTCAGCGAAAATGCGGAAAGTAACCTCCAGGATTTTAATGTTAAGAACAACCTGACCCTTGACAGGATTTATCACAGGGTGAATTTCAAGAGCTTTTACGATATTCCGGACAATGGCAGTAATTTCACTAACAATCTTATTCTTAAGGAGAATGAACTTAAATCGACTTTTTTCTCACCTGATTCTCCTGTTGACTGGCAGCTAAAGCCGGGTTCGCTTGCTTTGGATGCAGGTAGAGAGATTCCAGGGATCACGGGTGATTATTCAGGAGAAGCGCCCGATGCCGGGGCCTACGAAGCGGGATATGAACCATGGGTTCCCGGAGCAAACTGGTTGCCTGACAGTCTCCCTGTTCCTGAAAGCATGAGTGATGCGGACTTGCTTTCAGATTATTTGCGAGAATCGTGGACCAGTGAAGTGCTCATCTCAAGGTTCCAGGTCCTGGCAAATACAGGTGAGGCAGTAAGTCCCCTTTCTGGGGCTATTGTTTCCATAGGGAACAAGACCTACACCACCGACCACAGGGGGCAGGTTCTTGTTTCAAATGAAAAGGGAGTTTACCCTTATCGCATCACAAAGGATTTTGCAAGCCTTCTGGATACTTTAGAGCTTAAGGGAAACGGACAGCTTATTTCCGATACATTGATGTTCCTTCCTGCCATTTTAAACATAAAGCTTGTGGACAGGGAAAGCAATTCACCCCTCGCCGAAGTAAGGGTAAGCATGGACACCATGGAGGTATTAACGAACCTGGATGGGCTGGCCAGCTTTGAGCCCCTTCCTGTTAATACCAGTTACAAAATTAGCATCCGGAGAGAAGGATATGAAGGCATAGATTCCATGATTTACCTGGTGCAGGATACGACACTCTCTCTTTACTTATCTGCAATCACAGGTCCATCCACGAAAACAATCCCGGATGAGGGTATTTATCCAAATCCAGTAAGTTCATATCTCTATCTGCCCGACTCTTATGCCGGGGAGGATCTGGAGTGTTTTGATCTTAAAGGAAAGCAGATCTTTTTACAAAAGTATAAGGGGGCATGCGGTCGAAGTTTCCGGACTGCCTCCCGGTCTGTATTTGCTGCGCATTCATTTTCAGGATGGAATACAACAATACAAGTTTATCAGGCAATAGAGCAGAGCGAAATGGAAAAGCCTTTAAATAAGAAGTTAGCATTGCTTACAGCTGGTTTGTTATTGCTTTTTTTTGCGATTCCAGCAGCTGTGTCAGGAGCCGAGTACCATGTTGCCAAAACCGGGAATGACCACAATCCTGGTACCATCGAGGAGCCTTTCCTCACTATAGGAAGAGCTGCAAAAATGCTCCAACCTGGTGATATCTGTTTTGTGCGAGAAGGCCATTATCGTGAAACCATCACCCTCAGGGGTTCTGGCAGCACGGGGCATCCCTGCGTTTTGAGGCTTTCCGGGATGAAAAGGTCATACTTGACGGAACTGAAGCTTTGAAAGGAACTGGGAACATCATGATGGGAACATATACAAAATAAGCGTCCCGAAGGTATTTGAACAGTTGTTTATTGACGGGGAAATGATGCTTGAAGCCAGGTGGCCAAATATGAGTTTCCCTGATCAGTTATGGGACCGCTCATGCTGGGCAAGTTCCGACAAGGGTAGCAGGTATGGCATCATGACAGATTCGGCCCTGGCCTTTACCGGAATTGACTGGACCGGAGCTATCGCGGTTCTGAATGTGGCCCACCAGTTTGTCACCTGGACCAGGGTGGTAAGCTCACACGAAGCCGGAACACCAAGCTTCACATACGAAAAGAACCTGGAACCCATTACACATTATGCAGACAAAACCAGGCAATGGAGGATGATTTACTACCTGACCGGAAAGCTGGAAGCCCTGGACCAGCCGGGCGAGTGGTTTCTTGACAGGGAGCGCATGGAATTATATTTATGGTCACCCGGGGGAGAAAACCCTGATCAAAGCCAGATTTCCTACAAAGCAAGGGATTATGCTTTCGTGGCAGAAGGTAATAGCTATATTCACTTAAAGGGATTTGTTTTTTTCGCAAACACCGTCAAATTGGTAAATGTGAATCATTCCCTGGTGGAGGCATGTGTGTTTAAATATCCTGTCTATAACAGAGAATTCAGGAATCCTGACCAGGAAAAAAACCCGGCTGAAACACTCATATCAGGGGATGATAATATATTCCGAGGCAGCCATATTCTCTATTCCCAGCACACCGGAATCAGGCTCTCAGGAGAAGGAAACAGGGTGGAAAACAATCTGATCCATGATGTGGCCTGGAATGGAGAAGGCTTTGCCATCCAGCTACATTCCAGGGAAGGAGGCCGTATGAGCGTTATCAAGGACAATACCGCTTTCAATACGGGTTATGCGGTTATTCAACCTGGAGGAGGTCTCTTTGAGGTCAGCTATAATCATGTGCATCATGGAGCCCTTGTGTCCAAAGATTGTGCGCTTATTCACACCGGAAACTGGAGTATCAGGGGTAGTTCAATCATCACAACTGGGTACACGACTGCATTGCCACCGGGGATCATCCGGGTGGACTGAAGGGCGGACTTGGAATCAGGGGATGATCAGACCAGGAGATTGTCCGTTCACCATAATGTTGTCTGGAATTGTGCCCGTGACGGGATTATTGTCAAGGGCGATAGTAACCTGGTATATCACAATACAGTTTTTAATATTGGGTCAAACCAGTTACGGGGCAACTATATCAGTCTACATACCGAAGCTGAACCCTATAAACCCTGGCGCCGGCAGTACCCCCCTCCTTGAGATACAGAATGAACACAGCCTGGTTTTTAATAATGCATCCTGAATATTGTGGGCGATCGGGAGCGAAATCCTTATACGCCTGCAAGGAATATGATATCCAATTACCAGGGCGAAGAACTGGCATTGAAAGGCCCTCTTCACTTTGATTTTGAACCAGGGCCCGGGTCTCCACTGGTCGATTCAGGAACACTGATTGAGGGCTATTGCGACACCTTCCATGGCAGCGCTCCTGACATAGGAGCCTACGAATCTGGAGACAGTTACTGGAGACCAGGTGTGAAGAATGAGCGGCCCATGAATTTTCTGGTGATTATGGCTGATGATGTGAGTTCCGGCATGTATGGATGTTATGGAAATGAAAAGGCAAGCAGTCCGCAAACATTGATCGTCTTGCCACTTACGGTGTGCGTTTTGAAACCTGCTGGGCTACGCCCATCTGTTCTCCCACCCGTGCAATGATGCTTACAGGTTCATATGCAAGTAAGACGGGATGGTATCACAATGCCCTGAGAATTCCTGATGAGGAAGGAGGAGTTGACTTCCAAAAGCACTTCTCGACTTTCCCGGCGCTTTTGAAAGCGGGTGGATATGCCACAGCCCTGGCTGGTAAATGGCAACTTCCAGGTGATATTCGCTCCCCGGAAGGTGGTTTTAATGAATATTGTATATGGGAGCCTGGTCCAGGAAAGTTGCCGCCTGGTTCTGAATTTAAAGGACTGAAGGAGGATACTTCCACCTTTGCAAGGTACTGGCATCCTTCCATACTGCTTAATGACAGCCTGATGCCAACACAAGCCAAGGATTTTGGTCCCGATCTTTGTGTAGACTTTCTGATCGATTTTATGGAACAAAACAGGGATGTTCCTTTTCTTGCATATTATCCCATGATTTTGCCCCATGGGACAAGGACAGGGTAGGCACCTCAACTCCAATTAGCGGACAGATTGGAGATCATACCAACGGAAGCTACAGGGAGAATGTGGATTATACAGATTACCTGGTGGGCAGGCTTATGGAGGCCCTGGAGGATCTGGACCTGATGGATCATACCATGGTCGTATTTACCTCCGATAATCCCATGCCTCATAAGAACCGGGCTACCGACATGGGTGCCAGGGTTCCGCTTGTGATTCATTGCCCGGCTTTGATCCCGGAGGCCTTTGTTTCAGAGGAATTAATCAGCCTTGCCGACATTTGTCCCAGCCTCATTGATCTTGCAGGTGTGAAAGGACCAGACAACTGGAATATTGATGGTAAAAGCTTTCTTCCTTATCTTAGAGAGGCGAAATTGAAACACACAGGGAATGGCTTTATAGCTATGTAGGTACTGCGCGTATGGTAAGGAATAAGAGATGGGTACTTGAAGCAGTGGATTCCTGGAGTGGCCAGTCGGAGGGCAGATTATATGATTCCTATTTAGAAGGCTGGGAAACGGTTGATGAAGAAATAATGGCAGAGGCCAGGGATGCCAGAATCGAACTGGAGGGTGTTTTATCCCTTTATCCCTCCCCTGATACAGGCAATATCCTGGTGCAGGATATCCTCGGAAAATCTGATGTATATAAACACAGGCACCGCCTGGAATAGCCTTTATGAAAGGTTGGATGAAGCTTAAAGTCAAATACTATAAATGGATAAAAAGGATTTTGATGCCCTGGTGCATGCTTTTTATCATGGCAATGGGTTTATTCGGGATGGATCCTGATTTCAGGCATTTAACCCCCTTGAACGGACTAAACAACGGGACCATTAACGGGATCATACAGGATGCCTATGGTCAGATGTGGTTTTCAACCTGGGATGGGGTCATGCGCTATGATGGTTACTCAATTAAAGAACTATAAACCTATTAGTGGTGATACTCTTAGCATTGCGGCACAAACAGGTGTCCAGCATGCACAGGGATTCACAGGATAACCTGTGGATGGTGACCATGAAAGGGATTTGCAGGTATGACAGAGCCCAAAACAATTTTCAATCGCTATGAGTTGGAAGGTACTTCCAGTGAACAATTGTCAGACAGCAAGTCTTTTTGAGGCGAATAAGGTTTTGATGGTTTTATACAGGGGATCAATTTTCTATCTGGAGATGGACCGTATTTCTGAGGCTGCGATTTTTAAGAAACTGCCTCTAAAGGATGAGTATAATAAGGAACTCAACGTATATGTACGTCAGGCAAACGTGGATGATAAGCGCTTGTGGATAGACTGTCGAAGCGTCAATCCTCAGGAAAGCCTTCAGAATGATTTTTACAGTGGTGAACTTTCCATTGATGGGGGGGTACATTGTACCTTTATAGCTGGAGGAAGCATACATTTACACGTTACGGACATTCTGCCCTATAATGAATCGCAAGTATTTCATTGGAACCACCGAAGGCCTTTACCTTTATCGTCATCGAAGACAAGGCTTTTGTTCCTGTAAAATCACGGCCATGAATATAAATGTTAAAGAATTGATTATCAGTAGTGATAACAGGCTTTGGATTGGAACTAAAAAATCTGGTCTTGCCTGTCTGAACCTTCACAATGGGAGCTTTTCCCATTTCACCCATGATCCCAATAAAAGCAACTCCATCCTCGGAAACATCATTTTCTCACTGTATGAGGACTTTTGGGGATACTCTGGGTGGGTTATGGAGGCGAAGGCCTGAGCATGCACAATCTCAGGCGAAAACCTTTTGAAACCTACAGGCATGATCCCAATGACCTTCACTCCATCAGCACCAATACAATTATCAGTTTCAATCAAACATCCGATGAAGTTCTGATTGGAACGCTTTATAATGGCCTGATTTCCATGAAATTTGATGGTGAAAAGCAGGAATTTTTATTCAAGGATCTTTACTTTCCGAATGATGACTATGCTGAATCTGAGGGTAGACAAAACGCCGTTTGGAAAATTTCCAGAGGGAAACAGACAGCCTGTATTGGCTGGCAACTTCCTATGGGTTGATTAAAGCAAATAATAATGAAGGAAACTGGGAATTTGAAACCTTCCTTTCCCAGGTTATTGTTGGCACAGTGCGCGAAATCTATATAGATGACAACAAGAATATGTGGCTTGGGTCTTATAGTGGCCTTATGCTCTTGCCCTTTTTCCAAAAGGGAATCGAAAGAGTTCTTTCATTATCTGTCCCTCGGTTGATGATCCCCTTGCGCTTTCTGATAAAGTTGTCACAGCAATTATGCGGGACCGTTCAGGAAAATTCTAGGGTACGGAACGCAGAACGGTGGCCATCAACCTGCTTCAAACGAGATATGAAAACCTGGACCATGACGGGTCTGCGCAAACCTGATCTGCAATTCGAACATTTCAATACAATAGCTCAAAACGGAAAATCATTAAATAATGATGAGATTAATGTTCTGTTTGAACACAATGATGGTAGCCTTTGGATCGGAACCCAGGGGGGCGGAATAAATATTCTGAACCAGCCCTCAAATGGCGTCAGCTATTTGGGTGTGGAACATGGGCTCCCGGGAGAAGATGTGTTCAGCCTTTTACCCGATGGAAACGGGAACTTATGGATCAGTACCAATAAAGGGCTATCATGCTGTTAGCCTTTACGAAAATATATTCAACAATTTTACGCCTGCAGATGGGATTCAGGGTAATGTGTTCATGGTTAATTCCTTCTTTAAGTCTCCCGAGGGTATTGTTATATTTTGGTGGCAGAAATGGTTTCACACGGTTTGATCCTGCCTCCATTGTGAATAATCCGATTCCTCCGAAGCTCGCTTTCAGTGGTTTAAGAATCTTCGACCGTGATGTTGCCATTGGCGATACTGTTAACGGTCGAGTTATTATACAAGTGCACCAAATGCACTTTCTTCCATTACCCTGTCACAAAAGGATGCCCAATTTAGTATTAAATTGTCCGTAATGCACTATCAGAATCCCCGGGAGAATCAGATCGCCTATGTACTGGAAGGATTTGACAAGAACTGGCATTATATTCCCGCTTCTGATGAGTATATCAATTTTAATAATATTCCCCATGGCACTTACATGCTGAGGATAAGAGGAAGCAATTCTGATAACATCTGGAGCGAGGATATAAAACAGCTGGAAATTGTTGTACTTCCCCGATGGTATCAGACCTGGTGGGCCAAGCTGGTATTCGCTTTGCTTGTTGTTTTTTTACTGTCCGGAGTAATGATCCTGATATTGCACAGACAATCGTTGAAGCATCTTCTGAAGATTGAGAAAATAGAGAAAGGAGAATCTTAAGGAGCTCAATGAGGAGAAACTCAGATTCTTCACAAACATTTCCCACGAATTAAGGACTCCCCTCACCCTGACCATTGCTCCTATTGAGGATTTAATACAGCAGGACGAACTGGAGGAAAAATACCTGAGAAAGCAGCTTAACCTGGCGCACCGTAATGCAAAAATACTACGATCAGACTGATTAACCAGATCATTGATATCAGGCGCCTGAATGCAGGCAAATTCGAATCTGGAAGCAGCACAGCAAGATTTAAGTATCCTGCTCAGGGAGGTGGTTAATAATTTTGAAGCCTTTAAAACAGACAAAAATATCAAACTCAGCCTTGAACTTGGCAACCGGCCTTTCACCTTCAGCTATGATGCTCAGAAAATGGAGCAGATTATCAATAATTTGCTTTCAAATGCATTTAAATTCACTCCTGACCGGGGGGCGATCAGAATCAGTATCAAGCGTTCTACCCATAATTTTGGGAAGGATGAGCTTGAACCCTGTGTCGAATTGCTCGTTTTTAATGAGGGGAAAGAAATACCTGAAGATCAGCTGGAAAATATATTTACCCGTTTCCATAAAATTGATTCCTCCAGTGAAGGATCAGGCATTGGCCTTTCTTTTACAAGGTCACTTGTGGAGCTTCACAATGGATCGATCACTGCAGAATCAATTCCGGGTAAAGGTGTTCAGTTCAGAGTATTGATTCCCTTTGTGCCTGGAAGCGAAGTGATGGAATCAAGTTACAAAGAACCCCTTGAGGTTCTGGAAAGCCTGGTTAGCGAGGGGGGTGACTTTGAAGATACAGAAGCTGTTGCCCTGGAAGAGGCAGAAGAAAAGATCATTCATGAATTGCGCATATTGGTTATTGAGGACAACAGGGAGCTACGCGAGTTCTTCAGATCGCACTTCGAAAGCAATTATCATGTGCTTGAGGCATCCAACGGAAAGGAGGGACTCAGGCTTGCTGAAGAAGCTATTCCCGATATCATTATCAGCGATATTCTTATGCCGGTGATGGATGGACTACAGCTTTGTGATCATATTAAAAACCAAACGAAAACCTGCCACATCCCGGTCATCCTGCTTACTGCAAAGAGTACCCAGGAATTTAAGATTTCAGGCTATGATCACGGGGCGGATGCTTATGTGACCAAACCCTTTGAGATCGCGGTGCTTGATCGCCAGATAAAGTCTCTTCTCAAAAACAGGGAAATTATTCATGACAATTACAGGAAGAATAATTTCATGATCGATATTTCGTCAGCAGAAGTATCCAAGGATGATCTTTTCATTTCGAAACTTAAAAACCTGGTTGAAGAGAACCTGACCAATTCCATGTTTAACGTGGATTATCTTTCCAGGTTATTAAAGCTTGGAAAGACCCAGGTTTACAGAAAGATAAAGGCACTTACGGGTTTATCCCCCGTGGAATTTATCCGGGTCATCAGGCTTGAAAAGGCTGCGGAAATGCTCAAGACTTCCAACTATTCGGTGAAGGAAGTGTGTTTCAAAACCGGATTCAACAATCCATCCTACTTCATTAAATGTTTCAGGGAGCATTTTAAATTGACTCCCAATGCTTATATGAGTGCTGGGAAGGTTACAGATCAGCTGTTTAGGAATTTATAGATCCTGTCAGAATACATTTATTCAGCTTCAATAAATTCCGCGTCCAGACCATTATAAATCCTGGCCAGAAAGGCTATATTCCTGTCATCTCCTGTGAGGCTGTCCACCGGAATGGATAGATAATGCCTGATAGAAGGAAGCAGTGAATTTTCACCAGGTTTTGTAAACCCATATAATCCCAACCCGTTTTCCATGGCCCCGGGTATAATTATCCTGGGATCCTGCTTATTCCAGTTTGCCAGGCATGTGAGTAGGCTGGCATCTTCATGAATCATTGCCTGTATGGCCCTGATGCTTTCCATATCTCCTTTTTCATTCATCAGCCAGTCGATTTCCTGGAACATCATTGAGTTTTTTACATGCTCGTGCGTGGGGTCATTGATGGATAACCAGATGACGCAATCAGGATTACTTTCTTTGGCAGCTGTATGAATGACCTTCCAGCACCGGTCAATGGCCAGCCTGCTGTATTTTATATAAGAGGCTTCAGATAATTCATCCTCTCCCGGAAAAGCTTCCCCGGTCAATTCTTCATACAGTTTTTTTCACATTCCAACCAAGCCCCGCCGGTAGCTTTTCTCTCGGGCATCCACATCCAGTCGATCATAAAACCATCGATATCTGATTTTTCAATCCCTTCACGTATGGCAACATCCAGATATTCCAGGTATTCACTGGTGAAAGGAATATGGGGTGTATGGGGTGTTCCGTAGCTTAGTTTGGGATGTTGAGTTCCCCAACGGGTGTTGGCCCCGATGCAAAAGTACCCCATCACCTGCAGCCCTTCCTGGTGTCCTTGGCGAGCGGGCGGACGAAATCGTGCTTTTCAGTCCCGGTTGCTCCGGCACGACGGCCGTTCTTGTACCAGGCGTAGCCGTTGCAGGAAACGCAGAACGTCTGCATCGCATTGGCACCCAGTGCTTTGTACCAGGGGCCACATGCGAGGCCGGGTCTGCATCAGCCCACAACCCGGGGCGTGCAAATCCGTTCGGTCCGCCTTTTCCCCAATTGAAATCGATACAAAACGCTTTGATCGCCTCTTCCTGGGGGACCCGCTTTGTCGCCACAACCAATAAAAAGAAGGAAGCTCAACAGTATAATAGAAGAGTTTTTTTTCATTGCTATGTTTTCTTTTAAAATTATTCCGGTCTATTGGGGAACCTCATGAACCACCTCCGGCCATCCCTGCTCCTGGATAATCAGCCCCAATTCAGTGAGGCCCTTCTCTGTATCAGGATGTATGGAACCATCTTTCCGTGGTCCTATGCTCATAAGCAGGTTCGATCCGGTATAACGGGCGTAGCTCAGCCAAAAGTAAGCATCTTCGCCCGATAGTCTGCCTGCTTTTTCTTGAATTCATCCATCCAATCTGATCGGTATCCCAGTCCCTCCATTTAGCTTCCATCATTGTATTACATACTTCGCGCAACTTATATTTTGAGCATGCTTCCCAGCTTTCTTTTTCCTGTGATTCCCAACGTTCTCTTCTGATTTCCCACCGAAGTTGTTGTCCTTCTGTTTGCATTTTGTATTCAAAAGGAAACATGAAGAATTCAGGTGATATATAATCTTCAGAACAGCTTTCTTTACCCAACTTGAATGAGACCAGGCAATAGAGCCTGAATATCCTTGATGAAATCGGTCACCTCATCATCTCCGGCTTGCTGTCCATCAAACCATATCCCGGCTAACGGTCCGTAATTGCTCAGAACATCTTTTAAGATTGCAAGGTTTGTTTGATTGCCATCTGATATTGCCGTTTTGTAGTCAGCTCGCATATAAAGGAAGGGCGCCAGATTGTACTTTTTGCACGCTGCCAGCATCTCCGCGACCAGGTCTCTCTTGTGAGGTGAGGAATTCACGCTTGTAAATGGGAGATGTTCGGAATCAAAATTTGCCGTAAAATGATGAGCTGTAAATGTGATGTACTTCATATTTGCCTTGAGGGCCAGCTGGCAGATTTCTTCAGCATCGAATGCCGGGATCTCAAACCTGGTGAAAAGCAAACTGTCTTTACTCTTTGCATTGCTATATTCCTCCATCGAAACGCCCACATATTCCAGAATTCGCTCATCGGCCTCTCCCTTGCTCCATAACTTATAATCGATGGATCCAAGCTCCATCAAGCTGGCCACATTAAAATGAACAAACATACCCATTTTAGCATCTTTGAACCATTGACGGGAGGCTTCGATTGGCTCAGTTTCATAGAGGTCATTGTAATCCGACAACCAGTAGGGTACGTCAGTTTTTTGCTTCGAACAGCTGGCCAAAAGAATGGCTAGTCCAATTGTACTCAGGGTTTTTAAAGCAAGTATTTTCATGGCTTAGTAGATAATTACTTTTTGGGTAACTGAATATCCATCTGTTGTGAAACGCAAGATATATATCCCAGGTTCTATTTCACAGATATCCTCCTGACTTATACCTGATTCTATTTCCTTTTTAAATTGGATTATGCCATCCGTCCCAATCATACTGACCAGAGCTTTATTCCCATCAAAAGCAAGATATAATTTCTCGTCTGTAGGATTTGGAAATACATTGAGGGACCTTTTATTCTCCTGGTCAAATGCTGTCAATCTGCTAAGCCATACTTCCATGGTCGTATCTCTCTCCAGGTAGAAGCTTTCCGTTTGGCGCATGTAATCAGTCTTATCAACAGTGTAAATATATTCCATCCTTGATGGCTGTCTCATAAACAAAGCATCACCACTGAGGTTGGTCGAAATACTCATATTTCCAATACTCACATTTGCATTCTGAAGGGGAGAACCTGATTCATCCCTGATTATGAACCTGATATCAGCAAGTCTCTTCGTAAGGGGCACTTTCAGAAGAGTATCCCTGATTATCATTACAGTGTCCTGATATGTGAAATAATCCTCATGATCAACAGCAAAACTTATAAGCGCTCCTGTTTGGCTCTCAAAAGAGGCAAGCCCGTCTTTGGAGGTGTAGGAAGTGAGATCATGGTCAATAAAAACCCTTGCGCGGGACACGGGTTGGGAAGAGGAACAATCAGTGACCCTCATCATTACTGTGATTTTTTCCACCCCAAGATTAATAATTATGGTGCTGTCCGAAAAGATTTCCATGTCTTCGATATACAAATCGTTGTAAGCTTCATTCTCCACGAGCAGACTGTGGCTCCCGGACAGGATATCCTCCAGAAGTAGCATTCCGTTCTCATCTGCTTCATATTTCACCTGATCGAATGTAAGAATGCAGCCTGGGATAGCTTCCTGGGTACTGGCATCCCGGACTTGGAAAACAATGTTATTCGTATCGATCACCAAGGTGAATGGGTCTTCGGCATATTCAGGCAATAGCCCGATGTTGTCAATATATGCTTCCCCGTCTCCTACTTTGCTTATCCGGACAGTGTAGTCTCCTTCATAAGTATTTGGGAAGCGGACCTTGACCATGCGCCATTTCTGATCGCCGGTAAGCTTCACACTGCTTGCCCAAGTGCCTGCAATTTCCCGCTTGCCCTTGTTCACACTTAAGTAAACATCAGCTCCTGAGGGTAAAGGATCCGCAAGGCGCACATAGGCCGAAAAGATAAAATTTCCAATGGGAAGCTGGTCAATGTGCTGCTCTGCCCCATCATCGGAGGTCCCCTTCAGATGAAGGCTGTTGGCATATATGGAAAAACGCTGATCAGCAGCCGGGAAATTGAAGCCGGAATGGTATTCAACGCTAGAGTTTTGAAATCCTGTCTTATTCCACATATAATATAGATCGAATTTGGGACTGATGTTCACCCGGTTGAAATCAAAACTACCGTTCACCACGTAATTCCTGTAA
The DNA here is from genome assembly GCA_963713725.1 of uncultured Bacteroidota bacterium. Lineage (GTDB taxonomy): Bacteria > Bacteroidota > Bacteroidia > Bacteroidales. The sequence goes on from CAVQMZ010000015.1 coordinate 791,219, forward strand.
TAGAATGAGGCTGGTTCATAAACCGGATCGGGCGGGTTTTCGAAGTCATGTCCCGCGCTCCAATTGAGTTTTCCGTTTTCAACCGCCCCGATATCAGGTTTCTCTCCCGTAAATCCTTCATTCAATTCCTGCAGAATAGTTCCCGCGTCTTCGCCTCCGGGCTTCGAGTTCGGAACCGGAATTCCAGAGTCGAAGGATAGGTTGAGCTGTTCATTCCCGGTGACGAGATTACTCATTTTTGACCAGGAGTAGTTATTCTTATCAATCTCACCAGTGGCCCAGTTGTTATGGATGCTGGTTCCATGAAGGCTTTCCATGCCAATCCAGGGGCCATAGGATGTCCTGATGGTGCCCTGCACTGTATTGTGTACCCACATATCATAATTCCCTGGACGGTTCACGATCAATCCTTTTTCCGTATTCCAGACAATGTTATGGTGGACAATGGCGTTCTGATGCCAGTTATCCATATAGATACCGGAAGCTATACTCTCGATATTTCCATTGCTGACATTGATCCAGTTGTTCCGTATCACGGTATTGCCTGCATCAAATCCCCCTGCGAAAACAGCAGCCTGGTCTCGGTTCACGAGACCAACCTCACGGATATGATTGTATTGAATTAGCTGAGCAAGTCCACCGGGATTAATTCCTTTTCGGGAGGTCCTTTCAACTGTATTGTGGCTGACCAGGTGTCCATGCCCTCCCAGGTTAATGGGACCTCCGTCAAATCCGGCATAATCCACTTCATGCAGGTAGCAATTCACGAGGGAATTGTTTCTTCCCAGGAGGGTTACACCCGCATCACAACATCGGGTAAACTCACAATCCCTTATCACATTTCCTTCACCGGAGACAATGATCCCATCCGCACGGTCCCACATGTTGTTGTTATATCCCCACTGGTAGTCGAATTCATAGAAATGAAGGTCCTTCAACAGGCAGTGTTTTGATTCTTTCATGGATATTGATGTAGCCCTGAAATTGATCCCATGGACTTGAATATGGGAAAGCTTATCAAGAATAAAACCGTAATCCCGGCTTTTGGCCTCGATGTTTGTCCCAGGTTGACCTGGTACAAAATCTGCCGGGGGCATAACCAGGACCTTTTCATTCACAGCATCATACCACCACTCGCCTATGGTATCCAGCAGAGCCCTGGACCCGGAAAGAATGAAATAACTGACGCCATAGTTATGGGGCACAGGGTTTCCAGGGTTCATTCTCTCAGAATACCAGCTGCTTGTTATTTCATTTACTCTTACAGTTTCATTAATAGGATCATAGCCGCTTACATCCGAATTCCAGGCCCTCCACTTCGACTGCGCCATTACCCAGGCAGAAGCTCCCTCGAGGCTCGAGGAAGTCCAGGTATCCGGGAATCCACTCAAAGTCCGGATCTGACTCATGCTGCAAGAGCTTTGATCGCAAACGCTGCCTTCCGGTGTTAAGGGATCATCATCCCGGGTGTTTGGCCAACGGGCTAGTGTCATAGACTTTCCATTGAAAAAGAGCTGGTTGCGGTACCCGGGTAGGGACGATTGCATGGGTGCCTCCCAGATGCTGTCATTGGTTGGGTCCATCCCGAAAGCAGGTCTGCACCAGTTATAATTACTTCCTCTTCAGGATATGCCTTGAAAACAATGGGCTGATCTGCCGAACCGTCCCGAATTGGTGTAACAGTCTCCCTGTATATTCCGGCACGAATCCAAACCGTATCGCCGGCCTGGGCAGAAACAGCAGCCTTTTGGATAGTCCTGAATGGTGATTCCAGGGTTCCGGCTCCTGAATCATTACCAGTGACAGCTACATAGATCCCTGTGGCACCTGCGCATATAAATACATTGCTGAGAAGGAAAAGGAGAAGTAAGATTTTTTTTAGAGTCGTCATTAACAAACTACCTTATAAGTTTAAGTATGGCTATTTGATCCTGCCCTTCAGCAAGCTGATAAACACGAATGTTCTTGCGCCACTTTTTTGTTTCTTTCTCACTGTATTCCCCTGTGATCGGGTTGAACCATTGCAGGCTTATGCTGGAAGCTTCAGCCAGGTTTTGCGCGATCAATGCACTGTTATCTGCTGGAATATAGTAAACATAAATGCCCAGATCCCCATTCATCAGGCATAATCCACTGGTGCCATTGGATTCTGATGGGTGCAGATTGTTGAATCCAATCCGATCCATAAATTCACTGAAATACTTATAATAAATGAATTTTGGCTGTGGTATTATGTTTGCAGAGAATGGGTCATGGATGACGGAATACCAGGAAGTACCCTGCCAGTAATAGCAGGAGTATAAACCTGCGAAGGCGCAGAAATAGTTGCGTTTCAGGCAGGCAACAGGATCCTTGTAATCTCCGATAAAAATGGTGTAAGGTCCTTCTTCATAACCCCCATGTTCAATATTGAAAACCGGCTTGCCGGGAAAATCCTGTCGTATTTTCAGCATTTGCGAATACAGGTCACTTTTCCAGTTCTGAACGGAAATATAATCCACTTTATCGGGGAAGGCAGAACAATATCCATAGTCATGAACAGTAAGGAGGCGATCATAAGCATCCAGGCCCCTCAGGCGATCGATTTGATCGGAAATATATGCCATATCATTGTGACCGTAGCCCAGGGCCTCCTTTGAAATATCCCACAGCAGGTGGGGGTAGGCCTGGTATCTCTTTACCACATAGTCAAAATACAGCTGGTCTGCCTCCGAGCCTGCTTCGGGCCAGTTTACCCCTTTATTCCAGACATAGATCATCATATGCGCAAAAAGATTGTTCTGCCCCAATAATTCCACTACTCCATCCAGGTGTTTGAAAAAATCTATATTCAGCGTTGAATAGTCAGGATTCTCATTGTCTCCTCCGAATGGGAAAATTTCAAGGTTACCACCATAGTTGTATTCCGGGATTAAGTCAGGGTCCTTGGGCCAGGGGGCATCGAAGGCATATACGTTAAAAATAACCTGGTTAAAACCATTGCCGGCTATTGCATCCAACAGTTGCCTGGTTTTGGCAAGCTCAGGATTTCCATAATCCAGTGCAAAGAGCCAGTCTGCTTCAAATGCCAGCAAATGATAGGCTGTGCCATCGGCAAAGCAGAAGGTCGAGGGATTTTCAGTGGAAATGTACAAGGGGCCATGATTCCCATCTTTATTCGGTCCCACAAGGATGGTTTTTCTGATGCCATCCATCTCCTTCAGGTCTGCATGGCTGATACAGTTCCATGTACCTTCCCTTGGTGGTGTAAATCTTACAATCCACTGCTTATCGCCATTAAAGAATCCCGGTACCATCAGGGTATCCGAGTCATCCTGGAAGAAGGCACAGAACAAATCCATTTTGAAAGGTTCTTCCATCAGCTTTTTTGATCTGAATTCGATTTCGATGGTCTCCCATTTATCAATATGATTGGGAAGCTGTGCTTCTATTGGAATTGAGCCCAAAAAGGCGATTAGGACAATGCTTATTGGTGTTCCTATTAAAGTTAATCTTGTATTCATAAAATAAATCTGATTAAGAGACATGATGCAAATTTAGTTGGAATCAGAGAATATTTCTGACTGAATATGATGTTATCCTGCCATAAATCATCCCAATCATATTACAAACCTGTCATGGGCCTACGGGAATTAAAATCTTCCCTATTGATGTAAGATTTGTGCTATGTTTTGCTTTATTATTAGATGCAATAGGTTTTCTCGATGTAATCAAAATATTTATTATTGATTCAGTTTTTTTCAGCTCATAATCCCTGTTTACCGCTGACCTTAAAGAGTCAAAAAAATCCATTAAAATACAAAAACCATGAGCAAACAACTATTTATTCTTCTTCTAACATTAAGTCTGACCTCATGTACCCACAAGAAGGAAGCACCCAATATTCTGTTCATTCTTGCTGATGACCAGTCTTATCAGACTGTGAATGAATTTGGAGAACAGGAGGTTATCACACCCACCATCGATGAGCTTGCCCGGCAGGGAACGATTTTTACTGCTGCTTATAATATGGGCGGATGGAATGGGGCCATCTGCATTGCTTCACGTACGATGTTCAACACAGGTCGTTTTCTTTGGAGGGCAGAGCAGCTGGATTATAAACTCGACAGCCTTGCCGAAAGTGGAATGATTTGGAGTATGGAGATGGAGAAGCTGGGATATGATACCTACATGACCGGGAAATGGCATGTTAAAATCAAGCCTGAGGATATATTCACTTATTCAGGAACCGAAAGGCCTGGAATGCCAAAAGATACTCCCCAGGGGTACAACCGGCCAAAGGATGAAAACGACAAGGAATGGCTTCCCTGGGATAAAAGCTTTGGCGGATTCTGGGAGGGGGGTACCCACTGGAGCGAAGTAGTAGCCGATGAAACCATTGATTTTCTGGATATTGCCAGTAAATCCTCAAGGCCTTTTTTCATGTATGTGGCTTTTAATGCTCCCCATGATCCCCGGCAGTCACCAAAGGAATATGTTGATATGTATCCACTCGAAAATATTTCCATTCCGGGAAGCTTCCTTCCCGAATACCCCTACAAGGATAAAATGGGTTGCGGACCGGATTTAAGAGATGAACGACTGGCCCCCTTTCCCAGAACGGAATATGCAGTTAAGGTGAATCGGCAGGAGTACTATGCAATCATTACTCACATGGATGCCCAGATCAGGAGAATTCTCGATAAGCTTGAGGAGACCGGACAAAAAGAAAACACCTATATCGTATTTACTGCAGACCATGGCTTATCTGTGGGGCATCATGGACTAATAGGTAAACAGAATATGTATGAGCATAGCCTTAAGCCGCCCCTTATCATTGTGGGCCCGGATATTCCTGAGGGAAAAGAAAAGGAGGTGGCTGTTTACATTCAGGACATAATGCCCACAGTTATTGAGTATGCAGGGGGACATGTTCCCGAATATGTGGAGTTCAACAGCCTAAAACCTTTGATAGAAGGCAGGCAAATCAATTCGAACTACCCCGAGATCTACGGAGCCTACATGGACCGGCAACGCATGATCCGAAAGGATGGCTATAAATTAATTGTATATCCGTATGCAGGTGTTAGAAGATTATTTAATATTGTTGAGGATCCCGAGGAGGTAAATGATCTTGCCAGGAATGCCGATCACCAGGTTCGTTTGGAGGATATGTTCAATGAACTCACCCTCCTGCAAAAAGAGATGGGAGATACGCTTAGATTGGAGGCATTTAATTTTAGTATTTAGAAGCTATTGTAGTGTTGAGAGAGGGGAATGTTTATTTTTCGTAATTTGTGACTGAATCGCATCTGTAATACAGAACACCCCAACAAGGATGATGATGAAAAAAGTAGTTATTTTCCTCCTTGTTATGCTGGCATGGACCTCCTGTGAGAAGGATGTTGTTACTGTCAGTTTTCGGATTGAGCCTGTTGGTTTCTCTCTGGATGAAAGTGTTATGGATACAAATGGCCAGGATGTTTCCTTTTCACACAGACATGCAGGAGGGTATATTACCTTTTCAAACGCTCAACGCACCTATGAATTTACTAGCAGGAGGACAAATACTGATGACTTAATTTTTAATCTGCCGGTAGGTGAATATTTGATGGAGTGTTCAATAGAACCTGCATCAATTTATGGACAATCCGGTGGGTCTTTCAGTGCACCTCCTCAGTATATTGTCATTAGCGACACCACTGAAGTCATTCACCCGGAGGTTGAAGCAAACTGCTCATTGTTTCTGGTGGATGATCCTGACGGTCAACTTAATGAAGCTCCATCAATGCTTGAGCGCTTTGCCTCCGGGGAGGGTTTTTTTCTGTCCTATCCCCTCACACTGGATACCATTACAGGATTGTATTATGCCTATTTTACTCCGGATCCTCAACCTGAAAATCCCTCTGCCTTTCTTTGGTTCTACAAGGGTAAACCTGGAGTAGAAAGCGGTGGACTGTCTACGGTAAAACTAAGTACCGGTAAAATATACCGGATAAGGATCATAGAATGATGAGGAAGATATTCTGTCATATCATACTTCTCCTGATTGCCGGACATTTTTTTCCGGTAATGGGGCAGGATTCCGTAAATATTGAGCTTTCTTTTGATCAGAATGATTTTTCTTTGGTTCTTACAGGAGATGAACTGTTCCGGATTGAAGCCAGCGATGACACCTATTTTTATTCTGAAGAACCTGATTTTCCGGCCATCCCTTTCCGCAGTATTGATGTACTGATACCCACTGGGGCTGATCTTGTGGATTTCCACTTTAGCTATGAATCTGAAAAGTATCCTCAGTCCATAAGGCTCATTAAGAATGTGTTACCTCTTCCCGTTAGCCAAACTCCGGAAAATTCACCCCGCCTTTTTACAACGGCTTTTACCGGCGTTTTTCCTCGGCAGGTGGTGAAATATAACACCAGTCAGATCATGCAGGGATTTACCTGGCTGAACTTTACCATCACCCCCTTTCTCTATGATAGTAATACGGAAACTCTGTCTTTGATAAAGCACCTGGAACTTCACATCACTTACAGTCAAAAGAAAGATGTACAAGCTTATTCAAGGAGGGAAAACCAGTTAATACCGCTTATCCTAGACCGGGTAATGAACCCTGGGGATCTTGACCGACTTTATCCGGACAAACAAGCAGAGATCAAATCTTCCTCAGCTCCCCTGGATTATCTGATTGTAACCACAGCTAGCCTGAAGGAAGGATTTCAGCCCCTGATTGATTGGAAGCGGCGGAAGGGACTAAAAGCAGAGCTTATTACCCTGGAAGAGATATACAGTAAGTTCGATGAAGCCAGTCCACAACTGGAAATTAAGCGCTGCCTTCAGGAGTATTATAAGTTGAGAAACCTGAAATGGGTTTTACTTGGGGGAGATTTTGATCTTGTTCCAGTGCAAGCCTGTTTTGGAAGCGTTGGCATTGACCGGGTTGACAACACCATCCCAACTGACCTGTTTTATGCCTGTTTTGATAAGACTTTTGACTGGAATGCCAATGTGGATGATAAAATCGGTGAACCTTATTGGGATTTTGTTGATATTCTTCCTGAAATATTAGTCGCCAGGGCTCCTGTTAATAACCTGGAACAGCTTGAAGTATTTGTCAATAAATCTCTTGAATATGAGTTGAATACTCCATCGGATAACTTTGCTGAAAGGATTTTGTTAAGCGGGGTTAAATCCTGGAATATCTGGGATGGACAAAGTGATAACCACCACCGTAATGAACGAATGTATAGTTCTTATGTGAATCCGCGCTGGCCTGGAGAAAAATTTGGTTTTTATGATACGGGAACCGATTTTCCAGGTGCTGATACCTACCAGGTTAACACAGCTAATTTGTCAGCTCAGATAAATTCAGGATATAATATATTTCATTTTGCCGGTCATGGAAATCACAGATCCATTCAGATGGAGGAGGGAGCAGGTTTTTCTCTTAAAGAGGCATCTTCCTTGAAAAATATGTCCAATGGCATCATGCTTTCATCCAGCTGCAATATCAATGCTTTTGATATTGGCGATCCATGCTTGAGCGAGGCCCTTCTAAGAAATCCGGACGGGGGTTGTGTTGCCTTCTGGGGAAGTTCCAGATACGGCTGGGGCAATCCGGATAAAACATCAGTTCTCGGGCCTTCTTTCCAGTTTAACGCGAAGTTCCTGGAATACCTTTACAGTGATGATATCAACGGGCAGGCAAAGACATTTGCAGGATTAACAACAATGGCAAAGGCAGTTTTCAGTGGGAATGGAACGGCAGCAGGTGCATACTGGTTCCTGCAATACTCACTAAATGCCATGGGGGATCCTGAATTGCCCCTGTATTCCAGAAACCCATCCATCTTTGATAATGTCAGGATATATAACTGGGAAAATCAATTGACAGTAAATACAGGTGGAGTAAAAGATTGCAAAATCTGTATCACCAGCCTTGATATGGATGAGGGCTTTCAGGAACTTGCTCAGGGCGAGATATTTACATTTTTCGATGTTCCTGAATCATACCAGGTGACCATAACGAAAGCGAACTATCTTCCCTATACATATAAATCCAGGCTTACTTCAGATACCTGGTCAGATTACATCTCCAGTTTACGGATTTATCCTAATCCGGCTTCCGATTTTGTCAATATTGATTTCAGACTTCCGCAAGGTTTTCTCAGATTATATGATCTGAATGGTCGCGTTCAGAAAACCATGGAACTGAGTTCAGGCCAAAATACCCTTTCACTCTCCGGTCTTTCAGAAGGCGCTTATATTTTGAAGCTAAGTACCATTCACGGGACAGCTCATCTAAAGCTTATCAAGCACTAATATTTTTTGAGCGACTCAGACAAGGCCTTATGCTTAGCTATATACGGATCTTCTTCAGGCAATTCAAATCCAATGTTTTTTTTACGACCATTAAAATTGTAAGCCTGGCCATCGGTTTTACAGTCTGTTTGGTACTGCTTTCAATGGTTCTGGAAAATCTGGGCTATGATCAATTCTGGATGGGTGAAGATAAGCTCTACAGGATTTCCATGGAGCAATACCAGGAAGGTCAACTGAGCTTCAGGAGCGCCCGCAGCTACCGGGGAATGCCTGGCCTGCTGGTGGAAGAGTTCCCGGAGGTCACTGCCAGGACCAGGCTGATGCCCGATGTAATTACCGTCTTTGTTGGGGAACAGCAGATCCAGGATGTGAGGATGTTTTACGCGGATACCAATGTCTTTGAAGTGCTACCCAGGGAAATCCTGGCAGCTGAAAGTTCAGATGTATTTCCGGATATCCATTCCATGGCCATTTCCGCTTCATTGGCCAGGAAGCTTTACGGGACCGTTGAATGCCTGGGGGAAGAGTTAAGGCTTAACGAAGGGTGGACCTTCTATATCAGTACGGTCTTTGAGGATATACCCCGAAAGAGTCATCTTGCTTTCGATATATTGATGTCCCGTGCCAGCCTCTTTTATTATATGAGGAATTTCGATAATACCACAGGTCAACTGGTTGATAACGATGATTTCGAGTACGTGGATCCAGGTCCCTATCACAGGTCTGAGTGGAATAATATGAGAAGCTACAATTACCTGAGGATAAGAAAAGGGACCGATATGGAGCACCTTCTCGAGAAATCAAAAGCGCGGATAGCCCGGGTGGATTTGCCCGAGCGCTTTGATGATGTTAGCATCATTCCTGATTTTCAGGCAGTGGAAGAGATTCACCTGCATTCGGATTATCCTGACGAAATAAAGGAAAACAGCTCTATGTTCCACATATACATGCTTCTGCTGATCGGGGTAGTGGTCCTGGTGATCAGCTGGATCAATTTCATCAACCTTTATGCTGTGGTTTTCCACGAAAGAATCAGGGTGGTTGCCATTCGGATGATACATGGAGCCGGGCATAGGGAAATCTCCATGGAGACCTTTATAATGGGCTTTATGATGAGCATCGTAGCAGGTGCTCTTTCAATTGGATTGGCTTTAATGGTCGATCAATTCAGCCAGGCATTCAGTTTTGAAACAGGCTTACTTCTCATCCTGTTGTTTTTAGTCCTGGTCAGCGGACTCATTGCCATGTTAATACCCCTTAGCAGCTTCAGGTCCGGAAGGATCATGAGCCAGCTGAAAGGGGAGGTTTTGGGAAAAAGGAAGGGCTCGACCTATCGCCGGATCTTGGTGGTTGCCCAATTTTCATCCGGAGTGGTACTGATAGCCTGTACCCTCATCATCTATTTGCAGATGAATTATACACGTTTTAAGGACCTGGGCTTCCAGGACCAGGATATTGTCTATTCATTTTCACCGATGACCATGAACCAGCGACCTGATATACCTCAAAAGCTGGCCATGTTCCGGAATGAAATGGAGGCCATTCCCGGGGTAACTGCATTCTGTGTCTCTTCGTCGGTACCCGGCCGACCCGTTCATTTTGCCGGTGTTTCTTTCAGGCGTCTGAAGGAGGGTAATGTATCGGAAGCCTTCATCCAGCGAATTAATGTTGATCCTTATTATTTTGATCTCTATGGGATCAGCATGCTTGCCGGGAGGGGATTCCGGGAAGATGAGCACTACAATGGGGATGAAATTATTTTAAACAGGAAGGCGATTGAAGATCTGGGCTTTGAGGATCCCAGCCGCGCCATTGGAGAGATGATCAGCCTGGGGGAAAACACTTTCAAGGTAGCAGGGGTAGTGGAAAATTACCATCATCTCTCTCTAAAAGATAAGTTACTGCCCATGGCATTCTTCAAAAGCCTGCAGTGGCGGGCCGCTGTTGGGTATTATTCTTTTAAACTGAGTTCCATCAATGCTCAAACGCTGGAAAAAATAGCAGGAGTGTGGACCAGGGTCTACCCGGGAGAACAGTTCCTTTATAAATTTATGGAACAAAGCTATGAGGAGCAATACCGTGCAGAACGCAGCTTCGGAACCTCTTTTATGCTGGCTGCCTTACTGGCTATCATCACTTCCTGTCTTGGATTGCTGGGCCTTTCCCGTTTTAATATCCTGAAGCGTACCAAGGAGATCGGGATCAGGCTTACTTTCGGGTCCAGTCCGTTTCTTGTGCTCAGGCTACTTCAGACTGAGAATGTTTTGATGGTGCTGCTCTCTTCCCTGATCGGAATCCCCATCTCCTGGGTCATAGCCCGAAGATGGCTGGATAATTTCTCCTACCGGATCGATCCGGCCTGGTGGATGTTCCTCCTTGCATTCCTGCTGGTGTTGATGGTGGCCGTTTTCACGACCCTGGTGCAGACCTGGCGGGCCTCCAGGATGAACCCGGTGGATGCCCTGCACTATGAATAAGGAAGTCGATGTGGCAGGGAAAACCTATCCAAATATCAATACCGGTTATATTGCAGGACACCCCAGGAGTATTCAACTTCCTGGAATTTCGATTCCTTCTTAAAGATTGTAAATGGCATGGACATGAAGTAGCGTACCGCTTTCCCGTCGAGGACAGCAGGTTTCCATTCACCAGGGATTCCGGATATGATATCCACAAGAGTCTGGTTCAGTTCATCGGACCTTCCTCTCAGAGCTAAAACGCCATCGATAACACCTGTTTCCATGACCACCCAGCCAAGGACAACATCGTCATCAAACTCATTCAGGTTAATGTCTGACTTTCCCAACTCCTGAAGGAGTTGGCTGTGGAAATGTGCCACCCCTGGCAAGTATATGGGCTCCTGATCGGCCGAATAGAATAATGAATCGATGTAAGGGCTTCCATCAGAAAGCCAGTTCTGATTGGATTGCACCTGGTTATTCTGGTATACAGAAACTGACTTCTGACTTCCGTCAGGATGGTATACATTTACAATACCTTCCAGTTGAAGGGGCAGGTACCTGCTTGTGTAGCCTGTTCTTATATTTGGCCCCCTTGCATTCTCCTCGAACCTATACAATCCGGGTTCCGAATTGGTAATCCTCCTGAAGATTATCTTTGGAAAAAGGCGCTCACCCTTAATGCTGATCCTCATCATACCATCACCCTTTACCCTGATTCGCTGAAGCTCGATGCTCTGCCATCCTTTATTAGTCCTGGCCCGGGTTTCGATTATATATTTCTTCTTGGATTTTTGCCGGAGTTCCTTAAGAGTCTTGGCTTCTTGTTCGGTGTCAACGGGACGAAAATTTGCTCCATAGTAATAAATCTCCTGTCCCGAACAATAAACCTTGGAGATTAACGCTATCAAAAGAATCAGAATTGGTCGAATCATAATGCTGAATTTAATGCAAATTTCTCATGATCTTGTCTTAAAATGCCTTAATGATTGTGTTCAGACCGACACCGAGAGTGGAGCGGGCTATAGGATCCAGTAGCTTTGGGCTACCCTTGATGTGGATGGTTTGCTGAATATGTATCATGCATTCTCCTGCATTGAGGGCTGCGGCTGGGGAAGATGTTTCCAGTTCATAAAATGGACCAAGGGGCGGTTCGCCAGGAGCCGGGGATCCATCATTATATGAATTGATAACGTCACCCGAGTAGGGCTCTTCCTGGTGCTCCCACATGGAATTAACATAACCGGATGGTGCTTCCTGTACCTTATACAACACCAGGTTAAGTACCTGGTTATCTTCGTCATAGCTCCCGGCAATGCCTTTTGAGCGCCGGGGACTGATGCCGATCTTAGCCCGGTGGGTACCATCCCCTTTGAAGTAGAGAATATCTTCCTCCACCTTAAGGTATTCGGCAGGGACCTTTCCAAAATAAGTGTCATTGACCCTTGGCCCCAATTCAGTTTCGTCTCCTTTCTTGAAGGGGATTACCACTGTAATTCCGGGAGAGGGCTTGTACATACCCAGTAACCAGATCGAAGGCAGGCCTGTTTCAGGTTTCCATGATTCAATCCCTGTATTGGTCAGGCGATTGTCGGTCTCATAGCCCACGAATTGTATCTCATCGGAAAGCTTTATGCCCAGCTTCTGCTCAACCGAGTTCCTGCCAAGCAGTCTTACAGAGCGCCGGATCCCCATCGAAAACCTGGTCCCACTGTAATTGACCAGCTCACATTGGTGTTCGAATACTATCTTGTCTGAGCTCTGTTTCACAACCTCATAGGGTTCTGTATCGATCGCGGCAGGTGTGATCCAGTCACTGAACTCAAATTTTGTACCTGGTTTAAAATAGAGAGCGAACTGCCCGCCTTCAGGTCCCAGCCAAAAGCGCTCTTCCCCTCCGAAAATATGAATGTGCTCTTCGAGACTACCCTTTCGCTGATCTACCGGAAGAATTCCCGACTCGATTACCGGACGGTTGATCCAGCCAAATCCCGGACCTTCCTTCATATCCACAGTACTGGTCATTATACGTCCCTGGTAGGCTGGAGCTATGGCTACCCCGGCATTGTCATTTTCAAGCACAATAATTTCGGTATGCTTTTTTAGAAAGGCAAGGTCCTCACTGAAAGAAGGGCCAGCCTTATCCTGGGCTTTCAAGCCAAAAGATGTTGCTGTTGTCATAAAAATCGCACAAATAATAAGTTTGTATATCCGCCTGGAATTTTGCTTGTTCATCTGATATGTTTAAATCAAGGTAAATTTAATACCTTTTCCGTGTGTCACTAAGGAAATCCTCTGGTTTGAATGATCTGAACAATGTTTTGGTTTATATCGACAATTGAAAGATGCTGACATTCGCTCAACATCCTCAGATTGAGATTATATTTGAGCAAAAGTGGATTCGTGAAGAGTATGACAAAAATTAGAACCCTTCTCATCGGCTTATCCCTGTTTTCGATTTGCATTTTACCAGCTCTCGGACAGGATGGATCGAAGCCCACCGGACCCGGATCCATTATTCAAAAACTGGAAGACGCCGGGGTATTTAATCTTCCGGGATTTAAGCTGACCTCGGAATATGATTCATATAAGAGCTATGATAATCTCCAGGGCCTCTTTTTTGAGGGCTTGCCATATCATGGTGATTCAACCAGTGTATTCTGCTGGTATGGATTACCTGAAGACTTACCCGATGGGGTTAGGGTGCCTGCAGTATTGCTGGTACATGGAGGCGGGGGGACTGTATACCCCGATTGGGTGAAGAAATGGACCGACAGGGGCTACGCGGCCGTCTCCATTGCCCTGGAAGGGCAGGTTGCCGGTCCAAAGGATGCTTCGGGTTCATGGCCCAAACACGAGTACTCCGGTCCGAAGCGAACTGCATTTTTCTCGGATATTCAAACTGAGCTTACAGAAGATGTCTGGTTCTACCATGCGGTGGCTGATGTGATCCTGGCCCACAGCCTGATCAGGAGCTTTCCGGAGATTGATACCACCCGTATTGGTCTGACCGGCATTTCCTGGGGAGGGATCCTGGGCTCAGTGATTCCCGGGATTGACCAGCGCCTGGCCTTTGCCATTCCTGTTTATGGTTGCGGCTTTCTCCAGGATTCACCCCTGTACAAAAGGCAGATGGGGGCTCTTTCGGAAGCTGCTGTTCAGGAGTACCTGGAGTCATGGGATCCTTCCAACTACCTTCCCCGCATATCCATGCCAACCCTGTATGTCAATGGCAGTAATGACTGTCATTTTACCATGAATTGTTTTACCAGCTCCTATGAGGCCCTGGATGTGGAGAAATATTTAAGGGTTGAGCATAATATGTCCCACGGCCATGCTCCTGGATGGAGACCGGAAGCCATCTATCGCTTTGCGGATTATATCTGCAAGGGTGGATCAAGGCCGGTGCAATTCAAATTCGAAAGCCTCGCGAACCGGAGTAGGGTTAACTATAGCTATGAGGGGGAGCTGCAGTTAGCCAGCCTGCTCTATACCACAGATACGGCTGACTGGGACTGCGATAATTACAAGTGGATGGAGATCCCTGCCCTGCTGGATACAGCCTCAAAGCGGGTAAGCGCACGACTACCTGATGAAGCACAGTACTTCTTTGTAAACGGGATTAGCATGGAGGGTACATTATCCAGTTCTTCCATGCGCAAAGTGGAGGATGATCCTGCCTTCGCGCATTACCCGGAGTTCAGCTGGGAGAAAGTGCCCCTGTATATGCACATGCGTAAATCCACCGCCTTCAACCCCGAAGAACTGGAATACCTGGCGGGTTTCCCCCTTGTTTCAGTGGAAAAGACCACGGGCGCCAGCACCTATGGTTCTTCTGAAGCGGGAGCGATTGCTGCGGCACAGGGGATTAAAGCCATTAATCCTGACAGCAAAGTGCTGTATTACAGGAATGTGCTGGTTCATTATCAAAATACCTATGCTGTGGACACGGGGCTGAATTCAATCAGCGAGCCCTTTCTTAAAGATGCCAGCGGTGAGCTGGTTTTACATCAGGGTGTCAGGCCACACTATGATTTGTCCAATGAAAGTGTGCGGCGATGGTGGGTGGATCATGCGGTGGATATGAGCTCTAAGGAGGAAATTGACGGGATTTTCTATGATGCTATCGCGAAAGTTACTACCACCTATATAGAATCACAAATAGGTACCGGAAAGAAGCAGGCTGTTCAGGACGCCTTTCACATTATGATGGAAGAGTGCCAGACTGAAATAGATCTCTCGAAAATAAATATTGCAAATCTCATTCGGGCCAACTTCACAAATGCGGGTATGGACAACCTGCATTACTTTGATGGCTCCTACCTGGAAGGGTTTAAGGGGACTCCCTCTTTTTATGCCGAAGGCATCAGAGCAGCGCAAACAGCGGCCCGGGAAGGGAAGCTGATCTGTTTAACCCTGGGCATGGATGATATTCTTCCGGCTTTTGATGAGATGAGGGAAGAAGCAGGATACCTGGTCCTGTCGGATTCGGCCCAGGCAGAGTTTGATTTTTATCTGTCCATCTTCCTGGTCATTGCCGAGGAGTACAGTTATTTTCTCGTTCATGATAACTCAAATGCCTATTCCGTTATGGGCAACGACAGGTTGTGGCTGAAGCGCTTTGCAGAATATGACAGGGCCCTTGGGCCTCCTATGGGACCTGCTCTGCAATCGGGTTACATCTATACCCGGCAGTTCAGGAATGCTGCCGTTTACCTGGATCTCGCGAAAAGCGAAGGCAGGATTAACTGGGGAAGTGATTCTATTCCCTATCCCCCGGGCCCGGACCCTGAACCAGAGAAGTTTTCCCTGAAATTCGTGCTTGCCGAGGCAAACTCCCCATCCTATGTGTCAGGGGCCCTTATTGAGCTGGATTCGCTTTCTGGCCTGAGCAGCGATGCCGGAAATGTCATCTTTTCCCTTGACACTGGCCGCTATCAGTACAGCATTACCTTACCTGGTTTTTTTCCGGTTGATTCTTCCGTTCATCTTGTTTCAGATTCGACCATATTCCTCAGCCTTCAGTCCTCTACAGCGTATGTAAAATTCAGGGTCAGGAGTGATGATCTTCCACTTGCATACGCAGAAATTATCCTCAATAGCGAGGCCATGCAGACCAACTACGTGGGCCTGGCCGTATACTCCGGTCTTCCGGTATTCGAGAACTATGAGTATTCCATTGAAAAAGAAGGATTTGATGCTCAGGCAGGGGAGTTCTACCTGGACAGGGATACGACAATTGATGTGGCTTTAAATGTTCTTACCAGGCTCTCTTCCATCCGCGAAGGCGGGGTGAGAATTTACCCCCTTCCTGCGGATCACTTTATCATGCTTGAATCAGAAAGGGAAATGTCCGGGATCCGGCTCTTTGACCTGACAGGCAGATTATTGTACGCTGGGAAGGTGCACGGCCGAAATGTAAGACTGGAATTGCCTTCCGGATTGCCTTCCCTTTACCTGCTCAGACTTTCCTTTAAAGACGGAACTGAACTCACCACCAGAATCCGGGGTACTTAGCATACTCACAGAAAAATAATTACTAATGAAAGCACTTTTTACAAGCACGCTACTCCTTATCTCCCTTTGCTCACTCTCGGGAGCAGAGTACCATGTATCCACAACAGGCCTTGATTCAAATGACGGTTCAAGAATAAAGCCTTTTAAAACAATTTCTGCTGCAGCGGCTCTTGCCCTGCCGGGCGATATCATCACAGTCCATGAAGGCATCTACAGAGAATCCATTCGGCCACCTCGCGGAGGTGAATCTGAAGCAAAAAGGATAATATACCGTGCGGCTGAGAATGAAAAAGTAATCATAAAGGGCTCCGAGCAAATCATTGGCTGGGTGCCTGATGGGCCGAATATCTGGAAGGTGGTCTTGCCTTATTCCTTATTTGGCGATTATAATCCATATTATTTAAAGATTAGCGGAGCCTGGTTGTACTATGGCCAATGGTATCACCGTGGGGCGGTCTACTATAATGGTGAGCCATATTACGAGAAGCAAGATCTGGAAGAAGTTAAGGATGCAAGGGCAACTGGTTCCTGGTTTTGCAAAGTGGAGGATGATGTAACTTATATTTGGGCACATTTCCCACAGGGGGAGGATCCAAATGTCTCAAAACTCGCAGAAATTAATGTTCGGCCAACTATTTTTTTTCCCGATATATCAGGACTGAAATATATTACAGTTGATGGATTTCAATTTATGCATTCAGCCGATAACTGGGCATCTCCAAGAAGTGAAGTTCAGATGGGCGCAGTGGGAACCCGAATGGGTAAAAATTGGATTATTCAGAATTGTACCATCACAGATGCTCGTTGTTCCGGGATCAGCCTTGGAACTGCGCAGGGAGATTTCGAGGACATTGATGACTATGGAGACCATATCATTCGCAACAACATCATTAAACGCTGTGGCCAGGCAGGAATCGTGGGCATGTACGGGGCCACCCGCTCCAGGATTATAGATAACCTGATAGAAGACACGAATTACCGGAAGGAATTCGGAGGATTTGAAACAGCGGCAATTAAGTTCCATTTTACTGTCGATACCTATATTGGAGGAAATCTTATCCGTGGTGTTCATTGTGTCTCACATGGTGCATGGGGAATCTGGATAGATTTTGGCAACCAGGGAACCAGAATTTCAGGAAACATTGTATACGATGTGGATTTAGAGTGTTTGTTTCTTGAGATGAATCATGGAGGAATGCTGGTGGATAATAATGTATTTATCGGTTCGGGTATCAAAAGCAGTTCGGGAGGAACAGCTTTTGTACATAACCTGATAGTGGATGGGATAAATACTTACCGGGACGACAGTAAGCGCACTGCTCCATACTACATCCCCCACACCAGGACTGTTGTTGAAAAAAGAGCAGGATCGCTTCAGGACAATAAGTGGCTAAATAATATTTTCATTGGACAGGGACTGGATCAGATCACCGAGGCACCGGGCCATCTGGCGGATTATAATGTCTTTTTGGAAGGAGCCAAGAAATGTGTATTCGGTGACCGGCATAGCCAGGTAGATTCATCTTTCAACACACTATTTACATTGAAAGAAGAAGCTCTCGGAGCAAGCATCAGCTTCCAATTGAATCAGGATCAATTTGAAATTGAGTTTCCTCTAATCACAGGTAAATTCATTGGAAAATTTCCTGTTACCGGTCAGACCATCGAGGATCGCGATGGAAAACCAATTAAGGTGAATACAGATATTAATGGCAGATTATTCAGCAAGCCTAATGTGGGGCCAGTCTCCGATATTAAAACAGGAACGAATACTATTCAGTGGAACCTGGGAAAGCATAACAAGTGAGTAATCGCTATTATGAAAAAGAAAATCTAATTAAGGGGAATCCCGGCTTCCGTAATTTTATGCTGAAGCCCTGGGATATTGATATTCTGCACGCTTACTTTATTTGTAATGGCCATAGCGGCGGCAATTCCGGATATTTCTCCAAGGTGCATCCATGTTGGTTCCAGTCGAATGGCTGCAAAGGCTACATTGCTTGCTGATACACAGACTGGGACCAGTAAATTTTCACATTCTTCTGCCACTGGTGTGATCGAACGATAAGGGATTTCAAAACGCATGCCTTCCTGCCACATTCGTCCTTCATTGATAAAACTGTTCCGGTCGACTGCATAGCGGCCAACATGGTGCGAATCAATGAAATGAGAACCAATATGTATCTTATCCTTTTTTTGAGGGTTTTCTGTCACATCCTGTTGCGTCAGAATATATGCTCCCTTCATACGTCTGGCAGCTCTGATATAGAGGTGCCAGGGCCAATGCTGGTTATCGGTCCATTCATCCTTGCAGAGAGCCAAATTGGGCCATTGAATTCCGCATGCTTTCAGGGACCCTTTCGTCTGTCTTTAAAAACCATAGCATGCCATGGGTATAATCCCGGTATAGCTGATGAATGCTATCACGTTTGGCATAGCTGGCTTCAGCCCAGTCAGTCTGTGCCCCCGGTATACTCATCGAAACATAGGAAAACTGCCGGTTATTACACTCACGTTTTAAGCTGTTGGGGATCTTATATAGTCCGATATCTGCCCAGATTTTTTATATACCCAGCCTGAATACACCTGGCCATCAATTCATGTTGTTTGGGATCATAGCCGGAAGGTTTTTCAATGGGATGCATATTTTCCTTCTCGGAGGTCAGATTAAGCCGGATATTATAGCAAATGGGATGATCACTGGCAGCGTATTCTTCAGGTAAAGGCCCTGGCATCACACCAGGCAATAATGACCCGTCATCGTCATAGGGTGATACATCGATTTTCTCATCCATGTAACGTACTCCTGCCTTTGATTCCCCATAGGCTTCCTTTGATTCGCGGCCGAGGGTGTACGTTACACCGGCTCTGGCGAATAAATCACCCTCATAACTTGCATCAATGAAAACCTTGGCCTTATAAACCTGACCATCCTGTACGGCCAACTGTTTAATTTTAGCCCCTTTCATGCTTACATTTTCGATGCTTTGCTCATAGCAAACGGGTACTTTGTGTTCTTTCAGCATATCCAGGAAAACCTGTTCGGCAATATGAGATTGCCATATCCTGGCACTATTCCCCAGATGCACTTTTGTTCCGCTGCGTCTGGCTGCTTCGGAGGTGAAGAGGTCACATAGTCCTCCCAGGGTACTGCGATCCATATGTTCGCCTTCATCACGATTTAGACCACTGGTACTCAGTCCGCCTATGTGTTTGGTCTGTTCAAGGAGCACAACTGAAGCTCCTTCTCTTGCTGCCGCAATGGAGGCCATGATTCCGCCGGGTGTTCCCCCATAGACCACTACATCATAGCTTTTGTGTTCCTGGATATCACATGCAATACAGCACAGGAATATACCTGAGAGGAGTAAAAATCTAATGAGGAATAATTGCTTTTTCATTTATAGGTCTAGTTCTAACTTTTCCCCGCTGAAACTTACATTCTTTTGCCTGGCCTCACCGGGGAAGCGTAATGATCAACTCAAGGGGATTTTTATCAAAGTGGGTATATTTATCATAGCCAGTTTCTATACTTAATGATTTCGAAGATTCGAAGTAGGTGAGATTTAGTTCCGAATAGATACCCTGCTCATATTCATAGCTTTCATTATCATCGAAATAGAGTATGTACTTTGCATCCTTACCCGGGAAAACCTTTATTTGCAGGGCTTCGTCAGATTCCTGAGTCGCAAACTGAAGAGACGGACCCAGGGGAAGGATGGTCCCGGCTTTTACGAAAATGGGCATTGATCCAGAGGAGCAGCAGCTCTTGTTGTTGCCCCACCAACCACCAGATCTTCGGTCCAGAAATTGTACCAGTTTCCTTCTGGAAGGTAAAGCTCCCTATTTCTTGCCTTATAGGCTGTAACCGGGCAGATAAGCAAGGATTCTCCAAAAAGGAACTGATCCTTGATTCCCCATGTGTTTTTATCATCCGGGTAGAGATAGGGCACGGGACTCATCATTAAGCTGCCTTCAGTACTGACTTTCCAGGCTTCTGAATAAATGTAGGGTATTAATTGATAGCGAAGGTTAATAAACTTTCGGGCTATATTCTCAAATTCCTTTCCATACCTCCAGATCTCAGTATTGGAGCGGTAGCCATGAATACGGAATATGGGATTAAATGTGCCGAACTGGAACCAGCGGGTGAGTAACTCAATATATTCCTGGTTGGTATATTGATTATCATAGACTGGGTTTTTGGAATTGCTGTCTCTGAAAAATCCGCCAATATCATGGGTCCAGTATGGTATCCTGCCATAGTGAAATTTAAACCGCGGATATTTGCTCGGCATATCGTTCCCATGTGCTTCTGTATCGCCCGACAGGAAGCGGCTCCATACGTGCCGGAAATTGCCGAGTGGATAATACACCCAATCTGGGGTATTTTGCGCTTTCCCTCATACATAGCCTTGCATAGCAAGAAGGGAATAGCAGTTTGCAATTTTTTTAAATGGGCCAATGCTTGTGGGAAAATCGAATGAGGGTTTGCGCACCGTTTCAGATCCATCCAGCCATATGGAACTTAACCCCATAATGAAACATGGAATCGCTAAGCATCTTGTAATATCTCTTTTGTACACCCTGATCTGTGAAATCGAGATAATCAGTAGCATCCCAATTTATAGCTTCCTAGTTTATACTTTTCTAGAGGGGAATTTTGGACCTCCGGCCAAACAGAGACCATCAGTTTTATATCGCAGCTCTTTAAGCTTTTCAAGCATGGTCTTTGGATCCGGGTACTTTGCCCGGTTCCATCCCGGTTCTTTTTCGCCCTTTGGCCAGTAATACCAATCCTGGACGATGATAGTCGACCGGAATATCCCTTTCCTGTACTCCATGGCATTTGTTATTAATTCGGCCTGGGTATTATATTTTCCGACATTGCCAGAACCCATATGCTGATTTCGGAAACAAGGGTGCCTTTCCTGTTAAGCGCTGGTATTCAGAAATAACTGCTTTGGGATCTCTGCTATGAATGAAATAATAGTCAATGCTTTCCCCAGCTGTACTGCTAAATACGGTTTTATTGTGATCGGGTTCGTTGTAAAACAATCGACCCGGCTCTTGGGAATTTGTATTTTGGGTGGTGACTTTATAGGCTTTTCCCTTTTCCAGGTATTTACTCCCAGAAAAGCAAACCGGCTCCCAGAAAGTGGTGTAAGAAATAATGCTATCCCCGTCGATAACAACATATATTTTGGTATTGTTGATGACTTCATTGACCTGGTTCGATTCGAAAAGGAAGTTATAATTGCCGCTTAACTCCGGAATGAAGGTGGTTTCACGCACATTCATCTCCTCGTCGATGGTATTGGTGAATATAAGTTCATGTTCAGGTGGATTAAACTCGGTTTCGCTGTAATTATGCCAGTAAATCCCGTAATCCTTGGTGGAGACAATAAAAGGAATGGCTATTTCCAGGTTTGTCTGACTCAACCTGACCGGCACACTCTTCCAGTTCATGATGCCGCTCTGGAATTGCCCCAGGCCATATATCCCCTCATTTTCTGCTGTAAAGGTCTGAGAAACACTGATTTTATTACCGTTTCCCTGGCTGATAAAAGTTGATTCTTCGTTTTCGGTCACTAGTTTCCGACTGTCTTTTGTTTGGTATTCAATGCATCCATCTGCATTCACCAGAACATTTAATGCCCCGGTCGAAATAATCAGCTTTTCGTTTTTCTCACTGATGCTCCAGGGGATTCCCCGGGGTTCCAGTATGGATATATAATCTGGGATGCCGGATGTTATTTCCCCATTCTTTTGTTTTTTCACATGGATGATGGATTCATCGATAATCTCGAGTGAGATTTGCAGGCTATCCAGAATAAGCGTCAGAGAGTTTTCCTGCTTCTCTATCTGGTGAGGAAAATTAGTAGCACATCCGGTGATTAAGAGGGTCATCAGAATCAGCCAATAAGTTGAGAGTTTAATGTTTTTATTCATCAGTATGATCATTTAGTTTGATAGGTTTTGGGTTTTTTACATATACAGTCTTTCTGACTTCTTTACCCTGTTTAGTCCATTCCCCCAGGGCTGCTCTTTCGTCCATTGCCATCCCTTTTAATAAGCTGACGATATCCGGATGCAATGCTGCAAGATTGGTCCTTTCTCCCGGGTCGTTGCGTAGATTATATAGTTCGACTTGTTTTATTGATGGATTATCTCCAAAACATATCTTCCTTATGTTTATCCGTTCTTCGTCATTGAATGCTCCCAGTAAATTTATTTTCCAATCACCATACCGTACAGCCTGAAGATAACCCACATGCCAGTAAAAATAGGGTCTTGGCTCTTGCTTTAGTCCAGGGGAGAAAAAGTACTCCGAAATATCGGCACCATCTCTTTTTACATCATCATTAACTTGAATTCCAGCCAGTTTGGTAAGTGTGGCAAAAAAATCGATCACCGAGGCAGGAGCATTACATGTGGATCCGGGTAATATTTTTCCCGGCCACCAGGCAATGCATGGCACCCGAACACCCCCTTCAAATATTTGACCTTTTGTTCCCTTAAGAATTCCGTTATCCGCGCCCCAGCGGGGTTGCCCACCATTGTCTGAGGTGAAAATCACCAGGGTATTATCTGCAAGGCCCTCCCTTTTCAAATAATCCAGAATTTGGCCTGTGGACCAGCTGATTTCAGCCACTGATGCACCGAATCGCAGTTTTTGGATTGCTTGTTTGTTGGAAAAACTCCGGACGTGCTGCAACTGGATTATGTGGCATCGTATGGGCCAGATAGAGAAAGAAAGGATGCTGTTTATTTTCCCCGATCCACTTGATGGCTTCGTGGGTATAGCGTTTAGTAAGATTTGATTGATCAAAGGCCATGTGATCACCGTGCTGTTCAATCACCTGGTCATTTCGAAGGAGAGGCAAAGGGGGATCAGATCGTGCTTCTTTTTCCATATCATTTGAATAGGGAAGACCAAACCAGTAATCAAAGCCATGTCTTAGGGGATAAAATTCCGGCTGGTCTCCCAGGTGCCATTTACCGATAATGGCTGAGGAATATCCCCTGGTTTTTAAGGCTTCTGGCAGGGTGATTTCATCTGGATTTAAACCTTTGCTCGCAACAGGAAATAGTACCCAGCGCCCCGATGCATCCAAATCCAGGTCAACCCGCCGGGCATAGCATCCCGTCATCAGTCCTGCCCGGGAGGGAGTACACACCGGTGCACCGGCATAAAAATCTGTGAACCTCAGTCCGTCGACGGCCATCCGGTCAATTTCTGGGGTTTGGTTCCAAAATGATCCGTAACATGATAAATCTGCATAGCCGAGGTCATCGCAGAATATGATAATGAAATTTGGAGGAGCAGACAGGGATTCTGCATGATTACACGCAGTATAACAAATCAGGGTGATGGTAAGCAAGATTTTTAGTTTCATCTTATTTCTCCTTTGGCTTCTTTTTTTATTCAGGCAAACCGAAATAAACTTTCTGCTTATCTGAGGGAACACCCTTAATCACAAAAGGGCCACTGGTTTTTGTTGAATATAAGAGGGCTTCTTCATTCTCCCCAAGGAATAGCTGAAGCTCATCCTCATTTAACCACTTGTACTTCAACTTATGATCACTTTGTATCCTTAAGGGGCGTTCCAGATCGGATTTAATAATGCAAGGTTCACCTGCAAGGCTTTTTACGGATATGAATTTTGTTCTTCCTTCTTCCCGGGCGGCACTGATTTCAAATCCGCCCTGAGCCAATAATTGATGGAAATAGAGATCTTTCCATGAGGTGGGAACTGCAGGGAATACCCGGATTTTATTACCCCAGCTCTGGAGCATCATATCGATGATGGCCTGTCCACCCGACAATGGGGTTTCGATGACAGGTCCCCCTGCTTCCTTATATAAGGTATTGGCTAGTAAAAAGCTGCTGAATAATCGATCCAGGTATTCCAGGGCTTTGTCTCCTTCATTAATGGAGGAATAAAGCGATGAGGCCCCGGTAAATGAATACCCGCGCAATTTTTCCGGTAAACTGTGCCAGTGTTCAATAGATGTTTCAATCACTTCCTTTCCTCCGGGCTGTTCAACATTTACAAGATATAAGGGGTATATCATTAATAAGTGGGAATAATGCCTGTGCGACAAGGCGTATGGTGTATTCGATCTGATTAAATACCCGGTTTCATCACGAGGGAATTCAACCAGGTTTTTATCAATGTCTTTCCAGACAGGGAGCAGGGGATCGTCAAGATCCAGTATTTCGCAAATTTCAATTAACGTCTGAGATCCCCATTTTAATAGCGACAAATCAAAGTTCCCATCCCATGCATTTTGATCGTATGGGTATTCAGGTGAATTTGTGGGAGGCAGATGATAAATGCCATCTTCATCTTTTTCAATAAAATGGATATAATAGTTGATCGCCCTTTTTAAAATGGGGAAAAGCTTTTCCCTGAGCATATCCTGATCCATGGTATGGCGGTAGTGTAACCAAAGATTGTGGCAGGCCCATGGCAGATTCCCGATTTCCATCAGGACACTGTTGCTTTCCCCGGGTTCTCCGATATTGTGAGAGGGAATCTGACCGGTGCTTCGGCCTACTCCTGCAGAGTTATGGCGATACGCTTCCGGAACATTGTGAATAAGAGCCGGGAGATTATTACCGAGGGTATTAATAAGAGAATGATTTAATTCAGTATGATTAGATGCATTGCAGAGCCAATAGGTCAACTGCACGTTTAAATTCCACCATGCACCAGGCCATCTTGTCTCCTGAAGCCACGGACCTTGATTATCAATCAATGCGCCATCCATTCTCGTTGCAGAGGCCAGCTTATACAACTGGATCCAGTAAAAACTCTCCAGTTTTTTTTCAGGTATAGAAATAAAGCTTTTTTGATAAAAGCTGTTCCACCAGGTATCATGATCGGTCTTCAGCTGCTCAAGATCCTTTTTCATCATCTCATTCACCATGGATGCAGCTTCCTGTGCAGTATTCTTTTCGGCTGAATCATGGCTTATATTAATGAAAAGGATTTGCCTGGTTTCGGATGCTTTTACACTCCATGCAGTTGAGGTACTGCCACCTTGAAGCAGTGGCTGCTTATATACATCTATAGAAGCAATATCTATCTTTTCGCCCTCAGGATTGAGTTTATAGTCGGCCCAAACCCTCCTGCCTTGCTCATTGAATATTTGCTGTTTGACTTTTAGCGGCCCCTTTCCCTTATATCGTTTTGCCATGAAGGTCCCCAATGGATTTATTGCGGGGAGTTCCTGCCATTCAATGCGGGCATTACTTTCATCACCTGAGAAATCCAATTCAACAATCATAATGTCCTCGCAGGCATGAACATATGCAGATAGTTTTATTTTACCCTTATCTGTTATAATTTCCCCTGAGGTCTCGGCATTATAAAGATCCAATCTCATACTTCCACTCAGTATTTCCCCGGAAGGAAATACATTAAAATATCCAATTGGAAGGCGGGGATGTGATGAGACTTCTCCATTCCAATCCCGGTAATCTTGAACCCTGGAACTCCCGATATCCAGCTTCATGCAGTTTGAATCCTCAGGAAAATAAATCATCAATCCCAAATCACCATTCCCCATAAAGGGGGATTCTTCCCATTTGAGGGGGAGATGATTCCAAAGCATGTCCTGTTTAGATATGAACCCTGGCCAATCAATGTCAATAGAAATCTCATCACCTTGATTGCAGGAAAGAAGGCTAATACAGAGGAAAATGGGAATCAGTATTCTTTTATGCTTCATAGATTTGTTTTTTTATTCAATGATCGCTGGTTCCTTAAGCAAGCCTATTTTCTTTGAGTTAATGGGCTTAAAGCCCAGCCTGAGGGCGGGTGATTCGGCTTGAAGCCTGAAGTCACCATCTTCCGGATCAATAAACAGAGGATCAGCTGCGATAGAGTTCTGGTCCACACCTAGTTCCTGGTACGATGCAAGAGATATCTCCGCATGTCCGGGATTTACTGCATTGAAGTAAAGATTGTAGTCCACCTCATTATCTTTAAGCCATGAGGGTTGGTCTCCTCCGGTGTAATACGATGAATTTGTGCTGTCTGTTAGATAGAAGATGTTACGCGTAAGCTTTCCGTTTTTAGCGACCATATCTGGTTTGTGAGCGGGTGAGCCAACGTAATTTATACTGGCCCCTTCACCCCTGATATTCACCATATCAATGAAAATATTATTGGTGAAGTTGTTATCATATTTTATCAGGATGGCCAGGTTACCGCAGCGCTGTATAATATTTCCATCAATGATCGTTCCCAGCTGGAAGCCATCCGTTCTGATAGCTCCGGGTGTACGGTTGCCTACAATATCGTGTATGTAATTCCAGCGGATCAGATTGCCCCTGCCTGCTCCCGAGATATAAATCCCGTTACCATCTTCCAAAAATTCCATACAATTGTGGATTTCATTGTATTCAATTACATTGTCAACCGCATGGAGGTATGGGATTGTTTCGGGAAATGCACAATTGCTATCAACTTCATGCCAGCGAACTGTGCCCTGAGACTCGCCTTCCAGGTTGTTGCTGCTGATATTGCGAATTCCGCTTATCACCAATCCGTTGTAGGGGCAGTTATGGATCAGGTTATGGGCAACAGTGTTATTTCCCGATTGGGTGATGAAAATAGCGGGCGCATGCCAGTACATTTGTCCGATATGATGTATGTGATTGTTGATGACTTCATTGTTTTTACTGAGGTCTTTTTTTCCGGGGCCATAACCTGAGATCAGGATGCCGCTTCCACCCATATGGTAAATATTGTTATTGATGACCTTAATGCGCTGGCAATGCAGGTCAAGTCTTACGGCTGATCCGGAAGAATGGATAAAATAACAATCCTTTACTGCGCAATCCTCTGCGCCACGAAAGCGCACCAGGGCATTGCCCCGGTCGTACATCTCCCAATCATGTTGTAAACCCAGGCTTTTATGGTTTGCATCCCAAAGATCGCGCCTACCATGAGTAAAGGTCAATCCTTGGAAAATCAGCCCCTGCACCACTTGATCCACTGGCCCGTCCTTATCTATCCTTCCTTCAATACGAAAATATTCATTCAGGCCGGGTGCTATGATGTTTTCCGATGGCATCGCTCCTGAGGGCCAGAGGTAGATCTTGCGGGTTTTTGTATCCACAATCCATTCCCCGGAACCGTCCAGAAAGTCTGGCATGTTCTCGACCCAGGCAGTTTCATCAAAGCTACTATGGAGTTGCGGACCGAGCCGATAGGTCCCGGGTATGGCAGTGTAGGCCAGCATATTTTCTTCATCAACTCTTGCCAGGGGTAAAATGTTCATTGTAAATGACTGAGAGGGTAGCAATAAAAGCTCTGCATCCTCTATGTTTGGCCAGTTCTTCATCGCATTTGGCGGATACTTCATGATCTTCAGATAGCTTCCGTCTTTCTTTTCTTCGGCTGATTCAATCCTGTCAAGGGGCTTAAATCCAGCCGAACGCGCCCTTGTGAGTCTCTCATCCCCATCATATAATGTAAAGAATCGATCCAATCCGGCAGGCATGTCAGCCACCCATACCTTATTCTGAGCAATAGCAGGCATCCCGTCAGGCAGTTTTTTAGCTTTTTGCCAGTTGGTAATTGGTACTCCTGCATCTATTACCACTTCCTCTCCCTGGGCAGCCTTATATAGTACATTTATTCCTCTGGGGGGAGAATCTTTTGGTGTGAAAACCACGGTTTCTTTCAGATGATAGACCCCGCCCTGTATATGGACTATTACATTTTCAGAGAGGCCTGCTTTTATCCAATGTCGAACCTCATTGCGTGCTCTTTCAATCGTTGCGAAGGGCCGATCCTCCGTGCCCTGATTAGTGTCATTCCCATTTACTGCCACATATAGATCTGCAGCTGTCAGCATAGCGCACGACAACATGAATATGATTATAACGACAATTTCTTTCATAACGCGATCCTTAAATTTGATTTGTTTTATTGAAGGTTGACTTACCAGGCATCATATAATCCAGACAATTCCTTGACTTTCTCTGGTCGTTCGGCTGCAAGATTAAACAACTCGGTGCGATCTTTCTCCATATTGTAGAGCTCCCACTCTCCATTTTTGACTGCGATCAGTTTCCATTTGCCTTTCCGCATTGCCCGGTGACCTCCCAGGTTAAAGTAAATAGGATGTTCCCGCTCAAACTTTCCCCCCTTGAATAAAGGCAGCAGGCTTTTACCTGCCATGGGCAAGATCTTATTTCCCATATGGCTTTCCGGGTATGTCGCCCCTGACAGATCCACGCAGGTTGCCATAAAATCAATGACATGTGCTGGCTCATCCACCAGGGAACCATGCATCTTTGAAGGAATACCTTTCGGCCAGTGAGCAATTAAGGGTGAAGCAATGCCACCTTCGTGAAGCCAGTTTTTGTATTTTTTAAAGGGTGTATCGCACACATTTGCCCAGCATTCGCCATACAGGACGTGTGATTCGGCAGTGCCACAGCTTCCTTCCCCGGTATTGCTGCCAGTTACACCACCTGCGGCATCACCACCATTATCCGAGAGAAAGAGAATCAATGTGTTTTCATAGATCCCATTTTCTTTAAGACTCCTGATGATTTTACCAATATTCTGATCAACACAGTCAACCATAGCCGCGTAAGTAGCCATCCTCAGATCCTGAAGGTCTTTTTCCTCTTCCGATAAACTTTCCCAGTCAGGAATAGGAGCGCCCCGGGGCGACAGATCGCATTTCTCACTGATAATGCCCAGATCAAGCAGGCGTTTATAACGATCTTGCCTGACTTTATCCCAACCCTGCGTATATTTCCCCCGGTATTTGGCAATATCCTCCGGTTTTGCCTTGAGTGGCCAGTGCGGGGCGTTGTAGGCAAGGTACCACAGGAAGGGCTTCTCCATCTCAACAGCCTCCTGCACATATTTTATACCCTCATCCGTCCATGCATCAGTGGAATACCATCCCTGTGGAGGCGAGTTTCCCACATCGAAAATAACTTCATTGTCTCTTGCAATCCTTCGTTTCTGACCATAATGGGTGTAGAAAAAGGAAGGGGCAAAATAGACCCCGCCACCTTCCGGACAACAAAAGGAATGATCAAATCCGCGACCGAGGGGCCACATGGATTTTTCTCTGTCACCAACCATCCATTTTCCTGTAATATAAGTCTTGTACCCCGCAGGGCCTATGGCTTCAGCAAGCGTTACGGCCTGTTTTGAAAGTCCAACGTTACGATTGTTCACGTTGTTTCCGGTTTGTTTGGGATGGAGTCCGGTCAGAAGGCTGACCCGGGTAGGGACACAAACACCTTCGTTATAGAATTGTGTAAACCTGAGACCCTCTTTTGCCAGCAAGTCCAGGTTGGGTGTCTCAATCTCACTCCCATAGCATCCAAGATCTGAAAAGCCCATATCATCTGACATGATGATGATGATATTGGGCCTGGAAGGTTTAACCTTTGCAAATGCTGTTGCCTGGCCTGAAAGTGTGGCCAGGAATAGGCAAAAGACGGGAATTATGTTTTGACAATAGCTTCTTAAGAAAATCATCAGCGCACTTATTTTGTTTGTAATTCAATAAGGCATAATATTCAAAATTGAATACATTTCCACTTGCTCATTTCAAGCAATGAATTGCAAGTTCTTAGTTAAAATGAATATTGGCAATTATTCCTCCCGCTTCTAATTATTCAATCTTTTATGAATCAGGCACCCGCGGAGTTGTTTGTATCCCGGGGTGGAGATGAAATGGCCAGCGAAAGCAAATCCCAGCCTTTGGCCAACATGCCTGGAGCAGTTAGTGCTTTGAGAGCCATACGCGAGGCTGGCAATACAAAATCATTGATGGTGGCTGGCTTTTGGAAGGAAGTGTCAAGTTTGTCTGGTGATCCCCTGTTTAATGATCCAGAGAATGGTGACTTCGGATTCCAGCCGGGAAGTCCGGCTATTGAGCTGGGTATCGAGCCTTTTGATGCATCCAAAATGGGCAGGCTGAAGTGATATTGAATCCTCCACGGCTTGTTTATCGCTTCAGAAACTCTTCACTGGGGATGGCAGCATCGAACTATTTGATCTCAATATTTCGGTAGAATATTTCTGCTGTTTCGCCCTGCAGACCAATGATGCCTTCGGCCGGACTCAGGTTAAAGGCCATGTTCACGACCTCTCCGTTCAATTTATGGATGGCCTACCAGTCATAAGCAGTACCCCCGGGGCGAATGAGGTCACCCGTGTGGTTGCGGGAAATGGTATGATCATAGCGGATCTGGTATTCGATACCGGTGGGCCAGATTGCATCGTCGATAAGGTGGTAATAACGGCCTGCATCATACTGCCATTGATCGAAGTTATTCGCGACTTTTGAGCCCCATTTTACTCAAATCGCAGCCGGAAAGGCCTCGTTGAATAAATGGACCATTCCTTTTCAAAGCCCTCGGCTTCAGGCGATGTGCAGCCCGTGAGTATGCCAAAAGTCATAAGGATTACCAGGCTCCTGGAAGCCATTTTCAAAGCACTCATTTCTTTCTTTTCTTTGGATTTAGTTTACCACAAAGTTCAATATACGCATTGCATTTCCGGTTCCCGAACTTTCCTTAAGCATTTTTATCTGCAGGTTATGTGTTCCCTTATCCAGGTCGTTGGCAAACATGATGGTTTGGGGATAGTGCAGGCCTTTGCTGAACTTTTCATGATAGAGGTCGTGTATAAGGAAGGGGCCGCCATCGATACTTACCTCCACGATGCCCGCGTCGGGTCCCGAGAGCATATAAACCCCCACAGCGGTCCCGCTGAACTCAAAGCTAAGCTCAGCCCCTTTCTTCTCGGTCCAGAGCAAGGGTATGCCAAGGAAGCGCTCCCGTTTTTTACCTGCTAACTCATCCCAGTCCGGTTCCGAATAATACCAGAGGTGACCGAAGGAGCATTCTGAAGGATCCACCAGCTTTCCATGCTCGAAATTATTTGGATTGATGGGTTCAGGCAGGTCAAAAATTTCTTTTTTCGACCATGCTTGCTCCAGCATATTGCTGATCATACGCGCACAAATGCGATTGCCATATTCGTTGGGATGGGTTCCCCTGATGCTTTCCCAAAGGAGGGTGCCAACGGTGATTTGATCGGACACTTCCTTGGCAAAATTGCAGCTTGATATCCCGTAATGTGAGGCCACCTCCATGTGTGCGGCTACGGAAGTCCGGATAAGGCCATTCTGGTAATCTTCAAGGATTGAGGGATTTACAAAAAAGGTCATGACAATATCCACATCCGGATTATAAGCCCTTGCTTTGCGGATAATACCCTCCATTCCCAGCATGGCTTCTTTATAGCTGTCTTCCGAATCCTGGTCATCGTTCACAGCGAACTCTACGAAAAGCAGGTCAAGGGGACCCTGGTCCAGCACATCCCTTTCCATCCGGAAAGCGCCTGTAGTCGAGCCGGTGGATGATATGCCGGCATTGGTAAAGCTGAACTCGGTATGGGGAAAGCTTTCTTCCAGGTAGGAGCAGATCATGGGCCTGTAGCCATCCATTTCGGTGATGGATCCGCCAATAAATGCCACATGGCCTTCTCCTGATTGTTCAAAGCGATTCTTAGAGTTCCTGAATTCACTTCTAAGGGTGGTGTTATTTTTGCTACATTCCGGCTTTATTGAGATTGCCTTTTCGCGATTCCCCGTATGTATCATAATGAAATCGACAATGGGCTTTGGATCTTCCAATGAGTGTGGATGATGCCCCACACCCGGTTTGTGAAGAACCTGCATTTCCCAGCCAAGTTCAAGCAGTCTGGCCTTTAAGAGGCCGGTGTTTTCTGAAACGGGGACCACCTTGTCGGCACCACCTACCACATGGAGGATGGGGACTTTTGCCCTGGCAATATGCTCCATGTGATTCACCGGGTTGCCCTTGAATGCCAGGGCCTGTTCCTCAGTGAAACCGTATTCAGCAAGGCAGCTCAGCCAGGCCTGTTTTGAACCTGATCCCATTCCGTAACCCATGGGCCAGCTTTTAAAATCACACACCGGGGCATCGGCATAGATGCAGGCAATCTTTTCCGCGTTCCGGTTGGCCCAGTTATATACGATCAGGCCGCCACGGCTCATGCCTTCCAAAACCACCTTTGGATTCAGGTGATATTCCAATATCATAAGCTCGTAGAATGCATCCCAGCGCTCAATGGCATTTTCACTGCCAAACAGCCCCTCAACATCAATGTAGGCCAAATGGAATCCCTGTTTAAGCAGGGCAAGATCCGTTTGCGGCTCATGTCCCCAGAAGCGAGCCCGCCAGATCCAGTCCCGTTTAGCATTTGCCTGATCCGGGAATACAATTTTATACGAGCTGCCATTCAGGGTGGAATCCAG
Source organism: uncultured Bacteroidota bacterium (assembly GCA_963713725.1). Classification (GTDB taxonomy): domain Bacteria; phylum Bacteroidota; class Bacteroidia; order Bacteroidales. Next base: position 823,840 of record CAVQMZ010000015.1, read on the forward strand.
GATCTCGTATCCATGCCATAGCTGCCTGTCCTGTGCATATACAGATAAAGACAGCAGAAATGCAATAAAAGTCAGGGATATTTTCATAGGTGCTGAGCAGTAATAAAATTAAACTCAGGCTTTCTTTAAACGCCTGCCCACTTCACGCAGGGTATTCACATCATCCGGGTGGATTGATCCATCTGGTAAAGGACCGGTATTCAAGAGGAGGTTTGCTTTCATGCGCTTCGCGCTCTCAAGCATTTCCATAACCTGGTCGGCCGATTTATGTGCCTTGTTATCCATGCGGTCATAACCCCACGAATTGGGTTGAAGGGTATCACAAAGCTCCAGGGGCACCTCTGAAGTGCCTGTGAAATGACGTTCCGGGGCTTTGAAATCCTCAGTGCCAAGCAAACCCTGTTTGTATGAAACAAGCACCTGGGGCTGTAGGGAGTGGATGTGGTCATACAGTTCCTGCACCCTGAATTCTTCAATCTTTTCGGGCCGTGAAAGGGGTGTCGCGATCCCGTCCAGCCATATTGCACCAATAGGGCCGTAGTTAGTCAGTAGCTCCGTGACCTGGTTCTTCATGAATTCCACGTAGATCTGGAGATCATGATCTTCACCATACTTGTACCTTACCTCTGGTGGATCATAGTCAGGCCTGGGATTGCCACCCCATTCTTCTCTATTGGGAGCATGGGGGTGGCGCCAATCGCGCCCGTGCGAGTAATAGAGGTAAAAACCAAGCCCCTTTTGCTGGCATTGCTCGGACAATTCAGCTACCAGGTCCCTTTTTGCCGGGCTGTTGGTGCTCTTGAATTCAGTGAATTTGGAGTCGAAGAGGCAGAAACTGTCGTGGTGCCTCGTGGTCAGGTTGATATACTTCATACCGGCATCCAGGACCATGTCTGTAATGAAATCGGCATCAAATTTTTCTGCAGTAAACCTTGTTGCCAGCTTCTCGTATTCCTCCAGGCGTATTTTTCCACGGAGCTGGACCCACTCGGCCGGTTTTGAATGAGTACCCTGCCAGTAACCTTCCTGCAGGCTATATAAGCCATAGTGGATGAAAAGGCCAAATTTTGCATCCCTGAAGTACTTTAGAGCTGCCTCCCGGGGATCGCTAGCATAAACTCCTTCATATCCCTTAAGGTAGGAGGGGACACGGGGTTTAGTACTGCAGGCAGTACTGGCAATTACAGTCGGGCCAATCAGTGCTGCCCCGGTCCAGGCTGCACTGGTCTTTAACATCTTTCTTCGCTTCATAGTCTGCATATTTTTTATTACCATATATCTTTTATGCACTTCCTTCACTACGGTCATGCATTCCTGTTTAGACATTGGATGCCCTAGGGGGCAAGCATGTGGCCAACTTCCAATAATATCCTGGCCGATTCTTCCGGTACTTCGCCATTGCCGTCGGGTCCGACATTCAAAAGTAAATTGCCTCCAAGCCCGTTTATGTCCTTCAGCTTCTGATACACCACCGCGGGGCTTTTCCAGTCCTCGTCTTTGATCTTGAAACCCCATGAATCGTTCATGGTGTAACAGGCTTCCCAGTAGTGTTTTAATTCCGTGTCGGGAGCAAATTGCTCGGGTGTGCCAAAGTCTTTTTTGAATATCTTACGTTTGGAGACCCGGTTATTGATGATGATATCCGGTTTCAATTCCCTGATGTACTGGTATAAATCATCCCCGTCTTCCAGGGTCCAGTAGTCAGCCCAATCACCATCGAACCATAAAATCTCAGTGTCGTACTTCTCAATCAATTCTTTGACCTGGTTTTTCAGATACTGCACGTATTCCTGCTTTTTACCCGGGTGGAGGGTGGGATTTTGCCAGCGTTTACGATTTACTTCCCTTGCGTCTGGTCCCGGGATATCATGAGAGGGGTGGTTCCAGTCAATGATGCTGTAATAGGTTCCAAAATGGATCCCCTGTTTTTTGCAGGCCTCCGATAATTCCTTAATAAAATCTCGTCCGGACATAGGCGAACTGGCAATGTCATACTCTGTAAATTCAGAATCCCACAGACAAAAACCTTCATGGTGCTTGGTGGTAATAACCAGGTATTTCATTCCGGCTTCCTTTGCCAGTTTTACGATTTTATCGGCATTAAAATTCTTCGGGTTCCAGGTGTTTATCAGTTTAACATACTCCTCTTTCGGGATCTGTTGATTTGCCTGTATCCATTCGGCATATCGCCCCTGATCATTTCCCTCGTAGATCCCTCCCAGTTGACTGTAGAGCCCGAAATGGATAAACATCCCGTATTTTGCATCCGTAAACCACTTCATACGTTGAGCCATATCGGATTCGGACTCCTCGAGGTAAGAGATCCGGGCGCTGCTGCCTGGCATGGGGTAGTGATTGGATCCCGATACTTCGGTTGGGGCTCCCTGGGGTATTGATGCCTTAAACTCAAGGAGCATTTCACTGAATTTTGCTACCTCCTCGGGGTAGCGATCGGCCAGGTTATCCACCTCCATGCACTGGGGATCCGCTTCAAAATCATACAGCTCTTTCCTTGATCCGTCGGGATTCATCAGGAACTTCCATTTTCCCGACCGAAGGGCCAGGCCCGGGCTTTTATTGAAGGTATGGCCGGACTGGGTGGCTGTCCAGTCCCACAGCAGGGGAGCATCCCTTTCAACGGGCTTTCCCGAGAGGATCAAGCTCACATCCTGTCCATCTGCCGCATAGTCCAGCGGAAGGTCAATGCCTGCCAGGCTGCAAAAGGTGGGCAGCAGGTCAACTGTGCCCACGATGCTCTGATCATCTATCACCCCGGCTGGTGTATGGCCTTCCCATTTCACAATGAAGGGAACTCGAACACCTCCTTCATAGAGGCTCCTTTTGCGCCCCCTGAAAGGGCCTGGTGATCCTACTCCACTATGGGCTGCATTTACAACATTGATGTCCTCCGGGCCGTTGTCGCTTGAGAAGGCAATAATGGTATTCTCACTCAAGCCCAGTTCATCCATCTTTTGGAATAATCGGCCGATGTGGTAATCCATATCCGTGACGGCAGCATAAAATATCTGCCTTGGTGTCGAGAATCCTCTGGTCTTCGCGGGACCCTGCGGGCCATATTCAGCATAGGGAGCCATCTGCTCATCCGTTGGATCCAGGTTCGCGTGTGGGACAAGGGTCCAGATGTTCACATAAAATGGCTTATCCTTGTTTTCTTCTATAAAAGCAATGGCCTCATCCACCATTTTCTCGGTACTCTGGTTGCGGGGCACTTTCAGTTTCTGATCACTGGAATTGGTCGTATAATGCACATCAATACCATAGGCCGATGGGCTGGGGGCATCTTTACTGCCTCCCAGGTGCCATTTTCCGAAATGCCCGGTTTTATACCCATTTTCCTGCATCAGCCTGGTTAGCAGGGTTACGTCTGGATCCAGGAAATCAGGCATATTATTGGCCACATGGTTGGCGTGGCTTGAGAAATGCCTGTGAACACTATGCCTTGCCGGGTATTGACCGGTCATAACTGCAGTCCTGGACGGAGAGCAGACAGGATTAGCCACGTAGAAGTTCGTGAGCAGGACACCTTCCGTAGCCATTTTATCCAGGTTGGGTGTTTTCAAAATGGGATGACCGTAGCAGCCCAGGTCGCCCCAGCCCAGATCGTCGGCATAGATAAAAATGAAGTTTGGGCGATCCGTGGCCCGGAGCATTGCTGAAAATAGCATTACCAGGCTGAAAAAAATGATGTTTCTTGCTTTCATAATTTTACTTTTCTATTTATTTTTCAATCTCCAGGTATTCAGAACTGACCATCAATTCGCGTTCATCGGTAGCGGTAAAAAAGATGCTTGATGCGCCCTCGGGGACAGAGGCCGTAATGCTTGAGCCGGACACGCTTGCCGGTGCCACTTCCCACAGACGCTGATTCCAGATGCCCGTATCCATCGTGTATAGGAGTTCGGCATTTGATACCTTTTTAGAGGAGGAGTAAGAAACCGAAGCCTCTGATCCATTGATTTTGGGCTTTCCCAACTGGATGAGCGGATCACCCTCCAACACCACACTACGGGCAAAGGCATAGATTTCTTCGGGTTCCCATCCGGGGTAGTGCCCGTGCTTCATTCTTAGTTTAAAACGTAAAGTTGCCGGTCCTTTCACCGAGCGGGAGGATTCCTGGGTGGCGGGCATGGAAAAATGCTTGTCGTTGGTTCCATTTACCCACAGTGTGGGGATGTTTACATTGCTAAAATAGGCCGATGCATCGAAGAATTTATTGACAACCCGGGTTTGTTTTCCTGATTCGATGGCATCACCCTGGTGTCCGTCCGAATCGGGAAGAAAGCCGCATCCATATACCGGTATGGCAAATTTATAACGCTTATCCACTCCCATGTTGGTGCTGGTAAGGGTTCCTCCCCAGCTGATTCCTGTGATTCCAGTTTGTTCGGGATTTACCTCGGGGAATGAGCGGATGAGCGAGTGAGCAAGGATTACCTGGGCCACCGCGTGGTAATACCATTGTTCTTCCACGGGCTTTTCAAAGTCGCCAAATACACCCACCCGGCTTATTCCGGGGTAAGGGCTTGAAATCCTGGTGCCTTTATTCTCTCCCGGTCTCCTCATGGGAATATGGCCCTCAAGGTCCATGCTGATGGCAGCAAATCCGTGATCATTCCATTTTTGAACCCAGAGATCAAAAGCAGTTCCTCCGCCACCGTGGACACATACCACAGCCGGCCATCCACCCTCGGGTACAGGCCCTTCCGGGGCACTGTAGTAGGCGAAAACCTGTACGCGATTGCCATTTACAGGGATGGATTCATACAGAATCCCGGTCATTCCCGGCTGAGCTGCCGTGTCTGTTTTTTCCCATTTGGGAACCTGGAACAGGATATCCGTATCCCAGGGACCGACCTTTTGAGCATGACTATTGCTTACGAGCAGCAGCAATAATACCAGTGAGCTTAATTTCTTCATATGCTTAATCATTTAATTCGGCTGGGGTCCAGAGCGGGATGCCCTCTTCTTCCAGTTGCTTGTAGTAGCGCTTAGCAAGGGGCTGATCCTCCGGATTCACCTTTGGTAATCCTTCGTTGACCATCTGAGGAAGCGCTGCTTCCCACCAGTCATCGTATGCGCTTCGCAGAGCCTGAACCACTTCCGGGTGGGATTCAATTACATTGCTACTCTCTCCGGGGTCCGCGGAAATATCATAGAGCTCTGTGTCATTCACAAAACGCCAGCGCTGATTTCGCACAGCATTTTTATTGTATTTATTTTCCTCGCGTTCCCCATCCTTCCAGCGGCCACAATGCACAAACATATCCCGGTCGGGCCATGCACATGAGGGATCTTCCAGCAGGGGAACCAGCGAACGGCCATCAATGGCCTGTATTGTATCCGGATAATCTGCCCCGGCGAGCTCGCAAAAGGTTTTATATAGGTCGATATGTGCCACCAGGTGGTCAATATCAACACCCTTGCCAAGGACGCCCTTCCATTGCCAGAAGGCCGGAACGTGGTTACCACCTTCATAGGGAGAGTTTTTAGCTCCTTTCAGACCGGCATTGTAATGCACTACATTTTCTCCATTCAGGGTGCCGCGCAGGTGGGTGGCCCCGTTGTCTGTCATGAAGATAACCAGGGTGTTGTCCCGGGCTTCCCATTCATCCAGCTTCTTCACCAGTAAACCAAAATTGTCATCAATATTCTCTATCATACCGTAGCGACCGGCTGTTCCCTCATCATAACCCATTTCCAGGAAACGTTTTTTATATTTCTCCGGTGCGACCAGGGGAGCATGGGGAGCATTAAGAGAGATGTAAGCAAAATAGGGAGCTTCCGCTTCATGCTGTTCCCGGATCCATCCCAGTGCAGCCTGGAAAAAGACATCGGTACAGAATCCCCGGGTTTGTACTATCGTGTTGTTGTGCAAAAGTATATTGTCAAAATATACATTCTCATCATTGGGAGGGAAGTCTCCAAGCCTGGTCTGGCCAATTCCCCCTGCTCCGTGCACGAGAACTTCCTTAAATCCGCGGCTGCCTGGCAGGTAGGCTTCCTCGTCGCCCAGGTGCCATTTGCCGAAAATACCTGTTTCATAGCCGGCTTGGCTCAGGGCCTGGGGCAGGGTATATACGGATAATGCCATTCGTTCCCGTTGCAAAATAGTATGAGTGACACCCACGTGAAAGGGATATTGTCCGCTCATGATGGCAGAACGTGTTGGCGCGCAGGTGGGGCTCACATGAAATTCGCTGAAACGGGTCGCCTCATCATAAAACCGGTCGATATGTGGTGTCTTCAAAACCTGGTTTCCCATGCAGGACAGATCCCCCATACCCTGGTCATCGGTCATAACCAGGATAATGTTCGGCCTGCTGCCGGCAAGTGATTGTGCGGATAGTGATTGTGTTGTAAAAATGACAAGCGGAAGCAGCAGTGAAAAGATCAGATGTTTCATGGTTCTGTACTTTGTATTTTATGTATACAATTACGGATCATTTGCTTATAAAGGCTTGCTGAAATCAATCAATGGTTTGACTGATGACTAATTCTTTTATTGTAAAACAGAATAATTACCGAATAGAGCAACAAAACGATAAAATGAAGCAATACAAATGGAAAACGCATCAGTATCTTCATGTTGTAAAAAGAGGTCAATCCCATGAAATATTTGAAGTCAACGCTATTCATAACCTGTCTTCTTTGGCTGTACTCTCCATTAAGTGCCTGCAAGCATGGAATTACATGTATAACTCCTGCAGAGCAATGGCGCGAAGCCCTGCCTGCAGGAAATGGTACCATTGGGGCAATGGTCTATGGAAACATAAGCAAAGAAAGGGTACTCTTTAATCACAACGAATTATGGTACAATGGCAATATTGATGAGTTGCCGGATATGTCACGGGAATTGGACTTGGTTCGGGCTTTGATGCTGGAAGGAAAATACCTTGAAGCCAATGACCACTACCGCAGTGTTTTTAACGAAAAAGGCTTTGCGGGACGTAATGCCAGGTATCATCCCGCCTTTGATATGCTGATTTCCTCTGACACCGAGAAGATGTTTGAGGACTACTCCCGAAGCATCGACTTCGAGACAGGGGAAATAGAAGTCCGGTGGAGGGATGGCGAAACACATTTTTCCAGACGATTGTTCGTCTCTATCCCCGACAATATAACTGTAATGTCGATAAAAGCCGATAAGTCTAAATCTGTAAGTGGTTCGGTAACGCTTGACATTCATGATTTGAAAGATGCCATAGCTCAAAACGGCGCTGTATTCGATCATGGACTAAGCTATACCACAAGCGTGGAGGATGAATTTGTGATTTTTACAGCGGATGGATCGGATGGCGGAGAATTTGGAGGTATAGTACGCGTTTCTGCTAAGAATGGAGAAACAGAGTCTTCAGGACTGGGCCGATCAAGACAGGCTAACTTATTGGCATTCAAGGATGCAGATGAGGTGGTTCTGATCGTTGGGGTTTTTGCCAATGAAGAGAGCTCCATAGCTGTTCCACGGCTTAAAAAGGAATTGGCTGCTTATGCAAGATAACTACGAAACACTTTTCGAAGCTCACAAAAAGATGCACAGCAAGCGTTTTAACGCTATGAGCATAAAACTGAGCGATAACAACGATAGCCCGAATGAATACCTGCTCTTAGATGCATATCAAAACCCTGCTTCTGCCGAACTCATTCAGAAACTGTTTGACTATGGTCGTTACCTCCTTATCTCCAGCAGTCGGGCCGGCGGGTATCCTGCCAACCTTCAAGGTATCTGGAATGGTGATTATCATCCCCCATGGAGTTCCTTATATGGCATTAACGAGAATCTGGAAATGAATTACTGGCAAGGGCTTCCCGGTAATATGAAAGAGTCGATGATGGCATTTTACGATTATTTTGATGCCCACCTCGACCAGTTTAGATACAATGCCAAACAACTTTTTGGTTGCCGTGGCATTTATATTCCACCATTTATGTCGCCCGAATCGGGTATCATGCGACACACAGCTCCTCACGTTGTACACTGGACTGATGCGGCCGGATGGTTGGCTTCCTTCTATTATGACTACTACCTGTTTACCGGCGATGAAGAGTTTCTGAAAAACAGGGCCATCCCGTTTATGAAAGAAGTGGCGCTTTTTTACGAAGACTATATCGTAAAAGACCAAGCTGGTAAAAATATGTTCTTCCCCGGACAATCTCCTGAAAATCAGCCCGAAAATATGAGGGTACGCGATCCGGAAACCGGAAGGGAGAAAAGCATTAAAGTGCAAATAAATCCAACCATTACAGTGGCAATATCCAAAGAGGTGCTGACTAATTTAGTGGCATCATGTGAAAGGCTGGGTATAGAGAAACAAGGAGTGAGGCGATGGAAGGGCATCCTGAAAGATATGCCTGATTATCAGATAAATGAAGACGGGGCTTTGTGTGAATGGTTGCACCCGGACTTTAAGGATAACTATGAGCATCGTCACCAGTCACACATCTACCCTTTATTTCCTGGTCATGAGATAAGCCTGGAGTCTTCCCCCGAGTTATACAAAGCCTGTAAAATAGCTATTGATAAACGATTGGTTATTGGATTACAATCACAAACAGGTTGGTCGCTGGCTCATATGGCAAACGTCTATGCCCGTCTTGGCGAAGGTGAGAAAGCTAAGGAGGCCCTGAATATTCTGACTCGTACTTGTTTGGGGAAAAACTTCTTTACCTACCACAACGATTGGCGTTATATGGGTGTAACACTTAGTACCTTTTGGGGAAATTCAGCACCCTTTCAAATGGATGCCAATTTTGGTATTTCAGCAGCTGTCATGGAAATGCTTTGTGGTTCCAACGCCAATATGCTCAGGCTATTACCTGCCCTCCCCGGAGAGTGGACTAAGGGAGAGTTTAAGGATATGATGACCCGTGCCGGCATAAGAACCTCCATGAGATGGGATATGGATAAGAAAGAGATTCAGGTCACTTTCGTGGCAGAGAGAGATAATACCTTTGACATAAAATTCCCCTCAGAACCCACATTAATTAACTGCTCACAGCACGGAGTGTTGAAGGCATCTCAATATGGAAGTGGATATAGAACTATGACCCTGAAGAAAGGTGAAGAGATCATAGCAAAAATCGCTTTTTAATGCAATTAATTTCAATAGCCTAAAATCGATATCGGATGACTAGCTTCAATTCAATCAGGCTTCTTTGCGGCCTGCTTATCCTGGCAAGTGCCTGCCAATCTCAATAAAACAGAAAACTCCATTGTATCTCAAATTTTGACTACCGAAGAGAAGCATTTTCAACGTTAAGGAATACGGCGCTGTGGCTGATGGTATTACAAAAGACGACAAAGCCATCCAAAAAGCCATTGATGCCTGTACGGCCGCCGGTGGAGGTACGGTGTGGCTGCCCCCGGGAGATTATCATATTGCACCTATTCACCTCAAGAGCAATGTAAAGCTCTCCCTGGACTATGGCGCAAGCTTATTGGGTAGTCAGGATATTAAGGACTACAGGATTGATAATCTTATTCCTGCCCGTGAGGGGAACAGTGAATGCCTGATCTACGCCGGCAATGCTTCTAATATCACACTGGAGGGCCTGGGAACGATTGACGGACGCGGCACTCCGGAGGCTTTCCCAAAACGTGAAGGCCCCGGAGGCAAGGATAATCGCCCGAGGCTGGTCCGCTTTGAAAACTGCAGGAATGTGACATTTTCGGGATTGAACTTCAGGCGTCCTGCCTTTTGGGGTTTGCATATAGTCGATTGCCACAAGGTACATTTCAATGGGATAAATATTGACTTCAGAAACAATGGCTCCAATAATGATGGCCTTGACATAGACGGGTGCGAAGAGGTGTTGATAGAGAATTGTGACATCAATACCGGAGACGATGCTATCTGCCTCAAGAGTTCTCTGAATCCATGCAAGAACTTTGTTATACGCAACTGCCGTGCCAGCAGTCATACGGCAGCACTTAAATTTGGCACCTCATCCAGCGGAGGTTTTATCAATGTAAAAGTGACCAATTGTTACTTTTACGATTGCCCGATGGGAGCTATCAAAGCTACAAATAGTGGATGGAGGAACACTTGAAAATGTTGAAATCTCGCGGATATGTAATGGAAGAGGTTGGAAGCCCTGTTTTTATCCGCCTGGGTAACCGTGGAAGACAATATACCCAAAACACCTATACCGGTACAGAAAAAGCCGGTGAAGATGCTTCTGAAAGTTCTGAAGTTGGAACAATTAAAGGAATTCACATCAGCGAAATTATTGCTGAGGTAAGTTACGAGGACAGGGAGAGAGAAAAGACAATTGGCTATAGAAATGGTAAGAGTGCGTCAGGTGACAAAACCGATAAAGAAAAAGCCAAGGCAGGTCCCATAATGATTGCCGGTATACCGGGGCATTACATTGAGGATGTTGTGCTGGAGAATATCCAAATATCCTACCCTGGCGGAGGCGATGAGGATGATGCTGCCATTAGCAATGTACCGGAAGATATAGCACGCTATCCTGAGCAATATTTCTTCGGTGTGCTACCCGCATGGGGAGCCTACATCCGGCATGCCAGGAACATAAAATTTAAAAATGTTACGATGACTCTGCGAGGCGAAGATGCCCGTGAGGAGATTGTACTTGATGATGTGGAGGATTTTGAGAATATTTAAAGATTAGACCATATAAAATTTAAGCCATGAGATGTACAATTTTGAGCGTAATTGGTGCCCTTGTATTGGGCATAATAACATCCTGTCAAACAAGCGATAAGACGGCAGATCAGCCAAACATTCTGTTCATTTTTGCCGATGACTGGGGTTGGGGTGATCTTAGTTGTCACGGGCATCCCTATGTGAAGACACCGAACATTGACCGTCTGGCGCTGGAGGGGACGGATTTTTATCACTTTACCGTAGCCAGCGGAGTTTGTTCTCCCAGTCGGACCGGGGTGATGACCGGGCAATTTCCTGCACGTCACAAGGTTGACGGTCACTTCGCCTGGGTGGAAGACAACCAGCGGCGCAATATGCCAGACTGGGTCGATCCTGATACGCACACGCTGCCGAAGATGCTTCAGTCGGCCGGCTACGCGACTGCACACTTTGGTAAGTGGCATCTGTCGAACGATATGGTTCCGGACTCACCCTTGCCGAATGTTTATGGTTTCGATGAATACGGCGCATTCAACTGTGCAGGTGAACAGATGCCATATTTTGAGGATGCGATGAACACGATCGCCTTTATTGAGAAAAGTGTTGAGGCCGGGAAGCCCTTCTTCATCAATTTATGGGTCCACGAACCGCATACACCCTTCCACACCCTGCCTGAATACGAGTGGCGCTTTCGCCACATGGAGAGCAGGGAGGATCAGATCTACGCCTCGGTGCTGTCACATGCGGATGACCGTATCGGACAGGTGCTGGCGACCCTCGACCGTTTGGAGCTCACTGAAAATACACTGGTAATCTTTAGCTCGGATAATGGCCCCGCTCGCTCCGTGGGTAATGCGAAACTCAGTTTATACTACGATACAGCCACCGGGGCCGGATGGAGTGGTGCCGCATCCAAGGGGACCACCGGCGGGCGAAAGGGCTACAAAGCCTCTCTGTTTCAGGGCGGGATCGGGGTTCCCTTCATTGCCCGCTGGCCTGGCAAAATTGCCGCAGGTAAAACGGACGAAGTTTCCCTGATTTCGGCTGTTGATCTCCTTCCTACATTTTGTGAGCTGGCCGGGGTGGAACTGCCTTCCGATTACAAACCCGACGGAGTCTCCCAGGTGGCAACATTGCTGGGGAAACCCTACCCGCAGCGTGAGATCCCACTCTTCTGGAAATTTGAATCCCCGTGGCCTGCCCAGGATAGCAGACCTGACCACTGGGTTTCCTATGCCATTATGGACCAGGACCTGAAGCTGTTGGCCAATAAGGACTTAAGCTACTGCGAGCTCTATGACCTTGGTACCGATCCCTACGAGCAAAAGAACATCAAGGAGGAGAACCCGGAACTGGTTAAACAACTGCTGGATAAGATCACGGACTGGCAGAATACCCTGCCACAGGAGGCTGATCCAGGCTGCTTTTCCAGCGAGCGTCAGGAGATCGCTGATTAAAGCAAATGGCTATTCGGCTGATAGGGCATTGACGGAATAATTCCCGCCCTTATAATCATTATTTCCGCCCATCCGGGGATGACTGACCATGAAATTATATTCGTCCACAAGGTTGAACAGGTAGTGTGTAGTTCCTTCAGGCAGGATTGCACGCACTAACCGGTCTTCCTCCAGAACAGCATCTCTCCGATACCATTCTTCATACCGTTCCCCACCGTTCAGGGTATAAAGCAGATAGGCAGATTTTACCCTATTGCCGTTCTCTTCATATTTCACCCAGACTTCATTGTTGGTTTTACCATGGTCCGTCACTGTACAGACCGCTTCTTTGTGAGGAGTATCACTGTCGCAATATGGATTGAGAAAAGGAAAACTTGCATTCATACTCCTCAATCTTTCGTATAGTAAGCGATCCATCTCTGCTGCTTTTTCAGGAAATTCCTTGCTCAGGTTTTCCATTTCCTCAATATCCACCCTGGATTCACCGTTTTCATAAAGCCTGTACAATTCCAGGCTTTTATCCGGATTAAAATTGTGAATCAGCTTGTAATCTCCAATTCGAAGGCTTGAATGCATGGCGGCGCTATTTGGAAAGTGGTGCATCATCTCGTTTCGCACCTTTCCGTTCTTCCCTAAAAGCAGATTTCCGTTGTCGGGATCTGTAGCAAGGAGTTCGGATAAATCGATACCGTCCATCTCCTCTTCACGGGGATGCTTGCTTCCTGTCCATGAAACGATGGTTGGGAAAAAGTCAACACCATTTACCATGACATTGCTTTCCTGTTTTGCTTTTATTCCCGGACCCGTGATGATCAGGGGAACACGAATTCCTCCTTCTTTGGCATTAATCTTACCCTTATCAAGGGGATAGTTATCTGTATAAATCTCACTTGGACTTCCCTCCATTCCACCATTGTCTGAGGTGAAGATGATATAGGTGTTTTCTATCAGTTTGTGACCTTTCCACCTGGGATCATCAGTAGTTTCCAGGTAAGATATAATCTGCCCCACATAATAATCAAACATCTCCACCATGGCTGCATAGTAAGGATTGTTCTGCCCAGGAATTCGCAGTCCTTTGGGATCAGTGGGAAAGGGGACATTTAACTTTTCACAGTATTTCTCAAGCAGTCGCTTCGATCGTGTTTGTATGGGGGCGTGAACCAGCCATGTGGCATAATACAGGAAGAAGGGCTTATCCTTGGATTGTTCCATGAACTTCAGGGCATTTTCATTATTGGGGTCCCTGGGAAATCCGTTTTCATCGATGCTGTACCTGTCATCTTCCTCAGTGGTAGCAAAATCTGATATTCTGTCAGGCTTCATAGAAGTGTTTACCCCCCTGTCTGATACAGAAAAATCAAAGCCATGATCAAGGGGCTGTGGATAAGCGTTATGGTTTATGGCAATATGCCATTTCCCTACATGACCTGTCGTGTACCCATTGGCATTCAGTACCTCGGGGATGATGGTCTCCTCCACACTTAACCTGCCACTGTACCAGGGGGGGATTGTATTGTATACAGCTTCATTATGGGGCATTGGTGGTGCCCCTCCGACCACATGGGTGCGCTGCAGACGAGCAGGATGTTTCCCTGCAAGGATTGCGCCTCTTGAAGGGGCACAGGTAGGCGCGGGGGAGTAGGCCTGCCAGAATTTGACCCCATCTTCTGAGAATTTATCAATATTTGGGGTCTCGTAGGGGCAGGGTTCATCAATATCATAACAACCCAGATCCTGCCAGCCAAGGTCATCTGCCAGAATTATCAGTATGTTGGGTTTTTCGGGGCGGGTATTGCTGCAGCCAGCAAGACCAGCCAGCAAAAGAGTTCCGATAATAATGGCTTTCATTCTATAGAAGGTGTATTATTTAATAAGCTGTATCATCCTGGTATAACGGCTCTGCTCGCCATAGAAACTGATCAGGTAAAAGCCCGGGGCTTTCATCGACAGGTCCACTTCCAAAAGCTTAGCCATTGTTTCTTCTGCCCTGTAAATCTCCCGTCCATAAAGGTCTGTTATGGTGATGGGACCTGAATGAGCCTGCTCAAACTCAATGTATACAAGACCGCTGGAGGGATTGGGGTAGAGCTGTATTCCTCCGCTAAGAACATCAGGAAGGATAAGGCCGGTGACCGGTTCAACACAGTCGTCGAAAGGAAAGACCAGCTCAGGCAGGGCATAAGAGGATATGGCCAGATTATCAAATCGATATGCTCCGGATGCGTCTAGAGGTGAAGTAATGGTAAAATTATTGATACCGGCAGCTGTGCCATCCTCAAAGCTTATGTCCTTAAGCGTATCGGCATTTACAATAAAGTCATATGTTTTTGCCCTGTTATCTGCAATGATCTGCAGGCTGTATTTTGTATGGGTATCATAGCTGTCCCACACCTTATTCACAACACTGTTTTCACCCTCTCTCAGGTCAAAGTGTATGGATCCCGGTTCCTGCAGTGCCTCTACTGAGAGCTGGACATGGACAATATCACTTGCCTCTTCAAAGGAAATCCCCACGCTCGTAGATGCAAGGCTTGAGCTATCTATGATTGCCAGTGAGTTGTTTTCACAAAAGGCGCTGTACTCCACGAATACGTCCGTGTCATAAGCCGCGGCCACAGTGTGGTCCGGTGGAAGATCCAGGGACCCTTCATAGTCGTAAGCCAGGTCCCGGCAGTTCTCGAAGGGATGGAAGTCCGCCACTTCAATGGCTTCATCCTGTATAATCAGGTTGTCAAACAGAAAACCAGCTGCTGCAGTCCCTTCCGGGGCATGAATGCTGAACGCATTGATTTTACTGCCGGTGCTGTTGTTGAAAGCCAGCTCAGTGAGTATGTCGCCATTCACATCCAGGGAAAATTCCTTAGCCTGGAGGTCAGCTACTATCTGCATCCTGTATTTGGTATTGGCTTCAAATTTTTTCCAGGCCGTATAGCTTCCTTCCTGGTAGTAGCAGATGCTGTCTTTCTCCAGGGAAACCTTCACAAGGGCCTGTCCATCTGCCCCCAGGTCAAACCGGATGTCGCTGCCGCTTTGTCCGGGTGTGATATCGAAAGACGAATAGACCGTTTTATCCATCCACAAAAACTCCACCTTTGCTTCCGCGGCTTCTGTTGGAGAGGTCTAGGAGATTAGCAGATTGTTATTTCCGCATTTATCGGTCTGAACGCTGATTTCATTGCCTGTACCCGGATTCAGGATATGGGAAGCCGGAAGGTCAGGGGAAGACTCATAGTCCTCTGATATGACAGTGCTGAGCTCGTCCTGGTTCATTTTTTCAGGAGTCAGGACCAGGGTGGCAAATCCCTTGGCAATGTTTTTTCTATATTCTTCCAGTTCAGTCATGAAGTCCACATGGCGAAACTCGGTCTATATTATCTGGATCCAAGACCATCTTCCGGATGATCCAGATCTTCAAACTCAAGATTTATCCCCACTTTACTTTCTACAGAAAGATCCACGAACTTGTTTTCAGAGATCTGCATGCATGGATCAGGGCTTATCCGCCATTCCACGACAAATCCACTTCCTTCTTCCTCCGTCTTGATCCTGACACTAGCCTTCATATATTCGTTCTCATACCAGTTCTGGTAGTTGGTCCAGGCATACTCGGTATAGGGGACCCCCTCGATCAATCCTCCATAATCCAGTCCCCCGGCCCAGGATTTATGCGTGCTGACAATGGTTTGCCAGATGGTGCCATCTCCGATGCTCTTCTTAGTCTCATCCCAGGTGTAGGAGGGATTCATCATAATTTCAATCCCGTCCCCAAACCAGGGCCAGCCTACTCCCCGTTCCAGGCTGTTGGCCTCGGCATTTGCCGCGGGTAGCCACCGTTCTGTATCAAAGCCGTATACGATATTGTCGGTAATGTCAAAAGCAAAATAGAGATAGCTGCCGTCGTGCTTATACCAGACCTTCACACTCAGGTCGAGGCTATCCTCACATGCAATACCTTCATTCGTGCCACTGTGCCAGCCCGTAACTCCGGTCAGCCATTCAGCATCCGCGTATTCACCTGCCGAGATATACCCGTCCAGGACAGGAGTTGTTCCGCGATAAGCCGTTAAGGTCCTGGGATACTCACCGGCATGAATACTGATGAGAGCCGAAAAAGCAAGAAAGCTTAATAGGAGAAAGGATTTGATAAGTGTTTGGGTGCGCATAATAAGAGAATACAAGAGTTTAGAAATAATTATCAGTCCAGTTTAACGAATGAAATAGTTTCGAATAAACCATAGGCTGAAACCAGGCAGATGTAGGAGCCGGGTGCCAGATCAGAAAGGTCCAGATTGAAGCTTTGCTTATTCGAACTTTTTGTGAAGTTGTGCGAGCCAGCCTTTTTTCCGGAAATTGAAACGAATTCCACGTTAATATCACCTATCAATTGTGTTTTTATTGTGAGCGTGGCATTATCCATAACCGGGTTTGGATAAAGCTGTATTTCAGAAGCATAGAAAAATAGGTTTGCACGGGAACCTGTTCCTAAGGTATCCACGGGAATCGTGTCAATTGGAATTGTGTCTACCGGAATCGTGTCAATCGGAATTGTATCGATTGGTATTGTATCGATTGGTATCGTATCGATTGGTATCGTATCAATTGGTATCGTGTCAATCGGATTTGTATCAGTAGCTCCGGAAGTTGCATCAACATATACAAGCTCTATGCCTTCATCCTTTCCTAAATTTCTTGAATACTGCTTGTTAATATGATCGTTCCAGTGTTCATGCACACCCAGGCTTATAAGACGGATTCCATCTCCTTCAGGATCGTAGAACGCTGCAGAGGGAGGATCATTGGCCAGGGCTGCTTCATGCAGGTAATTGTCAATATTCCCGTGAATCCAATCCCCTGAGGGGCCGGGCTCATTGCGTAGAAAATCAAGTCCCACCGATTCGATAGCAACCCCGTCAAAGGAAACAAACAGGCTTGACATCCAGTCCCCGTTAAAAGGAGCCATCAGTAGTTTGTTTTCAGGTTTGATATTGGTGTTATGGAAGGAGGGATTATGCAGGGCATCCACAAGGAATAGAAGGGTTTTCTCCCCCAGGTCTTTATGGCCCATTAAATCAACCAGGGCATTATAGGTCCCCATATCCCTTGTTGTGCCGAATTGGGGTAAATTGTCCGTTGCGGCAATAAAGGGGTGAACACCTGCATCAACCGGACCGCTTGTGCCCTGGGCGTTACTGGCATAGGTCCCAAAGTGGTTTTTCGCACATATGGTTATACCCGCCAGTTTATGCGCTTTTAAATTGCCCAGGTTGATGATATAGTCAGCTTCGGTCACCAAGACCGGGAGGTATGAATCCTGTCCCACCACTGCAGTGTCCGACCAGTGTATCACCGTATTTATATCCATGGAGAAAGGTTCCCGCCCGTTCTCACCCATGGAGTTATCGATGAAATGAACATCGGGGAATTCTTCTTTACAAGGGTCGAATATAAAATCAGGGACGTAGCGTGATATATCATAGAAGCTTATGGCTGAAGCAGGAACCTTTGCCTCATACACCAGTTGCCTTAACAAGGCCTGGACCACCTGGGGTGAGACCGTAACCGCATTGCTCTCCTGGTCATGGCTCTTTATCATGTTCATGTTCAACTTGATGGCTATCTTTTCATTCTCGCTGTAGCCAATATCGCCCTTGTCATGAACCCTGTTGAAGTACCTGAAGGTCGAATCCCAGGCAGCCGAATCGGATTCTGCGCCGTTAAGTTCCTGAATCGCCCTGGAAAGCATATATTTCACAGTAACACTATCGATTGAAGTATCACTCCACCAGAAGTCAGGACCTCCCGACCAGCTGGTCGAAGCGGTATCGTAACTCCATACCACTCTCCCGGGAAATATTCCCCTGCCCACTCCCACAGGTTCATTTGGAGCATCAATTGGAATAAAATCCTCCTGAACCGACGGAGGATTTGCATTTATAGTTGTGAAGTTGACAGGAGTAATGACAAAGAATGAGGCAAGGGCTGTAATTACCAGCAATATTGCAGCGACCCCATATTTAGATTCGGCAAATTTCGCCCTTACTTTCCTGAACAGAAAAGAGGTGGAGAATACCGCCGCAATCCATAAAACAAAAGCAGATGCAATGGGAAAGGCTGCTCTCTGACAGGGATAGGCTGCCCTGGATGGTTTTGGGATAACCCTTACCAGGAACCAGATTAATGCTCCAAAACCGATGATATATATCCAGCTTTTTTTGAAAATTCCATAGATTTTTTGAGAAAGATTATTGTTGAGCATGGTTCTTATATTAAGAAGTGACAGAATCAGGGCGTAATGTTTAAAATATCCGGCAATTTATGTTGCTCAAATTCGGCATACCATTGTTAATTTCAGCTAGGAATTGAAAGTTTTGAGCAATAAAAGCAAGGGACGATTCACGATATTGCATACTGTTAGGTTTTAAAAGCTCTCATATAAATAGGACTCAAAAATGAAAAGAATAGTTTCAATCTCTTGTCTGGTTTTGATTGTTTTTTCAACGATCTCCTGTGATACGGACAGCCAATCTGTTGATTTTAATGTTGATTACGAGGAATTTCTTTCACGGCATGATTTAACTTGGGACCGTACGCCAGATTGCTGGCAGGTAGCCCCGTATACAGGAAACGGGAATGTGGGATTCCTTCTGTACCAGATAGAAGGTGATTCGGCAAATACCATTGCCCTGCATGTGGGGCGGCATGATTATTATGACCACCGTTTACCATACGAGGGCCAGCAGATGTTGTGGATTTATCGCACTCGCCTGCCACTGGGGCATTTTAATATCGAGTCGAAAGGTGATATAAACGGGGTGGATCTTCGTCTGAGCCTGTGGAATGCCGAGCTTACAGGTACGGTAAGCACAAGCCTTGGCTCATATAAGGTGCATGGTTTAAGCCATACCAATACAGATGTCATCTATTTTGAGACGGAGGCTGAGCAGGGTGAGGAAATTCAGATCACCTGGCATCCCGAAGTTCCCTTCAGTCCTGTCCGTAAACAACTGAATGAGGGCAAGGGGCCCAAGGCACCAAACTGGACTGCCATGCGAGAAGCACCCTACCCCTTACCCCCTGAACCTGTCCTGAGCGAAAAGGATGGAATCCACTATTGTTACCAGGAGCTTTACGATAAACGTGGTGAAACCACCACCGCCTGGGAAATTAGCGGGGATCCGGCAGGTAAACAGGTGTTTACAGCCAGTATTCATCATAGCTTTCCGGAACACAACAGCCGGGAAATAGTTGGAAAAAACCTGGCAGATGCACGCGGGATGCTGGCTAGATCAGAGCTTTCTCTCAAGTCACCGGACATGGTGGCACGACTATTATCCACAGAGCTTTCTCTCCATCAGTGATGCAGAGAAGGAAGCCTTTTACTGGATCCAGATGTATAAGTTTGCATCTGCAACCAGGGGTAATGGCCCCATTCTGGATCTCATGGGCCCATGGTACAATCACACTTTCTGGCCCATGGTCTGGGGAGATCTGAATGTACAGCTTATCTACTGGACCCATCTGACTGCAAACCGCCTGCAAGCAGGTGAATCGCTGGTGAATACGGTGGACAGGTACAGGGATAATCTGCTTAAAAATGCACCCGATCATTGGGAGGATTGTGCTACCCTGGGTGCCCTGTTCCCCCAGGATATGGATTCGGAGAATAGTTTTCCTGATATGCTGGTCTGGATATTGCACGACTACTGGCTTCATTGCCAGTATGCCGGGGACCGGGAACGAATGCGTGATGGGCTTTTTCCTGTATTAAGGCAGGCGGTGAATTCCTACCGCTCATATTTCCAGGAAAATCCGCTTGAGGAGGAGGACGGAAAGATTCATGTGAAGAACAGCTGGTCGCCCGAATATAAACCGGGGCACGGGCAGGATATAAACTTTACCCTGGCACTGATCCGGTGGAGCTGCCAGACCCTGCTTGATCTTAACCAGGAATTCGGTCTGGATGACCCCCTGGCCACTGAATGGGCTAATATTCTGGATGAACTGGTAGAATTCCAGGTGGATGAAAACGGATTGAGAATAGGGAAGGACATCCCATTTAGCAAGCCTCACCGTCATTACTCTCACCTGCTGGGCTTCTACCCCCTGGCTGTGATTACCCCTGAGAAGCCGGAGGACAGGGACCTGCTTCGTACTTCGCTCGACCACTGGCTGGAAGTAACCACCACCGGTACGGACCGGAGCGCCGGGGGAATGCCTGTTACAGGTTATACCTGTACCGGTGCCGCATCTATGTATGCCTGGCTGGGTGATGCGGAGAAAGCCTACGAGTACCAGGATATGTTTATCAACCATTACGGGGTTTCTCCCACCACCATGTATGCTGAGGTTAAATTCAATCCCGTAATAGAAAGTCCCTTCTCCTATGCCACTGCCATTCATGAAATGCTCCTGCAGAGCTGGGGAGGTACCCTGCGCGTATTCCCGGCTTCGCCAGAGAAATGGGGCGATATCGCCTTTAAGGATTTGCGGGCCCAGGGAGCCTTCCTGGTCAGCGCTAAAAAGAAAGCCGGTCATACTCAATTTGTATCCATTGAAAGCCTGACGGGCTCTCCCTGTGAGGTTCAGACCGATATCCCGGATCCACTTATTTATATAGATGGAAGAGAGGTGGGTAATGGAAATCGGGTTGTAATGAATGACGCTGGAATGTATGAAATAGACCTGCAAAAGGGAGAAACGGTGATATTTACTCCCGTGGCCCTTAACAAGGCAGACTTAAGTATTGAAGCCATTGAAATCGGGGAGGAGAACTACCATCTTTTCGGCCTGAATAAGCATACAGAGCGTCTCAAAGGACACGAGTATTACTATATTGAGCAAGAAGGGAAAAAGTGGCAGCCTTATAAATCAGACAATTAAGATCTATGAAGTGCATTTATTTTTGCTTTCTATTGGCCCTGGCTCTGAGCTTTCAGCCTTTGTGGGGTCAGAAGACAGAACTTGCTGAAGATCCATTTGCCCTTGAGCAGGCAAAGCATCAATCTTCAACAGAAAAGCCATGGACAGACCGCTCCCGGGATGAACTTCGGGAATGGGCCAGGGAAAACCTGCATCCTAAATTGATCGCCGGCAAAGCGATTGATGCAGAGGCTCATCCTGAGTGGGAATGGTTTCGCAAATCTGGATTGGGCCTTTTCCTTCATTGGGGTCTCCCAAGTGCAAATCCCAATACAGGTGATGCCTGGGCCGTAATGTGGTCCGAGCAGAAAGAAAAGGCAGGAAGATATATGGAGCCTGCAACAAATATGTTTGCTGTTGCGGAAACATGGAATCCGGATAAGTATGATCCGGATAAGTGGATGGAGGCAGCTAAGAGGGCGGGATTTGCATATTCTGTATTTACAAGTCGTCACCACGATGGTTATGCCCTGTGGCCGAGCGGGCACGGCGACTGGCATACTGGGGAATACATGGGAGGACGAGACCTGGTGAAGGACTATGTGGAAGCCTCTCGCAAATACGGGATGCGTATCGGTTTTTACTATTCAGGACCAAGCTGGCACTTTGCCTATGAAAATAAGGAGTTTGAACATCCAAAAACAGATAAGTATACCATAAACTATAAGCATGAAAATGTAGATAGCATTCCTAAGTTAAGCGACGAGATGAGGGCAGCAGAAAAAGAGGAGGCAAAAGGGCAGGTAAGGGAATTGCTGAGCTCTTATGGTCCAATCGATGTTATCTGGTGGGATGGAAGTGTTGCGATGAGGGATGAGGAACTTCGACCTATGCAGGCAAATATCCTGGTGGCAAGAGGCAGTATAGCCACACCTGAAGGGGAACATCAGGGTGCGAGCCAGAATCTTAAGGTTACCAACGAGTGTGGTTGGTGGTGGGAGCAATGTCGTAAATCGGAGAATAGCTTTACACCCAACTGGCACTATGGAGTGGAATGCGAAACAAATCACTGGGATACCAATACCCTGCTTACCGAGCTTATCCGTTGTCGCTCTTTGGGCGGTAATCTGCTGGTTAATGTGCCTCCGAGGGGAAATGGAGAAATGATGGAATGGTTCTACCTGGTTTGTGATGAAATGGAAGCCTGGATGGCACATTCCCGTGAGGCGATTTACGATGTTGATCTTGATGCTCCCTTGCCAACTCTGGATAAAACGGAGAACTTTACCACAAAACGAGGAAACATTTATTATTCTCTGCCCAATGAAAGGAACCTTATTTTTATTTCGCAGGTCCCTGAACCTAAATCGGTTACTCTCCTCAGAACGGGAGAGCAGATTGAATATGAATTCCAAAGGGCTTCACTTCTGGTTGAAGTACCTGCAAACCTGCAATCTAAATTACCGGATATGGTGAAAATTGTATTCTGATTAAAGCCGGCACATCTCCAAGAGGAGGATTTTCATGCGCCTGACGATTTCCGGGGATTCATTGATTTATACTTTCGCTAAGGGCACTTAACTGTTTGTAATAAATTTCGGGAATAATCCCTTCATAAGTTACCGGGAAATCCCAGGTGACGGTCCCTTCAAAATCATTGATGTGTTGAGTCCAGCTGATGACCAGTTCATCCGAGAACCTGGGGTCTCCTTTCTTACTTCCTCCCCACCAGGGGCCCAGGAAATTAAGGAAGTGCAGCTGGTCACCCGAAATATTGGGACCCAGGTAGTACTCTTTTCCGTCAAAGATCCGAACCCCACAGGTAGGCAGGATGAAGTCCACTTCACC
The DNA here is from genome assembly GCA_963713725.1 of uncultured Bacteroidota bacterium. Classification (GTDB taxonomy): domain Bacteria; phylum Bacteroidota; class Bacteroidia; order Bacteroidales. The sequence continues at coordinate 846,635 of CAVQMZ010000015.1, forward strand.
AGCCAGGTAATCTTCATACTGGGTGACTGGCAATAGCTGGTCACGGTTAGAACCTACAGGCCCTACATTATAGGATACCAGGGCTTTTTTGTTTCCCGATTTGAAAGCTTCAGTATAAGCTTTATACACTTCAGGGCTTTGATAGGCAGCACCATCCACCCACCAGGCAGAAACGGATTCCCCGTAACGTTCCGACCATTCAGTGATCACCTCACGCCACTTTTCCTGCACATCTGTAGAGTCGTACCTTCCCACGGCATTGATGTACAGGCATAGCTTAATTCCCCGCGGGATAAGCTCGGCAGCCAGCTCGGCCACCAGGTCCCTGTCTGACAGTTTCCCCTCGCTCGGACCGAAGTGTTTTTCATAGCTGGCATTTGGCGCGCAGAAACTATTGGTCCGTCCGAGGGTTAAAAAGAAATAGGGCGCATTCAGTTTCTCAATCTGATCAGCCAGTTTCTTTACCTGGAAAGCGTTTACCCGCTTATTCCATTCTTCCCCGGATTGGCCGGTTCCTATATAGTGGGTAAATAAGCCCCACCGGGCTTCACGCAACCAGGTGGTATTGGGATTAAGCTCCTTGTCTGGATCATATTCCCAGTTCTCAACGACCCATCCCTGGGCATTCAACAAGGAGGGTAAAAGAGCCAGACTTCCTGTGAGGAACATAGCCATTAGGTGTGTTAAATATCTTTTTTTCATGATCTTCTGCTTTAACTTTAGGTAAATGGCTAGTTCTCGCTATTCATACTTTCGCTGAGTGCTTTCACCTGCTTGAAGTAGTTCTCAGGGATGATCCCTTCATCGCTCAGTGGAAGGTCCCAGGTAACTGCTCCGGAATGGTCGATCACATGTTTTGTCCAGCTGCTTACCAGCTCATCCGAAAACCTGGGTTCACCGGTGCCCCACCATTCTCCCAGGAAGTTGAGGAAGTGCAACTGGTCACCGGCAATATTCGGCCCCTGGTAGTAGTCGGTCTCCTGGAAATTACTGAATATCTTTCGTTCAATCAGTCCACCTGGGATATAACCGCTGGTGGGCAGGAAATAGTCGCACTCCCCGGCAAGGAAGTCCTCGTGTTCGGTTACTGGCGCCAGTTGCCTGCGATTAATGCCCACCGGTCCCACATTGTAAGACACCAGGGCATCGGGATTTCCCGATTTGAAGGCTTCCGTGTAGGCCTTGTATACTTCCGGACCCTGAAAGGCGGCTCCATCGATCCACCAGGCCGAAATGGATGTTCCCCATCTTTCGGACCATTCCTTAATCACCTCCCTGTACTGCTGCTGAACCTCGGGTGTATCCCTGCGTCCAAGTGCAGGCAGGTAGACGCACATTCTGATCCCCCTGGAAGTAAGCTCTTCGGCCAGCTCTGCCACCAGGTCCCGTTTAGTCAGTTTTCCCATACTGGGACCGAAATATTTCTCGTAGGTCTTGTTGGGTGAACAATAGTAGCCACCTCCCTGGCCGATGGTTATAAAAAAGTAAGGAACTTTAAGCTCTGTTAGTTGATCGGCAAACTCTTTAACCTTAAATGAGTTAACCTTTTTATTCCATATTTTACCGTTCATTCCATCCGGTACGGGTGCGCTGGGCATATGAACCATGTAATGGGTAAGAAGTCCCCATCTGGCTTCCCTTAGCCACTCGGTATTGGGGTTGAGTTCGCGATTGGGATTGATTTCCGAGTTCTCAACGGCCCAGTCCTGGGCCTTCAGCCCTGGGCACAGAACCGTAAGGGTCACCACCAGTAAAAGGGCCGATTGCAATGCTTTCTTTCTTTTTTTCATCTATACCTTGCTTAGTTGGTCTGAGCTTTATTCTGAATGACTTTCATTAGCAATTGAGCTGCTCAGCGCTTTTATCTGCTTGTAATAATTATCCTGGATTATACCCTCATCGCTCAGCGGAACATCCCAGCTGACTGTCCCTGAATGGTCATTGATGTGTTTGGTCCAGCTGCAAACAAGATCGTTTGCAAAACGTGGTTCACCGGTTCCCCACCACGCACCGAGAAAATTAAGGAAGTGAAGCTGGTCCCCGGAAATATTGGGACCCAGGTAGTATTCCTTACCATCGAATACACGTATTCCACAGGTGGGCAGGAAATAGTCACATTCCCCTGCCAGGTAATCCTCATATTCTGTGGCAGGCATCAGCTGATCCCTGTTCATCCCAACGGGACCGGTATTGTAGGCTACAATGCTATCGGGATTACCTGCCTTGTAGGCATCGGTGAAGGATTTGTAATCCGGATTGACCTTCCGGTTTCCGTCCAGCCACCATGCTGAAACAGTTTTACCCCAGCGCTTCGACCATTCGGTAATGACAGGAAGCCACAAATCCTGTACTTCCGGCTTCCTTGTCCTGCTGGTTAAATACACACCCATGCGTATTCCACGGGATTCCAGCTCTTTTGCCAATTCGCCAACCAGGTCCCGTTCTGACAGGCGTCCTTCGCTTGGCCCCATCAGGCGTTCATAGTTCTCACTGGGCGAGCAGAAATAGCCGCCTCCCTGTCCAATGGTTATGAAGAAATAGGGGACCTTTAATTCAGTCAGCTGGTCCCCGAACTCTTTTATCCTGAATGAGTTCACCTTTTTATTCCATTTTCTACCCGTCATGTCTTCCGGAACGGGCGCCGAGGGCATGTGCACAAGATAATGGCTGAACAGTCCCCATTTGGCCTCGCGAAGCCATTGTGTATTGGGGTTAAGTTCCCTGGCAGGATCAGGAGGTGAAGAGTACAAAGCCGGATCTCCCGCGTGGAGTACTGAGCTGCTGCTGCTTATGGCACCTGCCACTGCTGCTGTTGACAGGCCAATGAAATTTCTTCGGTCCATAGGATTATTTTTTATTCTTGCCAATTGATCTTCGCTACTTCATTGTCAATATCCAGGTAAACGGAGGCATGTTCATATTCCCGGGTATATACATATCCTTCCTTCACTGCTGGGCCCTTCGGAGGCCCCAGTGGCCTGTCGTATTGTGGAAATCGCTTCAGCCAGACCGCACTGCTGTTACCATCCACGGCATATCCGTCATGTGCCAGGAAATAGCTATACTTTTCAGCGCATATTAAAAATATTGCAAGGCTGTAATCCAGGCGCTCCAGCGTCTCCGGACCCCATTTTACCTTTTGTCTTGAATCATCAATCTTGTTTTCTCCATGTGCTGAGAGTCCCAGGCCCATTGACATGCAGATAATTTTACCCTCTCGTGCAGCTTTCTGAACAGCATCAATTCCCTTGGCAATGTATTCCTGACGGGGGATGCCATTTGCAGCGGCTTCAAAGGCTTCCAGATAAGATCCATCCATGTATTGCATATAATCCAGTCCGGAATTATTTAATCTTGCCCTTATCAGGTTTGCAAGCATCAGCTCTTCTGATCCCATTCTGGTTCTCATATCCTTCATCATAAGATCATAGCCCTCTGCGACTTCCTGCTTCTTTTCCAGTCCGATCTCTTTCCCAAGAAAGACCGGTTCCAGGGCCTTGATATTACCATCAAGGAAAATCCCGTCGATTTCCGGATACCCGGCCATCTCAACGCAATGATCAACCCACCAAAGTCGTAGTTTAGGATTGGAGAGGTCATATACTTCCCTGACATTTCGATGCAGCTTTGTATTCCCGTTGCTGCTATCCACCAGGAAGGCTCCCGGGATAGTGTCCAGTCCGGCATTTACTTCATAAGTACTATAATTACACATCACATTCCTGTAATACAGTACTTTCGTATCAGGATTCACCTCCTTTATAGCCCTGGCAGCTGCAAGTGAGCCTTTCTCTGATGAACCATAAGTTTTACTGCCTGTAATCTTTTCGAGGGTAACAATAGGAAAACTGGCCAGGTATTTCAACTCCTCCTCGGTAAAGGCGGTAGATTTCCTCATGTGTTGGTAGAGCGGCACATGGTCCCAGTTAAATTCCGGGTAATTTTCAGTCATCGATTCCCATGTGGCTTCAATGTCCTGAGCAAAAATACCATCCGGAGTTAATGGTAATAGTGCAAATACGAATAGGACAGCAATCTTTTTCATCATCATTTCCTGTGGTTTATTTCCAATTTTCTATTTTGAGATAAAAGCCTGCTGATGGATCATTATCGTGACAGGCAAGGAAGAGGTATTCGGGTTTTCCGTTCTTCCATAATATGTGCGGACGCTCGGTTCGGGCCAGTTCAGCACCAAAATAAAATTCATTGGTCTGGTATCCTATTTCGGGTGTGCCCCATTCTATGCCGTCTTTTGATGTGTAGAAGAGGCCGGGACGCCATCCCCCTGGCCTATCAATTGCATCCGGATCGGGATAGCCTTCCAGCATATCTTTTACGCCCCGTCGGTCTTCCACGATCATATGATATTTCCCCCTATAATAGAAAGCATAAGGATCCTCGATGTCCAGATCATGCTCTGCATAAGAAATCAAAGGGTTGTTGGGGTGGTTTTTATACGGCCCTTCGATTTGGTCACTGGTGGCCAGTGAGATCTCGCGATAGGATCCTCCGCTGTACTTATCGGTCATGGACTTAAAATAGATCCGGTACCTGCCATCTTCATCCACAAGGAAGGTGGGATTGGAAGCATGATTAATATTAGCTCCATCCATCTGGCCTTCAGCTTTGATGATAGGGTTCAGGGGGCTTTCTGTCCATGGTCCATATACTGATTTCGCAGTTGCAATGCCAATCTCCTGTTTGCTTCCTGGGACTGAAGCATCCCTGAGTAAAAATACCAGTACGTAGGTATCACCTACTTTAGATATCTGTGGGTTATGGTAACTGGCAGAAGAGCTGGCAAAGGTCGTATCTACAAATTGATAGGGACCTTCCGGGCTATCAGCCATGTAGTGCACAATCGTACTATTCCGTGCCCAGGATCCGGCATTTGGAATTGCTGACATGAACATATGCAGCTTCTCATCTTCATCGTAAATGGGTGCCATACACCAATGCCACCATCCTTCTCCTGCATCAAGAACATACTTGACGGGGACCAGGGATTTACAAAACGATGATTCCTTAATCCTCGTGCTTTGATAGGACGAGAGGCATAGGATGGCAATGCCGATAAGGGTGAATATTTTCCTTATTCTTTTCATTTAGATTAGTTTACAGGTCTTAGAATCACACTTCGGAATTTGGGCTTTGTACCCGTGAAGTCCGAAGCAATCTCCAGGCTCAGGGTATGTGCACCTGCCGAAGAGATATCAACGCTTCCCAGGACGGAATATAAATCCACGACCCGGGGTGTCGCTGTGGGAATGGTAAGCCGCTTTTCTTCAATTAATTCATTTTCTAAGGATTGCCCGGCAACATTAACCCGCACACGGCCTTCCACATCCCAGCTTTGCTCCCTGCCGGCATGGCATACAAGGACCACCTCATAGCTTCCCGGCTCAAACACCCTGAAATCCCAGCTAAGGGCCTGTCCCTTTGTGTGGAAGCCCGAAACGGTCATTCCCCTGCCAGGCCTGATTCCCTGGCCCCCCATCTGTACGGTATGCATCTTCATATCAATGGCTTTAGCAGGCTTGCCGGGAATGTATTCCAGATCATGGATATTCGCGGTATAGGTTTCCAGTAGCACCTTGCCATCACCAAGCTGCATGTAGGTATCGTCCATGCTAACGGTCCCGGAAACTTCGACCCTGATGACCGAGACATATTCATCCGGTGCATCCTCGGGGATATCGAGTGTGATGATGTTGTGCCCGGAAGACATATCAAATCCTGATTCGCTTTTGATCGCTTCGCCACTTGCCAGCAGGGATGCATTCAGCACGGTGTTATTCACCCCAAAAAGGGTGAACTTTCCATCATCAGGCCAGTCCACCACATTCAGATATAGAATGGTATTGTCTTCTTTCTGACTTTGAGTGATCGTTCCCCAGCTGATTTCATGCACATAGGGGCCGGCCTCTGTTTCGTAAATGGCTTCGCCGTTCTTTTCAAGCCAATCTCCCATGATCTCCAGTCGTGCGACCATGTCCTCAGGAATGGCCCCATTGTGATCCGGTCCACATTCAGCAGCAAATTCCCTCCGTTTCCAGCAGCATTCACCAGTCTTTCAAGCAGTTCTTTGGGGGTTTTCAGTTCATCATCTGACCTGTAGTTCCACGATTCTCCCATGGTCACTGCCGATTCAAAACAGACTCCCAGGTTCATCGGTGGAGCCAGGTTATCGTTCATGCTCAGGTAGATCCACAATATTCAGGGAATCATCATCGCCCAGTCTGCTGTTTGAAATAGTGCCATAGCTATGCAGCATATCCACCAGTTCCTGCCTGCGAAGCAGGGGTTTGTATGCAGGATTCCTGAAGCCGCTTCCGCCATCAAACCAGATAAGGCAGGGTTCGTACAACTGGCATAGCTCTTCGAGCTGAGCGAACATAAAGTCGATATATTTAGTGATATCAGCTCCGGGAACTGTTCCGTTTCGCCTGTTGGGCCTGTTCTGGTATTTGGGCTCGTACAGGGGATGATGATAGTCCGCGATCGAGTAGTAGCACCGAATCTGAATGCCCTCTTCCTGCAAGCCAGCAACCAGATCCTTTACGATATCGCGTTTATAGGGTGTTTGATCAACAACATTACAATCAGTGAGTTCTGAGTCCCAAGACAAAACCCACATGGTGTTTGGTGGTGAACACCACATATTTCATCCCTGCCTTTCTGGCAATACGCGCCCATTCACCTGAATTAAAACCCTCCGGGTCGATTCACTTTTACTGTCCACGCCAAAATGGATGAACATCCCGAATTTGGCATCCTTGAACCATTGCAAAGTTTCATCCACCTTTGAGCCGGCATCCTGGGCATTCATAAAAAGTGCAGAGAAACACCCCAAAAGCAGGAGGGAGCTGAAAATTTTCATTTGAAATTGCCTTCATCATCCTGTATTATTGCTTATTATCCTTCATTCCCATTTTTAAAACATCAGGAGGCTTAATCCCCAGCTTAATGGCCGGACTGCCTTCCCTGAAACTAAAATCCCCTCCGGCAGGATCAACAAACATGGAATCCGCGAACAAACTGGCCTGTTCATTTCCCACTTCACGATTATTGCCAGATGCTCATCCATCCAGTCCGGGTTTGTGGGATGGAAGTAGAGGTTTGAATCCATAAGGGTTTCTTCCAGACGGGGGAGGCCGTCATAAGGATTCCCGCTTGCTCTGATCCTTTCATTATGAGCTTTGCCCCCGTCAGGATGAGAGATAATTATATTGTGATATACTTCAGAGCCTTTTACACTGACCCATTCATAGCTCAGATAACCTGAATTGGGCTTAGTGCGGGGTGCAACAATGAAATTATTGATGATGTCGTTCACGCCTTTTGAAGCAATACCTGCAGAAAAACCAAAGTTGTTGTACAGGACATTGCCTTGTATCAGGGTTTCGTGCTGGTCGTCATCACACCTGATGGCAGCTGGCAGGGAATGCTCCAGGTTATCATGGATATAGTTATATCGAAAATATTTCCGCTTCCTGCTCCTGAAACATATACTGCATTCCCATCGGAAAGCAGCTGGACAGCATGAGTAATCTCGTTGTATTCCAAAACATTGTGGCGAGCGTGATTGTATTTTTCACGCACTTTCCAGTTCTCGTAAGTCTCCTCGGTGTTTTCTCTTACCTCCTCAGGTATTTCATGATGCCTGATGGTTTTCCTCCTTCTCCGTCTATTCTTCTGTCCGGTTCTACCCGGTTGGTGATTAACACAGCCGCATACCCGCTATGGTGTATGAAGTTATTGGCAATGTGATTAAAACCACTCTGCCAGGCCCAGAATCCCGGAGAATGCCAGGTGATTTCACTGAAATGGTGAATGTGGTTATTGACAATGTCATTGTGATGGTTTACATTCTTCGTCCCCGGTCCGTATCCGGCCAGCAGGATGCCCGCCTCGCCCAGGTGGGCAGATTCGCAATTTTCCACTCTGTTTCTTTGACATGAGGTCGGATCGGAGCCTTTTGCCGCCTGAATTTATCGAGCTTACAATCGCTTACCAGGCAATTCTCCTGCGCCGCCGGAAGCTGAGCATTGCCGTGGGTCGGTCAACATATCCCAGTCGTGCTGCATCCCCCAGCCCAGGCGTTCTTCATCGTTTGTCCAGGCCCAGCGGTCGCCATGGGTAAAAGTAATCCCCGAAAAGGCAATCCCACCAACGGGAATATCCCTTTCCCCTTTATAATAGATATTTTCCTTCAACGCGTATCAGTTCACAGGTACTCGGTGCCAGAATACCCATGGGGGGAACCGGCATCGGAAGGATTCGCCGGCCATAAGTCAGCTTCCCCGGTTTGGGTATTAAGCACCCACTCTCCAGGTTCATCGAGCACTTCAATAATATTTTCAACCCACACTGTTGCTCCCAGGATTGTGCACCCACCCCGGCAGGTTCCCATTTCATAGGTGGCAGATACTCCTGTTTTAGCAATACCGGCAGCCTCGTCGACCGATTCCAGCGGGAGCATATTGATTACCCAGGGGCGGAAGGGCCTACCTGTATTCCTATTCTTCAAGGTTGTCCCAATTCTTCAAGCCGCCTTTCGGAAAGTACAGAGTCCTTCTATCTCCTGTTTTAGTTGGAATAAAGCCACTGTTCCTGGCACGATGTAAGCGTTCCTCAGTATCGTAGAGTGTGTGAATATATCAAGTCCCCCGGGCATATCAGCCACCCAGACCTTTCCACTGGCACCGGCCGGAAGATCAGGTAAATCAGCCGGGGCTAATTTCCACCCTTCTATGGGAACACCTCCACTAATAAGCGGATGCTCTCCCGGGTAGGCAGCAAAGCTTAGATGAGCCGGAACAATTGATGGACCTGCGCCGTATTCTTCGAGCAGAGGGGCTTCGGTCGAAGAAGGTGCCCCGTCTTCCAGTCCCAGGACCAGGGTTTGGTTTAATTGATGACGCCCCCCTCTCAGGTAAATAACAACAGGATCTGAATTACCTGTTTCACGAAGGCTCCTTACTGCGTTTAGCGCACCTGGAATTTAGCGTAGGGATTGTCTTTACTTCCTTCAGCCTCATCATTCCCGTCAATGGCAACATAGAGCTCCATGGGCTCGTTGCTTCCACAGGCAGGAAAAAGGATCATGGAAAGTAGTATGGCCGGAATGACAACCTTAAGCATAGTCTTGTAGAAATTTCTTTCATCGATTTTAGATTAGAAATACACTGGCAATTTCGTGAATAGACCCTATTCCAAATTGCTCATAATACGCAATCACTTGTTGGAAACACTCAAAAAGGTATTATTTTGAAAGCACCTTCAGTTCCACTTCTCTGGCTGTTCCCCCGGAAGCATCCTTTACCCTTATTCTAAAGGAATAATCGATGGGTTCAGTTTCAGTTGGGATGCCACTTAAGATCCAGGTTCCCGCGTTTGACCCAGATTCCCTTATGCTAAGCCAGGATGGGCAACTGTCTCCTGCCACCACTTGAATAGAAGTAATGGCATCACCTTCCGGATCCCAAAAATCTCTGCCTTCAACCAGGGTATGCTTATAGGCCTGTCCCTGAATTGCATCGGGTAAAATGGTCTCCTGTCTGGCCCAATTTGGACTACCCGGGAATTGATTTTCACCAGGAAGGAATCTAAGAGGCTTAATTGTTCCATGGCATAATCTTCCATGATTAACTGTTCCCAGCCATCCCTGTCTATCAGAGGAACCCAGGAGTGATGGCGCCTCCACCCATAATGGCAATGCTGTACCATTCCAGGAACTCTTCATTTGTCAGGGCAGGAACTTTACCGCTATTCCAGGCACTGGTGCTCATTGGGGGATCAAAGTGGCCGACAACACGATCGTCCCATGTGCGGGTTTCATTGGGATCATCGGTATGGATATAGCCCTTTCTTTCAGCAAGCCAGGTGAGGGAAAACTTGTTTTCAGGATACCTGCCAAGGTTCTGCCTGCCCTGAAGGGGTGACCGAACATATAGTCATCAAAAAGAGTGGCAGGTGCCCATGGATTATTCACCAGGTCACTAAATCCCTGACCGTTGCTAAAAGCAATGGCAGCATCCGGATTTCCGGCATGACAGGCATTGGCAAAGGCCTGGAAGATTCGCTGGTCTTCGATCTCTACCGGTGAGGGCATCGCCGTTCCTTGCCTGATAAATTTCGCGTGATCGAAGATCCATGCATCTATCAAATCGCCATACCTGATGGCATATTCTTTAAGTACAAACTCTGCATAACAGAACATGTATTGACGGGTTGGCCATGCCGTATCGACATGATAAGCTTTGCTTTTGATAAATGCCTGAGCTTCTTCATTGGTATCACACCAGGTCATCCACCGCTCAGTCACATCGGGCAGGGCATTGGGTCGATCGCCTGCCAGGGAGGATCACCTCTCCAGAAATATAACATATTGGTGCAGTTCACATAAACCTGTACCTTCAGTCCTGCATTTCTGACGTCTTGAATAAGGTCCAAGAATGGATCCCTGCCAATGGATGCCCGGGGAACAACCAGGTTAACGGGATTCCCGTAAGCATCTCTGTCTCCCTGCCAAAAGCTTTCCAGCAAGTCATGCGGTCCCAGGTTACAGGCGAATAGATAAAGGATTCACCCAGATGCAGCTGGATATAATCCACTGATTTTAATCCGCTTATTTGTTCCAGGAAGGGTTTAATGGTAAGTGTCTCGAGTTCACTTCGTCCATTGGCCGATTTTGCCGGTTTCCAGTTTAAACCGTAGGTCCCTCTCATCCATTCGGCACGCAGGCCCTGGTCAGGGTCAGGGATCTGGGATTGCACCTGAACATTTGCAGAGATAAGGCAGCTTATTATGAGCATTGAAATTACCCGGATTTTTATGAGAGTCATGAATTCTGTCTTTGCAGATAAAAGTATTCAATCATTAGCCCGGGTACTTGCGCTGATTCACCTTTTCCTTGTCAAAATCTACTGTCAGGCTTCAGTAGGTATAATCAGAAGTCCATTCCTGCTCCTCACCGGGTTCCGCGAGTATCTGTATTGTAATCTCGGGGCAAACAGTCTTGCATTTGTCCAGAATTCCATTTTAATCAGAGGCTGATTAACGCTTACCGTAACACCTGCGCCGGATTGAGTATTCTCAATGGTAAATTTATTATCCTTCTTTTTCGGTCCATAGCCCTTTAGTCCCATAAAAACGCTACCCTTTTCATATTCCTCTTAAAGGCAAAGTGTTATCCTTTATCTCCATCAGGCCTTTCAAATCATCCCCGGTGGATACCGGGTAGGGGTAAGAGATTTGCATGGAAGGGCCGCAATTCAGGTTATCAAACATAAGAAGTTATGATTATACTGATCCGTTTCAATGGTTTTACTCCCCGTATTTTGCAAGCGATGTTCCATTTCAAAACCGTCTTTTTTCAAGCGGATAGTCTTTTTATAAATATAGCCATAGCCAAAATCACCAGAGATGATGTGCGTAAACGATATCCAATCTTCTCCTTGATCAATGATCCATTTTCCGGGATCAACTAAATTGTAGGTGTTGTGATAATCATAAGCAGGTTCATCTTCTTTTTCGATAAAACCTACACCAATTCGGATAAATTTATCTCCAGGCTCTGCCTCATCATAACCTAAACCTGCCGTTTTATAGGTGTCTGCCGGACCGACCATACCCACTTCAGGATCATAGACTTCTTTCCAGAACCCAAAGTATTCATGATCTTTATATCGAAGACTACCTATTACACCCGACCAATCGTACCTGGTTGCACGGTAAATACCCTTTTCAGGATCCGGCAAATACACCTTCATCTTCACTTCCTTGTTGGATAAAATAACATGGGGATAGATCTCAAAAGTCCCCATATTTGGGCTTGCAGCCTGTGAAACAGGCTATGGAGAATCGTACAAACCGTAGTTTTCATGTTTGGTGTAAAATTCATACGCCTGATTTTTTGGTCAATAAATTGGATTTTTATGCAATCAGCAATCAGGATGCAGTTATAATTTTGCTATCTAATGAATTTCTTGGTGTTTTCAACATTAAGAAAACCGTGATACTAAAACTAAAATAACATATTAATAGAGTTTAAATTATTTATAGATGAAACAAGCTTTTTTGTATTTCTAATGATCATCTCTTCCAGATATTTGAGCAATCTTTTCATAAAGGAAAGAGCTGCCAGCTTATGATCAATTGTCTTCCACTGGAAATTTTCCTCTCCTTTGGCTTCGGAATAATTTTTTGCCTGAACAAATATTGGCGGACTTAATTCATCCACCAAAACTTGCATGTCTTCAACCAAAGGGTGTCTGTTAAATGAAAGGTTGGCATTTGGTAGGCTGCAAGGTTTCGCGGTTTCATCGACATGATTCCATTCCATTTGCCACCGCTTATCGTTTGATTGTATCTTTTTGTTAGGGCCACAATTTCGTTATATGCCTCTTGCGATTTATTGTTAAATACCTCTATATCTGATTTATTTTTCGATAGAAAGGATTGTTGCGCGAAAAGAAATTTTTGATTCATAAGTGAGGCTCCTTTAACAGGATATTCGACCAGCTGATAAAAGGCATCCCGTCGCTCGTGTGAAATGGATGGTGTAAGGGCATCTACTTTTTGATGAATTCAGCATAAGCTTCCAGACGCCGTTGTGCTTCATTTTGGGTAAATTCACCATTCCTTGTCTCTGTTTTAGGTTCAGTCCTGCTCCAGCCCATAAATTCGGGTTTACGCAAAAAGGCAAGTCGGAAGTATTCATCCATCACATTTGCAATTTCTTCGGCATTTTTGTTTCCAAACTCCCGCGCGCTCCAATCTTCCAGGTGCTTTTCGATGCTGGTTTCGTTTTTACTTTTTATATCCCAGGCTAAATCCAGAAAAAATTCCATGTTGTATTCAGCAGGTTTTATATCCCCTGCATTGGCATCAATATTTTTTGTGCCCCGTTTTGATAGGCCCGGGTCATTTCGTACCATATTAGACCTGGCTGTGTCGTTGAGAGCCAGAGGTAGTCATGTGGTCTGCCCCAGAAACTCATGTGATAATATATTCCACTTCCACCTTTTCGCTGCTGTTCTGTCTCATCACTCAATCTTCGGATATAGCCATAATTATCATCTGTCCAAACCAAAGTAATATCATCAGGAACTTTTAAACCATTATTGTAAAGATCCAACACCTCTTTGTAAAGCGTCAGAACCTGTGGAATATCTTCTATCGGTTTATCAATGGTTTTCCTTAAAATCTCACGTTGATCCTTCAATATTTCCTCGAGCATGTCTACCTTTTCCTTTGGGCTTGCTTTACCCTCCATTCCGGAATCATGAATTCCACGCATCCCCATACTAATTATATTATCCCCATTTTTAGTTTCGTCTATTCGTTCTTGCCAATACTTCCTTACATTTTTGTTATTGGTAAAGTAATTAAAATCTCCATTTAATTCTTTGTCCCACTCGCTGACATTGTTACGCAGCATGGGTTCAGCATGTGAAGTGCCAATAGATATGTGGTATTTCTCAGCCATCTCACGATTTCCGGGAATCTAAAAAATGCTTCCGTGCATCCGTGCATGGCCGGCCAGATAGCATTGGCTTTGAGTCGAAGTAGTAATTGAAAAATCTTTTCGTAGGTTTTAGGGCCAATATCACCTGTTTCGGGTTCAAAATTTTTTGAAGCCCAAGGTTGCAAGCCCCAATCTTCATCATTTAAAAAGATACCACGATATTGCACGGAAGGACCCTCTTCTATTCCATTTTCAGGCAAGTTCACTATGATTGATTCCCTTTTTTCAGGATGAACATCTGCCCACCATTTCCAGGGTGAAATACCTATTTGCTCAGCTACATCGAAAATCCCATATACTGTTCCTCTAATATCACTGCCAATTATATAAGCATTTTCCTGATGTTTTTTAATGACGAACTTTTCCCATTTATTTTTCAATTGATTGTCGTAATTTTCGGGAAGTCCTTTTATCAGCTTATCGTTATTCATCCCAATATAAATACCTTTGTTTTCAGGATCGAATATATCCGTATTGTTGATAGTGATCTTTGTTCCTAATATCTGCTCTAAGTCCCGGGAAAGGTCGTTCACTGCCCATTTTACAAGGTCGTCTGAGTTTTCAGCAATGTAAATATTTGTACTTAACGAATTAGGAGTGATAATATAATTATCCATTTTCTTGGTTTGACAGGATAGTAATAGAGTAATTGTCAGGCAAATTATGTAGTTCTTCATTTGCACCATATAAATAATCAAAAATTTAATTCAGCTATATGGAGTTGCCTTGTACCATCTTGCTGATCTATGGAATCAAAACAAATTATATCTCCACTATGATTCCACCTCGGATGAAAATCTACCCTTAACTCTCCCTTATAAAACATTTTCTCATTCAAATTGTGAGTAAAAAGGGTTTTAAGTACTTCAGTTTTGACATTATAGATATTTAAGCTTTGAAAATACTGTCCATCAACAGTTGTTTTATGATCGGTGGCAATCCACTCCCCATGCGGGTCAAAAACACAATGACCATCGAAATTGAGATTTCCTTCACCCAACAACTTGTATTTTTGTTCTCCATCGGTAAATAAATAATGACTTTTGGATTTATGCCCCTGTGATCTGTCAATGAATGTGGCAACGATATTTTTATCGTCCTGCCAGTCGAAATGGGAGACCCCATTACCATAAGGAATAGCCTCGAATAAATCACTGCCATCAAGGTTTGCTGTAAACATACCTGTTTCCCATGGCTTACGTGTTCGTGCAAGAAGAAGAATCGATTGTCTGATTTATTGAATACAACATGATTGAACCAAAGATGTGCACCATTTAATTTTGCACCGCGGTTTTCCAATAGATCATAAACCTGACGATAATTTACAATCAGCTTCGATTCTCCGGTTTGCATGTTCATGAGCCATATACCTTCGTTTTCAGGCGCCGGATCGTTCGCACTAAGATCTTCTATACCGGAATATCCAACTACTCCCCTAAGGCGACCAAGACGGCCAAAATCGAGGCTGAGTGCATACTTTCCATTATGACTGAGCCCATTTACAGGACGTGTCAATATTTGTTCATTTCCTGATTGGATATTATATTTGCGCGTTACGATCTGATGATCGATATTGTCGTTGAAATAAATTTCATCCTCCGGATTAAGAGGATTCCAGTGTATCATAGCACCTTGTTGATAATTCCAGGCTTTTGTTTCTGCGATAGTATGTAATTTGTTGCTTATTGTATCGATAAGCACAATTTTGGCGGTTTCACCTTTCACTGGCATAGCGTCCTGTTGATTCACCTCAAGACACAGCATGCTTCTTTCTGATTTATTCCATGGACTAATGCCATAATATCCAAAAAAATGATGTTTAGGACCACTTGTGACAGCACTTGCAGCCCTTGTCCCTTTTATTGCTGGAATGAATAAATCACCTGGCAATACACACAAACCCATACCTGCAGCAACACTTCTTTTGATAAAACTATTTCGGTTCATATATGAGGCATTTTAAAAAATCTTAAAATTCAACCGCTTACAAAGTGTTTTTGCTAATCTGTTAAAGAAGAACTAAATAATCGAATCGCCGATAGACTTTTCTACTACTTCTGCGTATGAATGATTACTTTTCCTTCCTTCAACATAGAGCCTATTGAACTTAGTTTTATTTCTCCTGGCTCTTTTGTGGCTTGAATCGCCACTACCATTTTCCCGTTAAACGTTCTCATGTAATTTGAAGCAAACGAAGTAAGATCAGTTGGATCTCCATTACATACTGCTTTGATTTTACCAGCTCCCTCAATTTCAAAAAACTGTATGAGATTAGCTCTTGGACAAAGATTCCCATCTTTATCCAAAACTTCTACAGTAATAAAACTTATGTCTTTCCCATCCGCATTAATCGTTTCTCTGTCGGGCGTTAAACTAATTTTATAAGGCTTTCCAGCGGTCATGATTTGCAAGCTATCCATTGGATTATTATTGTCATCCATTGCCACGACTTTAATATCTCCGGGATTATAAATCACATGATCCCACACCAGCCTGTACCTCGTGTACGTATTTCTCCTGTCTTTTGACTTCACCCCCATACTTTTTCCATTCACAAAGAGTTCTGCTTTGGGATAATTAGTATAACACATCACCGGGACTGTATCATTCATCCTGTCAGGCCAGTTCCAGTGTGGCAGTAAATGAAGCATCGGCTTGTCACTCCAATGACTTTGATACAGGTAAAAACGGTCTTTTTTAAGCCCGGCCAAATCAATCATGCCAAAGTACGAGCTCTTTGCCGGAGAACCACTTTCGTTATAAGGAAGGGGTTCTCCAAGGTAGTCAATTCCTGTCCATACAAACTCACCTGCAACTGCATTACAGTCTTCCTGCATGGCAAATTCCTCATCCGGGGCACTTGCCCATGAGGGGCCTTCCATATCGTAACTGGAAAGTTGGTAATCAGCATACCAGGGCCAGGGATTTCTTTTTTTGTGAGCGGAAATTTATAAACACCACGAGAACTTACAGTTGAGGCCGTTTCACTTCCTATTAAACAATATTGAGGATATTCTTTGTGCAGCAACATATAGTCTTTATTCCCAATCCTGGGATAGTTTATTCCAAAAACATCTACTTCATCTGCTATTCCACTTCTGATGGCACCAGCTGTATTGTTGTTGCCTGAAACGGTAGGCCGTGTTGGATCTTCCCGGTGACAAATATCGACCAAAAATTTCGCAATTTCTGCCCCTGAAGAATCCTTTGCATGTAACTCAAGTACTTCGTTACCTATGCTCCACATGATAACTGAAGGATGGTTTCTATCGCGGTGGATCAGAGCAAGCAGATCTTTCTCTGCCCATTTATCAAATAGAGTGTTATAGCCATTTTTTTTCTTTCCTTTTCTCCATTCATCGAATGATTCAACCATTACCAGAAAACCCATTTTGTCACAAAGGTCTAACTGTTCGGGCGAGGGGGGATTGTGAGAAGTACGAATGGCGTTACACCCCATCTCTTTCAGCATTTCAAGTTGCCTTTCAGTAGCCCTGTAATTTACAGCGGCACCCAAAGGGCCAAGATCATGATGAAGACATACTCCCTTTATCTTCACATGTTTTCCATTCAGAAAAAAGCCCTTGTTATTATCAAAATGAATAGTACGTATGCCAAAGGTGGTTTCATATACATCTTTCAGTATTTTATTTACATAAACCTTACATATCGATTTGTACAGATTTGGGGTTTCGATACTCCAAAGCATTGGATTTTCAATATCAATATCGGCATTGAATTCTATTATTTCATCCAACTTTCTTTGACTTCTTGATGTTGCAACAACTTTGCCCAAAGGGTCTTGTATTTCGTTAAAAAGTTCCACGTCTTGCTCTTGCCCGGTGTTGTTTTCAACTTTGGTTTTAACATTAATCGTTCCGTGGTTTCGCTCAAGCCTTGTTGTTGTGATATATGTTCCCCAGTGAGCTACATGAACAGGATCTGTTTTAACAAGTCTGACATTCCGGTATATCCCGGCCCCGGGGTACCACCGTGAAGTATGAGCTTCATTATTGAGTCGTACTGCCAGAATATTCTCTGTATCAAATTTCGCGAATTTTGTAAGATCTAAGCTGAATGAAGCATAGCCATAGGGCCACTCGCCCACGTATTCTCCGTTAAAGAATACCTGTGCATTGCTCATTGCTCCATCAAATTCAATAGAGATCCTTTTCCCTTTGTCCTCAGTGGGAAGATAAACGAGCTTTCTGTACCAAGCTACGCCAACAGTGGGTAATGCCCCGCTGTTGCCCGTTCTGAATCGCAGTCCCATTTTCCAGTTCGTATCTTCACGAAGGACTTCATAATCAATACTCAGGTCAAAAGGTTTATCTATCGCCCAATCATGCGGAACACTCACTGTCTCCCACGATCTATCATCAAAATCTGGCAATGAGGCATTATCCACATCTTCATTTATAAATTTCCACCCTTCGTCAAGTAAAGACAGTTCCCTGGTGTTTTCAGAAGCATACAAGAATATTGATAATACACTCAAACCTAGTAGCAGTATTATTTTTTTTTTCATGATAATTTAAAATGTTCAACTGTGTATTGTTTAAGGTCGAAACCGCCTGGACAAATTTCTTTATAAACTTAAGAGATACTTTTTACATTTTAAAAGTAGTATTAATGCCTTAACTTTTTCATTAATAGATACGAGTTTGAGAAGTGAGCCACATTTCATCCGGTTCGAGTCACCTAGGGTTAAAATCGTTTTTATTCTGCTATCTTATTGATATCTTTACGCTGCATTTTCCACTCTATCTTATTACTTGTTAACATTTTAGAGAAATATGAAACATAATCAATTTAAAAAGCAATTCAATTACTTGTGAGATATCAAACTGTAATCATTGCACTGGGCTTGGTATTCTTACTGACTCTGTCATCCGGATGTTTCAGAAAGAAAGATGAGCAGGTATATCCGGTTTAAAATCGGTCATGTGGCAAATACAGATCATACCTGGCACAAGGCATTTGAATACTTCAGCGATATTGTATATGAAAGATCCGGCGGAAGAATAATTATTCAGGTTTTTCCAAATGAGCAATTGGGGAAGGAGGTCGAGCTGATCCGGAGTATTAAAACAGGCATTGCCGATATGACCATAACCGGGGGGACTCTTCAGAATTGGACTGAAATTGTTGCTTTTTCTGATATGCCTTTTGTTTTCCGCGATACTTCACATTTGAAAAAACTTGCAGACGGACCGCTAGGTGAAAAGATGGAAGAAAGAATCCTGGAAGAAACCGGCCTGCGGATACTTACCTATTTTCAAAGGGGGCCCCGGCATCTGACCTCCAACCGGCCCATTCGGAAACCGGATGATCTGAATGGCCTTATAATTAGGATACCCAGTGTTCCGACCTATACCCGTACATGGAGTGCATTGGGTGCAAATCCCACCCCCATGGCTCTTTCTGAAGTATTTACCTCCTTACAGCAGGGTACCATTGAAGCACAGGAAAATCCTTTGGCCATGATCAGCAGCACAAACTTATACGAAGTTCAGGATTATGTAAATCTCACATCTCATGTAATTAGCTGGGGATATATAGTAATCGGAGAGAAGCAATTTCAGCATATGCCTCTGGATCTGCAGATCATATTCATGGAAGCTGCGAAGGATATGCAAGAGTATGAACACCGGCTGTTTATTGAGAATGAAGCCCGGCTAAGGGATTTCCTGGAAAACAAGGGCATGGAATTTATTGAGGTGGATCAAAGCAGTTTTCGACAAATAGGTGCAGAAGCTGTTTACCGCAGCCTGTCTGCAGAAATGCAAGGATATGTATAAGCAAATTGCAGATATTAAATGAAACGTACAAGACTTGTCATGGTTTTAGAATGGGGGCACTTTAATCAGTGCTTTCGGACTTATATTCACAGTCCTGCTTCAAATTGTAACAAGAAGGTTTTTTGTTGCTTTAGCACCCCCGTGGACTGAGGAAGTTTCGAGATTCTTTTTCATCTATACCATCAGCTTCGGTGCCGGACTGGCACAGAGGGAAGAATACTTTGTCAGTATGGATTTTTTCTACCGGAAATTTAATGCAAAGATGAGGCGGATCATTGATCTTTTGATATCATCCATCTCTGCTGTCTTGTTTCTGCTCATGACTGTGTACTCCCTGTATTTTATTGTGATTGGGCTTGCGGAAACCTCCCCCAGTTTAGGAATCCCCATGTCCATTGCATTTGCAAGCATGTTTATTTTAAGCGGAACTGTTTTTTTCTATTTGCTGAAACAATTAATTCAAAGTATTAATACTGAGCTTAAATGATTCTCTTTCTTGTTGTTGTATTCATTATTTGTCTTTTCATTCGCTTTCCCATTGCCTATGCGATTGCGGTATCTTGTCTGGTTTATATTTTGATTAAGGGTATTCCCCTAGTCATTCTGCCCTTAAAAATGTATTCCGGAATCGATGTCTTTGTCTTATTGAGCATTCCGGGATTCATTTTAGCAGGGAATCTGATGAATCACGGGGGAATCACCGAGAAGATCATTGAATTTTGCAATCATTTCTTCGGACATGTAAGGGGTGGATTGTCCTTGGCCAATATTGGTGCCTCAATGCTCTTCGCCGGAATATCAGGGACAGCCGTTTCCGATACTGCAAGCATTGGCTCGGTGATGATCCCTGCAATGAAAAAAGAAGGCTATACAGTCAGATTATGCCTGTGCTGTTACCGCAGCATCCTCGACGGTTGGGCCCATTATTCCTCCCAGCGTTCCGATGATCATCGCTGCAACCCTGACTGGTTTATCGGTGGGGAAATTGTTTTTAGCCGGTGCTATTCCGGGACTTTTGCTTGGTATTGGATTTATTGTGGTGGCCTATTTTCTCTCAAAAAAGCAGGCTCATAAAACAAAAAAACGTAGTTCGTTTCTGGAAGTGTTAAGAGGATTTACGCGACACATTCTGGGCATTACTAATGACTTTGATTATTCTCTTCGGAATTATCGGCGGAGTGTTCACTCCAACGGAGGCATCAATTATTGCGGTGGTATATGCCGCTCTCATTGGGATGTTTGTGTACAAGAAACTAAAACTGAAGGAAATCCCCCGCATTGTACTGGATTCGGTTAAAACTTCTTCTTCCCTGATGATTCTGGTGGGTTTTTCAAATCTACTGGGATGGATCCTGGTAACAGAGGGACTGCCCCAGATGATCTCGGAAAACCTGCTGGGTTTTACTTCAAATAAAATTGTGATTCTCATCTTTATCAACTTGATATTACTGGTGGTTGGAACCTTTATGGAAACCATTGCCGCCCTGGTCATCATGTTCCCGGTATTATTGAATGTGGCCATTAGAAGTGGGGATTGATCCCATACAATTCGCGGTTATTGCTGTACTGAACCTGATTATTGGATTAACTACCCCTCCGGTTGGGGTCTGCCTGTTTGTGGCCTCAAGCATTGGCAAGATTTCAATTGACAAGGTCAGCAGGGCCATCCTTCCATTTCTTTTGGTCAGCATTCTGGTGCTTATTCTGGTTACCTACTTCCCTCAAATTTCACTTATGCTGCCGGGTTTGTTTTATGAATAAAATGGTAATATTGATCTTATGAGTGTCCCATATGTTCACCTGCACCCCGGAGATAATGTTCTGGTTGCCCTGGAAAACCTTGAATCCGGCAGAAAAATCTCTTTCAATGGAAAGGAATTTGTTTTGAGAAGCTCCATACCGGCCAAACACAAGTTTACGGTAGCTGATCTGAAACGCGGGGATGCTGTTTTTATGTACGGGGTTATTGTTGGAAGAGCCACCCGGGATATCCCCGAGGCCGAATTGATAAGCACTGAAAACCTCACAAATGCTGTTGAAGGGTATTCACACAAGGCGAAGAATCAACACTGGACTGCACCGGATACGGATAGATGGGAATCATACACTTTCGATGGTTATCACCGAAGTGACGGGAGCGTGGGGACAGCCAACTACTGGCTGGTTCTGCCACTGACTTTTTGTGAGAACCGCAACATTGAGGTGCTGAAAGCTACATTGTCGGAATCCCTTGGCTATCCTTCAGGTAAGGACTATATACTCGATATCGGACCCCTTGTGAAGTCATTCCGGGAAGGTGCAGATGAGAATAAATTACTGGGTACGCATATCATTCGCTCTCCTCAGGATATGGCAAATGAAAGGGTATTCAGGAATGTCGATGGCATCAAATTTCTGACCCATGAGGGCGGCTGCGGAGGAACCCGTGAGGATTCCGAAGTACTGGGAAATTTACTGGCTGGCTATATTACCCACCCCAATGTGGCAGGAGCCACTATTCTGAGCCTGGGCTGCCAGCACACACAAATAGCTTACGTCAGATCTGCCATAAAGAAAATTGACCCCTCGTTTGCAAAACCAATGGTCGTGCTTGAACAGCAAGGTAGCAAAAGTGAGGAGGAATTTATTGCTCAAGCTGTTAAGCAGACATTTGTCGGATTGATCGAAGCCAATAAAGCTGAGAGAAAACCTGCACCCCTGAGCAAATTGACAATTGGACTGGAGTGTGGAGGATCCGACGGGTTTTCCGGAATTTCTGCCAATCCCACTCTTGGATATGTTTCAGATATGATTGTTGCGATGGGCGGTATAAGCATCCTGTCTGAATTTCCGGAGCTGAATGGGGCGGAACAGGATCTGATCAATCGTTGTGTGGAGAGGAAGCTGGCTGAGAAGTTTTCTTCCCTGATGGAACAGTATGAACAGCGTGCCGTGGATACAGGGTCCGGGTTTGCCAGGAATCCATCGCCGGGTAACATCAAGGATGGACTTATTACAAACGCCATGAAATCCTTAGGGGCAGCCAGAAAAGGCGGGACTTCGCCGGTCACTGACGTGCTGGATTATACCGAACAGGCTGTTCATCCTGGTCTGAACCTGCTTTGCACACCGGGAAATGACGTGGAAAGCACAACAGGACTTGCCGGATCCGGTGCAAATATCATTTTATTTACCACCGGACTTGGTACCCCAACAGGAAATCCCGTGTGCCCGGTAATTAAGGTGTCCAGTAATACTGCACTGTTTGAGCGGATGAATGATATCATTGATTTTGATACCGGAGCAATGATTCTTGGAAATGAATCGATTGACAGCCTTGGAGAGAAACTGCTGGACTATATCATAGATGTGGCCAGTGGACGTTCGATAACTGCTGCTACGCGTTTGGGTCAGGATGATTTCATTCCCTGGAAACGAGGAGTCTCACTATAACCCGTAATAAATAAGAAAGCAATGAAGCTAATTAGATTTGGAAACTTAGGAGAAGAAAAACCCGGAATTGAAGTATCCGGGAAAAGATATGATTGTTCTCCTTATTTTGAGGATTGGAACAGGGAATTTTTCATGAACGATGGATTGCAGAAACTTCAAAAGCTATTGAAAGAGCGATCCCTGGAAGAGGTACCCACAACCGAGCGATGGGCGAATCCCATTGCAAGACCCGGGATCATCATGTGTGTCGGACTTAATTATTCAGATCATGCCTTAGAGTCCGGTATGGATCTGCCAAAAGAGCCTGTACTCTTTATGAAAGCTACAAACACGATTTGCGGGGCTTTTGATGAGGTCACCCTACCCAAAGGAAGCCAGAAAACAGATTGGGAAGTTGAATTAGGGGTTGTCCTGAACCGTGATGTATTATATCTCGAAGATGAGGCCGAAGCAGAAGATGCTATCGCCGGTTATTGCATCGTTCATGACCTGTCGGAAAGAGATTTTCAATTGAACAGGGAAGGACAGTGGGTGAAAGGGAAATCTTGCCCGGGTTTCTCTCCTGTGGGGCCATATCTGGTGACAGGGGATGAAATAGAAAATGTTATGGATCTTAAGATGGAACTAAGTGTAAATGGTAAGGTAATGCAATCCGGCAGCACTTCCACCATGGTATTCAATCCTTCATACGTGATATGGTACATATCCCAGTTTATGAAACTTGAGGCGGGCGATATTATCTCAACAGGGACTCCACCGGGGGTTGGTTTGGGTATGAAGCCACCCCGGTACCTTAAAGATGGAGACAGGGTGGAACTTAGTATTGATCATCTTGGAGGCCAGAATCAAAAATTCCTGGCATACAAGACTACGGTTGACTTCCTGGGGCCATGAGCCCCGTAAACCAGACTTTGCTCAATATCTGCCGTTTTAGAGGGTCCTGAAATAAAGATCCCGAAACCAATATCTTCCAGTTCTATTTTTCGGTAAGCTTCATGCATGTTGCTGACTATATGGTCTTTGTCCAGTAGAATTATCAATTCCTGCGCGATAAAAGGAATCAGCCTGTGAGGGAAATTTTTTTCGCTCACCCAGATTGCCCCGTTCTCGGCAACTCCAAACTGACCTTTGATTGCCGCCACTTCAATACCTTCAAGATCCTGTTTTGCAGTATTTGCTGAATACCTCTCCCGAACCTCCTTATCTTCAAAATTAATCACTCCTTTATACTTGCTTTTTATATAGGATGTAGCTTCTGAAGCACTATTCATTCCAAAAACTTCTGCTCCTGCGCGAAGCAGGTTTGTTTCAAAAGAAGTCAGCAATTCATCTTCAGCATATTCATAATTGCTCACAAAGTCCTTTGGAAGAGGTTTAAAAGCCGGCTTGTTCTTATTTATTCTTTTTAATATGCTCTCTTTACTTTTCAATTCTGATCCTCCCCGTGTTTTTTATACCATTGCTTAAACGATTCCTTTGGAGCCAGGGGCAACTCCCTGCCCAATCCCCAGGCATTCATTCGGTTATAAATGAAAATGCGAGGCATATTCCGGATGGACCAGCGTGCAACTTTACCCGAGAAATCAAACATCCCACCGCGGGATAAAATTCCACCGGCAATCTTAATTATGAATCTCTTTGATGCAGGGAGTAGCTTCTGCTCTGAAATTTCTTGTCTCCACCGGTAAAGCTGATTATGAATATCAATTTTTACAGGGCAAACATCCGAGCAGGAACCACAAAGGGATGATGCAAAAGGCAGGTCTTTCTTCTCGTTTACCTGTGCTAAAGGGGCCAGAATTGAACCGATGGGACCCGGAATCACACTCCCGTAACTATAGCCCCCGCTTCGTCTGTAAACCGGACAGGTATTCAGGCAAGCACCACACCGTATGCATTTTAGAGAATCCATATGCGAGCTGTTGCCTAAATGTTCAGATCTTCCATTATCCACGATCACAACATGCATTTGCCCTCCTGCTTTAGCTTTACGGTAATGGGATGTATAGCTTGTGATCTGCTGACCTGTAGCACTCCTTGCCAATAACCTGACAAAAACGCCCATATCCTCGGTCCTTGGAATGATCTTTTCAATTCCCATGCAATGGATCTGAATAGGCGCTGAATGTACACCCATATTTGCATTTCCTTCATTTGTGCAAACGACCACTGTTCCGTTTTCCGCTATGGCAAAATTCACTCCAGTGATTGCTGCATCTGCCTTAAGGAATTTTTGGCGTAAGTGGATGCGCGCTGCTCCTGTCAGGTAGGTGGGATCAGAATTCCCTTTCTCGGTATTCAGTTTGTCATGGAACAATTCCCCGATCTCTTCCTTTTTAAGGTGAATTGCAGGTAATACGATATGGCTGGGAGGTTCTTTCCTGAACTGGATAATTCGCTCTCCGAGATCTGTATCTGTTATTTCAATTCCCTGCTTTTCCAGGTAAGGATTCAGTCCACATTCCTCGGTCAACATGGATTTACTTTTAACAACTTTCAAGGCATTGTTTTCCTTCAGGATCCGGGATACAATATCATTGAATTCATTGGCATCGCTTGCCCAGTGCACTTTAACACCGTTCTGCCCGGCGGCTTTTTCAAACTCTACAAGGTAGCTGTCAAGATTGGACAATACATTATTCTTTATTTGAGAAGCATATTCCCTGAGTTGCTCCCATTCTTCAACCGAGGCAACGGCCATATCCCGCTTCTGTCGCACTGCCCATACGGCTTTGTCCTGCCAGTCAGCATGCAGGTCATCCGACAAAAATTGCCTGGCTTTTTTTGCATGTTCCATCATAAGCCCTTAGCATTTAGGATCTCGGCAATATGCATTACCCTCATCTCACTATTTTGCCTGCGCATGATTCCTTCCAGATGCATCAGGCAGGACATATCGGTGGCTGTAATAATCTCTGCCCCGTTTCGAATATGATCCTGTATCCGGGTTTTGCCCATTTTAACCGATACTTCCGGTTCAAATATGGAAAATGTACCCCCAAAGCCACAACATTCATCCTCCCTGTCAAGATCGATGATTTCCAATCCTTCAATTTGTTCAAGCAAGCGAATTACTTTCGAGTTGCGCTTTCCAACCAGTTCAGAGGACTTTCCCAAACGCAGACCTCTTAAGCCATGACAGCTCTGATGGAGACCAACTTTGTGGGGGAATTTGATCTTTAGATTATCTACACCCAGAACGTCAACTATAAATTCACACAATTCGTAGGTGTTTTTACGAATCCTGATTACCTCTTCAGTCTGTTCAAGAATGTTGAAATGTTCACGAACATGGTAAACGCAGCTGCCCGATGGCGAAACGATATAATCAAAATCACTAAAATTCTTCACAAAATTCTGATAAGTCCTGACTGCTTCCTTTTCCGCCCCTGTATTAGCCAGGGCTTGCCCGCAGCAGGTTTGCTTCACAGGATAACCAACTCTCAGGTTCATTTTTATTAATAATTGATATGTCGCAATACCAACCTGGGGGTAGAATTGATCTATATAGCAAGGAATAAACAGACCTATTTTAGAATCATCCAATTTCATTTCTTACTTTTTAACTAGCTCCAGGGAAGAGAAATACATCAGGTAATGCTCAAGATTGGTTTCAGGAAAAAGTCGAACACAATTCACCCCTTTCTTTCTGATTTCCAGGGGGCCGAGGTTCTCAGTCTTGTATTCGTACCAGCCCCTGGATGATTTGACACTAGCCGTTACCTGGCTTCCATTGGCATCGATAATATAGGTGGCCCCTTCCCAGTCGGGAATAGCAGCGTATTTAATCAGTACATCATAAATCCCGGGCTTTTCAAAATCGACCTGCCATTCGATCACATCTTCAGGGGCTTGCATTTTGGATATATGAAAGCGTTCCTGTTCACCTTTCCGGTTAAACCTTTTTATGGCATTTCCGGAGGTGGATGCTGTCAGGAAATCCAGGACTACAGACTCCTCGTCTTCCTGCTTTACGACAAAGCGATCTACGTCTGGAATCCCTGAAATTTCAAGGACAATTACTGAATTAATATCATCGGAAGGATTCTCAGCCAAGGCGATACGCACCCTTTTTTTCCTTCCTTTCTTTACGCTCAGTTCCACTTCCGGCTCTGCCATCAGATAGGCTTTTTCGATGGTGTTGTTCAGTCCATAAAGCTCAATGAAGCCATTTTCCGGCCAGTCGAACACATGCAGGAAAAGCTTTTCATCTTTCGCTGTACAATGACCCCAGGGAAGTTCATAGGGGAAGGGAGATGCAGACGTTCCATATATAGATTCATTATTATCCTTCATCCACCTCCCTACCTGCTCCAGAATATCTATAGAAGCTTGAGGAATATTCCCTTCTCCGCTCGGACCAATATTCAACAAATAATTTCCCCCTTTACCTGCAATACTGACCAGCCTCCTGATTATTTCCCGGGCTTCCTTCCAATTGTTGTCAAACTTACTGTAACCCCAGGTGTCGTTGAGGGTCTGGGGTGTTTCCCAGTATTCTTCTATGCCTCCCGGTGGCATGCCATTATCGTTTAGATTCTGGTAGTCACCGAGCAATTCTTTATAATAATGACCCACCCGTCCGTTCACCAGGCAATTGGGCTGCAATGAGTGAACCAGGTCTGCAAATTCCTGTCCCTGGTCCTGGGTGTACATGCCCCTGTCAAACCAGACAACACTTATGGGACCATAATCGGTGAGCAATTCTTTAAGTTGAGGAATAGATTTTTCATCAAGGTATTTTCGGAAAAGTTCAGGATGATCCATGCTGTCAAGATTAGTCTGGGAAGAGTCAAAATCCCAGGTATTCCCATAGGCATAGGGATGATCCCAATCCTCACGATGAGAGTAATAAACACCAAAGCGGATACCTGCCCCGGCGCATGCATCTGAGAGTTCTCTGATGATATCCCTTTTAAATGGGGTATGGTCAACAATATTGTAGGGGCTTACTTCGGAATCATACATTGCAAAACCATCATGATGTTTGGCAGTGATAATGATGTATTTCATTCCGGCATTCTTTGCCAGTTTGACCCATTCCATAGCGTCAAAGGCCGTTGGGTTAAATCCGGCCGCCATGTTTCTGTAATCCTCCACGGGGATCTCAAGCCATTTCATTATCCATTCGGCGATCTGGTCATGTTCAATTTGTTTG
Organism: uncultured Bacteroidota bacterium; assembly: GCA_963713725.1. Lineage (GTDB taxonomy): Bacteria > Bacteroidota > Bacteroidia > Bacteroidales. The sequence goes on from CAVQMZ010000015.1 coordinate 874,557, forward strand.
CCCTCCCATTCTCCTCCAAGCACCGAATAGGGTCCCCAGTGGATGAACATGCCAAATTTTGCGTCAAGCCACCATTCTATCCTTTGATCCTGAGCTGACTCTTCTGCGGGAGCTAAGGCCCCGTCGGGGGACGATGCTTTATTCTGGCATGAATATGACAGAATCATCGCTATAAGCAGAACATACCATATTCTGACATATTTGGGATACCTTAATTTTTGCATACCTGCCTTTTTGAATGTTATTTTTATTGATATTTGATACAATATAAACTTATTGTTTAATTAATGCACCGACGAGCTTTCATAAAAACTGCATCTCTTTCAGCATTGGCTCCATCATTGTGTTTCCAATCCTGTATGAAGGATACTGACCTTCCGATCATTGATACTCATCAGCATCTGTGGGATCTTGATCTTTTTCCCCTACGCTGGGTAAAACCTCCACTTGACAGGAGCTTCCTGACAGAAGATTACCTAAGGGCAATAAAGGGACAAAACGTGATAAAATCGATCTATATGGAAGTGGGCGTGCCTCAGAATTTGAGAAAAACAGAAGCGGAATGGGCCCTGGAGTTATGCAAAAGCCCTGATAATCAGACGGTGGCTGCAGTAATCGCCGCCGATCTGATGGATGGGGAATTCGAATCATATATGGGGACATTCGAAGGTAATCCCTATCTAAAAGGGATCAGGTATATATTTAAGGATGCTGAGGAGATGCTGCTTCCGCAGCTTATTAAAAATATCCGCTTTCTCGGAAAAATCGGGCTCAGTTTAGACCTGAATATAAAACACACGATGTTTACGAATGGTTCACGGCTCATCGATGAATGCAAGGATACCAGATTTATTCTGAATCACTGTGGAGGTGCCGATCCTGTAGCTTTCTTCCCTGAACAAAAGCAAGCTCCCAGACCACCCCAACATGACAGGGATGAGTGGCGCCGGGCCATGGAACTCATCGCTCAGAAGGATAATATTATCTGCAAAATTTCAGGTATTGTGGATAATGTCCCGGATTACCCACTAAATTCTTCCAATCTGGCCCCTATCATCAACCATTGCACTGAAGTTTTTGGCCCGGACCGGGTAATTTTTGCAGGGGACTGGCCGGTTTGCCTTAGAAATATGACACTTGGCCGTTGGATCGACATAGTAAAGGAAGTAATGGCCGGTCGGTCTCTCACCGACCAACGAAAACTCTTCCATGACAATGCTTCAACCTTTTACGGTCTGGACGATTGAAATATTCTTGTCGCTAAGTCTTATAGAATTCCACTTTTTCTCCATCTAGTCCCGCTGAACCCAGCCTCTGTACCAGTTCCATCCTGTCTTTTTCGGTCATCTTCCTGAAAGATTTCGCGATGGCAATTTTTTCATTCAGCATATCCGCGTTATCGGGTCCTGTAATCAGCACGCTGACCGGAAGAGACCAGACAAAAGAAAGTGCCTCTTCAATACTTGCAATATTGGGTATGATCCTTGGGTTCTCGCCTGATTCATGATGACGGGTACCACCGAAAAATCCGCCATTGCTAAGGGTTTTCATCGCCAGTATTCCAATATTTTTATCCACAAGGCCAGGTAAAACATTGTTGATATAACTTTTATAGTTGGGGTCAAAACAATTGATTGGCATCTGACACGTATCCATTACTTCAGTGAGTTCCAGCATTTTTTGATGTGACTGGAACATGTTATGACCTGTAAAACCTATGTACCTGGCCTTCCCGCTTTCCTTTGCTTCTATAAATGCATCGAGTACCCCGTTCTTTATCCTGGTTTCTAAATCCTCAGGCGAACGGAGTGCATGTACCTGCCATAAATCAACATAATCGGTCTTCATTTGCTTAAGTGATAACTCAAGGTGTTTCCTGGCAGTCTTCCCGTCTTTTGCAGCGGATTTTGTCATGATAAAAGAAACATCCCTGAATTTGGGTACAAGGTATTTGCCAAATCTTATCTCGGCAGCTCCATCTGAATATTGATTTGCATTGTCAAAAAACCTTACCCCCCCTTCAATGGCGGCATTGATTGTTTTTTCTGCTTCACTATCGTCCATTCTGCCAATGTGAGCACCACCGATACCCAGCATGGTAACTTTTTCATTGGTAGCGCCCAGTGTCCTCAGAGGCAGCAATTCTCCAAATCGATCGCTGGCAATGTGGGTTGCTCCATTTACAGAACTGAAAGGCACCATAATTCCACCGGTTGCTGCAGCCAGTGTTTTCAAAAAGGATCTTCTATCTCTCATAATAATATATTATATTCCGTCACTTTAAGTAACAATTATCAATTAAGAAAGGTTTTGCTTTAAAAATCAGCTGTCTTTATATAGAAACATTCTAAATAACGATTCTTAAGGAGCAGGAAGGGTTGCCGGGGAATGGTAGCTAAGAGATGAGATAAACTTGAATCATAAGATCATGAAACGGAAAAATATTTGCCTCACGACTACATTGCTCTTTCTGATCCAGTTTTTGGGCGGAAAAGCCAGTGCACAGGACTTCATCAACATCACTACACCAGAAACACCTCCTGAATGGGCCTTGCTTGAAAGAGAGGTAATCAGGGCTAACTCTGCAGCTATTGTCGAATGGGCCGATTATTACCTGGACAACAGGGGTTATTTACTGCATGTTCCACGATGGGGTACATTGGACGGAACGGATGATGCCATTGAATACGCCAAAAGCTGGACAATTTTGTATATGCTTGGAGGGACCGATACAGTGCTTTCATTATTTAAAAAAGGCCTGGAAGGTCACTATCAGCAATATGCGGCAGTGACAACAGATTGTACTGATATCGCACAGAATGGTTGCTACTACAAGGAATTCATGCCTATGTCAGACTTCATGCATCAGGGTGAAGGGATGCAGGGGATCATTCACCAGGGGCTGTCCGATCCCACTGATTTAAACATGCAGAAGCGTTACCGACGCTTTGCGGGTTTGTACATGAATGAGGATCCCGAAGCTCAGAATTATGATCCGGTACATAAGATTATAAGGAGTTTCTGGACCGGAAGCAAGGGCCCGATGCTTCGAGATGCTACCGTATACGATTGGACAGGAGATCCCACGGTGGGAAGTTTTCACCTGATTCATAATCTTTCAGGAAGGCGTAAGATGGTGCGCTATGAAGAAGAGTTTCCAACCGTTATGCATCACATGTACTATTTCCCGCAGAGCAGCCGGGGTGACCACCCACTTAATCTTATTTCCACACAACTTGCCCTGAATGCGTATATGCTGGAGCATGAGGATAAATACAGGGACTGGCTTATTGAGTATACAAGTGCCTGGATACAGAGGGCAGCTGACAACGGGGGTAATTTTCCAACAAATGTGGGTCTGGATGGCAAACCTGGTGATATTCTCGATGGAAAATGGTACAGGGGGACATATGGCTGGAATTTCTCTTACTTTAATTGGAGGAAAAATTTGCATCATGAAAACAGGATGTTCAATGGATTATGGCCGGGACTGGCGAATGGCTTAATGGTGACGGGCGATAAGATGTATATCGATGCGGCCCGCCGTCAGATGGATAACCTGTATGATAACATGAAAATTATCAATGGGAGGAAAATGATCTCCAAGAACTATGGAATGCACATTGACCGGGATGAACCACTGAAATATGACGTTTTTGATGTAAAAGACAGTATGCTGTTTATTCCTGAAGGTCAGGGTGTGGAAGGTTGGTATAACTGGACCACAGATCTCAGGATGGGAGAGTGCATTGATCTGTATCTCTGGTCCATGGATCCCAGGGACTTTGAAAGAGTTTCAGAACACAATTGGATCAGGTTCATCCAGGGGGAAAATCCTGGCTACCCCGTGCAGGAATTGCGATCGGACCTCAGTCATATCAGGGATCAGATAAAGGACATGCGGAATGATCCAACTACTCCGGATACCCGGCTGGCAGACTGGCCCATGCTTTTTGAACCAACCAATGTAAGAAACCTTGTAAACCTGATGATGGGGGGGAACCTGAGTGGCGGGAGGGTATGGACCTTTCACTGCCGCGTCCGGTATTTCGATCCGGAGAACCGTCGAGCAGGCATTCCCCCGGATGTAGCCGGACTCGTTACAAAGATGGATGGGGATATCACCCACCTCAGGCTGGTGAATCTTAACCAGGTCGAATCCCGGACCGTGATCATCCAGACCGGTGCCTATGGTGAGCATCAATGTGAATGGGTGAAGGTGGATGGTAAAGCTTATATGGTGGATAAGCGCTATTTTACTGTACAGCTGGGACCAGGCTCAGGAACAGAGCTGGTAATAAAGGCAAAACGTTATGCCAACCAGCCAAGCCTGGCATTCCCCTGGCATGGGTCCAGGGTGCCACAGGCATACTAATACTAAATCAGGAACAATAAAACGAACAACATGATTAATCTGAAAAACAAAGTTGCTGCCGTTACAGGGGGATCAAACGGGATAGGAGAGGCGGTCGCCAGGGTATTTAATGAGCTGGGTGCTGAGGTTCATGTGCTCGATATTGCTGAGCCGTCCGATGACAAGGTGAGCTTTCATCATTGTGATGTCTCTGACCATCAATCCGTTGGAAAGGTATTTGAATCGCTTGTTGAGCAATCCGGCCGCCTGGATATACTGGTGAATAATGCCGGAGTCGCCCACATTGGAACCGTGGAAAGCACGAGCCCCGAAGAGATGGATCGCATATACGCGGTCAATGTGAAGTCAGTATTCAGCTGTTCCCATTTTGCCATTAAGCATATGAAAAAGTCAGGTGGTGGCTCCATCGTAAATTTATCATCAATAGCAGCTGTGACCGGACTGGTGGACCGCTTTGCATACTCCATGAGCAAAGGTGCCGTTCAGGCAATGACCTTTTCGATGGCCAAAGACTTTATACACGACAATATTCGATGCAATGCAGTTGGTCCTGCAAGGATCCATACCTCCCTGGTTGATGGCTATCTTGAAAAATATTTTCCTGACAGTAAGGAAGAAATGTACCTCAAGCTCTCAAAAACTCAACCCATTGGTCGTATGGGAACGCCTGAGGAGGTTGCCAGTTTGATCGCCTTCCTTTGTTCAGACGAGGCCGGTTTTATTACCGGGTCTTTCTATCCCATTGATGGTGGGTTCATTACTTTGAATACGGATTGAGCCCTGCAGATCTAAATAATTAGTAAGCCAGCTTTCCTCCCTTTTTTGGTGGATTTGTAGTTTCCAGCCACCATTCGCTGGGGCCTTCGGATTGAACATCCTCCCACACCTCAGTCAGGGTTTGCTTCATTTCGGCGAGCTTTTCAGGCTTTTCCTCAGCAAGGTTATTGGCCTCCTCAGGATCTTCTTCCACGTTAAAGAGCTGAAACACATCCATCTCATCGTTACTCACCAGTTTCCAGTCACCCACCCGTACTGCAACACGGCAGCTGGGATCGGAGACATGGGTTCTCCAGAACAGGGGTACTTCGCGTTCGAGCGCTTTCCCGGCGAAGGCCGGAAGCATGCTTACCCCATCGATGGTGCGGTCTGTCGGCAAAGGGATACCGGCAACATCCAGGGCGGTTGCAAATATGTCAGAGCCGATTATGGGGACAGTACTGACGGTTCCCGGATCAATGTGTCCGGGCCAGCGCACGATGCCCGGCACACGAATGCCTCCTTCGAGATCATCACGCTTTCTCCCGCTCAGTCCACCCGTGGACCCGCCCCTAATTCCACCTTTACCTTCGGGGCCGTTATCTGAGGTGAAAATGAACAAAGTATTCTCAGCCAGACCCTGTTCTTCAAGCACATCCATTACCTGGCCCAGGGCGTAGTCCAGCTGCGTAATATTCCCCAGGTACTTTGCATTCGGGTCCTGGCCATATGGTTCAAGAAAGGGCTCATCCGTGGCAATGGGGTGGTGGGGCTCATGCACCCATATGGAAAGCACGAAAGGCTTCTCCGGGTTTCGGATATCGGTAAGCCAATGTATGGCTTCACTGGCCACGAAGGGAGCAGAGTAGGCATTCACTTCGCCAACTGCTTCACCATTGCGGACGAAGTTATTTGGATTTTTATGGCTTGGGGAGGCGTTGTTGTGTGTCGCCATCCAGTAATCATAACCATGATCGCCCGGTTGGGGAAACCCGGGATTATTAAACTGGTTTTTTGCATTAAGATGCCATTTCCCAACATGGCAGGTTTCATATCCGGCCTCCCTGAGTAATGTGGGATAGGTGATTTCACTGCTGCGCAGATGCGCTTCACTATTCCCGGAGAGATGTTGCCATACTCCATTCCGGTAGGGCGTTCGTCCGGTGAGAATTGCTGATCGGGAAGGTGAGCACACACCACATGCTGAATATGCCTGGGTAAACCGAACTCCCTGCTACGCCAGTTTATCGATATTCGGACTAAGAATTTTATCATTTCCATAGCAAGCCGCGTCACCCCAGCCCATGTCGTCGGCCAGGAAAACAATAATGTTTGGTCTTTCAGCTGTCTTATCGGGGCTGCAGCCTGGTAAGATCAGGTTCACCAGGGTGAAAACACCGAATGCCATGAGTGAAACAATGATGATACGAAATCTGGATTTTTTGATCATGAATTAAGAATTTAATTAAGGTTTTGCGGACCGACAGGGGCTATTAAACCCATCTTGTCGAATGGTACTTCCTCGAAGCCCGGAATCTCTTTGAAAACTGCTGAACCAGGTTTCAGGTTTAGGTTCCCGGCTGAAAAATCTGAAAAGCCAGGATCTGAAGCAAAGACCATATTGCCGGAGATTTCCACCAGTTCTTCGATGGGAATTCCCTGGTTATGCACTGTTGATATATAAGTCCCGTTGAGCAATTCCACATCGGTGTTATAAATCATATTGTTGACAAAGGAATTGGTAGTGGGCAACTCGTGTTCCTCATCCCAGAAACGAAGCAGAGCGGGGTATTTTTCTCCGTGTGGCATTTTACTGAAGTCATATTTACTAAATATCTCCTTCCAGCCATCCCTGTACATATTATACCTCAGACTGTTCGCCATACTAAGGTAAAAGTAGTTTTTCAAGGGCACGGTGCAATTCAGGAAGATATTATTCCTGATGTTAATATAACTGCCAGTATTGTTATTAATGGCGTTGTTTTGCACTTCTGCAGTCCCGATGTTTTGAAAAATATTCTTCTCTATGGTCACTTCGAAGCTCGCACCATCGGTGTAGATGCATTTGCATCCTTCCATTTTCATGCCAATTTCATGGAAGTAGTTCGAGCTGATCAGGGTTCCCCTCTGGGTAGGATCATAACCCAGATGGCAGTTAATGGCACCTGCATCAAAGAAATCCCTGACTGCATCATGGATCTCGTTGTACATGATCACATGGTCATTCCCTTTGAACGAGATGATCCTGTGGGGAGCATCATGGATGAGGTTATGGGTGACCCGGATGCCAACACCACTGAGATTTATGGCGCTGTTACCACTGGGAATATAGTAGCCAAAGGAATGAATGTGGTTGTTTGTGATCTCGATTCCGCTCGCTGTGAGTGTCTCCCAGTCCCCTCCTTCGGCGCTTATCACGTTTGACCCAATCTGATATATGTGACAGGAAGATATCTTGTGGGACTGCCCTCCATTTATTCTGATGGCCGACATCAGGAAATTCCGGATCTCACAATGATCAATGTTCACACCTTCTCCTCCTTTGATCTCCAGGCAAAGATCCCTGCTGCCGTCAAATATGATGTTGGAAAAGCTCAGCCAGGAAGCATTATCAGTGATGATCATGGGTTCTTTTAACATGCTCATTCTAATCTCCGAATCGGCCCGGTAGGCTTCGGGAGGCAGAAAATAGAGGATGCCCTTTTCCCTGTCAAGCCAATATTCTCCAGGCAGGTCGATTTCTTCAGGTATGTCTTCAAAATGAAAATAATTCTTCCCGGGTTTTTTTATCAGTCCATAGGAGACAGGGGTGTCGAGGGTAATTTGATTTTCGGCTTTGTTTATCCGGACTCCCACCAGGCTCCAGACCCATGTTTCTGAAAGTACTCCCGAGATGATTGCCCGGTCATTTTTCCAGAGCCCTGGTCGGGTAAAGCTATAGGTGAATGTACCTCCCCGTGGCTCTTCCTTTACAAACTTCCCTGAGCTGGCGTCGCTTTCGCCTCGTCCACTTCGTCCCTGAGTGTCTACTCCGGGGTCAATGATCTCATCCATCTCTGCAATTTCTCCCGGGTTGGGCCATCTGGCCACGCTAAGCCTGCTGCCGTCAATCAGAAAGTCGGGTGGCCGGGTCTCTTCAGAAGCACTTCTTGCACCGCCACCGCGTGTCTGGTTAAGCCCGTAATCACTGATCCCCAGTGAGACCAGGTCGATTTGCAGAAGCCCTGAAGCAGCCTCCCGGTCAATGATCCTTTTAAGAATTTCAGGATCGCTCACCTTTTTCACCGCATCGCCGGGGATCTGGATTGCACCGCTGAGAACCACTTTCTCCCCGGGGTAGGCAAGGTAAGAAACCGGCGCACCAGGTAAACCACCGTCTTCAATGGTCATCTCTTATGCTTTCCTTTATGGGGTATTCCCCTTCCCTGAGCCAAACGCTAAGCCCGGCTTCCGGATATTCCCCTTTGGATTTAAGCTTTCTGACTTCCTCCTGAGCCCTGCTTATACTGGCAAAAGGACTTCTCTTAGTGCCACTATTCAGGTCATTCCCTTCAGGGGAGATATAGAATTCCATATCTCCTCTTGAACATGCTAGCGAAGAAAGCACCAGAAAGGCTAGGACGAAGTATCTCATAGGATGCATTGTTATATTAATTACCTTCAATCAGTCTAATATCATTAAGGGCATTCTCATAGCCTTGCTGCCAATCGACCCAGCCACCCTTGCTCAACAACTGGGGCTTATATTGCCGCTTGCCGATATCAGCATATTTAAGCCAATGAGAAGCAGCTTTTTTCAAATGTTCTATTGCCAGTTCGGGCTGCCTTTCCCGTTTGTCTGCTGCACGAATTTTTTCAGCATAGTAGTTCCCCAGGTGCGCCATGGCCTCAATATCGCCTAATGTTCTTTGCCAGGTGCGATCACCCTCAATTTTCCTTAATTGAAGCACTTCCTGTAATACAAAGTCGGCGTGCCCCTGAATTTCATTTGCGGCTGCTGTTCCGCCCGGCTTCCAGCATGCATCGGTAATCGCATGATATCCTTTTCGTCCCCGGCATCCCTCCACGGCCCATTGGAAGTCCCAGTCATGCCAGTGGGCTCGATTTACAGCCGGAATAATCTTTGAGGCCCTGGACCAGGCCTCCTGCAATAAGGGGGTAGGTTTATCGGGAAAATGATGCTGCAAGGCCTTCTCGAAGAAAGCATTCGAAAGGTTTGGATCGTAGCCCAGGCGTCCCCATAGCATGAACCTGTACCAGTGCTTATGAATCTCAAGCTGGCGGGGAGATTCGGGCTCAGTACTGACAAATTCACGGCCCCAGACATAACCATCCGAGCCCATGTGAAAACCCTCGGTCTGTTCGGAAGGAGGGAGGTTCCTTATAAATTCCCGCACGTAATCGGGATCACCCCAACGAAAATAGAAGATATCATCATTGCGTAAGTTCCACCACCATTTTGTTCCCTGTGGTGCATTGCTGAGGATCTCATCTACAAAGCCTGGATCGGTGTGTGCATAGAGCCGGGCCTTAACGTATTTATAGCTAAAATCAAATTGGACATCCTCGTCGAAGCCCTCAAAATGCTTTGTTATCTCGGGGATTTCTGACATCCAGTAGCGATGTATAAAACGGATAGGGCGACCGGGGAAGGCCTCTTTAGCATCCATAACACCCTGACCATAAGTTTGCCACAGCCATCTTTCCTTCTCATCGGGAGTGAGCCCGTGCATGTGCTCCCCGGCGGTCGTGCCAATACCGGCCAGCAGGGGATAGGTTTCGAACAGACTTTGGACGCTTTTTCGGAGATAATCTATAGTGACCTCGTTCTTAACGGAATCCCTTATGCCGTATTTCCCGTCAGTACCCCAGACAAAAATATTCCAGGTAATGATGTGAAACTCGATTCCCCGGTCGTGTGCATATTGCATTACCTCCCGCCAGAAGTGTATTTTTTCATCAATGGAAATTTGTTTTATGGTCTTAAGATTATCAAGTATTTCCTGTGTTACCCCGTTTGCACCACCGCTCCCTGCATACTCAGGGAACCATTCGAGCCAATCGATATCGGCTATCTTCACATCGTCGAGTGCCACCTCCGGGTAATCCGGAACCTTTACCATGGAAGGAAAAGGATGGGCATTCCACATGGTAATCGTATTGAAGCGATTTCGGGCCATGGCATCCAGGTGTTCCTTCCAGAAGTCCAGATCCCACATCACCAGCATATTCTGCTGAGCCGCATCACCGCAATCCGCGTAGGCAGGCGTCCGTGCATCCAGATGGAACATTAATCTTTAAGCCCCGTTTTTTAATATAGGGTTCGCAATCGGTCTCTGCAATTCCTCGCAGCCCATCCTGAGCAATCGTTTCTGCCAATGCCAGTCCGGCATACATAGCCCCGGTAGCATCCGAACCAAGGGCCCAGAAAGTAAGCAGTTCATCCTGCCGTGTAACGCGTATCGAATAAGCTTCGGGTAACATAGCTCCAGGACTTTTTCCACCGGCATCCTCAAGGCGCTTTAGAAGAAGATCGTCCTGGGCCAGGCCCAGAACAATCCGGGTCTGCTTCTGATTTCGCGAAATTTTTGAGAAAGGCATGATCTTGCTGCTTATGCCCTGATCTTCCAGAGCCTGCTGAAGTTCATTCGCGGCAAAGATAATGGCTGGCTTTTCAGCGGGACAAAAAACAGACACGGGTCCGGCCACGAGCATGCCAGTCCAGATCAGACTTGCCCCAATGAATATTAGCTTAAGTTTAATTCTGCTCATATTCTGCGTTCTCGTTTAAATAGCCTGTCGATCCAGATGCACAATCACATAGGGAGTTTCGATCTCCATATCAGGATACATCCGCCCATTGCCTTTTGTATCCATCGCTTCAATAAAATACATAAGATCATACTTTCCGTCAAAATAACAGGCCGGGATAGTTGCCTCGTACTTTCCAGAGGATGCATTATATACCATCTGCTCATGTGCGTAATCCTCGAACTGGGAAACCCTTCGGTAGCGGAGCGCAACATACTGTATCCCTGAAGGATCCTCTACCAAAGCTGAAACCATTAAATCCTCGTTCAGTCTGGCAGTCGTAACCCGCTCCAAATCTACCAGAGGAGCTTCCCTGTCCTTGCTCACAATGACTTCGAAAGGAGACCCGGGTCCGGCTTCCGGAAGGTAAACCTTAGTTCCGGAAGTTCTGTGATTTCCAGGTAGTACTTCACAATACCCTCGGTTTGGAAACCTGGGATTTCTCCTGAACAGCTTCCATCCCCGGCAATATTTAGCTCATGCGGATTAAATTCATCCCCATCTGCTGCATACATTATTCTGGCGGATTGGATGCTATTTTCTGCCTCAAGGGTGCCCTTTATCACAATCGGGTCCTTCAGCCTGACCCGCTGCACAGGCACATGAGCCAGTAAACGCTCCTGCTTCCGATCGTTAAGTGCATCTGCCCGGGCCGCCCGAAGCTCCTCCAATTCCTTCTGAAGGCGCTGATGTTCCTTGTTCCAGTGACCGGGAAATAGTTCTTTATTGGATCCGAAATCCAACTGCATATTGTATACAGTCCCGGCGGCTTCAACCAAACTTCCATAAGCTGCTACAGCCTGGGATTCATATTCGATGGCCTTATCGAAGGAATGCAGGTCTCCTGTTTTATCATAAAGGTTATATTGAACTGCCGCCAGAAGTCTTTGAGCGTGATACTTTGACAGATAAGCAAGCATCTTCAGGTCAGTAAGGGTGGATGTATATTCCTTTGACCGGTAATTCCCTATGCTTTCCTCTGCCTCTTCTACATCCGATAGAATTCTTTTTGAAGTCGCTGAGAACCAGTCACTGTTCTGACTGGCCTGAATTTTTACAGAGAACTCCCCGCTGAGGATGCTCTCCGCTTCCTCTTTGGGTGAGGCGAAGAGCTGAATGTCTGAGGGCATTGAATTCAGCGCAAAGTGCTCCAGGTCGCCCATGCGTTGCAGCTCTGGCCATCCCTGGGGACTTGGGAAGCGGGAGTATAGATATGAGGCTGAGACAATACGGGGAAGAACTTTGCTGGCCTGGTGCAGGCCATCCATCAGCCAGGCGCCAGCTTCCTTACCAAAGCGCTCGCTAAACTCCATTTCCCATACATCGGGAGGGGTTGCCGGATTATAGCTGACTCTCCCCATTACCTGGTAATAATGCCAGTAGCGCTCGAATTCGTAGGTGTAATACTGATTCTCCGGATTTAATAATTCTGAGACTTCAGCATCGTGCAGACTGCCATTCATCTTAAAATACAGAGGCTCGTTAAATTCAAAACCCACGGCATCATAAAGATGGGAGCCTTCCGAAAAAATCTTTACCCACTCCGGATCTCCCCACAGGAAAAGCCTTGTGGTTCCACCGCTCCAGACTCGCCATTTGAATCCATATCTTTTTGGATAGCGGAGCAGATCGGCGTATCCATGCCTTCTGTCCAATCTGATTTGGCTTATTTATATGGGTCGGGTGGAAAGGCTGGCCCATCTGTTCCATCCAGTGTTTGGTGGCCACCCGGAAGTCCATTCCGGTTGCTGCCCCATCATATAAGGTTTCATCAGGCACGTCCTTAGCCCGGGCCTCGATTTTGATATCCGGGCATTCTTCTTTTAGAATATAAAATATCTCCTTCCAGAATTGAAGAGCTACATCCCCTGTTATGCCTGATTCCCAATGCATCCTGAACTGAACCAGGTCTATCTCAGGGAAGGTAAGGAAGAATTTTCGCATGGCCAGTTTCGTGTAGGGGATAAGATTTTCCTGAGAAAGACCCCAGATGATATTTGGGGGCAGGTCTGGCCGGCGCAGCTCGTGTCATCCCTGACCATGGACAAATACCTTTGGTCCCGTTCAATCTGGTCCCACAGTCCTACACCGAATTCTATACCACGGGCATGAGCAAGGGCAATAATTTTTTTCAGGGCCTCACGATTTTTCCCTTGTTGTTCATCACTTATGTTTGACATCCCTACATGAGGGTACTCTTCCAGGTTGAAAAAATTTGGATAGACAGGAGCGGTAAAATTTGGTTCGCGATACTGGTTGTTCTTGTATCCAAATATCAGCAGAAACTGATTCAGCCGGTTTTCGGCCATCATATCGAAATACTTTTCCCAATAAGCGAGATCATGCAGTCGTTCCTCGAAGTATCGCCTTTGAAAGGTTCCGGCCGATACTCCCCGCTCCTTTACATCCGGCGACTCGGAAGCATCCACCACATACTCGAACAGCTTCCCGGGATCTTTACTCCAGGAGATGCGTTTAGCCACATCCAGGGTGGCATACATCAAGCCGGTCTGATCAGCCCCGCAAATCAGGAGGGCAGGTTTTCCCCTGAACTTTGTTTTCCTGATCAGAAGCGCTTCTTTCTTTTCGGGAAGCGGGATCTGCATCTCACGCAGTAATTCTTTTACCTGAGTATCTTCGGATGACAGGCCGGTCAGAATATAGTAGTCGCTTTTTTCATTCCCTGGTTCAGAATGGAGTCTGACATCTAATTGCCTGTCTTTCAATGTTTCAAGCATCTTGTTCAGGCCGTGATGAGCAGGCGAATCCAATTCATATCCACTGCTGACAATATCCACTGATAATGGTTTCTCCTTACAGGAAACCAGAAGAACAATTAGCAGCGAAGAGAGAATCAAAGATTTCATGCTATGCAGGTTTTGAAAGTTTTATTGCTCTGAATGCGCCCACTGGTCTGAATTTCCCAACATCGCCGCCATTTTTAATCATCTCGGGAAAGACATCATCCCACCAGCTGTCGTAGGCAGAGCTCAGCAATGAAACCAGCTCAGGCTTCCCTTCCGCAAGATCCTGCTGGCATGCAGGATCAGCTTTTGTATCATACAGGACCCACCTGTCGGGTGGGGTCACTCCCCAGTGAAACTGTGCATTATCTTTGGTATAAGTTTGTCGCCTGCTTCCATTCTGTACCCTTAAAAGGGCTGTACACTGACTCAACTGCTCACGGCAGGCAGGATCATCACAGGGTGTGCTGCGGACAAGCAAATAATGTCCCTGACGAACCCCGCACATGGCATACTTATGGGATGCTGCAAGCCCTGCAGGCCAGCGGGCCACATGCTGGAACAGGAGACGATCATCGTGCCAGGATTGGGCTTCAGTTGATTCCAACAGGGGAAGAAGGCTGAATCCCTCAAGCTTTGGTTGGAGGGAATCCGGGATCCTGGCCCCGGCAATTTCGCACAGGGTGGGAAGGACATCCAGGTGGGCAGATAAATGCTCATCCGTATGTGGTTTCCAGTGACCTGGCCATCTCCAGAATGACATGGCTCGTGAGCCTCCATGCCATATGGTGCATTTGCAACCCCGCATCCCCGCGTTGTACAGGTCTAATCCCATCGTCTCCCCGTTATCATTCATAAATACCAGGATGGTATTGTCTTCAAGGCCTTTCTCCTCCAGGAATTCCAGGAGTCGACCAAGGTTATCATCGATGTTTTCCACTTCACCCAGGTAAGTTGCTGTATTTTCATCCACTGAATCGCGGTAGGGTGCAATGTTTTCTTCAGGTGCAGCCAAAGGCGTGTGGGGCGAAAACGTGGCCAGGTAGCAGAAGAATGGCTGATCACGGCTTTCTTCCATAAATTTCATGGCTACATCAAAATAAATGTCTTCTCTGAATGCCTCCCGTTGCTCCCCGTCCCGGAAGGTATGAAAGGAGAATTCATCATTGTTACCTGGAAGCTTCGGGCTAAAATCAAAGCCCCGGTCACCCGGCGAATATCCTTCTCCCTCGCCCAGGTGCCACTTTCCAATAAAACCCGTACGATATCCCGCGGTCTTGAGCAACTGGGGCAGGATGCTTGCCTCTCGGTTAAGATGCTCCCGGGGCTCAATGGTGTGGGTGACTCCGTTCCTGAATTCGTGCATTCCTGTCATCAGGGAAGCACGGGTCGGTGAACAGGATGGGCTCACATAGAAGTTATCAAACCTGACACTCTCGTCAAACATGCGATCCATATGAGGAGTCCGGAGCAGGGGATGGCCATGCCGCCCGATGTCGCCATATCCCTGGTCATCTGTTAGCAGAAGTATGATGTTTGGTTTTTGTGCCTCTGGATCTGAACGGGCACGCATATCCCTTGCTGAAAGGCAAATAAGGAAAAGGGCGGCTAATGGGGCAAGCTGTCTTTTTTTCATTTATCTTTTTTTGCTTTCATCTCCTTGTTTTCTTTTAAAAATCCCTCACCGATCCATCATATCCCTTTAAGTCGTGGCTGCAAAACTTTATCATTGAAGGGAACAGCCGCCGCTGCCTCTTCATTAACAGTTATACCAAGCCCAGGGGCTTCAGGGGGTAAGACATAACCATCCACCACCTCAGGGAAGGGGCCGGCAACTTTTTCAGTGGGATGATTGACAGCATGGATTGCCCCGCCTTCGATCATGGTAATATTTGGAATGGCCAGGGCGGCATGTACCGTTGCCATTGACCCCAGAGCAGTGGCATTGTTATGTGGAATCAAATCCATATAGTAAGTTTCTGCCATTGCCGCAACTTTCTTCATTTCACTTATGCCCCCGCAATGGCATATGTCCAGGCGCAGGTAGGTGGCATATTGCTTTTCAATGGTTTCCCTGCAATCCCATTTATCGTGATACCGCTCTCCGATAGCAATGGGGATATCGGTCTTTTCACGAAGGTATTTCAGGGCCTCCGGGTTCTCGTGCCGGATTGGATCTTCAATAAAGAAAGGATTGTAGGGTTTAGCAAGCCCGGCAAGTTTGATGGCCCACTGGGGGTCGTAGCGTCCATGGCATTCCAGGAGCAAATCAATATCGTCACCTACAGCTTCGCGAATAGCTGCCAGGTATTCAATTTGTTGATCAACAGCTGAGGCATGATCGTGAAGATCAATGGCATCATAACTGTGAAATGCCCTGAAACGAATTGCTGTAATCCCTCTTTCAACCAGTTTTTTCGCTGAACTTGCTGCTATCTCTGCTGTATTGCCTCCCACGTGACCGTAGGCCCGGACTTTTTCCCTGGCCAATCCACCCAGTAACTGGTAAACCGGCATTCCGCAGGCTTTACCCTTGATATCCCAAAGGGCCTGGTCAATACCGGCCAGGGCTGATCCGGTCGCGGGTCCGCCTCTTTGGAATCGCCGTCGGTAACACGATTGCCAGAGGTATTCAATTCTTTGAGGGTCCTCATTAAGCAGGTAAGGTTTTAAATCCTTTAACATGCCAATTACGCTGTTAGGAAGGAAATGGTTGGTGGCATCACCATAGCCCGTGATACCGGCATCGGTTTGAATCTTAACATAGATATCTCTTCCCGTCAGAATCGTGTCAACATCGATGATTTTCATTTTGGGAACACGGGGACTTGTGTCTTCTCCCCGGGCGTGATTTGTCGGTGAATCAGCTCCCATTGCCATTTTCGAGGTCCCTAAAAAGAGTCCGGCACCGGCCATGGATCTGAGCATATTTCTTCGTTGCATAATAAATAAGGATTATTTCGAGAACAGGTGAAAGTTGTTTCGCTAATATCTGAAACTGCACGCAATGCGCCTTGCTCAAATTCGTCATATACTTGCTGGAAGAGAGCAATTCAAAAAATATCGAAATGCTATATGAGAGATTTTGGCACTTATGGATTAAACAGGAAGTGCCCACAACAATGGCAGCAGCAGAACGCTTATTCCCTTATAATCTCTTTGACCCCTTTCATTACTGCCAGTGCTTTTTCACCGACTGTCCCATCCTGGTATATAGCCAGGTTAATCGTTACTGCACCCCCGTTCGCCATGCAGTTCCGGATGTAGGAGCCCAGCTCTTCAGAGGTGAATTTCGGATCATCTACTTTGGGTTTCTTCTGGACCCACTGGTATTTTTCCATGGTTAGCAATACCTGATAGGGTAGGTGGGGTGCGGGCCCGTCAATCATATATCCGTTTTCGGGTGGTGCTACGGGATCCTGGGTTTCACCCGACCAGTAGTCCTGCCAGGGTGATACATCAGGATAGATCCAGGGATTGAGGCAGATGATCCGCTGGCTGTTTCCGGTTTTGGCCACCTTAAAAAAGGTCTCGAAAGGAACTTCCGGGTAGTTTTCGAAGATCCGGTACCAGGAATCGAACCAGTATCCGGAGATCTTATCCCTGTACCTGTTGCCCATTTCAGTAAGAATGTCGGTGTAATTGTCCACGAAGGCCTGGTGCTCTTCAGGTGTGGATTCTCCCCGCCTGGGAAATTTAAAGGCGAGGGGGCCATTGAGGTAGCAAAGCAAGCGGATTCCCTTTTCATTAAGGCCATCGGCGATCTCATTGATCAAATCCCTTTGAGTCGTTTGTCCGGGATGGATCCTTTCCCAGCTTTCCAGGGGTGCAGGACAGTAAGACTCTGCATGACCGATGGTGAAAAGCACGTAGCCGGCTCCCGTTTCTTCAACCATGGCAGCAAAGCTTTCAACATCGAAATCATTTACTGCATCCTCATAATTTTTATTGGATCCTCCGGGCTGAACACTCTGAGAAGTCCAGTGGAACATTAAGCCATAACCTGCTTCCACCAGCCAGTCCACACTGGCCCTGGCATTGCTGGCTCTCTCTTCCTCCTTCAGGACGTCCTCCTTAAGGGAAAGAGGAAGGAATTCAGCGGATCGGAAGTCAAACAGGACTTCTTCCGTATTTATCCCGGAGCTTGAAATGCTAATAAGCTGAGACCCGGCTTCCATGTGAATCAGTCCGGGCAGTCTGAAGCGCTGGAAATTCTTTGCTTCCGTGAGCTGGAAATTCTCACCACCTGGAAAGGGACCAGAGGTCGCGGGCAGGGTGAATTCGTAATCCTTCTTTTCTGTCTGAACCTTGATTTTTGTTCCGCTGCCTGCCGCTCCCACATTGGCAATCATGTAGAATTCGAAATCATCCGTTTCCGTGATTTCCACCTCCCAGCTCAATGCCCCATTCCCTTTCCACGGGATGAAATCGCCGGGTGCAATTGCCAATTCACCCTGGCTGTCGCTTACTTTCTTCCCATACACGCTGATGCTCAGGGGAGACATAAATCTTGTGGGAATAGTCTCCTTTTCTTCCGGAGAACACGATGCGGATACCAGCAGGATTAATAATAGAGCAAATAGCCTGGTTTTTAGTGCTTTCATTTTTTAATTCTTACTTTTTATGATTAGTCCGATTACCTGTATCTGGGATGAGGCTCCATTGTGTTCAGTTCACTCTTCCAGATATCGATTTCAACATCATTTTCCTGTTTGGGTCCGGGAGTGCTCCGACCATTGGAAACATATGATTCCAAAAGGGACACAAGAGAGGCAACTTTCTCAGGATGTTGCTCCAGTAAATTTTTTTCCTCACCCAGGTCTTCTCTCATATTGTATAGCTGCATTTCCGGAAGGCCCAAACTCATGGCTTCAATTCCCAGAGGAGCACTCCTTCCTCCCGAACCCGGAGCAAGCATCAATTTCCAATCCCCCTCGCGTATGGAAAACCGACCATGGACCGAATGATGCACAATGGCCTGACGAGGATTTTCAATTTGCTTGCCAAACCATGCCTGATAAAAACTGAAACTGTCCTCCCCGCTTCTGTCATCCAGTTCCACCGATAACATTTCAGCAAAAGTGGTCATCATATCTGCAAGACAAACTAAGTGATCCGATTGAGATTGAGTTTTTACTTTTGCAGGCCAGCGAAGAATGAAAGGAACCCTGTGGCCTCCATCCCACAGGTCGGCCTTTGCCCCTCTCAAATCAGCACTGGAATAGTGCCCTTTTGCCTGAAGTTCATCAAAGCGAGCCAGCTGGGTTGAGCCATTATCGGAGCTGAAGATCAGGATCGTGTTCTCTGTCAGACCATTTCTCTCCAGAGCGCTCATTACCTCCCCCACACTTCCATCGGTCTGGGCAATATAATCACTCCACTTCCCTAATCCTCCTTTACCTATCCACTCTGGGGCAGGAACAATAGGCGAATGAGGAGAATTCATTGCAAAGTATATGAAGAAGGGCTTACCTCGCTTCGCTCCTTCAGCCTTTGCCTCTATCTGACTGACTACTTCCCTGGTCAGATCAGGTAAAACCTCCACTACAGGGATTTCCTTAACTATCATATCATTTTGTACAATACTGCTCATGTCGGCTGACTGATGGAAGCCATAAAATGTATCAAATCCTCGCGATATTGGGCCATCCGGAATGTGTGTGCCTACAGGTGCAGGAGCATAGAAATGTGTTTCGGTCATCTTCTTCCTTGCGGGCTTTTGCATGCCATCGGGTATTTCATAATGATAGTCCAGATGCCATTTTCCTACGATAGATGTGCTGTATCCCTGTTCTCCAAATAATGTACCAAGCGTCATTCGGTCTGTTTCAATCAGAGGCTCTCCCCCTCCTCCGATAACCCCTCTCTGTAATTGGGTGCGCCAGTTGTAACGTCCTGTAAGTAAAGCATAACGCGATGGCGAGCAAACCGATGAACTGGTATGCGCATCGGTAAATACCATTCCTTCAGCTGCCAGTCGATTCAGGTTCGGGGTGGGAATCTTGCCTCGCTCCGGGTTTAGCGCCTGAACCTCTCCATATCCCATGTCATCAGCATAAATAAGTATTACATTTGGTACTGGGTTTTCCCTTTCCGTGCATGATATCAGAGCAACAGATGCCACAAGGATCAGTACAATCTTCAATTTCCGCAAAACTCTCATCATCTCAGGATATTTAATATGACTATTTACCGATTCTGATTTGATTTTTGACTTCCCTCATCACCTGGAGGGCTTTTTCTCCTACGGTTCCATCCTGGTAGATGCCCAGGTTAATGCATACGGTCCCCTTGTTCCTGTTGCATGTAGCAATATACTCCGACAGTTTTTCCGGTGTGAAGCGAGGCTCGGGCATTTCAGCATTTTTTTGTACCCAGTAGGGTTCCATAATAAGCAGGGCGTGATAGGGAAGGTCCAGGACAGGACCATTTTTCATATATCCATCTTTTCCGGGAGGTGCGACCGGACCGCCTACTTCTCCAGCCCAGAAATCTTGCCAGGGAGTGACCGGCGGATAGATCCAGGAATTAAGGCAGATTAGCCTGTCTTTGTACCCGGTTTTTGCTGCTTTGTTAAATTCCTCGAAGGGCATTTGGGGAAACTCCTCGAAAATCTGGTAAAAGCTGTCGAACCAGTAAGCGGCAACTTTATCGCCATACCTGTTACCCATTTCAGTCAAAATGGCTTTGAAATTGCTGACAAAAGCCTGTTTCTCTTCCCCCGTCGTACTTTCCCTGACATTCAGATTAAAGCCAAGGGGACCGTTGATGTAAAGGAGAAGGCGTATATTCTCCTTCTCCAGGGCCACGGCAATTTCTTCGATCAGGTCTCTTTCAGTGGTTTGTCCCGGATGCACTTTCTCCCAGCTCTTTATGGGGGCAGGACAATAGGATTCGGCATGACCGATGGTCAGGTAAACATAGCCGGCTCCGGTTTGCTTTACCATATCCACAAAACGCTCCACATCAAATTCATTGACTGCTTCTTTATAGGGCTTTGTGGATCCATCGGGCTGAACACTCTGGGAAGTCCAGTGGAACATCAGGCCGTATCCAGCTTCGACCATCCAGTCGTTACTGGCCCTGGAGGCCAGGGCCCTTTTGTATTCTGCCTTAATTTCCTTTTTGGCGGAGAGGGGCACCAGCTCAAGGGAACGGAAATCAAAGAGTATCTCTTCAGCGCTTGTACCCCGGGTTGTGAGTGTAATCTTTTGTTTTCCCTTTCCGAGGTTGATTAAATCCACCAGCTTTATTTTTTCAAAATTCAGCGGCCCCGGGTAGGGCCCGGAAGTAGGCTCCAGGCTGATCCTGAAGGATCCATTGCCGGTTTCCAGCTCTAATTCTGTAGCCTTTCCTGCCTTCCGGACGTTTATGGTCAGCCATATTTCATACTTTTCACCGGAAGGGATTTCCACATCCCACACCAGTTGGGCATTTTCCTTCCAGCTCAGGAACCTGCCCTTGTGCTCATCATGTTCACCCGATACACTGGTGGCCTTGGTTCCGTAGAGAAAGGTGCTTTGATCTGCATGAATTTTTAATGGCGTTGTGGCGCTAAGCTGAATACAGAGCAACAGGGCTCCGGCAATGCTAAGAAATTTCATCACAGTCATATTTTTATCATTCAGAATCTATGAAGCCTTCCACATCCTCCAGGTAGAATTTCTCTCTTTTATCCCCTGAGCGTGTGGTCAGAGTTACATTCCTGAATTCCACGTTCCTGGCGTGACGTATATAGGCTCCCCAGGAAGGCAGGGTACCGAAAAAGAATTGCTCGGGATAGCGGTCAATGTCTTCTGCGACAATCCGCCGGGCATCTTCTGCTGTACCCCCGCCGGGATAGGAAATATGGATATTCTCCAAAAGGACATTTTCAACATAATGCCCGGGAATTCCGGTAATCATTATCGGTCCTGATCTGGACATCTGCTTCTCAACCAGCTGCTCCGGGCTCAAATTCTGTCTCGCCAGGTCCTCCCTTTTATAGGGTGCCCGGGCTTCTTCTTCAGGGCTTTCAGTGGTCACCTCGGCTACTATATCGCTGATATGGACATTCTTCAGGATTCCTACGGGTTTACTTTCGTCCACATCCCGATTTCTATTGAAGGAGCTTCCGCGATTGCCCAGGCGGATGAAGATCGGATTTCCAACATCTTCCATGACAATTCTTGAGATTTCCACATTTTCCAGTCGCCCGCCATCCACCAGTTGTAATTTGATGGCACCCATGGGACAATCATAGAAGTAGCAGTTGCTAACTTTTATATCTATAAAACCTCCTTTTGATGAAGTCCCGAATTTCAGCGGTGAAGTACTGCTGGAAACGATGCAGTTGCGCACAACAATATTCCGGCAGGGATGCAGGGAGCTTTTCAGGCAAATGGCATCATCACCTGCTTCAATATCGCAATTTTCGATGAGCACGTCATGACAGCCATCCAGGTCAAGACCGTCGTTATTGTAGTTGTTGTTCTTGAACCGCACCGTAATGGCGTCAAAATGAATAAGCTTGCAATCAACCAGGTGGATACCCCAGAAGGCCGGTCGTTTAAATGTTACTCCTGAAAATTTCAGATTGGAGCAGTTCTCCATGCGCATCAGGCGTGGACGTGGCAAGCCTTTTCCATTTTCCCCCGTCCTGGGAAAGGCAAGGTGTGTTCCCCTGCCGTCAATAACACCAAGTCCTTCAATGGTAATATTGGTGGCATTTTCAGCAAAGATCAGGCATTCGGAATTCCCTTCCCGGGCCTTTGTTAGTGTACGGTCATAATCATTTATATCCTGACTTCCAAGGATATAAGAACCATAATCCAGCGAAAGTTTTACATTACTAAGCAAACGGATTGTTCCAATCTGGTACTTTCCGGCAGGGACCCGTACCGTTCCCCCTCCATCTGACGAGCAGGCAGAGATGGCTTTCTGAATGGCCTCTGTATCCATAGTGACACTGTCACCCACAGCACCATAGTCTTTGATGTTATATACCCTGGTAGTCTGACCATAGCCGGCCAATAAAAATGCGAAACAGGCAAGAATAAGAGCAAATCTTTTCATGATGGATTATTTGGTTTTGAGAATTTTAAAACTCTGGATTATTCCGTTTTCACGGTGGATATGAGCAATATATATTCCCTGTGAATAGGCAGACAAATCGATCTCCACCTTATCCACATGGGATTCCTGGAGGTGTAGAACTGCAGCCCCTGAGATCACAGATCTCAATCCGTGAAATCTTTATCTGTGAATCAATATACAGGGTAGAGTTGACCGGATTGGGATAAAGACTGAGACCCTGAACTCCGGAATACGCTGACCCTGTGGTCGCAGACATGCTCAGGTTCAGGCTTGTGTCATTTTCCAGTGTAAGAGTCCCGCTTTGGCTCTCATATCCTTCTTTTGAGGCAGTCCAGTCGTATTCCCCGAACCTTGCCAGGTCCTCGAATAGCGCTATCCCGGTCTGACTGCTTGTGGAAGAATCAGAGCCAACTTTCAACTTCACTTGATACAGGGGTTTATCATCAGAATATATCCTGAATTTTAAGGAGGCCTTGTTGGCACGCAAGATGATCAGGATTGTGGTATCGGCACTCAGCGACAGCGAGGACTCCACGGCGAAATAGTCGGGGTGACTTATGGTGTAGGAATAATCTCCTTTCCATGCATGGAAAATGGCCGCTCCGTTAATTCCACTGAGGGCCTCCATTCCTCCAAAGGTAACTGTGACATTCGACAGCACTTTTTCCATGTTGTCTGAATAAATACTGAACCTGATGGCTTTTTCTACCGGGGTCAATAGTATTTCTACAAGAGTATCTTTTTGGACATCCAGGGAAGACTGCTTCACTGCATAATCCGGGTGACTGACCATGTAGGAGTAGAAACCACCGGTAAGGCTGTACTGGACTTCTCCATTCTCATCAGAAAGCATTTTTCCCTGGCCAACTTCAACAGTTGCTTCTGGGATCGGAGAATCACTTGCTGCATCTTTGACACGGAATGTTAACTGGTATTCCTTTTCCGGTACAATAACAGCTGGTCCGGTCAGCTCATCGATATAAAAGGCCTGACCGACAGCCTTATTTTCATTGTCGGGCGTTGAGAAATATATGTAGACCTGGTTGTACTGGTCGATGGGGTCATTATGATGAAAATTAAAACTATACTCCACCCATTTGTTGGCTTCATTAACACTCCGCTCATAACTCAATCTCAGTGCTTTCATCCCCGCTATTTCTGAGGATCAGTCTCACATTGCACGGAACAGCGATCGGACTTTCTGTTTCATGATATACCCGCAGACGAAAGGTCCCGGCCCCGGAGAGATCCATGCTTCCGGGAACCTCAACAAAAAAGCCGGACTCGGATCCGGCCTGTCTGACTACCTTCCCGCAGAGGTGACTTCCGTTTACACTGGATTTTTCGGGGTTCACCACATTGTGAGCATAGTCCAGGTTTACCGGGTCCTGTACTTCATAAATCCTGTTCTCACCAAAATCGTTATAGAGTACGGCCCCCGAAGGCAGGGGCTCAGGATCCAGTCCCACAGAACAAGAGTTGCAGGATCCGACGGGGATCCATACCTTATTTTTATAGGCCTCAGGGATGACAATCCGGGTGGGATCAAGAACCAGGGAATCCAATGACTTGTATTGGATATCCGGGGTATTATCCCTGGCCGTCACACCGTAACCTAGCAGGCGGATGTATTTGATGCTACCGTCATATTGCCTGTAAACGATCCTGTTCTGGTAAGTTTCGTACTTGTCATCTGAAGGATCATAGGGATTCTCAAAGGGCAGGGTGGGGACATCATGGTAGAGGTCCGGGCTAATGTAGCGTACCCCGGTAGTTGTATTTTCCATGAGAAACAGGGGGATATTATCGGCGACCGGTTCAGCAAAAAGCTCGATGTCCTCCGACAGAGCATTAAAATGATCAGCTGATTTTATGACTGTCCTTTTTGCCTGCTCCGGATCAGCATCGATAAAACCATAGTCTGCGGCATCTGCTATTTTCCTGGCCTTCTCATGAACCTCCTTCATGCTTCCGTTAATGTAATAGATCCGGTAATAGAAGGAGTTGCCCCGGTCGATCTCTATCCTGGGATTAAGAACGAATACCGTATAACTTCTTTCAACATTGCCTGTTAGTCCCCAGCGTATGCGGTTAAAGGACATGTTGTACTTCGTCCTGAAACTCATCCTTGTGCTTTTCATAACCGTATACTATGGCCAGGGCCGGCCGGTCCTCATCGTCTCCATCAGCTGCCCAAATCATATAACCTCCGGTGAGATCCAGGCTGGATACAATTCCCGGATCATCCCCGCCAAAGGTCTTATAAGATCTCTCCAGGCTATGGTCGGGATGGGAAAACCATACCTGCGGAAGGTTGGAAGCCCGTACGCCTCCCCAGGGCATGTTATGGTACTGCAGCTGAACGTCCCCGAAATTCTGGATGACCAGGGTGTTTTCCATGATTCCGTTCCCAAGATCCTTGTATTTGTACGAGTAGAGCGCTTCGGATTTATGAAGGCTTGGAATATGGGCCTGGGTACCCCAGTTGGTAGTATAGAGTGCCTTCTCCTGCTTGTTGTACCAGGAAGCCATCAGGGGGCTGTAATAGGGTGTGGGAAGCCGGGTGTACATGGTATCGTTCCTGTAGGCTCCCGCACCATGGATAAAGTAAGGCATGCTGCGTACCGTAGTGGCCAGGGTAGAGCCCGGAGGGGCAGGAAGTCTTTCGTTATTGTTCAGCTCTGAATTGACGCTCACAATCTGCCAGACCTCATCAATCCATGGAGCCAGATTAAAATCACCCGACCCATGCACCTGGGGTGGGACACCCTCGCCGTAGGGCCCGATAAAAGAGTAGATGATCCCTGCCCGGCCCACACCCAGGTTCCAGTGCACCGAATCGCCTTCCTTGTGGATCATCCTGGCCAGGTATACCTCCTCTTCGTCACAGTCATCATCCCAGTAGCTTCCCGAAGGCTGGTAATCGGTGGTGAAGAAGGTGATCCCGAATAGGGAGGAATACTGTCATGCTGGTAGGTGGGCATCCAGCCGAACATCAGACTGTCGGCTACATCATAGGGTGAACGGACTACCACACTGCTGTCGTTTTCCTGCCCCTGGATTGGCAGAAAACAGAAGACAAGAAATAATAGGATCAGCTGTTTAAAACGAGTCATGATTTTCAATATTTATTCGAGGATGCTTATTCTTTTGCTTATAACTTCACTGTCTTTATTCCCGATATAAATTTTCAGGAGATATACTCCAGGGGATATGCCTTCCAGGCTGATTGTACAGTCTGAAGAAGGGCATTCCATTTGCCTGAGCAGGGAGCCATTCATGTCAATCAGGGCAATGCTTTCTATGGGTTCGGCCGACTGGATATGCAGTTTATCCTTCACTGGATTCGGGAATACTTCAATCTGCTTCCTCCCTGCCGGCGTATTACCTGTTGAAAGGCTCAATACAACCTGCACGGTGGTGTCTCCACTCATTACCAGGGTATCCTGTTCAAGCTCATACCCTGTTTTGGAGATGGAGTAGGGGTAGAGTTCCCCGATGTTCAGATCTTCAAAAAATGTGATTCCTACCATATTGGTCAGCTCGTTTTGCCCGGCAATCTCCACCTCAGTGTTGCCCAGGGGTACTGCCCCATTTGTGACCCTGAATTTCACATCGGCCAGGGTGGGATAGAGGTAGATACTGATCAGGGTATCAGAAATAAGTGCCAGGCTGTCGATTACAGAAGTATAATCTTCCCTGAGAGCACTATAGTTATAGTTTCCTTCCTGGAATTTAAAGTAAACTTCGCCGTTTTCATTGCTCAGGGCCTCAGCAGAACCTACCTTAAGGCTGACATCCGGCAGCCTGAAATCATTAGATCCGTCGAATACCTTAAATCCCAGGCTAAACAGATCCGGGCCTGACTGGATCCTGTTCACCACGGGCTCGGTAGAGAAAAAGAGGAGGGAGGCTCCGTCACTTGCGGTGACCTCTCCTGCTCTGAAGGCAATGGAAAGCTGGTCACCCGGCACCAGGGCTGCATCGGATAGGTGCAGGTAGATCTTCAGGGAATCATGGCTGATGGAATCGATGGGGATCTCTATATTCTTATCTGATCTGTATAAACGAAAAACCGGATCTTGGACCTTACCAAGTGTGGCATTCGTGGAGGAGAAGTCGATGATTACCTGGTCTCCTCCTTTATTTGTATTGAAACGAATCCTGGATATGGGGATATTTTTGGGAAGTTCTTCTCTCCATTTGCTGACCATCCTGAACAGGCTGTCCGCCAGTTCCGGGTAGAAGGCCGAAGAATCTTGTTCCTCCACCCGGCTGGCCTGTATATTATAAAGATAACGCTCGGAACCATCTTCATTGCAAAGCAGTTTCCAGTCACCACTCCTTACTGCATTGCGAGGCCAGGAATAGCTTCCGGAGGTACCTCTCCAGTCCCAGAAACAGGCTTTTTTCTTCTGTGATCCCCGCCAAGCAGACTTTCACTCATGTCTTCTCCATCTGATATATAATCTGCCGGAAGCACAATTCCTGCAATATTGCAAAGGGAGGGCAGGATATCCACTGCAGCAATATGGGTGGTATTGTTGATTTTTCCTTCAGGAACGTTACCGGGCCAGTGAACAATGAAGGGAAGACCCACACCCCCTTCAAAGAGGCTTCTTTTCTGTCCGACGAAGTCCGGCCGTTTCACCCCGGGAGTAATAGGATAAACGTCCGGATCATGCACTGGGATTTTCCGGACCGTTATCGGAACTGAATATCACCAGGGTAGTACTGTCAAGTTGCTCATCTTTCAGGTACTGAAATAAACGACCCAGTTCCCGGTCGGCATAAGAGATACAGGCATAATAACTTCGATATGGTTCCTCCACATGGGCATAGGCATCCTTTGCATCCTGGGGCGGATCGATGACTGCATGGGATTCGTGAATCCACAGGTTGATAAAGAAGGGTTTACTCCGGTCGCGATTAATGAAGTCCATGCAATTATCCACGCCTTTCCCCGTGGATACCCCCGGTGGGGACGCCAACCTGTGGCCCGGGACCATTAAATACATAGGACTCATCATAACCGTAGGTAACAGGAAGGGGAGGATCGATTACACCGCTGTTGGTGAGGTGCCACTTTCCGTAATGAGCTGTTCGGTAACCTGCCTCCTTGAATAGCCTGGATAGCATGGTGAGTTCGGGGTCCAGCCAGTCGGGCATATCCCGGTCCATATTCGATTGATGGTCGGCAAAATGTTGATGGATATGATGACGGGCGGGGTAATGTCCGGTCATGATGGCTGTCCTGCTGGGTGAGCAGACCGGGTTGCACACGTTGAACTGTAGAAACTCGGTCCCCTCAGCGGCCAGCCGGTCAAGATTAGGTGTGGTGATGGTCGAATGCCCGTGAAGACTCAGGTCCCCGTAGCCCCAGTCATCCGCGTAAATGAAAATGATATTGGGCTGCTGGGAGAATCCCTGAATGATCCAAACATTGAGGATCAGAACGATCAAAATGGATCTGGATAAAAAAGCCTTGGGCAAGTTTTTCAGCTCTTGGTTATCTAAACAAATCTCGCATTTTATACCCGGAAATGTTTGCTCTAGATGGTGGATGTATTGCTTGAATCATTCATCACCCGAAAAGTACTATATCCATTATGCAGGATTAATAAATCTTATCAAGTATTATTACTGTACTTTTAATGTTATGACTTTGCCCATGTATTTCCCGGGCGCAAACAGTTTCAGGTAAAATTCAGTTCGGGGATGGAAGAAGCCTGAAATATCGCCTGATTTACTTGGTTTAACAAACTATTCATTTTTATTATGAAAAGAAGAAAATTCATTGGACTGTCAGCAGCAGGGATTGCCGGCACAGCAAGTGCAGTACCTTCAGTTTTCCATGCCGCTACTCCGGAAGAAGTGGTCCAGTGCTCCGCTATCACGGAAAGAGAACTCAATCCAAACACATTTTGGTTGCGGGATGCCAAATGGGGTTTTTTTACCCACTACCTCCCCCATAATCCCAGCGATAAAATTCCCGATCATATGACGGGGGACCTGTGGACTAAAAAAGTTAACTCTTTCAATGTGAAACGCCTTGGACGGCAATTGAGTGAGCTGAACGCACCCTATTTCTTCATCACGATTGGACAAAAGCGGGGCTGGTATTGTTCCCCGAATAAAGCTTTTGAGGAGCTGTTTGCAAATGATGTGGGCTGCTTAACCGAAAGAGACCTGGTGCAGGAACTTGCCGATGAGCTTGTTCCCCGCGGAATCCGCATGTGTGTATATCTCCCTAACGGTGGAAGGAATGCTACCCATGAGGAGCAGCTGATGTTCCAGCAGGTGATCAGGGAATGGTCCGAAAGATGGGGGAAATCCATTTCTGCCTGGTGGATCGATGGCGGTGTTTTTCAGGGGCCTGACCGGTATAAGGAATATTCTGATGCATATAGGGCAGGGAACCCGGATGCCCTGGTCTCTTTCAATACCGGTCCCACCGGCATGAACAGGGATCTGAAGAAACCGGCCACAGAATATGAAGATTACCTGGCCGGTGAAACCAACTGGCACCTTCCCGTGAGCGGATTTCGCCCCTGGGATAAAAGAGAGTATTACCTGGGGCCGAACATTTCCGGCGACCAGCTTCATTTTTTGACTTTCATGGGGGATTTCTGGGGAATGGGTCCGGAACCCCGCTTTAATGATGAACTGGCTATCGGCTGGAACAAGCACATCGCTAAATACGGGGGAACCATTTCCTGGGATGTACCGCTGACCGATTCCGGTGAAATAACCGAACCCTATATGAGACAGCTGGGCTTATTGAGTAAAAGCTTATCTAATCAATAGAAAGCTATTGAATGGAACCTGAGGGAAGTAATATTTACCAACTATGAAAATAAAATTTTTAGCGAGCATCTTTTTGGCAGGGGCTTTATTAGGTCATGCTCAGACCCCGTCGATTCAGGGAATGGATCAATTGATTTGGGAAAAGATCATGCCGGGCGTGTGGAAGGCCAGTTTTGGTGAAACTCAATTAAATGCTCTGGATTATGCCGATCCTCCAAAAGTCGAAGCAATCAAAGAACTGGGTGATACCCCTTTTCCTTTCGATAAAAATGCAACTCAATATCTTTTGAATTCATCCCGGGCAAGCATCAGGCTGCCTTTGGATGAGACCGAAAGCATCTACGGCCTGGGATTGGAATTCAAAGGCATAAACAGGCGCGGAGGGGTCTATACATTAAAGGTGGACCACTATGGTGGAATAAAGGGCTATACACATGCTCCGGTACCATTTTATGTGTCCAGTAAAGGATATGGGGTCCTCATTAATTCTTCACGGCGTGTGAAAATTCATGTTGGAGTAGGTAACCGGAAGGATGGGAATTTGCCTGAACCTGTTGACCGAACAAGCGGTGAAAACTGGTCAGCCCGCCCTGTGTCCGATGCCATTGAGGCAAGTGTGCAGGACGGGGGGCTTGAAATTTATGTGTTTTGCGGAAGCAGTCCACTTGAAGCCGTGCAGAGGTATAACCTGTTTTGTGGTGGGGGCGTTCTTCCTCCAAAATGGGGACTTGGTTTTGTGCACAGGGTGAACACACATTTCAGTGATGAAGATGTGCTGAATGAAATTGAAGACTTCGGGGAATATAATTTCCCCCTGGATGTGATCGGGCTGGAGCCGGGCTGGCAGGATTTTGCTTATCCATGCTCTTTTGATTGGGATAAAACCCGCTTTCCTGATCCTGGAAAATTTGTCAAAACACTTAATGATAAAGGGATAAAGGTGAACCTGTGGGAAAATCCCTATGTGGCGCCAAGCTCCACGATGTATGATGACATCCGGCCATATACGGGCAGTCATACGGTCTGGTTGGGTGAGGTACCTGATTACACCATTCCTGAAGCCCAAAAGGTACTTCTGGACCATCATAAGAAAAATCATCTGGACATCGGTATTAGCGGCTACAAGTTTGATGAGGTAGATGGTTATGACTTCTGGCTGTGGCCCGATCACGCCACCTTCCCTTCAGGGAATGATGCGGTGGAGATCCGCCAGCTCTATGGCCTGATCATGCAGGATATGTTTTCTGATCATTTTCGTAAACAAAACAAACGAACTTATGGGCTGGTAAGATCATCCTATACGGGGGCAAGCAGCAAAAGCTTTGTAATCTACAGTGATTATTACGGCCATGAAGGCTATGTGGCGGCACTGGCTAACTCATCTCTGGCCGGTGTGTTATGGACACCGGAGATACGAAGCGCTAACTCTGCAGAGGAGTGGATAAGACGCTTTCAGACGGTTTGTTTTTCTCCAATGATGCAGCTTAATGCCTGGGCCTCGAGCACGAAACCCTGGAGTTTTCCTGAGGTTACTGATATGGTAAGGGATGTAATTCAACTACGGACTTATCTTCTCCCCTACATTTACACCGCGTTCTACGATTACAATCAGAAAGGGATTCCGCCCTTCAGGGCCATGGTTTTGGAAAGTGGATATGAGGCGAAGGAAATCCTAAGCGGAGGGGAATTGGATGATTCGGAGAATCCATATGCCGAGCTAAAAAGGGTAGAACTTACCGACCAGTATATGATGGGACCCTATGTGCTTGTAGCCCCTGTATTCACCGGGCAAAAGGAACGTAAAGTTGTCCTCCCCAAAGGCAAGTGGTATGATTTCTATACAGGTGAATATGCAGGGGACGGTGAAACCATAACCATTGATACCAGGCTTGAACAGATCCCGCTATATGTGAAAGATGGAGCTCTTATCCCCATGCTATCTTCAGTCGGCAGTGCCGGTGATAAACATGAGGAATCGCTGGAAATCAGACACTATGGTACAAAAGAAAACACCTACCTTGTATATAACGACGATGGTGAAAGCTATGATTATGAACAGGGCGAATATTCATTGACAGAGCTTAAAGCCGAGAGGAAGAAAAATGGAGAATGGGTGGGGAAATCAAAAGAGCTGACAAAGAGTAAATTCAACTACGGTAAGATATCCTGGCGCTGGATGACCCAGTCTGATTCAATCATAAACTTAGAAGTTAAATGATGAAAAAGGCATTAAGTTTTAACAGCCTGGTACAAGTGATTATTCTAATCGCTTTTGCCGGCACATCGCTTGTTTCCGCCCAAACTGTGGAACAGTCTGATGGCAGCTATTCCCTGTCTGAAAATCTTGTCAAAAGGCCCGATTCCTTCCTTGGCTTTCCTGTCAGCAATGAAAGTGAACTACTTAATAATTTCCAGGATCCTCCACATGGTTTTGGCGAGGTTCCTTTTTTTTGGTGGACCGGAGGGGATACGCTTACCAGGGAACGGCTACTCTGGCAATTGGATAAGCTTAGCGAAACGGCTGTTCTCGGGCTGAATGTAAGCTATAATCATACGCACAGGGGAGCAGCTTCCCGAATTAAATAAAGACAATGATAAAATAAGTTTCGGTGTTCCCGAACCCAGTTTCCCTGGTTTTATGTCGGAAGATTGGTGGGACCTGTGGAACTGGTTCTCGGAAGAGTGCGGGAAAAGAGAAATGGGGCTGGGTCTTGACGACTATGTGGTGGGCTGGCCCGGAGGCGGATATTGGACCGACAAAGTTGAAAATGAATTGCTTGAGAAGAACTATCAGGGAAGACTAATGCCCTATGAACCAATACCTGTAGGCAAGGGTTCCGAAATAGAATTACGTGTGCCTGAATCGCTCATTTCCATCGTAGCCTACCCCAGGGCTGGCGGAATTATACAATTACAAAGAGGGTGTTGATTTATCCGGAGCAGTACAAAATTCTGTTTTAAAATGGAAAGCTCCTGACCAGGGCACATGGGACATTATCATGATTTCAGCCGAAAAAGGATTTATGGTTCATCCGGATCATGGAAAGCTTCTGGTGGAGGAATATTACCAGCTTTTCGAGGATCAACTTTCGCCTGAGGGCAAAAAGGGCATGAATTTTTTCTTTCAGGACGAACTCCATCTTCCCATCGATAATGCGGTTTGGTCGGAAGATTTTGCCGAGATATTCAGGGAGAAAAAAGGCTATGACATTGAAGATTACCTGCCTGCACTTTTCTTCGATATCGGGGATATAAGCGCAAAAATTCGACTTGACTACTACGATGTGATGGTTGAGCTTGTTGAACGAAGGTACTTCAAACCCATATTTGAATGGCACTGGCAGAGGGGTAAACTATTTGGCTGCGACAACATGGGACGAGGGCTTCAACCCGCAGCCTATGGTGATTATTTCAGGGCCACGCGCTGGTTCTCGGCTCCCGGTAATGATGCTCCGAACCCGGCAAATGGGTATTCATTTATACAAACCAAGGTTTCTTCATCGGTTGCACATCTGTATAAAAGGCCAAGGGTATGGCTTGAAGCTTTTCACAGCCTGGGTTGGGATGCCAGCTTATCACAGATTGATTTCTCTACATATAAGCACTATCAATTTGGTGCCAATCTGCTTTGTCTCCATGGTCTCTACTACACCACACACGGTGGCTGGTGGGAATGGGCACCGCCGGATTTCCATTTCCGAATGCCCTACTGGCCCCATTTTAAGGAATGGTTAAATGCAGCAGAACGATTGAGCTATATTTCCTCGCAGGGCGTGCATGCCTGCGATGTGGCTATTCTCTATCCCGTAGCTCCTCTTCAGGCTCGAAACGGAGGTGACCAGCAAGAGGCATTTCGTGCCGGGGAAATTCTTTTTAATCAGGGACTTGATTTTGATTTCATTGATTTCCAGTCGCTAAACCGTTCAGCGATTGAGAAGGGGAAAATCAGCGTTTCCGATGAGAGTTATCAGGTACTGGTGTTGGCCGATATGACAGCCATACGCTATTCCACCCTGCAAAAGGCGCTTGAGCATTTTAAAAATGGGGGTGTGGTGCTTGGCCTTGGCCGGCTTCCGGTGGCCAGCGACAGGGCAGGTGCCAATGATCCGGAAGTTGACAGGATACTGAAGGAGATATTTGCCTGTACTGCAGAGGAGGCCTTGCAACTAACCTCGCCCACTATAAACAGGGAAAACGGCGTGGGTATTTATTATCCTTCTGCTGATGAGGATCTTGTCAGTCTTATTTCCGAACACATAGAAAGAGATTTTATCCCCGAAGGAGGCAATGGCAGTGTGATGCACCGGAAGATCGGGGATCATCATTTATACATGGTGATGGACGTACCTGAAAACACCCTGTGCCACTTTCAGAGCCAAAGGCAAGCCCTTCCTTCTGGACCCCGAAACCGGTAAGTCAAGAGAATTAAAAATAGTAGCTGCAACAGAAACACAAACATCTCTCAGGCTTCCATTGGGGAAGGACGAATCGAATCTAATCCTCTTCGCTCCAGGTGAGGCAGAGCAGGAGACTGGGAGCATCGAAATCAATTGCCTACAAAGAAAGGGTGATCAGCGGTGATTGGGAATCGGAATTTGTTCCAACCCTGGATAACCGCTGGGGCGATTTCAGGTTGCCTGCTTCGGATGATACAATCGGGGTGGAAGCCAGGTTCTTGATGTACAAAATGAGTGATAAGGCCAATAAAAAGCTCGTAAAAGAGGACTTAAATAAGGGATGGGAAAAAATCTGCTACTCCTTTGGCCCGGGTTTCTGGGTAATCAATAGCAGCGACGAGGAAGGAGAAGCTTTACTTGACCAGGTGCTAAGTGAAAAGGAAGTATTAAAAACCGGGAACAAAGTCCATACCTGGGAACAATACGATTATTCTTTGAGAGAAGGTGTTGAGGGGAATCCCGGTTCGCAGGGATACCACGGCCTTAAAGGGAAGGTTAGCGATGATTTTTTTATTCTGGAAAAAGGCGGGACCTACTTCTATAAAACATTTGTACACTCGGAAAAGAAAAAGCAGGTAGATATTCATATTTCGGGGCACAATCCGCATGCGATATATTTAAATGGAACCCCTTGCTCTGGCAAAACTGCAACGCTTTCTCCGGGGTACAATCGTTTGCTTGTTCTTTATAAAAATATCGAACCTACAAGTATTAATCGAGACAGCCCTCACCCTATAGATCAAAGGACCCGGTCGGCGGTGGTGCTTAACGGACAAAGACAGTAAGGTGACCGGCAGAAAACCCCTTGCCATGCTTTGGTTTGCTCAGGAGGGTATCAATACATATGATGTGTATAAGGGAGAGAAGAAGTTTGGCTATTATCGCTTTACAGCACCTCCCGGTTTAAAAATCATAGAATGCAAGGCTTTTGGCAAGGTCTCTGCACGCTTAAACGGAAAAGCCCTGAGGGTTGAAAAAGCCAGTGAGAACAACACTGAGGGTAGTAGCTCTTTTTCCATTTACCTGGACCAGGCATGCCCGGAAGGTGCTGAGATCTGTCTCGAGCTGGAGCATCTCCCTGGATATTACCAAGGAAGAGCTTTCCCAGAGCCTCTGAAGCTCATTTGCGGTAAAGGGATTATACAAACAGGCGACTGGTCCGAGACGGATGTCCTGAAATGCTACTCCGGCGGATTGTGGTACAGAAAAAACATAAGCCTTAGCCGGGAAGAGATATCTGATGATATCTATATTGACCTTGGAGATCTTACCGCATCGGCAGAATTGCACATCAATGGAAAAAAAGTGGGGATCTGCCTGAAAAAGCCTTTCCGTCTTGATATAAAAGACTATGTAAAAGAAGGTGACAACTACTTTGAGATATTGGTCTACAGCACCTTGGCCAACCACTATTATACCATACCAACACCGGTATACTATAAAAAATCTTTTACAGCAGGATTGATTGGGCCGGTTAAGATATCTTATGCAGAATGACCGGGTACAAGCTCGATAAGTATTGCAGCAGCATAATCTTAAATATTAACACATGAAACCTTTATTTTTATTAGTTCTGGGTTTTATTCTTTGTTCCTGTCAGCCAATTTCCAACAAAGAAACATTTAGCCCAATAAATAATGGGATCGCTCCTCAGACCTCAATGGAACTCTGGAGGATTACAATCCGCGGAAAGAACCACTGGATACCGAAATTCTTTATGAATGGGAAGAGGACGGGGTGGTCATGAGGGTATTGCGATACCGAATCGGGATTTTTAAAGGGCAAAAGGCCATGATGGCAGCCATATATGGATATCCCAAAGGTGCTGAAAATCTTCCAGGACTTGTTCAGATTCACGGGGGTGGGCAATATGCGCATTATCAGGCTGTATTGACCAATGCCAAGCGGGGGTATGCCACCATTTCCATCTCATGGGCGGGAAGGATTGATGCCCCTGATTACAGGGTAAACCCGGAAATTGTCAAACTTTACTGGGAAGGAGACACAGCCAATCCCAACTATAAAATCACCACCGACTGGGGGGCCGTGGATGGCTATCATGCGCCCTGCCGGAATCCCGGGAATAACTTTGCTTCCGTTTCTGCTGCTCCATGGACCCTGGATTCCATCGAGTCGCCACGTAACAATCCCTGGTTCCTTTGTGCAGTGGGTGCACGCCGAGCTTTGACTTTCCTGGAACAACAAGCAGAGGTGGATCCTGATAAACTGGGTGTGTACGGACACTCCATGGGAGGGAAGCTAACGGTATTAACGGCTTCTGATCCCCGGGTAAAAGCAGCAGCACCTTCCTGCGGTGGCATCAGTGACAAAAACAATGAAAGCCCGCTCTATCAGAATACCATTGCCGATGAGGCTTACCTGGCGGAGATCACCTGTCCAATAATTTTCTTAAGTCCCTCCAACGATTTTCACGGCCATCTGAAAGATGTTCCGGGAGCAGTGTCCCTGATAAAAACGAATGATTGGCGTGTAGTCAGCTCACCCCACCACAATCACCAGGATAATGGAGATTCAGAAGTAACAGGCTTACTCTGGTTTGATCAGTATCTGAAACGAACATTTGATTTTCCTGAAACCCCCAAAACCTCGCTGGAATTAAAAACTGCGAATGGAGTTCCCTCTTTTACAGTTGAACCGGACCCGTCCAGGCCCATACTTTCTGTGGATATATTCTATACGCAACAAGGTGAAGGTTCAGACAATGTAAGCGACAGGGAGAACAGGATCAATCGTTTCTGGCATCATGCAAAAGCAAAAAATGATGGCAAGACATGGACTGCAGATCTGCCCCTCTTAAGTATTGATAAGCCCCTCTGGGCCTATGCAAATGTGATATATGCACTGGATGAACCCGTCACAGGGGCCGGGTATTATTATAGAGTGTATACCACAGAAGAGTTCAATTTGTCTTCTCCTGTTCAGATGGTTGATGCGGACCAGCTCATAGCATCCGGGGTCAAAGCAAGCATGAAACCATCCCTGGCTATTGAAGATTTTAAGGGCGATTGGGATAAAGAGTGGTTTGCCTATAAACCGGATAAATGGGAACTGAAAACCCATAAGCTGTATTGTGACAGGTGGAAAGCCCCTGAGCATGCCAGGCTTGTTTTCGAGCTGCGATGTGCTGAAGAAAACAAGCTGGTTGTTGGCATCGATAAGTATGCCAGTGAAGTTGAGCTGGAGGGAGGAAATAAGTGGCAACAGATCGTGTTGTCAGCGGGAGATTTTAAAAATGCAAAGGGCGAAAAATTGGAAGACTGGTCCGGTATCATGGAATTCCGATTCAGCGCTACGGAAAGCTTTACCCTTAATGCAGATGGAGAATTTGAAAAAACCATCCTTGGGGCCAGTTGGAAAGGAGAAATGCCAGAATTCAGAACTCTTAAATGGATAAAATAGGACAAACATGGAAGCACACGAGCTAAGAAAGATCAGATCAGACTATTTCAAAAAGAGGTTCTGTCGCGTCTACGAAGTAAAACTATTAATTCCTTTAGTTTAGCCCAGTACTAAACACAGTATTAATGTATACCAAAGGTCATTGCTTTCCAAAATCAATTATCATACAAGCAGTATATTTGAAAATACGTTTTTCATTAAGCTATCGGGATGTTGAAGAGATAACCCGAGTAAGGGGAGTCGATGTGGATCATGCCACTATCCAGAGATGGGTTTTTAAGTTCATGCCTGAAATTTAAATCCAAATGCGAAAGAGAAAGAAGGTAGTTGGCAAGCGGTGGCGAATGGATGAGACATATATCAAAGTGAAGGGTGTCTGGCGCTATTTATATCGAGCAGTCGATAAGTATGGACATACGATTGATTTTCTTCTAACAAAAGTGCCATCAGATTATATAACAAAAGATCATTTACCGATATTGAAATCAGGCAATGTAAATACTTGAATAATATAGTGGAACAGGACCACCGGTTTATCAAGTGGCGCATTCAACAGGGCTTAGGATTCAAGGATTTTGAGTCAGCAAGAAGAACCTTATTCTTGAAGCGAAACGAGGAAGACGCATGAACCTGAGGGCTTATCGAGGATAATGCGGCCATTTTCGTATTTTGTCTCGACCGGAATCCAGTCGTTTTCCCGATCTATCTTCAGCACCTCAAGCCCTGTCCTGTCTACCTCCTTCAAATCAAGAAAAATTCGCTTAGCGTCAGACTTGAAGGCGGAGACAAGGATTGCCTTTGCTCCCGATGCATTCATGCCTGCCAGCACCTTGATTGATTGGTCTTCGGAACCCGTCGCCACGCGGAGCGGGTGATCAAGCATCTTCGCAAAGGCCAGCATGCCATAGTATGTCTTGTAGGGGATACCGTCGATCGCGTTGAACAGGCCGAAACCCCATACACCAGTGGCAGTATAGTAATGGCCCATAGTCAGTGGCGTATCCTGCCATTCAGTGAGCACGGCAGCGATGAAGGTTGCAGCGTCGATGCCGTTGCATCCATCAGGACCTTCGAACACGTTCCTGCGGTATTGCCGGTCGCTATTAAGTTTAACAAAGTTGGCGGGGAAGTAATGCCACTCATTGAGGTGCAGTTCAGTGTCGAGGAATCCCTCCCGGTCGAGCCACTCGCGGGCACGGGCAGGCTGAGTGGTGATGTTGCCGAGGTTCGTCCCGTAGAAGTGCCACGACAGGAAATCGAGCGGTGCGTCATGCTCGCGACAGTGCTTAATGAACGGCACGATTAGCTCTTCGCTAAGCCCGGATAATGCCGGACCACCGACCTTGAGGTCGGGGAATTCGCTCTTGATCCGTTTGGCGGACGTCACGTAGAGGCGGTAGTAATCCTCCATCGTGCCGCTCCACATCTGCCGCTTGATGTTGGGTTCATTCCAGATTTCCCAGTAGCGAATGTTCCAGTGGTGGCCGTTGGCCCAGCCATCATTATAGTGACGGATAATGTTCAGGCAGATTTCGGTCCACTTTTCGAAATCCTTCGGTGGATGTGCGTAGTAGTGATTGACCGAATGTTCGATGCTTGTCCCTAGCCGGAAGATGATGTCAGTGCCAAGCTCCCTGCAGTTGCGGATGTAGTCGTCGGTCTGCTCAAAGTAGTAGTTCTTAGGGTCGGAGGCGTCGGCCTCCCAGTTTCCGAAGATGTGCTGGATGTCGACCAAACGCATGCCGGGATTGTCGAGCGGCACGTCGTGCAGGCGGGCGTAGGGGATTTTCAAAGCCTTATAAGACGTATTCAGATTCAATCCGCTGGCTTGTACGGCCAGTGGTGGAGCCAGATTGGCGCCGTTGAGAGCCCGGATTTTCCCGTCCTTGCGACTGAAGTCGACCGTGACGATGGCATCGCCTGATGCGACTGATTGTCCCTGGGCATAGGGGATGCCCTGAAATCCCGGCATGTAGCCAAAGACTGTAAGGGCGACCAGGGCTGCCCTGATCAACTCTGCTTGCCTCAATAGTGTTCGAGTTGTCATGAGTTTTTTTGGCTCAAAATCCAATTTGAGAAATTTATGCATTGTTCTCTGCTGACTTTTATTTCTTTAATCGTATTTCATGAAGGCTTAATGAATATGAGCTTCCGGGAGGATTTACAGACTTTAAAAATTCCGGGTTATTTCGATCTTTTGCGTTCGTAAAATTAGCAGAATAGCATAGCCACATTGTCGATCCATTTTTACTGATAAATTTTGACGGGATATTTACAAAATAAGCCTGTGGGCCAAAATCTTTCATGTAAGTAATTATCTTCCAGGGACCGGTAATGTTGTCAGACTCGAGCAAATAGGTATTCATACTCTTCACCGTTGGCCAACCATCAGTTACACACATTATGTACTTTTTTAATGGAGCATTATAGGTCATGGTAACACAGCCTGTATTGTTGTCCCAATCAATTATTGGTTTTATAAGATTGTAATCATCTGACCAAACTGCTTTTCCACGGGAATCGTGCCCTGCAAAATATTCATAAGCCTCTTCGTTATTAATGTTTTGCGGGGAAGGTGTTACCCTGCATAAGTAAATTTGGTCTCCGGTAATCCAGCTTAAATTGGCCTTACGGTCTTCTAAATCTTTTTCAGTAGAACCATGTGCAATCAGATAAGCTTTCCCATCGGGTGAATGTTCCATGTTTTTTCCAAAATCTACAAAATGTGGAGAGCCAATTTTTACAGGACCATTTATTTTTTCCGGTTCAGGGAAAAGAGTTTCTCCGGGATTACATGACACCGGTGAGTTTTCCCAGGTCTCACCCATATCACGTGATATTCGAAAGCCGGCAAATGGGCCTAAAACAGGCCAGTTTAAGCCATAATCGCCATTAGTTAGCGTGTAGGTTCCGTAATACCAAATATCGTTGTAAATCAAACTACCACAAGGATAGCGTCCTTTGTATGGTGTGGCGGATCCCTCATGAGTGCCTAAAGAGGTAATTTTCAGATTGAGGGGATCGTTTCCCTCAATCTTTGCCTGTCCTGTTCTGGCTTTTGGACCCGACCAGGAATTGCATTTCTCACCTGCGATGCTCCCGTCGGTCCAGGGTGAGTAAAGGGTTCCATCTGAAGCCCATGAAGGATACCAGGTGTCGGCTTTCGTATAATTGGCAAATCGTCCTGTAAATTCTATATCTGTTATTTCTTTTGATTTTTGAAAAATCCATTCAGATTCATTCGTAATTGGCCAAATAAAAGGAGTGCAGTTCTTTTTCGATTTATCGCTGTTATAGATAAAAATATCAGAATTGCTTTTGGAGATATTTTGTGAGATAACATATTTATTAAAACTAATTGCTAAGATTAGTATGAGTATAAATGTTTTATTTTTTGATGATAAATTCATTGTTTTAATTTTTAATTTAAATATCCAGCTTTTGAAGCAGAAGCTTTTCAATGGTGACCAGTTCCTTTTTTTGCCCACAAAATATTTTTGCCATCATGATATCATTCTAGATTCTTGGTTCCACCGGCTTCAATCATCTTTTGCAGGCGGCTTTCCATTCGGGCAGCTTTTTCAGGAAATTGTTTGTAGAGATTGACCCTTTCACCCGGATCATTTTCAAGATTAAACAGCTCGTCTGGTGCATCATCCTGTAAAACAACGTGTTGCTGTCGAAACCATTCCGGTTCGGCTCTGCCGGCTCCGCTTTTTCTGATGTATACCCATTCTTTTTCTCTCAGGGCCAGGTGCCCTTTCCCGTTGTGATAAATCATACTTTCCCGGGTACTTTCACCTCCCTGCAAGGCAGCCAGTACATTAAAGCTGTCCTCAGCACTGTTCACAGGTAATTTATAGTTGATTATTGAAGCTAGCGTAGCGAATATGTCAGTTAGAGAAATCAGTGCATTGCTGGATTCTCCGGCGATTTTGCCTTCAGGCCAGCTAATTACCAATGGTACACGGTGACCGCCTTCCCAGGTATCCCTTTTTATTCCCCGCATTTGCCCCATGCTGTAATGGGAGTAATCATTGATCAGATCATAGGTAAAACCTTCCGGGCCATTGTCGCTGGATACAATGATCAGGGTATTGTCAAACTGATCGCTTCGTTTGAGTGCTTCCACCAAACGTCCAATGGCTTCATCGGTCTGTTGAACGTAATCGCCGTAATAACCGGCATCGCTTTTACCCTGGAATTCTTCTGTGGGAACTACGGGTGTATGGGGTGATGTCGTTGCAAAATAAAGGAAGAAGGGAGTCCCTGATTTCTTCTGCTGATGGATATACTCAACTGCCCTTGAAGTAATTCTTGGCATGACCTGGTCGAGCTTCCAGCCTTTCTGGCCCGGACCTTTCCCGTGAATGTATCCGCGCTGGCCGATTGACAAAAAATCATCCGGGTACATATCTACCGGTGTACATGTGAAATGTTCGTTTTCAATAAAAGCATAGGGTGGAAAATTTGGAACGTCATCGCCGAAATAATAATCAAAACCAGTAGCCAGTGGACCTCCATGGATGGCCTGGGTGAAATCAAACATGTCAACACTTGCTTTACTTGTTCCCTTGATAAGAATGGTGTCGCGAGGTGGTTTTATGCCATCCTTCCAGGGCCAGTAAAAGCCGAGGTGCCACTTGCCAATACAGGCTGTATGGTATCCTTTTTCCTTTAACATCCTGGGAAGAGTCAAACGCCCCTGTTCAATAGCAGGATCATCCCAAGGTTTCAGTACGCCTGCTTTTAAGACACCCCTCCACGCATAACGGCCTGTAAGAAGAGCATAACGGGTGGGACTGCATATAGTGCTTGGTGCATGCGCATCGGTGAACAGGATTCCTTCCCGGGCCAGTTCATCAATACGGGGAGTTTTGATTTTTGAATCAGGGTTCATACAGGATACATCTCCGTAACCCAGGTCATCAGTGAGGATGAGCACCACATTTGGCATTTTCCCATCGCTATTAATCACTTGGGCGAGAATATACTCCGGTAGGACTGAGCAGACACTAATTACCAGTATCTGCAGGAATAGTTTAAGTCTGACGTTTACCATTTCAAAAGCGATATTTTATTTGGGCCATACCTTGATCATCTGTTTTCCACTCATCTCTTTGGTAAAGGGTCCGGGGAAGGGGTTGGAAAGTTTGCGGGCATTGCCTGCATAATCGGTATCGATCCGTAATGGTGATCCATCAGCCTGCTCATATTGCATGTCCGGAATGAGGGCAGAACCCAACATTTCAGTGCTTACAGGTTCCCGATTCCCGCCTTCTCCCCATGATTTTCCGGGAGTCCATTTTAAGTACCATCCATCCTCCTTGCGGATAAGCTCCGGAATTGCTCTATCCTTTTCAATAATTTCCGGGTGAAGATCTTTCTCGTGAGGTATAGCTCCATTGAGATACAGGTTTCCGTCCATTATCAGCGGCATGTTTTCATCATCATATTTAGCGAGCTTGCCGGGCTTGCTTGGAGGCCTTTGCTCTTCATTCAGGACGGACTGTCCGTCTTTCGCCGGGGCTGCAAAGATGTTATTGTAAAAGCGGTCATCGCCATTGAAATTCTCATGCATTCCGGCAATCATGGTTGAGTGGTGCTCCATGTAGGGTGTGATCCGGGTGGTGTTCCCGATGACACATTGTCCGCCGAAGAGATTATGCACGTAGGCTGTGCCCCGTGACCGGTTGCTAAGGGATTGCTCAGAGAGTAAAATGTTGTTTGCCACCAGGATGGGTCCGTGGTTTACCTCCAGGTAAAGTGCCGGGGCCCCGGTATTAAAAACAAGATTCTCCCGGATTATTCCTCCCTGGCCCATCCAGTCCAGCCAGATCCCGCGGGCCCTGTAACCGGTATGATACACACAGTTGTTCCGGATGACCACATCCACGGCAGCATGAAGCTTGATTCCGCACATTTCCATACCGGTAAATCGCTCCCGCACATGGATGTCCGAAATTTCATTTCCTTCGATCACGCTAAAGGCAGCTCCGAAAGAACCAACAATGCCCGCCTGTTCGCAGTGGGATATCCGGTTGTTACGTACCACGTGACTCCCAATCTTATCCCTGGTCCATAAACCATTTTCAACCACAAAATTTGCAAGCTTTGTATAACCAACACCGGTTCCAACCACACTCAGTCCCACATCACCCAGGCCGAGTGATATTCCAACACACATGGAGTGGCTGATGGTATTATCCTCGATAATCCATCCTTTGCTCCAGTGTGGTCCTATGAGTCCCAGCTGCTCTGTGGTGGGCGGGGCCCAGGGCGTGGCTGCCTGGCTCATTGTAAATCCGCGTACAGTAATGAAATTCACTCCCTGTTTTACCGGGAAAAAAACAGTCTGGCGCACATTTATTTCCACCTCTTCCTTGTTTGGATCAAGCCCGGGAAACTGCGCCCGGATGCTCGTGTTTTGTTTATCTACAATCCCGAACCACAGGGGGATATCTCCAGCAGATGCTTCCAGCTCATCCATAGAA
Source organism: uncultured Bacteroidota bacterium (assembly GCA_963713725.1). Taxonomy (GTDB): domain Bacteria; phylum Bacteroidota; class Bacteroidia; order Bacteroidales. The sequence goes on from CAVQMZ010000015.1 coordinate 918,496, forward strand.
GCCGCCTCGTCGAGCCAATCCCCGTTCAGGTAAACCGCCCCGGTGTGGTGAGTGCGTCCTTTTGATTCAAACCAGTGTCCATGGATGGTATCACTGTAGGGATTGAAATCACCAAAGAAGGAATTAGGCAGGACCACTTCCCATACATCGCCCTCCAGCCTTCTCCAGTCTTTAATCACTTCAGAGCCTTTGATAACTACATTTTCACCGGATGCTGCCTGGTAAACAATGCGTCGCTCGTCGGAAAATCCACCATACATGAGGGTTGACACTTTCCCTGTAAACACCCTCGTGAACAATGATGGTATTTCCAGGTTGAGCTATATTTGCCGCGGCTTGTATGGTCAAAAAAGGCTTCTCTTTTGTTCCAGGGTTTTTATCTGAACCATTTTTGGCTACATGAAAATTTCTTAGCAAATGCCCGTCATCGCCCTGCTGTTTCATCCAGTCTTTTATCGCTGATTTTAACTCGTCAAGCTTCGCGGCATACTCAGAATTATCAGCAAGATTAATCATTTCATACGGATCATTATTTAAATCAAAAAGTTGATATTCGGGATGATACATGTAGCGTTGTATCATTTGCTTTGTATGCTCATTCGGATTTTCCTGTTCAACCCATGAACGATACATTAATTGCGGACATACTTCTCTTTTCTTATGCCCGTAATCAAAGCCATTGATAGATTCAACTCCCTTGAGATTGCCGGGAGTCATATTCCAAATCAATTTATAACGTCCATCAGTTACCGCACGTTCAGAAAGGTGTGGGTCAATTTTGTTGTCATCACGACTGTTGTACACAAAATAGGCTTTGTCTCTGTGGGTTTTGGTTTCGCCTTTGATAAGAGGCAAGAGACTTTTTCCATCAATAGCATCGGGTACTACTCCGCCTGCAGCATCTATCAGCGTGGGTAAAATGTCACAATACTGTGCCAGGGCATCCGTTTCAAAGTTGGCTTTGTAGGACTCAGGCCAAAGCATTACACAAGCCGAACGTACTCCCCAGTCATAGACTGACCATTTACCCCCGGGCATCCCGGCTCCGTTTTCGTCCAAAACTATGATGGCCGTATTGTGATCTAATCCTAGTTTCTCTAAAGTGGTCTGAGCCTTTGCGACCTGGTCATCGAAAAGCCTGATCTCAGCCAAATATTCCCGGAATAATCGTCTTGTCTCCTCTGTATTTGCAAGATGTTCAGGTAATTTCAGGTTCTCTATTTCCCATGGAGAGGTGTCACCAGCCTCCCAGGGTGCATGGGCGTGGATAGAAGCAATGACCAGACAGAAAGGCTGTTTTTCATCACGCGACATAAATTCTCTCACACCTTCCCAGTTCTCGGAAATTGGGGCCCGTGAAACACAATTAGGTTCAAAGCCATCTATGATCTCGAAAGGATAAACCGAAACAGGCCTGAAATGCCGCTTACCAGCCAATCCCACTCTGTATCCAAGCTTTTCCAGGTATTGGACCATGCTGAGTGTTCCTTCATTTGTGGCCATGTGGTTGCGGTAACAGCCGTTTCGCTGGGGTTGTAGACCTGTATATAATTCTGCCCTGGTAGGTGCACACATGGCCTCCGACACAAACATGTTCGTAAAACGAATGCCCTCTTTAGCGAGTTTATCGATATTTGGTGAAGTGTTTGGATTTTCCGAACCATAGCAACCCAGGCTTGAAGCAGAGATATCATCACCAAGTATGATAAGGAAATTGGGTCGTTGACCTTGATCCCGAGCTGCAAGTTCAGGATTAGCCAAAAATAACAGAATGACTATCAGGCTTGTAAATTTCATAGTGTGCATTTGTGATAGAAATTAATATTCCGATTCTTTTTTCATGCATATTTCTGTAGTTCCGCTACTTCTTCTGAAGACACTGAGTTTAATGGATTCAGTCCAGTTTGGTTCCAGCACAGCTACCTGCAGATCTCGCATATTATTGAACTCTCTGTTTTGGTAATGTAGAATAAGGTCAGTTTCTTGCTGCTGTTTGAATGAGTTTACCCACCTGCCGAAGTGTCTTCACATCGATCTTCCTGATCTTTCCTTCATAGTCCGGCCCAACGTCCAGAGAGAAGATATTACCGTATTTCACAGCACCCAGGTAATCCTCATATATTTCTTCAGCCGGTTTGCACAGGTCATCATGTTCGGGTAGGGAATAGAACCACTGGGCTCCTCCCTCATGTTCGGGAAGAATGGGGTAGGTAAATTCGGCCACCAGGTATCCCTTGAAAGCAGACTCGGCATCCTTGTTATATTTGCTGGTGGAGGCATCCCCGATCTTCCCGGGTTTTCCCCGTTCCCTGATGCAAAGCCTGCCAGCTGCTTCACCATGGTTAAATCCCACAAAACAGTCGGGCTGGAAATGGTGTACCCATTCCACAGTTTCCCGGTGACCCAGGCCCCCTTCACCAACAGCGTGATCCATCCAGAAGAATTCCACGGGTCCGTATTGTGTACACAATTCCTTAAGTTGGGCTTTTTTCATCTCGGGATTTACGCTCATTCCGGCCTTCCCGTTCTTTCCATCCACAGCCCCCGGCCAGTTCCAGTCCCCTTCCGAAAAATAAAAGGCCAGCTTAATCCCGTATTTGTCGCAGGATTTTCGAAGTTGCGCAAGCACATCGATCCCCAGTGGACTGTTGGTGACCTTTTTCTCTGTGGTTTCAGTGTCCCATAGGCAAAACCCGTCATGGTGCTTGGTAAGAAAGAGGATGTAGTTCATCCCTGCATCTTTTGCCACCCGGCACCACTGGTCTGTATCGCATCCTGTGGCCCGGAAATATGAAGCATCCTTGTCCAGGGTGGGGGTCCATTCCTGACCCGAAAAGGTGCTGAAGGACCAGCATATGAACATGCCAAATCTCAGGTCTTTAATTTGTTCTGTGCGTACACGATCCTCCGTTTTTTCCTGTATGGATTGTCCTTTTAATGGAGTCAGCACCGCGATCAGGAGCATCCCCAGCATCCACATACATCTTGTATTTTTTATCATAGCTATCGTTAATATTTTTCTGGCATATCTGTTATCCCTGGATCTTTTTTCCACCAGTCAGGACCTTCCTTCAGGACTTCATTGTCATATTCAATGAGTTCCAGTTTCAAGCGTGCAAAGATTTCGGGTTCAAGGGCTGACTGGTCGGTGGTTTCCCTGGGGTCAACAAGCAGGTTGTAAAGTTCGAATCCGGTCTGGTCTGATCGGGCTATTATCTTCCAGTCACCTTCGCGCAGAGCAATCCTGTAATCTTTCCTGTTGTTGCGCCAGTAAAGGGGTCTTGTGCGATGAAATTCCCTGTTTTCCAGAAGCGGTTTAATGGAAGTGCCGTCCAGGGTGACATCTGGCGGGGCAGTGATCCCTGCAATCTCCAGGATTGTAGAAAAAATATCGGAACCGATGACCGGCTCGGCAGATATGCTTCCGGCCTGGATCCCGTTGCGCTCAAATCCTTCCGGCCAGCTTATGATCCCGGGAACCCGTATCCCTCCCTCATGTGTGAAACGCTTGCGGCCCCTCAATCCGCCTGTGCTCCCCCGGTAACGGGGACTGCCAATTTTATTATCATTATTGAATGAACCATATTCATGAGGTCCTTCCGGACCATTGTCGCTGGTGTACCAGATCAGGGTTTCATCATATACTCCTTCTTCTTTAAGCACGTTTACAATCTCGCCAACCGCCTCGTCAATCTGCGTCACATTGGCTAAATACTGTTGAAAACTCGGATCTCTTACATCATTGTACCTCTCAATGAATCTGGGATCGCTTTCAACGGGTCCATGGGGTTCATGAAACCAGAGTGTTATGAAGAAAGGCTGATTGTCTTCCCTGTAGTCACGAAGCCATTTTATGAGTTCAGCTGCCACGATCTGGGCGGAGAATCCTTCCATCTTTCCCATGGCTTTTCCATTCAGGAAAAAGTTCAAAGGGTCTTTGTGACAAGGTCGTGCCACATTTCCCGTGGCAAACCAGTAATCGTACCCGTAGTCGTCCATGTCCGGCTGGTCCGGATCGGTTCCGAAACCGAACTTGTTAAAATCCTGTGCACCATTTATCCTCTCCTCGGTAAAATTGCTGAGGTGCCATTTCCCGAAATGAGCAGTTTGATAATCTTCTTCGCGCAAAAGTTGAGGCAGTGTGATTTCATCATGGGGCAGGTATGCAAAATGACTGGCGGGAATCCACCTGAAAACTCCGTTCCTGTATGGGGTTCTTCCCGTAAGGATGGCTGAACGGGATGGGGAACAAACAGCGGCCGCGGAATAGCAGTGGGTAAACTTTATTCCTTCTGTGGCCAGCCGGTCAATATGCGGTGTAAGCATAAATACATGGCCATATGATCCCAGGTCTCCCCAGCCCTGGTCATCGGTCAGAATCTGCAGGAAATTCGGTCTTGTCTTTTCGGGCTCAGCTCCATTTAGATATCCAAAAGAGCTGGAGAAACATATCAAAAATATAATTGTTAGTGCTCTCATTATTTGTCCTCGATCAGGCTTATATCCTTCTTTGCATTTTCATAAGCTTTTTGCCAGTCGGCCAGACCAGCCCTGCTCAACAATTGAGTCTTATATTGTTTCTGCCCTAGATCTGCATATTTCTCAAAATGCTTCAAAGCCTTTTTTAAATGTGCAACTGCCATTCCCGGGTTATTTTCTTTACAATCGGCCGCACGGATTTTTTCTGCATAGTAAGATCCAAGATGTGCCATTGCCTCAATGTCCCCTAAAGTGCGTTGCCAGCTAAGGTCATCTTTATATTTTTTCAACTCAGGCAATTCATGCAGAACAAATTCGGCGTGCCCCTGTATTTCATCAGCAGCCTTTGATCCACCTGCCTTCCAGCATTCATCAGTAATGGCATGATATTTATTTTTCCCAGAACATACTTCTACAGCCCACTGGAAATCCCAATCGTGCCAATGCTCACGGTTAACTGCCGGAATAATTTTTGAAGCCCTTGCCCAGACCTCCTGCAGTTTTCCGCTTGGTTTACCCGGAAAGCGATGCTGTATAGCTTGCTCAAAAAAATCATTCGAGAGATCCGGGTTGTAAGCAAGGCGTCCCCATAACATAAAATTGTACCAGTGTTTTTCGACTTCTAATTGACGTGGAGAATCAGGGTCGGTACTTACAAATTCACGTCCCCAGACATATCCGTCAGAACCCATATGAAATCCTTCGGTTTGTTCAGCAGACGGAAAGTTGTTTATAAATTCACGCACGTAATCAGCATCTCCCCAACGGAAATAGAAAATGTCGTCGTTGCGCAAATTCCACCACCATTTAGTACCAGCGGGTGCTTCACGTAAAACATCATCAACAAAACCGGGATTCGTGCTTGCATACAGCCGTGCCTTTGCATACTTGTAACTGAAATTAAACTCAACATCTTCATCAAAGCCATCAAAGTGCTTCGTTATTTCAGGAATTTCAGACATCCAGTAACGATGAATAAAGCGGATATTTCGATCCGGAAGGGCCTTTCTTGCATCCATAACGCCCATCCCGTAGGTAAGCCAGAGCCAATTCTCCTTTTGGTCGGGAGTCAGACCTTTCATGTTTTCACCGGCTGTTACACCTATGCCCGCCAACAGCGGATAGGTTTCAAAAAGAGTCCGCACACTTTTGCGTAAATAGTCTATCGTAATTTCATTGTCAATAGATCCCGTAATCCCGTATTTACCGTTTGCACCCCATACAAAGATGTTCCAGGTAATGAAATGAAACTCTATTCCCCGGTCGTTTGCATATTGCATCACATCGCGCCAGAATTCTATTTTCTCATCAATGGATATCTTTTTAATGCTTATTAGATTATCCAGGATTTCTTCATTTACTGAATGTTCTCCTGCTCCCCCGGCATACTTGTAAAACCAATCCTGCCAGTCGATATTTGCCTTCTTCACATCATCCAGGGCAACATCAGGGTATTCCGGAACCTTAACCATGGATGGAAATGGATGTGGTATCCATAAAGTAATGGTGTTGTAACGGTTCCGGGCCAGGGCATCCAGATGCTGCTTCCAGAAATCCATATCCCACACTACTTCAATATTATTCTGGGCCGCATCGCCACAATCGGCATAGGATGGCGTACGGGCATCCAGCGGAATATTCATTTTCAAGCCTCGCTTTCCAATATAGGGCTGACAATCGGCTTCTTCAATTCCCCTGATACCCTTATAAGCGATTCTCTCTGCCAAATCCAGTCCGGCATACATCACCCCGCTTGCATCAGTCCCGATCGCCCAGATGGTTAAAAGGTTATTCTCGCGGGTAAGGCGTATCGCATATCCCTCTTTGCTCATCTTTCCCGGACTTTTTCCTCCGGCAGCCAGCAAGCTTTTTGATAGCATATCATCCTGAGCAAGACCCAATACAATCCGAGTTTGTTTTTGCTTATGGGGCATCTTGGATATTGCTTCAATTGTACTGGGGTATTCTATTTGATTCAGAGCCTGCTGAAGGTCAATTGCTGCAAATTGAACGGAGGGGATATCTGAAGGGCAGTATATAGAAACAGGTTGTCCGATTCCCGTGCACGTCCAGAGCAGACATAAACCAATCATTAGATGCCTTTGGCTTCTTCTTTTCATAGGTAATTATCTATTTATCTTACTGTCCCTATGCAACTTACCATAACAATAATTACATCGCCTTTTGTGAAAATAATGTAATTATTGTCATGGACGTTTCATCATTTCAGATACGTATTTGGTCATGCTTAAATCACTATTCAATTTCAAACCTGTACTCTGCCTTTTGCCGCTCATCGCCGGGGGTATCAAGATCCAGGTTATAGGTGATATCCCAGGTCCCATCCGAGGCCACGTATTCGGCCTGCCAGAAATCATTTCCATGGACCGACTGGTCAATCAACTTCCAGGAACTATCCACTTTTTTGAACAATTGAGGTTTGCGATAATCAGAAACATTGGAGAGGATCAATGGAACATAGCCGATCCCGCCGCGGACTGAAAACTCGGCCACACTGTTTTCGGTTTGGATCCTTATGGGGTAGGAGTCCAGTACTTTACCAGCAGTGGTCTCCACCTCCAGGTCATTCCCCACGGCCTCCCGGTAGGTCAGCTCCCAGGAATTGACTTTGCTTTTTAAGGCTTCAGCAAAATTCTCATTGGGTCCATAATAGTCCCCGGCTAAAAGGGGTGTAATGAAGAGCTCTATCTCTGCTTCGATATAGTCTCCGGCCAGGAAGGAAGTGCAGCCCTCAGGAGGGACGATATTGATCAGGTTGCTCGGGCCTCCATGGGATTTCACCGTGGTAAGGTATTCTGCAAACCAGGGAGGAGTGTTGTCCTCGCCATTGATCCTGGCCTTCCATTCACGGATTACAAATCCGCGGTTGGCCGGCAGGAAACGACTTTCCTGGTGGTCGGTACTGAATTTCCCATCGGTGAATGAGAACCAGGGAACCTTCCCTCCGGCTACCTGCTTTGGCGTGATATAGCAGGACTCTTCGCCTGTGGTAGCTGCCCACTGTGCCTTTAGTCCGTCTTCATTGCCCCAGGCTAGTGTGGATGAGGTGATAAATTTATAGGTGTTTGCAGCAGCCTGGAAAATCACGAAGTCTTTAAATCTAATATCCTCATTCACATTCAGTTTGATCTTGTAGAGGCCCCTTGTGATATCATCCGACCTACCCACTGAGGCCGTATACTCGAAGTCCATGGACCGGTCATCCATGGTCCCGGCATAGCTTACCTCGGTGAAATTGGGACTGTAGCGCTTATACTGTGTCCGCATGCGGCTGTGCCAGCCACGCATCCCATCCGTTTTTGTGTAGTTGAGAATATCGGCTCCACCTATGTTCCCGGTCCATCCCCATTTCTTTCCGTCCGGAGACTTTAACAACAGGGGCCGGAAGTCCAGTACAGGGGCACTGGCCTGGTCAAGGTCGGGTTCATAGGTAATGTTTTCTCCCCACGCTCCGATGGCGCTCTGGTCCCATTGCTGGTTGCTTCCCCAGCCCATCAGGCAAAGCTGGGCATGGGAGGCCGCGGGTACACCTCCCCACAGGGAATTCACACTGGTGTATTCCAGCGAAATGCTGGAGTTAGCCGGTATGGTGATCATGGTGAGTCCGTGAAACCAGCTTCCTCTGAAATAATGGCTCCTTCCCGTGCGGCTTCCTCCATGCCAGTTTTTTGAGAGCTGAACGGGTATTCCAAGTGGATAACCCTCCAGGTCCCTGAGAACAGCCGAGATTCCGGGGACCGCGAAAACGGGACTCCCGCCGGGTGTTAAGCGCCCCTTTGCAAAGTTCAGACGAGCCACCCGGTCAGACGATGATGGATTGTCTATGGTGAATAGCACTCGTTCCATTCTGTTATTCAAATCATCCCGCGGGCCCGGGTTTCCTCCCCCTGGCTCTGCTTTTCCCATTTCACTTTCGGTCTGGTCATTTCTTAGCACAATCTCATGCCAGTCCTGGTCTTTGTCATAGATCACTTCGAGAGCTGCCGCTTCGGGTGAAATCTGTTCGGCAGTGACCAAAAGAGGTTCTTCTTCCTCACCCGAAATCCGCCTTAGCTCTGCATCGATGTCACTTGCTACAGGATAGATAATGATCCCTGAATTCAATTCCTCACCGGCTGCAGCTGCTCCGCTTTTATCCATCCTGATCCTCACTGTACTTCCCTCTACTTCAAGGCTGCTGGCCTGTGCTGACTTCAGGATTATATAACCGCTCCCTGAGCCCGGATCCTTCAAGGCCCGCACCTCACCCTCTTCAAGCAGGGTGGAGTAGTCCGGGGGGAAGGTAAATTCAGTGACCAGTCCCAGCTTCTGAATATCAGTGTCAGGAATGGCTTTCAGAATGAAGGAAATACGGTCGGGCCAGGAGGAGATCAGCAGTCCGCTGTTCTGGGCTTCACAATTCTTCATTCCCGGTAAATTGGTAATAAACCTTCGCTGGAAGTATTTGCCGGTATGCACCAGCTGGCAATCATCATCCAGGCCACTTGGGGAGTCGCACCACGACATGCTGCCGTCCAGCTCGATACCGAATTTCAACTGACAGGGGTTCATTTGAGGGAAGCTTTCCTCATTGCTTTCCCGCAAAGCAAGGTCTCCCTGTCCCCCGGGTATTGGCAATGCTGAAATCCTCAATGGCCAGGTTTGCATAGTCGAAGGAGAGCGAATAATGGCTGGTTTTAATGGCAAAAACCAGGTTGCCGGTTTTAATGCTGTTTTTCCACCACATGTAGGAATAATCCTGCTGGTTTTCATAGAGCGTGGAAGACTGGCTATCCTGCTTTGTACATGCGGATGCCACCAACAGTCCCAGTATTATAGCTGATGTGAGAATAATTCTGAATCTGGGGCTTCATTGATTTCATTGTTGTATTTATTTGGTTTCAAGAATAATGATGGAATCTATTTCATCCCGCTCCTTCGAAGGGAGACTAATCTCCAGATTCCCTGAACTCAATTTCACTATTGGATCTTTTACATTCAGCCCTTTGCTGCCAATGATCTCCTTATCGGGTGCAGGAACTACCAACGAAGAGCCATCCTCAGGCCAGTTAAGGACATGCACGTAGATCTTGTTGTCCTTAAAGGTCATCCCACCCCAATTCCCATTGGGGACAGGGCCTCCACGTGTGCCATAGATGCTTTCCCCGTTCTTCTCCAGCCATTTACCCATCTTCTTCAGGATTTTCACCTGGTCGGCTGGGAATTCACCGGAAGGGAGGGGACCCACGTTGAGCAGGAGGTTGCCGTCACCTACGGCCGTGTGAACCAGGGTCTGGACTGTTTCCTTATAGGATAGGGTGGTGCCGTCGGGACGGTACGACCACCCGCCGCCTCCCGATTCATTGGAGCACCTGGTCATGGTCATACATGATTCCCACGCCCTGTCGGTTTGAAACTTACCAATTTTTTGCTCGGGGGTGTCAAAGTCTCCCTGGACCAGCTTCTTCAAGGCAGGATCTTCCGGTTCATACTTTCCCCCTTTTTTCTTCTTAATGAACCTGGCTGCACGGTTATTGACAAGCAGCTTATCTCCCTGCAGCTCATACATCATATCAAAAAGATCCGGAATGGTGTAATCGTCCCATGTACCGGCCGTATGATCGAACCACATAATGTCCACATCCCCGTAATTAGTCAGCAGTTCTTTCACCTGTCCCTGGTAAAACTCATTGTACTTGCTGTTATCGCCAACATGATAATCGGGATGTGACCAGTCACGGGTGGAGTAGTACCAGCCTAATTTCAAACCATATTTGTGGGCAGCATCGGCCAGCTCCTTGCAGATATCGCGCTCAAAGGGAGTATTGGCTATGCTGTAATCCCTGAGCTCTGTATGATACATGGAAAAGCCATCGTGGTGTTTGGCAGTGAACACGATGTATTTGAATCCGGCCTCTTTAGCCAGCTTCATCCACTTGTCAGCATCAAATTTTACCGGGTTGAAGGCTTTGTACAACTGGTCGTACTCCTCGTCGGGCATCTTCTCGTGATTGCCAGGATGGTCCAGTGGATGGCTCTCCCTGGCCCAGCTGATCTCAACCCCGGCCACACTCGAGGGTCCCCAGTGCATGAACAAACCTAATTTAGCATCCCGCCACCACTGGAGCTTAGGATCGTCCTGGTAAACGATCTTTTTTGGAACAGGGATCAGTTCCAATGATCGCAGATTAAGCTGTTTCCATTGATCCTTATCTGGTTTCAGGATCAGGGTATGTTCACCTGCTTTATCTATGGTGATGGTTCCGATCTCCCGGACTTTGAATTCAGTAAAAGATCCACTGGGAGCAAGCTCTGCTTTCAAGGACTGTTTTTCCAGGTTTGCAGAGAGTGAAGCGGAATCCATGGATGCAGCCAGCGCCCTTACAGTGAACTCTCCAGTTTCTTTTACCTTGAAGGTCCATTCGACTGTCACGTTTGCATTGGTCCACTGGTCGATGCAGTCCTGCACTGCATTATGTTCCGTATGGCTGCCGAAATGACTGTTGATCAGGGCACGTTCCGCGCTCAGAAGGATCTTGCCGTCAATGCCCTGCTGTATCTGGTTGGCTGCCGTAAGTGAAACGGGGCCCTTAAGCTTCAGTTTTATCACCGAGCAAACCGGATCCGGGGCTTCCCCGCTGAGAATGACTGTTGTCCCTTCCGAATTGCTTTCTGCTTTGAAGGTCCGGCTATTCTCTGCCAGAAGTGAACACCCTGTGACCAGGTTGTCGACAGGAATAAAGAGTTTCCCGTCCTCAGGCCAGTTAAATACATGCAGGTAAAGGATGGTGTTCCCATCTTCAAGCTTTTTGGTAATTCTTCCCCAGGGGGGGCGGGAGCAGGGACTGGCTGAAGTCCCGTAGATGGACTCTCCATTTTCCTTCATCCAATCACCCATGGCCTTCAGCCTTTCCACGCTGGGTTCCGGGATCAGGCCTTCTGCAGTGGGCCCCACATTAAGCAGGTAGTTCCCCCCTTTGCTGGCAATATCAACCAGGTTGCGGATAAGCTGGGGGGCCGACTTCCAGTTATTGTCGTAACTCTTGTAGCCCCAGGTGTTGTTCATGGTCATGCAGGATTCCCAGTCGCCCGGTAGTCCCGTCCCGGGAATGTGTTGTTCGGGCGTACTTATATCTCCATCGTAGCCACCTCCAAGGCGGTTGTTGTGGATGATCCCTGGACGGAGCTTAATGAGCGGAATTAGCTTGTCGGCCCGTTCCTTATTCATATCAACCGGGGTATCCCACCAGAGGATATCCGGATTGTATGTCGTCAGGATCTCCTTCACCTGGGGGACCGCGATCTGATCGATGTATTCATCCATATCCACATCCTGTGCCGGATCCCACTTCTGCCGGGCCGATCCTCCCTGGTTCCAGTCCTGGGCCTGGGAGTAATATAAGCCCAGCCTGATACCATGCTTTTTGCAGGCTTCGGCCAATGGAGCAATAAGGTCCCTGCCATAGGGTGTTGCATCCACCACATCCCACTGGGATACTTTTGAGTCGAAGAGGGCAAATCCATCGTGGTGTTTGGAGGTGATCACGATGTATTTCATTCCTGCATCCTTTGCCATGCGTACCCAGGCATCAGGATCATATTTTACCGGGTTGAACTCTTTGGCAAAGGCCTGGTATTCGGCCATGGGGATCTTTCCGTGGTACATGATCCATTCCCCGATGCGGGGAATCTGCTCGCCCTTGTATGTTCCAGCCGGTACAGCATACACGCCCCAGTGGATGAACAAACCAAAGCGTGCTTCCCGGAACCATTGCATCCGGGCGTCTCGTTCCTCCACGTTTTCGCTGGCGTAAGGATCCAGAGATATTTCCTGCGCGATGCCGGAAAATGACAGAAAAACTAAAATGATTGCAATTAGAGTCTTCATAGTTGCAGATATCGTGTTAAGCATTAATTATCACAGGGGTAATTTAACATGCCCACATCATACTGGATTTTCCAGGAGCCATCCTCCTGCTTTTCCCAGATATGAAGGGCTTTAAATTTATCGGTGGTGAAAACATCATAGGCAATGTTTTCCTCAACGCGTATATCGAGATATTCCCGGTCTTTTTTCCACTGATTTTTTACAAATGTTTTGCCAGAGTCAACAGGCTGGGAAGCCCTTTCCTCAAAGTAGCGCTTAATTTCCTCGCGATCCCACACGTAGGGTTCGGTATGCAGGCGTTTGGCATTTTTTGCAAAGAAGGATTCCACGGTCAGGAAATCGCCGGAGGCCCAGGCGTTTTCATAGTCCTCAATGGCCTGCATCAGGGCTTCTTTATTCAGATTCGCGAAAAAATTAGTGTAGTATTCTCTGATGTCAAGCGGATCGGCTACTTCTTTCTGGAGTTCAATGAATTGTTTCATAAGCTTATCCATCTGCTTCTTATACTTTGCATCGCCGGCCAGGTCATGCATCTCCCAGGGATCCTTTTTCAGATCATACAAGCGCACCACATTGGCGGTCGGGTAGATGATCATCTTATACCTGTCGGTTCGGATCATCCGTTGATTTCCCAGGTATGCTCCGTAGACAGCCTCATTCCCTTTTTTCGATGTACCCATGCAGAGGGGGAGAAGTGAGGTGAAATCCACCTCCTTGAGGGCTTTACTTCCTGCTATATCCAGGGCGGTGGCCATGGCATCCTGCAGGTATACTTTTTCATCGATCACCTTTCCGGCTTTGATACCGGGTCCGGCCACAAACAGGGGCACCCGCATACTGCGGTCATACATGTTCTGTTTGCCAATATAGCCATGGTCACCCAGGGCCAGACCGTGATCGGCTGTAAAAATAATATAGGTATTGTTTGCCTTACCGCTTTTTTCAAGGGCCTCCAGGATCCTTCCAACCTGGGCATCCATATGGGTGATAATGGCATAATATTCCTGCCGGTTAATTTTTACTGAATGCTCGGTCCTGGGAAAGGGGGCCAGCTTTTCGTCGCGTAGCTTTGGGCCGGCCCCGGCCTCCTCGCAATAGGGATATTCGCTCAGGAAACTCTGAGGCACAGAAATATTCTCCAGCGGGTACATATCCACGTATTCTTTTGGAGACTGCCGCGGATCGTGGGGAGCATTAAATGCCAGGTACATGAAAAAGGGATCTTCATCATTTGCTGCAGCATCCAGGAACCCCAGGGCCTCATCACCCAATACTTCGCTCCAGTGTTTCCCGCCTTTCCAGTATCCTTCCCTGGATTTGTCATAGGGGCTCCAGGTATCAGGTTCACCTTCAATGAACTTCCGCTCATACCTTTCCCTGGTCTGGTTGGGCATGCCGCCCCTTACTGTACCGCAAACATCAAAAATTTCATTTACCTTGCGTCCCACATGCCATTTCCCTGCAAAATAGGTGTCATAGCCCTCGGCCTTCATATACTCTGACCAGTATCCCTTTGGGACTTCCTGTTTTACCTCGTATTCCGCCATTTTCTCAGGCAGATTGGGATCTTCCCTTTTTGCGGCCTTAGCACTGTACCGGGCTGCCTTCCAGATGTATTTTCCGGTATTCAGCATGGTCCGGCTGGCCACGCAAACCGCCGGGGCCCATGATCCCTGGTTGAAGGTATGTGTGAAGGTGGCCCCCATATCCTTCAACTGGTCCAGGTTGGGTGTTTTTATTTCATTGTTATTCAGTGAGCCTATGCTTTCAAAGGTTTGATCATCAGCGAAAATGAATAGAACATTTGGTAAGGATGATGTTTGTGCCGGGACATTCAGGGATAAGATTAATCCAATGATTCCTGTGATTATACTATGTTTCATTTATCAGGGAAGTTTTATATTGAATGTTTTGGAAGTGTAAGTATCTGACTGCTGTAATTGTTACTTTTTTGCCACTATACCTTTTTAGACTGATTTTCAGCTCACTGATGTTTTGAATATCATCCTCGTTAAGCTTCTGTATAATCCATGAGCTTTCAAGTCCGGAGTCCAGCCAGACCCTGGCTTTATCAGGGTCCAGGGATTTAATATAACAGCCTGAATTATATCCCCCTGAAGCATCAATCAAATCAGGGTCATCGGCAATATTCACCAGCAGGGCGCCCAGCACCTCCGATTCCAGGGCCTTGTTAAAAGCTTCTGCCACAGGGCCAATGTATTTTCCCTCCAGCAGGGTGCCGAGCCAACTGGGATATTCAGGAATACTTACTTTTTTAAATTGAGCCTTGCAGGTAAAACCCAGGGGGATGCCATTGGCATCAAAGGAACGGCACTTCAGGGTGGTGGAATTTTTAAGCTTAAGGGCTTCGGTATATTTGATGGAATTCATTCCGGGTTCTGATCCGTCCAGGGTATATCGAAGGCTGCCGTCTTTATTCATCCGGGAATCAGCTTTCAGGATTACCCTTACTTCATCCTGGAATTCACCACCCAATGGAAGCACGCGTGTCATCTGGTGCCCGAATTCATCCATGGGGAAATTCTCAAAGCCCAGTTCCAGGGCCGGAGAATTCTCTTTTACCCTGTAGTCCCCATTTACCGGATCAACAAACAATGGATCCGCTATCACGGACTCCTGATCATATCCTTCATTCTGCCATTCTTCCAGGGTAATGTTCCCATGAATCACGGGAGCATCAGGGAAATTTATATTCCAGTACAGGTTCCGGTCATAGTGCTCACTCCACTTTGTGTTGGGGGGTAATTTTATCGGTCTGACAAACTGCTTCGTGGGCTGAGGTGATCCGGGAACCGCTCCTGAGATGACGAATATATTTTGATATATCTCATCCTCAGACTCCTCCGGCCACACATGCCAGCCAAGGGGAACAGCGCTCACAGTAATGTTGTTATAAACCCTGCGGGCCATTCCGTCGCGCAATTTGATGGTTGAACCCAGGTTCAGGTTGTTGTATATATCATAATAGCTGGAACCATCATCCAGGTCTATGGTCCAGTTGCCTGCACTGATGGATTTACGGTAGTTGGCTATGCGGTTATTTCTAAGGACCGTGACATCGATGGCATCAAGCTTCGTGAGTTCCTTGTTAAATTCGGCATTGGAGCCACCGCCGCCCTTCCATTGCCTTTCCCTTCCCCAGGAATTGAAAGGTCCATGCTCACCGGTTTCCCGAACAGTTTCCCAGATATCGCAATGCTCGATGATGTGCCCGCCCCAGGTACCGTCATTTATGCAAATCCCTGCCCTGGGGCAGTTGTAAATAGTTGTGTGGGTTACCCTTATCTGGTGGCTCATGGAAATATAGACTCCCGCCACCTGCTTCCCAAAATCTCCAAAATCATGCATAATACAGTTCTCCACTACGCAGTTCTTCGGATAATCCGGGGTCAGTGGTCCAGGCTCCATATCCATGTTCTGGCGCATCTCTTCCCAGTCCTTCCCATCAATCTGCGTGTCGTCCCAGGTTTGATAGAAACGAACTGCCGAGGGGGAGCCAACCAGGCATACTGCACTTTCGCCCGTATGCACAAAAAGGCAATTTCTTACCAGGTTATTACGGTTGTATGCACTCATAAATACCCCGTTGCCCCCCAGGGTTTCAAAGCTGCAATCCTCAATCACACAATTCTCTGCACCCTCCAGGAAGACGGCACCCCCGCGATGAATGGCCCAGTCGCCCCGTGCAAGAGGCTCGTATTCCTCCATGAATGTGAGGGTAGACTGGGTAAAGTGAAAACCTTTGATGTGCACGTTACTCACGGGTGACTCCTTATTTCCCCTTAGCTGTACCAGGTCTTTCAGAACAGGAACTTCAACTTTGGCCACATCCAGTTTTACTCCTGATACCGGGTAATAATATAGCAGGCTCTTCGCAGTATCCAGAAACCATTCTCCAGCTACATCGAGTTCCTCCCGGATGTTTTCAATGAAAAACCATGAGGATTTTTTTGACCCGCCACCAATGCCATGGGACCTTTGTAGCTGCCATCCGCCTTCAGCCAGGAGAATTTTGTTTTCGGCACGGTCGATTCCCTTTATCCGATATTGCATATTTCCCCAGTTGTGGCTCTGGAAGGCATGCACGATCCCTGTTTCCGGATTCTTCCATTCCCTTTCTGAAAAGATGTCCGGATTGTATGAGAACCAGGTGTCATAACGGCGGTTACTGCCACCTGTAACCTGATGGTAGCCCTTGCCCCCCCTGATGGGATTCTGGTAGTCGTAATTGGGGAAGCGGGCCCGGACCTGGCGTTCACCATTGATAAATAGCTGATCGAAGGTCCAGCTCGTGGGGTACTTTAGTCACAAATATCCCATCTCTGTATTCTTCCCAGTCCAGCTGATCCAGTAGCCTTGATCCTTTCACACTTACCCTTGCACCAGGCAAAGCGGAGAAAACAAGCGGGTAGGCTGCAGTGCCGGAATATTCTGCTCCCAGAAGAAGCGTCCTGTCGAGATAGTAAGTCCCTTCAAAGAACCAGACATTTACAGCTTCCTGTCCCGCGAATTTCTTCGTTTCTTCAAGGGCTCTCTCAAAGGAGGCAAAGGGGTTTTCCCTGCTTCCTGTACCCAGATCGTTTCCCAGGGGAGCCACAAAAATTTCTTTCGCGTGCATTGAATTTACGCACACCAGAATAGCAATTGATAGCAGGAGTCTCATATGTTTCTAATTTTCCATCCATGTAAGTTGTTTCCACGAGTCCTTCACGTAATCCTGTGGAGTACCGGGAGTGGACCTTCCGTCTTTCACTATTGTTGTAATTTTTGAAGTGAGTTCCTCTACGACTTCGGGATGTTCGAAATAAAGATTTGTAGCCTCCCCCGGATCAAAGCGAATATTGTATAGCTCGTAGATGGCTTCACCTTCCCCGGGCACATAAAATCTTCGGCTGCAGGGAACCTCCGGAACCACGGAGCATATTCAGTTTCCAATCCCCCTGGCGGATGGCAAAATGGCCCGAGCTGGAGTGATGGATCACCGGTCCCCTGAGTTCCCGGTCATACTCTTCGCTCAACAGGGCAGGGTAGAGGCTGTAGCTGTCTTCCCCTGCATTGTCGGGGATGGAGACCCCGATAATCTCTGCAATTGTTGCAAAAAAGTCGGATTGACAAACCGGTATGTCTACTTTTCTGCCGGCTTTGATAACAGCAGGCCAGCGCATTATGAAGGGAACCCTGTGACCGCCTTCATAGATGTCCCTTTTCCCGCCCTTGAAATTCATACTGCTGAAATGTCCATAGGTATCCCTCTGATAGAGGTAGTTAGTCTCCGCTCCATTGTCTGAGGAAAAAATGACCAGGGTGTTCTCTTCAATCCCGTTTTCGGAGAGTGCATCCAGTACCTGCCCGATACGAAAATCCGTTTCTTCCATGAAATCCCCGTAGTTACCACAGTTGCTCCGGCCCTGAAAGTCAGGATGGGTACAATGGGGGAGATGCGGACTGGTTAAAGCAAAATACAGGAAGAAGGGTTTCCCCTTCTTTGCCTCTTCAGCAGCCCCGTTAATATACTCCACCGCTTTCGCGGCAAATGTTTCCAGCACCTCTTCGTCATTAAATGAAGGAGCAACCTCCACCCATTGCTTTCCTTCCTGCATTTCTGTTTCATAAGGGGGAGTCATCCTGTAGGTACGGGGGGTAATGTCATTTTTCTTTTTTGTCCAAAGGGTAGGAGGGTCCAGCACCCTGTCGTTTTCAAGGTAGGTCAGCACACCATAGTTCATGGATGCCGGTATTCCAAAATAGTAATCAAAGCCCCTTTCAATGGGTCCTTCACTAAATGGCAGAGACCAGTTCCGATTTTTGCCGGTACTTCCTTCAAACTCCATCTGCAGATGCCATTTGCCTACCATGGCCGTCTTATATCCATTCTCTCTGAGCAGTGAGGCGATAGTCATCCGGTCTTTTTCAATCAAACAGGGACCGTCGGATGAAAGCACCCCTTTTTTCAAAGCTGTCCTCCAGCTATACCTTCCTGTCAGAAGGGAATACCGGGAAGGGGTACATACCCCGTCACTGCTGTGCCCGTCTGTGAATATCATCCCTTCTTTGGCCAGTTTATCCAGGTTGGGTGTGCTGAACCGGGCATCCGGATTGAGGGCCTTTACATCACCGTAACCCTGGTCGTCGGTGTAAATGATGATGATGTTGGGGTGGTCAGATTCCTTTTTTGAAGCAGCGCAGGAGCCCAAAATCACCAGGATCAAGGCTGAAAGAATAGATAAAGCTCGCATGGATATTGTTTTATTCAAAGGTCACTTCTACAGCGAAACCGTTCACGCCGGTTTCAATGTCCTTCAGGTCAAGTGAGAGCTCAGTATTTGTCTGCGTCCACATAATCTCCCTGTCGCTTCCAAGCAGGCGCACTCCCCTTATGGTTCCGGCATCTTTGTTCAGCGAACGGATATTCACCCCATCCTCTGCCGGGACAAGAGATATGGCATAGACCTTATTATCCTTTGCTGTAAACCAAAAATCACCGGAAGTAAACTTCCGGCCAAAGCCTTTTACTGCCCGGTGACCTGTGCCTTTGAGCTCTGTTTCACTCTGGCCTTCATGAGGGATAATCCACCGGGAGCTGCCATAAATTGCATCACCGTTTATTTTCATCCATTGTCCCACTTCCCTTAATCCCTGTGCACTTGATTCCGGTACATGACCCATACCATCGGGGCCAATGTTCAGCAAATAGTTTCCCCCTTTGGATGCAATGTCAATTAAGTAGTAAAGGAGCTCGCGGGTACTTTTCCAATCGTCATCATAGGACTTGTATCCCCAGGAGTTATTTGTGGTACCGCAGGTTTCCCATTGCTTGGATAGCTTATCGGAAGCCGAGGGGATCACGTTGTCTCCCGCATCCAGGTAATCGCCAAAATCATATCCAACCCTTCGGTTGACAAGCACCTTAGGGTTGATGTCGTACATGAGCTTGTAGAAATTAAAAGACTGATCTTCAGTAAGGTTACCATCACCGTCAAACCAGACTAAGGCCAATTCCGGCATCATTTGCAGGAGCTCTTTTACCTGGGGGTAAGCTTTGTTTTCCACGTAGTCTTCAAAGGTATTGGGGCTGGGATCCCAATGGTTTTTACCATTCATGTGGGAGAGGATCCCGATGGAATCATTATGCCTCTTGATTATTGCATAGTTCCCGTCTGAACCATCGTGCCAGTCATTTCCATGGGAATAGTAAACGCCAAACTTCAGTCCTTCATTCAAACAGGCGTCATACAATTCTTTTATCGCATCGGCCTTGTAGGGAGTCCGGTCCACAATATCCCAATCGGAACATGGAGAATCAAAAAGGGCAAAGCCATCATGATGTTTTGATGTGATGACCACATATTTCATTCCTGCATCTTTGGCAAGACGGGCAATTTTTTCAGCAAAGGACCTGTCGGGATTAAATGTAAGGGCCAGCTCTTCGTATTCTTCCCTTGAAATCTGAAAAGCGGACATCAGCCATTCTGCCACTTTGGGTCCGGGATAGGGAGAATCATCTATGTGTGTACCCTTCCAGATTCCTCCAGCCTGGGAGTATAAACCCCAGTGAATAAACATACCATATTTGGCCTCGTTCAACCAGGCAAGGCTTGCCTGTTTCTCAGGTGAATCATGCATATGCTGCCATTGTTCCAGATACTTTCCTGAACCAAAGCCCAGGTGTTTGCCGGGGGGCGGAATAATGCGAAGCTGCTGAATGGGTGCGCCGGCATCTATGCTCAGCCGATGGCTTCCCACGTCTTTGTATTTGAGGGTCGTTTTAAATTGAGAGATCGTCTGCTTTCCTTCTGGTCTATCAAGAACAAAGATTGTTTCCGGCGCTTCTTTTATCTCCAGATTGCCTGATTTAAGGCTTAATTCCGGCATAGGTGATAAAAGCTCTCCCTTGCTAATAATCTGAATATGGTAATTTCCCTGGCGCTTCAGTTCAAATTCCCAGGTGAGTTTTCCATCTAGTTCTTTGGCTTTTTCAATATCCATTACAATCCAGTGGTCTTCCGCCTGAACAATATTTGTGTCTTTTTGAGTGCTGCAGGCTCCGGCCAATATCGCCAGGAACACGATCAGGAAAAAGATTCTCTTAGTCATAGGATCAGTTGTTTTAAGTTAGCCAGGGTGTTTTTAATTCCAGTCCTCTATTTTCAGAAAGAATCCGGCCTCCTTGCTTCCGTGATTTGCCAGGAAAAGGTATTCAGGTTTCCCTTCTTTCCAAAGTATATGTGGACGTTCGGTCCTCGAAAGTTCCTCGTCAAAATAGTAACTATTTGTCTGGTAACCGATTTCAGGCCTTCCCCAGTTGATACCATCTTTTGATTCATATATCAGTCCCGGACGGTTCCCCCCTGGCTCTATTTCATTTTTTGGCAAGAGATTTCCCTCCAGGGCATCTTTAACCGCCATCCGGTCTTCCACGATCATATAATAGGTCCCCTTGTAATAAAAGGCGTAGGGATCTTCAATGTCCAGTTCGAATTCCTCGTAGGAGATCAGGGGGTTGTCAGGATGGTTTTCCCATGGACCCTCAAGTTGATCGGCTGTAGCCAGGGAAATGGTCCTGCATGGAGGCTGTCGGTCTGAAATGGACTTGTAGTAGATTCTGAATTTGCCATCCTCATCCACCAGGAAGGTCGGATTTGAAGCATGTATCGCATTCGCGCTACCGGGTACATACGAGGGCCTGAGGATAGGATTATTCGGGCTTTCCTTCCATGGCCCATAGAGGGATTGGGCTGTGGCAATACCTATACTCTGATGAAGATTTGGTGTTGAATTTCCCTTGCCGAGATAGACCATCACATAAGTATCATCTACTTTTGATACCTGTGGATTGTGATAGGTGGCCGTGTCGGACGAAAAGGTGGTGTCAACAAAGGTATATGGTCCCTCGGGCGAATCAGCTGTAAAATGTAAAATCTTACTATCTGTGATCCAGCTGCCACTGTAGGGGATGGCGGACATGAACATATGCAATTTGCCCTCCTCATCATAAATGGGTGCCATGCACCAGTTCCACCAGCCTTCTTCAGCCTCCAGGATGTACTTGCCGGGAACAAGAGATTTACTAAAAGAGGATTCTTTTATGGTCAGATCCCGGGTGCAGGAGAAGCTTAAAAGGAGTATGCCAAATAAAATGAGCTTGTTCATGATTGAGGTCTTTAATCTGGAATACAAATATCCCTCTAAAACCTCAGATCAATCTGCTCAAATCATTCATCCCATTGTTCAAAACGGTAATGGCTATTGAGATAACGTCAAGAACCAGTTCCTGGCAACGCTCCCTGTAAGTGTCAAGGATGGCTTCATACTCAGGATTCCCGGCAAGGTTATTCATTTCCGTGGGGTCCTTTTTAAGATTAAATAGCTCTTCGTAGACCGGTTTTTCTCCGGCAATTGAGTTTTCCGGGAGATAGAGTTTGCGGTCATTTTCCCTGCTGAAGTAGCGGGTGTACTTATACTCTTTCCCCCGGACCGATTCTTCCCGTGGATAGCCCTGGTCGGTAAACAGATTTTCAAGAAATACATCTTCCCTCCAGGGGACCTGCTTGCCCTCCATCAGAGGTAACATACTTTTTCCCTGGTAGCTCCCGGGTACATCAACACCGCACATGTCCAGTATGGTCGCTGGAATATCCTGTCCAACAACGAGTTGTTCAATTGTCGTGCCCCTGGACTTTTCGGACTCGAAAGGGTGAATATACGATAAGCGGTACATGAACTGATTCTTCGTAAAGAATGCTTTTTCCCCCAAGGCCATGTTCTCCTAAAAACAGGCCATTGTCCGAGCAGTAAACGATGATGGTGTTCTCATCTTCTCCAATCTCGGTGAGTAAGCTCCGTAATTTTCCCACAAACTGATCTATGGCATAAACGGCCCTGTCCATCTTCATTTTCTCATCCAGCAGACGCTCTTTATTCCAGGTGATATAATATTTCATCAGGTCTTCTTTAGCAAAGACTTCCTTTGGCAGAGTGATCTCCTGGGGATAGCCTTCCGGGAGCGGGATTTCATCCAACTGGTCCTGGTAAAGTGTCGAATAGAACTGCGGATCCTGGGGGCGTGTCCCCATACCTCCTATGCTTGAAGCATGGGGCAGGTTGAAATTTATCCAGGCGCAAAATGGCTTTTCCGGATCGCGCCGCTCCAGGCAGTCCCTTAGCGAGCTGTCGGCATTCTCAAAAAAGTAGTTTCTTTCATCACCAGGCAGGAGAAAGGCTTCTGTGGCTTCAAACAATCCCTCTACCTGGGTTGGATTTTTCAGGTTAGAGAATAGCCTGTGCCTGTCCAGGTAGAAGCCGAGATGCCCTTCCTTGAAATAGCAAAAGTCAATATTTTCCCTGAGGGGTGTATTGTTCTGATCCGCTATTTTGGTATGGTGCTTGCCAATGAACGCGGTGGAGTAGCCTGCCTTCTTTAATTGCATCAACCAACTCTGATTGAAGACCTCCTCCGAGATCATATTATGTGATACATGATTGAAGCCAATGCGGTTCTTTCGTTCCCACTGTCCGGTGAAAATATTAGCCCGGCTGGGCCCGCAGATGGGACTGGTTATGAAGGCCTGTTTAAAAAAAACGCCTTCAGTGGCCAGTTTATCAATATTGGGGGTCCGGGTAACCGGATCCCCTGTCATCCCCAGAGAGTTAAAGCGCTGGTCATCTGAGAAGATAAAAATTACATTGGCCTGCTTCTCACAAATTGCATCATTTGCCAGGCTATGATCGCATAGAACAAGAAAGGCAATCCCAACAAAAGCTAACTTAAATGTGTTTTTCATTGTAGCTATTGAATGGGGCGGATCCTGATGGCCTCCAGGCTTGATGTTTCTGGATTTCCGTCCACCAGGGAGACTTTAACGCTGTGTTTACCGGGTGTTTTGAACTCAATGATCCCCATGGGGTAATACTGGTATTTTTCGGTTGCAGCCTGCTGATTTTGCACCATGATCCCTTCATCTGTCACGGTTTTCCAGACCAGTCTGCCTTCTCCTTTGTAGCGGAGATCAAGGTAATAATAGCCGGGCTCAAAAACTTCAAGATCCCAGTTTGCATAACTCTCGTCTCCCCATTGACTCACCTGGTTCACATGTTTCCATTCACCGAATTTTTCCATCCACTTTACATTTCTTTTTTGTGCGGCACTAACTTTGGCAAATTCTACAAGTAATTCGGATTCAATATTCGGGTATATTCCATGAGTAGGATTTACTGAAGCGGTCTCAGCATCACTTTTCAGCTTCAGTTCGATCACGGACACCGGAGAGTCTGCAGGCTTACAGGGCACGTCAAAAACGGTCCAGCCTTTCACCTTCTGAAAAGAAATTTCTTTTGGAGTGTCCCCTCCAAGTATCTCAGCTGATACAATTTCAGCATTTAAGCCGGGAAGGTAGAGTGAGCCATTCTGTGGCCATTCAAATACCGAAAGGAAAATGGAATTCCCCTGTGTGGTAACATCACCCCAGGGCAGGGCATGGCCCCAGGGGGAACTTCCTGCATCATAGATAACCTGGGGATATTTCTTAATCCACTGTCCAGCCTCTTCCAGGAATTTCACACCGGTGACAGGGATATTGCCTGAGCCGTCAGGACCCACGTTAAACAGGTAGGATCCGCCGCGGCCAATGGTGGCTATCAGACGGTGCAATATCACCTTTGGACTCTTGAAATTATTATCATACCAGGCATAGGACCATGAATCGTTGTTGGTATCGCAGGTTTCCCACAGCCCCTCAATATTGCTGGGAGGCACTTCCATATCACCCTTGCTGGCATAATCACCCATCCCATGGCCAACCCGGCTGCAAAGCATGGCATTTGGTTGCAATTCACGCACCAGGTCAACCAGTTCAAGGACAAATTCCTTGGGCATGTTGCCGGGAGTGTCAAACCAGACAAAATCCAGGTCCCCGTAGTTGCTGCAGATTTCCTCCACCTGTGGCTTGCACTTGCTGTAGAAGTAATTTTCAAAGGTGGCCGGACTCCCGTCGGCATTTACTTTTGGTCCGCCGCTCGCTCCCGGTGAAGTCCAGTCCTGGTTATGGGAGTAGTAAAAGCCGAAACCAAGGCCCAGCTTCTCACAGGCAGCCGACAACTCCTTCATGGGGTCGCGGGCAAAGGGAGAGGCATCCACGATGTTAAAGGGATGCGCGGATTTAAACATGGCGAAGCCTTCATGGTGCTTGCTGGTTATAATAATGTATTTCATCCCGGCATCTTTTGCCAGCCGGGCAATAGTCATGGCATCGAAATCGATGGGATTAAACTCTTTAGCGATGGCCATATACTCATCGTCCGGAATTCCGGCCATCCTGGGATTCTTGATCCACTCACCAATGCCATAGTAGCTTGTGTCCTTCCACACTCCGCCCAGGTGAGAAAAGAGTCCCCAGTGAATGAACATGGCAAAGTTTCCCTCGTCGAAAAGCTTGCCACGCCCGGCCTTCAGGGCATCCACACTAATTTTTTCCTCACCCCACATCCTGTCCATGCCTTCATCTGCATTCTTTTTCTCCTGAGAATATCCTGTCATCACATATACGATCAGGACCATTGCTGCTACTACCTTTTTCATGCTATTTTCTTGTTATGTTTATTTCTTAAATGCTATTTTCTCTTTATGCTGGTTCCTCATGATCTCCAGAACCAGTGTATCTTCAACCGGAAGGGATTTAATGACCCGTTGCAAGTGATCAAAAGTTTTAATCTCGCTGTCCCCACTCCCCAGGATTACATCCCCGGTTCTGAATCCCCGGCTGGCCAGATCAGAGCCTTCCGGTACAGAGAGGAGCATTACACCACTCATGGAGGAAAGTCCGTTCGCAGACTGCTCCCCAAGGGTTTCGACGTTCTTTATATCTGCACCCTTCCACTTGTGAACTTCACCTGTTTTTGTGTTCCCGATTTTCAGTGTTTGAGGAAGCCTGGGCTGTTTGGCCATCTTCTTCAGCTTATCTGAACGCACACCAAAGAGGTCCATGGGGAAATTCACAAATCCCATTGTCAGTGCCGGAGAATCATCATCAACCCTGTAGTCTCCGTGACTAATGTCAAGGAAGAGTGGGTCACCGCTCATGGAATTAGGGTCACATCCGTTCAAGGCGTATTTAAGCCTGTCTGCCTCACTGCTGGCAAAGAGGTTGGAATCCAGCTGCAGTCCCCATTTCCCATCCCCGGCAATGACCCGGGCCATGACTGCCGGCCTGTAGGCGCCAAAAACGATATTACCTTTAAATACATCGCCGCTTTCGGGATACCACACATGGGGGTGCAGACTATTATTCAGGATAATGTTGTTGGTGGCTGCGCGGTCATAGCCCTCCCTCATTTTTAAGCCGCCGTTTAGTAAAATATTGTTGTATACACGGTACCAGGACGAGCCATCATCCAGGTCGATGTCCCAGCCATGATCACAACGCCAGCGGCTGTTGCGAATAATGTTGGGTGCCAGCATGTCCAGTTTTGGTAATCCTGGATCAAGCAGAACCTCCCTGTGGGTTTCTTTTCCATCGGGCGTCCAGAAACGGTCGCGCCCCCAGGAATTGAAGCTCCCGTGGTCGCCTGTTTCCAGGACCGTGTTGAACACATCACAGTATTCAATGATGTGGCCACCGAAGGTGCCTTCAGAGATATTGATCCCTGCCCGCGGAACATCATAGATGGAGCAATGGCTCACGGTAATTTTATAAGACATGGAGATCTGGACGGGTGAAGTCTGTTTTTCATCTCGGCCGGTCATTGTAATCAGGCAGTCATCCACCATGCACTCCAGGGGGTAATTATCTCCCCCGGGCCCCGGTTCCCGGTCCATTTTGGCGAAGTCCTGTTTACCATATCTGAAAAGTGGGCTCCTGACACTGGAGGGGTCACCCGCGAAGGCAATCCCGTTGGCCCCGGAATGGTGGATATAGCAGCTTTTTATTTCGATTCCCCGGTTGTAGTTATTCACGAATATGCTGTTTCCTCCCAGCTGGTCGAATTCACAGCCTGAAATTGTGCAATCTTCGGCACCGTTGAATATGATCCCACCTCCACGATAGCAGGTCCAGTCGCTGCGCAAAAGTGGCTCGCGGTTTTCCATAAAGGTCCTGGCTGTATGACGGAAAACCAGTCCTTCCATCCGGATGAAGCGGACGGGATTTTCCATTGTGCCATTAAATTCCACCAGGTGCTTCAGCCTTACAATTTCTATCCGGGCCCTTTCTATTTTTGTTCCCGGTTCCGGGAAATAGTAGAGGACATGCTCATCCCTGTTGTAATACCATTCTCCGGGCTTGTCAAGTTCTTCAAATACATTCTCCACCATGCGGTAGCGGGGGTGCATGGGGGAGGGCCTGTTATTTTGCCAGCCACCTTCCATTTCCAGCTTGCCGCCTTCATCTCTTCCCGTGACCAACCAGTGCATATCACCCCACAGGGCCTGGTGCATGGCGTGTATATAGGCTCCCTGCGGATTATTCCAGCTGGCTATTCTAAGCGGATCCAGGGGATCATTTGCCGGATCGGGTTCCCGGGTATGAAGAAGCTCCCAGGTGTCGAAAACGTTTTTCCCTGCTTCCGCATCGGGGAAGCGGGCCATCCGCTGTCTGGATCCATTTACATAGAGCTGGTCCATGTAAAGATCCTCGTCAAGAGCAGCTTTAAATATGCCTTCCCTGTAGGGTTCCCATTCCAGCTCTAATTCCTGTCCGCCGCTGATTATGGCCCCACCTTCATTTTCTGCCCGGTAAATGACCGGATGCTTCTCACTGCCCGAATGTTCCGGGGTAAGGAGCAGGGTGGAGGGAAGATAGTGGGTTCCGTCTCCAATGATGATGTGGGCCTCTCTTATGCCCGCCACTGAAAGGGAAAGCTCGCTGGCCTTTGAGATGGTTTTTACCGGTTTCTCCCTTGTTCCCGGTGCCATATCGTCCCCATTTACCGAAACATAATACTCTGCCGGCCTCTGCTGGCATGAGCAGAAGATTACCAGGCAAACAATTCCCAGGTATTTGAATGGTGTTATTCACTGTTTCGATTAAAATTTTAAATACGCTTTTTTAGTCTTATTTGATCCAATTGTCCGGTATGGGCCTGAACGTTCCCTGGTCACCCCCATGTTGGATCATCTGGGGGTATACCTCTTCCCACCAATGGTCATAAGCAGCGGAGAGGCTCGCTGCAAGCTTATCATTCTCAAGGGCAAGGTCATTCATGCAGGCCGGGTCTTTTTCGGTGTTATACAGGGACCAGCGGTCAGGTGCTGAGACTCCCCAGTGAAACTGGGCGTTTTCTTCGGTATATGTAATTTTTTTGGCCCCGTCCATCACCGTAAGAAGATAGGTGCACTGGCTGAGCTGCTCCCTGCAGGCAGGGTCGTCACAGGGCCTGCTTCGGAGCAGGAGATAGGGTCCCTGGCGGACCGCACACATGGCATATTTATGCGAGGCTGCCAGTCCGGCCGGCCAGCGTGCCACATGCTGAAACAACAAGCGGTCTTCATGCCAGGTAATTTTTTCCTCTGTCTCCAGCAGAGGAAGCAGGCTGAAGCCTTCCAGTTTTGAGGCGACCGTGTCCGGGATCTCGGCACCTGCCAGCTCACACAGCGTGGGCAGGACGTCCAGATGAGCAGTTAGATGATCATGGCTGTGTGCTTCCCAGTGACCGGGCCACCTCCAGAAGGACATGGCACGTGAACCTCCATGCCAGATGGTGCATTTGCATCCCCGCATCCCCGCGTTGTAAACATCCAGACCCTTGGTCTCCCCATTGTCGTTCATGAAGACCAGGATGGTGTTTTCCTCCAGATTTTTCTCCCTCAGAAACTCCAGGAGTAGCCCCAGGTTTTCATCGATGTTGTCCACTTCACCCAGGTAGGTGGCGGTTTCTTCATTCACTGCATCCCTGTAGGGTGCGATATTCCTTTCAGGGGCAACCAGGGGTGTATGTGGTGCATAGGTGGCCAGGTAGCAAAAAAAGGGCTGATCACCACTCTCTTCCATAAATTTCATGGCTTTATCAAAGTAGATATCTTCTCTGAATGCCTCCCGCCGCTCTCCGTCACGGAAGGTATGGATCGCGAAATCTTCAAGGTTGCCGGGACTTTCCGAACAATAGTCGAAGCCCCTGTTCCCGGGTGCATAAGCTTTATCTCCACCCAGGTGCCATTTCCCGACGAAACCGGTGCGGTAACCAGCCTGTTTTAGAAGCTGAGGTAAAATCGTTGCGTTGCGGTTGAGGTGCTCCCTGGGCCTTATGGTGTGGGTAACCCCGTTCCTGAATTCATGCATGCCGGTGAGCAGGGCAGCCCTGGTGGGGGAACAGGAAGGACTCACATAAAAATTATCAAAACGCACACTCTCGTCATACAGGAGATCCATATTCGGCGTGTTCAAAAGGGGATGCCCATGACGTCCCACGTCGCCATAACCCTGGTCATCTGTCAGCACGAGAATAATGTTGGGCTTTTTGTCTGTCGTTCCGGTGGTGGACTGCTTAAACCCCGTGAACAGGATGCAGGCCATAAATAGCACCGGAATATATTTCCATACGTTTATCGGGATAATCTTCATAATTCACGGATTAAAAGAAACTCAATATTTGAGAAGCTAATTTCCTAAGAAATATGAAGAATGGCTTGCTTAGATTGATCAAAACTTTGCTGGAATCAGCTCCAGTCCTTGAATTACTCTTAGTCGTTAAGTTTTTCAATGTACACGTAATAAGCAGGATAGACCCTGCCAAGCTCATCGATCAGCTGGGCTTCCATATCATATTTACCCGCGGGGATCTCCGCTCTGAAGGTAACTTCATCCTGTCCGTCGGCAATTTTTTGTGATTTATTGATGTTTGCCACATACAATGCCGCACTGGTGAAATCTGATTTTGTGCTGGCAGGATTGGTACGGTCCAGTTCAATCTGTTCTTCCTGTGCCGGAAATGTTGCATTGATGGCCAGTCCGCTCTCGCGGGGGAACCTGCGCAGGCTCACCGTATATTCCCCATCTTCAACAAATTCTATCTTCCATCGTCCGGTAGTCTGCGACGCGTTTATGGGACCCCACTGGTGCCAGGCATGTCCAAATTTTCCGGTGAGCATATCATGGGATGATATGCGGCTGGGATTCTCGTAGGCAGTTCCCACTTTAATGTAGGCGTACTTCTCGCTTACACCTTCATCCATAAAGGATTGCCACCATCGTTCATATCCCTCGGCCAGACGGGCCGCCACTTCCGGATGCTGTTCAATAATATTTGTTGTTTGTCCGAGGTCCTCGGTGACATTATACAACTCGTCTCCATTTACCAGGCGCCAGTTCTCATCCATGACCGTATAGTCCTTGTATTTTACAAGGTTCTGCAGCCTCTGTGTATCCATATACAGGATCCTGTTGGGCCAGGGCTTGCCTGAGCCAGATAAAAGAGAGGCGAAACTCTTACCGTCAAGTGGATTAAGCGGTGTAAAATTCAGTCCCAGCAGGTCTGCGAATGTGGGTAAGAGGTCGTAATGAGCCAGCAGATGATCAATATCCTTCCCGCCGCTCAGGCCGCCCTCAGGCCATTGAATAAAAAAAGGTACGCGGTGACCTCCTTCATACACACTTCCCTTACCTCCCTGCAGGCCTGCGTCATATACCCGGTTGCCTCCTGCAGTTCCGTTGTCGGTCATGAAAATGAGGATGGTATTTTGTGTGAGCTTCAGCTCGTCGAGCTTTTCACGCAGGAGCTTGAAATTATCATCGATGTTCGTGATCATCCCGTAGAACCTTTTGTATTTCTCTTCTAATTTGTCCTCATCTTTGTAAATATCATAGTATTCTTCGGGCAGGTTAAGAGGGGCATGGGGCGCATTGGTGGAAATGTAGCAGAAGAAGGGATGGTCCTTATTATCTTCTATGAAATCCATTGCTTCGGAAAAGAATACATCGGTACAATATCCCTTATATGCCTCTGTCTCACCGTTGTGCCAGTAGGTATCATCGAAATAGTCATTTCCCCAGTAGTCAGGGCCCTGCGTAATACCACCTCCTCCATGGCGTACAACTTCGTGAAATCCCCGGTCTTCGGGACGAAAGGGGTAGTTGTCTCCCAGGTGCCATTTCCCGAACATTCCGTTGGTATAACCATTCCGGGCCAGTACCTGGGGAAGGATCACCTCATCCTCGTAAAGAAGTGAACGGCCGGTGATGGTATGGAATACATTGACCCTGTTAGTATGCCGGCCCGACATGAGCGAGCCCCGGGTGGGGGCACAGGTGGTGGATACGTGGAAGTTGGTGAGCCGTACAGACTCAGAGTAAAAGTCATCAATATTCGGGGTCTTAATATAGGGATTCCCCTTGCAGGCCAGGTCCCCTTTGCCCTGGTCATCAGTGATCACAATGATAACGTTTGGTTTTTCCTTAAGCTGAGAACTGGCACTTAGAGCGATAAAAGGTGCAAGCAGGAAAACTGATGTTAACAGGTATACAGCTAAACGAAATGGACTATTTTTCATCATGTAAGTATTCATTATTTCCAGGTAATCTTTCCTTCTCTCTTTTCAGTATTGACCCATACGCTGGCATGTTCAAACTCCCGGGTAAATTCCCAGCTTTCCGGGTCAGTTCTTTCATAGGCTGCCCTTGGTGGGCCCAGTGGTTTAAATAGCTCCGGGTAATCCACAAGCGGGCCGGTATCCAGGCGCCAGCCCCAACCATACTGAAAGTAGGAATAGGGCTGGGCACCAATGAGGTAGCAGGCCAGGTAAAACTCGAGTCTTTCCTGGGACAGTTTTTCCATCTCCATGTTTCTATTCTGCTGTCCGGTTTCCCCATGCCCATTGCCTTCAATTTCAACCCCGATACGGAAAATCGAGATCTTTCCATCCCTCGCAATATCCAGCATAAGGTCCCATTCCTTCAATAAGTTTTCCTTGGAGGTAAGTTTCGCATTATAGTGCTCGAACATATTCGCATCAATGGAGGGATAGACATAAGAGGCAATTTCATCGGTGGCATTGTTCCCCAGGAGGATTTTGTCCGGACCCAATTTCTCCTTCAGAGCGGCCATCATTTCACCCATCGCCTGGTGAACCTCTTCCTTTCTATCTTCGCGCAACCAGAAAAACCCATGCATCTGGTCGATAAAGGCTCCATCGCATCCGGACACTTCCACTCCTGTGGCTACGGTTTCGACCCACCATGTCCGAAATTCGGGATTCAACACATCAAAAAACAGGGTAGACCCTCGCCTGGCAAGCTCTCCGCTTTCCGGATCAATGACCAGGAATTTTTTCAACTCGGGGTAATCGTCAATTTTCTCCAGGGTGAAGTTCTTGTTGTAAGAGGTAAATGGCCAGGCATAGGCCGAATTAAAATAGAAAAGGACCTTTATGCCGGGTTTGAGTGCCTTAAATGCAGCTGCATCATGTTTGGCACCCAGTTCCGCGGCGCCCAACATTTTGTATCCATGGGATTTCTCAATACAAATGAATCCGGTCTTATCAGCTATATATTGAAGCTCTTCCGGCAGAAGCACCCGTTCTCCATTGCCAAACATACAATATTGCGGCGTTACATCCCAGCTGAATGCCGGATAGAAGTCGCCGGGTTGAAACTGACTCCCATCGCTGATCATGAGGCTGCTGTCTTCCTTGGGGGTACAGGAGATCAAGGTCAATAATACCACCATTGGCAGGGTAATTCCTTTTTTCATAGTTTTATCAATAAAGTGAATTGCTATTTCGTGCTTGCAGAAGTCTCCGGTTCATCTCCAAAGTCGATGGGGGTGAAGCGGATGGCTGCCAGTTCGGACAGGTCCGGGTCACCATTAACCAGGGAAACAGAAACCTTGTGCAGCCCTGCTTCCTTGAAATTCATCCAGCCCATGGGGTAGGAGGAGAAAATGTGTGATGAGTTTTGCTGGTTCTGTACCCTGTCACCTTCATCCGATTCCACTGACCAGACCAGGCGCCCGGAACCGGCATAGGTGAGTTCCACCAGGTAATCGCCCGGCTTAATCACATTTACCTCCCAGGTGGCTTTGCCTCCATCGTCCCAATTATGAATATTGTGGACCAGTTTCCATTCGCCGAACTTCTCCATCCATCGTTTTCGCTGGGTACTGCAGTTTACAGTATCCGCGAATTCGGTTGTTATCCTTGTGCTCAGTTCAGGATCTAGTGCATGTCGGTGATCCACCTTTGGTTCACCTTCGAATTTCAGTTCAATCACGGAGATAAAATCTTCAGGTTCTTTTAAGGGTACATCAATAATGACAGCTTGCTCATTTCTCGAGTAGCTAAGCTCTGATTTGAGATTTCCTTTTAGTAAATGCAGGGAGTTGATCTCATTCTCTATTCCCGGGAGATACAGCTTTCCATCCTTCGGCCAGTCGTAAACCGAGAGGAAGAGTGAATTCTCCTGCCGGGTAACATCGCCCCAGGGAAGTTCATGCTGCCAGGGGGAGGGCTCCGCTCCATAAATTACCTGGGGGTAGCTCGCGATCCACTCACCGGAAGATTGCAGTGAACGAGTTGCTTGTTCAGGAATGGTACCATCGGCTCTTGGACCCACGTTCAGCATGTAGGTTCCCCCGCGTGCAACCGTGGAGATTAACCTTTTCAGAATCTCTTCGGGAGATTTCCAATTTTCATCGTACCAGGCATAACCCCAGGAATCATTGGTGACATCCACAGTCTCCCACAAGCCATCTATATTTTGATGTGGGATTTCCATATCCCCAAGTGTCTGGTAGTCACCCAGGCCATAACCGATCCTTCCGGATACAAAGGCTTCTGATTGGTTAAGATGCACCAGGTCCATGAGTTCTTTAGCGTATTTCTCGGGCATCCCGGCAGGAGTGTCAAACCATATGAGTACCATATCTCCATAGCGGGTGGTGATTTCGTTAATCTGAGGAAGGCACTTGTTTTGAAAATATTCATCAAGGGTGACCGTGTCCCCGTTCGCGTCATAAGCAGGGCCACCATTGCCTCCCGGAGCTGTCCAATCCTGGTTCTGAGAGTAGTAGAAGCCAAATCCCAGCCCCTCTTTTTCGCAGGCTACGGAAAGCTCTTTCATGGGGTCACGGCCGAAAGGTGTGGCATCCACGATGTCGAAGTCACTGACCTTTGAATCATACATTGCAAAGCCGTCATGGTGCTTGCTGGTAATGATGATGTATTTCATTCCGGCATTTTTAGCCAGCTTCACAATTGCATTTGCATCAAAATTCACCGGGTTAAATTCACCGGCTAATTTTTTATACTCTTCCACTGGAATTCCTGCCCTCCTGGGATTCATGATCCACTCGGCAATCCCGTAGTACGTGGAATCCTTATACTGGTTGGCGAGCTGGGAATAAAGTCCCCAGTGAATGAACATGGCATATTTTCCTTCCCGGAACAATTCCCCCCGGTGGGCATCAGCCTCCCTCACAGGTGCCTCCTGACCTCCCCATGTTTGGTCACCCCGCTTCTGTTCCTGGCCGGACAGTGCAGGCCGAAATGCCAGCAAAAGGCCCAGTACCATAAATCCATTTAATCTTAAGGCAGACATGAGTTAGGGGAGCTTTATATACCAGTTTTCCTCATTCATCAGGTGCTCCCTGACCTGTTCTCTTAATGGAGGATCAAATTTGGCTGCCACTTTATCGGCCAGATAGGCGGGATCATCCCTTCGCTTTGCAATCCGCATGAGATCATAAAAGCGTTCTCCTTCAAAGGCCATTTCCCTTACCCTTTCTTCCATAACCTGATCTTCCACGTAGATCTGTTTGGCAAAAAGTTTCCCGGAATAGTCCAGGTATCCTGAAACTTCATTGGTAATGGGATCATGAAGGTAGATGGGATCTGTCAGAGAGATTGCTTCAATGCCAGTTCCATATCCCACGCGGCCACGTACACCCAGCGATGATGGTTCGTTATCATAGGAGCCGCTGTTTAATACAGCCAGGCTTTCAAATACATTGGGTTTTACTATACCATTTTTATCCGGGTATCTCCACCGGGCATATATCTCAGCATAATAGAGGTGGATCCCTGCTGCTCTGAAAATGGGAAAATTTGCATCCTGGTCAAAACTATTCTTCCCGATGGTATACTTGTAGACCACTGTGTCAACCCCTGCCATATATTCTCTGAGCGCCGCTTCGTTCCGTTGATACTTCAGATCTAACATTTGTCTCACTTCCTCGGTTCCAAGTTTTACTCCATTCCTCAGGTATTGATATGAGACATTTGGTCCACGGGAAAAATCCCCCTGAGATCCGGGATAATTATCGTACTCAGGGTCCAGGTAGGTTAATTCAGGATCATCAAATTCCTTGCGACGGTAATTGCTCCACATGCTTTCCCAGGTCCCGATAGCATAGGAAGTAGGCTTCAGCATGTACTGGTTTGGACTTTCATTAGAAAACAGATATTGTAAGAGGTTTTGTTGCTGATAGCTTTTATTGAACCAGAGGGTCATAATGTGTTCATCGGGATCAATACCCGCGAATATGTTTTGCCAGTTCGACCTCTCGAATTTTCTGTCCAGTGCAAACCGAATAGATCCTTCCGTGACATTGTACCGTTGGAATCTCATGATCTGGTCGAAATGCTTCACTGCCATTCCATAATTTCCAAGCTCCAGGTACATCAGTCCCATGAGGCTGTGCATGGCAGGGCGGCTCCATATGGTTACATCCCAACTGGGATCCTCATTAATCTGATTGTGAATTACACCTACCTCTTTGACCTTGTCATTCAGTTGACTGGTAAAGGTGTCAACAATGGCGGGAAGATCCAGATACATTCGCTCCAGTACAACAGTATCCCCGTAGATGGTGTCATTTTCGTAGCCGTCCTGACCATAAATTATGGTCATGGGATTGATTACTGTTTTATTCTGAGATACATATTCGCTGATTTCATCAACCGTGGTGAGGGAAGGCCAGACATAGGGCACCTCTTTATATATTTTCACAGCATTAAAATAGGCCCAGGCGCGCATGCAAAGAACTTCTCCGTAAAGTCGGTCATAGATGGTTGCAGCAGTATCTCTGAGTACTTCCGGATGATCCTGCTCAAGTCTGGTTGACAGGCGGTTGCACGCGCCAATGAGCCTGTAGAAGTTTAGGGGAGACGCATACTTATTGCCGGGGGTAATCCGGTGCAGATTCACCTCGATCAGGTCCCGGTCAGCATTTTCGGTTACAGTCACCAGATCAGCGCGCAATTCTCCCAGGACGACCAGTTGAGTGACCAGTTCCTGCTGAAGTGCATAGAGCCCTAATTCGGCTGCCCTGTACTCATTCCAATCCTGGAAATAATTGTCTTCATCAACAATCAGCGCCTGTTCAGGATCAAAAAACTTTTCACAGGATCCCAGTACAAGGAAAACTGCAAGCATGAGGCAGCCAAGTATAGTATTTATATATGGAACTTTGATTTTCATGAGATTCAATTTTAAAAGCCAAGCTTGATTCCAATCATAAATTTCCTTGTAAGTGGCATAAGGCCGTAATCTATCCCTTGCTCCATCGTATGGTAGGAGACCGAAAATTCCGGATCATATCCCAGGTAATTTGTGAGTGTAATAAGGTTAGTGGCAGTGATAAAAAACTCTGCATCTCTGAAGGCAAGAAACTGGTCCGGGATCTTACAGGCCAGAGTAAGGTGTTTCAGACGCAGATAACTGCCATCTTCGATCCACCTGGACGAAAATCCCGCGTTTCCGGTCGGATCATCCCAGGAAGAACGGGGAACATCAGTCTCATGACCATCATACTGCCACCTTTTCAGCACAGCGGTACTCTGGTTGCTAAGGTCAGACATCTTTTCATTTTGAGACCGTACATAGTTGTATACTTCGTTTCCGCTTACAAATTGTATACTCCCACTGAGGCTCCATATCCCATAGGTAAAGGATGTGGATACGGACCCAAAGAGGTCGGGCAGGGGAGAACCTATCATCGTTTTATCGTAGTCATCTATGAATCCATCTGGTTCCCCTTCGGGTCCTGACAGGTCAAGGAAACGGGCATCTCCTGCCCCGAAAGGAATACCCCTTTCATTTCTTAAACCGGCATCTTCCGCGTCCTGTTGGGAGGTAAAGACTCCATCATACTGGTACCCGTAGAAATTTAGGAGCGATTCCCCTTTTCTTGAAACAAAGGCCCCTCCATGGAAATCAGTGATGATTTCATCATTGCTTATTTCCAGTATTTCATTCTTGAATCCAGAAAGATTAATGCCCAGATCCCAATGAAATTTGCCTTTGGTGATAATCCTGGCGAATGCTGCGACTTCCCATCCAGTGTTGCTCAGTGATCCATTATTATTGGCCACGGTCTGATATCCTGAATAGTAAAACTGCGGTTCATAAACCAGGAGATTGTCAGTTCTACCCTTATAGTAATCAAGGCTGAGAGATACCCTGTTCGCGAAAAGGGACAGGTCGAGGCCCGGATTTAATTGTGATCCTCTTTCATGCCTGATTGTCCGATCCGAAAGGTTTCCTGGAATCATTCCGGAGGATTCGCGGTAAAGTTTGATCTGGTAATAGCGCAGCGCATTTTCATTGCCTATTTCATCATTCCCTGCACTACCCCAGGCAAGCCTGAGTTTTAAATCCTCCAGCCAGGCATAATTTTTCAGGAATGATTCATTTGAAACACGCCACGCACCACCGGCTGAATAGAAGAGCCCAAAAGGTACTTCCCCAAGCATGATCAGGTCATTGGATTCCGATGCCTGGTATGCATTCCTGCCTATACGGGTTGAGGTTTCAGATGACAATCCCGCGTGAAGCATATAACGGTCTCTGAAAATGTATTTGAAGCGGCCGTACATTCCCAGCCTGTTCCATTTTGAAGTTTGGCCTCCCAGTTCACGCAGATAGGAAGTACCACTTGACAGGCTTCGATACTCATCATTCTCATTGGAATTTTTGGCAATCCCCCAATCTTCCTCCAATTTATTTGTATTGAGTCTGAAACCCACGGAGGCAATAATTTGATGCTGATTGCCGATCTCTCTGTTATAGGTGAGGTTATTATCATTATAGATGGAAAACAGGTAGTCTTTCAACGATTTGGCGGCATTGAAGGCCTCCAGGTTATAGTAGAGCTCCATGCCATGATTGGGCATGAAAATCAGCTCGTCAATCGCGTTCACATTGATACCGAAAAGTGAATTCCATTTCAGGTTAGATGTTATATCACCTTCCAGGCGAATGGAGGTAAGGAACCTGTAGTTTTTATTTCTCGCTGAGAAGTTATTGATTGTGACTGCCGGATTGCTCACCCCGAGTTCGTCCACATCCGAGTAGCTGGATAATTGTTGCCCCTCAGCATCAAAATCAAAGGGAACCATCATAGGGGTTTTGTGCAAGGCAGTCAGAATTGGACTTGTCTGTGGCGACCTGGCAGATTCTTTAAGTTCTGAATCAGTCCTGGTAAGATTGGAGCTCACATACATCCTTAGCCATTTGAAGAGGGTAAATGTGCCCACGAAACGCACATTGAACCTGTTATAGCTCGTATTGTTCACGATCCCATCGTGGTCCAGGTAACCAACAGACAGACCATATCGTGCAATCTGGTCTCCGCCCATGATGCGCAGATAATAATCGCTGAAGATGCTGTTGGAGAATATTTCATTCTGCCAGTTGGTATTATTCCCGTACCTGATGTAATCAGGGTCAGACGGATTTATGTATAATCCCGGATATAACCCGGGCAGATCCTCCTCCAGCAAGGGTGAGGTATTAAGCACTTCATTGGCGAGACTTTTATATTGAAGTGCATCCAGTTGAGGCAATTGCTGAGGTGATGTGGTCATTCCGACTCTGACACCAAAATCAATAATGGTCCTGACCTCTGTGGGTTTCAGAGTTTCTATCATCACCACCCCGTTACTTCCCCTTAGACCATAAGCAGAACCTGCTGCATGATCTTTCAATACAGTGATGCTGGTGATATCATTTGGATCAAGTGAGGTAAGTGGATTATAGCTATAGCCGTTAAGGAGAGGGTTAAAAACTCCCGGAGATTCCAGGGGTAAACCATCAATTACATATAGCGGCTGATTATTCGTATTCATTGATTTGAATCCGCGGAGATAGTTTACAACACCACTTCCCGGCATTCCCGAATGATGTATCCCATATACACCCGCGACATTGTCCTGAAAGGATTCATCAATGGTCTCACCTGTTACCCTGCGGAGCGATTTTGTCTGAATGGCCTGGGCGGATGATATCAGGTTTCTTCCTGATTCCTCGTAGAAAACATTTTGAACAGGATCATCCCCGGATGCCATATCCGATGGTGTCATCATGATCCTGATATTCTCCCTGCCATTCAGGTATACCCTTTTAGTTTTGTAAAGCTCTGCCGGAGATACGATCAGCCACTGCTGTGCTGAGGGTGCAGAGAGGGTGAAGCTACCACTGCTGTCACTGATAACGGGATCTGCCAAAACTCCCTCAAGGCTAATTGAAATTCCACTTAGAGCTAAGCCTCTTTCGTCCTGCACCACTCCATCAATCCGGATGGGATCCTGCGCAGAACAGGGAAGAATAATCGTACCTGTTAAAAGTACAATGATGCATGCTGGTATATATAGAATCCTGGACATATTCTGGGTTTATCTTACTAATATTCAGGTATAAGTTTCACATAGTCGATACTAAGGCCATTGGTGCTGTTTGCACCCGATCCCTTGTATTCAAAGCGGACTGTCACATCACCATAATCTGTAATGCTTTCAACCCAGTAGTCCCGCATATTGAAGCCACCTTCGGGCAGGAAGCGTTCGCCGGTTACAGAGATCACTGACGATTTCAGTTCATTGGTGTCAAATTCGGTATATACATTACCAAATTTATCCTGGGTCTCCAGCACCACGTCGTTCACATAGACAGAAAAAAGGCCTGAAGGTCTAGAATTGGCTCGCCATTCAAGTCTGTAACGCATTGGAAACAAGTCTTTAAATTTAAATTCCATGTTGTATTCCCCGTCATAATCTCTCACAAAGGTAACGTTGACCAGTGCACCCCCGGAAGCTACATCAGCCTCCAAATATTCGGGTTCGATGGTTGCTCCCCATACCCTGACATCCTCATTCCAGGCATACTTTCCGGCTCCGATCTCACTGATCATATTCTCGCCCTCCCTGATGACCGTCCCCCGGAACAGCGAGTCATGGATTGAAAAATCACTGTAAAGGTAGCCCACTCCATTGCTGCATATGGTTCTTGAATCCGGATCGATTTTCTCTGCTTCAACCACCACAGTGTCTCCTTTAATATTTTTAATCCTGCCTTCCAGAAGTTCCTCGTAGGATACGATTCCGTCAAACATCGCATTTTCTGTTACAGTGGGCAGAAGCACATTGTTTTGCCAGGTATCGGGAATATCTTCATGATCAACGATATTACCCCCGAGCCTGCCTGCCATATCATCAAGGGCCAGATCATATTGGTCCTGGGTGAACAGGATTAAGGTAGCCTGTTGATCCCTGAATTCCTCACTTATGGGGAAATACTCCTCTTCAAAAAGGTTCACTACACCGAATACAGAATCGTACACGGTGTTCCCATTTTCATCGAAACCAATGGGGGTGCTCAGGCTGCGATCGAGATAAACAGAGTCTTTAGAATCGATGTATTCCTTCAGTACATTACTTTTCAGAGCAGTTAATTCGTACAAATTTAGTTTTGGAACTGCAACCTGGGAGATTTCGTAGTATTTTCCATCCAGATAGAGTGGACTGGTGTAATCCATCGCAATTCCATCATAAGTATATCCCCCTTGAATCTTTTGAATGAGCACAAATTTTCCGATGGTGGTCAGCATCCTCCTCCAGGTTTGTACACTCCTGTCCATAAAAATGGTCTGCATAATGTGATACTTCAGAATTGACTGCATATCCGTCGTGGTATCTGAGAGTGCAGAGAAGGCTTCATCGGTGGGGACAAACAAGGTATATACACCTTCCGTCTGGAAGAGACTGTCAAGACCCTCTGATTCAATCAGTGATGCAAAGATGGAATAGTTGGGATTCTGACTGACCGCATCCCATACTTTCATGTTGATTTGCTCCTCCTGGCTTGTATAATGTTCTTCCCAGGGCGGATTACATGACTGTAGTAAGGCAATGCCGAGCAATAATGCAAGCCCTGTATATATAAGTAATGTTCTCATCTTCTTAATATTCTCAGCAGGTTTATTCGGGTGTGAAACGGATAAGGTCAAGGCTCATTTTGCCGGGTATCAGGGAGTTAACCTTCAAGGTGTGACCTTCGTATTTGGTAAATTCTATGATGCCGATTCCAAACCAGGCAAATACAGCTGTGCTGCGGCCTCCACTTGTCAGGTTAATATTACCCCCCATTCTTTTGTCATCAATACGAACCTGGATTGTCGCGTTGTTTCCGCCGTAGCCATCTGCCCTGATTTCGACCTGGTACCTTCCCGGCATAATCTTTGGCATGTCATATTCAAAATTGAAACTTTCGTCCAGTTCAATGTAGTCGTCGCTAAAGGAATTGTCATCAGCCGGTGCACTTCTCACATAGGTCATTTTTTCTGGCCCATCCCATCTGAGTAATTCCAGCAGGTCATGATCCACGAATTCATACCTGCCCTGATTCTTACGATACTCAAGAATCAAAGGCTCTTCATGAAATTGAAAAGTCCTCTGAGATCTGGCAGGTTGATACAGCTCCATGATTTCGGTGATGAAATGCACAGGTCCGTTTTTCGTATTCACATTGCTTTCCTGAAAGTAAACTCCAATATAGTTTATCAGCGTGGTATCCGTTCCGGATATTTCTAATCTGAAACTATCTACTCCCGGATTAAGCTTGATTTCAAGTCCTGCATTGATATTGACCGGGTAAACCGCGTAGCTGTTGTAATTACTTGATCCCTCAAAGGCATCCAGGAAGTAGCGGCCTTCAAGCAAATGGTAGGCGGCAAACTGGTATAAGCCCCCCTCGGGATCAGTTAGCTCATATCCCGGAGTATGATAACGATCAACCAGGTCATCGAAGGTATTAATCCCCTTACGGGCATAAATGGAATCATGTTCTGCAAAAACCGTATACCCGTTTTTAATGATTTGACCGGTGGAGGAGGTTCTGTAGATTCCCATGGTATCTTTTAAGCCGGACATTTCGAAAGCAGAGGAAAGGATGGAATAGCCTTCAACATTTTTCAGCCACTCGTAACTGTTGTAGGAAATGGGTTCGAGCACTTTATCGATTACCTGGATGTACCCGTTGGTAGTTTCAATATCAGTAATTATCACAGGTGCGACATTATTGACCGTGTAACGTGACGAATCTTCCAGGACCTCTATCCCGATGGTTAGATAATCGCCGGTTGCCGTGGAATCGGGTAGGGAACCATAGGGGAATTCGTTGGAGCGCAGTGACTGGTTGACGAGGTGATAGCGGCTAATGAGATACAAAAAATCATGATCCGCGATCAATTCCTCGAAACTGCCATATTTATCGTTCTGCTCAATATACCGGTCAAATGCATCGTCGGTAGGAAGAAATAAAGTGAA
Organism: uncultured Bacteroidota bacterium; assembly: GCA_963713725.1. Lineage (GTDB taxonomy): Bacteria > Bacteroidota > Bacteroidia > Bacteroidales. Next base: position 960,405 of record CAVQMZ010000015.1, read on the forward strand.
GCCATCTCCATGTGGATTAAAGGCATTCAATGTAGGGTAAAGCTCTGTTTTTTGAAGGATTTCCCAGAACCTGGAGAACTCCTCTTTATTTTGCTCCAGGAATGTGGATATTGATAGAACATTTTCATCAAAAAAACCAGATTCTGTCGTTTCCTTATTACAGGAACCAAGGAGGAATATCCCCGCGAAAAGTATGAAGGATACGGTCCTAATTAGTTTCATAGCCCGCATAGTATGGATTTTGTGTTAAATTATAATTTCTCTCCATTTCATCATCCTCAATGGGGAAATACCAACCCCAGGGATTATTGAGTTTGGTTGCCAGTAACAATTTCTGTGTGGAAGGAACCTTTTCAATAATGATCTCGATCAGTTTGTTCTTTCTCTGGTAGTCATTGCGTCGTCCCATCCGCAGCAGATCAAACCATCGTTTTCCTTCGAATGCCAGTTCGCGGGCCCTTTCTTCAAGTATAAGGTCTTCAAAAGCTGAAGGTGAATAAGATGATGACAAAGGGTTCATAAGCCTTTTGGCCCTGAGATCATTGACAATGTCAAGGGCTTCATCATACCTGCCAATCTGTGAAAGTGCTTCTGCCTTCATGAGCAGGATATCTGACATTCTGTATACGATCCAATTGCCACTTTGAATATCCTCTCCTGGGCGAAGGGTCTGACCATCTGCGGCTGCGCCGGCATATTTCCAAATCGCCAGGTCAGAGAATCGTATGGAACCCTCTCCCCGTATTATCTCCTTTGACAGGGAAGGTTCAAGAAGTTCCAGCGCGGATTGACTGGCCAGGAAATTCCTTTGCAAATAGGTCAGTACAAAGGTCCTGTTATACTGGTCAAGGGATGCGTCAAATTGAAATTCAAATATACTTTCCAGTGAATTGCCAGGATAAAAGATCTTAAACCATTGTTGTCCCGGTACCGACTCAAAACCATCTCTTTCCACTGCTTCCACGTAGCTGATACAGGCTTCGTATTCAAAATTCCAAAGAGAAATGTCTGCCAGCAATGCATTAATTGCAGCCTTTGTGGCCCTTCCCTTATTCTCGGTGAGGCTTCCGTAGTCTTCCGTTACACCTGTTCGGGCCACAAGCAAATCTGCCTTGATTTGTTCCAGTATCTCTTCTTCACCTGAAGTGGGTAAAAAGAAGCTTGCATTGTCCGATTCAGAGGCCTCCAGTATTAAGGGGACTTCCCGGAATGCCCTGACCAGGTAAAAGTATGAAAGGCTCCTGAGGTATAGTGCTTCAGATTCAAAGCCCTTCAACTGGTAATCGGAGAAAGTGGGGTCAATATCCTGAACAATGGAGTTGTATTTCAGCACGGAATTGCAATAGTGAATGATCGTGTAGAAACTGGACCAATTGCACATGCTGTTGTCAGGGAAGATATTGCCCTCCATAATATCCCTGTAATCACTGCTTGTGTTGACATCTGAAACGATCAGGTCTGCTCTTAATTCCCCCATCAGGAAGAGGGTGGCATCCAGCTGTGCAAATTCCTGGTAGGCTCCCATGAGGGAGGCTTTAATATCCTCCTTGGTTTTCCAGTATTCATCCCTGACAAGACCGTCGGGAGGAATCAGTTCAAGCCAGCCCTCACATGATGCGAAAAGCATCGGGATCAGGATGACCGTTACTATTTTCAGTTTTGCTATTATATTTTGTTTCATCAGCCTGTGTCAATTAAAATCCAACCGAAATACTGAATACATAGGATCTTGGTGTAGGTGTTCTTGCATTGTCAGTTCCAAACCAGAAAGGATCATCACCCACCTGTGGGATTTCAGGATCCTGACCGGTGTAAGACGTTAGTGTCCATATTTTTCGCATGGTAAAAGCAAAGTCAAGGGAATTCAGCCTGAGCCTGGTGCACAACTCCCGGGATAGGGCATAAGAGAATGTTAAATTATTCAGTCGCAGGAAATCCCCATCTTCCACGTAGCGGTCCGATCCAAGGTTATTGGCAGGATGATCCATATATGCCCGGGGGATCATTTCTTCTTCGTCCTGGCCCTGTATGCGCCACCTGCGAAGAACAGCCTTGCTCTGGTTATTCCGGTCAAGCATTCCTTCTGAATCCATAGCAACCTCATTCACGATCTGAAACCCGGTTCTGTATTGAAACTGAATAGATGCCCGGAATTGCTTCCATGAAAGCACAGAGCCAAAGCCCCCAATAAAATCAGGATTGGAGTCGCCAAGGTATACCACATCTAAGAGATCAATGTTTCCATCATGATTAATATCCTCGTATTTGGCATCACCACCCACGAACTTATACTGTTTATTGAAAGTAAGTGGAACGGGATTCCCATTTACATCGTTGAGTATTTCTCCACTGGCATCCAAGGCGACAACATCTTCATCCGAGGCCCAAACACCCTGGTAACGAAAGCCATAAAATGCACCGACGGGCTGACCGATATCTGCTCTGCGCGGGTATTGACCATTTCCGATAGTGGTGGCTACTTCGTTATTAAAATTCTCAGGAAACTCACGAAATACATTAATATTATTGGAAATATTGAAGTCTAGGCTCCACGTCCAATCAGCTTTCCGGACGGCCACAACCCTGGTAAAGAATTCCCATCCCCTGTTTTCCAGTTCTCCTCCGTTATACCATTTCAGCAGGGTATATCCCGAAGATTTCGGGACCTTATAATTCTTCCAGAGTATATCCTCTGTGATTTTCTTGTATAACTCAGCGGTCATGGTTAGGCGGTCCTTCAGAAAACCCAGATCCACCCCCAGGTTCACTGAACTTACGGTTTGCCATTTCAGGTTGTCCAGTTGAATCTGTTGCTGAATGATGATGGGATTCTCGATGTACTGGTTTGGATTACTTGTGTTGAATATGGCATGGCGGTCATAGGGTGATCCGGGTTGTTTTCCGGTCTGTCCGTAGCTGGCCCTTAATTTCCCATCTGATAGAAATTCAGCATTCGATAGAAACTCCTCTTCAGAAAATCGCCAGCCCAGGCTTGCGCTTGGGAAAAGCCCCCAGCGCTGATTGGATCCAAATTTTGAGCTTCCGTCCATCCGGGCATTTAATGCAAGGATATAGCGGTCCTTGAATTTATAATTAAAGCCGCCCAGGAATCCCATTCCCCTCTCTTCACTTGAACCGGATCTGAGCAAACTAATAGGTGCGTTCGCGGCCGGATCCAGGATATCTCCTCCCGGCCCCCTGCTGGTCCCAAGTGTTGCCCACTCCGACGATGACATTTCAACCTCCATCATGAGCATGCCGGAGACAGAGTGCGCTTGATTCTTAAGGCGTGGGACAAATGACATCTGAGACCTGGACAGGATTTTTGTAACTGTCTGATTAACCTCCCTGGAGTTGTTGTTCAGGGGATTCAGCCAGTCGGTTCCAATGGCATCAATGGGCAGGTATTGCTTGGACTTGGCATTTAAGTACTGAAAGGAGATGGTTTGCTTGAACCTCATCCATGGAAGGATGTTGTAATCCAGGACAAAACTATTCTGAACATTGTTGTCGTTTCTGTCATTGATACTTAAATTGGCCACAGCAACCGGATTGAAAAACTCGTTCCCATCTCCCTGGTAACTGTATATGGGAGTGAAATACTCCCCGGTCAGGTTGCCATTCTCATCATGCTCATAAATGGCCATATTTGGTGCTTTGACGTAGGCCATCTGACGAACATTAACATTTTCAAGCGATCCATCTCCATCCAGATCTAATCTGAAGTCGTAATTATCTTCCTTTGCACTGTTGGAGTAGTTGAAATTAACGGAGAATCTTATTTTACTGGAAACATTATAATCAAGATTCACCCGGGTGGAAAGCCTGTTCAAGGCTGTATTTACCGTGGTACCATCATTGCTCTGGTAGTTTACCGAGGCAAAATACCTGGTTTTATCCCCGCCGCCTGATACTTTGAAATACTGGTCATTAATGAATCCTGTCTGTGAAATGGCATCCACCCAGTCGGTGTTCTTATTGTAGTTGTAGAAATCGACATAGTCCCTGTCATAGGCTATCTCCGGTGGTATATCAAAAAGACCCTTTTGATTCAACAACTGTTCCAGTTGCATCATGATGTATTCATCCCCGGTAAGCATGGGTATGGGAGGCGGCTGGATATTCACAGTATATTTTCCCTGGTATTCGAATCTTGTTTTTCCTCTGGCTCCGCGACGTGTTTTGATCAGTAATACACCGTCGGCTCCCTTTGATCCCCAGATGGCAGCTGAAGCTGCGTCTTTCAGAACATCTATGGACTTGATATCCTGAGGTGAAATATTCACAAGGTCTCCAATATCTTCCTGGTCGGCCGACCCAAAATCAAAACTATCATCAATTCTGATATCCTGGGGAATATCGTCCACCACAATGAGTGGTGTTGATCCTCCAAGTGATCCAAGGCCCCTTATGACAATCTGTGATCCACCCCCGGGATTACCCGATGTCATGATGTCAAGCCCTGATATTCTGCCCTGAAGCGCTTCTTCCGCGGAGACCACCCCCATATGTTTTGAATCGTCCATATTTATACTCACCTGCGAACCTGTGATATCTCTCTTGGCCACTCCGGTCATGGAGTTGAAATCAGACTCGGCGGTAATCACAACTTCTTCCATCTGGATGGTGGAAGGGGAGAGTTTTATGTTGAATACTTCTCCTTCTGCTGTGGTAATTTCGTAACTGCTGTATCCAATGTAGCTTATAATTATTTTGCCATCCTGATTTACCACCCGCAGGTTGAAGTTCCCGTTCAGGTCTGTAATTGTTCCGCCAATGATTCTATTGTCCTTGTCGTATTCGGTTACTGTGGCTCCGATGATCCGGCTTCCATCCTCACTATCAGTTACAGTTCCCCGGATGACAGTTTGTCCTGAAAGGACCACCGGGGACAATGCCATGCAGCAAATGAGAAATATTTTAAAGTATGATTTCATCCTATCTTTATTGTTTGATCAAGACACTATCAATTTCATGCATAACCCCCGTAATGGCAAAATCATACAAGGAGCCCGATTCTTCATCCATATCAGTGGCAACCATTACATTAGTTGCTCCATCCTGTTCATGTATTTCGGTAAACAGGGCCCCATCCTTATCAAGGATTCTGATTAAATCACTGCCGGTTTCTATGTGTATGGTTGAATACTTTGTCGTGAATTGGGTGGAAGTTTCGTCCACCCTGAGGGTTTCGTAATAACCATCCGGACTGCTCCCGTCTGTCCATATCTTGGTCCCCCTCACAAAATGATACTTCACAATATCCTGCAATTCTGATTGAGAGAGGGAATCTGTATCCAGAGAGGCGATGGCTTCAGCAGAGGGTACAAAAACAGTATAGGTCTCACCTTCTGTCAGAAATGGGAAAGAATAGTATACCTTATCATAAAGACCTGCATCATCGATCAGGTTAAAGAAATGCGGATATGAGATGATCCTCGAGTACATATTTGTCACAGGGGTGTTGAGCCAACCGGAGATCTCATATGTTTCTCCATTGTCCGTAGCTTCCTCCAATAGCACGGGATGGACCTCCACCACTGAGTCACCATTGTAACCCCATGTGTTTGGCAACCCACCCGTTACGGTATTGTCCACATTATTCACCACAATGTAATTCCCGGCAAGGTTTTCGATAAACTCTTTATTGGCATTGCCTCTTGGGAGTGAGGTCCCGACGTGATTGAGTATCATTTTTGTCAACTGGTTCCTCGATATAGTGGACATTCTATCAGCTCCCCGATCAAATGCATTGAAATTGAAGCGATTTGCACTCACGTCTATCCAGTTTATGAAAAGAGCGGAATCCTCAGCAAAAGATACATCTGCCTGGGCATAGAATACATATTCCTTGCCCTCTTCTTTCAATGCCGGGAGTGTTTTTGCATATTCCATGGCATAAAGGAGAGTCGAATATCCCGGACGAAGATATACCGGTCCGGTAATACTCGAGAAAGCTCGTGGAACAATGGCCTCGTTCAAGCCAAGGAAACTGCAATTGCTCCCGTAATATCTGTGGATAATGTCTGCTTCATTAATTGTTATTTTGTCCCTGGCGCCATTTTTGAACCCCTGCTCAATATTGGTCTGGTAAACAGGATTTTCTGTCATGTGAGCATTCAGGATTATGCGTTTTACCTCCAGGGGGACCGCTCCGAAATCAGGCCAGTGAGGATAACCGCTATTGCTGGTGACTACTTCGTCCAGCAATCTTTGAAAAGCTTCATTTGTAGGAGCCAGAATCCCATTTTGATACCTTACCGTGTAATCTGATATGGAAGTATTTGGGCCGGTAAGCTCCTCCTGGAGGTTGAATAAGAGATCAGGGTAATTCAGGGTGAAGAGCGTATCGTATAAGCCTCCGGCCTTGGCTTCGGGTTGATTATTCGTGGCTTCCATGTCCATGGAAAATTCGCTGAATAAATTGAATACTTCCCTGAAAGAACTAAAACTGTAACCTGAATATTCCTGATCAAGGATTTGTTCTGCATTATGTAATTCATCGGTGACCCTGTCCACTTCATAAACGAAACCATTCTCTGCAAAAATTTCAGGACTTACAACCTTGGCATTTCCATAATACATATTGCCGCTCTCAAAGCTGCGGTCATAATAAAATCCATAATCATCCAGGCGAAGATCATTTACACCGAAATATTCATCAAAGAACAGGGGACCGTATTTTCTGGATATGGTGTATACTTTCCTGTAGTCGTCGGATACTGTAGAGTCTACTATCTGTCCCCTGGAATTGATAAAATACTTCTTATCCTGATCTTTCTGGATTGTTTGACGTTTATATCCCCTGGGCTTATCATTTGAAGGATCATCTTCATCGATCCACCCATAAATATCCAGGGATTTCATTTGCTTCAGGCTCCAGCCATTCTGTAATATGTGTCTTTCGACAAGATTTTCCAGTTCCTGTGGAGGGATGTTTTCAGGTGAGCCTCCATATTCCGGATGCTGGCTGAACCATTGCTCAAAAGCAAGGTTTGTTGGGCCGAAAACTGTATAACTTCCGGTTACATCCAGAATGGTATCGAAGCCTGTAAGTTCAAGGCATTCCTGGAAAACAGAAAGATCGGGCCTTGTGGTAATTTGTGTGTATATCTTTCCCGCGAGCCAGTCAGGGCGCTGATATTTATCCAGTTCATAAATATCCCTGCATCCCCAGAGCAGTGTACACCCAATAAGAAAGATAAAGGAAATGTTCCTGTTGATCTTCATGGTTTAGTTTGGTTCGTCTTTAATTAACAGGCATGAGCTTTTATCAAACTCTGCATAGCAAATATAGGAAGAGCAAGTCTTGTGGTGCTTGCTTAAATCGGTCATGTTCTTGTTTATTTCTCAGAAAGCCTTTTATTTTTACTCATAAGATATAAAACCTCCATTTATTTTCATTTCTGCTTCCTGGTAGAAAAAAAAGGAGATAGAAAGTAGGGAATCTCCTTCGAATTCTGCCTTAGCCTTAATGCAATCATTTAGTTTGTTGTACCCGAGCTTACTCCCGGCACACTCTCCCCTTTTGAAAAAACTGCTAAAATTTCACTACTTATAATAAACTACTTCTGTATCTCTACACGTCGTGTAAAGTTTTGTCCATCCGATTCAACCCTGATAAAGTACATTCCGGCCTCAAAATGACTGAGGTCAATCTCTATCTTATCAGTGGAAAGCTTCGTATTATATATGGCGCTTCCGGTGATGCTAAAGATGGATACGGTGTAAGTACTCCCAGGCATATTCATTAACTCCAGTGTCAGCTTTTCACGGGCCGGGTTTGGATATACAAGCATGGAAGGAGCAAGGAATTCATCAATACCAACCACACCCACGAAGACTGTAACATTAGCCTGTGTTGTTATTACCCCGTCACTTACGGAAAGTGTAAGGGTATAGTTTCCTTTGGCATTAAAGGTGACATTGCTTGAAAGCTGGTCTGCATTCTCGATAAGCACATTTGCCGCAGTACCACTGCTTACCTCCCATACGGATGTCAGATTAGCCGGTGGAGCCCGTCGTCGGTGGCTGTTGCCATCAACATAATGGTTCCGGGTTCCGTGATGGTTGAATCGCTGAATGCCAGTTCTATCTCAGGTGCGTTATTGGCATCCGGATTGATTTCTGTGAGGAAGGTCAGGAAATATACAACCGTGTTTGTCCCATCCTCCGATATTACCTGCAATACGTCATCATGGTATAAAAGGCCATCCATTCTTTCGTTCCCCAGCTTGGAGAGTACTTTGGCACTTGCACCTCTAACTGCTTCAATATTCTTGAAGAAGAGAACGGTGGATGTTCCATCTGCCAGATCCTTGATCTCATAATTCTCCTGATCCACATTATAGATAGAGGATATCACGAAAGCATCACTGGATAGTGCAGCCGGCTCCAGCTTATAGGTAATGACAGTTACTCCATCCTGGGCGGCAACCTCGAAATAGATCTGGTCACCTACTTTGGTATTCACCTTTACAGAATCATAGTTCATGATTTGCATGGGAATAAGCACCCCGTCAGCGTCAATGACATTCATCACCGCCAGGTCAGGTACTTTAACAGCTGCCACCAGATCTTTAAGAAGTGATCCATATACCACTCCGGTAATGGTTCCTTCATCTCCATTGATGGAAATTGTAAGGGGAGAGGGGTCATCCACAGTGGTCAGAACCGCATTGTTGTCCAGTGGCAGGTCGATTACCGAATATCTTGTGGTATTCATGCCATCGGCCGAAACAACCACCAGGCTATCGCCACCGACCATTGCATCTGCAGGATCCTTTACACTTCCATCTGAGTTTCGAACACTTAAGACCTGCATTGAATCTGCCGGGCTGATGTTTTCAAGAAACGCTGTAACCGTTGTAGATGCAAGATCACCCTGGAGGGTCTCAGTAAGACTAAAACCATCGCTCACAAGGTATATAGGGGAGCTCACCGTGGACTTATGGACAGTTACCGGATCCATCGTATGACTACCAATATCCACTGACATGAATTGATTATTACCAGTCCCGAATCTGTTTATAATCCAGTCACTTGTATCTGCATGTGTTCCAAAGGCTTCCTGGGACTCAACCGAAGAGCGGACACCTTTATAAATATTGGCTTTCCTTCTTGCATCGATCCTGGTATTTGCGACGATACCTGTTTCTCCTGCAATGGACCAGGTCTGGTCGTATATGGGATCCCCCATCATATCCACGAGCTCGTAGTCAGCCGGATCACCGACCGGCTTAGTTCTATCCAGGACTGAATCACCAACAATCTTGAACAAGTACAAGGATTCAGCACCTCGGATCAGACAAGCCGCAGTATTCCTGACATTTACACCCAGGTCGTCGATGGTATTTGATACAGTATTGTACCATTTCTTATCCAGAACATCAAGTAAACCTAAATCTGTCCATTGAGTCATCCCCCTGTTCTGACTTCCATGGGCTATTACAAAGACACCACCGGGTTCAATAATCGGGTCTACGTTTCCATCCAGGGAAAGGATGCCGGGTTCCAGTAACCAGGTGGTAGTATCCTCCCAGAACTTGTATCCGGGGACGTAACTGCGGTACCTGTTCTGAAAATCAGCTTCTGTTGGAATTGCAGGAACCAGGGTTTCAAGGTCAACTGCCGGGACCACGTCCAATCCTCTCACAAGCATATATTCCGAAAGGTTAAGGGCTTTGGTTCCCGGGTTTACGATTTCCACGTAACTCATCCAGGAGTAAGCGCTGGTCACAATTTCCGAAATAAACGGATTACCCTCGTAATGCTGAAACTTGGTCGGGTCCTTTTCTACGCTGAATAGAACTGTATAGTCCTGGAAAAGTGTGTCACTCTCCGAGGTCAGGCTAAAAGTAGTAGTCCGGTCTTCCTGGCTACCCGTAAGTGATATGGCTCTCTGAACATCGACTTTGGTCCTTAAATTTGCCAGATGGGCCTGCAAGGCAGGAACATTTTTAGTTCCATAGGGAAGCATTACCTGGTAGGCAGTTTTAGTGGTACTGAACTGGGGTATGGTGTCCCCATTCCATCCATCCAGAAAATCCTGCTTATCGGGCCAGGTAATTGCTGTTAATTGCACATTATTACTGGCCAGATAATCTTGCACATCAATATAATACTCTTTGATAGTGGTCCCGTCTTCTGCTGTTACTTTCAGAATGTCCCCGTTTTCCAGGTCGGCACGTGCCATTCCATCTTTCCATACAATTTCCCAGCTGGCTTTTGGTGCCTTTTCCAGGTACTTAAAGAGTGTATCCACGCGGGTTGCGTAGGCGACAGACCCTATGGTATCAACCCCCTGTTTGACCGTAACATAGAAAGGCTGAACCCAGTTCCCGTTGTCGTTCTTATTCAAAACCGGAAAGACTAAGGCCTGGTCATCAGCTGCATCAGAAACAGTTATATTCAGATCAATTTCCCTGAGTTCATTGCCTGTGGCCAAAACTTTAAGGATATCTCCATCCCGGACTATTGCATATGCGGAGTCAATAGTGCTGGTTGTATCCTGAATGTACCGCCATGCCATTCCCGGTCCCCAGTCAATAAGCTGAATAAGGGAGTCATTCTTATAAATCCCCCAGGGGACATTCAGGGTGGAAGAATTCAAATCGATATCCACCACGGAGGATGCTATGTCGATATTGAAATCACCATGCACCCCTAAAGTTGTATAAGGAAGATTGTCCTGTCCCGTATGATTTACAAGGATCCATTCGGAATCTTCCGCTGTGATACCCTTGGAGGTGTTCCAGTCCATATTTCCCTGTTTAATATTTGCTTTCCTGACCAGGGTATTAAAGCTGGTTGCCAGAGGAACCCTGCCACATCGGAAGCAACATTCACCGTCGCCAGGTCATCGTTCATGAGAAGATTTGCACAATCTACCAGGATGGAATCCCCGTTATCGAGATAATAGTAGAGTACATTTGAATGAGATCCGAAGTTGAACAAATAACCTGGTCTGCCCACGGTATGATCTGCAATTTCAAACATTCCGGGCCGGCTGCTTGCAGTTGAGTCAATCGGCACGGCTACAATGGAGTCGGGCGTTATGGTGTCATTTTCGTATGTGTAACTCCATGTATTGTAGATGCCCAGCCAACTTTCTCCCGGGGGGAGCTCTCCCTCCAGCCAGTGTTGACGACCACCTCCTGCAGGTGCAGGAAGCCTCAGTTGACCATCTACATATTCAAATTGTGTTCCATTGCCGTTTACCCACTGAAGCATAAACCTGGACAGGTCAAGTGTATCATCGCCGACATTGGTCAGTTCAAGGTAATTTTGATTAATGCTTGGTCCACCCCTCCATTCAGAGAAGATCAGGCTACGGATGGTATCCTCCTGCTGCGCATTTACTCCAAGCATAAGCATGGAGATAGTTAGACTAAAAAGAAGTTTTAGTAGTTTTTTCATAATAGTTAAATATTAGTTTTGTTCCTGAATAGCTGTCTAAAAATATGGATTCATGGGCAGGGTAGCTTGTCAAAAATGACCAATTCCTTGTTAAATTCTTGTTTGCCTGAACTTTTCAGCAACCCGGGGGCTATTCGCAGAATTCGGAAGGAGAGAGGCCAAACTTCTTTTTAAAGGCATGACTGAAATGGGAGGCAGATTCAAACCCCACTTCATACATTACGCTTTTGACATTGATGCCCGGGTTATCGTTTCAGAAGGTCTGCAGCCGCCTGAAGGCGAAAATTCCGAATATAAGCATTGGGAATCTGTCCGGTAAGGGACTTCAGCTTACGGTAAAAATGTGAACTGCTCAGGTTAATCATCGCGGCCAGCTCTTCAACACCAAAAGAAGAATTATCCAGGTTCCTGGAGATGGCCTCATTCACCTTTTCGATTAATACCCGGTCAATTCCGGAGATTTGAACTGTCTTTGGCAGGGAGTGGTTCCGGGAAAAATGCTCCTGGATGTTTTTTCGGTTTTCGATCAGTTTATTTACACTGACTTCCAGGTAATTAAGATTAAAGGGTTTGGTGATGTATGAATCAGCACCAAACTCAACTCCCTGTAACTGGAAAGGCATTTCCTCCAGGGCTGTCAGAAGAATGAAGGGAATGTGACAGAGCTCGATGTCAGTTTTCACCTGACTACAGAAATCGTATCCGTTCATAACCGGCATCATCACATCACTGATGATCAGGTCGGGGTTTTCTTTCCGGGCAAGTTCAAGTCCTTCCTTACCGTTGGAAGCCTCAAGAACTCTGAAGTTAAGCTTGAAGATATCCTGAACTGCAATTCTGAATTCCTCCTCATCATCAACGATCAGGATACATCCTTCTGATTTAATATGTTCCTGCTTCACCGTGCTTCTTCCGGCCGACAGCTCTTCAAATTCCAGCATTTCCATTGGATCCAATCTCTTTATCTCTTTTTCGATCGATTCTGTTGGCCCTTCTTCACTGAAGGGGATCAAAACTGAAAACTCTGTTTTAGTCCCCGGCATACTGTTAACACGAATAAATCCCTGGTGCAACTCCACAATGGATTTACTATAGGAGAGCCCGATACCGGTTCCCAGGTTTTTGAGCTCGGAATCGGATTGATAGAAACGGTCGAAAATCCTGTCCATATCCTTTTCTGCAATGCCCTGTCCATTATCCTTTACCTCAAAACAAACATATTTTTTGTTTTCGATCAGGCAATTTTTTCCTTCAAGGCTAACCTTTCCCCCTGGGGATGTAAATTTAAAAGCGTTGGACAGGAGGTTATAAAGTACCTGTTCCGTTTTTTCAAGATCGATTACAAAGGAAAGCTCAGGATTCTTAACCAGGTAATGGAAAATCGATTCCTTTCTTAATGGACAGTGCATCAAAGGCTTCCGCGATGGGGTATAAAAAGCCATCCATTGTGGTCTTGCTGAGGCTCAATTCCATCTTGCCGTGCTCAATTTTTCTGAAAGCAAGCAGCTGATCAATTAAACGGATTAGTTTTCCGGTGTTTTTATCAGCCGCTGCCAGGTACTTCTTCTGTTCAGGATCAGAGATCAGTTCCTGTAATTTTTGCAGGGGGATGGAAATCAAGGCCAGCGGGGTCCTGAACTCATGTGAAATGCTGGTGAAAAAACGGAGCTTTGCTTTATTGATTTCGGTGATCCTGTCCTTATCAATTTTCTCAAAATGAAGCTTGTTTTGCAGGTTCTTCAGTTTGATCACGTAAATGGAAATGGCAATGATTACAGAGAGCCCCAACAAAGCAAACACAATTCTGCTCCATAACTGTGCATACCAGGGTGCCAGCATGGTGATCTGCAGATTGCTTTCATTCTCCGAAGGGATGCCATCGCCATTAAATCCCTTAATTCTAAGGTTGTATTTACCCGATGGAAGGTTGGTGTAGTTCAGGGTATAGGAACCCTGGTTTATCTCCATCCACTCCTCATCAAATCCTTCAAGCATGTAAGAGAAGCTGTTTTTCTCAGGTGTGGATGTATGCATGACGATCACATCCAGGGCAATGTTGCGATCGCCTGGAGTAAGCACTAGTTCCGGTAGTTCGGAAATGGGTCTTTCCAGAATAAATCTCTTTGTTAATCTGATCCCCGGCTTTTACTTTTCTGTTATTGATTCTCAGGGCACTCAGAATGATTTCAGGTGATTTGAGGTTGGGCTGTATCTGATCGGGTTTGAAAAGAGTTAATCCAAATAGACCACCGAAATAATAGATTCCTGAAGGCCCTTTGTAATATGCATTTTTCCTGAAATTCTTACTGGCGATCCCGTCCGCCATGTTAAACCTTGTGGTCTCAAGGGTATTCCGGTTCAATTTACAGAGTCCCAAGATCTGTGCTAAGCCATAGGATTGAATCATTTTCTTCAAGGATTCCATAAACCGCATCGTTCTGCAGCCCGACTGTGTCCAGAGGCGATCAAATTTTCTAGCAGCCCGAGGGCTGCTTTCATTTATCATCATGTTGAGGCCATTCCCGAATGTCCCCACCCAGAGCCTGTAGTCACTTCCCCTGAGAATGCAGAAAATAGTATTGTTGCTGATACTGCCCGGATCCTTCTTGGAGAACTTGTAATTTATGAATTCATTACAAGAGAATCTCCTAACAGGGAGTATTGAGCTAAACCGCTATCTCTGAATCCGATCCAAATCTTACGTGCATCTTCAATTTGCACAGCAATTACTTGATAGATTCATCGGAAAATTCGGTGGCTGTATAAGCCTGAGCTGGAATACTGGATTGCCTGGTCGGCTTCAAGTATTTCCAGGGATCCTTAAGAATTAGAATCTGGCTGCCGGCCAATATGATCTTATTTGCATCAACTTCCCCGATATAATTTACATTATGTAGCATAGTGGGAGGGCGATGTACCTTTCCCTGAAACAAATTTGATTTCTGTAAAAAAATCTCCATTGGGATCGTATACTGCCACACTGTTTTCATAACCCAGCCAGATATAACCAAATAGATCTTCATAGATGGATAGGATATTTTTAGCATGAAAGTTATTGAACCATGACTCGAATCTATTAAAATTCAGGTTATTAATATTTTGCTCGCTTACTGGGTTCTGTGCTTTTGCACAGGGGATTCTTATAGGTTGAAACCCAGAGGAAACCCTCACGGTCCTCCAGGATGCTGTTGATCAAATTTCCGGGAATGGTCCTTTCATCATAGGGATTGTGTTCAATGTTGGTAAACTGCTTCCTTTCCAGGTCCAGCTTGCTTAATCCTCCCTGTGCGGTGCCTATCCATAAGACATTGAATGGGTCTTTGTAGATACAGTTGATCATTGGGCTGCTTATCCCATTTTGTTTCCTGGGATCGAAGAAATAGTTGGTGAATGTTTCGTCATCATTATTGTACATGGATAATCCACCACCCCAGGTTCCGATCCATAGCCGGTTATCCGGACCCAGGAGCAGGTCCCTGATATCGCTACCCCCGATTGAGCTCGGGTCTGAACCTTCATGAATAAAACTGTTCAGTTGCCTTATTTTATTGCCATCCAATAGCGTTTTATATAAACCTTTTGCTGTTCCGATCCAAACGATGTCATTTATCCGTAAGAACCTGCTAATCCTGGATTCTGAAAGTATGGGATCTTTTTCGAAATCCGCCTCAGCATCACCTCCGGGGATGGACATTTTGTATATACCCCGGGAAGTAGCCAGAAGGTATAAACCATCTTTGACACTCAGCAGATCATTAATCCTGAGATCGGCAAGCTCTTCAGGAAACAGGTTCGGAGTCCAGTGAATTATGAGTGTATCTTTAGCTGATTCTTTTGAAACAGATGCCAGGTAACCATTTCCAAAAACCCATACAGACCCTGAATTATCCTCCTTCAGACCATTAAAGTGTCGCACCGAATCGGAAGTGATTTTACTTAAACGATCCCTGGAATGATCATAGATATTTAATCCATTTCTGGAAAGGATCCAGAGCAGCCCCTCCTCATCTGTCATGATATCCCATATTCTTTCATCAATAATATCTTCTTGATGTTCAGGGCTCCAGCTTACATCCTTGAAAGAATAACCGTCATACTTAATGAGTCCGCTGGCAGTTCCAAGCCATAACATGCCGTATTTATCCTGCTCAATGGCCCAAACCGTATTCTGGTCAAAACCTTCTCTGTTCGAATAGTTTTTAAAAGAATAGGACCGGTTGGCCTGAGCGAATCCCTGCTGGATTGTAAGAACCAGCAGTGCACAGAGGACTCTATATGCTTTATAGGCAGTCATCTAGTTTATTACATCCTGGCGGTCAGCCTGTGTTGGCCGCTGGAACAATATACCATATTTTTCATATCCATTATACTTCACGCCTTCAGTTTTCCAGTGCTCCAATTGCCTGTCATAAATCGTTCTCATCCTGTTCAGCTGGTCCCGGTATTCTGAATTCTTTGCCTGGTTTACCATCTCATAGGGATCTTCATGGAGATTAAAAAGCTCTTCGGTGGCATAGATATTCTTCTCATCATCTTCAAAGTACCAGTAGATATATTTGTACTTTTCATCCATCACTGTCAGGCACTGTGTTGCTTCTGGACCCCATACCTGAATAATCGGAAGGGTTTCCCTTACCGGGGTATCCGGATCATGCAGCAAGGGAAGCAGGCTTTTCCCGTCATATTCCGATGGAATCCTGATGCCAGCCAGATCCAGTATGGTTGCTGTGATATCCACACTTCCTGAAAGGGCACTGGTTTTTCTGTTAGGGCCACTTTCCCCCATCCGGGGATCGGAAATAATCAGCGGAACCCGGGCTCCTTCTTCGTAGGGAAGCACTTTACAGCCCAGTCCATGTGAACCATTAAAATAACCATTGTCAGACGAGAATATAATCACCGTATTCTCATCAATATCCAATCTCTTCAACTCTTCCAGTATCATTCCAATGGAATAATCAAGCCCGTAAATGAGCTGATTATACTTACGCAGGGCGTTTTGATAAGAATCTTCCTGATCATAGCCCCATTCAACAAATCTTTTATACTGCCTTCCCATCCTGGACTGTGGGGCCAGGTGAGCCCCGGCTTCCCTCCCGTAATTTGGAAGTTTACGAAACTCGGTGTCCTTGTATATATCGTCAAACATGGGATCCGGTTGAACCGGACGGTGGGGTGCCTTAAAAAAGACACTCATGCAAAAGGGTAAGTCGCTTTCGACGGATTCCCTTATGAAATCAATGCTCGCAGCCCCGTAGGCACGTGTACTGTGGGGATATTTTTCAGCATACCTGGCCATGGATTTGTTCTGGGCGGTAACATAGGAGGTTTGACCGGGACTACCTCCCCAGAAGTCAAAGTAGTGCTGTGCTACTTCGCCCTCCTTGTCCCATGCCTCCGTACTGTCTGATATTGAAAAACCAAATTTTCCTGCAAAACCTACCCTGTAACCAGCCTTTTTCAGCAGAACAGGGTAGGAGCTGGACCATTGACTTGTGCCCAGGTGCCCGTGGCTAAAAGTTGCAGCCAGTTTTATATTCATACATGCCTGTCATTACACTGGCCCTGCTTGCCATACAGATGGCAGTTGTATTATAATGCCTGAGAAATACCATACCCTCGTTTGCCAGTATATCCAGGTTGGGTGTTTTCACATCGGGATTGCCAAAATCCTTCTGTGTATCATAGGCCTGATCGTCTGTGAAGAAAAAAATAATATTGGGCGGGCCCTGGACTGTGCTTACTTGACAGGAGCAGGAAATAATGATCAGGAGTGTGAAGACAAAGACCTTGGATTTCATCATTTTGCTTTTTCTAAAATGTATTTTTTCTATTTTAATGTGCGCTCATATTCCCTGGAAAGACCCGTGATCATGTCCACGGATGGGCACTTACGTGTTTCTATCCCCAGCGCATCCCCGATTACCCTTGCAACCTCTATCCCTTGCTGACGTGAGCCTTCGGCCGTATAATGCACATTGCCAGGACCTGCTGCATATTCCTCCAGAACCGGGATGGAAAATTTATAAAGATCGTTAACGAGAATATCTTTATGATCTTTCATCACCTTCATGGCAACTTTGTTGTAACGCTTCGCATCCCTGGCAAACCTACCCGGCTCACCTTCAGGTACCGGTGTTGTACATGCAAAAATCAACTTCGCCTTCGGGTAAGAGCCTTTTAAATATTGTATTATAGAGCGGAGATTACTTTCGTAAGTCTCCAGGGAAGAGACCAGAGTCCCATTCTCCTTATCCAGTTTTCCATCGAGTACATATTTCAGGTCGTGTAAGCCAACGTTAAAGTGGATGACATCCCACTCAAAATTCCAGCCCTGCTTCAGGCCTGGTTGAAACATGGCCAATCGTAAAGTTTCCATTTTCTCAATGAAGTCATTACTTGATCCGCCGTTTACGTGGAGGCGGAATACGCAGGCCAGGCCTTCCAGTGAAGCTCTTAGGTATTCCGTATAGCCTATTGATATGGAATCCCCGTAAATAAAGACCTTCGGCAGGTCCTTTACGGGTTCAATGTACCTGAATTGGTATCTGTTGGCTGTAAATTTGCTAAGCTTACTCCAGGCCTCCTTACATAAATCACTTCCCTTACCGGTGGCCTGAGCAATTAATTCAGGAAAAAAGATTGAGCCAAAGCCAATGCACCCAAGTTTTTTAAGTGTACTTCTCCTGCTGAGTTTGTTCATAGCTACTTCTGTTTTCGTGAAGGAGAAAGGCAGCTTTCTTTTGCCTTTATAATGGTAAAAGTATATAAACCGGAGGAGCCGCTCTTGCTTTATTATCCCAATTCCTTGTCAAATTCTGTCCTGTACAAGAAAAAAAAGGGCTGGTCCACTACGGCGGACCAGCCCCTCTGAGAAAACTAATATACTAAACTACTACTTATGAATCTCTACACGTTGTGTAAAGCTTTGTCCGTTTGATTCAACCTTGATTAAGTACAGACCGGCCTCAAAATAGCTGAGGTCAATCTCCATTTTGGCAGAGGAAAGCTTCGCATTGTAGACAGCGCTTCCTGTGATACTAAAGATTGAAACGAAAGATGATTTTCCGGGCATATTCGACAACTCCAGAGTCAGCTTGTCACTGGCCGGGTTTGGATAAACCAGCATGGCAGGAACCAGAGCTTGATCAATTCCAACAGTACCAACAAGAACTGTTACATCAGCCTGTGATGTTAATGCCCCGTCACTTACTGAAAGTGTAAGGGTATACCTGCCTTTTTCATTAAAGGTGACATTGCTTGAAAGCTGGTCTGCATTCTCGATAACCACATTTGCCGCGGAACCGCTGCTTACCTCCCATAAAGATGTCAGATTAGCCGGTGGAGGGAGCCCGTCGTCGGTGGCTGTTGCCATCAACATTATGGTTCCGGGATCGGCAAAGGTTGTGTCGCTGAATGCCAGTTCAATCTCAGGTGCGTTATTGGCATCCGGATTGAGTTCATTCAGGAAGGTAAGGAAGTATACTTTCGTGTTTGTTCCATCCTCCGAGACTACCTTCAGAACATCATCATAGGAAACATAACCATCCATTCTTACGTGTCCCAGTTTGGAAAGCACTTTAGCATCAGCGCCTTTAACTACCTCTATATTATTAAATAATAGACCAGTGGTAGTACCGTCGGCAAGACCTGAGATCTCCACATCTTCCTCACTGACTTCATAGAGTGAAGATATCACAAATGCGTCACTGGAAAGGGCTGCAGCTTCAAGTTTGTATGTAATGATGGTTACAAGATCCTGGGCCACCACTTCAAAGTAGATGCCATCACCCACTATTGTTTCAACTTTTACAGAATCATAGTTCATCATTTGCATGGGAACCAGCTCTCCGTCAGCGTTAATGACATTCATCACCGCCAGGGCCGGTACATTTACAGCTGCCACCAGATCCTTAAGAAGTGATCCATATACCACTCCGGTAATGGTTCCTACCTCTCCGCTATGGGAAATAGTAAGCTCAGTGTCCTCTGTGGTCAGAACCGCATCTGTATCCAGGGGAGTATTAACCAGAGTATATTTGGAAGTATTCACTCCATCGGCCGAAACAACCACCAGGACGTCGCCACCTGCCACTGGATCTGTTAGGTCTTTTTCAGTTCCGCTGGCGTTTTGCAAACTTAAGACCTGCATTGGATCCGCCTGGTCCACATTCCCGAAGAAATCTTCAACCGTTGTAGAAGCAAGATCACCCTGGATGGTCTCATTCTCACTATAACCGTCACTGCAAAGGTAGACAGAAGATGTAATGGTCGAAATGTAGACTGTAACAGCGTCCATCGTATGTGAACCGATGAGATCCGGAATATATCCTGAGCGGCAAGTTCAAAATTATAGGTCTCCACAGTCCAGTCACTGGTATCGGGATGAGTGCCAAAGGCCTCAGCACACTCTACCAGGGAGCGGTTTCCTGTATAGACATAGGGTTTTGGCCTAATTCTGCCCCTGTGATTACCCGCCGCTACTCTGCGTCCCGCAACGGTCCATGCAAGATCGTCTATGGGATCTCCAAGTACATCTACCAATTCATAATCTGCAGGATCGCCCACGGGTTTCGTACCATCAAGGACCGAATCACCCACGATCTTGAATAAATACATGGCATTTGCACTTCTAGTCACGGGGGCAGTATTCGTCTCGCTAACACCCACTTCATCGGTAACATCATCCCAGCGCCTGTCGATGATCGAACGGTGATAATCGGTATAATATTGCTCCCTGTCTGCCCAGCTGGCGCTTATCACAAATACCCCGCCCGGCTCTACAACAGGATCCACATTGGGATCCAGGTGGAGGATTCCGGGCTCAAGCAGCCAGTTAATGGTATCCTCATGGTAGCTGAATCCGGGAACATAGCTATTGTACCTGTTCTGGAAATCAGCATCCGTCGGAACTTCCGGAACGAGAGCTGAAATTGCCTCAGCCGGGTTCACGGCCGCACTTCTCATTATAATGTATTCTGAGAGGTCCATGTCTGTATTGCCCGGGTTTACAATCTCCAGGTAATTCATGGCTGAGCGCTGGTGAGTTGCAGACTCGGAAAAGAACGGTGTGGCATCTTCCCAGATCTGGACTTTAGAAGGATCCTTCTCCAACTCAAAAGTCACGGTGTATATTTGTTGCGAACCATCCTGCGCGGTAACTGTAAATACAGTGGACCTGTCAGCCAGGCTGCCGGTAAGTGAAACCGCCCTGCTAACATCCACGTCGGCATTGATATCCTGAGGATGAGCAACAAAGGCAGGTACATTTGAGCTCCCGTAAGGAACCATTACCGTATAGTTTGTCTTTAAGGAAGAGAACCCGGGTATGGTATCTCCCATCCAGCCTTCAAGAAATTCCTCTTTGTCGGGCCAGGTGATAGCACCCAGAGCATTGAGATCACTGGGGATATAATCCAGCACATCAATATAGTATTCCTTGACAGTGCTTCCATCCGATCCAGTGACTTTCAGGATGTCTCCGTTGCGCAGGTCAGCATGCACTTCACCATCCTTCCAGACAATCTCCCAGCTGGCATCGGGTGCCTTTTCCAGGTATTTATATAAGGAGTCCACCCTTGTGGCGTAAGGTACATTACCAATGGTATCTACACCCTGATTAATGGTTACATAGTAGGGCGTTACCCAAATGTCAGCATCCGTCCACTCCCATTGTGAAATATTGAAATTGTACCAGACGGTTCCCCCTCCAACTACCTTTCTCATGGGATAGACTGTTGCCTGGTCCGGGGCCGGATCAAGCACAACAATCTCAAAGTTAACCTGCTCCAACACATTTCCAGCGGCATACATAATCAGCGTATCACCGTTTTGCATAATGGTATGGGTGGAGTCTGCAAAATCGTCATCCTCCACGTATCCCCAGCCCATGCCCGGACCAATATCCAGGTGTGCGAGGATGGAATCTCCCTTGTAGATACCCCAGGGAACAGTCATCTTGGCGTTTGGAACGTCGACATCCACATCAGCGCTTGTCACGTCGATATGAAAATCGCCGTGATTTTTGATGGTGGTAAAGGATATCCTGCTAGTCCCTGGCTGGTTGGGCCATATGATCCACTCCGAATCTTCATATGTGGCACCCTTGGAAGCATTCCAGTCCATATTTCCCGTGGTAACGGTTGCTTTTCTGACCATGGTATAGTAACGGGTAGCCTCTGGAACACCTGCTACATCGTTATACCCACCAATAGCCTGATTGTCGTCATTCAGGCTCATGTTCACCTGGTCTATCATAATGGAATCTCCATTTTCCAGGTGGGCAAACAGCACATAGGGATGGGTACCCCAGTTCCAGCCCATGGCTGCATTAGTAGAAGTTGAGTCCCCCCACATTTGCCATTCGGGAATGATCGTGTCTGTTACGCCGAAGGCATTGCCGCTCATAATAAACATATCTGCCAAAGGCAACATATCTATCCTGTGGTCGGGCAATTGGGTATTGGGAGCAAACCTGTCACTGACACCCATCCACATCCAGGTATCACCGGGAGCGAGTATTCCTTTCGGTTTCATTAGATTGCCAACCCCTATTATGCCGGGAAGCCTCCATTGATCCACATCCCATACAAGGGTCTGATTTCTGACGCTGGCCATGGTAACATTAGCCAGATCAATGGTGTCTGTACCCACATTGCAAATTTCCACGTAGCCGTGGTGCGGGTCACCAAAGCGGTGTTCGGAAAAGATCAATCCCTTGATCGTGTCCTGTGCATTCGTCCCGACTAAAAGGCCGGAAGCGAAAAGCAAAAAGAGTAATAGTTTCAGTTTCTTCATGAGTAAGTAGTTAAAAAGTGAATAATAATTGAGTTAAACTTTTATTACAATGACCCAAATGTAATTTGTTTTAGCTGATTTATCTTGTTTAAATCTCGCATTCACTTGCTGAATTCTGTATTCTCATAGTAAGATTCCCTGGTAATTCTATTCAGAGGGGATCAGCTCAAGTCCTTTGAAATGGTAAGTTCTTCTGGATGTTTTATCCAGAGTCTTTAACGGGTATACGACAATTTTTTGAATTCCAGCCTCCTCTATTTTTATATTTCCTTCCTGCTCCTTTTTGGTCATTTTGCCAAAACTCCCCCTGGCATTTAGTTCCAGTGTGTCGTTCAGAATAATGAGATTGTAAGCATAGTTTTCGTTTCCATTGTCTTCACTTATCACCTTGAATGTGCCGGGTTGTTTGATATTCACAGTCCAGATCAGGCCCTGCTTCGTGTTTTCACCCCACCGATTGGTATATTTTTTCTCATAATCATAACTGGTTCTCCTGACGGCGAATTCACATTTTGAAACCGGCAATTTAATAGCGCCGTCCTTTTCCTGCTGAAGGGTTTCATCAATCACTTTTGCTTCATCATCCTCAATTTCCAATACAAGTACGGTAACCCTTGGCTGTATTAATTCTTCAGGAAGGGTGATGCTCAGTTGGGCTTTGTTCTGAGAGAGCTCCAGTGATTGTTGTTCCTTATCGGCCAGGCAATAAGCTCTATTCACAGTGGATAACAATCCTTCAAGCTCGACGGTGTTCTCCTCGAGATCTTGCAGGTGCAGGTATACTTTACCAGGCTTGCTGGTAATGGCGTAGGGAGGGAACTTCAGGGGGCTTGGATCGGCACCATAAATGGCTTCTCCATTTACTTTAAGCCAATCTCCAATGGCCGTAATGCTGTTTACCTGCGATTCAGGGATGGTCCCATCAGGCCTGGGAGACACATTCAAGAGGTATACTCCGCCGTTCCCAACAATTCGGCAAAGGCTGTAAATAAAATCGGAGTAATCCTCCGAGCGGTCGAGCTCGGCGCCATAGGAAGTATAGCCCCATCCTCCCCGGGTAACTGATTCGTGGGTTTGCCAGGGAATTTTCAAATCAGGCAGCCATGTTGCTTTGCTTACACTTGGTGTCATGCCGTTATCTATGCTTACATCAAAATGTCCATATCCATTTCCCAGTCTTGAATTCACCAGGGCACCCGGTTGATTTTCCCTGACAATATCCATCATCAACTGGCACTTCCCGTCATCCATTTGAATCGGGGTATCGAACCACACCATAAAAATGTCACCGTAGTTACTGGTCAGTTCACTTACCTGCATGGCAACTTTATCATTGAAATAGGCATCAAAATCTTCCTGGGGTTTAAGTTCGCCCTCAAAATCCCAGTCATTGCCCACACCACCCTTTTCATGCCAGTCCTGGCTTTGGGAGTAATAGAAGCCCAGGTTCATGTCAGTCTTCGCGCATTCTTCAGACAACTCCTTAAGTATATCGCGCCCATAAGAGGCAAAATCTACCAGGTTATAGGGATGTGCAGATTTATACATGGCAAATCCATCGTGGTGTTTGGCTGTAACAACGATAAACCTCATTCCGGCATTCTGAGCAATATCCACCCAATCGGCTGCATTGAATTTTTCCGGCCTGAATTTGCCTGCCGCCTCTTTTTCATAGTCCTCCACAGGTATAAATGCTCTTCTCATGATCCATTCTGCAGCAACCTCCTTCCCATCCCATATTCCCTCGAGCTGGGCATAAGGGCCCCAGTGTACGAACATGCCGAATTTGTCCTCATATAACTTCTCCATGTTCGCCCGTATTTCAGGTGTATAGGCTGACAGGTCTGTTTTTCCAAAATCAACATCTCCCGAGGTCTTGCTGATAAAATCCACAGATTTCGCATCGCCGTCCTTGTTTTGGCAGTTTGTGAGAAACAGGGACAGGACTATTGTCAATAGTATTGGAGCTTTTTGTAGGGTTATATTTTTCATGCTGTCAAATTTTAAGAGGAATAAAAGTATTCCTTAATTAAGCAGGGCGATTGCTCGATTTCACCTTTTCCTTGTCAAAATCTATCCTGTAAGTTGTTCTGAAAACAGGTGCATTCCCTGGCTGACTTATTTATGTAAACTCTTACTCCCCATAAAAAGCCTCGTCCCAGTCATCGGTCCGAAAAGGAAGGGCAGGCAAGCCTTGTTTGTTGTAAATTGTTGCATTTGCATTGTTTGCCCAGTTATAGCGTACCGCCACCGGATTTTTAACTTTTGGCGAGCTTAGTTGTATTTTATTCCCATCCTGCCTGACCTTTGCCGGATAGAATACTTTATTCTTGCCGGCGATATAAAAAGCCCAAATCCCTCCAACTGATGCTGGTAATAAATATAATTCGGAACCCGGTGTTTCAATTTGAAGTATCATCTTTTCACCTTCGTATTTGTATGAATCTAAAACGGGGACAGCATAAATAATATCAGTAAGATTATAGGTTTCATGTAAGGCAATTAGTGATAAGCGGCGACCAACTTCCTTCTTATGCGGTGGATGAATATCATAAAATGTACCGATGTCCTGTGTAGCCGCAACCCCTGTGTTTGGCAATTTTAATGCTTCACATTGAGCTTCTGCAATTTTTGGCATCCCCTGTGGCATCCCCAATTTATCCTCGTAATTGTTGGGGGCTATTTGCACGAAATAGAAGGGGAAATCGCCAATGCCCCAATTCTTTCGCCAGCTTGTTATCATATTCGGGAATAGTGTTTTATACGCCTTCCAGTTCGGAACATTTGCTTCGCCCTGATACCATATTACACCTTTTATGGTGTAGTTGCTTAAAGGTGAAATCATGCCATTATACAATACCGATAGCTTTTTGTGTTCGCGCATGTGGTAGTTAAGGCTTTCCGGCATGTCGGGAGATTTCGATAAAAGTCCATCTTTATAATTTTTTAATGCATTACTGTAGTATGCACTATCCAGTTGAAAGCTTGATTCCAGGGTTTTCGCCTTCTCACTTGATTTCTCATCGATATCTTCTTCTTTCGTCCAGGCTTCAACAGGCGTTCCTCCCCAGCTTGACTGGATCAAGCCAACAGGAACAGATAAGTGCGTGTACAGAGCCTGGCCAAAAAAATATCCCACAGCCGAAAATTCCAGCACAGTTTCCGGGCTGCATTCCACCCATCTTCCCTGGCAATCGTAAAGTGGAATCCGCGATGCCTTATTTTGAACCTTAAACAATCGGATAAGCGGGAAGTCTGCCTTTTGTGCTTCTTCCCAAAAATTGATAATGGGTTTTTGCCCGGGTCGAAGTCCAAGCTGCCTTTCCATATTCGATTGTCCCGAACAAAGCCAGACTTCACCAAAGGCGATATTGCCGATGCTTTGTTGAGAGGACCCGGTGACTTTTATTCTTCCTGTTTTTCCTGCCTTTGGCGTTCTTATACTTACCAGCCATTTGCCATCTTCTGTGGTAATCGTTTGAGACTGTTTTCCCCAGGATGGATTAATTACTACTTCTTGTCCCGGATTGTCCCAACCCCAGATTTTTACATCGGCCTCTTGTTGCAAACACATATTATCGGATAATATGGAAGGTAATTTTGTTTGTGCACTTAAGCCGATTATGGGGAAAATTAGCAGTGCAAACAGTATTTTGAAGCATCGAAGTTTCATACCTTTTTTATGATCTGTTAATCCCTGGTTACCGTTTCCCCAACTAGATGGGCCCCGGGAGGTCTTTTATATGGAATATAATCAGGCATTGGCTCCATTCTTAGACGCCTGTCGATTTCCTTCATAATGTCCATTTCATCTTTTGAAATAGAACCATTGGTTTGTGTATTACCCCAGGTAAGGGCACAGGCTGCGTCAGTTAAAGTCCGGACAAAGCGATATGCCTGTTCCTTATCAAACATCAATTCAGCTTTTGGATTCGTCCATTTCATCCTCATGGGCATCCATGCATGTTTTACATTATGCCTGCCTGGATCATAACTGGCCATTGCGTCTACTATTTCAGGAAAAGTAAATTCCTCATATGCCCATGAATTCGGTGGGGCCCCCCAGGCTAAAGGAGTGGGGTGACCAGAGGTAAAATCAGTATAGGAATCATCTTCATTATAAGATTTTATTCGATAAGTTCTGTCATTCGGATCGTCTATCCCGTCAGATTCCACCAACAAAAAATCTCCATTTGCATCTTTGAAAAAATTACTATTTCGTGGGCCTTCATTTTCCACTATTCCATTAACAGCTATTAAAACAGTCGGATCTACCTCCCTGATCATATCAATAAAAGCTGTTAATTCTCCGGCAATTCCACCCACATGATCTAACCAATATCCATCTGCCAAACCTTTAAACCTTTCGATAAAACCTTTGCACAAGGTTCGATAGGCCTCCCCCTCATCACCTTCAAAATTCGCATTGTAATATTTTTCCCATGCAGCCTTATATTCCGCGTTATCACGTGTGCCCGATCTGGCTGAAGGCCCATCGGTAGCTATGTAGAGAATTACTTTTTTCCCTCCCTTTTTCAAGACATCAATCACATCTAATATGATTTGTTCATTTTCAGGTGAGGGTACAAATTCAGGATGGATTTCCCTGGCAATGTCCACATAAGGATTTTCTCTTAAGGTAAACCAATACCCATGAGCACGGTGGGTGAAGTTTGTAAATACATGACTTACTGTTGGCAGGCTATCCACAATTTCCTGTGCACCCTTTACCCAGTCACTATATGAACTGGCTTTATCCAGTTCCACCCCTCCTTCAACAATCAGGCGAACCCCCCAGGAACCCAAGAGCCAGTCCGGATCAGAATCCTTCTGGGCATTGACATTAATAAGAGGCAGGGTTAAAAGCAGTGCGAATAATATATTTTTCATTTTTTTTGAGTTTACTTGTAATCACACAGTGAGGTTAGGTTTAGCGATATAAGCTCACTTGTTTATGGCATTCAACTTATTGCTGAAATTATCATATCTGCATACTGAATTATTTGATAACCAATCCAAAATCATCCACATATACTTTGCCTTTTCCTGAGGACGTTCTTCTGGCAAAGACTTCAACCGATGTGACTCCTTCGGGCACTATAAATGACAATCTGCTTCTTCTCCAGGGAGGAATACCGCTTTCAGTAACCTGGGGACTGGTAAAGAATTCAACTTGCGGACTATGAATTCAGAACCATCGGGGAAGCGTACTCCTGTTAAGGCAACTTCGCCGACGTCAACTCTTAAATGTCCAATAAAGGTATATTCTTGCCAGGTATCAACTCATTATTTTTTGAAATACTTCTCCATTTTCCTCAGCCAGTTCAATTGATCTATACTCCCATTTTACCAATGCCCGTATCAAATCTTTGTGTGATTGGCGCTGTGTTCAATAAGAATTGCACCTTCATTGATTTCCCAGGGGCTCAGGAAGTCTTCTTTTTCGAAAGCAGAATTTTCGATTAGGTTTCTATGGTGGGTTTGCTTCTTTCGAAGTTTACTTTTGAGGAGGATTTTCAAAATCGTGTCCTGCCTTAAAAGACATCCCTTCGTATTCAATTGCCCCAATACCCGGCTTGGTTCCTTCCGGTGCGGCTGTAATTCCCTCGATATAAATACCTCTTTCGAGCCCTTCTTCAGCAGGTTTCATCACGTTATTAACATCAAAATCCTCATATCCTGTAATATTAGCATTCCAATAGTAATTTCCTGCGAGTGATATTCACTCCTGCTTAAATAGATTATTGGCATATCTGCATTCCAGCAGGTCGGGGCTGTAACGATTTCCCCAGGTAGACATAAATCCATCTCATGTTCAGAAATAAAGGTATTATTGTAAGCCAGGTGATAGGCGGCATAGTGATTGGTATGAAAGGAAGAAAATCCTATTCCCCAGATAATATTATGGTGAGAATAATATTCTGGGTTCCGTGGTCGTAGTATAAGTCCCATGTCTAAATGGTCATCATCATTGTCGTGCATTAAATTATACCTTACTTCAGAATTCCCTCCTTCAATAACATTGCCGTAGGTCAGTCCCAGGTCACTTGTTAGTTTTCCCGAATGGCTCATGTCATTATTTTGAATCAGTGCTTTATACATTTCGGAGTATGCAAGAACGGTTCTTCCTGCCCTGGTAAGGGTATTGTGGCTTATAATATTGGCTTTTCCCCCTAGATACACACAGCTTGCACCCGAACCAATAAAATTTGCATCGTGAACATAACAGTTAAACACCATATTTTCTTCGCCAAATACCGATAGACAACTCCCTGTGCTGTAGCGCGACTTCACTGTTTTGTATCGTACATTTTTTCCCTTAAAAATCACTCCCTTATCACTTTGCCTGCCATAAATTTCATTGTTCTGTGAAGAATAATAAGGATATAAAATTTTTAAACCGTCGAGAGTATAGATTCTGATGCTTCGTTTGTTAAAATGCTTGCACCAATTATATCTACATTATGAAGCTCAATATATTTCTTGCCTGAGAAATCAAATGCATTCATTCTCTTTTTCACAAGATATTCTTCTTCTGGTAATTGACCGTTTGACCTGAAAATAAAAAGTTCTTTGGTTTTTTTATCATAAAACCACTCATTATCAGCATCAAGCGCATCTTTTACACCAAAAACATAGTAATCTGCTCCTTCTCCCGCAACATGCAGGCGGTCTTTCATAAAATGGTTTCTCTGCGGAGATAAATTTTGTATGCCAATGGATTTGATGCCTTGTGACAGTATGGCTCCGGTCCAATTGGTCCAGTATTGTGGAGCATGAACCCAAACATGTCGCGCCGGTGTAGTCATAATCAGGCAAATCAGTATCAATGATATTTTCGGGTGTACTGCCCGCATCCATTAATGAAGTTTTACGTTCCAGCAAATCGTCTCCAATGTTGGGCCACCGGGCTTCAACCATTGTATTTTCACCTAGAAAACCTGGTTTTCATGCCCCAAAGTCATTTCAATCTTTGTTTTAAAAATATTTGCCGATACCTTTTTCCATTTATTATTGGTATGGGATCAGCAACCCGTAAGAACAACATGGTCTTTATCAGATGCAGCTCTAAAAATAATTGATAATCTTCGGTACCGGAGTTTCTTGGGGATTCACATATTCAGGATAAATACCTTCCGATATGTAGCAAATATCTCCCGGTTTCATAATGTCTGCAGCTTTCTGAATGGTAAAAAAAGGAGCGGATTTTGTCCCGGGATTTTTATCCTGCCGGTTTTTGAAACATAATAATCGGTGGCGAAGGAATTGGACACAAAAAATAGGAGTATCACTAAAACATACAATGATTTTTTCATTATGAGGAGTTTAGGTGTTATAGCTCAATGCTTGCCTAAGTCGTTGCTGCACATAGAAAATCGGAATCTGTATACCTAGGAATAGGATTTTGAGCCATACAATGCTGTTTAATAGCTAGTAAAATCAGCAATGGAAGTGTAATAATTAGCATGGACGTTTTATAATTAAGTATCATTTGCTATATATGGGCGTTTTCTTGGTTCGGTATTCATTTTATTGGACTCTTATTTGAAAACCAATTCTGCGAGATATAGTCCTGGTCGATCCCAATGCTGGTCTTCCAGACCGCAATGACTGATATAATACTTTCCTTCCCACTGGAAGACCTCGGGAGCGTGGGTAAAAATGGTATTTAATGGCTTCTCCCAGTCGAACTTACAGGGATCCTTACTTGCATACACCACTGTTTCACTATACTGGTGGTGGCTGAAATTGACCAGCAGGTAGTAAATGCCCTTATGACGGAACACGAAGGGTGACTCAAGATAATACGGGGTAGAGACAGGTTCTGTGCCTAGCAATGCAGGATCCAACTCTTCATAATTTAACAGATCACTGGTTTTATAAAGCCTGACATGCGGTATATTCTGGTGGGAAAAGTCAGCTGCATACAAGAGGTAGCTCCCATCATCAAGTTTTACTAAACAGGGATCTCTCAGGTTGCCCTCGCCCACAGGGCCAAAGCCATCCAATTTCTCCCATGAAAACAAGTCTTTGCTTGTTGCAACAAACAGCCGCTTTTTATCAAAGCGGTTGTTTGGATATAACATCAGATATCCATCCTCATACGGAACTACAAAAGGGCAACCGATATGGCCATCTTCTTCCGGCTCAGCAAAGGCATGAGTATGCTCTGTCCAGGGACCGAAGGGGCCGGGTGCGCTTGCGTGCCCCATGTACAGGCTGCTTCCGGGCCCATACATCGATTCCCCTTCTGCGGGGATTGGATTTGTAATTCCAAACCAGTGGATCACCTGCTTCTTCTCATCTACGAAGAAATGGTGGTCGTTGATGTACCATGGCCGCTTTTTTGGATCGGAAAGCTTGCCAGGAGGATCCAGTACGTGGCGGAATCTCCCCTTAACATAGGGTACTAAATCTGCTTGCTGATAGCCGTAGATCCAAGTCTGTTCAGCTCTGGCAGTAAAAGAAAAGCCTGAAATTCCGGCTATACCAAGCCCAAGTGATTTCAGGAAAGTACGTCTTCTGGAATCACCTGTCTGTATTTGTTTCACTTTTTTCATAGTTGGTGTGGGTATTTTTCAATAACTTGAGTTAAGTGCTCAACTATCTATATCTTCGAATCATGTCATGATTACAAATTTCTAACTTTCCAATTCGTACAAGGGAGAACCAATTTCGCATTTGCATTGATAATCAGCAAAACAAAAATGATCGATATAAATCTTGCCTCATTTTAATATTTATTTAGCCTTGCTACAGACTAGTTCGTTTTTATCAATTTCAGGCTAATGGTGCTTAACTCATCCCGGTATACCTTGACTATGTATACCCCATTTTCACAGGAGCGTATATTAAACTCTGCATTATCGCTATTTACCTCTTCACTGATTAATAGTGCTCCCCTCAGGTCATATATTTCAACTCGCTTGATTAGCGCATCTGATTCAAAGTTAATTATTGATTGAGCAGGGTTTGGATGCATTGAAAGTCCTGGTAGTCTATGATCCCGCGTAAAGGTTTGAATTTCCATACTCAGGTTCACAGTTGTGTCATTTAAGAGGCTAAATGCCCCTTCGAGGTCTGCATATCCCTCCTTTGACACAGACCAGTTATATTGATTGAACCTGGTCAGATCCTTAAAAAGCGCAATTCCAGTCTGATTAGTCGGGATCAAACTGCCATTAACTTGAATTAGAGCATTATACATGGGCTTCCCCTCCGAGTAGACCCTGAATTTGATACTGGCTTTGTTCGCTACCAGTAAGATCTTAATGCTGGTATCCTTTGATACCTCCAGGGTAGAACTCTTGGTGAAATAGTCTGGGTGGCTTAAAGTATACTCGTATTGTCCCTTGTATAAATCAAATATGGCAGCTCCATTTAAGCCGGTAAAAACTTCATTATCTCCAAGGGCTACTGAAATATTTGGAAGAGGATTTCCTGTAATATCAGAATAGAGTTGAAATATGACGGACTTTGTCTCTTCAGTCATTGTCTGTTCAGTCATTGAGAAATCAAGAATAGTGTCTTTATATACCTCCAGAGAAGAAGTGATGTCTACATAGTCAGGATGCCTAATCCTGATCTTGTAGCCTCGCGGGGCTAGTGAGAATTGGGTTTCTCCGTTTTCCTGGGTAAGTTGCTCCAGATGATCGACTAAAACTGATACATTCTGTAGCAGTGAATCGGTCGATAGCTCTTTAATCCTGAAAGTTATATTGTAGGGTTTCACTGGTCCCTGAAAAGCATCAATATAGTACTCAATTGCTTCCGGCTTAAGTGTATCAGTTGTTGTAAAGGATAAACAGATATTATTATAATAAGCCTCTTTCAAGGTGTATCCGGACATATCAAATGTATAATCTACCCATTTATTATATTCCGTAATTTCCTTTTTCAGGGCTAACTCGGTGGTCTCAAGATTATCTTTACGTAATACCAATTGTAGCGAGTCCTTGTCAGTGGTAATGTCTGACTTTGAATATACCCGTACTTTGAAGATTGTATTACTCAGGTCTGTAAGATCCTCTTCATCAGGAAAACCGAATCTGATATATGCTTGAGCTCCGGCATCATGAACGAATTTTGAAACAACGGGACTCGGATAGATGCTTGTAGTTGGAATTCGCACAGAGTAGCTAAGCTTCCCTCCCCAGGCACTTAAAACCGGAGCATAAAATTCAGCAGTGCTATAATTATGATACCAGGTATTTCCCGGGTTTAAAACTGCGTATAAAGAATCATGATACCCGATATTTTCACCAACCAAACGGGCACCCGGTGGTCTGGTATAAGGAACATAATCAGGCATTGGTTCCATTCTTAATCGCCTGTCGATTTCCTTCATTATTGTCATTTCATCTGTCATCATATGACCCTTCCTGACCTTGTCATCTGTGGTAGTAGCAAAAGTCATTGCTGCTCCGGCATCGGTTATACGTCTTACAAATCTGTAGGCGTCCTCTGTTCCAAAAACGATAGCTTGCGAAGGTACATGCCATCTTTCCCTGACAGGAAACCAGGCGTGTTTTACTACTGGCTCTCCATCTTTTTCCACCACTGGTTCATCAATCATATCTGGTATTGTAAACTCTTCATAAGCCCATGAATTTGGAGGGGCTCCCTGCCCAAGAGGTGTGACATGGCCTTTTGTGAAATCTTCAGTACGACTGGGTGTATTAAGAAAGATCTTATAATCTGTAGGATCCGCATCATCATAACCATCTGAATCTACATAAACAGTTGCACCGTCCTCTTCCAGGTATGATCCTCCGCCAGATCCCATCAGGGCAGTAGGGTCAGCCTCTCTGAACATGTCAACAAAATCGTCATAATTGCCGTCAGCAATAAGTTCTCCGGTTGTATCGAACCAATATCCATCGGCAAAATCTTTTACATTTTCCACGAAACCCTGTATAAGATCCCGATAAGCCAAATATTCATTTCCCCCGAAATTATTGGTGTAGTAAGCAAGCCATGAAGCCTTAGTTTCAGCTGACGCTCTGTCAAGGTAATTTGTAGAAATGTATAAGATTATTTTCTTCCCTGAATTTTTAAAAATTTGTAATACATCAAAAATAATTTCATCATTGGCAGCACTGGGAACCATGCTTGGATGTATCTCATTGGCAACATCGACATTAGTATTCGCGCTCATGGGAAAGTAATGGGAATGTGCAAAATAGGATAGATTAGTAATTACATAATCTACAGTTACCAGTTCATCTACCAGTTCCTGAGCTCCGTTTGCAAGTTCAGATCCGCTTGCCACTTCGGTATCAAGCCTTTCGCCTCCAAAAACGGGAAAGGTCACTCCCCAGGACCCCAATAGCCAATCTGCATTTACTGTGTCTGTTTCATTTTCAAGCCATAAGTATTCTGAATGTGCTGTAGCAATAAAAGTTACAGATATAAATAGAGCAAAGAGGATTCTGATCATGATAGTTCAGATTGCTGATCGGGTAAAGATAAGCCCGGCATATAAATTCCACTTGCTTAAATCACCGGAATACTTGCTGAGATTAATCACCGGGTAGCGGTGGTACTCGCAATGCTCCCGTGGGATCGGGTTTGCGGTTGGAGGTGGTGGCAGCCTCTCCGTACCAGTATACACCCACAGCATAGCCCATGTTGCAGTCGGTCCATGACCACACCTCCATATCCAGCTGGAGTGAGGACCCAAAGGGCATGGCATCCAGCGAACGTGTGCGGGTCTCAGTGCTGTATCCTGAGGTGTTCCGCTCGTCAGCAATCTTCTTTCGGTTCAGTTTGTTATAGATATAGCATCGAGGTTGTGCGTGAAAAGGATGCTCATAAAAATCAGTGCTTCGCCCGCCCCAGGAATAACCATAGTAGTCTTCAGTGCCTGTGCCGAAAATGGAAGGGAAATCCTCACCATCCACCCAGATCTTTTCATCGCCTTCACCCCACCATCTCTCAACAGGATTCATAATGGTCAATGCATCACCCACATATACCCCACGCCCTTGCAGGGTGACATAATTCCAGTCGGAATAGGGACGGGTGGGGACGGGGTACTGCCCGCGCCAGGCAGCATTAAAGTACATGGAGCGCTCATCCCACTTCCAGTCTCCGATTACTGCTTCAAGCTCTACATTCACAGTTTTGTCGCCCAGGTTAACTATTGAGATTTTGCCTGATTCGCGGTAAGGCATTACCCAGCGGCACGACATGGTCCCATCCTCTGATACAGTGCGATACCAGCCCTGAAAAGGGTTCAGCCCAATCCCCGTTCCAAAGAAATCCCCCACCGGGCACCATACAGTTTCCAGTCCGTCGAATTCCATTTTGAGTATTACGGACCTGGTTACCGCCGAGTCTTCGTAAGTGCCCAGTTTCACAGATAAAGAATTTATCGCAGCAGTGCCTGCTGGCAATTCTACTGCTTTTTCCTCCTTTGAAGGCAGGTTTGTTGTAAGGGATACTTTTTTTCCTTCAATGCAATTACCAGGATTAAGCAGCGACTCACCAACTTCTTCAATAAGCGGTGCAGCTGCATTGAAGTCCTCCATGGTAAAGGTTTTTACTCTGGTACCCTCCGGGTAATCCCTGTAAGTAAACTGAAAGAAAAAGGGGTGGTCGTCAGCAGTAATCTTGCAGCTTTTCGCGTAAGGAATGGGAAAAAATGATACGGCCGATCGCAAGGACTTATGGGCAAGGGGGTAGGGGATAAGTCCGTTCCATTAAAAAGTCCAAGCAAATTTCCTTCCAGGACCGGCTCCGCAGAACCATCAAGATAAATCCGGATCCGGGTTTCAGTATCCGGCTTTGTCTGTCCTCTGAAAGGCATCCATGTGCGGACGATGGCACCCGCTCCTTCATGTTCCATCAACACCCACTCCTTCCGGCCCTGATTCTCTTCAATGCGTACGAAATTATGATGGGTGCTATCGGTATTGCGATCGAAATTATTGAACCAGCCCAGTGTATCTTCCGGGGAGGTGGAGGCCCGGTTGTAGCTGCTTTGCTGCTTCAGACGGAAATCGGGCTGAGGAAATCGGGCCACCGCATCCCGGTCGACCATAGCCTTGAGTAGTGATTCAATGGTGATGGATTCCTCGACTTGAGAGCAGGAAACCATAATCCCAATAATGCATACAATGCCGAAAAGGATGTAGAAGCGTTGAGTGGTTTTCATTTCAGATATATTTAGTTTTCCATTGCCCGGTAATGCGGACCGCCTTTGAGCCAGTGGTAATCCTTATATTGGTATTCATCCATATTGCGCTCTTTACTACTAAGAGCTTCCCAAAGCGGCGGCTGACTGGACTGATCCAGGCTTTGCCACCGGGCCAACATTTCCATGACCCGTTCAGGCTGACTTTCGGAAAGATCTGTGGTTTCGGAAAGATCTTTCTGAAGATTATAAAGCTCCACCTTTTCATGGTTGACGATCAGTTTGTAGTCACCGGCCCGGAGGACTCCTTTTCTTTCATTAAAAGTACGACCCGTACGCCAGAATAGTTCTTCGTGGGGAGCCTCTGTTTCCTTACCTATCATATATGCGGTGATATTGGCTCCATCCAGATCGGCCCCGGACAAATCAACTCCGGCAAGTGCAACAGAAGTAGCTCCGATATCAAGCGAAGTAACCGGGGCATCCAGGATGGTTCCCGCTTCCACATGTCCCGGCCAGCTGACAACAAAGGGTACCCTGAGGCCTCCCTCATATTCGTCCCACTTGGCGCCACGCAGTGGCCGGTTATCACTGGTGCGTTTCATCCCTCCGTTATCACTGAGGAACCATACAAGGGTGTTCTCAGTTAGTCCCAGGCCTTCAAGTGTTTCCATCAACTTTCCCACCCCCAGGTCCAGCTCGTAGGTCATTGCTGCATAGATCGAACGACTACTCGGCTTAACACCCGGAATCACGGTCATTTCTTCAGCGGGAAATTTCGCGATGGATTCTTCAGGAGCCTCCAGTTCCTCGTGTGGCGCATTATAGGACATGAAGAGAAAGAAGGGTTTATCCTGATTCTTTTCAAGAAAGGCTATACCCTGGTCGGTTAGTTCACGTGTCAGGTATTGTTCCCACTTAACAGGTTCATGGTTGTGTAAAACCGGCAGCGTATGGTGCATATCACGTACCCCCCAGGGCTTGGGCATCTCTGAATATTTTCCATGGTAAGATGGATGGTTCATGGGATAATAAGTATGACCACCACTGAGGAAACCATACCAATGGGTGTATCCAAGCTCATTTGGGTGCTGAGAATCAGCAGTACCCATGTGCCATTTGCCTATCCCTCCGGTTACATAACCCTGTTCCTGCATAAAATGAGCGATCGTTTTTATTCCGGGAGGAAGACCCTGCCTGGGATCCAGGGGCGCACCGGGATTACCATACCAGCCAAAGGAGGCCTGTATCCTGCCGGTAATAAACCCGGCACGTGAAGGTCCGCACATGGGGCCGGTTACATAGCCAGAAGAAAACCGTGCCCCGGAAGCCGCCAGCCTGTCGATATGTGGGGTTGGAATATCCTTGCAACCATTGAAGCCCACATCAGCATATCCAAGATCATCGGCCATGATAACCACGATATTTGGTGGCTTGTGTAAATTGGCTTTTTGTTGGCAACTGATAAGAGTAGGGGAGAAGGAAACTATTGCCGCCAGAGTGATAATCAGGTTCCCAGCTTTCATTTTAATGAGTTTAGTATACCGGCCATTTCATCAACAATGCCGGGATAGTCATTGTATAAATTGTTTGTCTGATAGGGATCCGTTTCCAGGTTATATAGCTGTGCAGGTGGGGCACCGGTAAGGATCATTCCATTTTCGATGTCGCTGTTTTTCTGGCCGGCAAAAGTTATGGCCGCAGGGCCGCCAAAGGCATGAGCTCCGTTTTTGCCACTGGTGAATCCCCCACCGCCCTGAGCGCCAATGTACATCCATTTACCTACGCGTAGGGCAAGATGTGAGGGTCTGAATGGAGCCAGAATTACGGTATCCCGTACCGGATCATCTGTTTCTCCTGTGAATGCACTCAGTACGTTTTTACTGTCCTGCCCCTGTCCCGCTTCCAACTGTTGACCCGTGAGTGCGGCAAAGGTGGCGAGCATGTCCACATTGCAGATCAATTGCTTTGATACGGAACCCGCCTCTGTTTTATTTGGCCAGTGTACGATGAACGGCACCCGGTGACCACCTTCCCATGCATCGAACTTGAAACCCAGAAGGTCGCCATTGAGCCTGTGTCCTTCACCCCAGGCCTTCTGACCTGTTGCGTTAAACATACCCCCGTTATCACTGGTAAATATGACCAGGGTGTTTTCCAGAGCCCCAATCTCCTCAAGGGTTCTCATTAGCTCTCCGACAATCCAGTCCAGTTCATGAACAAAATCACCGTACAATCCACATTCACTGCTTCCAATAAATTGAGCTGCAGGAGTAAATGGATGATGGATATTTGTTGTGGCAAAATACAGGAAGAAGGGTTTGTCTTTCTGACCTTTCAACCACGCATTGGCTTTGTCTTTTAAATGGGTGCCAACCTCATCATCTACATATAATTCATGTGCTTTATCTGCTCCCCCAATATCATCCAAATTCATTTTTTCGAAATACTCCCGGGTGTTTGCCCGTTTACCATAAACAAAGGGATCGTCCTCTGTTAATCCCACCACATCATGGTTTTCCACATATACAAAGGGGGGATGGCTGTTTACCACGGGAACCCCGTAGTAATAATCAAATCCCAGTTCATTGGGCCCCGGGGCAAGCGCTTTGTTCCAGTCAACCGGTGATATTGTACCAAATCCCAGGTGCCATTTACCAATACAGGCTGTAGTATAGCCCGCTTTTTTTAGCAGGGAAGCAATGGTTTCCTTTCGTGTATCGATCACCAGCTTGCTTTTCAGGAACACTGGAGCATACAGCTTACCATGCCGGATGGGATATTCACCGGTAAGCAAGGCATAGCGCGAAGGACTGCAAACGGCCGATGCAGAATGGGCATCCGTAAACATCCGCCCCTCTCTCGCAAGGCGGTCGATGTTTGGGGTTCTCAGTTTGGTCGCACCATAACAGCCCAGGTCGCCATAGCCAAGGTCATCGGCATTAATAAGAACGATGTTTGGGCTGCCCGGATCTTTGTCAGATGCCGCAAAAAGTTGACTCCCGGACAACAGCGATACAAGAGAAATTAATAAACAAATATATTGCTGCATAGTGATATTCTATTTTGTCATCTCGAAGCGGAGCAGATAGGCCAGTCCTTTCTTAGACTGCATGGAAATGCCCCACTCCGGATTGGAGTGGATGGGATTTCCGTCTTCAATTTCGGGACGGTATAATCCGGGAGCCTTGGGAATATTGCTCAGGTTTGAATGGAGCATCCGGAATTCTAAACCATCGGGAGCGAAATTGATGGATTTGTTGATGGATGCAAGCGAGGCCACACCTTCGTCCTGACTCCAGATAAGCACTTCATGGCTTTTGTCCAGAATGGGTCCCCTGTGTTTTTCATACGGTCCTTCCGGGCTTTCTGCAAAGGCTACGCCCATCTGGGTAAGCCTGGGGCCCTCTTTACCATGGATTCTTGATCTGCCCTTGTAGTAAAGCCATATTTTCCCCTTTCTCACCAGAAGGCTTGCATCGTCGATCCGGAAGCTGTCAAAGGCTGCCGAATCCTTGCTGATCGTTAAAACAGGATTATTCTTTGTTCTTACAAAGGGACCATCCGGACTGTCGGCCACGGCAAGACCAATGGCTGTGATGTCGGTTGTCGAATTGCCTTCGAACTCATTTTTGGGATTACCGGGAGTTGGTTTTACTCCCGTGTAATAGAGATAGTACCTGCCTTTATACGCGAGGATATTAGGTGTGAAAACGGCGTGACTGTCAAAAGCCCCATCCTCACCGGTCCCCAGAGCCATGCCCTGTTCTTTCCAGGTATATCCCTCGTCCTCTGAGGTCGCGTACCAGATCGTTCCCCAGTAGCCGGGAGTAATCGGACTGTCCATTTTCGTGTACCAGAGGTAATATTTGTTTCCAACTTTGATAATATCACTGTTGTCACGCCTGTTGTACAGGGAGTCTTTCCCGATGCCGCTTATCTCAGAGTAGCTGAAACTTACAGAATCCGATGCAAAATCCTCAACATTGAATTGCAAGACCTGGCCCACCGAGGTTTCTGTGCTTATTACTTTTTCCCCGTATCTCACTTGCAGGGTAGAGCCCAGTTTTGATCTTACCAGCAGCTTCTCCAATTCCCCGTTCTCCCATTGGATATCAAGCTCGAATCCTTTTCTCGCCACAATTCCTTTGATATGACCTGAGGACCATGCTTCCGGCAGTGCGGGAAGTACATGGATTTCCCCGGTATGACTTTGCATCAGCATTTCTGTGATGCCGGAAACGACTCCGAAATTCCCGTCTATCTGGAAGGGCGGGTGAATATCCAGGAGATTCGGAAGGGTGGATTTCTCTTGCAGAGCCACAATGTTTTCATGGGCTTTTTCTGCTTCGAGCAGGCGGGCATAGAAGTTAACAATCCAGGCCCGGCTCCATCCCGTGTGTCCGCCCCCGTGTGACAAACGGTATTCGAGGGTCTTTTTGGCGGCTTCGAAAAGCTCGGGGGTCAGTGTTTTTGAGATCTGGTTGGAGGGGTGCAAAGCGTAGAGGTGGGAAATGTGCCGGTGTCCCGGATCAGCTTCCTCAAATTCTTCCACCCATTCCATAAGCCTGCCATCGCTACCAATCTGAAGCGGGGGCATTTGTTGGATCATGTGTTTCAGGGTATCCCTGAATTTTTTGTCAATGCCCAGGATTTCTGAAGCCTGAATGCAGTTCTGAAACAATTCAAAAATGATTTCCCGATCCATGGTGGGTCCCATGTTCATGGTTGCACGTTCTCCGTTTTTGTCCAAAAACCTGTTTTCAGGAGAAATGGATGGACCTGAAACCAAGAGACCGGTAGTTGGATCCGGCACCATGAATTCCACGAAAAACTGCGCGGCCTCCTTCATGACCGGATAGGCATATGCCCCCAGGTAGTCTGTATCTTCGGTATACTCATAATGGGTATAAAGGTGCTGGCAGCACCAGGCTGCCCCCATGGGCCACATGCCATAACCTGCATTGCCAAAAGCAGCGGTTTGGTGCCAGGCATCACTGGTGTGATGGGCAACGAAACCACCGCAGCCATAGCTTTCCCTGGCACTTATCCTGCCCATCTCGCGCAGGTCGCCTATAAACTCCAGGAAAGGCTCGTGACATTCAGCCAGGTTTGTCATTTCGGCAAGCCAGTAATTCATCTGGATGTTGATGTTGATGTGGTAGTCTGAATTCCAGGGTGGAGAGAATCCATCTGCCCAGATTCCCTGCAGGTTTGCAGGCAAGTTTCCGGGCCGTGAGCTGCTGATCAGCAAGTAGCGCCCGAATTGATAGTGGAGCTGGGTCAGGTAGTTATCAGCCGCACCTTCCTTCACCCTTTGAAGCCGCTCATCGGTGGGCATATCTTCCCCGTCGCCTTCAGAAATCTTAAGATCCACTCTTTTAAACAGGGAACGATAATCTTCAGTATGTGCCTTTAGAAGCTCTTTGTAATTGGAGGACAGTGCCTTGCTCATATTCTCCATACACATGCTTTCCGGATTACCTCCGCGGTAGTCACTTGCAGCAACTACCCTTATAACTAACTCGTCAGCCCCGGCCACGACAATCTTTCCATTTTCCACACGCGATTCGCCTCCTATGGTTTTAAAATCAACAAAGGAATGAAATTTAACCCCGATACCATTTCCCACATGCTCTGAAAAATGAATGCTGTTATCGCTCAGTTCGATACTCGTGTTTTCGCTGCGTTCAATCCATGCAGAGAGCTTAATGGCCCCTTTTTTATCTGCCGTATACCGGATGACCATTGTCTTGTCAGGAAAGCTTGAAAAATACTCCCTGCGGTAGCTTACCCCGTTCTTTTCGAACAAGGTGGTGGCCACGGCATTGTTCAGGTCCAGTTCCCGCCTGTAATTTTCAACACTGTCGAGCCCGGGACTTTCAATCCACAGATTGGCCAGCATCTGGTAGGTCATGGTTCCGGAAGGAAAACGTTCGGCCAGCAGTTTTTCCTCTGCCAGCTTTTCAGCTTTCACATATTCGCCCTCGAACAGCAATTGCTGAATCTGGCCCAGGTACTTATGACCATCCTTCTTATCACGGTCGTATAATTTTTCGCCCGTCCAGATGGTCTCTTCGTTCAGGGTAATCTGTTCCTTCCCGGCTAATCCATAGATCATCCCTCCCAGACTGCCATTACCCACAGGCAGTCCTTCGTTCCATTTTACTGTGGCTTGCTCGAACCAGATCTTCAAGGGTGTTTCGCTTTCTGATTGTTTCGAACAACTCGAAAACAAAAGGATGAGCAGAACAGGAAACATAGATTTTGACAGCTTGATATTCATCTTCTTCTTATTTAGTCAGAGGTATTGGATTATCTACAAATGCTGCAGGCCGGCTGTTTTGTTCAAGGTCTTTTTCAAAAGCAGTAATGTGCTGAAGCAAACGGCTTACAATATCAGGTTTTTCTTCCAGTACATTGTTGGATTCGCCGATATCGTTTTCAAGATCGAAAAGAGAATGCGCTTCCCCTTCTTTTACGTGTAACTTCCATTTTCCGGAACGTACAGCCTGAAGTTCATCCAAGCGGTGATAGAAGAATGCTTCGTGGGGACTTTCTTCTTCTCCAATAACTACTGACCAGATATCTCTTCCGTCCAGAACCCTGTCAGCCGGAAGCTCTGCTCTGGCAAGCCTGGCGAAGGTCGGTAACAGGTCCATGGTTGTGAGCAATTCAATGTTAGTTTCCCCAGCAGGGATTTTCCCCGGCCATCGAATAACAGTGGGTTCACGCATACCTCCCTCGAAGGTGCTTCCCTTTTTTCCTCTCAGGGGTAAGGCGCTTCCGGCAATGGACGGGCCATTATCCGAGGTAAAAATCATCAGTGTATTTTCGTCAATCCCATGTTTCTTAAGTGCATCGAGGATTTGTCCCACCGACCAGTCAATTTCGCTGATGGCCTGGGGATAGATCAGGTCCCGGGTATGATAATCAACAGAATCACCTTCCTCTTCCAGGATGGCGATAATATCGTCCGGAACATGTTCCATGAATGGAGGTGACATGTGAAGCGGCCGATGGGGAATGGGGTGGGGAACATACAGGAAGAAGGGCTGGTCCTTGTTCTTTTCGATGAAATGAACCGCACGCTCCGTGATGCGCCTGGTGAGGTAGTCTGCATCCGGATCCATTTCAATGACCTGTTCACCGTCCAGCAGGGGGAGAGGAGGGAAATTGTAATGGTCCTGACGGGTATGAAAAGGATGGATATCATGACTGTAAGGTATTCCGAAGAATACATCAAAGCCCTGACGGGTGGGTAGGAAATCAGGCTGATCTCCTAAATGCCATTTTCCAAAAATCCCGGTTCTGTATCCCGCCGATTTCAGAACTTCGGCTATAGTAATCTCGTCTGGATTCAGTCCTTTCTCATCCGCTGCCA